>CAVOZQ010000038.1:0-460429 GCA_963700945.1 uncultured Alphaproteobacteria bacterium
CCATTCGGTATGACCGAGGTCGGGTCATGTTCGAGGGCTCGTCAGGCAATGCTTACTCTCCTTCTCCCACCCACGACACGATTTACAATTTCATTGCAGCGTGGGACGATAGCTGGCCTATTGCGGAGAGCTTTTTTCCAGAGGACCCGGATTTACTCACTCAAGCCATCACTTCGGGAACGGCAGTAATGGTAAGCGATGGGTCATATAAGCCCCTGCTTTCGACGGAAATTGGAGCCGCAGCCTGGATTCTTGAATGCTCCGCAACATCGGCAGTTTGTTTTGGTGAATGCTCCACTTCTGGACTTCGAAACGAGGTCAATGCCTACCGATCCGAACTCCAAGGTTGCCACGCCGGCCTCCTTGGCTTGTTGGCTTTCTGTATCTACTACGACATACATGAGGGATCAATTACATTTCATTTTGATAATGATGCTGGGTTGGACAAGGCAGCCGAGGGACACCTCAAAGTGTCTACGAAGTACAAACACTCCGATTTGATCCGGGCTATTCGAGTTATCGTTTTCAAACTACGGACAGAACACCAAGTGTCGGTTAGGTTCGAAAAAGTGAAAGGTCACAGAGCGGATCTCGTCCCGTTTGCCCACCTCACAAGGCCCGAACAATTGAACGAGTTGATGGATGAGCGTGCGAAAGCTAGGGTGGACCGAATCTTTGCAGAACGTATCCCCCCTCCACCAATGTCTATCAAGTTCGAAGGTTGGCAATGTAGCATCGACGAGGTCAAGTTGACTTCAGATCCGGCTTGGCCCGTGCTCCAAAGGATTCACTATGCCCCGATGCGAACCTTCCTATCTCGCCCAGAACACCTACGGATGACAGCGGACGGTTTCGACTTGGTCGATTGGCAAGCAGTACACCGATCCCTTGACGATTTTCCCGAAATGTTCAGGGTTTGGGCCTCAAAACATATGAGCCGATTCTGTGGTGTCGGACGTATGCAGAAGATTTGCGGATTTTGGGACAATAGCCGATGCCCTCGATGCAAACAAGAGAACGAAACCACGACGCATGTTATCGTATGTACCGGCAGCGGTGCTGCGCAAGAATGGTCCAACCGGGTCACGAACCTCGGCTTATGGTTGATTGAGATGAACACACACCCTTCAGTACAAAAGTGTATTCTCGAGAGCCTCATGTCACATTCAACAGAGACCAAGTTTACAAATTCAGCGGACCCCTTTTGTTTTTCAGCCGCGACGGAGCAAGATGAAATTGGGTGGCAAAATTTCGTGGAAGGCAAGATTACACGATCCTGGGGAATGCTACAAATACAACATTACCAAGAGCAACACTCGAAGCGCACCGTGGACAAATGGACATCGGGACTGGTTACTCAGCTATTGGAACTGACCCACGGGATGTGGCTTCACCGCAATGGAGTTCTCCACGCAGTAGATGCACAGGGTCTCCCTTTACAGCAGGCCGCGGAGCTCGAGGCGGCTATACATGACGAGTTTCGGAAAAATACGGAAGGGCTTGCCCGTAAAGACCACCATTTTATTCGTCGAGGCCGAGATGATGTTATGTCTATGTCAGTGGTGGATAAGAGGGGATGGTTGCGAGGTATACAACTGGCTCGCGAATCTCGTTCGACTGCACCTCCGGCACACCAACGACAACAACAATTGATGCACGATTTCTTCCAGACGACTGATGATTAAGTCTGTCACACCCGAGCTATATGCCTAGTCTCCCAATCGGACGTTGGATACTGTCCTTCGGCCGACTTTGGTGATGACGCCCTCACACGGCTTTGTACTAAAGTCAAGTGAGTGGAACTATGTTAGGTTGCTCCTTTTTATATACCCCGGCCGGTTCTAACCGGCGCGTCGTATTGGTTTCGTAATCGGGAGCCGAGCGACGTTAAAAATTCCAATCATGGAAATAGCAAGTTAATTGCTAATAATCATTGAGTTATATGCAAGACAAACAACACTATCGGCCCTTTCAAACTTTTAGGGATGCTTCTCCAGCACATGTCACTCGTTGGACCCGAGCCTTTGAATCGCTCTGCCAAAAGCTCAAAGTACAAAACGTGTTGCAAAAAATCAGGAAATCCAATACATGTGTCATTCCACGTCCCAACAGATTGTTGCTCAAAAGTCCCTGCCATACAGGACAAATACGTCATTTGCTTCAACTGCATCCGAATGCACAGTTTGTCCTTGTTCATCGACATCCCATTGGCGTCTTTTTGAGCAGTGTCCATCTCGCAAATACTACGTATGGATACATGTACTTGCAGAGACCAAATGACGGTGACTTACGTGAATATATACTACAACAAGGAGAATTGTTAATGGAGGAATACAAGTCGTGTGTGGAGGAATTACCCGAGTTGCAATTTGGCAAGAATTTGGTGCAAGTGTCGTTTGACGAATTAACGAGCAATCCGTATGAAACGATAGAGTCCATATATAATGGACTGGAAGGAATGCATCAAGTGTTTAAAGAGGATAGTGATTCAGTGTATCCTTGTAAACTCAAAGAGTATTGTGAGAATCTAAAGGGCTATCGAAAGAATCAGTTTGATGCCTATAGGATTAACGAGGAACTACTACAAGAGATTCAACGTCGATGGAAGGTCATGTTTGAGCAATTTGGGTATTCACTCGATCCAAAGTGAGCTAGAATGGAGTAAAGCTTGGCCTCGTATTGTACAGTATTAGCTGAACTGCAGGATTTCTCTTGCATTAAACTTTTCAGAGTGCGCGCGCTCGTATAACCGTAATCTAACGCTTCCAAGCTGATCGCAGAACGAGCGTTAATAGGCATAACCTAAGAGATAGGCTGGCTTCTCTTTATCTTCGATCCTCATGACTGAAGACAATTTATGATTCAGATTAGACGCATAATGTGAGTCAGCTTGTCTGTGAAAAAGTAGTTTCTGGGGGGATTTTGGCATCATCATCGCGGCAAAGCACGGCGCCATGGCGGTGCTGAGTTCGACGCAAAGGAATGCGGGGCACCTACACACCATCAATGCTAAACAACCCTAAATATATATGAGAAAGCCGAACCCATCAGCCGCGCAAGGTGCCTCCATGTCCTTGATGTCGAACTCGGCGCCCAAAGTCGCCATCATGGTGGCGTCACGATGTTGTGTTTATCTTCTACATTCATGTATGAATAAAATAAAATATTCGACTCATTCGACTCGTCATTTTTTTGGAGCCGCGCTGCTCAAAAATGTCGCATCGTTAAGTATATATACGTATTCAATTTGTAGGAAAACCAACAAACATTAGGGAGTCAAAAATATCTTTTTACTCAATAAGGGTAGTCAATTTTGATTTCGATGAAAAATCTGATCAAAAAATTGATATTTTTTCAGCCAATCAGATTTCAGGATTTTTGCAATAATTGAAGCCCCCATTCCGAAGATTTTTCCGAAAAAAATTTGACCAGGAGTGACGTCAATTGATATTTCTTCGTGTCTTAGCATAAAATGTGACCAAGGGCTGATGCCACCGCCGCCCGGCCGGCCGCCATGCGGCCCGGCTGGGCGGCTCGCTGACCGAACGACGCTGGAGACGTGCCATTCCACGCCAGGTTCCGGGCCTCTATCCCTGGCCGTTCGACGGCCACTGGTCGCCCGCCGATACGGCGCTCATCGTCATCGACATGCAGACCGATTTCTGCGCGCCGGGCGGCTGGCTGGATGCGCGGGGCATCGACCTGACGCCGCTGCGCCGGCCGATCGCACCGCTGATGAGGCTGCTGGCGGCGATGCGCGCCGGTGGGTTTCCGATCCTGCACACCCGCGAAGGCCATCGCCCGGATCTCTCGGACTTGGCCGAGAACAAGCGCTGGCGCTCGGCGCAAGGCGGCGGCGAGATTGGTGCCGAGGGGCCGCTCGGGCGCTATTTGGTGCGCGGCGAGCGCTGCCACGACATCATCCCGGAGCTCTACCCGGAGCCCGGCGAGACGGTGATCGACAAGCCCGGCAAGGGCGCCTTCTGGGCCACCGATCTCGACGCGATCCTTGCCCGGCGCGGCATCAAGAACCTGATCGTCACCGGCGTCACCACCGACTGCTGCGTGCAGTCGACGCTGCGCGACGCCAATGACCGCGGCTACGAGTGCCTGTTGCTCGAGGACTGCTGTGCCGCCGCGCAGGAGGAGAACCACCTGGCACAGATCGAGATGCTGAAGCTCGTCGGCGGGCATTACGGCTCGATCGCCACGTCGACGGCACTGCTCGATGCGCTGCGCAGCAACGTCGAGCCTGCTCATGCCTGAGACCCGGCATATGCCAGAGGCCCCTTCCATGCCCGAGACCTTGGCGCCCATCGAGGCATCGCCCTATCCCTGGCCGTTCGACGGGCGCTGGTCACCGGCGGACACCGCGCTGATCGTGATCGACGTGCAGACCGATTTCTGTCTGCCCGGCGGCTATTGCGACCGCATGGGCGTCGACATCAGCGCCACCGGCGGCGTCATCGGGCCGATCCGCCGGCTGCTGGACACGCTCCGGCCACGTGGCTTCCACATTCTGCACACCCGCGAGGGACACCGGCCGGACCTCTCGGACCTCAACCCGAACAAGCGCTGGCGCTCAGCCCGGGCCGGTGCCGAGATCGGCGTGGCCGGCCCTTGCGGCCGGGCGCTGACACGGGGCGAGCCCGGCTGGGAGATCGCGCCCGAGGTGGCGCCGCTCGCCGGCGAGCCGGTCATCGACAAGCCGGGCAAGGGCGCTTTCCATGCCACCGATCTCGAGCAGATCCTCCGCCGCGCCGGGGTGCGCAACATCCTCTTTGCCGGCGTCACCACCGATTGCTGTGTCCACACGACGATGCGCGACGCCAACGACCGCGGCTACGAGTGCCTCCTGCTCGAGGATTGCTGTGCCGCGACCGAGCGGGCGAACCACGAGGCGATCTTGCGCTTCACGACCATGGGCAACGGCCTCTTCGGCTGCGTCGCACCGTCCACGGCGGTGATCCAGACGCTCGAGGCGGCGATGCCGGCGGCGGTGCCGGCATGACCGCGAAGCTGATCGGCCACCGCTTGCTGGCTGCACTGCCGAACATCTTCGGCGTCATCCTGCTCACCTTCTTCTTGTCGCGGGCACTGCCGGGTGATCCGGCCGCCTACTTTGCCGGGCCGTCCGCGACCAGGGAATTGGTCGAGGAATTGCGCGCCAAGCTCGGCCTCGACGGCAGCCTGATCGAGCAGTTCGTGGTCTATCTGCGCGATCTCGCCTCGGGCGACCTCGGCACCTCGCTCACCACCGGCCAGCCGGTGCTCCTCGATCTCATGCAGCGGCTGCCGGCCTCGATGGAGCTGACGCTGTTCGCCCTGCTGCTGGCGGTTCTGGTCGGCATGCCGCTCGGCATCTGGGCCGCGACAAAGCCCGGTTCGATGGTCGATCACGTCTGCCGCGGGCTCACCACCCTTTCCGCCGCGTTTCCCGGCTTCTTCGTCGGCCTGCTCCTGGTCTTCGTCTTCTACTACCAGCTCGGCTGGGCGCCGCAGCCGATCGGCCGGCTGGAGATCTTCTACTCGCCGCCGCCGACGGTCACCGGCATGTACACGATCGACGCGCTCTTCGCCGGTGACTGGGAGCTGGCGCGGGCGGCCTTCGGCCAGCTCATCCTGCCCGGCATCTCCCTGGGCCTGTTCGCGCTCGCCCCCATCGCCCGGATGACCCGGGCCTCGATGATCGGCGTGCTCTCCAGCGACTTCGTGCGCACGGCGCGGGCCAACGGCCTGTCGAGCACCCAGGTCCTGATCACCTACGCTTTGCGCAATGCGCTCCTGCCGGTGGTCAACATCCTGGGCATGATCTTCTCCTTCCTGCTCGGTGCCAATGTGCTGATCGAGCAGGTGTTCGGCTGGCCCGGCGTCGGCCGCTACGCGGTCGAGGCGGTGGTCACCTCGGACTATGCCGCGATCCAGGGCTTCGTCGTCGCGATGGCGATCATCTACGTCCTCCTGAACCTCTTCGTCGACGTCTTGAACACCCTCGTCGACCCTCGCGTCCGCTACGAGAGCTAGGACCGATGCTCAACGCTGCCCAACCGCCGGGTGCGCCGGCCGTGCCTTCCGGGCGGGGCCGGGCCGGACTGATGCGCGCCGCCCGCTACACCATCGCCGAAAACCCGCTGACCCTGTTCGCGGCGGTGCTCTTCGTCCTCCTCGTCCTCTCCGCGGTGCTCGGCGAGGCGATCGCACCCTACGACCCGCTCGCCACCAACTCCGGCAACGCGCTGCAGGCGCCGTCGCTCGCCCATCCGTTCGGCACCGACCACCTGGGGCGCGACGTGCTCAGCCGGGTGATCGTCGCGGCCCGGGTCGATCTCGGCATCGCCGTCTCGGCGGTCGCCCTGTCGTTCGCGGTCGGGCTGCTGCTCGGCGCCTATGCCGGCTATTTCGGCGGCTGGACGGACCGCATCGTCGGCCGCGTCGTCGACACCATCATGGCCTTCCCGCTCTTCGTCCTGGCGATGGGCATCGTCGCAGCCCTCGGCAACACGGTCTGGAACATCATCCTCGCCACGGCGATCATCAACCTGCCGTTCTACATCCGCTTCGCCCGGGCCGAGATCAACACGCGGCGTGACGCCGGCTTCGCCGAGGCGGCAAGGCTCGCCGGCAACGGCCCGTTCCGGCTGCTGCACCGCCACCTGATCCCGAACATCCTGCCGCCGATGATGGTGCAGGTGTCGCTCAACATGGGCTGGGCCATCCTCAATGCCGCCGGGCTCTCGTTCATCGGGCTCGGCGTCCGGCCGCCGACGCCGGAATGGGGCATCATGGTCTCCGAGGGGGCCAACTACATCTTCTCGGGCGAGTGGTGGATCTTCCTCTTTCCGGGCCTCGCTTTGGTCCTCTCGGTCTTCTGCTTCAACCTCCTGGGCGACGGGCTGCGCGACCTGATCGACCCGCGGCGGCGGACGTGAGCGCGGCCTTCCTCGAGGTCCGAGACCTCTCGGTCCGCTTCCGCACCCGGGACGGCGAGGTGCATGCCCTGGATCGCGTCAGCTTCGACGTGCGGCGCGGCGAGGCCCTGGCCCTGGTCGGCGAGAGCGGCTCCGGCAAGTCCGTCTCCGCCTTCGCCATCATGGGCATCCTCGATGGTGCGGCGGCCGTCACGGCCGAGCGCATCACGCTCGATGGGGTCGACCTCGCCTCTGGCGATCCGCGCGCCTTGAAGGAGGTGCGCGGCCGCAAGGCGGCGATGATCTTCCAGAACCCGCGAAGTGCGCTCAACCCGATCCGCCAGGTCGGCCGGCAGCTCACCGACGTGATCGGCCGCCACCACGGGCTCAAGGGCAAGGCCGCCAGGACCGCCGCGATCGAGGCCCTGGCACGGGTCCGCATCCCCGACCCTGCCCGGCGCTTCGACGCCTATCCCTTCGAGCTCTCGGGCGGCATGTGCCAGCGGGTGATGATCGCGATCGCGCTGGCCTGCGAGCCGGCGCTGCTGATCGCCGACGAGCCGACCACGGGCCTCGACGTCACCACCCAGGCCGCCATCATGGATTTGCTCGACGAACTCGCCGCCGAGCAGAACATGGCGACCCTCTTGATCACCCACGATCTGGGCCTCGCCCGCGATCATTGCCGGCGCATCGCCGTGATGCACGCCGGCCACGTGGTCGAGACGGGCGACACCGCTGCGATCTTCGCCGCCCCCGCCCACCCCTACACCGCCGGGCTGATCGCCGCGACGCCGACCGAGGCGTCGTCGCTGGCGTCGCTGGTGCCGATCCCGGGCGGCCTTCCCGATCTCCGCGGCCACCTCCCGCCCTGCCGTTTCCTCGCGCGGTGCACGCGGCGAACGGAAGTGTGCGAGACGACGCCCTTGCCGCGCGTCGAGGTGGCGCCCGGCCACGGCGTCGCGTGCCACCATCCGGCGGGCCTCGACACCCGAAGCGCCAGGGCCGCCGAATGACGGACGTCTTGAGCATCGACGATCTGGAGAAGCACTTCCCGGTGAAGGGGGGCGTGCTGCATGCGGTCGACGGCGTGTCGCTCGCCATCGGCAAGGGCGAGAGCCTGGGCCTGGTCGGCGAGTTCGGGCTGCGGCAAGTCGACCCTCGTCCGCCTGATCGCCCGGCTGATCGACCCGACCGAGGGGCGCATCTATTGCGACGGGACCGACATCGGCTCGATCTCGGCCCGGCGCTTCGGCACCAGGCCCGAGCGGGCGAAGATCCAGGTCGTCTTTCAGGACCCGACCGACAGCCTGAACCCGCATTTCCGGGCGCTCGAGAGCATCATGGACCCGCTTTTGCGCCTGCGCCGCGATCTGCCGCGCGCCGCCGCCGAAGCCAAGGCCCGCGAGACGGCCGGCCTGTGCGGCCTTGCCGAGCCGCTGCTCGACCGCTACCCGCACCAGCTTTCGGGCGGCCAGAAGGCACGGGTCGGCATCGCCCGGGCGCTCGCCACCGAGCCCGAGGTGCTGATCCTGGACGAGCCGACCTCCGCACTCGACGTCTCGGTGCAGGCGGTGATCCTGCACCTTCTGGCCGACCTGCGCCGGCTCGGCGTCAGCTACCTCTTCGTCTCCCACGACCTCAACGTCGTGCGGCTGCTCTGCGATCGGGTGGCCGTCATGTATCTCGGCAAGATCGTCGAGGTGGCGCCGGTCGAGGCGCTCTTCGCCGCCCCACGGCACCCCTATACGCGGGCCCTGATCGACGCGATCCCGGGCCGGTCGACGCGCGGGCCCAAGCTCGAAGGCGAGCCACGCAGCCCGATCGACCCCGACCCCAGGGTCTGCCGCTTCTTCGGGCGCTGCCCGCGCGGTGACGACGCCTGCCGCGAGACGGCACCCATTCTCCGGGAATTCGAGCCGGGCCACCGCGCGGCCTGCCACCACCCGCTGGGCGCCGAGGCTGCCGCTGGCAACCGGCCAATCAACAGCAGAGAAGGAATGACGGCATGAGCGAGACCGGTTCGGCGAGCCCGTTGGCCAAGGAAATCGGCGCCATGACCGCGGTCGAGATCGCCGAAAAGGTGCGCTCGCGCCAGCTCAGCGCCGCCGAGGTGGCCGAGGCCGCGCTCGAGCGCATGGACGCCTTCGAGCCGCATATCCATGCCTTCAGCGCGCCGGGCCACGCGGTCGCGCGCGCCGCGGCCAAGGCGGTCGACGCCAAGCTCGCCGCGGGCGAGGACCCGGGGCCGCTCGCCGGCGTGCCGGTCGGCATCAAGGACCTGGTCGCGACCAAGGACCTGGTCACCGCGATGGGCTCGATGCTCTACAAGGACTTCACGCCCGAGGAGGACGACATCGTCGTCGAGCGGCTGCGCGGCGCCGGGGCCGTCATCCTCGGCAAGACCAACGTGCCGGAGTTCGGCTACTCGGCCGTCGGCCACAACCCGGTCTTCGAGACCACGCGCAACCCCTGGAATCTCGACATGACGCCGGGCGGCTCGTCGGCCGGCTCCGGCGCCTCGGTCGCCTGCGGTGTCTCGCCCTTCGCCATCGGCTCCGACGGCGGCGGCTCGATCCGCATCCCCTCGGCGCATTGCGGGCTCTACGGCATCAAGGCCTCGATGGGCCGCGTCCCCCTCTACCCGGGCTGCCGCGACGCCCGCTATCCCGGCGTCTCGAGCTGGGAATTGCTCGAGCATATCGGCCCGATGAGCCGGACGGTCGAGGACTCGGCGCTGATGCTGTCGGTCATCGCCGGACCCGATCCGCGCGACCGGCACACCATCCCGATCGAGTTCGACTGGATGGCGGCGCTCAAGACCGAGTTCAAGGGCAAGCGGATCGCGTTCTCCGAGGACTGGGGCTACGCCGCCGTCGATCCGCAGGTGCGCGAGATCACCCGCGCCGCAGCCAGGGTCTTCGAGACCGATCTCGGCTGCACGGTGGACGAGGTCGATCCCGGCTGGGACGATCCCTACGCTGCCTTCTGGGGGCTCGTGGCGCTGGAATCCGATCTCGCGGGCATGCGCAAATGGCTGCCCGAGCACGCGCACCACATGAGCCCGCATCTCGTCGACTTCCTGATGCGCCCCTGGACAGCCGAGGATCTGACCAACGCCAATATCGCGCGCAAGGCGCTCTGCACCCGCATGGCGCATTTCATGCAGGACTACGACCTGCTCTTGACCCCGACCCTGGCGGTGCCGCCGTTCGCTGTCGGCTCGCAAGGCCCGGAGAAGGTCGACGGGCGCATCGTCCACCCGGTGGCGTGGCTCTGCTTCACCTTTCCGATCAACATGACCGGCCAGCCGGCAGCGACCGTGCCCGCCGGCTGGACCGCGGACGGGTTGCCGGTCGGGCTGCATCTGGTCGGCCGCCATCTCGACGATCCGACCGTGCTCGCAGCATCCGCGGCCTACGAGGCGGCGCGGCCCTGGAAGGACCGCTGGCCCAAGCTGGTCAAGGACGTGATGGGCTGAGCGGTGGACTGGGACCCGCTGAACGGCAGCCTGGATATCACGACGCTCCGCGCTCTCTACGACACGGGCGTCGAGCCCGCCCAGGTGATCGAGGCCGTTTACGAGCGCATCGCTGCACGCGGGCAGGACCCGGCCTGGATCGCGCTGGTACCGCGCGAGGCGGCGTTGGCCCAGGCCCGCTCGCTGCGGCCTGAGCAGCGGGGTGCCCAGCCGCTCTGGGGCGTGCCCTTCGGCGTCAAGGACAATTTCGACCTCGCCGGCTACGAGACCACCGACGGCTGCCGGGCGCGGGCACGGCTGGCGACCCGGACGACGCCGATCGTCCAGCGCCTGATCGACGCCGGTGCCATCGCGATCGGCAAGAACAACATGGACCAGTTCGGCGTCGGCCTGAACGGCACGCGCACCGACTACGGCATCCCGCGTTGCGCCTTCGACGAGCGCTACATCTCCGGCGGCTCGACCTCCGGCGGCGGCGTCGCCGTGGCGGCCGGCATCGTCAGCATGGCGCTTGGCGGCGATGCCGCGGGCTCGGGCCGGGTGCCGGCGGCGCTCAACAACATCGTCGGGCTCAAGCCGACCCCCGGCACCGTGCCGTCGAGCGGCATTCCGTCCGCCGCCGGGATGGTCGGCTCACACTCTTTGCTGACGCTCACGGTCGCCGACGCCGTCGTCGCCACGCAGGTCATCATCGGGCACGACCCGGCGGACCCGTTCTCCCGCCCCGAGGCCAAGGAACTGTCGCTGGCACCGCCGTCGCTGCCGGAGCGCTTTCGCTTCGCCGTGCCGGATGCGGCGTCGCGCCAGTTCGCCAGCGACGCCGAGGCCGAACGCCTCTTCGACGAAGCAGTGGCCCGGCTCGAAGGGCTCGGCGGCGAGGCCGTGCCGACCGACCTCTCGCTTTATCTGGCCGCCGCCAGGGAGCTCTACGAGGGCCCGTTCGTCGCCCAGCGCACGGCGAATCTGGAGGCCTTCCTCGACGCCCACGCCGATGCCGTCTTCCCGGCCACCCGCGAGATTCTCTCCTGGGGGCGCAAGTGGTCGGCGATGGAGCTGTTTCGCGCCCAGTACCGCATGGCCGGGGTCCGCCAGCAGATCCGCCGGCTCTTCGCCGACGTGGCCTTTCTCGCGACCCCGACGACGCCCACCACGGTCACGGTCGAGGCGATGCTGGCGGACAATATCCCCCTCAACGCGATGCTCGGCACCTACACCAATTTCGTCAATCTCCTCGACCTCCCGGCGATCGCCGTGCCCGCCGGGTTCCGGGCGGATGGCCTGCCGCAGGGCTTGATGCTCACCGGCGCGACGCTCGACGACGCCCGGCTCGCCGCCTTCGCCGCCGCCTACCAGCAGGCTGCAGGATTGCCGCTCGGGGCGACGGGTGCGCGGCTCCCCGCTGCAGCATGAGGACGCCATGACCGTTGCCGCCGACCCCTATCCCTGGCCCTGGAACGGTGACCTCAGGCCGGCGAACACGGCCCTGGTCGTGATCGACATGCAGACCGACTTCTGCGGCAAGGGCGGCTATGTCGACGCGATGGGCTACGACCTGTCACTGACCCGGGCACCGGTCGAGCCGATCAAGGCGGTCCTCGGCGCGGCGCGGGCCGCCGGCTGGCACGTCCTGCACACCCGCGAGGGGCACCGCCCCGACCTCGCCGACCTGCCCGCCAACAAGCGCTGGCGGTCGCGGCGGATCGGCGCCGGGATCGGCGACCCCGGACCCTGCGGCAAGATCCTGGTGCGTGGCGAGCCCGGCTGGGAGATCATCGAGGAGCTGGCGCCCCAGCCCGGCGAGCCGATCATCGACAAGCCCGGCAAGGGCAGCTTCTGCGCCACCGACCTCGAGCTGATCCTGCGCACCCGCGGCATCGAGAACCTGGTCCTCACCGGCATCACCACCGATGTCTGCGTGCACACGACGATGCGCGAGGCGAACGACCGGGGCTTCGAGTGCCTGCTGCTCGAGGATTGCTGCGGTGCCACCGACCGCGCCAACCACGACGCGGCGATCGCGATGATCAAGATGCAGGGCGGCGTGTTCGGCACGGTCGCGACCAGCACCGCCCTCCTGGACGCGCTGGCCCCGGCGGCGGCGTGACCCTGCGGATCGAGGCGCCGAGGCGCCCGCCAGAGCAAACCGGCTTGAGGCGGACGGCGGTCCCGCCTAGCTTGCTGGGCTGACCAGACGACAGCCCTTACGCTCGGAGAGGTGTGATGAGCACAATCGAGCTTTGGCGGCTCGCCGCCACCGACCTCGTCCAGCTGATCGGCAAGGGCGAGGTCTCCGCCCGCGACGCGGTTGCGGCAGCGATCGCGCGCATGGAGGCGGTCAACCCGAAGCTCAACGCTGTCGTCGTCACTTGTGCCGACGAGGCGATGGCGACGGCTGCCGCCCTGGACGAAGCGCAGGCGCGGGGCGAGCAGCCGGGCCTGCTCCACGGTGTCCCGGTGACCGTCAAGATCAACGTCGATCAGCGTGGGCATGCGACGTCCAACGGCGTGGCCGCCTTCGCCGACGTCATCGCCACCGAGGACGCGCCGGTCGTCGCCAATCTGCGCAAGGCAGGCGCGGTGATCATCGGCCGCACGAACACGCCCGAGTTCTCCTTCCGCGCCGATACGGACAACCTGCTGCACGGCCGCACCCACAACCCGTGGGGACCGCATGTCTCGGCCGGCGGCTCGTCCGGTGGCGCCGGCGGCAGCGGTGATGGCCGGCATCGGCGCGCTCGCGCACGGCAACGATATCGGCGGGTCGCTGCGTTTTCCGGCTGCCGCCAATGGTGCCACCACCGTGAAGCCGGGGATCGGCCGGGTGCCGGCGTTCAACCCGTCGCAATCGGCGGAGCGCGGCATGCTGGCCCAAGCCATGTCCGTCCAGGGCGTGATCGCGCGAAGCGCGCGGGACGTGGCACTCGGCATGCGCGCTTTGGTGGCGGCGGATTGGCGCGACCCCTGGCACGTCGCCCTGCCCTTCGACCAGCCGCGGCACGAGGGCAGGATCAAGGTCGCGTTCACGAAGGAGACGTTCGCGTTCAGCTTGCACCCGGACGTGTCGACGGCCCTGGACGCGGCCGCGGCGGCGCTGGCGGACGCAGGTTACGAGGTCGTGGCGGCCGAAGCACCGATGGTCGACGAGATCGGCCAGATCGCCTACCGGGCGCTGATGGGCGAGGTCGAGGCGCTGATGGGCGAGGCAATCCGTGGCGTGGGATCACCGACCATCAACGAGATCTTCAACAGCTACTACGAGCTCTTTCCGCCCTTCGAGGGGACGGAGCTCCTGCAGGTGATGGCCAGGCGCAGCGCCTATGCCCGCGCCTGGAACGCCTTTCTCGAGACCTATCCGCTGGTGCTGACACCGTTCCTGCCAGCACCGTTCTTCGCGCCGAACCGGGATGCCGAAGGGATCGAGGGCGCCAACGAGGCGATTGGCGCAGCGATGTGGTCCTATGCGATGAATTTCCTCGGGCTGCCCGCCGGCAACGTTCCCGCCCACTTCAACGGCAGCCAGCCGATCGGGGTGCAGATCGTCGGCCGCCGCTTCCAGGAAGCCATGATCCTCGACGCCTGCGCCGCCGTCGAGGCGCGTACCGGCTCGATGGCCGAACGGCTCTGGGCCCGCGGCATCTAGATGGTGCCCTCCAGGCAGGCCATTCGGTCGGGCTTGGCCGAGCCAGCCGACGCCGCTGCCGGTCGAGCTGCCGGAGCAACCGGACGGACGCACGAGGCGACCCGGCCAGTGCAAGAACCGAAGCGTCTGCCGCGCGCTCGTCCATGCCTGCCTCGACGACGCCTCACGTGTCGCTTGCTCTCAAAGTCTGGCCGACGAGAGGAAGCAGGGCGTCCCGGCCCTTCCGAGGATCGCCGTCGCCGACGACGAAAGCCCCGGCACGACGGTCGCCCGCGTCATGCCCGACAACGGCTCCAGGTCCAGGGACTGCCGGAAGGCGGGCCTCGCACCGAACCGCAAAGCGCCGAACAGCCGAGACCAACGGCCCGCCGCGGTCTGCCGACCGCGTCTCCCTTGGCGAGCGGATGACGGGTCTCCCGGCGTTTCATGGCCGGGCCCCTTCACCGACGCCGGCCGGCGCGAAAGGGCCTAGGCGAAAGGCCTACGACCAGACCTTGCCGACATCAGGCCGACGCCGCCCTAGCGCCACCGCTGCAATCGGCAGAGCCCACTGGCCGCTCAGAGATGCGCCTTGAGATAGTCGAGGATCTGGTCGGCCGCGCCCTCGGCCGTCAGGGTGGCGGTTTCGACCACGAGCTCGGCGCTCTCCGGCGGCTCATAGGGGCTGTCGATGCCGGTGAAGTTCTTGATCACCCCGGACCGCGCCTTCTTGTAGAGGCCCTTGACGTCGCGCTGCTCGGCGAGGTCGAGCGGCGTGTCGACGAAGACCTCGATGAACTCGCCGTCGCCTAGCATGTCGCGCACCATGCGCCGCTCGTCGCGGAACGGCGAGATGAAGGAGGCGAGGACGATCAGCCCGGCATCGACCATCAGCTTCGCCACCTCGCCGACCCGGCGGATGTTCTCGACCCGGTCGGCGTCGGTGAAGCCCAGATCCTTGTTCAGCCCGTGGCGGACATTGTCGCCGTCGAGCAGGTAGGTGTGCGCCCCTTGCGCCACGAGCTTGCGCTCGAGGATGTTGGCGATGGTCGACTTGCCGGCGCCGGACAGGCCCGTGAACCAGACGAGGCAGGGTTTCTGCGCCTTCTGCGCCGCCCGCCGTGCCTTGTCGATGTCGACATGCTGGTGGTGGATGTTGCTGGCACGCCGCAGGCCGAACGCCACCATGCCGGCGGCGACGGTCTGGTTGGTCGTCCGGTCGATCAGGATGAAGGCGCCCAGATCGCGATTGTCCGCATAGGCGCTGAACGCGATCGGCGTGCCCCAGATGCAGGTTGCAGAAGGCGATCTCGTTGAGATCCAAGCGTCCGCCCCGGGCGCTCCTCCTGGGTGTTGACGTCGATCTTGTGGCGGATCGAGGTGATGGTGGCCGCGACCTGCTCGGTGCCGAGCTTGAGCACGTAGCGGCGGCCCGGCAGCATCGCCTCGTCGCTCATCCAGAAGAGATGGGCCGCGAACTGGTCGGCGATCTCGGGACGGCGCGCGGGTCGACCAGCACGTCGCCGCGCGCGATGTCGATCTCCTGGTCGAGGACGATGGTGACGGCATCGCCGGCGACGGCGCGCGACGGGGTCGCCATCGGCCGTGACGATGCGCGCGACCTTGGCCGGCCGGCCCGACTTGGCGACCACCACCTCGTCGCCCGGTGCCACGGCGCCGCCGACGATGGTCCCGGCAAAGCCGCGGAAATCCAGGTGCGGCCGGCTCACCCACTGCACCGGCATCGCGAATGGCGCATCGTCACGCACCACCGCGACGTCGACCGTCTCCAGATGATCGATCAGCACCGGTCCCCGGTACCAGGGCATGGCCCCGCTCGGCATGCGTGACGTTGTCGCCCTCGAGCGCCGAGAGCGGGATCGCCACCACGTCGCCGAAGCCGAGCTTCGCCGGTGCGTGCCCGGTACATCTCGACGATCTCCTCGAACCGGGATTCGCTGTAGTCGACGAGGTCCATCTTGTTGACCGCGACGACGACGTGGCGAATGCCCAGCAGATGGACGAGATAGCTGTGGCGCAGCGTCTGCGTCAGCACGCCCTTCCGGGCATCGATCAGGATGATGGCGAGGTCGCAGCTCGAGGCACCGGTCGCCATGTTGCGCGAGTACTGCTCGTGACCCGGCGTGTCGGCGACGATGAACGAGCGCCTGGCCGTCGAGAAGAAGCGGTAGGCGACGTCGATGGTGATGCCCTGCTGCGCGCTCGGCCTCGAGGCCATCGACGAGGAGCGCGAAGTCGATCCGCTCGCCGACCGTGCCGTGCTTCTTCGAAGTCGGCCTCCAGCGACTTCAGCTGATCTTCCATGATCAGCTTCGAATCGTAGAGCAGGCGACCGATCAGCGTCGACTTGCCGTCGTCGACCGAGCCGCAGGTCAAGAAGCGCAGCAGACCCTTCTGCGCCGCCTCGGCCCGGTTGGCGATCGCCAGCGCCTCGGCCTGCCGCGCCTGTATTGCCGTGTCGTTCATCAGAAGTAGCCCTCGCGCTTCTTCTTTTCCATCGACGCCGCCTCGTCGCTGTCGACCAGCCGGCCCTGCCGCTCCGAGGTCCGCGGCGCCGAGCATCTCGGCGATCACCTGCTCGACCGTGTCGGCATCGGACTCGATGGCGCCCGACAGCGGCCAGTCACCGAGCGTCCTGAACCGCACGAGGCGGTCACGTCGCCATCTCGCCCGGCTGGAACTGCATCCGCTCGTCGTCGATCATGATCAGCGTGCCGCCGCGGTCGACCATCGGCCGGTGCTTGGCGAAGTAGAGCGGCACGACCGGGATCTCCTCGAGCCGGATGTACTCCCAGATGTCGAACTCGGTCCAGTTCGAGAGCGGAAAGACGCGGATCGTCTCGCCCTTGGCGATCGCGGCTGTTGTAGAGCCGCCAGAGCTCCGGGCCGCTGGTTGCGCGGGTCCCAGCCGTGCCCGGCCGAGCGGACCGAGAAGACCCGCTCCTTGGCGCGGCTCTTCTCCTCGTCGCGCCGGCCGCCGCCGAACGCCGCATCGAAGCCGTGCCGGTCCATGCCGGCCTTGAGCGCGTCGATCAGCATGATCCGCGCCCATTCGCGGCTGTCGGTGTTGAAGGGTGTCCGACCCTCCGCCATCGCCGCCTCGTTGGACTGGACGATCAGCTGCAGCCCCAGGGCCCGGTCAGCTGATCGCGATGCACGATCATGTCGCCTGAAGTCCCAGCCCGTGCCGATATGCATCAACGGGAAGGGCGGCTTCGCCGGGTAGAACGCCTTCATCGCCAGATGCAGCATCACCGAGCTGTCCTTGCCGATCGAGTAGAGCAGGACAGGGTTGGCCATCTCGGCCGCGACCTCGCGCATGATGAAGATCGATTCGGCCTCGAGCGCGCGCAGGTGGCTCGACAGCGCCGAGGCGCGGCGGCATCGCCGGATCGAAATCGCTCGGCATAGCGCACGATATCGGCGGGCTCTCGGTCATGGGCATGGAGCAGTCGTCAATCGGGCTGGAAATGGGCCGGCGGCCGACGTGCAGCAAGCGGGCCGGCCAGGCAAAGGACGCATCAGGGATGTGGCATTTCGAAAGCCATGTTGCAAATGCGAACAACAGGCACGGACGGCGCGCGCCTGTGCTGCGGCACCAGCTGTTGCGCCAATGCCCACCCCGCCTCGTGACGGCCCCACCACCTGCCGCCCGCGCACGACAAGCCCTCTGGCCATCCTTCTCAATGCGGCAGAAGTGTATAGCCGAGCGGCCTTAAAGACCGGGTTAAGGCGCCAGCCGGCTCACAGCCGCTCGCCGCCGGGCAGCCGCATGAAGCGCACCGGCAGAATCGCCGCAGCGGTGTAGCCGGCGTCCCCGGCCGCGGTGACCAGGGTCAGGACCTGGCCCTCGTCATCGTACCCGATGGGCGCCACCAGCCGGCCGCCGGGGGCGAGCTGGCGCAGCAGCAACGGCGGCACCCGATCGATGGCGAGCCGTACGATGATCACGTCGAACTGCCGCTCGACCTCGGGCCAGCCGTCATAGGGGTCGGCGGCGCGAAGCTCGATGCCGGCGAAGTCGAGCAGGCGCAGGCGCTCCGCTGCCTCGGCCACGGCCGCTTGATCCAGATCGACGACGAACACCTGAGCTGCGAGCCGGCTGGCGAGTGCTGCATGATAGCCGCCGCCGACACCCAGGATCAGCACGTCGTCGCCGGGCCCGATCGCCGCGATGTCGGTCATCAGCGCCACGATGAACGGCTGCGACTCGCGCAGCCCGTGCGGCGCCGGCAAGGGCAGGTCGAGATAGGCGAAGGGGGCCGCCTCCGGTGCCACGAAGGCTTCCCGCGGCAACACCCGGACGAGCTCCAGGATGGCCGGATCGATCCGCTCGCGGCCGGTCGCTACCGCCGCCAACCGGGCGTTCTCGACCACCTGCTCGACCAGCTGATCGCCGGCGAGCTCGAGGTCTTGCGCTGCCGTGGCGGCCGGCGCGGCAAGGGCGAGCAGGCCGACGAGCGCGGGCAACAGCCTGTGCCGGAGCCGACATCGCCCGCGGCCCGGGCGATGCGCGCGTGCTGCATCCCGAATCGTCGGCATCACGGCTGCTCCTTCCGCTCGACGGCGCCACGACCGGGACACCGACGGCGACCGCCGAGCCCTCTTGGTTGCACCGACTATGCCACCACCCTGCCCTGGCCACCACGTCGTTTGGTCGATCGGCGGCGCCTGGCGCTGCCATCGGTTGCCGGCCCGCCGTTGGGCGCGTAGGACCATCGCCGACGAACCGCTCTAGGGGCAAGCGCATGCACGATCCGACCCGGCTGCCAGACGACCTGCCGGTGCCCGTCGACGACGGCGCATGCGCGCATCTCCCCGGCCAGGCGATGCCGCGCCTGCATCTGCCGTCGACCACCGGCGACACGGTTGACCTCGGCCGGCCGTCGCCGCGCCGCACCGTCGTCTATGCCTATCCGCGCACGGGCATGCCCGGGCAGGCGCTGCCGACCGGCTGGGACGCCATCCCAGGTGCGCGCGGCTGCACGCCGCAGAGCTGCGGCTTTCGCGATCATCATGCCGAGCTGCAGGCGCTCGGCGCCGACGTCTTCGGGCTCAGCGCCCAGCCGACCGACCACCAGCGCGAGCTCGTGGCACGCCTGCAGCTGCCGTTCGCGGTGCTGAGCGACGCCGATCTTCGGCTGACCAGGGCGCTGATGCTGCCGACGTTCGAGGTCGACGGGATGCGGCTCATCAAGCGCCTGACCATGATCATCGAGCAGGGGCGTATCGCGACGGTCTTCTACCCCGTCTTCCCGCCCGACCAGAGTGCCGCGACCGTCGTCGACTGGCTGCAAAACCATCCGGCCCAGCGGCACGAAATCGCACAGGAGCACGCGCGCTGAACAAAGGTGCTGCTTGCAAAATCCGCTCGAATGCACGATATCTCGGTGATCGATCCGCCAAGGTAAGTTGTTTCTACCGGCCTATCGCCGGCGAAGGGTTTCCTACGGGAGCCGGGACTTCCTGACCGAACGTGGCTTGATGCCGTGGCGATGGGCGCTGCGGCAACTCTTGCTTGGGGATGGAATATGTCCACCGGCACCGTCAAATGGTTCAACAGCACCAAGGGTTATGGCTTCATTCAGCCTGACAACGGCACCAACGATGTGTTCGTGCACATCTCGGCTGTCGAGCAGGCCGGCATGAGCAGCCTGAACGAAGGCCAGAAGGTCTCGTTCGACGTGACGACCGACCCGCGTCGCGGTAAGACGTCGGCGACCAACCTGCGCGCCGTCTAAGCCGCAACCGTCGCATACCGGAATGGGCCGGCCGGCGACGGTCGGCCCATTTTCGTTCGCTCGAAGGCGGACGAGTTCGCACATCAAGGTCGTCGGGGCAGGAGCCGCCGAGGGCCAGGGAGAACGAATGTCGAAGGAAGACATGATCGAGATGGAGGGCACCGTGACCGAGGTGCTCCCCGACGCCCGGTTCCGGGTCAAGCTCGAGAACGGCCACGAGATCATCGGCTACGCGTCCGGGCGGATGCGCAAGCACCGCATCCGGATCATCGCCGGCGACCCGGTGACCCTGGAGCTCACGCCCTATGATCTGACCAAGGGCCGGATCAACTACCGGCACAAGACGGCGGGTCCGACGCCGTCAGGCAATCGCCGCCCACCGCCCCGCCGCCGCTAGCCCAGCAGCCGCCAGCCCAGCCGTATCCGGGCCAGTCGAGACCGGCGGCCGATGGACTTGTGCGGCCCTGAAGACCGACCTGCGGCCCAGCCCCCGACCTCGCGAGACGACCCATGGGTTTCAATTGTGGCATCGTGGGCCTCCCCAACGTCGGCAAGTCCACCCTGTTCAACGCGCTGACGCAGACCGCTGCGGCGGCCGCGGCCAATTACCCGTTTTGCACGATCGAGCCCAATATCGGCCGGCTGCCGGTCCCCGACCCGCGTCTCGACCTTTTGGCCAAGCTCGGCAAGTCGGCGAAGAAGCTGCCGACCCAGCTCGAGATCAAGGACATCGCCGGGCTGGTGCGCGGTGCGTCCAAGGGCGAAGGGCTCGGCAACCAGTTTCTGGGTGCCATCCGTGAGGTCGACGCCATCCTCGAGGTGCTGCGCTGCTTCGAGGACGACGACATCACCCATGTCGAGGGCGGCATCGACCCCCTGCGCGACGCCGAGCTGATCGAGACCGAGTTGCTGCTCGCCGACATCGACAGCCTGATCCGGCAGAAGGACAGTCTGATCAAGCGCGTCCGCGGCCAGGACAAGGAAGCGAAGCGCCGGCTCGAGCTGGTCGAGCGCCTGCTGCCGCTGATGGAGGACGGGCAACCGGTCCGCCGCATCGAGGTCTCTCCCGACGAGCAGGCGCTGCTGCCGGGCTTCACGCTGCTGACCGCCAAGCCCATCCTCTTCGTCCTCAATGTCGACGAGGACGCCGCCGCCACCGGCAACGCGTGGAGTGCCAAAGCCGCCGCCATGGCCGAGGCGCAGGGTGCCGGGCACGTCGTCGTCTCGGCCGCCATCGAGGCCGAGCTGGTCAGCCTGCCGGAAGAGGACCGCAAGGACTACCTCGAAAGCCTCGGCCTCGACGAGCCGGGCTCAACCGCGTCATCCGCGAGGGCTACGCGCTCCTCGACCTCATCACCTTCTTCACCGTCGGCCCCAAGGAAGCGCGCGCCTGGACCACCGAGAAGGGCTCGACCGGCCCCCAGGCGGCAGGCGTGATCCACAGCGATTTCGAGCGCGGCTTCATCGCCGCCGAGATCATCAAGTTCGACGACTTCGCCGCCCTCGGCAGCGAGCAGGCGGTCAAGGAAGCCGGCAAGATGCGGCTCGAAGGCCGCGACTACATCGTCCAGGACGGCGACGTCTGCCACTTCCAGATTCAACGTCTGATTGGCAAACTTCTGGTTCCAGACTATGCTTCCGGGCTCAGGTCCGGGGGGATGATCATGATCAAAACGCCGTGGAACATCGATATTGTCAACGCGCCGGCCGCCCGCGAGCTGTTGCCGAAGGCCGCGAATGGCAGCATCGACTGGGGTGGCATCAAGCTCTGTCATCTGGATACGGGCTATACGGATCATCCGGTCTTTCGTGACCCGACGTTGGGCCAGACTTGGTTGCTCCCCGAGGAGGGGAAGAATTTCGTCGAGGGCGGGCCACCGCTCGATCCGGTCGACAACGAGGTTCTCCGCGGCAAGTCATTCGGCCACGGAACCAGGACCTCGAGCGTGATCTGTGGCGAGGCGATCGACCTTGCGGAAGGTGGACGGCTCGCCATCGGCGTGGCGCCTCGCCTGCCGACGGTACCTTGCCGCGTGACAAGCTGGGTGGTGTTGTTGTCCACGGGCTCCAAGCAGGGCGTCGCACAAGGGATCCGCCTCGCCATCGAGCGCGAATGTCAGGTCGTCAGCATGAGCCTCGGGATTCCGACGCTCTTCACCAATGGCGGCATCAATGCTGCTGTGGATGCGGCCTGATGAGCAGGGCATCATCCTGGTGGCTGCCGCCGGCCAGGAAACCGATAACGTAACCTTCCCAGGAAAGTTCAAGCGAACGATCGCCTGTGCCGCGGTCGGCGAGGACCGAAAGCCGTGGAAGCGCCAATTCTGGCAGGACAACCCGAACGAGATGGCGCGGATCGATGCCTGGGCGCCAGGCGACGAGGTGCCTGTCGCCACACTGACGCTCGCTCAGGCGGGAACCGGTAACAGCCCCGCTTCACTCGCCAGCTTGTTCGATTCCAGCAGCAATTCCAGCGCCAGCAAAGGCTCGTCCTACGCCACGGCGCATGTTGCGGCGGCCGCCGCCATGTGGCTGCGGCATCGCCAGGACGACATCGCCACGGCCTACCCGGGTGATGACAAGAAGTGGCAGCGTGTCGAGGCCTTTCGCACGCTGCTCCGGTCGAGCAAGGGGCATCTCTCTGGCCTGCTGCCACCAAATGGCACTGGCCTTCTCAACATTGAGAAGCTCTTGAAGAGCGACCTGCCGCCTGCCGCCTCGCTCGAACCTGCGCCCAAGGCAGCACAGCACTTCGTCTGACCGGTCCGATACAGTGTGAGCAACCGGCTACGGCGACCGCCCGACGAGCCCAGCCGTCCGCAGGCGAAGGTCAGCGGCGAGACCGAAGGACACGAGCAGCGTATCGCCGTTCGGCAGCGGGACACCGCTTTCGTATACGCTAGAGCATTTTCCGATCATTCGAAGTCGTACCCTGCGGCCTGGAAGTAGTTTCTGCATTCGTCGGGCGTGAAGTGCCCGATTGCGGTGCCGATGGTGTTCCAGAGGTCGTCGATGGTTCGCGCTGCGACCTTGTTCAGCCACGCCTTGAGTTTGGCGAAGGCGAGTTCGATCGGGTTGAAGTCCGGCGAATAGGGCGGCAGGAAGCGGAGTTCCGCGCCTGTGGCCTCGATGGCTTGGCGGACGGCGGCAGGCTTGTGTGCGGGCAGGTTGTCGAGAACGACGATGTCGCCGGGTCGCAATGTCGGTGCAAGAACCTGCTCGACATAAGCCTGGAAGGCGGCACCGTTCATCGGCCCATCGAGGACCATGGGTGCGGTCATCCGGTCGTGGCGCAGGGCTCCTACGAAGGTGGTCGTCTTCCAATGTCCATGTGGCAAAGGTGCCCGGCAACGCTCTCCCTTGACGGCCCGGCCGTAGCGTCTGGCCATCTTGGTCGAGGCGCCGGTTTCGTCGATGAAGACGAGGCGCTCGGGCTCCAGCTCTGGCTGGGCCTCGAACCAGGCCAGCCGCCGCTGCCAGACGTCAGGCCGCTGCTGCTCGGCGGCGTGCGCCGTTTTTTTTGAAGCTGAGTCCGTGGCGGTCGAGCAGTCGCCACACGGTGCTGGGTGCCACAGTCAATCCGTGCTGCTGGTCGAGATGCGCGACGATTTCCGCGAGCGTCATGTCCGGCGTCGCATCGATCAGCGCCAGGATTTCCGTGGCATGAGCCTCCAGCCGATGCGAGCGCTTGTCGCCGCCGCGCGACCGCGGCTGGACGCTGCCCGTACGGCGCCACCGCTGCAGCCATTTGATCGCCGTCGACGGAGCGATCTCGAAGCGGGCCGCGGCGGCGCGGCAAGATACCCCCTCTTCGACCGCCGCCACGACACGGCGACGTAAATCATCGGAAAGCGCGAGAGCCATCGAGGCTGGCCTCCTTCACCAGCCCCAATCTTGAATCACAAACTGTCGGTCTTGGGAATCCCTAACGATTCCATGGCGTTAGAAAATGCTCTAGCGGCATCCCTGCTCATCGTCGCGCGCAGCGGGTCGGTGGGCGCACGCGCGTTGGCCGGCGGCATGGTGACGGCGCAGCACGAGAGGCTGGCCGCATCGGGAAGATGACGTCCTCGCCCCAACACTGGCGCCTCGCGGCTGTCAGTCGATCGAGCGTCCGCCCTACTCGTGCGCCGGGCGCTTCAGGGCCTTGTCCCGCGGATCGAACAGGTAGCAGGCGTTGGACGGAATGCCGACCTTGATCCGCTGGCCATGCGCCGTGGCGGTGTTGCCGGCGGCCTTGACGACCAGCGGCTCCTCGAGCCCCAGATCGACATAGACATAGGCCTCGGCGCCGAGATGCTCGACGGTGATGACGTCGCCCTGGATCTCGGCGTCGCCGCCGCCGCCCTCGATCAGATCCTCGGGCCGAATGCCCAGCGTGTAGCCGCTGCCGCTGCTCTGGCCGTTGATGCTCGAGGTCGTCGGCACGGCGGTGCTGCCGACGGTCTGCACAACAGCCTGGCCGTTCGCGGCACTCTTCAGGTCGCAGGGAAGGAAGTTCATCTTGGGCGAGCCGATGAAGCCGCCGACGAACTTGTTGTCCGGGTGATGGTAGAGCTCGAGCGGCGTGCCGAACTGCATGACATAGCCGTCACGGAGCACGACGATCCGGTCCGCCAGCGTCATCGCCTCGACCTGGTCGTGGGTCACGTAGATCATCGTCGCGTCGAGCGAATGGTGCAGCTTCGCGATCTCGATCCGCATCTGCACGCGCAACGCGGCGTCGAGATTGGAGAGCGGCTCGTCGAAGAGGAAGACCTTGGGCTTCGCGGACGATCGCCCGGCCGATGGCGACGCGCTGGCGCTGGCCGCCGGAGAGCTGCTTGGGCAGCCGCTCGAGCAGCGGGTCGAGCTGCAGGATACGCGCCGCGTCCTTGACCCGCTCCTCGATCGACCGCGGGTCGGTCTTCGCCAGCTTCATGCCGAACGCCATGTTCTCGTAGACCGTCATGTGCGGGTAGAGCGCGTAGGACTGGAAGACCATGGCGATGCCGCGCTCGGACGGCGAGAGGTCGTTCACCACCTGTCGTCGATGGCAAGCGTGCCGGACGTGATGTCCTCGAGCCCGGCGACCAGCCGCAGCAGCGTCGACTTGCCGCAGCCCGACGGCCCGACGAAGACCACGAACTCCTTGTTCTTGATGTCGAGGTCGACGCCCTTGATCACGTCGACCTTGCCGAACGACTTCTTTACCTGGTCGAGCTTTATCGTGGCCATCGCAGTTCTTTCTCTCGGCTTCGCCTGCAGGCGGCTTCGCTTGCAGATGACTTGGCAGGCATGCGGCTTGACGTGCGGATCAGCCCTTGACGGCACCGGCGGTGAGGCCGGCAACGATGCGGCGCTGGAAGATGAGCACCAGGACGACCAGCGGCACGGTGACGATGACCGACGCCGCCATGATCGGGCCCCAGGGAATCTCCTGCTCGGTGGCACCGGACAGCAGGGCGATCGCCACCGGCACCGTCCGCTGCGCATCGTTGGAGAGTGAAGGTCAGCGCGAACAGGAACTCGTTCCAGGCGGCGATGAAGGCGAGCAGCCCGGTGGTCACCAGAGCCGGCCACATCAGCGGCATGAACACCTTGAAGATGATCTGGTGCGGCTTCGCACCATCGACGATCGCCGCCTCCTCGATCTCGATCGGCAGGTCGCGCATGAAGGTGGTCAGCACCCAGACCGTGAACGGCAGGGTGAAGATCATGTACGCCAGGATCAGCGACCAGCAGGTTGTTGTAGAGGCCGAGCCCGCGAACCAGCTCGAACAGGCCCGCGAGAACCGCGATCTGCGGGAACATCGACACCGAGAGGATGGTGAAGAGCAACAGCGCCCCGCCCCGGAAGCGCACCCGCGCCAGGGCATAGGACGCGGTGATCGCCAAGAGCAGCGACAGCACGACGACCGCGAACGACGACGATGATCGAGTTGAGGATGTTGCGCGGGAAGGAGCCGCTGCTGCAGCACGCCGAGGTAGTTCGCCAGGCTGAAGTCGGTCGGCCAGTAGGTGACCTCGAAGATCGCCGAACCCGATTTGAACGAGGTGATGATCGCGTAGTAGAACGGGAAGACCGCGTACACCGAGATGATGACGATCAGCACCTAGAAGCCCGACTTGCTTCAAGACCTTGTTGCCCATCATGTTATCTCCGGTCAGGTTCACCGCGCCGAGCGAGGATGTAGAGATCACGGTGATGCCGGCGATGATCAGGAAGAGCAGGGTCGACGGCGCCGAGCCGTAGGCGAAGTTGTCGAAGTCGAACAGGTGCTCGCGCTGGCATAGACCGACATCGTCATCGTCTGCGCGTTGTTCGGCGTCAGCACGTAGATCAGGTCGAAGATGCGCAGGGCGTCGAGCATGCGGAAGATGACGGCGACCATGATCGCCGGGCTTGATCAGCGGCAGCGTGACCTTGAAGAACACCTTGATCGGGTGGATGCCGTCGACCTTGGCCGCCTCGTAGATGTCGCGCGGGCAGCATCTGCAGGCCGGCCAGGATCAAGCAGCGCCATGAACGGCGTCGTCTTCCAGACATCGACGATGATGACCGCGCACATCGCGGTGTCGGGCGACGCGGTCCAGGCGATCGGGCGCGCTGATCAGGCCGATGGTCATGAGGATGATCGTTGAGGATGCCGAACTGGTCGTTGAGCATCCAGTCCCACATCTTCGCCGAGACGATGGTCGGAATGGCCCAGGGAATCAGAATGGCGGCGCGCACGAAGCCGCGAACCGGAAACTGGGCGTTGAGCACGAGCGCCACGATCAGGCCGAGCACCGTCTCGATCGAGCAGGCGATGACCGTGAAGTAGACCGTATTCCAGACCGCCTGCCACCAGGTCGGATCGGCCAGGAGCCCGATCCACTCGCCGTCACCCTCGCCGTAGTCGAGATAGTAGAGGTAGTTCTCGAAGCCGATCCACTGGCCGCTACCGGGCACCGACAGCCGCGCGTCGGTGAAACCCAGCCAGATGGTCCGCAGCAACGGCCAGGCAGCGACCGCGAGCAGCACCGCGATCATCGGCGTCAGGAATACCCAGGCGGCACGGATCTTCTCGCGGGTAAGCTGGGTCTTCTGCGGCCCGGCGCCGGCCGTGGCACGCGGCAGATCGGACGTTGCGGCAACCATGATCCTACCCTTGCCCTTTCGCAGACGGCGATTTCATGCTCGGGCTGCGCTTCCGAGGGAACGTCGGGCCGGCGATCTGCGCCGCCGGCCCGCTATGGCGATATGGTCGCAACGGCTTACCAGCCGCTACGGCGGATCCGCTTCAGGTTACGGTCGAGCTGCGCCAGGTTGTCTGCCGCGCTGCCATTGCCCGAGAGTGTCGCGTGCACCGCCGTCCAGAACTCCTGGCTGACCTGGTTGTAGTTGGCCTTGGTCGGCGCCGACGGCCGGGGAACCGCCGATTCGAAGATCGGCAGCCATTCGCCGATCACCGGCTGTGCCGCCAACACTTCCTCGTCCGCGTAGAGCGCCGGCAAGGTCGGCAGGCGCGTCTGCGTGATCGCCCGATCCTTCTGGATCTCGGGGCTCGCCAGGAACTTGACCATCTCGATGGCCGCCTCCTGGTCCTGGCTGTAGTTCGAGACGGCGAGGTTCCAGCCGCCAAGCGTCGCGGCATTCTGATCGCCCGACGGGCCGATGGGCAGCGGCACCACGGCGAACTGATCCTTGACCGCCGAATCGTCGCCGTTGCTCAAGGCGTAGGCGTACGGCCAGTTGCGCATGAAGACGGCATTGCCGAGCTGCCAGACGCCACGCGCCTCCTCCTCATGGTAGCCCAGGACGCCCGGAGGCGAGATGGTGCCGACCCAAGTGGCGGCAATGTCGATCATCTCAGCCGCGTTCTCGTTGTTGATCGAGATCTCGCCATCCGCCTCGACGATCTGCCCACCACCGTTCGACTTGACCCACTCGAGCGCGTTGCAGGTGAGACCCTCGTAGGCCGCACCCTGCCAGACGAAGCCGAAGATGCCGTCATTGCCCTCGGCCCGCTCGGCATCCATGATCATCTGCGCGGTCTCGGTCAGCTCGACCCAGGTCTCTGGCGGCTGGGCGCCGTGCTTCTCGAGCAGATCCTTGCGGTAGTAGAGCGCCGGCGCATCCGTGAACATCGGCAGCGCCACGAGCCGGCCGTCGACAGTCTGCGACTCGATGATCGCCGGGAAATGATCGCCGACCACGTCGGCCGCTGCCTCGGAAAGGTCGACGAAGTGATTGGCGAGCTGCGGCGCCCAGATGACGTCGACACGGTAGACGTCGATATCCGGGTTCTCGGCCGACAGCCACAGCCGATACTGGCCGAACTGGTCGGTGGTCGAGGCCGGCATGGTGACGATCTCGACGGTGTGGCCGCTCTGTTCCTCGAACATGTCGAGATGCTTGCGCAGCTCTTCGATGTCGCTGCCGACAGCGCCACTGACGATCGAAAGCTCGGCGGCGCTCGCGGCCGTCCCCGCCAAGATGCCGGCGACGGCAAGCCCTATAATGCTGGTTTGTGTGCGCCAACGCATCGACGTGTCTCCCTGCCTCTTGTTCATGAATTGCTGAGACCTTAGCGATCTGTCGGCAGAAATCTAGCCGTGAATGAACGCGCGCGAGACATCAGCCGATCGACGCCCGTGACCCGGAGATCAAGATCATGGCTCGTCGCAGATCAGCTGCCACGCTAACAAGCAAAGCGTCGCGGAACACTTGTCGTCGGAGCAGACAATTGAACGTTTTGTTGATCACCGCCGATCAGTGGCGGGCCGATTGCCTGGGAGCGCTGGCATCGGCGCTGCCCAATGCATTGCCGGCGCGCACCCCGGCGCTCGACAGCCTTGCCCGCGATGCGGTCCTGTTCCGCCGGCACCACACCCAGGCCACCCCCTGCGGCCCGTCGCGGGCGGCGCTGCTGACCGGCACCTACAGCTTCAACAACCGCTCGATCGCCAACGGCACGCCGCTCGACGCCCGGCACCGGACCATCGCCCAGCTGGTCCAGCGCCAGGGCTACCGGCCGCTGCTCTTCGGCTACACCGACACCAGCATCGACCCCCGGACCGTCCCCGCCGACGACCCGCGCCTTTGCACCTACGAAGGCGTGGCACCCGGCTTCTCGCCCGGTTGCGTGCTGCTCGAGGATGGCGGCCCCTGGCTCGATCACCTGGCCGCCCGCGGCTATGGCCGGCTCACCGTGGACGAGGTCTATGCCGGCGCCTTGGGCGAGCCCGCCCGCTACGCCGCCGAGGACAGCGAGACCGCGTTCCTCACCGACCGCTTCCTCGACTTCCTCCAGCAACCGCCCCCGTCGGACCCCTGGTTCGTCCACCTCTCCTACATCAAGCCCCACCCGCCCTGGGTCGCGGCCGCCCCCTACCACGCGATGCACGACCGGTCCGCCTTGCGGCCGCCGAGGCGCGCCGCCACCATCGAGGCCGAGGCCGCCCGCCATCCCTATCTGGCGGCCCTCCTGGACAAGCCCTTCGGCGGCTGGCTCGGTCGCCACGTCGCCCGCCCAGCAGAGCTCACCGATGCGCTCGTGGCCGAGATCCGCGGCCTCTATCTGGGCCTGGTGAGCGAGATCGACCGGCACATCGGCAGGGTCGTCAATGCCCTGGCGGCGTCGGGTGCGCTGGATCGAACGCTGGTCATCGTCACCGCCGATCACGGCGAGATGCTGGGCGACGGCTGGCAGCTCGGCAAGCAGGGCTTCCGCCCCGAGGCCTTCCACGTGCCGCTGATCATCCGCCATCCGAAGCGGCACAAGCCGGGCCACGTCGTCGACAGCTTCACCGAGCATGTCGACCTCGTGCCGACCATCCTGGCCGACCTCGGCATCGATATCCCACGCCAGTGCGACGGCCACGCGCTCGGCCCCTTCCTGGCCGGCGACACGCCACTGGGCTGGCGCGACGCCGCCGTCTACGAGCACGATTTCCGCGACCTGGAGGACGGCTGGCATCGGCGCGCGCTGGACCTCGAGGACGACCAGTGCGGCATCGCCGTGCGTCGCAGCCGCGGCCGCCTCTACGCCCATTTCAACGGCTTGCCGCCGCTCCTCTGGGCGATCGACGACGCCGGCAACACGACCGCCGTCGACGACCCGGCAGCCATGGCCGCCGAGGCCCAGGCCCTCCTCAGCCACCGCATGGCCAAGGCCGAGCGCCGGCTCACCGGCTGCCTGCTCACCGGGAACGGGCCGATCGGCGGCTGGGACCCGCTCTGAGAAGCTGTACCCGACGGGAAAAAGGCCGTTTCGATTTCCACCTCAGCTTGACAGATCGGCCTTTCGGCGCAGGAATAGCCGCACAAATTCAGGGGGATGGGCCGGGTGGCGCTTCGAGACATGACGACCGCACTGGCGATGATGTTGGCCGCCGTCGTCGGCAGCGTGTCGACATCGGCGCTAGGCGACGTGTCGACCCTGCCGCTCGGCGACGTGTCGACCCCAGCGCTCGGCCCGGGAGGCGGCCATATTGCGGTGATCGACGGACTGATAGCCTCGGAAGCCGCCGACCAGGACCACTTCCTGGTCACCCTCTACCAGCTCGACGGCACGCGGCGGCCAGGGGTCCGGGCGACCCTGGCGCGCACGGTGAGCGACGAGGCCGGCGCGTTCCGACTAACCTTCCGCGACCGGCAGGGTGCCGACGACAGCCTGTTTCTCACCGCCCGGCGGGGCGCCCTGCTCTACGCCACCGTCCTGCCGTCGGGGAGCCTGCCCGGGCAGCTGGTCGTCAACGAGCTGACGACGGTCGCCACCGCCTTCACGCTCGCGCAATTCATCTCGCCGCGCGGCATTGACGGCTATGAGATCGGCATCCGCAACGGCGTCAGGATGGCCGGCAACTTCGTCGCTGCCGAGACCGGCAAGATCGCCTCGGTCCTGGCCACCACGCCCAACGGACCGGCCACCACGACCGTCGATCGCTTCAACGCGCTCGCCAACGTGCTGGCCGGCTGCGCCAGGCAACGTGCCGCCTGCACCCGGCTGTTTCACGCCGCGAGCGGCGGCTTCGGCCGGCCGCCGGCGCAGACGCTGCAGGCGATGGTCGAGATCGCGAGGCATCCCTGGCGCAATATCGACGAGATCTTCGCGCTCTCGGAGATCGCCATGCCGCCCTACGCGCCGGCGCTCGGTGAGGCGCCGAGCGCCTGGACGCTGCCGATCGTCTTCAACGGCGTCAACACGGGCAGCGGCACGATCAACGTCCTGAACGGCCCCGCCAACTTTGCCTTCGACGCCGACGGCAACGCCAATGTCGGGATCAACTACCAGCCCTCGCCGGGCCCCGGGCAGGAGAACGTGCCGGTCTGCGCCGGCACCGTGTTCGTCCGCTTCGCGCCCGACGGCAGCTTCGCGCCCGGCTCGCCGTTCTCTGGCGGCGGGCTGGACGGGGTCGGCTTCGGCGTGGCGCTCGATCCCAGTGGCCGGGTCTGGCTCACCAATTTCGGCTTCGCCGGCGAGGGCTGTCCGCTGGTGCCATCGAGCGACAGCGTCTCCGTGTTCACGGCCGAAGGCAGGCCGCTCTCCCGCGAGGGCGGGATCACCGCGGGAGAGCTCTCCTGGCCGCAGGGCATCACCTCGAGCCGCCGGGGCGACATCTGGATCGCGAGCTGTCTCAACGGCAATGTCTCGATCTACCCGAACGGCAATCCGCGCCGGGCCAAGGTCGTGCCGGCGAGCGTGAGCGGGCTGGAAAAGCCGTTCGCCGTCGCCATCGACCCGAAGGGACGAACGTGGGTCACCGGCAACAAGAGCTCCTCGGTCGCCGTCTTCGATCGGCATGGGCGGCCCGTGCCGTTCTCGCCGATCACGGGCCGCGACCTGAACCTGCCGCTCGGCATCGCCTCGGACAGCCGGGGCAACATGTGGGTCGCCAACTCGGTGGTGCTCGAGGCGCCCTGTCCGGACGGCCTCGCCCGGCCGGAGATCGGGCCGGGGACGCTGACGCTGATCCGTCCCGACGGTAGCAGCGACCGGGGGCGCGGCTTCGCGGGCGGCGGGCTGTCGATCCCCTGGGGCGTCGCGATCGACGGGCTGGACAATGTCTGGGTCGCCAATTTCGGTTCCGATGACGCCGGCCCCGACGACTATATCGGCCGGATCAGCCACTTCTGCGGCGCCGACCGGCAGAGCTGCCCGCCCGGGCTCGAGACGGGCGACCCGATCTCGCCCGACACCGGTTACGCGACCAACGCCCTGCAGCGGATCACCGGCGTCGCCGTCGATCCGACGGGCAATGTCTGGGCGGCGAATAACTGGACGCCGGCCGCGCCGCAGACCGATCCGGGCGGCAACTCGGTCGTCGTCTTCCCGGGCATCGCCGCACCGGTCAAGACACCGCTGATCGGCCCGGTCGAGAGCGCGGTCGAGACGCGTCGCTGGCGCTAGGCGGGAAGCCCGCTACCCCGGTACGTGATCGCCACCCCGGCGCAACGTCGGCGTGGCGCCAGGGCCGATGCCATGCTAGGCGGGCTCGCGGGGGAAAGGGCAACCACAGGAGCGCCACCACATGGCTCGTTCAGCCACCATCATACCTCTGGCCCTATTCGTCCTGGCAAGCGTCCTGCTGCCAGGGGTCGCCCTGGCCCACACCGCGGACGGCATCGCCGGCGGCTTCCTGAGCGGCTTCGTGCATCCGGTCCTTGGCGCCGATCACATCGTGGCGATGGTCGCGGTCGGCCTTTGGGGCGCCTTTCTCGGCGCACCGGCGATCTGGGTGCTGCCGATTGTCTTTCCTCTGGTCATGGCGTTCGGCGCGGCGCTGGGCGTCCTGGGCGTGCCCATCCCGGCCGTCGAGACGGGCATCGCCACCTCGGCCGTCGTGCTCGGCCTGCTCGTCTTGACGGCCGCACGACTACCGCTCTGGCTCGCCGCCTTGATCGTCGGCGTTTTCGCCATCTTTCATGGCTACGCGCACGGGGTCGAGCTGCCGGCCGCCGCCAACCCGTTCGCCTACGGCGTCGGCTTCGTCATCGCCACGGGTTGCCTGCACCTCGTCGGCATCGCCTTCGGCCTGCTCGCTCGCTGGCCGGCCGGCGTCTACGCCGTGCGCGCCGGTGGCGCGGTGATCTCCCTGGTCGGCTTTGCCTTCCTCTTCGGTGTCGTCTGAGCGGCCGGCGCCGGGCAAGCTCGGGCCCGGCGCCGGGATCAGCGCCAGGATCGGGGCCAGGCTCGGCCTCGCTGCCGCGCTCCTGCCAGGGAGCGCGCTCGCTCACGCGCCCCTGCCCGGGGTCGAGGGCTTCCTTACCGGCGTCGTCCATCCGCTGACGACGGCGGGCCAGCTGCTGGCGCTGCTGGCGCTCGGCGCGATGCTGGGCTGGCGGTGGAAGGACGCTTTCATTCGCTGCTGGGCCGCCTTCGCGGTCGCCGCCCTGGTCGGCATCGGCCTGGGCCAGCTGGGCGTCAGGTTGGGCGACGGGGAGCTGCTCCTGTTGCTGGTCGCCATCATCGCGGCGACGCTCGCGGCGCTTCACCCGACCGGCTTCCTGCCGGTCATGGCGATCCTGGTCGGCGCTGGCGGGCTGCTGATCGGGCTCGTCTCGACGCCGGAGGCCGGGCCCCTTGCCGCGACCGTCACCACGCTCGCCGGCAGCTTCGTCAGCGCCAGCCTCGTGCTGCTCTATGTCGCCGGCGCCGTCGATCTGCTGCGCGAGCGCTTCACCCAGCACTGGGTCGGCGTCGGCCTCAGGGTCGCCGCCGCCTGGATCGCCGCCATCGCCGTGCTGATGGGCTCGCTCGCCTTCGCCGCCTGAGCCTCAGAGCCAACGCCGCACCCGCCGCCGGTAGGCGTCGAACGCCGCGCCGAAAACGCTTTCCGCCAGCCGCTCCTCGACCGGGATGTACCAGCGATCGGCGACGACGAAGAAGACGATCACCAGGGGCAAGGCGGCGAGCGCGTTGAGCAGCAGCGCGATGCCGGCGAGGACCAGCGTCAGGCCCAGATAGATGGGGTTGCGCGAGAGGCGAAAGACGCCCTCGGTGATCAGCACGTCGGGCCTGCCGAAGGGGTGGATATTGGTGCGCTTGCGGCGGAACAACCAGGCCGCCGCGACCATCAGGCCGAGGCCGGCGCCGATCACCAGCCAGCCCATGCCGTCGCTCCAGGGCTCGGGCAGCAGGGCGGGCCGCGGCAACAGCCGCGCTGCTGCCGCCATCGACAGCGCCAGAATGAGCGCCAGCACCGGTGGCACCAGCCACCTCACGGCTCGGTTCCCCCCAGGCTCGCGAGCGGGGCCGGGGTCTTCGGCGTGAAGCGGCAGAGATCGCCGATGACGCAGCGCCAGCACTCGGGCTTGCGCGCCTTGCAGACATACCGGCCGTGCAGGATCAGCCAGTGATGCGCGCCCTTGAGATAGGCCTTCGGCACCACCCGCTCGAGCAGCAGCTCGACCGCGAGCGGGTCCTTGCCCGGTGCCAGGCCCGTCCGGTTGGCGACCCGGAAGATGTGCGTGTCGACGGCGATGGTCGGCACCCCGAACGCCTCGTTCAAGACCACGTTCGCGGTCTTCCGTCCGACCCCGGGCAGCGCCTCGAGCGCGTCGCGCTCTTGCGGCACCGCCCCGCCATGCCGCTCGATCAGGAGCCGCGACAGCTCGATCACGTTCTTCGCCTTGTTGCGATAGAGCCCGATCGTCTTGATCGCGTCCCTGACCCGCTCGTCGCCCAGCGCCAGCATCGCCTTGGGCGTATCCGCCATGGCAAAGAGCTCGGCCGTCGCCTTGTTGACGCCGACATCGGTCGCCTGCGCCGAGAGCAGCACGGCGACGATGAGCGTGAACGGGTTGGTGTAGACGAGCTCGGTCGCCGGCGCCGGGCGGTCGGCCGCGAGCCGCTCGAACAGGGTCTCGATCTCGGCCCGCTTCAGCTTTGAGCGGGCCGCCGACTTGGCGCGAGGGGAGCTCTGTCGCATATTCCCTTTCACCCTTGCAGCGGCCACCCGGTCGCTTGCGGAGACCGGCGGACAGAGGCAACAGCCATGGACCAGCGCAAACGGTGAGCGAGCCCGTGACCACCCCATCCGGCCGGCCCTCGACCTTCGAGGCCGTGCTCTATCCCAACCAGCCGCCCCCGGCCAGAAGCCTCGTCATCCTGCTGGCCCTCGTGATCGGCGTCGCCATCGGCGTCAGCATCGGCTTTCTCCTCGCCGGGGCCTGGCCCGTGGCGGGCTTCATGGGCGCCGAGGTCGTGCTGCTCGCGGTCTGCCTGGTTTTGGCGCGGCGGGTCGCGACCTATGCCGAGCACATCCGTCTCGACGACCAGGGCCTGCATGTCCGGACCACCGCCGGCAAGCGCACGCTGCGGACCTGGCGCTTCGAGCCCTATTGGGTCCGCGTCCGCCTCGACGAGACCCGCCCGGGCGAGACAGCACTGCGGCTCACCGCGCACGGCCGCAGCCTGACCATCGGCCGTTTTCTCAACCCGCAGGAGCGCAGCGACGTCGCCGCCGAGCTGGACGCCGCACTCCGCCGCTATCGCGAGGTACCCGGCTGACCGCCACGGCTGGCGGCGCCCGTCGGCACCAGCACCAATACGATCCAGATGAGGACGCTGAGGATGCTACCGGCTTCCGGCGCCAGAAACATGCTGATGAAGAGGCCGGCGATCAGGATGATGCTGACCTCTCGCCAACCCTGCATGCCGATATCGCGCAGCCGCTTGGCCTGCATATTGACCCCGGCAAAGACAACCGGAAGCCAGAGCGCGATCACGACCAGCGCAGCCGGCAGGCTGAGCCGTTCGAACAGGCTTGCCTCGGCCCTGTCGAGCCCGAAACCGGCCGCTTCCTCGACAACGAGGAGCAGGATGCCGAAAAAGGTGCCGACAATGATCACCAGCAGGGACAGCAGCAGCGTGTAACCAAGATAGGCCAGCCGCCGCAGCCGGCCGTCATCGATCTCGCGGAACCAGACCCTGAACATTCGGCACGGCCCTCGTCGCGGGCAACCGCGACCCGCGGCTGCGCAATCACTCGCCCCGCCGCGCTAGAGCATTTTCCGATCATTCGAAGTCGTACCCTGCGGCCTGGAAGTAGTTTCTGCATTCGTCGGGCGTGAAGTGCCCGATTGCGGTGCCGATGGTGTTCCAGAGGTCGTCGATGGTTCGCGCTGCGACCTTGTTCAGCCACGCCTTGAGTTTGGCGAAGGCGAGTTCGATCGGGTTGAAGTCCGGCGAATAGGGCGGCAGGAAGCGGAGTTCCGCGCCTGTGGCCTCGATGGCTTGGCGGACGGCGGCAGGCTTGTGTGCGGGCAGGTTGTCGAGAACGACGATGTCGCCGGGTCGCAATGTCGGTGCAAGAACCTGCTCGACATAAGCCTGGAAGGCGGCACCGTTCATCGGCCCATCGAGGACCATGGGTGCGGTCATCCGGTCGTGGCGCAGGGCTCCTACGAAGGTGGTCGTCTTCCAATGTCCATGTGGCAAAGGTGCCCGGCAACGCTCTCCCTTGACGGCCCGGCCGTAGCGTCTGGCCATCTTGGTCGAGGCGCCGGTTTCGTCGATGAAGACGAGGCGCTCGGGCTCCAGCTCTGGCTGGGCCTCGAACCAGGCCAGCCGCCGCTGCCAGACGTCAGGCCGCTGCTGCTCGGCGGCGTGCGCCGTTTTTTTTGAAGCTGAGTCCGTGGCGGTCGAGCAGTCGCCACACGGTGCTGGGTGCCACAGTCAATCCGTGCTGCTGGTCGAGATGCGCGACGATTTCCGCGAGCGTCATGTCCGGCGTCGCATCGATCAGCGCCAGGATTTCCGTGGCATGAGCCTCCAGCCGATGCGAGCGCTTGTCGCCGCCGCGCGACCGCGGCTGGACGCTGCCCGTACGGCGCCACCGCTGCAGCCATTTGATCGCCGTCGACGGAGCGATCTCGAAGCGGGCCGCGGCGGCGCGGCAAGATACCCCCTCTTCGACCGCCGCCACGACACGGCGACGTAAATCATCGGAAAGCGCGAGAGCCATCGAGGCTGGCCTCCTTCACCAGCCCCAATCTTGAATCACAAACTGTCGGTCTTGGGAATCCCTAACGATTCCATGGCGTTAGAAAATGCTCTAGCCGGCAGAGGCCCAACAGCAGGACGGCATTGATTACCATGCCCAGCGCCAGAAAAGCGAGCTTCAGCGCGGTGCCGCCCTCACCGACGAGCAGATCCAGCAGCATGCTCCAGGGCAGCGCCAGGATGACGGCGAAGACGGCGGCCAGCGGGTCGGGCTCGAGCCCGAAGGCGCCCATGGCACTGAGCGGAACGACCAGCAACGACAAGGCGCACAGCACTTGGTAGATCGTCACGGCGATCCGGCAAATCCGGCCGCCCATCACCGCACACGGCAGGTGAAGCTGGTGCCCTCGGGCCACGCGACCTGGGCCTCCTGGCCCTTGATCCAGAAGACGATGCCGAAGGGCGCCGCGTAGCGCGCGCCGGAAGCGGCCGGCTGCTGCAGCCCGATCTCCGTCGTGTCGCCACGCTCGAGGCGCACGCTCGGCAAGGCCGCCTCGTAGAACGTCGCCACGATCTCGTCCGCCGGGTTGTCGTTGCAGGTGTAGAACACCGGCTCGCCGTGCTGCACCAGATTCCACTCGGTCTGCAGCGTCGCGATCCGTTGCTCGTACGCAGCCGCGACGCAGGCCTGCTGGTCGTCAGCCTTCCAGCATTCGTTGCGGCCCTTGATCCAGCCGCGCTGGTAGGACCGCAGCTCGGCCAGCGAGTCGCCCGGCGCATCCAGGGCCTCGATCGCCGCCACGGCCTGCCCGTAGACCTGCGGCCAACTGGCGGTCGAGCGTCGCAAGCTCGGGGTCGGTGCAGATCATCTCCTCGACCGCGCCATCCGCCTTGGCACAGTCGAAGGACGGCCCGTCGGCCGAGGCGGCGGCAACGCCGCTCCAGACCACGAGGCCGAACACGACCCAGCCCAACGTCATCCGCATCGCCTTTCTCCCCTGCCATCGACGATGCCCACGCTGTAGCGGCCGGGGCAGCGGCTCGGCAAGGTCCCGCCCGCCAACCAGGAGCGGCGGCAATGCGCGGCCGGTCGCATTGTCAAGATCGGCCGTGCCGGGCTATGCCGGCACAGCTTCTCAAATACCGCGACGCCGGTGCGGCGCGACAAACGGATGGAAACCCCCATGCATCATCGACGTCATCTGCTCGGCGGCCTCGCCGCCGTCACCGTGGTCGGCGCCCTTGCCGGCTGCTCGACCACCGAGGAAAGCCGGATCACGCTCGATCAGGCGGCACAGGCCGCGCTCGACGAGCTCTACCGCACGGTGCCGGCATCCAGGCCGCTCGGCGAGAGCTCGGCGGCCGTCCTGGTCTTCCCACGGATCACCAATGCCGGGCTGTTCATCGGCGGCCGCTTCGGCGACGGCGTCATGTTCAAGGGCGGCATCCCGGTCGACTACTACCGCGTCGCCGGCGGCTCTTTCGGCCTGCAGGCCGGCGCGCAGACAATGTCGCAGGTCTACTTCTTCACCACGCCCGAGGCGCTGCAGACCTTCGAGAACACGGCCGGCTTCGAGGTCGGCGCCGGGCTCGGCGTCGCGGTCGCCTCGGTCGGCGCCGGCGGCCAGCTCAACACGACGACCCTGCAATCGCCGGTCGTCGTCTTCGTCTTCGGCCAGTCGGGCCTGATGGCCGGCGTCCAGGTCGAAGGCCAGAAGATCACCCGCCTCGCCCGCAGCTAGCCGCACGCCCAGCGCCTCCCCGACACGGGAGGCGCGGTAGGGCTCAGCGCTTGCGGCCCCAGGCCTGCACGATCCGCGGCATGCTCAAGAGGACTTCCGGGTCGGCGGCGGCGCGGTCGAGCGCCGCAGTGATGCGCTCGACCTCGCACGCCGTCGCCAGATCGGCCTCCACCAGCCGCGCCGCGATCCCCTGCATGGTCCTGGCGGTGATCAGCTTGATCTCGCCGGTGAAGGCCACGGGCTGGCTGACGCGGACCTCGACGTCGACGACGCCGGCCTTGCGCAGCAGGGACGGCAGCGCCCGGCCGATCTCGGCGTCGCCGCCGGTCGAGCGGGTGAGCGCGGCATAGAGCCGGCAATACGCGCTAAGCTCAGGGAAGTCCGGGTAGGCAAAATGCCCGGCGAAGTCGATGTCCTCGAGCACGATCGCCCCGCCCGGCCGCAGCGCTTCGAGCATCGCCGCCAGCACGGCATCGCGCTCGCCCAGGTGGGTCAAGAGAAACCGCGCGTAGACGACATCGAAGCCGGTCTCGTCCAGCACGGACACGCTGCCGGCACGATACGCCAGCTGGCCGAGCCCGAGCGCCCTCGCCTCCTCGGCCGCGATGCCGATCAGCGCCGCGTCCAGATCGATGCCGACCACGCGCCCCTTCGGCCCCACCCGCGCGGCCAAGAGCCGGGCCACGTCGCCGCCACCGCAGCCGACATCGAGGCAGGCCATGCCGAGGCCCACACCAACCTCGTCGAGCAGCCGTGAGGTGCCGCTCTCGGCCGCACTGGCCAGCACCCGCAACCGGTCGCGTCCGGCATGGCCGCTGGGCAGCACGTAGTGTTGCAGCTCGTCCGTCGGCCCCGCCATCGCGCTCTGGTTCCTCCGCTTGCCTTCAGCGGCGTGCCGACCGCCATCGACGCCGACCGAGACCGTCAGCTGCAGCAGCCAGGCGCCCCGCCCGACGACCGCGCCTGTTGAATGGGCGGGCACGGCACCGTCCCATAGCTGCAGAAGACGCAGCAATCGCCGGGCCTCGGCCGCAGCAAGGCACCGCAGTGCTTGCAGTCATAGAAGAACTGGCAGGCATCCGTGGGCATCGTCTCGGTCTCGCGATGCCCGCAATACGGACAGGTGAGGGTCGAGCGCAGCTCGATGGTCGTTTCTGCTGGTGCCACAGCACTCACCCCGTAATGCCGATGCAGAGCGCAGAAATCACCCGCGCACTCCCCGATGGAGCCGCCGTCGGTGCGGGCGGGCGCGCCGCCGCTTTCAGCGCTCGCCACTCAATACAGCCAACCCGGCACCGTCATCGAGATGGCCGGAATATAGGTCACCAGCATCAAGACGATGAACATGGTGAGCCAGAACGGCCAGAGCTGGCGGGCGACGACGTCGACCGTGACCTTGCCGATGGCGCAGCCGACGAAGAGCGTCGTGCCGACCGGTGGGGTGACCAGCCCGATACCCAGGTTGAGCAGCATGACGATGCCGAAATGGACGGGATCGACACCCAGCGCCTTCATCACCGGCAACAGGATCGGCGTGCAGATCAAGATCAAGGGCGCCATGTCCATGAACATGCCGAGCACCAGGAGCATCAGGTTGACCAGCAAGAGGATGATGATCTTGTTGTCGGAGATGGTCAGGAAGAAGGCCGTCACCTTCGCCGGAATCTGCATCAGCGTCATCAGGTAGGCGAAGGAGGAGGCGAAGCCGATCAGGATCATCACCATGGCCACGGTCTTGGTGACCTCGACCATCATTCCCGGCATTTCCCGCCAGCGCAGCTCGCGGTAGCCGAAAGCGGCGACCAGGAAGGCGTAGATCACCGCGATCGCCGCCGATTCGGTGGCGGTGAAGATGCCGAAGATGACGCCGCCGACGATGATGACGACCGTGAACAGGCCCATGAGCGCACCGGCGGTGATGCGCACCGCCTCGCGCAGCGGCACCAGCTCGCCCTTCGGATAGCCGCGGCGCACCGAGAGGATGTAGGTGAGGATCATCAGCGCCACGCCGACCATGACCCCGGGCACGATGCCGGCGAGGAACAGCTGGGCGATCGAGACCGTGCCGCCCGCCGCATAGGCGTAGATGATGGCGTTGTGCGAGGGCGGGATGATGATGCCCTGGGTCGAGCTGGTGATCGTGACGTTGACCGAGAAGGCGTCGTCGTAGCCCTGCCGCTTCATCATCGGGATCATGATCGAGCCGATCGAGCTGGTGTCCGCGACCGAGCTGCCGGAGATCCCGCCGAAGAACATGGACGAGAGAATGTTCACCATGGCGAGCCCGCCACGGATGAAGCCGACGAAGACATTGGCCAGGTTGACCAGGCGAACGGCGATGCCGCCCTGCGCCATGATGGCACCGGCCAGCACGAAGAAGGGGATCGCCAGGAGCGCGAAATTGTCGACCCCGTCGGATGCCTTGAGCATCATCGCCTCGGCCGGGATGCCGACATAGAGCGCCGTCACCAGCGAGGCGAGGCCGAGCGCGTAGGCGACCGGCACGTTGATCAAGATGAGCAGGAAGAGCCCGCCGATCAGGAGGATCGGCCCGAAGGTGCCGCCCATCAGACCGCCTCCTCGGCACTCTCGGGGCTCGGCGGCGGCGCGCCGAAGACCAGCCGCTCGATGGCGAACAGGAGGGTGACGAGGCCGCTCAGCGGCACCGCGCCGTAGACCACCCCGACCTTGATCTGCTGGAACTCGGGATAGACCTGGAACCAGGTCGTCTTCACCAGGCCGATGCCGTACCAGACCATGGCGATCGCCAGCACCATCACCAAGAGGTCCACCAGGCGTTCGGCGGCGCGTTGTGCCCCGTTCCCGCCCAGCATCCGCACGAAGACGTCGATGCTGATGTGGCCGCCGGCGCGGTAGCAGGCCGCGGCGCCGAAGAAGGTCATCTGCACCGCCAGCATGATCGCGATCGGCTCGGCCCAGAAGGAGCCGAGATTGAGCCAGTAGCGCGTGTAGACGCTCCAGGCGATGATCAGCGTCATGAAGATGATCGAGAGCGCGGCCAGGGTCATGCAGGCCGCCTGCAGCAGCTCCATGGCCCGGACATAAGCGTGCTTGGATGACGGCATGTTGAGCGGTCCTGCGCCGAGCGGATCGAAAAGAGACGGGGTGGCAAAGCACCACCCCGTCGCAGGTCAGGAGAACGCCTGAGAGGCGCCTACTCGACGGCCTCGATCCGGGCCAGAAGCTCCGAATACTGGGCGCCGAACTGCTCCCGCACCGGTGCTGTGACCTCGATGAAGGCCTCCTTGTCGACGTCGTCGTTGATCTGCACGCCGAGATCGACCAGCTCGGCCATGGCCTTGGCCTCCATCGCCTCCCAGAGCTCACGCTCCTTCTGCGTGGTGAGCACGGCGGCCTCGCGGATCAGCTCCTGCTGCTCGGCCGGCAGCGTGTCCCAGACGATCTTCGAGAAGACGAAGATCTCAGGGACGATCAGGTGCTCGGTGAGCGAGTAGTAGCCGGCCTGCTCGAAGTGCTTCTGCGTCGCGTAGGAGGGCGGGTTGTTCTCGGCCCCGTCGACCACGCCGGTCTGCAGCGCGGTGTAGAGCTCGTTGAAGGCGATGGGGATGCCGTTGCCGCCCATCTCGCTCATCATCTCGATGAAGATCGGGTTCTGCATCACCCGGATCTTCAGCCCCTCGAGGTCGGCCGGCTCGCGGATCGGCCGCTCCTTGTTGTAGAAGCTGCGGGCACCGGCATCCATGTAGCCGAGCCCGATCAGCCCGCCGGCTTCGAGCGCCGCCAGGAGCTCCTGGCCGATCTCGCCGTCGACCACGTTGCGCATGTGGTCGATCGAGCGGAAAACGTAGGGCAGGTTGAAGGCGTTGAAATCGTCGACGATCGGGCCGACCACGCCGACCGACACGCGGGTCATCTCGAGCGCGCCCAGCTGCACCTGCTCGAGCGCCTCCTTCTCGCCGCCGAGCTGCATGGAGTGAAAGATCTCCATGGTGATCTCGCCGTTGGTCTTCTCGGCGAGCCAGTCGCCCATGAACTCCATGGCATCCGTCGTCGGATAGCCCATCGCATGGACATCGCTCGACTTGATCACCAGGGCTTCCGCATCGCTCGCCGTGGCGATGCCGATGGCCAGGAGCGCACCCGTCGCCAGGGCCGCCGTCGTGCTCTTCAATGCCAGTCGCATGACCAGCCTCCCCTGTTGTTGATTCGCGCTCGCACTTGCTGCCGAGCGCGGACAATAAGCCCCGGCTGCGGCACGCTTGGCAAGTGTCGAATGCGTTCGCGGGGCCACTGCAGCAGCGCCCTGGGCGCTTGCCGCCAGGGCACGACCACCGGCATCGACCGCTCGGGCGTCGGCAACCCATCGCTTGCGGCGCTGCCGGGCATGCGTCAGAAGGCGGGAGGACCGGCGCCTGCCGCCGCACCGCCGTCCCGACCCCGTCGCTGCCCGCCCGAGGAGCCGCGCTTGCCCCGATCCGATGATCGCCGATCCCCGAGGAACCGCTCGGCAGCGCAGCCGGACGACCGCCTTCGCCTCACCGGCCGGCTGCGGTGAGCGCGCCCGAGGCGACGCCGCGCCAGCTGGGCGCCTGGGCGCTCTACGACTGGGCCAACTCGCCCTTCTTCGCCGTCATCCTCACCTTCGTCTTCGCCACCTACTTCACCCAGGGCGTGGCGGAGAACGAGATCGACGGCACGGCGCAATGGGGCATCGCCCTCTCGCTTTCCGGCATCACGATCGCCGTCTTGAGCCCGGTCCTCGGCGCCATCGCCGATATCGGCGGCCGCCGCAAGCCGTGGCTCCTGGCCTTCACCGTCGCCGCGGCGCTTGCGACCAGCCTGCTCTGGCTGATCGAGCCGGACCCGAGCTTCATCGTCATGGCGCTGGTCCTGGTGTTCATCGCCAACACCTCGCTCGAGTTCGGCCAGGCGTTCTACAATTCGATGCTCGCCCGACCTCGCCTCGCCCAAGACGCTCGGAAGGTGGTCCGGGCGCGGCTGGTCGCTCGGCTACGTCGCCGGCATCGTCGTCCTGGTCCTGCTCTATTTCGGCATCATCAACCAGGACCCGCCGCCCTTCGGCCTCGATGCAGCGACGGCCGAGCCGGTCCGCCTCGTCGGCCCCGTCGTCGCCGTCTGGCTGCTGGTGTTCGCCCTGCCGCTCTTCCTCATCACCCCCGACCGGCCCCGCGTCGCGGTGCGCATCGGGCACCGGCCGCCCGCGAGGGCCTGGGCAATCTCTGGCGGACGCTGCGCAGCCTCAGCCCGAAGAGCCAGGTGCTGCGCTTTCTGATCGCGCGGCTGGTCTACAATGACGGGCTGAACACGCTCTTCACCTTCGGCGGGATCTATGCCGCCGGCACCTTCGGCATGACCACGGCCGAGATCATGCTGTTCGCGATCGCGCTCAACATCTCGGCCGGCATCGGCAGCTTCGCCTTCGGCTATATCGACGACCGCCTCGGCTCCAAGCAGACCGTGCTGCTCGCCGTCGCCGGCCTCACCCTCTTCGGCATCATAGCCTTGCTCGCCCAGGACAAGCAGACCTTCTTCGCGCTCGGCGTGTTGATCGGCCTCTTCGTCGGGCCGGCGCAGTCGGCGAGCCGCACGCTGATGGCGCGCCTCGCCCCGCCGGCGCAGCGCACCGAGATGTTCGGTCTCTATGCACTCTCGGGCAAGGTCACCGCCTTCATCGGCCCGCTCCTCTTCGGGGCGGCCACGGTCGCCTTCGACACCCAGCGCGCCGGCATGGCGGTGGTCGTCGTCATGCTCGCGGCGGGCGGGCTCCTGCTGCTCGTCTGGGTGCGCGAGCCGGCGCACGAAAGCTAGACGCAGCAGGGCGCCATGGTCCAGCTGGCCTCGTTCACCGCGCTCTTCCTCTCCGCCAGCCTGCTGCTCGCCGGCAACGGCCTCTTCGGCACGCTGATCGCGGTGCGCGGCAATCTCGAGGCCTTCTCGGCCAGCGACCATCGGGCTCCTGGGCTCGGTCTTCTATGCCGGCTTCATCCTGGGCTCGATCGTCACACCCCGGCTGATCACGCGGGCCGGCCACATCCGGGCCTTCGCCGCGACCGGCGCTGTCTACGCGGTGACGGCGCTCCTGCACGCCATGCTGCTCGAGCCCTGGCTCTGGATGCTGCTGCGGGCGATCGGCGGCTTCTGCTTCGCCGGGCTGACCCTGGTCCTCGAAAGCTGGCTCAACGAGCGCACCCCGAACACCGACCGCGGCCGGGTGCTCAGCATCTACCGCCTGGTCGACCTCTCGTCGGTCACCGCCGGCCAGCTGGTCTTGACCATCATCAGCCCGCGCGGCTTCGAGATCTTCTCGCTGGTCGCCATCCTCTTCTGCTGCGCGCTGGTGCCGCTGGCGATGACCCGCTCGCCGCTGCCGGCACCGCTGGAGACGCCCAGGCTCCGCCTCCGCCGGCTGATCGGCGTCTCGCCCCTGGGCACCATGGGCGTCTTCTCGGTGGGCCTCGTCAACGGCACGTTCCGCACCGTGGCGCCCATTGCGCTCCTCGCCACCGCCGGCGGCGCCGGGCTCACGGTGGCCGAGCTGGCGCTGGTGATGAGCGCCTTCATCGCCGGCGGCGCGATGCTGCAGTTCCCGATCGGCGCGCTGTCCGATCGCCTGCCCCGCCGCACCGTCTTGATCATCACCACGCTCGGCGCCATTGCCGCGAGCTTCGCCATGGCCATCGCGACCGACACGAGTGCCAGCGCCGTCATCGCCACGAGCTTCCTCTTCGGCGGCTTCGCCATCCCGATCTATTCGCTCTCCGTGGCGCACGCCAACGACCTGGCCCAGCCCGACGAGTTCGTCGAGATGGCGGCCGGGCTCTTTCTCGTCTTCGGCATCGGCGCCATGGTCGGCCCCGCCATCGGCGCGACGGTCGTCACCGCCTTCGGCAGCCACGCGCTGTTCTACTACACCTCAGCAGTGCACGCGGTCTTCCTGCTGTTCACCGTCTACCGGATCGGCAGGCGGCCGATGCCCGCGGACCAGGACCGCGCCGGCTTCGTCGGCCTGATCCGTACCTCACCCGGCATCTTCAAGCTCGACCCGCGCGGCCACGAGCACAGGCCGGCGAAAACCGAGCCGAAAGACGACAAACCCTAGCGGCCGGCAGCCGCCTCTGCCGGCGCGTCGGCGCCGAACGCCTGCCGTCAGCACCTCGCCCACGATCAGCAGCGCCGGGCCCTCGATCGCGGTAGCCTGGACGATCGCCGGCAGGGTGGCGAGGCTCGCCAGGATGTGCCGGCTGTCCGCCCGGGTACCGTTCTCGACCAGGCAGGCCGGCAACTCGGGCGGCAGCCCGCCCGCGACCAGCCCGGCGCAGATCGCGCCCGTGGTGTAGTGGCTCATGTAGATCACCAGCGTCTGCCGGGGCCGGCAGAGTGCTGGCCAGTCGAGATCGACCGTGCCGTCCTGGCGGTGCCCGGTGGTGACCACCAGCGTCTGCGCATGGTCGCGATGGGTGAGCGAGAGCAGCCGCTCGGCAGCGCAGCCCGAGGCCGCGGTCACGCCCGGCACCACCTCGACCGGCACGCCGGCGGCAGTCAGGCTCGCGATCTCCTCGCCCGCCCGGCCGAAGATCAGCGGATCGCCGCCCTTGAGGCGCACCACCACGAGGCCCCGCCGCGCGCGGTCGATCATCAGCTCGTGGATCGCAGCTTGCGGCAGCCGATGCCGGGCCCGCCGCTTGCCGACGAAAATCCGCTCGGCGTCGGCCCGGCAGTGGTCCATCACGCCCTCGCCGATCAGCCGGTCGTAGAGCACGACGTCGGCTGCAGCCAGCAAACGCGCCGCCTTCAGCGTCATCAGCTCCGGATCGCCAGGCCCGGCGCCGACGAGGTACACGCGGCCAGAGCATGGCGGCGGAGCAATGGATGGACCGGAAGGGGACAAACGCTGTTCCAGGGATCGGAGCGTGATCAGAGCGCCAGCCTTGTCGAAATCGAAGCGATGTCAACGGGCTTGGCGGTGTCTGCGGCTGTGCTCGGCAACCCCACTCAGTGCCAGGCCGCGAGCGTGAAGAAAAAGGCGAGCTCGGCGAGCTGCTGGACGGCGCCCAGCGTGTCGCCGGTGCAGCCGCCGAAAGCCCGGCCCAGCGCCCAGGCGACGAGCGCGGCGGCGGCGCCGGCGATGAAGATGGCGCTCAGCGCCTGGCCCGGCGGCAGGAGGAGGATCACGGCGGCGATGCCGATGGCGAGCGCCGTCAGCACCCGCTCGACCGCAGGCCGGCCCGCCTCGGCGGCGAGCCCGCGGCCCCGGGCGCTCGGCTGCAGGTACATCACCGCCGGCATCACCGAGCGCGAGAAGGCGGCAGCGGCAATGATCGCGGCTGCCGCGCGCAGCCCGTCCCAGATCCCCGCGATCGCCGCGAGCTTGCCGGTGAGCACGAGGATGAGCGCGATGGTGCCGAAGCTGCCGATCCGGCTGTCGCGCATCACCTCGAGCGCCCGCTCGCGATCGGGCAGGGCGCCCAGCGCATCGGCCGTATCGGCGAGCCCGTCCTCGTGCAGCGCCCCGGTGAAGAGCGTCATCGCGCCGATCGTCAGGATCACCGCCGGCAGGCTCGACAGATGCGCGAGGCTCGCCGCCAGATAGACCGCGGCACCCAGCGTGCCGACGAGCAGTCCGACGAGGGGAAAGCAGTGCACGACGGCGGCGAGATCGCTGACCCGCACCGGCCCGTCCAGCTTGAGCGGCAAGCGGGTGAGGAAAACGACGGCGATTTTCAGATCACGCAGCATGCGGCTTCCAACCTCGGGCGATGATCCTGAGCTAACCGGTCGACGCCGCTTGGCCAAGCCGGCTCACCGCCGCAGGCCCGCGCCCCGAGCAGCGGCGCCAGATGGAGCATTGGCGTTGCTGCGCCAGTGCGATAGATGCACCCCGAATGGCCAGCGACAAAGGATTGGTATGTGAGCACATTGGCGCCGGTCGGCAATTTCGCCGATATCCGCTCTCTCCTGGCTCAGCTGCCGTCGATCGACGCGGCGGGCGTCGCGGCGGCCCGCGCCCGCGAGCCGCAGCTGCTCAAGCCGCACGGTGCCCTGGGCCGGCTCGAGGCGATTGCCGAGTGGCTCGCCGGCTGGCAGGCGCAAGACCCGCCCAAGGTGGAGCGCGCCGGCATCTTCGTCTTCGCCGGCAATCACGGCGTGGCCTGGCTCGGCGTCTCCGCCTACCCGGCCGAGGTGACGGCGCAGATGGTGGCGAGCTTCGCGGCCGGCGGCGCTGCGATCAACCAGCTGGCCCGGATCGGCGGCGCCGAGCTGCACGTCCTGCCGATCGACCTCGACCGGCCGACCGAGGATTTCACCGCCCAGCCGGCGATGGACGAATCCGCCTGCGTCGAGGCCTTCAATCTGGGCCTCACCGCCCCCGACGACGATCTCGACCTGATGGCCGTGGGCGAGATGGGCATTGCCAACACGACCGCGGCCGCAGCGATCTGCACCGCCCTCTTCGGTGGCGCGCCTGCCGATTGGGCCGGCCCCGGCACGGGCGTCAGCGGCGCCGGGCTCGAGCTCAAGATCGAGGTGATCCGGGCGGCGCTGGCCAAGCACCGGGATCAGCTCGACGACCCGCTCCAGGTGCTCCGCCACCTCGGCGGCCGCGAGCTGGCAGCGATCTCCGGTGCCATCGTCGCCGGCCGACTGCGCCGCACGCCGGTCATCCTCGACGGCTACGTCGCGACCGCGGCGGCAGCCGTGCTCGCCAAGGCCTGGCCCGGTGCGCTGGACCACTGCATCGCCGGCCACGTCTCGGCCGAGCCCGGCCACCGCCGCCTCCTGGCCGAGCTCGGCATGCCACCGCTGCTCGATCTCGAGATGCGCCTCGGCGAGGCGAGCGGCGCCGCTGTCGCGATCGGCGTCGTCCGGGCGGCCGCGGCCTGCCACTCGGGCATGGCCACCTTCGCCGATGCCGGCGTCGCCGGCCCCGTGGCTCCCGAGGGCTGACGGCTCAGGTCTTCATTCCGGCAAGCCCGCCTGGCGCAGCCCGGCCCAGAGGCGTTCGGCGTCGTCGGCGTTCTTGAACGGCAGCCGCTTCAGGCCGGCGATAGACGCGGTGGGGCAGAGCGCCAGGTAGTCCCTTAGGGCGGCTTCGGCTTCCTCGTGCCGATCGAGCCGGGCCAGTGCTGCCACCAGATAGACATGCCCCAGATACCATGACCGATTGCGCTGGATCGACTTTTGCGCCCACTCGACGGCACGGGCTTCGTCGCCGATCAGGTAGTAGCCCAGCGCGATGCCGGAATAGCGGAAGAAGATGCTGGGATTGAGCGGATCGGAGCGGATCGCGATCTGGTTCTTCTCGATGCCTTCCGCCGCCCGCCCGACATAGCAGAGCACGGTTCCCAGGCTGCCGCGTGCAGTCGAGTAGTTGGGATTGATCTCGACCGCCCGCTCGAGCGCCCTGATGCCCTGGTCGTGCCGGCGGAGCGCCACCAGAACGTTGCCGAGATTCCAATGGGCATACTCGTCGTTGCCGTCGAGCGCGACCGACCGCTCGGCGAGCTCGAGCGCCTCGGCCAGCGCCGCTTCGTAGTCCGCCGCGGTCAGCATCAGCGCTTGATGGTAGACAGCTATCGACAGGCAGCGCCAGGCGGCAGCGCAGGCCGGATCGATGGCCAATGCCTGCTCGGCAAGCTGCTTCGCATCGGCCAGTGCTTTTGGTGTCAGCTCGTGGATCCGGGCCATCGACCGGCTGACCAGGCTCCAGACACCCAGGTCCGGGCGCTTCTCCCCCCGGCTCGGGGCACTCTGCCCCGGACCACCTTCGGCCATCATGATCTGCGTCTGCGTGGAGGCCACGACGTCCCGCGTGATCTCGTCCTGCAGGTCGAAGATCTCGATCAGCTCGCGATCGAACTTCTCCGCCCAGACATGGCGGCCCGTGGTCGCATCGCTGAGCTGCGCCGTGATCCGCACCCGCTGGCTCGACTTGCGCAAGCTCCCCTCGAGCACGTAGCGGACGCCGAGGTCGCGCGCCACCTGCGCCAGCGCCACGGCCTGGCCCTTGTAGGCAAAGACCGAGTTCCGCGCGATCACGAACAGGCTCCTGACACGCGACAGCCCGGTGATGATGTCCTCGGTCAGTCCGTCGGCAAAGTATTCCTGCTCCGCGTCGCCCGACATGTTGAGAAAGGGCAGCACGGCGATCGACGGCTTGTCGGGCAAGGGCAGCGGCGGTTCCTTCGATGCCGTGCCTCGGTCAGACTCGATCGCCGCCGTCTCCTGGTCCGGGTGCCATTTCCAGACGCGAATCGGCCGGTCGACATTCTTGACCGCAACCTCGCCGGCATCGCTGAACACACAGTCGACCCGGCTGCCGACGCTCTCGTTCACGATCGAGGAGATGCAGATGCCACCGGGATCGGCCAACGGCTCCAGCCGTGCGGCGACATTGACGCCGTCACCGTAGATATCGTCGCCATCGACGATCACGTCGCCGAGATTGACGCCGATCCGAAGCCTGATGGCATTCGTCACGGGTTCGGCCTCGGCCGCGACGGCGCGCTGGATCACGATGGCGCAGGCGACGGCATCGACGACGCTCGAGAACTCGACGAGCGTCCCGTCGCCGACGAGCTTGACCACCCGGCCCCGATGTGCGGCCACGGCCGGGTTGAACAGCGTGTTGCGATGCCGCTTGAGGGCAGCGAGCGTGCCCGCCTCGTCCCGGCCCATCAGCCGCGAATAGCCGACCACGTCAGCCGCCAGGATGGCCGCCAGCCGGCGTCTCGGGTGCTCCTCGGACATGACCGACGCATAGCCGACAATCGGCGGCGGTGCCGCCAGCGCCCGCAGCCTGCGGAAGGCGCGCACAGGCTGGCCGGCGACGGCGCGGGCCTAGCCCTCGGCGTCGTGCAGCTCGTCGACCGATTGCCGCCGCCAGCACGAGGCGGGCGATCCGGCTCGAGAAGCCCGCCCGGGCGAAGGCCGCGAGCGCCTTCTCCGGCGGCTTGCCCGAGCCGTCAGGCGGCGCGAAGGGACCGAGCCGCCGCCGCCGGGCATAGGCGATCGCCGTCTCCAGCTCGAGCGCGTCCGGGGCCGCCGCGTGCTCCTCGGCCAATCCCTCGAGCGCCTGGTCGATCAACGGCCGGGCGATGCCCTCGGCGGCCAGCAGCTGGGCGATCCGCCGGGGCGGCCGGCCCTTGGCGGCGAGGCTGCGGGCGCGCGAGGCGGCAAAGCTGCCGTCATCCAGTAGACCCAGCCGCTCGAGGTCGGTGAGCAGCGCCTCGATTGCCGCCTCGACCGGCGGCCATTCCAGCTCCAGCGCGGTCGCGTCGCGGCGCGCCCGGCGGCTCAGCACCCGGCGCAGGCGCTCGCGGCTGGCGGCAAAGCGCTGCAGGTAGAACAGCGCCCGCCGCCGGAGCCGCTCGGGCGTCGGCGGCTTCGCGGCCCTGCCCCGCCCGGCCCCTGCCCGCCCCCTGCCCGAAGAACTGCAGTGCCCGTCATCGCCTGGGCATCACCCCTGAAAGCGCGAGACCGGCAAGCCCTGGACACCCGGCACCTTGAGCGCGAAGAGGCCGCCGGCATGCGGCTGGCGTGCCTCGGTGCCGGGGCTCGGGCTGCCGCCGATGGTCGTGACGTAGAGTGTCGAGAGATCGGCACCGCCAAAGGCGATCTTCGACGGCTTCTCGGCCGGCATGTCGATGATCCGGTCGACCCGGCCTTCGGGTGTGAAGCGAACGAGCTGCCAGCCGCCGACCCCGGCCATCCAGTAGCAGCCGTCAGCGTCGATCGTGCCGCCATCCGGGCGCCCGGCGAGGTCGTGGGTCTGGGCGAAAACCGTCCGCTCGCCCATACGCCCGCTGTCCACGTCGTAGCTTGCCCGCCAGATGGTCTGCACCGAGGCATCGGAATCCGACCAGTAGAAGAGCTTGCCGTCGGGGCTGAACGCCATGCCGTTGGAGACCCTCAACCCGTCGACCAGCTGGTCGACCTGGAGATCGTTGCCGAGCCGCCAGATCGCCGCCACCGGCAGCCGCTCGCCCAGGGGCATGGTGCCGGCGAGGAAGCGGCCGGCCGGATCCGGCGTGCCGTCATTGAACCGATTGCCGGGCTTGTCGGGCTCCGGGTCGAAGATCGGCTCGAAGGCGCCGCTCTCGGGATCGAAGAAGGAGAAGCCGTCCTCGAGCGCCACGACCAGCCCGCCCTGCTCGCGAAAGACGAAGCAGCCGATCCGCGACGGCATCGCCCATTGCGCATCGTCGCCGGTCGCCGGATCGAAGCGATGCAGCGCCCGGGAGTCGATATCCACCCACCAGAGAAGCTGCTGGCGCTCGTCCCACATGGCGCCTTCGCCGACCAGCGCCTTCGCGTCGAGCACGCAATCCACCGTCGTCATCGAGCCGTCTCCCCTCGCGTCGCTTGGCGCTGATCCTAGAAGTTCGGGCCGAACAGCGTCCAGCGCCGCGCATCTTTCACTCGGATGCCGTTTGGCGGTAGTGTCCGGCCACCAATCGACACGCCCGACTCGGGCATCAGGGAGAGCAAGGCTGTGAGCGAGCAATCCAAATACGGTTTCGAGACGCTGGCGATCCATGCCGGCGCCGCGCCGGACCCGACCACTGGCGCCCGGGCGACGCCGATCTACCAGACCACGTCCTACGTGTTCGACGATGTCGACCACGCGGCCTCGCTCTTCAACCTGCAGCAGTTCGGCAATATCTACTCGCGGCTGACCAACCCCACGGTCTCGGTGCTGGAGGAGCGGATCGCGACGCTGGAGGGCGGCACGGCCGGCTGCGCCACCGCGTCCGGCCACGCGGCCCAGTTCCTCACCTTCCTCAACCTGATGAGCCCCGGCGACAACATCGTGGCCTCGACCAAGCTCTACGGCGGCTCGATCAGCCAGATGAAGCAGACCTTCCCGCAGTTCGACTGGCGGGTCAGCTACGTCGACCCGCGCGAGCCGGACAATTTCGCCCAGGCGATCGACGACAGGACCAAAGCCGTCTTCATCGAGAGCGCCTCCAATCCGGATGGCATCGTCGCCGACATGGAGGCGATCGCCGGCATCGCGCATGCCAACGGCATCCCGCTCGTCGTCGACAACACCTGCCCGACCCCGTATCTCTGCCGGCCGATCGAATGGGGCGCCGACATCGTCGTGCACTCGCTGACCAAGTATATCGGCGGCCAGGGCAACTCGATCGGCGGCATGATCATCGAGGGCGGCAAGTTCGACTGGGGCGCGTCCGGCAAGTTCCCGCACATGACCGAGCCCTGCGACGCCTATCACGGGCTCCGCTTCTGGGAGACCTTCGGCAACCTGGCGCTCACGGTGCGCAACAAGGCGATCGGGCTGCGCGACATGGGTCCGTCGCTCTCGCCCGTTCAACGCGTTCATGTTCCTGCAGGGTGTGGAGACCCTGCCGCTCCGGATGGAGCGGCACGTCGCCAACGCCGACAAGGTCGCGGCCTGGCTCGACGACCACCCGCAGGTCGCCTGGGTCTCCTACGCGCGGCTGCCGCAGAACAAGACACCGCTGGTCGACAAGTACTGCCCCAATGGCCTGGGGGCGCTCTTCACCTTCGGCGTCAAGGGCGGCTACGAGATGGGCGTGAAGGTGGTCGACAACTGCCAGATGATCAGCCACGTCGCCAATATCGGCGACACCCGGACGCTGATCATCCACCCCTCCTCGACCACCCATCGGCAGCTCAGCGAGGAGCAGCAGATCGCCGCCGGCGCCGGGCCCGACGTGGTCCGCCTGTCGGTCGGCATCGAGACGGCCGACGACATCATCAAGGACCTCGAGCAGGCGCTCGCTAAGGCCGCCTGACGAAGGGTTGCGATTGCGTGAAGGAGGGGCCGATCAGGCCCCTCCTTTTATCGTTGGCAGACATGCAATTTCGAGGGTTCGGATCGCGCTCCGCCCCGACCTTTTAACTCATTGAAATAGAACGATATTTTTGGCGGTGTCTGGATTGGGTGTTGATCAAGCAGCGAGGGCGATCTGCCAAGCGGCATTCTCTGCGTCTTGTTGATTGCCGACGAGCCTGGAGACGAACCATGCGGCATAGGCGGGGAGGTTTTTGGTTGCCGGTCCGCAGAATGGTTTCATGAAGGTCTCGAAGCGGCTGTGCAGATTGTTGACGGTCTGCATGTGGAAAGCCTTGGCGATGACCCGTGGACCCTTCTTGGGGTGAAGGCGATAGTGCGGCATGGCGCGTTGTCGTGCGAAAAGATCGTAAGCACTGTCACCATCCGTACAGAGGACCGCATCCTGTCCGACATGGGCTTCGAGCCGGGAGACGAGGCTCGTTGCGCGGCGATCGGGGAGCACGTCGGCGCGCCGCGCGCCCGTTCGATCGGTCAGGGTCAAGACTGGTATCTGCCACGCCGACAATCCGGCCGGGAAGAGCAGCCGGAGGCGCCGGAAATCACGCCAACGCGGGCGGTCGGGCTCGGCATGACGGGTCGGGTCGCGTTCGTGATCAACCCATTCACGGCTGCCCTTGCGCGACTCCCGGAAGAACTTCTCATCGGCCTCGACGATACCGTTCAATTCGCTCGCACCAGCCCCGATGAGCGCCTGGAGCAGGCTCAGGCGCCAACGCCAGACGGTCGTCTTGTCCAGTTCGAGACATCGCGCCAGGGCTCGACATGAGCGAGGGCTTGTCGACATCATGTCACGCAGCACCGCGAGCAGCTTTTCGGGCCGACGAATGCGCTCCAGCACCGTCCCGGTGGCCGAGGAGAATGTCCGACGACAGGCCTTGCATCTCAGTCTTGGCAACCCCGTTCGGGTCTCGCCCCAGCGCTGCAACGAAGGCGCGGCACAGTGAACACATTCGGTGAGCGCCTGTCCCCGGGCATCGATGCGCGAAAGAACCTCGATGCGCGTATCGAGTGCTCGAAGCTGGCTTCGCAGCGCCCGCATCTGCCCGACACTCAATCTCTTCATGCCTGCGCACAAACGCCTGAAACGTGCCTTGTTCATCGTCCGCTCCGAAATCGATGTTTCATAAATGTTCTCACCAACTTGTGCGGACTTCAACACGCAATCCAGACACCGCCATATTTTTTCACGAGCGAGGCGCCCTCAGGGCGATGTCGCGAAGCCGCAATAAGGCTTCTCATTTGCGACGTTGGCGGGGCCTTCGCGACCCCCATATCCGCTGCTCGGCCAACCCCGTCGCAAGGCATTCCTGCCATGACCACCGATATCGCCACCCGCCTCGGCACCACCCTGATCGGCGCCATCGCCCCGGCGCAGACGAGCACCCGCCTCGTTGCCACCGCCGCCGAGCGGCCGGGCGTTGCCAAGCGTCTCCTGACCACCCTGTTCGGGATGCCCGTGCGTTTCGTCGCCTGGCTCGAGCGGCGGCAGGCCGCCCGCGACGCGCTGGTTCGGTATGCGATGAGCGAGGGCAAGCTCGGCGTCGGCCGCAACGAGATCGAGCGGGCCGTCCTGCTCACCGGCCGCGCCGACATGCTGTTTCCCTCCTACTTCGTCAACGCCGATCGGCGTTGATCCCAAGGCGGCACACAGCCGCCGCGCAGAGCCAAAGCCCGCCCGGGCGATCGTCCGGGCGGGCTTTTCTATTTTGGCGAGTAACCTAAAACAAATTCTACCTTGACGCGAAATCCGGCTGCGCGCAAAGTCAGCCTGCAGCAGTGGCTCCAATCGGAACAAGCGAGACGCAGATGCTCCTGACAGGCACCAAGGATTCGACCTCGGACGCGGTTTCGACCGACGCCGGCAGCGGCGCCAGGGCGACGCCCCATCCGGCGAAGCCCGCCACCCCGGCCGGGCCGATGGTCCGCCCGGGCTCGCCCGACATGGCGGCGGCAAGCCACGGCCAGCAGCTGATCGTTGGCCAGGGCATCAGCCTCACCGGCGAGATCGCCTCCTGCGACAAGCTCCTGGTCGAAGGCTCGGTCAAGGTGGCGCTGAGCAAGACCAGAGCCATCGAGATCGCCGAGACGGGCCGCTTCACCGAAGGCAAGGCGGATGTCGAGGAAGCGGTCATCGCCGGCGTCTACGAGGGCGAGCTCACGGTGCGCGGCCGCCTCCTGGTCCGCGCCTCCGGCCGGGTTAGCGGCACCGTCCGCTACCGGGATCTCGAGATCGAGCGCGGCGGCAAGATCGGCGGCTCGCTGCAGACCCTCGACGCCGCCGGCTGACCGGCGAAGCGGCCCCCATGGGCTGGATCATCGCGGTCACCAACCTCAAGGGGGGCACGGGCAAGAGCACGCTCGCCGTCAACCTCGCCTGCCTGGCCGCCACGAGCGGGCAGCGGACGCTGCTGGTCGATGCCGACCCGCAAGGCACGGCCGCCGCCTGGCTCGACGGTGGCGACGGCAGCCGCCCCGAGGCACTGGCGGTCGAGGCCATGCCGCTCGCCGGCGATCCCGATGCCTGGGCGGACCACGTCTTCGCGCTCGCGGCCCGCTATGCGCGAACGGTCATCGACATGCCGCCGCAGCTCGATCCCGGCACCGCGGCCGCGTTCTACCTCGCCGACGCCGTGGTGATCCCGGTGACGCCCTCGGCCATCGACCTGCGCGCCACCGCCAAGACGCTGCAGCGCGTGCACCGTGTGCAGCGGTCCCGCGGCCGGCGCCCGGCCTGCCTGCTGGTGCCCAACCGGGTCGACCAGCGTACCGCCATGGGCCGCACGCTGCAGGGTGCGCTGCGCGACCTCGATGTCCAGGTGGCGCCGCCGATCAGCCAGCGATCGGGTCACACCACGGCGTTCGCCGCACGCCGCTGGATCGGCGCGCATGCGCCCGGCACCCCGGCCTTTCGCGAAATGGCGGCGGTCGCGGCCGACCTCGACAAGCTGCTGGCCGCGTGTCCCGCCAACGACTACCAGCCGGGCGTGCTGGCCCTCGAGCCCAGCGGCGAGGGGTCGGCCGAGCGGAGCGGCCGCGATACGGCACGCCCCGGCCTGCTCGCCAGCGTCTTCGTCAATCTGCGCCTGCTGCGCCGCCAGCTCAGCGGCTGAGCCGGAGAGCTCCATCCGCGCCGCCGGATTGGCCGGCACACGGAGATCGCCGGTGCTGCGGCTGCGAGAAGCCGGCCGCGTGGCAGACTGTCGATGACCAGCATCCCGTCGCTCGCACCGACGGACACCCCTCTGGCCGCCGGTGTCATCGCGGCAATGCCGAGGTTGCCGAAAGCCGGTCTTGCAGCACTAGCTGGCGCCTGCGCCAAGCTGGTCGGCAGGCCATCACCATGTGCAGAGCGGACCGTGCGGGCGTTCCGGGAACTCCGCCGGCAATGCGTCGAAAATCAACCTTGACGCGAAAACACAAACCATCTTATCAATCATTGATTGGGCAGATCATTACTAGGAAGAGCACACATGTTGCTGACGCGCAAGGAAGCGCCCGCAAGGGACTCGTCGTCCGATCCGTCGCCGTCGTCTCCACCACCAGCGCCGCTGAACGCCCTCTTCAAGGGCTCGGCCACGAAGCCCGCCAATGCGCCTTCGGCGCCAAGCGCAGATGAGGCGAAACCACGGCCTTCAGCCGCTGGTCACAGCAAGAAGCTGATCGTCGGCCAAGGCATCAGCCTGTCCGGTGAGATCAACGCTTGTGATCGGCTCGTGGTCGAGGGCACGGTCAAGGTCGTTCTCAACCGGACCTTGGCGATCGAGATCACCGAGACCGGTGTGTTCACAGACGGCAAGGCCGAGGTCGAGGACGCCGAGATCAGCGGTGTGTACGAAGGCGAGCTCACGGTCCGTGGCTGCCTGTTGATTCGCTCCACGGGGCGGGTCAGCGGCACTGTGCGCTATCGTGAGCTCGAGATCGAGAAGGGCGGCAAGCTGAGCGGGTCGCTCGCTCTGCTCGACAACCCGGGCTGATGGAAGGCCGGCGCCCGGGCTGGGTCCTCGCCTCAGCAAATCTGAAGGGCGGCACCGGCAAGAGCACCGTCGCCGTCAACGTCGCGTCGTTCCTGGCCAACCAGGGCAACGAGGTCCTGCTCGTCGATGCCGATCCGCAAGGAACGTCCACGGCATGGCTGCCGGACAGCGATCGAGCCACCCGTCCAGCCGGCCTCGCCGTCGAGGCGATGCCGGCGGGCGACAACCCGGCGGCCTGGGCCGATCGAACTCTTCGCCAGGCGCGATCGCCATTCGCATATCGTCATCGACATGCCGCCGCAATTGGGCGGCGGCTTCGAGGCAGCGATGCATGTCATCGACATGCTGTTGATACCGGTGACGCCGTCCGCGATCGATTTGCGCGCAACAGCCCAAACGCTTAAGCGGATCGGCAGGCTACGCGAGGCGCGCGGCAGCCGGCCGGCTTGCGTGCTGGTGCCGAACCGGGTCGATCAGAGAACCGCAATCGGTCGTGCGATCCAGCATTCGCTGAGCGACCTCGGCTGGCAGGTGGCGCCGCCCATCGCCCAGCGGTCGAGCCACGCCACGGCCTTCTCGGCTCGGCAATGGATCGGTGCCCACGCGCCGGGGACCGCGGCATCGCGCGAGATTTCCGCTCTCGTCACCGAGCTGGAGAAAATGCTCAAGGCCTGTCCGCCCAGCGACTACGTCGTGGGCACTCTCTACAAGCTCCCGAGCTGGCATCGAACCTTGGAATTGGCGCCGCCATACCTCGCAGCCTCGCCGGCGGCGCGGCCATTGTCGAGCCCGGCAAAGCCGGGATTCCTGCTGAGCCTGCTGAGCAGCTTCCGCATGCTCGGACGATCGAACACAGGCTAGCGCAGCGTGCCTGCAATCCCGTTCGGCTGGCGTCGCCCGCCACGCTGGCTCAGGTGCGAGGTGCCCCGACTTCGACTGCCATTCCCACTCGCAACACCTCCCCCCAGCGATGCGCTTGCATGACGGCCTGGCGCTCCTTGCCGATAATGAAGAGGACCGGGGGCTTGGTATCCCCATCCGTCTGGCAAACGGCCCAGAGTTGGCCGACACCTCGATAATCCAGCCGATAGGGCAGCTGCTTCGCTGCCCAGAGCGCGTTCAGCTCAGACGCCAGCACGGTTCATATGTCCCTCTTCGAAACGCCACCTCAATGCCCCGGCCATCTTCTGTGGCGTTGCCCGCGACCACGTCTTGCCGTGCCGAGGTCACGCTAACAGAGGGAAGCGAGGCCATCAATCGTGGGTTTATCAGGACTACCTCGCGCCAGGCGCATTCGAGACGCGCGCGAACAGCGGCAGCAGCGGCTCCGCCGAGCGGGCGCCGTACTGGCCGATGATCGTGGCCGCAGCCGCCGAGCCCAGATGACCACTCTCGGCGAGCCCGAAGCCGGCGGTGAGGCCGCGGAGGAAGCCCGCGGCATAGAGATCGCCGGCACCGGTGGTGTCGAGCACCCGGCTCGGCGGCACCGCATCGATCACGTGCACCTCGTCGCCCTTGACGACGACCGAGCCCTTGGGGCCGCGGGTCAGCGCCGCGAAGCCGACGTCCTGGCGGACCGCCTGCAGCGCCTGATCGAACTCGTCGACCTCGTAGAGGCTCAGGATCTCGGCCTCGTTGGCGAACAGGATGTCGACCTCGTTCTTGACCAGGGCGCGGAACTCGTCCCGCCAGCGGCCGACGCAGAACGGATCGGAGAGGCTGAGCGCCAGCAGCCGGCCCTGGGCGTGGCAGATGTCGGCCGCCTTCTGGCAGGCCGCCTTGGCGGCCGGCTTGTCGTAGAGATAGCCCTCGAAATAGGTCACCTCGGCGCGCGCCACGAGGTCCTCGTCGACCTCCTCAGGCCCGAGATCGACGCAGGCGCCGAGATAGGTCTGCATGGTGCGCTGCGCGTCCGGCGTGACGAAGACCAGGCAGCGGGCGGTGGCCGGCCCGTCGACCGCCGGCTGCGGCGCCGAACGCGACGCCCGCGGCGCGGATGTCGTGGGCGAAGATGCGGCCGAGCTGGTCGTCCTTGACCCTGCCGATATAGGCCGGCGTGCCGCCCATCGCGGCGATCGCGGCGATCGTGTTGCCGACGCTGCCGCCCGAGATTTCGCGGCCCGGGCCCATGCGGGCGTAGAGTTCCTCGGAGCGGGCCTCGTCGATCAGCGTCATGGCCCCCTTCTCGAGGCCCAGCTCGTGGATGAGGGCGTCATCCGCCTGGGCGACGACGTCGACGATGGCGTTGCCGATGCCGAGCACGTCGACAGTCGATCCCCTGGTTACAGCACTCGGCATGGGCTTCACTGTTCCTTGCATTATCATGTGCAGGCGCTTTAGCAGCTCGCCATCGCGTGTCCAACTCTCGTGGCAGCATCCTCCTACGTTTCTTGAGCGCCGTATCTTCAGCCCTTTGGCCGGTTCGAACCCACAATTGACGGCAGCCGGCGATTGTGAATATTTTGGCGGTGTCTGGATTGGGTGTTGATCAAGCAGCGAGGGCGATCTGCCAAGCGGCATTCTCTGCGTCTTGTTGATTGCCGACGAGCCTGGAGACGAACCATGCGGCATAGGCGGGGAGGTTTTTGGTTGCCGGTCCGCAGAATGGTTTCATGAAGGTCTCGAAGCGGCTGTGCAGATTGTTGACGGTCTGCATGTGGAAAGCCTTGGCGATGACCCGTGGACCCTTCTTGGGGTGAAGGCGATAGTGCGGCATGGCGCGTTGTCGTGCGAAAAGATCGTAAGCACTGTCACCATCCGTACAGAGGACCGCATCCTGTCCGACATGGGCTTCGAGCCGGGAGACGAGGCTCGTTGCGCGGCGATCGGGGAGCACGTCGGCGCGCCGCGCGCCCGTTCGATCGGTCAGGGTCAAGACTGGTATCTGCCACGCCGACAATCCGGCCGGGAAGAGCAGCCGGAGGCGCCGGAAATCACGCCAACGCGGGCGGTCGGGCTCGGCATGACGGGTCGGGTCGCGTTCGTGATCAACCCATTCACGGCTGCCCTTGCGCGACTCCCGGAAGAACTTCTCATCGGCCTCGACGATACCGTTCAATTCGCTCGCACCAGCCCCGATGAGCGCCTGGAGCAGGCTCAGGCGCCAACGCCAGACGGTCGTCTTGTCCAGTTCGAGACATCGCGCCAGGGCTCGACATGAGCGAGGGCTTGTCGACATCATGTCACGCAGCACCGCGAGCAGCTTTTCGGGCCGACGAATGCGCTCCAGCACCGTCCCGGTGGCCGAGGAGAATGTCCGACGACAGGCCTTGCATCTCAGCCTTTGCAACCCCGTTCGGGTCTCGCCCCAGCGCTGCAACGAAGGCGCGGCACAGTGAACACATTCGGTGAGCGCCTGTCCCCGGGCATCGATGCGCGAAAGAACCTCGATGCGCGTATCGAGTGCTCGAAGCTGGCCTCGCAGCGCCCGCATCTGCCCGACACTCAATCTCTTCATGCCTGCGCACAAACGCCTGAAACGTGCCTTGTTCATCGTCCGCTCCGAAATCGATGTTTCATAAATGTTCTCACCAACTTGTGCGGACTTCAACACGCAATCCAGACACCGCCAATATTTATACGGCTATTCAGATCTTTAAACTAATATAACGGTGGGCTTGGTGGGCACAAAGCGCGGAGTCCCGACCTCACCCCCAAGCGCTGTCGGGAAGCGCGATACGACGGTTCACCAGGCCAACTCCGCCGCTACAATCGAACGACAGGAACCAGTGCATGTTTCGCAGAAAAGGCATCGAGCCAAGCACGTCCGGCGAGCGCCGGACCGACGCGGCGGCGCCGCCGACCGCCGAGGCGAAGCCGATGCCGCAGCCGGACAGGCCGAGCCATACCGACATGCCGGGCACACCCGCCGGCACGTCACCCGCGAGCAAGCCCGCCGCCGACACCGGCGGCAAGTGGTTGATGGTCGGCCATGGCATCAGCCTCTCGGGCGAGATCACCGCCTGCGACCGGCTGATCGTCGAGGGCAGCGTCCAGGTGACGCTGAACGAGACCAAGGCCATCGAGATCGCCGAGGGCGGCCGCTTTACCAACGGCAAGGCCGAGGTCGAGAATGCCGAGATCAGCGGCACCTACGAGGGCAAGCTGACGGTTCGCAACCGGCTGTTGATCCGCGCCACCGGCAAGGTCAAGGGAACCGTGCGCTACGGCGAGCTCGAGATCGAGCGCGGCGGCAGGCTGACCGGTTCCGTCTCGATGGTCGAGGACAAGTAGGGCGCATGCCTGCGCGCGGCAACGCTCTGCGCACCGTTCACCGCCAGGGCCGCCGGCAGGCGGCCCGCTCGCGGCGGCGTTTCGGGCCGCGCGTCTACGCGCCGCTCGCGTTGGCGCTGGCGTCCTGCACGCCCGCACCCGACACCTCGCTTCTCGACGCCTACCTGGCACCGCAGAACCCGAGCTGGGCCGACCTGCCGCCGCCGTCGCCGGTGCCGGAGATCGCGCGCAACACCCGGCTCGTCGGCATGGCGACCCATGATCTGCGCGACGTCTTCGGCGACCCGGCGCTGGTGCGCACCGAGGGCGGCGTCCAGTACTGGCGCTACAGCTTCGCCGGCTGCACCCTCGATCTCTTCGTCAACACCAAGTCCGACGGTCCGGCTGAAGTAGCCTATTTCGACCTTCGGCCGAGCTATCTCTACGGCAACGGTACGGCGAAGGCGGACTGCGAGCGCCTAGCCGACCGGCTGCAGGACATCGACCCGGTCATCCCCAGCAGCGCCCCGATCGCAGGCTCACCGCAGCTCTAGCAGGCCGCTGAAGAAGTCCCGTCTCAAAAAAGTACCTGATTATCCATTATTTTCGTCTAGAGCTATGCTAGCAGAATCATGTGGTTATGGTGGATTGGAGGCGAGCACAGTGAATAATCTGGCGGCCAAGATGCGTGGATTGAGCGAGTCGGCGTTTCGGGCGCGGTTCGGGACCGAGGCGCAATGCCTGGCGGTGCTGTTCGAGATGCGCTGGGGCCGCGGCTTTATCTGTGAGCGGTGCGGCTGTGAAAAGTATTCGCGGATGAAGAGCAGGAAGCAGGTCCAGTGTAACGCCTGCAAGCATCAGACGGGGTTCACGGCGGGCACGATCTTCCACAGCACGAAGCTGCCGCTGACGACGTGGTTTCGCGCGATCTACGAGTTGACGCAGGCCAAGGGCGGGATCAGCTCGATCGAGTTGGCGCGACGACTGGGTGTGCGGCAGCCGACCGCCTGGCTGATGAAGCAGAAGCTGATGTCCGCCATGGCGGAACGCGACGCCGGCAAGCCGAAGATGAGCGGCCGGGTCGAGCTCGACGACGCTTATCTCGGCGGCGTGCGCAGCGGCGGCAAGCGTGGGCGCGGTGCGGCCGGCAAGACACCGTTCGTCGCTGCGGTCGAAACGAGCCTCGACCGCAAGCCGAGGCGCCTGAAGCTGCTCGTGGTCAAGGGCTTCCGCAAAGCCGAGATCGCCAAGCTGGCCCGGTCGAGCTTCGCCACCGGCACCAACATCGTCAGCGACGGCCTGTCGTGCTGGCGGAGCGTCGAGGCCGCCGGTTGCGACCACTTCCCGATGCTCAGCGGCAGTGGCAAGAAGGCAGCGCAGTGGCCGTCGTTCAACTGGGTGAACACGACGCTCGGCAACATCAAGACGGCGCTCGCCGGCACATACCACCACGTCAGCCAGAAACACGCCCAGCGCTACCTCGCCAGCTTCGCCTGGCGCTTCAACCGCCGCTACCAACTCGACACCATAACCGAGCGCCTGATGTGGGCCGCGCTGCAGGCCAAGCCGCGCCCGTATCGGGCCATCATCGCTGGATGAGAAAAACGGATAATCAGGAAAAAGTATGCGGCCGTCGGGACCTCTTCAGATGGGGTGGTTGCCGCCCTCCCCGGACGGGTGCCAAGGTCGTGGTGCTGTAGGCCACGAAGCGGAAAGGACGGCGAGATGAAGGATACGATGATCGGGGTGGATCTGGCAAAGCGTGTTTTCCAGCTCCACGGCGCGTCGATGACGGGGCATGTGGCGTTCCGCAAGAAGCTGACGCGGGAACAGTTCCGGCAGTTCATGGCGAAGCAGCCGCCGTGTGTGGTGGTGTTCGAAGCCTGCGGAAGTGCCAGCGACTGGGCGCGGGAGATGGAGAGTCTCGGCCATGAGGCACGGCTTATCGCGCCGCAATACGTCCGCCCCTTCGTCAAGCGCCAGAAGAACGATGCCGCCGACGCCGAAGCGATCGTGATCGCGGCGCAGCGCCCCGAGATGCGCTTGGTCGCCCCAAAGAGCGAGGAACAGCAGGCCCGCGCCGTGCTCTTCCGGGCCCGCGAGCGCCTGGTTCACCAACGCACCGAGCTCGTGAACGCGCTTCGCGGCATTCTCTACGAATACGGCCATGTCGTGCCGCAGGGGATCGGCCAGCTCAAGCGCGTCGAGGCGATCCTCGACGCCGAGCACAGCGATCTGCCCGCGCTTGTCCGTGAAGAATGCCGGGATCTCCTGGCGCAGATCGGAGAGAAGACAGCCCGGATCGACGTCAGGGCGAAGACGGCGAAGGAACTGGCAGCACAGGCGAACACTGCGCGCAGGCTGCAGACGATGCCGGGCGTGGGGCCGCTGACCGCGCTTGCGATCGAGGCTTTCGCGCCGGATATGGCCACCTTTCGGAGCGGCCGAGACTTCGCCGCGTGGCTGGGACTTGTTCCGCGTCAGCACTCCACCGGCGGAAAGGAACGGCTGGGGCGGGTGTCAAAGGCCGGCCAAGCCGACATTCGCCGCCTCCTGATCATCGGTGCAATGTCGCGGTTGGGGTGGCTCGGCCGCCGGACGATCCCCCAGGGCTCGTGGCTTGCCCGCCTGCTGCTGCGCAGACCCCGGATGTTGGTGGCAATCGCCTTGGCCAACAAGATGGCGCGGCAGATCTGGGCGATGCTGACGAAGAAGGAAGATTTTCGGGATCCGGCGCGGGAAGCCGTCGCATGAGAGCCATGCATGGCAGGACAGTCCGTGACCGGCGACAGGGGTGTGAAACGGCGACGATCCGAATCGGCGCATGATCGAACAGATCCGGATCGGGAGAACCAGCAGGCTGCTGCGAGCCATAGAGCTCGTTTTTCAGATATGGACCCGATCCGCTGATCACCATACCGGCCCGCGGCCTGTGAAGCGCCGCATCATCAAGGCCACACAGAAGACCGCACTCGATCACAAACCGTTTGGGCAAAAACCTCTTGCACGACTGGCGGCAACCACAGAAGCAGCCTGCTAGCAGCGGCACTCACACCCGCCCGGCATAGCCGTCTGCGGAAATCCGGCAGGCGATGACCGTGAAGCGGTCGTTATCCAGCGCCTCGCCGAGTGCCGCCTCGAGGCTCGCACGGTCGGTGGCGACAGCGCCGTGCCCGCCCAGGCCATGCGCCACCTCGAGCACGTCGACCGCACCGATGGCCACCCCCTGCCGGCGCAGCTGGCGGTCCTGCTGCTTCAGCTCGATGAGGGCCAGCGACTGATCGACGAAGCAGATGACGATGACCGCCGCCCCCTGCTCGGCCGCGGTGACCAGCTCGCCCAGGACCATCAAGAGACCACCATCGCCGGTGAACGCCACGACCGGCCGATCCGGCTGGGCCAACTTCGCACCGATGGCGAACGGCAGGCCGCAGCCCATGGTGCAGAGCCCATTGGACTGCAACAGCTCCCGCGGCGCGTAGCTCTGCCAGACCTGGCTCAAGACGATCCGGTGCGCGCCGACATCGGCAACCGCCACCGTCTCGCGCGGCAGCACCCGCCTGGCCGTGTCGACCACCGCCGAGGGCCCCCAGGCCTCGCCCGGATCGAACGGCGCCAGCACGGCTGCGCGCGCGGCCGCCACCTCGGCCGGAGTCCAGGTCGACCCCGACGCGACGCCCCTGGCCAGCGCGTCGAGCCCAGAGCCGACATCGCAAACGAAGCTGGTCGTCGCCTGGTGCAGGTAGTGGTCGTTGGCCACGGCCTCGAAGGCGACCACCCGCTTGGTCGCCGGATCCCAGGGCTGCAGCCAGCTGCGGCGCATCTCGATCGCGTCGTAGCCGGCCAGGATCACCAGATCGGCGTCCGCGATCAGCGGCAGGATGACCGCGTCCGCTGCCGGCGAGAGGGCCGCCGCGCCCAGCGCCATCGGGTGATCCTCCGGCAACAGCCCCTTGGCCTTGTAGGTCTGGATCACCGGCACCTTGGCCGCCTCGACGAAGCGGCCGAGCGCCGCTCCGGCATCGTCATGGACCGCATCCAGCCCGGCGATCAGAATCGGCCGCCTGGCTTCGGCGAGCCAGCGCCGCGCCTCGTCCAGCGCCGGCCCCTCGGCCGGGCCCGCCGGTGCCGGCGCGCGCCGGCGAATGCCGGCAGCAGGTGCGGCGCTCGTTGCCGCCACCTCGATCGGCACGTCGATGAGCACCGGCCCGGGGCGCGGATCAGAGGCTAGCGCCAGCGCCTTTTCGGCGATGAGGTCGGCGGCACCGGCGCTCAGCGTGAAGGCGCCCTTGATCGCGGGCTCGAGCAGCCGGGCGTGGTCGATCAGCTGATGGTTGTAGGTGAGCGCGTCGTCCGCATCGACGCAGCCGGCGATCACGATGAGCGGCACCCGGTCCAGGCGCGCATTCGTGACCACATTGACCGCGTTGCTCAAGCCCGGGCCCACGGTCGCGACCAGCACGGGCGGCGCGCCGGTGCGCTGCCAGACGGCCTCGGCCATGAAGCCCGCCGCCGTCTCGTGCTTGGTGGTGATGAAGGTGATGCCGGCCTTGCCCAACGCATCGATGACGGTCAGCACCTCGCCGCCCGGAATGCCGAAGGCGAAGCGGCAGCCGGCCTCGGCGAGCCGCCGGGCGAGCTGGTCGGCGGCGCGCTCGGGCACCCGTCCAGGTAGGCGATGGGGGCCAGCGGCGCTGCCGTCGGTTGCGGGCATGGGCTTGGACCTTTTCCGTCTGAGGCTGTGGCCGCAGAGGGCTGGCACGCCGGCCCGGCGCGGTCAAGAATGCGATCGAACAAGCCGCGCAGCGGTGCCGCGGCGAGCCGGCAGGAGACGGGTGGCCATGGCGATCGGTTTGGCGAGTGCCATAGCACTCTTGGCGGTCATGGCCACGGTGCTCCTGCATTACGAGCTGCTGCGCGGCACCTCACGCCTCATCCCGCTGCTCGCCATTCCGCCTCGCACCCGGATCATCGTGGTCATCGGCGCCGCCTTCGTCGCGCATCTGCTCGAGATCAGCCTCTATGCCGTCGTCTTCTGGGCGATGCAGGCTCATCTGGCCCTCGGCTCGGTGGCGGGCCAGCTCGAGGGCAGTGCCCTCGACTTCTTCTACTTCTCGATTTCCAATTTCACGACGCTCGGTGTCGGCGACCTCTACGCCACCGGTCCGATGCGCATCGTCGCCAGCATCCAGTCGCTCAACGGCCTCGTGCTGATCGGCTGGTCGGCATCCTTCACCTATCTCGCCATGGAGCGCTTCTGGGAGCTGCACCGCCGCCCGGGCCGGGAACCGCGCTAGGGCTGCCGGCCGAGCCGCTGCCGCAGGAAGAACTCGAGCATGATCCGGCTGGCATCCGGCCCCCTCGGATCGGTAAAGGAGCCCGCGCGATCGCCACCCGACCAGGCGTGGCCCAGCCCCTCGATCCGCCAATCCTCGACCATCACCCGGCCGTCGCCACCCCGGTAGCGCGTCGTCCGATAGCCATGCCCCGCCGCCGTACGCCCCGGCTCGACCTCGCGCTCGAGACCGGCTGCCCCGCCCAGCGCATGGCGCACGACCCTGTCCGCATTGCCCGGATGGACGGTCTGGTCGGCCGTGCCGTGAAAGACGATGGTCGGCACCAGGGGACCGCCCGCGCCAGCCGCCGGGCCCGGCTCGGGCGCCCGCATCGCCGCCATGGCCGAGGCGACGTCGGTTGCCGCCCCCGGCGCGAGGCCGGAATGCATGCCCACCGCCGCGAAGAGGTCAGGATAGGCCCTGGCCATCAGCGCCGCCTTGGCAGCACCGGCCGAGAGCCCCGCCACGTAGACCCGCGCCTGGTCCACCGCGTGCCCGGCCATCACCTGGCGCACGATGCCGGCGATCAGCGACGGCTCGCCCCTCTCGCGCTCCTGGTCGGTCGGCCGGAACCAGTTCCAGCAGCGCGAGGGATTGGCAGCCCGGGTCTGCCCCGGATAGGCGACGATGCAGCCCAGCCGGTCGGCCAGCGCGTTCATGCCCGTGCCCGTGGCGAAATCGTCCGGGTCCTGGGTGCAGCCGTGCAGCATGACGAGCAGCGGCAGCGCCTCGCCCGCCGGACGCTCGGGCAGATAGAGCTTGTAGGGGCGGCGGCCGAACGGATTCGTGTAGCTGTGCGCGGTCCACGAGCCCGGCAGCCGGCGCCGGTCGGTCGCTTCACTTGCCGGCTCGCCAACCGGCTCGGCGCGCAGATCGAGAGTCGGCCCCGACCAGGCGTCGCCAGGCGTCGCCGCCTTGCCACCCAGCATGTCCTGGATGAGCGCCGTGGCCTCGGCGAGGCGCCCGGCCCGGGTGAGCCGCGTGGCTTCCGCCATGCGGGCGGGATCGATGTGGGTCACGGATTTTTGCCTTCGCTGAGTGTGCCTGACGGCTAGGGGTCGCTAGCGGATGCGGTCGGCGAGCGCCGCCTTGACCGCCGGGCTCGCGACCAGTGCGCCCAGGACGGTGATCGAGGCGATGCCGGCCCGAGCCAGCTCGGGCGTCACGTCGTCGGTGATGCTGGCAAGCCCGAGCACGTTGATGTGCAGGGGCCGGCCCGCGTCGCGCGCCGCCTCGAGGGCCGCCCGGTCGAACTGCCGCAGCCCGAGATCGAGCTGGCGATGCCGCGCCGAGCGCTGCAGCACCTCGCCGTGCCGGTCGAGCTGGTTGCGGATGGCCGTGCGGATGAAATCGCTCCGATTGGCGTAGAAGCCCTCCTGCACCAGGAGGTCGACATGACCGAGATCGACATAGCCGAGATTGAGCGTGAGCTTCTCGCTCGTCCCCGCATCGCCGACCCGCGCCTGACCTTTCGCCATATCGGAACATCCATTTACCATCCATGTGGATGGTCTAGAACATCCAATCAGCTGGCGCAAGCCTCCTGGAATCGCCCGTGGCCGGCGCCGCTTGCCGGATCGCGCACCATGACCGATCCTGGGCGAGCGCCCAGCACGCCCAGCACGAGGCCCGCCGATGCCCCGCCCGCCGCTCTTTCTCGATTGCCCGCCCTTCCTCGACGAGCTGCGCCGCACCGCGCTGGCCGGCCGGGCGCCCGAGCTGGAGGTGCATGTCGGCGACCCTGACGACACGACGCGGCTAGGAGCTGCTCGACGGCCGGCAGATCGTCTTGAACGACCACACCCGGTTTACCGCCGAGCTCATGGCCGCCTGCCCGGCGCTGAAGGCCATCGTCTTTCTCGGCACCGGGGCCGCCAGCTACGTCGATCTCGCGGCCGCGGCGGAGCTCGGCATCACCGTGCGCAACTACCAGGGCTACGGCGATCGCAGCGTCGCCGAGCACACTCTGGCCCTCATGCTGGCCGGCGCCCGGCAGATCGCCGCCATGGACGCCGCCGTCCGCCGCGGCCGCTTCGAGCCCGCCCCCGGCTTCGAGATTTTGGGCAAGACGCTGGGTGTCATCGGCACCGGCGGCATCGGCAGCGAGGTGGCGCGCATGGCAGCGGCGCTCGGCATGAACGTCCTCGCCTGGAGCCGCAGCGGCGTCGACCCGGCACTCCCGGCCAAGGCCGTGAGCCTGGAAGAGCTCCTGGCAGAGGCCGACATCGTCTCGCTGCACCTGGCGCTCAACGACGCCACGACGGGCTTTCTCGACCACGCCCGCCTGGCGGCCATGAAGCCCGGCGCCATGCTGGTCAACACCGCCCGCGGCGCCATCGTCGACGAGCCGGCGCTGATCCAGGCCCTCGCCGACGGCCATCTCGGCCACGCCGCCCTCGACGTCTTCGCCGAGGAGCCGCTGCCCGCCGATCACCCCTTCACCACCATGCCCAACGTCACGCTCACGGCGCATGCCGGCTTCATGACCCGGGAAGCCTCGATCAACCTCCTGGCGATGGCGTTCGATATCCTGGAGGAGGAAATGGCACAGCTTTAGCAGCCGACCCCCGCGCGCCGGAGCTCGCACCCGGTGAACCCGGACAAGAGCCGCCTTCGGGCGAGGCATGTCCGCGCAGGCGCCGGCAAAAAGCTGACCGGCACCCGGGGCACGCTTTACGGCGCGCTCCTGCCAATTATCTCACAGTGGAGAGCAAGCGACGACGTTGCGCGTCGCAGCAAACCGTTCTCGGGCGCGTGGCTCGGCATTACCTTCCGCCCGCCGCACAGATGAGGAGAGATCAAGATGACCAGGGTTCTTCGGACCCGCCGTAACCTGCTGCTGGTTGGCGCCAGCGCTGGTGGAGCCGCTCTTGTCGCTGGTGCCTCGAGCCTTCTGACGCCGGCGCGCGCGCAGGGCCTGGCGCCCACGCCGACCATGCGGGGTGGTGCGAACAACTATCGCCCCGGCGCGCCCATCGTCGAACGCATCGGTGGCGGTGGCTTCTGGATGACCGGCACGGTGCGGCGCGCCGGCGACGGGGCGCCGCTCCCCGGCATCCGCATCCAGATCTGGGCGCACACGACGGAGGGCCACGAGCGCGACCCGCACAGCCACGGCGCCACGCTGACCGACGCGGACGGCGTCTTCCGGATGGACATGCCGCAGATCGTTCCCGCCTTCGGCCAGCCGCACGGGCACCTCGCCTACGACGCCGAGCTCGACGGCAACGGCTTCGAGACCGTCTTTCTGCGTCCCGTGATGGCGAACGCCAGCGAGACGAGCCTGAGCACGCATTTCGTGCTGCAGCCGGCCTGACGGATTGGCCCGGGCGCGCGCAATCCTGATCTGGGCGGCCCTTGCAGCCGCCCTCGTCGTGCCGCTCGCCGTTGCGGCGGCGAGCCCGCTGCTCGCCTGGCGCGAGCCGATCTATATCGCTTCTGGCTTTGCCGGCATTGTGGCTCTGGCGCTGCTCCTGCTCCAGCCCCTGTTGGCGGGCGGCTATCTGCCGGGCCTCGAAGGGCGACACGGACGACGGTTGCATGCCTGGATCGGCGCCGGGCTGGTGGCCGCGGTCGTGGCGCATGTCGCGGGCTTGTGGCTGACCAGCCCGCCGGACGTGATCGACGTGCTCCTCTTCAGGTCGCCGACGCCCTTCTCCGTCTGGGGCGTGGTCGCCATGTGGGCGGTCTTCGCCGCGGCCCTCCTCGCCGCGTTCCGCCGCCGGCTGCGCCTGAGACCAAAGGTCTGGCGCTTCTGTCACACCGCCCTGGCGACCGTGATCGTCGCGGGCAGCGTGGTCCATGCGATGCTGATCGAGGGCACGATGGGAACGCTGTCCAAGGCGCTCCTCTGTGCGCTGGTGCTGGCAGCGGCCGTGAAGGTCATGGTCGACCTGCGGTCATGGACGCTGCTGACGCGCCAGAAAGCCTAGGCCGAAAGCCGACGTCACCGCCGCCGCCAAGGCGCTCGGCGTGTCATGCAAGATCCTGGACAATCTGGTGAACCGGCGGGCCGGGGTCTCGCCGGAAATGGCCGTGCGTCTCGCCACGGCCTTCGGCGGCTCGGCTCAGGCCCGGATCAACAGGCAGTCGGCCTACGATCTGGCACAGGTGCGCAAGCGTGAGGCGGACATCCGGGCCACCGTCACGCCGCAACTCATGCTCAAGCAAGCTAGACCGGCGCCGCCCCGGCACAGCAATGATTACTCGATTGCAAACGCGAGATCCTGCCATAATGATCCGTGCCGCAGCCACCTTGGGTTTCCAATGCCTTCTCATCCAAAGCCTGTGAAGGCGCCTGGCCCTCCGCCATGGCTCCAAGATTTTGATGATGAAGCAAGAGAATTTCTTTTTCAAACTGCTTGGCCATTCCTAAAATCCATTGACTACGCCACGCCGGTTCTAAGTATTTTTGTCGCCTTTATTGGCGCTTTTGCTGGCGGCATTGCTGGATGGTTTATATCACGCCGATATAATCAGCGTGATTACAATGAACGCCAGATACTAGTGGCAAATGCGTGCAAGTCCATCATTTTTAGTATTATTGAAAGCCTTTTGGCTCTCAAAGAGCAGAATGTTGGTTGTATTATTGAGCGATACCGCTTTGACCGAAGTCGATTTTTGATTCACAGGCGACTCTTCAATTACAAGCTTATAGAGAGGTGGCTGGGTTCGTCTGGACAGATTTCCGCTCGCGATAAGTGGAGCCTCTGCCGTTTGCCGTTGGGTGCCGTTTTCGGGGCGTCACGCCGGGAGGGCGTAGCCCGACCAGAGTGACGCCCCGAAAACGGCGACGCAATTCATGCTGCCGCGACCTGCGGCAGGCGGTGGAAGTAGGCGTAATCCGGCGTCCGGGCGTCAAGGCTCGAATGCGGGCGCTTGCGGTTGTAGAAGTCCAGATAACGGCCGATCGAAGCGCGGGCCTCGCGGACGCTGTCGTAGGCTCGGAGATAGACCTCCTCGTATTTCACCGAGCGCCAGAGCCGCTCGACGAAAACGTTGTCCCGCCATGCTCCCTTGCCGTCCATGCTGATGGCGATGGCCTGCCCCAGAAGGAGGCCGGTGAAGTCGGCGCTGGTGAATTGGCTCCCTTGGTCCGTGTTGAAAATCTCTGGCCTGCCATGCTTCGCCAGCGCCTCCTCGACCGCCTCGAGGCAGAACGCCACTTCCATCGTGATCGAGAGTTGCCAGGCCAGGACCCGGCGGCTGAACCAGTCGACCACGGCGGCGAGATAGACGAAGCCGCGCGCCATCGGGATGTAGGTGATGTCCATCGCCCAAACCAATTTGCCCGTTCGACCGTCATCGAGCGCAGCAGGTACGGGTAGATCTTGTGGCCCGCTGTCGGCTTCGAGGTGTTCGGGCGACGGTAGAGCGCCTCGATCGCCATGCGCTTCATCATCGTCGCGACCCGCTGGCGACCGATCGCGACGCCCTCGCCACGCAACAGATCGCGCAGCATCCGGCTGCCGGCGAACGGGTAGTCCAGATGCAGCTCGTCGATCCGCCGCATGATCGCCAGATCGGCCGGCGGCACCGGACGGGCCTGATAGTAGAGGCTGCCACGGCTCAGCTTCAAAAGCGTTGCCTGCCGCGTCAGCGGGAGCGCGTGCTCGCGGTCGATCATCGCTTGACGCTCAGCATGCCGGCCTTGCCGAGCGCACCGGCCAAAAAATCGTTCTCCAGCGCCAACTCGCCGATCTTCGCATGTAGCGTCTTCAAATCCACCGCAGGTGCCGCCGCCGGGCCCGCCGAGCCGGAGCCGAACACCCCGGCGGCGCCTTCCAGCAGCTGCGCTTTCCAGGTCGTGATCTGGTTTGGGTGAACATCGAAGAACTGCGCCAGCTCCGCCAGCGTCTTCTCGCCCTTGATGGCCGCCAGTGCCACCTTCGCCTTGAATGCCGGACTGTGGTTCCGACGTGTTCGCTTCGTCATGTGCTCTCCTGATCCGCGGCGATCCTCGCCGCCCTCAGGCAGAAAATCCACTTATCCCACTGTCCAGATTCTCCGGGCCACCTCTTAGATCCCCGTTTACCGTTCGAATACGATAAGGACTTCCATACATTTACACCACCACCTCTTGAAAAAGCCATCGCCGAATTGAAAAGCAAGATGTTCTCAGAGCTCAATATTTCTGGATGGCCTCTTGTTATAGCTAACCGAATTGACGAGACCGTTTCATTGTTTATTCGATGCGTTAATCTGCGGGAAGATTTATTGAAGCAAATTCCACAAATGAATGAAGATCACGCTGCAAAATTCTATTTTGGCGTGCCGATATCCGAAAAAATTGTCGATACAAGATACGCTCAGACACTGGATGGTATGGAGGACTATTTAGATGATACGATACAGTTTTGCCTATTTCTTGATGAAGAATTGACGGGTTATTGGAAGTTGCACGTTGATAAATTTGGCAGCAAGAGCAAAAACGCTTTAAGATCGAATCAATGACATTTGATAAAGCGATTAAAAAGGGGCTCATGCCAGATAGTAGTAAATACAAAGATTGGATCAACAGACGTTTTTATGGTGAGACGCAGAATTAACCTTCATAGATCAATCGATCAAGATAAACACCCAGGACGGCGTGGCGAGCAGGAATTTTGATTTGCTCACGCGACGCCCGGATTCGAGGTCTTCTGTCACTGCACTCTCGTCGAATTGAGCGCTATTATTCTGCTGGCGTTGAGTATTTTCTGGCGATTAACTCCGCAACGCCTCACCATCCCGCCCCGCCCGCGGCACCAGCGACTTGACCAGCATCTCGTACTTCACCCGCACCGTGCTGGCGCTCCTGAAGAACGCGATCAGCTCGCGCCAGGGGCCTTCGAGGCGGGCGAGGCCGGTGAGGCTGGCGACCACCGTGCCGACATCGGTCCGCCCGTCGAGCACCAGAAGACCGCCCAGGAGCAGGATGCCGAAGACGCCCAAGTGCGCTGATCACCTGCAGCGCCAGCTTGGAGGTGAGCTTGAGGACGAAGATCTTCTTGCGCGTCTCGTAGACCTTTTGGAAGTCCTCCTGCACCGCCGCGTCGATCGCCTGCATGTCGCTCTCGGAGATGCGGTCGGAGGCGTCGCGCAGCAGCTGCACGCGCTCGCGCACCCGCGCATTGATCCTTGCCTGCAGCGCCTTGACGATCAGCGCCTGCGGCAGCACCACGGCGAGCACGATCAGCCCGAGCCAGGGCTGCTGCACCAGGATGAAGCCGGTGACGCTGATCAGCGTGCCGATCTGGACCAGCGGCATGGCGATGGCCGACCCGGCGAAGGCGCCGACCATCTCGGCCTCGGCCGAGAGCATGGTGACGATGGTGCCCCGCTTCGGGCAGGTCGGCGACGCCCGCCGCCGTGTCGGCCACGTAGTTGCGGTAGAGCCGCTCGCGGATCAGCCGCACCACCCGCTCGCCCAAATTCGCGATGCCGAGCCGCATGCCGAACTTGAGCGCGGCGCTCGCCAGCACCACCGCGATGAAGCCCAAACACAGCCAGACGATCTGCGCCGGCTGCGTGTCCTCGACCAGGCTGTTGATCACCAGCTGCTGGAACTTGAGCGGTGCGGCGGCCAGGAGCGACACCAGGATGGCAAGCCCGATCAGCAGCAGCTGCCGCCGCCCGGTGACCCGCCAGATGGCGCGGTAGAGCTCAGCCATAGCGTTCCACGCCCTCCACCGCCGCCGCTACGCCGTCTCAGCCGGCGCCACGCCCCTCGATCGCCTTGACCAGCTGGACGATGGTCGTGTTGACCGGACAGGCGATGCCGTGCCGCGCCCCGTAGCCGAGCAGCGCCCCGTTCAAGGCGTCGATCTCGGTCCGCCGGCCCTGCTCGACATGCTGCAGCATCGACGGCTTGTTCATCCGCCCGACCGCATGGCCGAGGATCGAGCCGCGCGGGTCGGGATCGGGCAGGCTGATCCCCTCGGCCGCGACCACCGCCAGCACCTCGTCGAGAATGCCGTTGACCAGATCGCAGGCCGGCGGAACTCTCCGCGATCTCGCCGGGCCGCAGCCGGGTGATCGCACTCACCGGGTTGAGCGCCGCGTTCAAGACGAACTTCTGCCAGATATGGCCCATGACATTGTCGCTCGTGGCGACCGGCAGCTCGGCCGCCTCGAACAGCCTGGCCACCTTTGCCAGCCGCTCGGACCGGCTGCCGTCCAGCTCACCCAGCACCGTCTTGCCCAGATGGGTGTGCGCCACCCGCCCCGGCCCGGTGCGCGCCGCGCTGTTCATGGTCGAGCCGGCCATGACACGGCCCGCGCCCAGGACCTCGACCAGCGCCTCGACATTGCCGATGCCGTTCTGCAGGGTCAGCACGGCACCTTCCGGCGCCAACAGCTCGCCCGCCACAGCCGCCGCCTCCCGTGTGGCGTTGCAGTCGACCATGACCAGGGCCAGCTCGACCGGACCGAGACCCGAATGATCGGTCACCGCCATCAGCCGATACCAGTGCTGCCCACCGTCGGCTTCGACGGCGAGGCCGTCCGTGGCGATCGCCCGGACGTGCTCGGCGTCGCGGTCGACCAGCACCACATCCGCCCCGGCCTCGGCGAACCGCGCCCCGAACATCCCGCCCATGGCCCCGGCCCCGATGACGGCGATGCGCATCACGGTCACTCCACCTCGCGGAACCGCCCGGCCTCGACCATGGCCTTGATCGAGTCGGGCACGGTCAGACCGCCCTGGACCTTGGCCAGAAGGTCGGCCTCGGCCGCCTTGACCGCCGCTAGCCGCTCGATGGTCTCGACGATGCGGTCGTGCGGCACGACGACGACGCCATCCTCGTCACCGACCACGATGTCGCCCGGCCCCACCGTCACGCCGGCCACCACCACCGGCAGGCCCGCCGTGCCGGGCCCGTTCTTCGCCGGCGAGTTGGGGGTCACGCCGGCCGCATAGCAGGGCAGCCCGACGTCGCGGATGCCCGGCAAGTCGCGCACCGCGCCATCGGTGACGAAGGCCACCACACCCTTGTTCTTGAGCATGCCGAGCAGGAGATCGCCGGTGATCGCCGTGTGCATGAAGGCATCCGCCGCACAGATCACCACATCCCCAGGCTCGGCGATCAGGAGCCCGCCGAAGACCGCGAGATTATCGGCCGGCCCGGCCGCGCACGGCACCGCGACGCCGACGAACGGCCCGGAGCCGGCGATCGGCTTGACCGAGGGATCGAGCGCGCCGCGGCCACCCAGGGCATCGACGACGAAACCGGTCAGCACGCCCGCGAAGGCCGCGACCTGCTCCTTGCTCGGCCGCGCGAACGTCCGCTTGATGGTCAGCATCGGCGCTTCGTCGATCATCTCTTGGGCCCTCCCCGGCCAGTCTGGCGGATGCCGGCCCCTGACGTGCCGCTGCCATCCTCATGCCCCGGCGCTATCACGGCCATTCCCCACCGACAAGCCGAACCGCAATCGGGCGGCCTGACCGGCATCCAGCCCCGCACTTCTGCGGCCAGCGAAGCGGCTTCTTGCGCCACCGCTCGGCGACGCTGGGCAGCAGCCCGCGACGATCGGGAGCGTGGCGCGCCGTCCGCTTGCAGCCAGCGGAGAGACCTATGGTGATCGTCGACCATCCGCCTAGAGTAGGTGAACGGACAGGCAGTCGGGGGCAGTCGATTGAGCCGATCACGCGCCGCACCTGCAAAGCGACTGACGCCGGAAGCGGCGGCGGCACTCGTCAGGCCGGGGATGTGGCTCGACTACGGGGCCACGCTCAATCAGCCGGACGTGTTCGACCAGGCGCTGGCACGGCGCGCCAGCGAACTGAGCGGCGTGAAGATTCGCGCCTGCCTGACCGTCAAGCCGCGCGCTGTCCTGGCCGCCGACCCGGAGGGCGCGCATTTCTCCTGGGTGAGCCTCCATTTCTCCAGCTACGATCGCAAGCAGCACGACGCCGGCCGGTCGATCTACATGCCGGTCAATCTGGGCGAGATCCCGGACTACTACCGGCGATTCATCGAGCCGATCGACATCCTCGTCCTCAAGGCGCGGCCGATGGATGCCGCCGGCCATTTCAACCTGAGCGCCGCGACGCTGTGGAACCGGGCGATGATCGAGCGCGCGCGCATGGTCATCATCGAGGAGACGACCGGCCTGCCGCATGTCCAGGGCGAGGACGTGTCGATCCACGTGAGCGAGGTCGACTACGTCATCCCGGGCGATGACGCGGCCGCGCCGGAGCTGCCCAATCCCCCGCCCTCCGCGGCGGACCGGGCCGTGGCACGGCTGATCGCCGCCGAGATCGACGATGGTGCCTGCCTGCAGATCGGCATTGGCGGCATGCCCAACGCGGTCTGCAGCCTGCTGCTGGACGGCGGTGCCCAGGACCTCGGTATCCATACCGAGATGCTGACCGACGGGATCATCGACCTCTACCGTGCCGGGCGGGTCACCGGGGCCAGGAAGACCCTGGACCCCGGCAAGATCGTCTGCTCCTTCGCGCTCGGCTCGCGTGCGCTCTACGCGACGATCGACCGGAATCCCGATATCGCCTTCTACCCCGTCGACTACACCAACCTGCCGCACAACGTCATGCAGAACGACCGCGTCGTGGCGATCAACAACACCACGCAGGTCGACCTGACCGGTCAGGCGGCCTCGGAAAGCGACGGCTACCGCCACCTCACCGGCACCGGCGGACAGGCGCAGTTCGTGCGCGGGGCCTATGCGTCGAAGGGCGGCAAGTCCTTCATTTGCCTGAGCTCGGTCTACGAGAAGGCCGGCGAGCGGCGCAGCCGGATCGTTCCCGGCCTGACCCCGGGCAACACCGTCACGACCACGCGCGCCGACATGATGTATGTCGTGACCGAGTACGGGATCACCAACCTCAAGGGCAAATGCATCGCCGAGCGGGCCAAGGCGCTGATCGGCCTCGCCCACCCCGATTTCCGCGAGGGCCTGGAGCGCGAGGCCTACGCGAACGGCCTGATCCCCAAGGGATTCTTCTGAACGGCGGGGCATGAGCCGAGCGATGGGCCGCGCCCGAAAAGCCGGGCGGCCGGGGCCCGCCAGGAACGCTTGAGACAGCCCCGGCGATCAGCACACTGGCGTTTCACCCGGTCATGGTGTTGATGCCACTGTCACTGATCATGGCCAGCTAGCATGGATATCTACCTGCCCATCGCCGAGATGTCGGTGAACGTCTTCCTGCTGCTCGGGCTCGGCGCCTTCTTCGGCTTCCTCTCCGGCGTGTTCGGGGTCGGCGGCGGCTTCCTGATGACGCCGCTCCTGATCTTCATCGGCGTGCCGCCGGCGGTGGCGGTGGGCTCGGCCGCGGCCCAGCTCCTGGCGTCGGCCACCTCGGGCGCGATCGCCCATACCCGCAAGCGCCGGGTCGATTTCCGCATGGGCGGCGTGCTGGTCGCCGGCGGCGCGGTGGGCTCGGTGGTCGGCGTCGCGGTCTTCGCCTGGCTGCGCAGCGTGGGCCAGATCGAGCTGGTGATCGCCCTTTGCTACGTGCTGCTGCTCGGCACCGTCGGCGCCTTGATGCTGGTCGAGAGCATTCGGGCGCTGATCCGCGCCACCAGCCCGAGCGCCCATCGCCGCAAGCTGCACAAGCACCTCTGGCTGCACGGCCTGCCGTTCAAGCTGCGCTTCCACGAGTCGAGGCTCTATATCAGCATGCTGATGCCGCTCGCCGTCGGCGCCGCGATCGGCATGCTGGCCGCCATCATGGGTGTCGGCGGCGGCTTCATCATGGTGCCGGCGATGATCTACCTGATCGGCATGCCGACCAGCATCGTCATCGGCACCTCGCTCTTCCAGATCGCCTTCGTCACCGCCGTCACCACCTTCCTGCAGGCCTACGCCAACCAGACGGTCGACATCGTCCTGGCCCTCCTGCTGACCGTGGGCGGCGTCATCGGCGCCCAGTTCGGCACCAGGGCCGCCACCTACCTCCGCGCCGAGCAGCTGCGCATCCTGCTGGCCCTGCTGGTCCTCGCCGTCTGCGGCAAGATGGCGCTCGGCCTCGTGATCCCACCCGCCGACGTCTACTCGATTGCCCGCTGAAGAGACCCGGCGCCCGCTAGACCTCGGCGCCCCCTGGGCCGTCGGCGTCCAAGCGTCGCAGACCAGCCCCTTCTCGCACCACCGCGAAATCAGCTCGACGGCCCACTGCGGCACGGCGCCGGCCGCGAAACGCACCGACGCGGTGTCCGCATCCGGTCGATGTTGTCGCACGAGGACGGCAGATTGATTCAGGTCAAATAGACAATCAACCGGCAATGCTAGTGTGAGTCTCTTCGGGTTTCAGGCGATTGGTCGCTCGGAACGCCTATTGAAGGAGGGGACAGATATGACCAGAAGCATCCAATTGCTCACCGGCAACACCCGGCGGTTGTTTTCGACTGCTTCGATCCTCGGCTTGGCGATCGCCCCCGTGGTCGCCTTGCCGATCGCCACGATGACAGTGCTGTCGGACGGCGTCGCCGCTGCCGAGCATGGCGGTGGCCAGGGTGGTGGCGGCCAGGGCGGCGGCGGCCAAGGTGGTAGCGGCCAGGGTAGTGGCGGCGGCCAAGGCGCTGGCGGCCAGAGTAGCGGTGGCCAGGGTGGCGGCTCCGGCAGTGGCGGCTCCGGGAGTAGCACGTCAGCCGGTGGCGGCCAGGGTGCCGGCGCATCGGGCGGTGGCGGCCAGGCAGGCGCGGGCGGTGGCAGCGGCGCTGCTGGCGGCGGCGCGACGGCCAGCGCCAGCGACCCGGAGGCACATGGTAGCGGTCGCTACCTGCTCCACGATCTGCTCGCCGATGAAGCCGAGGATTCAGATCGTCCGGAATGGGCGGGACGAGGCGCCACCGGCGCTACGCCGGGCTCCCGCAACCCGACGCCGGGCGTCGCCAAGGGTGATCTCTACGGCGATCTCTACGTCATCCTGCGCGACGCTGACGGCGTGCCGGTCCTCACCGACGAGGGCTACGTCCAGCCGATCGATGCCGACGGCAACCCGATCCCGCTCGACGCCGAGGGGGAGGTGCCGGAGGAATACGCCGCGCTGCTGCAGGAGGTCGACTTCGGCCGTCTGAACGTGGGGCGCTCGCCCGAGGGGGTCCTCGACAACCGGCTCGAGGAGGCGGTGGCCAACCTCAACGCCACCGACCCCGGCACGGTGATCTCGGTCGACGCGTCGGGGCGGCTCACCTACGTCATCGACGGCGAAATGCTGACGATCAACTCGCCGCTCGAGAACCTCGCTCTCTATCTCGATCTGATGGACGATGGTGTCATCGACGGGCTGACGGCAGCCCTCGATCCGGCGCTGCAGCCGATGGTCACGGACGGCCTCACCAATGACGACCTGGTGCTCGCGGCTTCGCTGTTCGCCGCCGCGGCCGACAAGACCGGGACGCTCACCGTCGACGAGGTCGTCTACATGAACAGCGTCCTCGGCGTGACGGGCGTCGAGCCGACCGTCGTCGATGGCGTGGCCTATGTCGACTATTCGGACTTCACCTACGATCGCGCCGACACCTGGAGCGACGTGACCGCCGAAGTGCTCGTCTACGACGCCACGACCGCCACCTGGACGGCCCAGACCGTCGACCTGCTCGATGCCGTCTTCGACGGTGCCGATGCGGTGGCGACCAACGTCGCCGGCTTCACACTGGCAGCCGACGATGCCCTCCAGGTCATCGAGTTCGTGCACGAGTACGCGGTGCCGGAGCTGCCGACTACTGAGATTCCCGTCCAGTAGCGCAACAGGTCGGAATCGCAAGCAACCGGGACCGGGCGACGAAGGTCGCCCGGTCTCGCTGATCGAGGTTTTCCCATGTCAACGTTTTCCATTTCGCGCCGGGCGGCGCTCGCCGCCGCCCTCGGCATTGCAATCGGCGGCACCAGGGCCGCCGCGCAGGCCGACGATCTCTCGGACATCCCCAACGTCAATCAGCTGACCGAGCAGGAGCGCACGACCTACCGCCGCCGATTGCAGGACGCGACCAGCGACCAGCAGCGCGCGCAAATTCGCGAGGAGGCGCGTGTCCAGGCGCAGCAGCGCGCTCAGCTCCACCAAGGCAGTGGCCAGGGATCAGGTAGCGGCCAGGGTGCCGGTGCTGGCCAGGGCGCTGGCGGCGGCCAAGGTCGCGGCGGTGGCCAGGGCGCTGGTGGCGGACAGGGCAGCGGCGGCGGCCAAGGTCGCGGCGGTGGCCAGGGCGGCGGCGGTGGCGGCGGCAACCCGCTGAAGCTGCGCAAGCCGGGCGGCAGCGGCGGCTGACGACCGGCCATGCTGGCGCCGAGCCCGCCTCGGCCAAGGGCCAGCAGCCGATGGTCTTGCCGCTGCCGGAGCTAGCCGGGCGCGGCTAGATGGCGTTCGGCCCGGTGATCCCGCCGGCCGATGCCTGCCCGCTCGGCGAAGAGATCAGGCGCCCGGTGAGCAGGTCGGGCAACCGCTAGGCCGCCGGGGCCCAGTAGTCGAACACCAGCCCCTTCTCGCGGTGCTGCGAGACCAGCTCGACGAAGGCTTGGTGCGCCGGGTGCGGCAGATAGGCGTCGCGGCCCGCCTCGTCGGCGAAGGTCACAACGAAGCAATGGGTGAAGCCCTGGGCCTTGCCCTCGACGCTCACGTCGCGCCCCCACTCGAAGCCGACGATCGCCGGAATCTTGCTCGGCAAAGCGGCGAACGCCGCCTCCACGGCCCCGACCTCGGCAGGCGTCGCCTCCGGATTGAACGCGAAGAGGACGATGTGCCGAAGCACGCGCGACGATGATGTGGCCATGGCTCGAGGCTCCCTGTGTTGGCGGCGCTGCCGCACCCTAGCAGCACGGTGCCGGCCACGTCCCTACAACGACGCACGGGTGTCGGCACTCGCCCGCTGGGCCGGTCGCAGCAGCCACAAGGTCTCGGTCGCGGCGCACCTGCCCTTGAGGCCGCCGGCAACGTCTTGGGTCGCCAGACGCTGCAGCTCGTAGTGATCGGCGTAACAGGCCTGCACCAGCTCGGCCGGCACCGAGAAGGGCGGGCCGTCCATCTGGCTCTGGTCATACGCGAAGGTCAGGAGGAACTGCGGCGCGGTCGCCGTCAGGCGCACCAGATGCGCGGCGTAGCTCTCGCGCATCGCCCCAGGTAAGGCCACCAGAGCGGCCCGGTCGTAGATTACGTCGACCGGGCCCAGCAGCTCCCTGGACAGCTCGAAGATATCGCCCACGAAGATGTCGATGCGCTCGGCGCTGTAGCGCGTGAGCCCACCGAGCTCGGCTTTCTCGGGCTCGAGGCCGAGATCCGTGAACAGCTGACCCACGGCGATCGGGCTCAGCTCGGCGCCGGCAACCCGGTAGCCCTGCGACAGCAGCCAGCCGATATCGCGCGTCTTGCCGCACAACGGCACGAACACGCGGCTGCCCTCGGTCCCGAACAGGCGCTTGAAATGCCGGACCAGAAGCGCGTCGGCCTCACCCTGGTGGAAGCCGATCTCGTTCTTCTGCCAGCGTTGATGCCAGAACGCGCTGTCCATGGTCGCTCCTGTCGATGGCCTGCCGCGCTGTCTCTACCCGGCAGGCATGCGCGCGTCGACATGCGGCCCATCGCCGATGGCGCGTGCCGGCCGGTCGCAGCCGCTGCCGAGCCGCTCACGCGGCCATCACGGCCTGCAAAAACGCGACCAGCCGGCGCCGGTTGGCGAGGCTGGCGAAGGCCTGGATGTGGCCGGTTCCCGGCAGCAGCCAAAGCGTCTTCGGCTCGCCTGCCGCCTCGAACAGGATCTCGGCATGATGCGCTGGAATGACCGCGTCATCCTCGCCCTGGATGATCAAGAGCGGCACCGGCGCCAGGCTTGCTGCGGCGTCGGTCGGGCGGTAGCGGCCATCGATGGTCAGGCCGAGCGGCCCTTGCAGCGGCCAGGTGAGCCAGAACGAAGCCAGCTTCTCGCGCACGATCTCGGGATAGCCGCTGAAGGCGCCTTCGACGATCACGGCGCGCAGCCGATCTTTATGCGGGTTCTCGGCCATCGCGGTCAGCGCCAGGGCACCGCCGAGGCTCTGGCCCAGAACGACGATCCGGTCCGGATCGGTCTCAGGCAGCGCCATCAGCGTGTCGAGAGCGGCGGCAACGTCCAGGTGCAGGCCATCGAGATCGGGGCTGCCGGCCGAGCGGCCATAGCCCCGGTAGTCGATGGCGAAGACGGCGAAGCCGTAGGTGGTGAGCCAGGCGACATTGGCGAAATGCGTGCTGATGTTCTCGGCATTGCCGTGCAGGAAGAGGATGCTGCCCACGAGCTCGCCTTTTGCCGGAAAGTACCAGCCATGCAGCCGGGTGCCGTCGGCGGCGCTGAAGTCGACGTCCCGATAGGTGAAGCCGATGTCGGCCGGATCGTTCACGTGCTCCTGCATCGGCTGAAAGAACAGGCCGGTGCAGGCGCCGAGGCCCAGGAGCATGGCAAGGGCGATGATCAGCCGCGAGCACGCTGGCAAGCCTGGCCATCAGAAGTACCAGTTGAGCGTGGTCAGGACCTCGGGCTGCATGCCGCCGCCGTCGTCCTCGAGCGCCATCTCGAGCTTGACCGCGAGGTCGGCGGTGAAGCCGTAGCTCTGGCCGAGACGGATCTCGTAGCTGTCGCCGATCGCCTCGCCGAAGCGCCCCTGGTACCGGCCGCCAGCGGTGAACGTGGCCCGATCGGTCATCGGCCAGAGCAGCGAGACGGCGGGACCGACATTGAAGCTGCAGGTCTCGTGGCAATCCTCGCCGCCGGTGACGCCGGCGTCCAGCGTGGCCGACCAGATGACCCGAGGCCCGAAGCGGTAGCTGAGCCCGGCCCCGCCGCCGGCCGCGGCGACCAGCGCCCCTGTCTCGTCGCCCTTCTCGACCCGCAGCCGCTCGAGGCCGAGATCGAGCTTCCAGGACACCGGCTGGATCAGCTCGTCCCGTGGCGTCATCGAGGTGATGCCGATGACCGTGAGCCGATCGAGCACCAGCGCGTTGTCGCCCTGGTAATGGCGAAGCTCGGTATCGAGGAACGCGATGCCGGCACCGGGCGCGAAGCCGCCGCCGGGGTCGAGACCGTCGTGATAGGCGGGGCGCAGGCGCAAGGCCTGAAAGACCGTGCCGTCGCGCACCCCGACCCCCAGGGCGAGGCGGGCGGAGCCGTGGCCCTGGTCCGGGCGCGTCGCCGGCACGGGCAGCGGCGGTTGATCGGTCGGGGCCTCGATCGCACTGCGCGCGGCGAGCAGCGACCAGGCGCGGCGGGCCGCCGTATCCCGCTCGAGCTCGCCGGTTCGCAGCTGATAGGTCACGAAGGCTTCGGCAAGCTCGAGGACACCGGCGAGCTGGGAAGGCGTCAGGTCCGACGTCGCCGCCTGCTCCGGGGTGACCGCGCCGCTCGCGAGCTCTTGGACCAGGTCCCGCTCGGCCGCGGACATGGTGCCGAGGCCGTGCTGGATACGGGTCTCGCTGGACGGCCGAAACACCGCGCGCTCGAGCAGGCCCTCACGGCGCAAAGCCGAGCGAACGCTGTCGACCGGGATGACGTGCAGCGGGAAATCATCGACGAGGTCGAGCCCTGGCCGCGCGGCATCCATGAGGAAGAGCAGCTGATAGGAGCAGTTCTCGTCGAAGAAATAATAGTCGCTGTATTGGCCCTGCAGCTCCCACAAATGGGCGAGCATGCGCTCCACCTCGACCTTCGAGAAATCGAGCTGATATTCCCAGATGTCGCGGTTCTCGATGTCGCTGTAGCGCTTGACCAGCTCGTAGTACGGCTCGACCGAGTAGGTTCCGGGATACCCCCCGGTCAGGCCCAGCACGGCGAAGAGAACGCCATTGTCGGTGCCGGTGTTGGCGCCGTAGTTCACCGCATAGGACAGGAGCCGCGTCTGCTCGGTCTGGTTCGGCCGGTCGAACCGCAGCAGCGTATGGCCGAACATCGATGCGGGGTTGTTCAGATACGCGGCCGGGAAGATCAGTGTCACGCTGCTGGCGTCGATGGTCGCCAGCCAGGTGTCGAACCCTTCGCAGGCCTGCTCGGGCAGGCGGCTCGGGTCGAAGTCGAGCTGGCTCCTTCAGCCACCGGTAGCGGGCGACGAAGGCGCATTGGGGATGCTGCACAGCAGGCGAAACGCCGTCCTCGCCAGGGCCGGCCGTCGGCGCGAAGAAGGCACGCAGCGTTGCCGCCAGTTCGCTCGACGGATCTCTCTTGCCGTTGTCCGCGAGGAAGAAGCTCTCGCTGTCGATCAGGCTGTGCCACCCCTGGCCCAGCAGATCGGGCCGGTAGTGGCCGAGCGTTCGCCAGGCCGGGTCGCTCGGCGAGACCGAGCGCCTCGGCTCTGGCCATCAGCTGATCGAGATAGGCCGGATCGGCCCGGGCTTCCCCGCCCTCGAGCGACGTCATCGCGAAGACGAGCATCAGCAAGACGTGCCTCATGGTCATGCCATGAGAAAACGCCGGGCCGAGCTGGCGGCGGAAGCCTGTCCAGTCCGACCCGGCGTCACCAGACCGGACATCCGGCAATCGCCGGATGTCGAAAGGCCTGTTCGAGCGAAAGCGTCAGACGGCGACGTAGCGCGCCAGCGTCTCGTTCTCGGTCATCACGCCGTGGATCGAGACGAGCACGTCCTCCGACGTGACGTCGTCGGTCGGGAAGATCCGCGTGAAGTTGCTCTTGAAGGTGGCGAACAGCAGCGGCTGATCCTCGGGCTCGACCTGCATGGCGGCCGCCAGCGACGCCAGGGTCTCGCCCTCGCCGCGGGCCATGTCCTTGGCCAGGTTGTCGAGATTGGCGGCCGCGAACTGGCGCACCTCGGCCGAGGCGATCACGTCATTCTGGTCGCAGCCCAGCGTGCCCGACGTGATGCCGAAGGTCTGGTTGAACGACGTGCCGTTGGTGGTGACCGCAAGGACCTGGGGACCGACGCCGGACTGGCCCTCCCAGACGGTGGTGCCGAGACCACACCCGGTGCTGTCGGCGCGAGCCTCCTGCACCTGCGCAAAGCTCACGATGACACCAAGCCCCAACACTACCGTGAATGCACTTCTTGTTCATGATCGTCCCCGGAAAAATTGCAGACAAGCAACTTCTGGTTAGGGGGAGTTGTGGAGTCGTGTCAAATGCAGAGTGTAGTCGTCCAAGTCCAAACACCACTCAAACGTAAGCTTGCCACTCGGTGGGCCCAAATGGCGACGCATCCGCCAGCGTCGCCCGCCGCTGAACGCCGGCATGATTTCCCGCACATGCCAAGACCAGCGCCGATCGATCTATTCTCGACGCAGAGCCGCCCCGCTCCGCGCCGCTGAATGGCGCCGGGCGCTGGCCCGAGCAACAGCGCCCTTGCCGACCGCGCGCGCCGCATGCTTCCTGGCGTGCATCGGCTGCGACGAGAGCGGCAGGACGCAACGCATGCACATCACGGAAGATTTCCTCGGGCCTGAAGACGTCCTCGAACTCTGGTTTCCCGAGAACGGCCACCAGAACGCCCTCGAGACGCACGCCCTGTTCTGGCAGGAGCGCATGCATGGCGGCATGGACGCGACGATCATTGCCCGGTTCGCCGATCTGACCCAGGCGGCCGCGGCGGGATTGCTGGATCACTGGGCGGCGACGCCGCGCGGGCGGCTCGCACTGCTGATCGCGCTGGACCAGTTCCCGCGCTCCCTGTGGCGCGACACCCCGGCTGCCTTCGCGCAGGACATCAAGGCGGCGCGCCTGGCACTCGACGGCCTCGAGAACGGTCATTTCGACGCTCTCCAGCCATGGGAGCAGGCCTTCTACGTCATCGCCATCTCGCACTGCGAAGGTCCCGACCACCTCGAGCGCATGGATCGGCTCTCGGCGGTCGTGGAGGACATCGTCAGCCGGCTTCCGGCGCCGCTCTTCCCGATGCGCGAGCAATTCCGGGCACAGCATGGCCGTGTCCGGGAGATCATCGCCCGCTTCGGCCGGCACCCCCATCGCAACGCGGTGCTCGGCCGCCCCTCGACCGCCGCGGAAGCCACCTACATCGCCGCGGGCGACTTCCCCCACCTGCAGCAGCCACAGCAGGAACCGGCCGGCGACTGAGCCAGAAGGCCGGAGACCGCTGGCCGAACTGCGAACGACGAGATCGTCGCCGTCAGCGCACGAGGTCGCGAGAAAGCCAACGACGCCGGCTGTAGCGAAGGGCCGGCCCTGACCATGCTTTGCGCAAGAATCCTGAAATTGGGCAAGTTTTTCGTTGACCATTGAAAGATTTTCATCTGCCCTGCGCCGGTTCCATCGTGACGGAATCAAGATCAAAACACAGAAAAGTCCAAGGCCGCCGGTTGATTGGCGGCCCGGAAAGGATCCGATGCCAGTCAAACCACCAGTTACCGAGCTACCCATTCGCGTGGCCGAAACGGGATTCTATCGCGGCTTCACCAAAGACGTGACCATCACCGGCAAGCTACTGGTCGGCGCGTTGATTCTCTGGGCAATTGCTTTCCCGGACAAGGCCGCTTCGGTGCTGGGCGTGATGAACGGCATCATCCTGGCGAGCTTCAACTACTGGTACGTCTACACGATGGCGTTCTTCGTCATCCTGTGCTTCGTGCTGGCGCTCTGGCCGACCGCCGGCAAGCTCCGGCTGGGGCACGAGGACGACCGGCCCGAATTCTCGAACTTCTCGTGGTTCTCGATGATGTTCGGCGCCGGCATCGGCATCGGCATGCTGACCTTCGCCACCGCCGAGCCGATGTATCATTTCGCCGAGAACCCGGCGACGATCATGGGCCTGACCGAAGGCAGCACCGCGGGCAACGTGCGTGACGCCTATATCTGGTCGTTCACCCATTGGGGCCTCGCGGCCTGGGCGGCCTACGCCATCGTCGGCCTGGCGCTCGGCTACTTCTGCTACCGGCGGGGCCTGCCGCTGACCATCCGCTCGGCCCTGACGCCGCTCTTCGGCAAGTCGCTCTCCGGGCCGGTCGGCCATACCGTCGACGTCGTGGCGGTCGTGGCGACCGTCCTGGGCGTGGCGCAGACCCTGGGCTTCGGCGTCGAGCAGTTCATCTCCGGCCTCTCCCGGCTGGGCTTCGGCGACTGGCTCTACGCGACCGCCGCCGACGGGACCCGGTCGTCCTCCACCATGGGCATCGTCGTCGCCCTGGTCGTGATCATGGGCGCCTCCACCCTCTCGGCGCTCTCCGGCGTCGGCAGGGGCATCAAGTGGCTGTCGAACATCAACATGGGGCTCAGCTTCTTCATGCTGTTCTTCTTCCTGGTGTTCGGCTCGACCTTCTTCGGCCTGTCGACCCTCTTCGTCGGCATCTGGGACTACCTCTTGTCGATCCCCGGCAACCTGTTCACGGTCTGGGCGATGGACGGCACCGAGACCGGCGATGCGCTGGCCGGCTGGCAGGGTGGCTGGACCATCTTCTACTGGGCCTGGTGGATCGCCTTCGCGCCCTTCGTCGGCGTGTTCCTGGCGCGCATCTCCAAGGGCCGGACCGTGCGTGAATACGTGCTGGGCGCGATGATCATCCCGGCGTTCATGTGCTTCGTCTGGTTCGCCCTGGTCGGCGGCACGGCCATCGACCTCGAGCTCACCGGCGAGGCCAACGGCGCCATCGTCGGTGCCGGCCAGGCCGACCAGCTCTTCGCCATGCTGGCCGTGATCCTCGATGAGAGCCTGGCCTACCTGATGTCGGTCGTCGTCGTCATCCTGCTCTTGACCTACCTCGTGACCTCCGCCGACAGCGCCGTCTTGATCATCAACACGATCAACGCCGCCGGCGACGAGGGCCCGAAGGCCCGGCCGCACATCCTCTTCTGGGGCGCCGCCCTGGCACTGGTGGTCGGCGGCCTGATCGTCGCCGGCGGCCTCGGCGCCATCCAGACGGCCATGGTGATCGGCGCGCTGCCGTTCAGCTTCGTCATGGTCCTGATGGGCCTGTCGCTGATCAAGGCGATCTACCGCGACGGACAGCGCCTGAAGCACGGCCTGCCGGCAACCCACGTCGATCCCTCGACCGTGCCGGCGGAGTAGCAAGCACCATTCAGCGAGAACGGCCCCGGCGCCCCGGCCCGGGGCCGTTTTTTTATGCTCGGCTAGTCGCGGCGGGCAATCCAGCCTTGGCCAAACCCGCCATCACCTGCTCGATATCCGACGCCCGCAACTCGCGTCTTGGGGCGACGACAAAGCAAAGAAGGCGGGGGAACTGAGTTCCCCCGTGGCCCCCTCCGCCATCTTGGATGGGTGGCAGGCCTCGACGGCAGTGGCTGGTCCAGACTGCATAGCTGCGCCCGGCACGGTGCAGGCTCTCGGCGGCTCCGAAGCGGCGCGACGCGCTGGAAGCCGATGGCAGCAAGCTCAGAGCGGCAAGCCCGACCACGGCGCTCAGTGAGCAAGACGGCGAGCTGTCCCGCGGCGGCGAAGTGTATGGTCGTGGCCGCTATCGTTCGGGCGCTTTACGAGTGCTTCCAGGACCTTGAAGGCATCAATGCCGTGATCGTCACAAGAGGATGGCCCATCGGCCGAGCCAAACCTAAAATATCGATAAAATGCCGGTCATATTCTATCATTATTTATCTTATTGCCTCTGAATTTCTACTCTTGCGCGATTTTTGAATGACGCGTAGATATCGACCCCCAGGTGAGGTTGCGCCCGAAAACGCGGCCTTTGCCGATCGTATGGTGACGGCGCTGTTCGGTTTGACCATCCGCGATGCCACTTCACCGAGCGCATTTGCCACGGCACAGGGAGTTCGAGATGACCGAAGCAGACCGGCAGTGTTGGGCGCCTGAAGCTTCAGATGGCGCAGCAGTTCACTCGGCGCGCTGCATCGATTGGCGCTTCGAACTGGCGGTCCTCACGGCCTCGATGGTGCTCGCGGCCACCGCACTGGCCGTCTGGCCGCATTGATCTTCCCGGCTAGGCTGCCGCCTGCTGGATGACGGCGGCGCACGCCACCGCATCGACCACGCTCATGAACTCGACCAGCGTGCCGTCGCCCATCAGTTTGACGATCCGGCCATTGTGCCGCGCCACCACCGAGTCGAACGCGACCTCCCGGTGCCGGTTCAACGCCGCCAGCGCCCCGGCCTCGTCCGCGGCCATCAGCCCCGAGTAGCCCACGACATCGGCAACCAGGATGGCGGCGAGACGACGGATCGTGCGTTCGGCTTCCATGCCTCCTGCCTAGCGAAACCCAACCCCCGCCGCCACCTCGGTGACGCCGGGCGCCACCGAGCGGCGCCCGTTGGACCGCCTCGAAGAAGGCGGGGGAACTGAGTTCCCCCGTGGCCCCCTCCGCCTTCTTGGATGGGTGGCAGGCCTCCACGGGGGTGGCTCGTCTTGACTGCACAGGTGCGCCCGGTGCGGTCTTGGTCACCGACTACGCGCAGCCGACGGGTTGAGCGGAGAGGCAGAAAGCGTGCGTCAAGGCAGCGCCGCGAAAAGCTAAAATGGGAGGTGTCCGCCGAAGTCCAAAATTTCGGGAATTCGGGCCTTTGTGGCGGTGCACGCTCGAATGTACGAGACGACCGCACGCGGGACTTGGACGAAAAAGTCGACGGAATTACTATTTCTGTCAGTGCTTCACTCTGTAAATTGGTCCATCCCGATGTTTGCGATTGGGAAGGATCGTCGGAAGCTGCTTCTTGATCAAGGCGGGCAATTCTACAGCTGGCTAATCCCTGCATGGCGCTATCGCCTGAGGTTGCCCTAATCCGCTCGATCTCATATTTGAAAAGGATTGGATAGATGTATCTCTCCATGGCCGGAATGTTTAAGAGGGGTTACCATGAAAGGCCATCTGCGGTGAATGACGCACCGAAGACACCAAGTAATTCTTGGAACAAGTCGAATGATTAAACCCCCAAAGCCTGCCCAAATCGAGTGCTTAAAGGTAACAAACTTCCGCGCTCTAAAAGAATTGGAGTTCAAGAATATCACGCCTTTGACCGTCTTGCTCGGCCCAAACGGGTCGGGCAAGTCAACTATTTTTGATGTATTTGCATTTCTCTCTGAATGCTTTGAGCTTGGCCTACGTCGTGCGTGGGATAAACGCGGTCGCGGAAAGGAACTGCGAACTCGTGGCACAGAAGGTCCGATCGAGATAGAGATCAAGTATCGGGAACCGGGTTTCCCCGTCATTACCTATCACCTCGCTGTCGATGAGGAGCGCGGCGGGCCAGTGGTTGTTGAAGAATGGCTTCGTTGGACCCGCGGCAAAGGCGGAAAACCTTTCCGATTTTTGGATTACAAACGCGGCACCGGCAGGGTAGTTACGGGAGAGCAACCCGATATCAAAGATGAGCGGATCGAAGTCCCGCTTAAATCCGCGGACCTGCTCGCCGTTAGCGCGCTCGGTCAGCTTGCCGAACACAAACGGGTTGTCGCCCTGCGTGATTTCATCACTGGCTGGTATGTCTCTTACCTCTCCGCAGAGAACACACGCGGGCAGCCCGAGGCCGGCCCCCAAGAGCGCCTGAGTCGGACCGGCGACAATCTGGCAAACGTGATCCAATACCTTTCCGAGTTGCACGAGAATCGCCTCGAAGAAATATTTGACGCTCTGCGAAGTCGAGTTCCTCAGATTGAGCGTGTGATGGCCGAAACAATGCCAGATGGCCGGCTATTATTGCAAATCAAGGATGCGCCTTTCTCTGCGCCAGTTCTGGCCCGATTTGCGTCGGACGGAACGCTAAAAATGTTGGCCTATCTTCTCGTTTTGTATGATCCGGCGCCTCCGCCATTCATCGGAATTGAAGAGCCAGAAAATTTTCTCCATCCGCGACTTCTGCACGAACTCGCAGAGGAGTGCCGTGGGGCGACCGTGAGGACGCAGCTTCTCGTTACTACCCATTCGCCATTCTTCCTCAATGCATTAAAACCGGAAGAGGTCCGCGTGCTATGGCGCGACCAAAGCGGCTATACCCGTAACCTGCGCGTGAAGGATATTCGAGGCATCTCCGACTTCGTCGAGGAAGGCGCGCTTCTTGGGCAACTGTGGATGGAGGGACAGCTCGGGGTTGGTGACCCGCTGACAAATGCCGGTGGGCCTGTAAGGCCACTTGCCTGAGACTGAATGATGTCAGCAAGCCATTTCGAGTTCTTAGTCGAAGAGCCATCTATGGAAGCGTTTCTCAAGTCCTGGCTTCCACGTCATCTTCCAAGCGATCGTAGTTTCCATATTCATGTGTTCCAGGGCAAGAGCGATCTGCTCAAGAGACTTCAGGCGCGCATGGCAGGCTACGCAAAGTGGCTTCCGGCAGATTGGCGAATCGTCATACTTGTCGATAGGGACAATGACGACTGCAGCCAACTAAAGAGAACATTGGAAGAAGTATGCTTAGGTGCAGGACTCCCAACTCGCAGGGCGGTACAGGGGGTGGACTGGCGAAGTGCAACGTGCCTCGCGATTGAAGAGTTGGAGGCCTGGTATTTCGGGGAATGGACGGCGGTGCGGACAGTCTTTTCTAACGCTTCGCCGAATGTTCCAAGAAATGCACGCTACCGAAATCCGGACAATATTCAAGGCGGGACTTGGGAAGCCTTCGAGCGAGTAATGAAAATGAGCGGCCATTTTAGGGGTGGACTGGAAAAGGTCCGCGCAGCCCGAGAGATCGGAGGTCAAATTGAAGTTGCAAGAAGCGGATCGCCTAGCTTTCGATATTTAGCCACCATTATAAATGAAGCGGCTCAATAAGGTTCCCTTTTTTACAATAAACACTTCAGTTTGGCAAGAAATGGACCATAGATATTTTATGCAAACCCATAACGAACGTTTATGGCCAACCGCGCTCGCGGCCGAAAACGTCGCCCATAGCGCAACCGAACCCGAGAAATGTCGCGTCTAGCGCAACAAAACCGTCGAGCCGTTGCGTATAGCGCGTCGGAACCCGGGAAATGTCGCGTATAGCGCGACATAAGCGATCGTTATGTCGCGTATAGCGCGCTTTTCGCGGCGAACGAACCCACGGGCGCGCCGAAAGACGACGAACGAACCCACCAAATTGACGAGCGAACCCAGCGAATCGACGAACGAACCCGGCTGTCGGGATACCAACCCGAGCTGACAGCTTGTCGCAGGCGGCAGCCGTCGGCGGTCGATCGGGTGACGGCCGCCGCCACCGCCCCGGCCTCCCCGAATCCGGCGATCGCCGAACGAACCCGAGCCCGGCGGCGCCGGGCAACCGCTGCCCCTCGCCCGGCAGCATCGCCGAAGCCCCCTTTGCAAGCGGTGGCCAGCGGCTACTATGCGGCCCGAAGACCAACAGGCCAAAGAGCTGTCAGGGAGCTGGTCATGGGCCGCATCGTCATCCAGAACGCCACCGTCTTCGACGGCGAGAGCGCCGAGGCCTTCCCGGCCGAGGTGGAGATCACCGGTGAGCGGATCACCAGGCTCGCCAGGGGCGGCGAGCGCCTGGCGGTCGAGGGTGCCACGGTCATCGACGGCACGGGCATGACGCTGATGCCGGGCCTGGTCGAGGGCCACTGCCATCCCTCCTTCACCGGCATCGGCGCGCCCTCGGAGCTGGGCGTCATCCCGCCCGAGGAGCACATGCTGCTCACCGCCAGGAACTGCCGCCTCCTGCTCGACCACGGCTTCACCAGCATCTTCGAGGCCGCCTCGGCCAAGCCGCTCTTGGGCGTCACCGCCAGGAACGCCATCAACAGCGGCCTGATCGCCGGCCCCCGGATGCGCGCCGGCAGCCCCGAGATCACGGTCACCGCCGGCCTCGGCGACGAGCGCAAGCGGCACATCCACCAGGAGAGCTTCGGCCTCGTGGCGGACGGCCCGATGGAGATGCTCCGCGTCGTCCGCGAGTGCATCCGCGACGGCGTCGACACCATCAAGATCAACATCTCCGGCGACGAGTTCGTCAGCCACGCCAGGGCCGAGATCACGCCCCTGACCGACGCCGAGCTCGCAGGTCGCGGTCGAGACCGCGCACGGCTTCGGCAAGCTGGTGGCAGCCCACGCCCGCTCGTCCAAGAGCGTCAAGATGGCGGTCCACCACGGCGTCGACTGCATCTACCACTGCGACTTCGCCGACGAGGAAGCGCTCGACCTCCTGGAGAGCGTCAAGGACACGGCCTTCGTCGGCCCGGCCTTCGGCCTCGTCCACAACTGCACCAAGGAAGGCTCGACGGTCGGCCTGACGCCCGAGGTCTGCCAGAGCCTCGATCTCTTCCGCAAGTTCGACGCCTGCTGCGCCACCTACCACGAGATCAGGAAGCGCGGCATCCGCGTCGTGATCGGCGGCGACTACGGCTTCGCGGTGACGCCGATGGGCCAGAACGCCCGCGACATCGAGCATTTCGTGACCTATTTCGGCTACTCGCCCGCCGAGGCGCTGCGCTGCGCCACCGTCGTCGGTGCCGAGCTGATGGGCATGGGCCACGAGCTCGGCCGGGTGAAGGAGGGCTTCATCGCCGACCTCCTGCTGGTCAAGGGCAACCCCTTGAAGGACGTCTCGCTGGTCCAGCACCAGGCCAATCTCGCCATGATCATGCAGGCCGGCCGGCTCTACAAGGACCCGCGCGGCCAGGCCGTCGTCGACCGGCACCTGGTCGCCGCCGAGTAGCGGTTCAGCCCCTTTCGGCGAGCAGCGCCTCGACCATCGCCGCCCATTCGGCGTCGAGATCGCCCGTCACCGCCGGCCGATTGGCCCGCCGGTACCAGTAGCCGGCATTGCCGTGATCGCCCTCGACCCGGTGCAGATGCGCATGCACCCAGGCGGCATCGTCATCCGACGCGCCCTGGACGATGCCGTGCGCGGTCTCCCAATCGCCCTTGCCCTGCCACCACAGCGCCTTGAGCGGCGGCGCCAGATCCGCCGGTGGAGCGTCGTCGCTGGCGACACTGGCGCGAAAGCCATCGAGCTTCATTCGGCCACCTCCAGTTCCGGTGTCACCCGCCCGCCCAGGCCGGCGAGCGGCTGCAGCAGTCCTGGGCCGACCGCCCCGATCCGGTCGATCCCGGCGAGACCCATGGCCCGGTCGAGCTCCTGGCGCAGGATGTCGAGTACGTGGGCCACCCCGGCCTCGCCGGCCACCGACAGGCCCCAGAGCTGCGGCCGGCCGATCAGGCAGCAGGCAGCGCCCATGGCCAAGGCCTTCAGCACATCGCTGCCCCGCCTGACGCCGCCGTCGAGGAGCACCGGGATGCGGCCCTCGACCGCCTCCACCACCCGGGGCAGCGCGGTGAACGAGGCCACGGCGCCGTCGAGCTGCCGCCCGCCATGGTTGGAGACGATGACCCCGTCGACCCCGTGCTCGACCGCGAGGCGTGCCTCCTCCGGATGCAGCACGCCCTTCAAGATCAACGGCCCCTGCCACAGCCGGCGCAGCCAGGCGACGTCCCGCCAGCTCATGCCCGGATCGAGGATCGAGCCCATGCGCCCGGCCAGGGTCTTGATGTCGCTCGGCTCGTTCGGCCGCACATAATTGCCGAAGGTGAGCCTCGAGAATTCATCCTTCATCCGCCAGAGCCAGGGCAGCCTGGTCGCCATGGCGGCAAGCTCGAGCGGGCCGAAACGCGGCGGAATGGCGAAGCCGTTGACGATGTCCCGCTCACGCTTGCCGAGCAGCTGGTTGTCTATCGTCAGCACCAGGGCATCGTAGTTGGCCGCCGCCGCCCGCCTGGTCAGCTCCTCGGTGAAGTCCCGATCCTTGTAGATGAAGACCTGCATCCAGCGCGGCGCCGCATCGGTCTCGGCCAGCGCCTCGAGGGTGCAGACCGAGCCGTGGCTCAGGCAGTAGGCGGTGCCGGCCTTGGCGGCCGCCCGCGCGGCGCAGCGCTCGCCGTCAGGCCAGAAGAGGCCCGCCAGACCCGTGGGCCCGATCATCAGTGGCATCGAGAGCTTGTGCCCGAAAAGCTCGATCGACAGATCCCGCGTCGCCGCACCCTCGAGCGGCCGCGGCCACAGCTTCACGTCGTCGAAGGCCGCCTCGTTGGCCCGGAGCGTCACCTCGTCCTCGGCCCCGCCATCGGCGAAGTCGAACACCGGCCGCGGCAGGGCACGTCGCGCCAGCAGCCGCATCTCGCGCGACGTTGAAGCCCTGCCGCTCGAAGCTCATGACCCGCCGCCCCGGCCATAGAGGCGCGTCGCAGCCTCGGCGCTGACATAGCCCTCGGCGACGTCCTCGCGAACCATCTCCGGATCGCGTTTCGCCGGCTCGCCATAGCCGCCACCGCCCGGCGTGGTCAGGCGCACACGATCGCCGGGCTCGAACCGCACATTGGCGTATTTGCTCGACGAGACCTTGCCGTAGAGCTCCTTGACGGTCAGCCAGTCGTCGCTGCCGGCCTTTTGGATGAGGGTCGCCCCGTTGCCGCCGGGCTCGCCGCCGAACAGCGGGAAGGGCTTGACCTCGTGCCGGTCGCTGCATTGCGAGCCGGTGATCGACGACCTCGGTGATCTTCAGCGTCCGCGTGTAGCCGAGGCCGCCGCGCCACTCGCCGGCACCACCGGAATCGATATCCATCGCGCAGTCCTCGACCATCAACGGAAAGCGCGTCTCGAACACCTCCGTCGGGTTGAAGCGGCAATTGCCGTTGATGGCGATGACGCAGTCATTGCCGTCGTGGCCCTGCCTGCCGCCCCAGCCACCGGACATGATGTCGTAGCAGGCGAAGTACTCGTGGTAGTCCGGGTGCTCGCCGCCGAAGACGAAGTTGGTGCCGGTGCAGCTCTCGGACGCCATCGCCCGCTCGGGCACGCAATGGGACATGGCACCGATGGTGATGTTGGCGAGCCTCGGGTGGGTCTCGGTGTTGCCGGCGACGAGCGGTCCCGGATAGTCGACATTGACGACCTTGCCGGGCGGGGCGACGACGCGAATCGGCCGAAAGCAGCCGGAGTTCTTGGGAATCGAGGGGTCGGTCACGTGCAGCATGCCGTTGTAGACGGCGCCCGTGGCCACGCCCAGCGTCGCGTTGATCGGCCCCCGCGCCTGCGGCTGAGCTGCGGTCGTAGTCGGCCACCAGCTCGTCGCCGTTGATGTGCAGGTCGATGGCCACCGTGTAGGGCTTGGCCTCGATGCCGTCGTTCTCGATCACGTCCTCGAAGGAATACTTGCCGTCCGGGAAGCTCGCAAGCTCGGCGCGCATCCGCCTTTCGGCATAGTCCATCAGGTCCTCGCACGTGCTCTTGAACACCTCGCGGCCATACTTCTCGACGATCTGCCCGATCCGCGTGACGCCGAGGTCGACCGAGCCGATCATGGCGCGCAGATCGCCATAGTTCTGGCGTGGCGTCCGGGTGTTGGCGAGGAGCAGCTTCCAGACCTCGTCGACATCCCGGCCCGCTTTCTTGATCTTCACCGGCGGCACCCGCATGCCCTCGTGGAAGATCTCGGTCGCCTCGCCGCAGAAGGCACCCGGCACCATGCCGCCGATCTCGGCCACATGGCCGATGCAGACGGCAAAGCCCAAGAGCTCGTCACCATCGAAAAAGGGCTTGAAGAAGGTGTGCTCCGGGCAGTGCAGCCCGCCCCGATAGGGGTCGTTGTGGAGGATGACGTCGCCAGGCTCGATGTCCTCGTGCGGAATCTCCTGAAAGCACGTCTTGATCAAGAGCGGCATGCCGCCGATCATCGTCGGGCAGAATTCGGCACAAGCGATCATGTCGCCCTTGGCGTCGGCCAGCGCGCAGGTGAAATCGAGGCCCTCGTTGAAGATCGTCGAGTAGGACGTCTTCATCAGCAGGATGCCCATCTCGCGGCAGATCGACACCATGGTGGAATCGAGAATATTCATCATCACCATGTCGGGCGATGCCTGCCGCTCCGGGCCACCTGTCCGAGGGATCGGCAAGGCGATGTGCCCGCCGACGCCGTCCCGGCGCGCGGTCCACTCGATGCACCAGTCGGAGCAGAAGAGCGCCGGCTTGCCGTGCCGCTCACCCTGGAGCCCCTTGCCGTAGACCAGCATCCCGCAGTTCGCGCACTTGTTGTAGCGCTCGACATAGTAGCCGTTGGCCGAGAACTTCATGGCGCCGCTCCAATCACGAGATGGCCGAACGGATCGACCGCGAGATGCTGGCCGGGCTCGATCACGGTGACCGACGCGGCCTCCTCGATCAGCGCCGGGCCGATGATGCGCTGACCGGGCGCCAGGGTATCCCTGGCGTAGATCGCCGTCGGCAGCCGGCCGCTCGCGAAGCGGACCGGCCGCTCACCCATCGCTCTGCCCGCCGGCATGGTCGTGTCGAGCCTGGCGTCGGCCGGCCGCTCGGTCCGCGACACGGCGGTCACCGCGACATTGACGATCTCGATCGGCTCGCCCGGAATGGCGAAGCCGAAGCGCGCCTCGTGCGCTTCATGAAACGCCTGCCAGAGGTCCGGAACCCGCGCGTCGTCCAGCGCATCGTCGCCGATGGCGAGCTCGAGCTCGTAGTTCTGCCCGAGATAGCGCATCTCCAGTGCCCGGGTCACCGTCAGCCGATCCGTGTAGCTCTGCGCCTCCAGCTCGCCCAGCGCCTGTGCCTCCAGCTCCGCCAGCATGGCCCGCGCCCTGGCTGCCGGGAAGTCATGGCTGGTCATCTGGATGGTGCGCTGCCGGTCGACCCGGGCGTCGGTCAGGATGAAGCCGTAGGCGGAAAGCTGGCCCGGGTGGTTGGGCACGATCGCCCTGGGAATGCCCATCTCGCGGATCAGCGATGCGGCGTGCAAGGGTCCGGCACCGCCGAAGGCCAGCAGCGTGAAGTCCCTGGGGTCGAGGCCGCGCTCGATCAGCACCGAGCGCAAGGCACCCACCATGTTGTTGTCGGCGATCCGCAGGATCGCCAGCGCCGCGTCCTCCATGGCCAGGCCCGCGCTCTCGCCCACCGCTCGCGACGGCGGCTTCGGCGGCGGCCTGGTCGAGCAGCATCGTGCCGCCCAGGAAGTTCGCCGGATCGATGCGCCCGAGCGCCAGATTGGCGTCGGTCACCGTGGCCTCGGTGCCGCCCTTGCCGTAGCAGGCCGGGCCTGGAACGGCGCCGGCGCTCTGCGGCCCGACCCGCAGCATGCCGCCCTTGTCGATCCAGGCGATCGAGCCGCCGCCGGCACCGATGGTGCGGATGTCGATGATCGGGATCTGGATGGGCACGCCCCACTCGATCTCGAAATTGGTGGTGAAGGTCTCGGCGCGGTCGAGGATCGTCGAGACGTCGGTGGAGGTGCCGCCCATGTCGAGCGTCACGAGGTGATCGATGCCGGTAAGCTCGGCCACGTGCCGGCTGGCGATGACGCCGCCGGTCAGGGCCCGACACGAGCAGCTGGATCGGCGTCGTGGCTGCGGCGTCCAGGGTCATCTCGCCGCCGTTCGAGCGGATCAGCACGGCCGGGGCCTTGATCCCGGCGCCATCCAGGCGTTCGCGCATCGCCTTGAGCCGCTTGCCGACGACAGGCTTCAGGTAGGCGTCGGCCAATGTGGTCGAGGCGCGCTCGTACTCCTTCCACTTGGGCAGCACCTCGAAGCTGATCGAGATGGCATGCTCCGGCAGCTCCCGCTCGAGGATCGCCTTGACCCTGAGCTCGTGGTCCGGGTTGAGGTAGGAGAAGAGCAGGCAGCAGGCGACCGCCTCGATCTCCGGGATGGCCCGAATCGCGGCCGCTACCCGCCGCACGGCGTCGTCGTCGAGCGGCTTGACCACGCGCCCCTTGGCGTCGATCCGCTCGTCGAGCTCGAAGCAGTGCCGCCGCAGGCAGAGCGGCTTCGGCTTCACCCAGCTCATGTCGTAGTGATACTTGCGATTGCCGCGCTGAATGAACGGCACGTCCCTGAAGCCCTTGGTCGTCACATAGGCGACAACGGCGCCCTGCCGCTCGAGGATCGCGTTTGTCGCCACCGTCGTGCCGATCCGCAGATGGCCGAGCGCGTCCCGGTCGGGGTGATCCTGCAGCCCGTCGAGGATCGCCTGCACCGGATCGGCGGGCACGGATGGCACCTTCCACACCCGCGTCTGCCCGGTCCGATCGTCATGCGCGACGAAATCCGTGAAGGTGCCCCCGATATCGGCACCGAGCATCGTGGCCATCAGCTCCCCCTTTCTCGCGCATGGCGCCGGCAGCGGCACAAAGCCCCTTGCTGCGCCTCTGCATCATGCCCGTTGGCTTCTTCTCTAGGACCTGCCGGCGCGATCGACCAGCCCGGCCGATGACGACGGTCCTTGCCGCTCGCGGCGGAACCGGCGGCATCTCTGCCGGCACTAAAGCATTGGCGTCGATCCCGTCTTGCATCGGCCGGGCCCGCGCAATAGAAGTGGTATAATCACTAAAATCGGGGAGTTGCAAAATGACACGTCGACTGCTTGCCAGCACCGCTCTCGCGCTCAGCCTGGCGTTCGCCGGCTCGATCGCGCCCACCACGGCCAACGCTGCACCAGAGGTGGTCGAGGGGCCCGGCTATCTGCCGGAATGCTTCGCGCCCTGGACCGAGGACACCAAGTACTTCCAGTGGGAAGCGCGTGAAGGGCCGTACCGGATCGCCCTGGTGAACGGCTTCGTCGGCAACACCTGGCGGATTCAGATGATCCAGACCGCCAAGGCGTTCGTCGAGCAGGAAGGCATCAAGGAGCACATCGCCGATTTCCGGGTGATCTCGACCGGCACCGACGCGGCAGCGCAGCTTGGCGCCATCGAGGACTTCATCAACCAGGGCTTCGACGCCATCATCACGATCGCCGTCAGTCCCGAGGGCTTCGACCGCGTGATCCGCATGGCCGACCGCAACAACGTTGTGCTCGTGCCCTTCGACAACATTCTCGACACCGATGCGGTGATGATGGTCAACGAGGACCAGTTCGAGATGGGCGTCATGTCGGCCAACTGGATTATCGAGCAGCTCGGAACGACCTCGGGCAAAGTGCTCGAGGTCCGCGGCCTGCCCGGCAACTCGGTGGACCGCGACCGGCACGAGGGCTTCCGCTCGATCATGCAGGCCGATGGCAACGATTTCGAGATCGTCGAAATCGTCGGCAACTGGGACGACGGCACCTCGCAGAAGGCGACGGCGGATGCGCTCGCCGTGCACGACCAGTTCGACGCCGTCTTCACCCAGGGTGGCTCGACCGGCACCGTCCGCGCGTTCCTCGATGCTGGCCACCCCATGGTGCCGATGGCCGGCGAGGCCGAGAACGGCTTCAGAAAGCAGATCGCCGAACACAGCGACGACGGCCTTAAGGGCCTCTCCTACGGCCAATCGCCGGGCCTCGTCGCAATCTCGATCAAAGCCGCCATCTCGGCGCTACAGGGCGAGACGATGCCGCAGCTGATCTCGGTGCCGATCCCGGTCGTCGACTACACCGGGCTCGAGGACGGCGTGAACTACTGGTCCGACCTGACCGACAACTTCTTCACGCCCAACGAGTTCCCGCCGTGCGACGTCAATATCACGGCAGTCGAGATCATGGCCAAGACCGCGGACGACGCGGCGCAGTAGTTCGAGCCAAAGCGATGCCCGGCTCGTCTACTCGCCGGGCATCGCCCATGTCAGGAACATCCATGAGCCGAAGCTTCCTCGAGCTTGCCGGCATCAGCAAGCGCTACGGTGGTGTGCGGGCACTCGAGGACGTCGACTTCGCCTGCGAGCAGGGGTCGATCCATGCCGTGCTGGGCGAGAACGGGGCCGGCAAGTCGACCTTGATCAAGATCATTTCGGGCGTGGTCCAGCCGGACACCGGCAGCATGCATTTGGAAGGCGCGCTCGTGCGCTTCGACGGCCCGATCGCGGCCAACGCCGCCGGTATCGTCTGCATTTTCCAAGAGCTGTCGCTGATGCCGGACCTCTCGGTCGCGGATAACATCTCGATCAGCGACCCGCCACGCCGCTTCGGCCTGATCGATCAACGGGCGCAGCGCCGCAAGGCCGAGGCGCTGCTGGCCCGCGTCGGCTGCGAGGACGTCAATCCACTGACCCGTGTGCGCAACCTGCCATTGTCCCGCCGGCAGATGGTGGAGATCGCCAAGGCCTTGGGCCAGCGCCCCAAGCTCTTGATCCTCGACGAGGCGACCTCGGCGCTGACCGGTGCCGATGTCGAGAAGGTCTACGAGATCCTGCACCAGCTTCGCGACCAGGGCCTCGCCATTCTCTATATCAGCCACCGAATGCACGAGATCGAGCAGCTCGCCGATACCTGGTCGGTCTTCAGGAACGGCCAGCACATCGAGACCTTCGCCAGAGGCACTCACTCCGATGCCGAGGTCGTGCAGCTGATGATCGGCCGCGAGATCACCCAGGTCTTTCCACCGAAGCCGCCCGCGATTCCCGGTCGCCGGCCGGTGCTGGAGGTGCAGCATCTCGGGTGGGACGACCGGCTCAACGGCATTTCCTTCACCGTGCACGAAGGCGAGATCGTCGGCCTCGGCGGCCTCGATGGCCAGGGTCAGCGCGAGCTTCTGCTGGCGCTGTTCGGCGTGCTGCGCGGCACCTCGGGCTCGATCGAGATCGACGGGCGGCGGGTCACCATCAGCGGCCCGGCGGCGGCCAAGTCGCGCGGCATCGACATGGCGCTGATCCCCGAGGACCGGAAGACCGAAGGCCTGATGCTGCCGATGTCGATCGGCGAAAATCTGAGCATGGCGGCCCTGGGTGGCTTGACCAGCGGCCCGCTGATCGACCGCCATCAAGAATCTGGTGCCATCCAGGGGATGATCGACAAGCTGAAGATCAAGATCGGCAGCGTCGACGATCCCGTCGCCACGCTTTCCGGCGGCAACCAGCAGAAGGTCGTCATCGGCAAGTGGCTGATGACGGGACCCAGGATCATCCTGCTCAACGACCCGACGCGCGGCATCGATGTCGGCACCAAGCAGGAGCTCTACCAGCTGCTGCGAGACCTCGCCGCCGACGGCGCCGCCATCCTCTTCTACACCACCGACTACGATGAGCTGATCGGCTGCTGCGACAGGGTTCTCATCCTCTATGACGGTAGTATCACCAGCGAGCTCCAGGGCGACGCCATCAACGAGACCAATATCGTGGCCAGCGCCCTCAACATCTCGACCGAGAAGGCGGCGGCGATTTCATGAGCGACCTGCGCATCCGGCTGGGCCACAATCTCGGCCCGCTCCTCGCCCTCGCCCTCTTCCTCGTCTTCTACCTCGTCTACAATGTCTACCATCCGCGCGGCTTCTCGGGCCAAATTCTGGTCCAGAACGCCAACGAGTTGTTCGTTCTCGTCATGGTCGCCATGGCGCAGACCCTGCCGGCCCTGGTCGGCGGCCTCGATCTGTCGGTCGGCGCCGTGATGACCATGGTGAACACGCTCGCCAGTCACCTGATGGTCGGCTCGCCGCTGCAGGTGCTGGGTGGTGTCGTCATTTGTCTTCTGGTCGGCCTGCTCGCCGGCTTCATCAATGGCTGCATCGTCGTCTACGGTCGCATCCAGCCCATCATTGCGACCCTGGCGTCTGGCGCCGTCTACATGGGCATCGCCCTCTTCCTCCGGCCGACGCCGGGCGGCCATATCGACGGCGACCTCTCCTGGGCGCTCACCAACGACATCTACGAACTGGCTGCGACCTACGGCTTCGCCGATGCCGGCGAGGCGCCCTGGCTCCAGCCGATCGCCTGGATCCCGCTGCCCGTCATCTTCCTCGTCCTGATCGTGCTCTTCATCTGGGTGCCGTTTCGCCACTCGGTCACCGGCCGCGGCCTCTATGCCGTGGGCTCGGCCGAGGGTGCCGCCTACATGTCGGGCGTGCGCGTCGACCGCTCGAAGATCGCCGCCTTCACCGTCGCCGGCCTGTTCGCGGCGCTCGGCGGCATCTACCTCACGCTGCAGACCTCGTCCGGCAATGCCGACGTCCCCCAGGCCGGAGCCTACACGCTGAACTCGATCGCCGCCGTCGTCATCGGCGGGACCTCGCTCCTGGGTGGCGTCGGCAGTGCCATCGGGTCGATCTTCGGCGCGCTCGTCATCCGCTCGATCTCGTTCAATTTTCGCATCTTCAGCGTCGATCCGCTGCTCCAGCCGCTGATCGAAGGGATCGTCCTGCTGGCCGCCGTCAGCATCGGCGCCGCCCGGGTGTTCCAGGTCAAGAACAAGCTGGAGCTGTTCCGATGAGCGCCACTACCTCGGCCGCCCGGGGCGGCAAGACGGCCAGCGCCTTCTCGAGCGCTGAGAACCGGCCGATCCTCATTGCCAGCGCGTGCATCGTCGTCATCTTGTTGATCGGCACGGTCTATACGCTCTACACGCAGGGCACGGCGAGCTTCCTCCAGCCCCGCTACCTCCTGCAGCAGCTGCAGATCGGCGCCTTTTTGGGCCTGGTCGCCGCCGGCATGATGCTGGTCATCCTGATGGGCCATATCGATCTCTCGGTGCCCTGGACGATTGCCGCAGCGGCGATGATGGCAACGGCTGTCGGCGGGCCGATGGCACTGCCCGTCGGTATCGGGATCGGCCTCGTCGTTGGGCTGGTCAACGGCCTCGGCGCCGCGTTCCTCCGCGTGCCGTCGATGATCTTCACCCTCGGCGTCAACGCCGTGCTGCGCGGTTTGATGGTGATGCATACCGGCGGCTTCGCGCCGCAAACTCACTCGACCCCGCTCATGGAGTTCCTTGCAGTGGGCCACGTCTTCGGTATCCCCATGGCCCTCGTCGTCTGGATCGGCGTGTCGATCCTCTTCGTCATCATGCTGCAGAAAACGCCGCTCGGCCGCTACATCTACGCCGTCGGCAATCGCGAGGCCGCAGCCTACCTCTCCGGCGTCAACACGCGCCTCGTCCTGGTCGCTGCGTTCATGCTCTGCAGCGTCTGCGCCTCATTGGCCGGCGTGCTGCTCGCCGGCTATTCGACCAAGGCCTACCAGGGCATGGGCGATGCCTATCTGCTCCCGGCCATCGCGGCCGTCGTGATCGGCGGCACCAACATCCTCGGCGGCCAGGGCCGCTATCTCGGCACCGTCGTCGGCACCATCCTCATCGTGCTGCTCACCAGCGTCCTCTCGATCATGCAGATGCCCGAGGCCGGCCGGCAGATCATCTACGGCCTCGTCATCATCCTGATGCTGCTGGCGTATGGACGACAGGCCCGCGTGACCAGCTGATCGGCCATCGGGCAGGCGATGGCGACTGGCGAGCCAGAAAACAGGCTTGCCGGTCAGCCGCGCTCGACTGTCGATCCTGGTGACTTCCCAATCATCGACTGGGCCTGCAACTCACAATTCACTTCTCTCTCGTCATGCCCATGTCACGCTCGTCTTCGCCGGTCGACCTCCGTTCGTTACAATAATCATCGAAGATCGCGGCCCGCAGCAGGACGCAATGAATATCCACAGGCGGAAGCACAAAAAGCCCGGCGCGGCTGCAGTGCATTACTTTTTGTTCACGTTTATCCGACACGCGATCGCGTTCTACATTGCGGATCGGTGGCGGACCGGTGATCCATATCAATGCGTTGCGAATATAGAGCTGACAGTATCGCGCAGCCGTTATAGGACATTCGTGGTTTGTATCGAATGCAACGGGAGGATAGAGAAAATGGGTGCTTCGGCCAATCCGACCTCGCATGGCAAGCTGCTCGCCTGGGTCGGCGAGATGGCGGCCCTGTGCAAACCTGATGACGTCGTTTGGGCCGACGGCTCACAGCACGAGTACGACCGGCTGTGCCAGCTCATGGTCGACGCCGGCGCCTACATTCGCCTGAACCCGGAGAAGCGGCCGAACTCCTATCTGGCGCGCTCGCATCCATCGGACGTCGGTCGGGTCGAGGACCGGACCTTCATCTGCTCCAACAACAAGGAGGATGCCGGGCCGACCAACAACTGGGCGCCGCCGGAGGAGATGCGCGCTACCCTGACCGGCCTGTTCGACGGCAGCATGCGCGGTCGGACAATGTACGTCATCCCCTTCAGCATGGGCCCGCTCGGCTCGCCTATTGCCAAGATCGGTGTCCAGCTCACCGACAGCCCCTACGTCGTGAACAACATGCGGATCATGACGCGCATGGGCCGCGAGGTTCTCGACGTCCTGGGCGACGACGGCTTCTTCATCCCGTGCCTGCACTCCATCGGCGCCCCGCTGTCCCCGGGCCAGAAGGACGTCGCCTGGCCGTGCGAATCCGACATCAAGCGCAAGTACATCGTCCACTTCCCGCAGACCTATGAGATCTGGTCCTACGGGTCCGGCTATGGCGGCAACGCGCTGCTGGGCAAGAAGTGCCTGGCGCTGCGCATCGCCTCGGTGATGGCCCGCAACGAGGGCTGGCTCGCCGAGCACATGCTGATAATGGGGATCGAATCGCCCAAGGGCGAGAGAACCTATCTCGGCGCGGCCTTCCCCAGCGCCTGCGGCAAGACCAACCTCGCCATGCTGGTGCCACCCGACGAGCTTCGACGGCTGGAAGGTCACGACGGTCGGCGACGACATCGCCTGGATCAAGCGAGGCCCGGAGGGCGACATCCGAGCGATCAACCCGGAGGCCGGCTTCTTCGGCGTGGCACCCGGCACCAACGCGCACACCAATCCGAACGCGATGGAATCGATCAAGGCCAACTGCATCTTCACCAATACCGCGCTCACCGACGACGGTGACGTGTGGTGGGAGGGGATGACCGAGGAGACGCCGGCGCACCTCATCGACTGGAAGGGCGAGGACTGGACACCCGATTGTGGACGCCCGGCTGCGCACCCGAACGCGCGCTTCACCGCGCCGGCGAGCCAATGCCCGTCGATCGACCCCGAGTGGGAGAACCCGGACGGCGTGCCGATCAGCGCGCTTCGTGTTCGGCGGCCGGATGAGCAAGGACATGCCGCTGGTCTACCAGGCGTTCAACTGGAGCCATGGCGTCTACCTGGCGGCGACCATGGGCTCGGAGGCCACGGCCGCCGCGATCGGTCAGACGGCGACGCGACGCGATCCCATGGCGATGCTGCCTTTCTGCGGCTACAACATGGCCGACTACTTCACACACTGGCTCAATTTCGGTCGTCAGGTCTTCAATCCGCCACGAATCTTCCGGGTGAACTGGTTCCGCAAGGATGACAACGGCAAGTTCATCTGGCCGGGCTTCGGCGAGAACATGCGCGTGCTCAAGTGGATCGTCGATCGCGTGCACGGCCGTGGATATGCGGTCGAAAGCCCGATCGGCTGGATGCCGCGCTACGAGGACATGGACTGGCAGGGCATCGATTTCCCGGCCGACAAGTTCTACGACCTCATGTCGGTCGGCCGCGCCGCCGGCACATCCGAAGCACATGCCCACGAGGAGCAGTTCGACAAGTTCTTCGACCGGCTGCCGAAAGAGTTCATCTTCGAGCGCGAGCTCTTGCGCTCAAGGCTCTGGCGGTCGCCCGAGCGCTGGGGCTTGGCGCACGAGGACGTCGTCCGGCCGCACGTGCAATAAGCCGCGCCGCCTTTGGCCCTGTCCGATGCGCCGGTCGCGCTCGGGCGGGGCACATGGCATCGAGCAAAGCCGGCGGCAGCTTTCTGCTGCTCCGTCCCCGCGCTTAGCCGCTTTCCGTCGATGTAGGATGACTGGCTGGGGCGGTAGGATTCGAACCTACGAATGCCGGTACCAAAAACCGGTGCCTTACCACTTGGCGACGCCCCAAGCCTAGGCGATCATTTACGCCGTGGCGACCGGTGTTGCAACCGGAGCGATGCACCGACGGCGAGGTCGAGCCGGGTGGCGGCGGCCCCGCTGTTCATGGCGATCTCGACGAGACCGCTCGAATTCGCATACCAGAAGATATCGCCCTCGGGGACATCGCCGAAGGTCCGCGCCGACGGGATGGACTCACCGCCGACCGCCAAGGACGTGGCGGAGTCGAGCGTTGCCGCCCGCCTGCCGGTGACGATATTGCCATAACCATCGATGTGCACGACACGGTCGAGATCGTCCGGCCACGCCGATTGCCGGCGTGGCGCCGCCGGTCGCAGGCCGTCGGTGCGGTCCGACGCGATGCGGGCCGCCATCGGGGCGAAGAGATCGCGCCCGTGAAAGCTCGAGGAAAGCGTTGCCGGTCGCCAGGCGATGACGTGGGGCCGCACCACGCTGGCCCGGCGTTGCACGATCTCGAACAGCCCATTGTCGGGACCGACGAGCCAGATGCCGTCGGCTTCAAGGGCAAGCGGCGCGCGATCGGTGCCGACGCCCGGATCGACGATCGCGAGCATGACGTCGCCGCGCGCGAGTTGGCCGACAAGCGCTGCCAGCAGATAGGCGGCAAGGTCGGGGCGAAAGGCCGGCGCATCGGCCATCAGATCGACATAAGTGACCGCCGGTGCCTCGCGCAGGGCGGCAGCACGCATCTGGCCGAGATAGGGACCTCGCCAGCCGAAATCGGTGAAGCTAAAAATCATGGCCGGCCGCGCGCGATCGTCGCCATGCACCACCAGCCCGGCTCGGCCTTGCGGATCTCGTCAGCCGCCACCTCGGCCTTGGCCAGATCCGCGAAGATGCCAAAGCAGGTGGCGCCAGACCCCGACATTCGAGCCAGGAGACAATCCTCCATGCCACCCAGCACGTCCAGCACCGTGCCGATCACCGGCGCCAAGGAGCATGCGGCGGGCTCAAGCTCGTTACGGCTCGCGCCGAGCCAAACCGCGAAGCGCGCGAGCGACGGATGGCTCAGCAAGACCGGCCGCGCGAACGCCTCGCTGGGCAGCTCGAACGCCTTGAACACGGCCGAGGTCGCAATCGCGACACCCGGATTGACCAGCAGCAGTGGCAGATCGGGCAGCCCCCGGATCGGGTCGAGCCGCTCACCGATGCCGCGCAAACGCGCCGGCTGGCCGTAGACGCAGACCGGCACGTCGGCGCCGAGCTCGAGCCCGATCTCCCGCAGCTGATGGTTGGACCAGCCGAGCCCGAGCAGGGTCGAGAGGCCGCGCAGCGTGGCCGCGGCATCGGCCGAGCCGCCGCCGATGCCGCTCGCCACGGGCAGATTCTTTTCCAGCCTGATGGCGACACCGGGCACGACGCCGGCAGCCTGTGACAAATGCCGCGCGGCCCGCGTGACGAGGTTGTCCTGATCGTCGGCGAGCGCTGCGGCGAACGGCCCGACGATTTCGAGGCCGAGGCTCGCCGCGGCGGTTAGCGTCAGCCGATCTGCCAGCTCGGCAAAGACGACCACGCTGTCGAGCTCATGGTAACCTCCCGGCGTGCGCCCGGTGACGAGAAGGTCGAGATTGAGCTTGGCACGCGCCTCCTCGACGAGTTCCAGCTGCGGCACGGCTAGACCCACGCAGCGTTTGGCTTCCGATCCGCCATCAGGGATGCGGTCAGCCGCGCCCCGGATTGCTCTCGGATGCCCCCAGGCCACGTTCCAGCTTCCGCTCGATCAACGCGACCTCATCCTCCTCGGGCTCGAAGGTCAGCGCGCGCTCCCACTGGAAGCGCGCCTCGCGGTGCCGGCCAACCTGCCAATAAGCATCACCGAGATGATCGTTGATCACCGGATCATCCGGGCGAAGCTCGACGGCGCGCTCGAGGTAGAGCACCGCCTCGTCGAACCGCTCGAGCCGGAAGAACGCCCAGCCGAGGCTATCGACAATGTAGCCGTCGTCCGGTCGCAGCTCGACCGCCCGCCTGAGCATCGTCTCGGCCTCGGTGAGATTCATTCCCTGATCGACCCAGCTATAGCCGAGATAGTTGAGCACCAGCGGTTGATCTGGCTCGAGCTCGAGAGCAAGGAGCAGGTCAGCCTCCGCCTCGGGCCAGCGATCGGTCCGCTCACGCGTGATGCCCCTGGCATAGAGCAAGGGCCAATGCCCGACCTGGATTTCGGGCACCCGCTCGAGCGCGCGATCGTAGGCACGCTCGGACTCCGCATACCGCTCGAGCCGCCGGAGGATGTCGCCTTTGGCCACGAGCGCCTCGATCCGCTCCGGGCGCTCGTCGGCCATCGCGTCGAGCCTCGCCAGCGCCTCGTCCTCCTGCTCGAGCGCCGCCAAGGCCTGCGCGGCAGCGAGCCGGCCTTCCCAGGCATAGACCGAGTTGGCCGGCACGGTCTCCAGCACCTGGACCGCCTCGGCAGCATTGTCCTGGCTGAGGCTGATCTCGGCGATGAGCAGCGCCACCTCGCCGTTGGTCGGCTCCAGATACGAGGCGAGCCTGGCGAGGATCAGCGCCTGCGCGCTCGCATTCTGCGCATCGAGCGCACCCGCCAGGCTGAGCAATGCGTCCGCCATGCCGGAAGACGCATCGTCGACCGGCAGGTCGGGAACGGCACCGCTCTCCAGCTCGAGCAGCGCCGTCTCCAGCACGATGTCGCCCGGGTTGAGCTCGAGCTGCCGGCGGACAAAGCTCGTGGCCCCATCCAGGTCACCAGCCTGAGCGTCGAGCGACGCGAGCGCCACGACCAGACGGACGGGGTTGCCGTTGTCCGGATCGATGAGCGGCCGCAACCAATCGGCTCCCTCGGCGACTTGCCCGTCCAACGCCATCATCAGGGCGCCGTGGTAACGTTCGATGCGCTCGAGGCCTTCGCTGGTGCCGGATTCGGCAAGCATCGCCATGCCCCGTTCGCGCTCGCCGGCGCCGAACGCTACCCATGCCTCGAGGATCGGCTTGGGCAAGGACGCGAACTCGCGCTCACCGATCCCGTCCAGCAAGAGCTCGGCTTCCGCGAAGTCGTTGCGCTTCACCGCCTGGAACGCCAACAGGAGCCGCGAGTCGCCGAAGGTCGGGTCACGCTCGAGCAACGTCTCCGCCAGCTCGAGTGCGGCAGGAAAATCGCCGACGCCGACGCGCAATGTCAAAACCTGGCGGCGCAGTTCGTCATTGTCGGGATCGCGGTCCAGCGCGTTGCCGAAATTGTCCGCGGCGAGCCGCAGGTCGCCGTCATCCAGCGCGATCCGCCCTGCCAGATAGCTCGCCGCCAGCCCGTCGCCCAGCGTATCCGGCGCATCGATCGCCGCCGTTCGCAGCTCGCCCTGGCCGGGCCCGGCCGCCGTCGAGGTGCCGGACAACCGGGCGAGGTCGGCACAACCGACGGCAATCGATGCCAGGAGCACGACCGCAGTGGCGTTTCGGAGGCGGCCTCGGCAAGAACCCACCGCAGCCTCAGAGGTCATAGAAAGCTCCAAAGTTCGAATCCGCCGATGCCATGTGGTGGACGAAGACGTGCTGCCGCAGCCGGCGCGGCGTGCAACCTGCTTGACGATTCACGGCACGCGCGCCACAAACCAGCGCAACGTCGCGCGTGTCCTGACTCACGACGCGATCCAAAAAGACATTTCGGAGCGCACCCAATGCTCAAGACGTCCCAGAGCAAGAATGATCCCACAGCACGTGGACCAGCCCAGCAACTGAAGACATTCGAGGGCAAGAAGGTCAAGCCGACCCTCTATGTAGGCACCGCCGTCGGCCATGGTCGCTACATAGCGGCGCAGGATGAGGGCGGCAAGCTGGTGGTCGACCGTGGCGGGAAACCAGTCGCGTATCGTGACATCTGACACGTTGCGGTCGAGGCGGAGAGCCTAGGCCGGCCGCGCCGCTGGGCAGTGGCGGCGCCGGACAGGAGTGGCACGGGCCGGAGCCGAAACTAGGTTAGCGGTCAGTCGGCAGCTGCTGCGCTGCGGCCGCCTTCTGGCTTGCACATTTGGTGCGCGTGGTGATCTTGGGGTCACCGCGGCTGCCGTTCGGTTGGACCATGTGGGCCAAAACTGGTCCGGAACGGCAAGCTTGGGCGTAGAGGGATGGATCAAGGCGGCGCAACGCCGACAGTCGGGAGGACGACGATAACGGCGATCGACGCGATGCACGCGCGGCACCTGCTCGAGTGGTATGCACTCGCCGGCGTCGACGCGGCCGTTGACGAGTATAAGGGCAAGCTGCTGCCTGGCGAGGCCGGCCGTGCAGCTGTCGATGTCTCCCCACACCCCGAGCCACCGCCTAGCAAAATAGTGACGAGCAGCATCGCGCGGCCAGGCGAGCCAGCTCCCGCGCGGCGACCGGCATTGCTGGTGCCGGAGAGCCGGCGGGTGGGCGATGCCCGCGCCATCGCCGCCCGATGCCGCTCGCTCGACGAACTCCGCCGTGAGCTGGAGCAATTCGAGGGCTGCGCGCTACGGGATACCGCCAAGCAGCTCTGCTTTGCCGATGGTAGCCCCGATGCCTCGCTGATGCTGATCGGCGAGGCTCCGGGCGCCGAGGAGGACCGCCAAGGCAAGCCCTTCGTAGGCCCGAGCGGCCAGTTGCTCGACCGAATTCTCAAAGAGATCGGCATCGATCGCACCAACGCCTGGATCACCAACGTGATCTACTGGCGCCCACCCGGAAATCGCGCGCCGACGACGGGCGAAATTGCCGTGTCCATGCCCTTTCTGAAGCGGCAGATCGAGCTTTTGGAGCCGCGCTTCATCCTGTTTATCGGCGGCATTGCAGCCAAGGCTCTACTAGACACCAATGCCGGCGTCACCAAGCTGCGCGGCCGTCCGTTCACGATCGCGACCGACTCCGGCCGGGAGGTGCCATGCCTCGTGACCTTCCACCCGGCCTATCTGCTGCGCCAACCCCTCAACAAGCGCTTCGTGTGGCGTGACATGCTGCAGCTCAGGCAGCGCCTCGATGAGCTGGGGGTGCCATGCGCCTGAGCTTGCTCTCACTGGCCTTGGTCGCCCTTCTGGCACTGGCACCGATGGCCAGGGTTTCGGCGGAAACGTCGAGCGGTGCTGCCGCCGCCTCGGCCGAGCCGACCACGCAGGTCGCCCGTGTCGATCCGACGGCACCGTTGCCGACCGTCTTCCAAAGTCTCCCGCGGCCACTGTCGACGCATGACGCGGCGCTCTATCGCCTCATCTTCGAGCTGCAGGAGAACGGTCGCTGGAATGATGCCGACCGGCTCATCGGGCGGCTGCAGAGTCGCTTGCTGATCGGGCATGTGCTGGCGCAGCGCTTCCTGCACCCGACGGCCTACCGCTCCAGCTATCCGGAGCTGCGCACCTGGCTCGAGCACTACGCCGATCATCCCCAGGCCTCGGTGATCCATCGTCTGGCGGAGCGGCGCCGTCCCAGTGGCGCTCCCCCCCGGCGGAGCCCGTGGCAGGGTATCTCGGCGGCTCGGGACAAGAGCTTCTCGAGGAACTGCCAACGGCTTATGGCGGACCTCAAGGGCGACCCGAGGCGCAAAGCCGGGCCGTCGAGAAATGGCTAGCGGCCATTCGCCAGCTGGTCGCCAAGGGCCAGCCGACCGAGGCGCGCCAGCTGTTGCGGCACAAGGTGGCCCTCGTTGCGGACTCGGTCGAGCAGGACCTCGCGCGCTGGTTCATCGCCCGCGGCTACTTCGTCTTTCGCCGCGACAAGGAAGCGATGGAATTGGCGAGCGCTGCGGCGGCTCGTTCGGGCAGGGCCGAGCCGCGCATGCATTGGACGGCCGGCCTCGCCGCCTGGCGCTATGGCGATCTGGGGCGGGCCGCACGCCATTTCGCAGCTCTGGCGCGGTCCAACGGCTCTGCCGAGGACGTGTCAGCGGGTGCCTTCTGGGCCGCACGCGCCTATTTACGCAATCTCGAGCCGGCGCGGTACCGGGAGTTCCTGGAGATCGCCGCCGACACGACGGACGGGTTCTACGGCATTCTGGCCCAGCACGTCCTCGGTCGGCCGGTGCCGTTCGACTGGCACCAGACGCTGATGGCAACCGATCACATGGGAGCGCTGATGCGCATCGACGGTGCCAAACGCGCGATGGCCCTGGGCCAGCTCGGTTACCGCAATGCGGCTGACGCGGAGATCCGCAAGCTCGCTGCCCGAGCCACCCCGGACCTGACAGAAGCCTTGGCGGCGCTCGCCGAGAAGCTGCAACTGCCGGCGACGCAGATGCGGGTGGCGCAGCGCGCACGGCTGCAGGATGGCCGACGGCACGACGGCGCGCTATACCCTGTCCCACCCTGGTCGCCGGAAGGCGGCTCGACGATCGATCGCGCTTTGCTCTTCGCGATCATTCGTGCGGAAAGCGGGTTCGATCCCGATGCCGAAAGCCACGCCGGCGCGCTCGGCGTCATGCAGATCCTGCCGAGCACCGCCGAGGCCATGGCCGAGCGCTACGATCTGCCCTTCAAGGGCCCGCAATCGTTGCGCGATCCCGAGACCAACCTGCAATTCGGGCAGGCTTATCTCAAGCGACTGCGCAACACCTACTTCATCGGCGACAGCGTCATCCACATCGCCATGGCCTACAATGCCGGACTGAAGCGCGCCGAGGAGTGGGCCGAGCGCTACGCGGACATCGACGACCCGCTGCTCCTGATGGAAAGCATCCCGATCCCCGAAACGCGGCTCTACGTCCGGAAGTTCCTCGGTAATCTCTGGGCCTACCGGGCCAAGCTCGGGCAGCCGGCGCCGTCGCTCGAGGCGCTTGCCGAAGGTGGCTGGCCGCAATACGTGGCACTCGAGACCATTGACGCGGGATCACGTCATGCCAGGGCGAATTGACGAAAGCCTGCCCTTCCGGCCCTTGAAGATCGCCGTGTTGACCGTTTCCGACAGCCGAGATCTCGCCTCGGATCGCTCCGGCGACGTGCTGGTGGAACGGCTCGAGGCAGCCGGCCATCGGCTTGCCGATCGCCGCATCATCAAGGACGAGCAGCCCTTGATCGAGGCGCAGCTACGCGCCTGGATCGCCTCACCGGAGGTCGAGGTGGCGATCACCACGGGCGGCACCGGAGTTACCGGCCGAGATGTCACGCCGGAGGCCCTGCACGCGGTCATCGAGAAGCACGTGCCCGGCTTCGGCGAGCTGTTCCGCTGGCAGTCGTACGCCAAGATTGGCACGTCGACACTGCAATCCCGTGCCGATGCCGGGGTCGCTAACGGCACCTACATCTTCGTCGTTCCGGGCTCACCCGGCGCCTGCCGCGACGCCTGGGACGGCATCCTCGTCACGCAGCTCGACATCCGCCACAAGCCCTGCAACTTCGCCGAGCTGCTACCGCGGCTGCGCGAGTAGGCGAGCATCCGCGGCCAAGCCTCGACTCAAGTCGCAGGCGCTGTCGGAGCGCGGGGGTTGGCTTCCGTGGTCACCAAAGCGGGCGTCTGCAGCCACTTGGAGAAGACGCCGGCAACGGCCGCACCCAGGAGCGGCGCCAGCCAGAACATCCAGAGCTGGGCGATGTACGCACCGCCGGCGAACAGCGCCTGGCTCGTGCTGCGCGCCGGGTTGACCGAAGTGTTCGTGATCGGAATGCTGACCAGGTGGATCAGCGTCAGACCGAGGCCGATCGCGAGCGGGCCGAAACCGGCGGGCGCGTTCGGGCTCGTTGCGCCGATGATGATCACCAGGAAGAAGAAGGTCATGACGACCTCCATGACGAAGCCCGAGCCTAGGCTGTAGCCACCCGGCGAGAGCGCGCCGTAGCCATTGGCGGCGAAGCCGCCGACGCCGGCGAATTCAGGCGCCCCGGCCAGGATGACGTAGAGGACGAGCGCGGCCAGGATGGCGCCGGCGAGCTGGGCGATCACGTAGGGCAGGAGCCGCTCCATCGGAAACCGGCCAGCTATGGCCAGGCCCAGCGAGACGGCAGGATTGAAGTGGCCGCCGGAAATATGTCCGACGGTATAGGCCATCGTCAGGACGGTGAGGCCGAAAGCGAGCGCGACACCGAGAAGGCCGATGCCGACCTCTGGAAAGGCAGCGGCGAAGACCGCCGCGCCGCAACCACCGAACACCAGCCAGAACGTGCCGAAACCCTCGGCCGCCAACGCCCTTTGCATCTCACAAAACTCCTCGGGTAATCATTCGTCCTGCAAACTTCGAGCGACAACTTGAAGTGAGGACGCAGTGTCCGTGGCATTACTGATGAACGGAAGTGTCGGCAAGTTCTGAATTGGCGAGGGCTTCTCTCTATCTTCTACCAAATGGATAAGGCAGGACGTTTCGCAGCCCGTTTCAATGGCGACTAGCCGGCAAATGGGCGGCTCAGAACTGCCATTTCACCGCGAGCGAGACGATATCGATATTGTTCTGGTAGCGCGCGTCCAGATTGCCACGGGCGGCGTTGCCGGGATCGGTGCCGCGCAGGCGAACGTCCGCGTCGTCGAAGAAGACGTGCGTATAGGCAAGATCGAGCGACAGGTTGTCCTGGATCTGCCAGCCGATGCCGGCCGCCAGCCAGTAGCGATCCGTGTCCGGCACCCGCGGCGTTCGGTAGCGGTTGCGAGTCGGCGTTTGGTCGAAAGCGCCACCCACGCGCAACGTCCAGCGCTCAGCGGGCTTGTAGGTGGCACCCAGCGCGAAGAACCAGGCATCGTGCCAGTCGAACTCGGTCACGCTGTTCGGCTGCGCCGTATTGTCGAAGTCAATGACCAGCTCGTCGAAGGTGCTCCAGCCGGTCCACTGCGCCTCGGCCATGACTGCGAGCTTGTCGCTGATATCCTGGTGAATGCCGAAGCTCAGCATTGGCGGCAGCTTAACGTCGGTCTCGGCATCGCCGTCGACGAAGGCCCCGGTGCCGGCGCGGATGGCCGCACCGACGCCGGCATCATCGAGCCGGAACCGGGAGTTACCCTTGAGCGTCGTATCGAGCGACGAGCGATAGGCGACGCCGACCCGCGTGCCCGGGCGCAAGTCGGCGAGAACGCCGAAGTTGTAGCCGTAGGCCCAGCCGTCTCCCGTCACCTTGGCGCGGCCGTCCTGCTCGGTCGGCACCGCGCCGGGCACACCGGCAGCGGCCCCTATCGTCCCGAAATCGATGCTGTTGACGAGCTCGGCCTCGCTCCATTGGAACTGCAAGCCGGCGGCCAAGGTCAGCCACTCCGTCGCGCGATAGGCCACCGCTGGATTGATGTTGATCGACTTGAAGTTCGACTTGAGCGTATGATAGCGGCCAACCCAATTGTTCGCATACTCGCTGCCGAGGCCGAACGGCACGTTGATCCCGAGCCCGAAGCGAAAAGCATCGTTGGGCACGAGCACCGCGTAGACAGACGGGAGCACGGCGTCGTCACCGGCGTCGTCGTCCCGCGTCGACCCCCCGATCGGCACTCCGGCAGTGGTCGTGGCCGACGAGTTGCGAAGCTTGAGCTCGGTGAAGACAGCGCTCGCCTCTACCTGGATGCTGGAGCGATCGAAGCGGCCCAGCGCCGCCGGATTGAAGAACATGTAGGACGGGCTCTCGGCGCCAGCGGTGGCGCCAGCAAAGGCATTGCCTTGGGCCGTGGCCGATTGTTGCTTGATGGCGAAGCCAGCCGCCAGCACGGGTGTCGACGTGGCGATGCAGGCCAACAGCGCTGCCACCGCAATCTTGGTCATTCGTTTTCCGCCTCCCGCCCGAGATTATCGGATGTGCTTGCCAATTCATTGAGGCTGCGGGACCGAGCACAACCTCAAGGCAATAAAATCGACAAGTAGCAGTCGTTATGCGGGATGGCGAGTAGGGATTATTCGATCACAGGTGTCACCCGAAGGTGACGCTTTTCGCGTGATCTGAACTGTCGGTGGCCAAGACGTCGCGGAGCGCCGCCCAGTCGACGTCTCTGGCGAGGAAGGCATCGCCGATGGCTCGCCAGAGCACGAAGCGCAGCGCACCGGCTTCGGCCTTCTTGTCGCGCGTCATGGCATCAACGACGTCTGCGATCGGAAAGGTGTGATTGAGCAGCCGCCGCGGATCCGTTGCAATGTCGAGCGAGTCGAGATGCGCCTCGAGGCGCCCGGCGTCGCTCGGTGCCGCGGCCCCGACCGCCGCCGACAGCCGCGCCGCCTTGACCATGCCCAATGCCACGGCTTCGCCATGCAGCAGCCGGTCGCCGTAGCCGGTCAACGCTTCGTAGGCATGGGCAAAGGTGTGGCCGAAGTTGAGCAGCGCCCTGCGGCCGGAGGTCTCGCGCTCGTCCTCGGCGACGATTGCGGCCTTGATTTCGACCGAGCGACGGACGGCCTGCATCCGCAGCTCGCGGTCACCGGCCAGCATCGGCGCGGCATGCGTCTCGAGCCAGCCGAAGTAGTCGGCATCGGCGAGGCAGCCGTGCTTGATTACCTCCGCATATCCCGCCTTGAGCTCACGCTCCGGCAGATCGTCCAGCACGTCGACATCGATCAGCACGGCCAAAGGCTGATGAAAGGCGCCAATCAGGTTCTTGCCGTGCGCCGAGTTGATGCCAGTCTTGCCGCCGACGGAGCTGTCCACCTGTGCCAGCAGCGTCGTCGGCACCTGGACAAAGGGCAGGCCGCGTAGCACCGTAGCGGCGCAAAAGCCCGCCAGGTCGCCGATCACCCCGCCGCCGAGCGCCAAGACGGTGCATTTTCGATCGATGCCGGTGGCCAGTATCGCCTCGGCCAGCCGCCCATAGGCATCGAGGCTCTTACTGCTCTCGCCGGGCGGGACGGCGAACCGGCGGACCTCAATGGAAGCGCCGGCGAGCGCAGCCTCGATGCGCGCCAGATGCGGCGTCGCAGCGACGTTGGCGTCGGTGACCAGCAGGATGACGGGTCGCGCCAGCAAGGGCGCCAGGACTTCGCCGGCGCGGTCCAGGAGACCGCTTGCGATATGCACCGGATAGCGGCGCTCGGCAAGTTCGACCGTGACCGTGTCGGTGGCGAAACGGCCTTTTGCAAGATCAAGATCAGGCGACATCGCGAAGCTCTCCTGCGGCCGCCAGCAACGCGACGAGCTTGTCGACGATCTCCTCCAGCGGCTGATCGCCGGTCACGACGGTATGCTCGGCAAGCGCGTAGACGGGATATCGCTTGGCCATAAGATCGCCGAGTATCGCTCGAGGGTCACCTTGCGCCAGGAGCGGCCGGATGGTCCGTTTCTTCGCCGTTCGGGCAACCAGCGTATCGAGATCCGCCTTGAGCCAGATCGTGACACAGCGACCAGCGAGCCGCGCCCTGGTCTCCTCGTCGATGAAGGCGCCGCCGCCGAGCGCCAGCACACCCGGCTCATCCTCGACCAGCCTCGCAATGACGCGCCGCTCGAGGTCACGAAACGCCACCTCGCCATAGAGCTCGAAGATGTCTGGAATGCTCATCGCCGCCGCCTCGACGATCGCCTCGTCTGCGTCGACGAAAGCGACATCGAGCGCCACCGCGAGACGGCGTCCGACAGCCGTCTTGCCGGCCCCCATCATGCCGACCAGCACGACCGGCCGAGTGAGGCGGGGCGCCGCTGCGGGCTCGGCGGCGACGACGCTCAAATGCCGGGGAGGATCGATCGGCGGCAAAGAAGACATGGTGAGGAAGCACCTGACGTTGAAACCCGGAGTTGCAAAGGATATAGGAATGAAGCCGCTGAGGCTACGGAAAGGCAAGCTAGGCGAGGCGCACCATCAGCGGCAAGTCCGGTCGTCGTGGCCGCCCCGCATCATCAGACGCCCCAGCATCGTCGAACGCCCCGGTATCAACGGGCGCCCATGCCGTCGTCCATGGCAAGTTGCCAGCCATCAACCAAGGCCGCTCCTTTCGCATGTCCACAGCCCGCCGCATACTCCTGCTCATGCTGATCGTGATCATCCTCGGCAGCGTGATCTTCCTCGCCACCTGGGATCGGCCGCCGCCGATCCGGCAAATCGAGGTGGAAATCCCGGACGCGCAGCTGCCGCGCTGAGCCACGTGGCCGCAAGTTCGCGTCACTAAGCATTGGCCATCGATGCGCGAACCCTTTCTCGAAATGCTCGCGGTGGAGCGAGGCGCCAGCCGGCACACGCTCGCCGCCTACGCTCGTGACCTGGCCGATGCCGCCGCGTTCATGGCGAGGCGGACCAAGACGCTAGAGGCTGCAAGCAGCGACGACCTGCGCGCCTGGCTGGCCCAGCTCGACGCCCTCGGCCTGAAGAGCGCAACCATCGCGCGCAAGCTCTCGGCGACGCGCCAGTATTTCCGTTTCCTCTATCTCGAGCGCGTCCGCACCGACGACCCGTCACTGCATATCGACCGGCCGCGCCTCTCGCGGCCACTACCGCGCTATCTCAGTGAGACAGAGGTCGCAGCGCTGATCACAGCGGCCGAGGCCAAGCCCGGCCCGGAGGGGCTGCGGCTGCTGGCCCTGCTCGAGCTGCTCTACGCCACCGGCCTGCGGATCAGCGAGCTGGTCGGGCTGCCGATCGCCGCACTCGCGGCCGATCGCTCGAGCCTGCGGGTGCGCGGCAAGGGCGACAAGGAACGGCTGGTGCCGATCGGCGCGCATGCGAGGCAGGCGCTCGGAAGCTGGCTCGAGCACCGCGCCCGGCTGGAGCTTCCTGCAGCGCAGCGAGCCTGGCTGTTCCCATCGCGGGGCCGTCTCGGCCATCTGACCCGACAGCGCGTCGCCCAGCTGCTTCACGATCTCGCGATCGAGACGGGGTTGGAGCCCAGCCGCCTGTCGCCGCATGTGCTGCGGCACGCTTTTGCGAGCCACCTGCTCGCTCATGGCGCCGATCTGCGCACCGTGCAGGCGATGCTCGGCCACGCGGACATCGCGACCACGCAAATCTACACGCATCTGCAGCCTGAGCGGTTGCAGGCCGTGGTTGCGACCCATCACCCCCTTGCTCGGGCAGGCAAGAAAGGGCAATCTACACTGCAGCGCAGCAAAGAGTGACCGACAAGTGGAACGCGCTGAAACGAGAGAAGAATCATGAGCTTCACGATCATCGAGCAGGCCGCCCCGCGACTGAACCGCTCGGAGCTCGCCGTGCCGGGCTCCAGCCCGAAAATGTTCGAGAAGGCCGCCGCATCGCACGCCGACGTGGTGTTCCTCGACCTCGAGGATGCCGTGGCACCCGATCAGAAGGCAGCAGGCGCGCGAAGAACGTCATCCGGCGCTGAACGAGGTCGACTGGGGCCAGAAGACCTTGTCCGTGCGCATCAACGGTCTCGACACCCACTACATGTACCGGGACGTGGTCGACGTCATCGAGCAGGGCGGCGATCGGCTCGACCTGATCATGATCCCCAAGGTCGGCACCGCCGCCGACGTCTATGCCGTCGACATGCTGGTGACGCAGGTCGAGGACGGCGATGGGCCGCAAGAAGCGCCTGGGCTTCGAGCTGATCATCGAGACCGCGCTCGGCATGGCCAATGTCGACGCCATCGCGGCCGCCAGCAAGCGCAACGAATCGCTGCATTTCGGCGTCGCCGACTATGCCGCCTCGACGCGCGCTCGAACGACCATGATCGGCGGACCCAATCCCGCACTACGGCGTGCTCACCGGTGGCCCCGAGGATCAGCATCGCGAGTATCACTGGGGCGACATGTGGCACTACGCCATCGCCCGGATGGTGGTCGCGGCCCGCGCCTACGGGCTGCGCCCGGTCGACGGCCCGTTCGGCGACTTCTCCGACCCCGACGGCTTCACGGCCCAGGCGCATCGCGCGGCGGTGCTGGGCTGCGAGGGCAAGTGGGCGATCCATCCCAAGCAGATCGACCTCGCCAACGAGGTCATGGGACCGTCGGCGGCCGATGTCGAGAAGGCGCAGCGCATCCTCGACGCGATGGACCAGGCGACGCGCGAGGGCAAGGGCGCCGTCTCGCTGGATGGCCGGCTGATCGACATCGCCTCGATCAAGCAGGCCGAGGCGATGGTCAAGAAGGCCGAGCAGATCGCGGCCGCCGCCTGACGGCCGTCGCGGCCAGGACACTTATGCTGCTGGGTTGACTTGCCCACTATGCTGGGGAGAGTTGCCCCAAATGCTGGAGAGATTTGAATGAGCAGCCTGCTCGATTTCGAGAAGCCGATCGCCGAGCTCGAGGGCAAGGTCAAGGAACTGCGGCATCTGGCCGACGGCAGCGAGCTGGACCTCGAGGAGGAGATCGCGCGGCTCGAAGGCCGAGCATCGAAACTGCTCTCGAGCACCTACGGCAAGCTGACCCCCTGGCAGAAGACGCAGGTCGCGCGGCATGCCGACCGCCCGCATTTCACCGACTACGTCAAGGCGCTGATCGACCGACTACACGCCGCTGGCCGGCGATCGCTGCTTCGGCGACGACCATGCGATCCTCGGTGGGCTCGGTCGCTTCAAGGACCGCGCCGTCGTCGTCATCGGCCACGAGAAGGGCCGCGAGACGGAGGACCGGGTGCGGCACAATTTCGGCATGGCCAGGCCAGAGGGCTACCGCAAGGCGGTTCGCCTGATGCAGCTGGCCGAGCGGTTTCACCTGCCCGTGCTGACGCTGGTCGACACCCCTGGCGCGCATCCCGGGCATCCGGGCCGAAGAGCGCGGCCAGGCCGAGGCCATCGCCCGGTCGATCGAGACCTGCCTCAAGCTGACGGTGCCGATCGTCTCGGTCATCGTCGGCGAAGGCGGTTCGGGCGGCGCCATCGCACTCGCTACCGCCGACCGCGTCTTGATGCTCGAGCACAGCATCTACTCGGTCATCTCGCCCGAAGGCTGCGCGGCCATTCTCTGGCGCAACGCCGAGCCAGGCCGAGGTGGCGGCCGAGGCGCTCAAGCTCACCGCCCAGGACCTGCTCGGCCTAGGGCTCGTCGACGAGATCATCGCCGAGCCGCTGGGCGGCGCACATCGCGGCCGGAGCACGACGATCCGAAGCGTCGGCGACGCCATCGAGCGCCATCTCGAGGCGTTCGATGGTCTGGCACCGGCCGACATCCGGCATCGCCGGCGCGAGAAGTACCTGCACATGGGCCGCGAGCTGGAGTAGACGCAAAACGTCGCGGCCGGCAGGTCAGCTCGCCGCTCGCTGCCCTTTGAACCGCTTGTAGGCAATCGGCAGCAACGCGAGTGCTGCGAGCCCGAGGATCGGTACCAGGACAGCGGGTTGCAAGATGAGTCCAAGATCGGGCTCATCGCCGCTCTTCAGCAGCTCGCCCAAGCCATTACCGACACTGGCATAGACCAGGCTGCCGGGAATGATGCCGAAGAACGTTGCCAGAATATAATCGCGCGGCCGCATGCCAAGGAAAGCGGGCACCACATTGACGATCCAGAAGGGAAAGATCGGGACGAGCCTCAGCACCAGGAGGTAGCTTATGGCATTCTCGTTGAAGCCGCCCTGCATGCGCTTCAGCCACGGCCCCGCGCTTGCCTTGAGGCTGTCACCGACCGAGGTCTTGGCGACGAAGAAGACCGCGACGGCGCCGATCGTGGCACCAATGACGACGAGCAGGCTGCCGAGCCAGACGCCGAACAGGAACCCGCCAACGATGGTGAGGAAAACGGCGCCGGGCAGCGAGATGGCGACCGAGCCGGCATAGACCAGCACGAAACCGAGCGCCGTTGCCAACGGACGGGTATCGACGAACTGTTGCAGCGCCTGCTGATGCGCCTCGATCGTCTCGAACGAGAGGTAGTGGTGCAGATCGAAGGCGAACGCGAGCAGCAGGGCCAGCAGCAGGACCGCCAGCGGCAGAAGGCGTTGCCAGAGCGGCCGGTTCTCTTCAGGCGGCCCGTTGTCGTCGCTGGAAACCGTCATCCGAGCCACCGAAGGAAACTGACCAGCTTGCGGGTCCGCGCACTGAACAGCCGTGGCGTGAAATACGCCCCCGCCGCGCGCTTGCCGGCCTCGCCCAACGTCGGGTAGGGCGCCACCACCGACGCCATCGTCGATACCTTCGTCTGCTGCTGCACGGCCAGAACCCAGGGCAGAATGAGCTCGCCGGCCTGCGCGCCGGCAATCGCGGCCCCGAGCACCCGGCCCTTGCGGCTCACGACGAGCTTGACCAGCCCCTCTTCGAGCCGCTCGGCACGCGCCCGGTCGTTTTCGGCGAAAGGCCATCGCACCACCTCGTGCGCGATGCCACTTCCTCGGCCTGCGCCTCGCTGAGCCCGACGCTGCGCGAGCTCCGGCTCGGTGTAGGTCACCCAGGGCAATGCATCGTCCGACGCCTTGATCGGCAACCGGAACAGGGCATTCCGGATCACCAGGCCGGCGTGGTAGCCGGCAACGTGGGTGAACTGCAGGCCACCGGCGACGTCGCCGATCGCATAGACCTTGCGATTGCTGGTCTTGAGCCCGCGATCGACGGTGATGCCGCGGCGATCGTAGGCGATGCCCGCTGCCTCCAGGCCCAGCTCCTCGACATTCGCTCGCCGTCCCGTTGCGACCAGGAGATGCGATCCCCGCATGGTGCGCTCGCGGCCGTCGACCTTGATCGTCAAGGCCGGCCCCGGCGCCGCCCGCAACACCTCGATCCGATCGAGGATCTCGACCCCGTCTGCCTCGAGGCTCGCCCGCACGACGGCAACCAGCTCCGGATCGTCCTTTGGCAGGATCGGCCCGATATCCAGTATGGTCACACGGGCGCCCAGCCGCCGATAGGCTTGCGCGAGTTCGACACCGATCGGGCCGCCGCCGAGCACGATCAGGTGCTCAGGCAACACGTCGTTCTCGAAAATGGTTTCGTTGGTGAAGAAGCCTGCATCGGCCAGCCCGTCGATCGGCGGGACGGACGGGCGGCTGCCGGTCGCGATCACGAAGCGCCGCGCCCTGACCCGCGCGCCGCCCGCCTCGACCTCGTCCGGTCGCGGTGAACCGGGCATGCGACCTGAGCACGCGAACGCCCAGCCGTTCGAACCGCTCGACGCTGTCGTGCGGCGCTATCCCGGCGATCACCGAGTCGATGTGCCGCTTGACCCTGGTCATGTCGACCTCGGGCACCACGGGCGCGATGCCGAAGGGCGCACAGCTGCGCATCTGATGCGCGATGCGCGCCGCGGCGATCAAGCTCTTGGATGGCACGCAGCCGACATTGAGGCAGTCGCCCCCCATGCGATCGGCCTCGATCAGGACCGTGGGCGCGCCCAGCTGAGCTGCCCCGGCGGCCACCGAAAGGCCGGCCGAGCCGGCGCCGATGACACACATATCCGCTTCGATCAGCTCGCTCATTCAAGTCACAATCAGCTCTGCGCGTCCGCTGGAGGTAGGTGGCGGGTCCGGGCGCGGCAAACCACGATGGCGTTACGAGCCTCGCTTGCCAGCCTGCCGGACCGTTGCTACGAGCCGCCCCATGCCCAAGAGCCGCACCGAGCTTTTCGCCTTCCTCGACAGTCTCGCGATCGCGCATCGAACAGTCGAGCACCCCCCGGTCTTCACCGTCGATGAGGCGCAAGAGCACACGCACCATCTGCCGGGCGGGCACACCAAGAACCTGTTCCTCGAGGACAAACAGGGCGGCCTCTGGCTCGTCACCTGCCTCGATCAGCAGCAGGTCAAGGTGAATGCGCTGGCCCGCCTGCTGCAGGCGCCGCGCTTCTCGTTCGGCAAGCCCGACCGCCTGCTCGAGGTCCTTGGCGTGCTGCCGGGCTCGGTGACGGCCCTGGCGCTGATCAACGATACAGGGCGATGGGTTCAGCCGGTGCTCGACACCAAGCTGATGGCGCACGAGTTCGTGAACTGCCATCCGCTGATCAACGAGGCGACGACCACGTTGCGATCGGCGGACCTCCTCCGCTTCATGGAGGCACTCGGCTACGCGCCACGGCTCATTGATCTCGACATGACGCTCGACGGTTGAGGGCGATGGTCCAGAGCCGACGATGACCGTCGAGCCGGCGGCCTCCGAGGCCACGGTCTGCCTGACCCGCGCCGGGATGGCACGCGGCGCGCGCGACATGCTATTCGCGCTCGTCTCGGTCTTCCTCTTCGCCTTTGCCTTCGGCGTCGCGGCGAGCCATGCCGGGCTCGACAGCTGGTCGGCGACGCTGCTGAGCGCTGCCGCCTTTGCCGGCGCGTCGCAGTTCGCCTCGCTCGAGCTGCTCGTCTCGCCCGTGCCATGGATCCCACTCCTGCTCGTCGTATTTGCTGTGAATGCCCGGCACATCCTGATGGGTGCTGCCCTCTACCCCTGGTTCGGGCGTTTACCCTTCGCCCAGCGGCTGCTGCCGGCCGCCTTGATGACCGACATCAACTGGGTACAGGCGGTGCACGCCTATGACCGCGGCGAGCGTGACATGGGCTATCTGGTCGGCAGCGGGCTCTTGCTCTGGATCGTCTGGATCGCGGGCACCGCGTTCGGCGCCGCGCTCGTCGAGACCGTGTCGATCGATCTCGACCGGCTCGGCCTCGACCTCACCTTCCTGCTCTTCTTCGTCTGCATGCTGACCGGCTTGCGCCGAACGCGCAGCGACGACATCGCTTGGCTGGCGGCCGGTGCCAGCTCGCTGCTCGCGGTCCAGGTCCTGCCGGCCCACTGGCACGTCATGACCGGTGCGATCGTCGGCGGCATCGTCGGATTGACCACGCAGGAATGGCTCTCCCGCCACGAGCGCCGACCGTGAGCCCACTCGAGGCGGTCGCGGCCATTGCCGCCATTGGCTTGCTCACCTTCGCGACCCGGCTCGGCGGCATCCTCGTGATGGCCCGCATCCCCTTCTCACCGCGGGTCGAGGCGTTCCTTCGCTATCTGTCGGGCTCGGTCCTGGTCGCGATCGTCGTTCCGCCGCTGATCCAGAGCGGCCCCGCCGCCTGGCTCGCCACCACCGTCACGCTCGCGGCCATGCTGAAGAGCCGAAACGCGCTGCTGTCGCTCGTCCTGGGCATGGCCACCGCCGCCGTCTATCGCGCCGCCTCGGGCTGAGCGGCCACCGGTGGCGTCACCGAAGGCAGCAGGCCGCGGCGATCGAAAGAGATGCTCTTGATCAAGGCGAAAACCACCTTGCCGGGGACGAGTTCGAGGTCCGCCACCGCCGCCCGCGTCAGCCGAGCACGCAGGCGCGTGCCTCCGACATCCACCAGGGTCTCGGCGAATGCCGTTTCCGCCTCTGGCCGGATCTCGACGACAATCCCTGCCAAGATATTTCGAATGCTGATTCCCACCGGCCGCACGGTCGCCAATGCGACGTCGCGCGCCCGGACCCGCAACCGCACCTCGCTGCCGGGCGGCATGTCGACCTCCGGCATCAACAGGTCTTGATCGCCGATAGTCAGCCTGGACAGACGAAAGACCGGATCGTGGTCGATGAGGTGAGCCGTCAGGAGAGCGCCGGCCTCGAAACGACCGGTCACCGGCTGCAGGTCGAGCCGGCTCAAGAGGTCGGTCGTCGAACCGACTGCGGTCTTGGCACCATTGGCCATGAGAATCAGCCGCTCGGCCAGCCGGCTCACCTCGTCGATGGCGTGGCTGACATAGATCATCGGCAGGCCGAACGTGCCAGGTAGTCGCTCGATATAGGGGAGGATCTCGCCCTTGCGCCGATAGTCGAGAGCGGCCAGGGGCTCGTCCATCAGGAGCAGGCGGGGGCGGCTGAGCAGCGTTCGGGCAATCGCCACGCGCTGTCGCTCACCGCCCGAGAGGCCCGTGGTGCGGCGGCCGAGCAGCGCTTGGAGGTCCAGAGCCTCGACGACATCGGTCATCCGGATCGCGTTGCCGACATGGCGCGAGCGGCGCTCCGCATAGGCGAGGTTGCCCGCGACCGACAGGTGCGGGAAGAGCCGCGTTTCCTGAAAGACGTAGCCGACACCGCGGCGATGCGGCGGGACGAAATCCCTGCCGGCTCCGACCTGCCAAACCTCGCCGTTGAAGGCGACCCGGCCACGGGCGTTGCGCTCGAGCCCAGCGATAATCCGCAAGAGCGTGCTCTTGCCGCAACCGCTTGGCCCGAAGAGGCCGGCGATCCCGGCGAGCGGCAGCGCTTCGGCAAAACGTAGGCTGAAGCCGGGATAGTCGAGCGACACATCGAGCTCGAGGGTCGCCATGGCATCAGCCGACATGAACGGGGAAGCGCCGATTGAGCGTGTAGACGGTGAGCAAGACGAGAAACGAGAAGACGAGCAGTCCGGCCGAGAGGACGTGCGCGGCCTGGTAGTCGATCGTCTCGACATGCTCGTAGATGGCGATCGAGATGACCTTGGTGCGGCCCGGGATGTTGCCGCCCACCATGAGCACGACGCCGAACTCGCCGATGGTATGCGCGAAGCTGAGCACGGCCGCGGTGAGGTAGCCGCGCAGCGCCATGGGCGAGGCGACGGTGAAAAAGGCGTCGAGCGGTGTGGCGCGCAATGTCGCCGCAGCCTCGAGTGGGCCTCTGCCGATCGTCTCGAAGGTCGCCTGGAGTGGCTGAACGGTGAACGGCAGCGAGTAGAAGACGGAGGCAACGACGAGGCCGCTGAAGGCGAAGGTCAAAGTCGAGCCGGTGAGGCTCACCCAAAAGGCGCCGATGGGTGCCGTTGGGTTGAGCAGAACGAGCAGATAGAAGCCGAGGACCGTGGGCGGCAGGACCAGCGGCAGGGCGGTCAGCGCCTCGACGACCGGCTTCGTTCGGCTCCTGGTATGCGCCATCCACCAGGCGAGCGGCGTGCCGAGCAAGAGGAGGACGACCGTGGTGACGAGGGCGAGATGCAGGGTCAGCCAGAGCGGCCCGAGCGTCAGGCAGTGTCATCGCCGGCGAGCGCGTAGCCGTAGGTCTCGATGACGACCGCCGCCTTCGGGCTCGCGAGAAACTCGAGGAACGCCGCCGCCCCCGGGTTGTCGGCGCCGGGCAGCAGCAGGACCGCGTCCTGACGAATTGGCGAGAATAGCGCTTGTGGCACTTCCCAGACACTGCCTGCGGTCGGGTTGCGCGGGCTCATGACGGCCGAGAGAGCGACAAAGCCGAGCTCGGCCGCGCCCGTCGCCACCAGCGAGTGGGTCTGCCCGATGTTCTGGCCCATCACCAGCTTGTCCTGGAGATCCGTCCAGAGGTCGAGCGTTTCGAGCGTCTGCTTGGCGGCGATGCCATAGGGAGCGAGGTCCGGATTGGCGATCGCGAGGTGGCGAAAGCGGCCGGCCTCGAGCACCGCGGCCCCGTCATCGGCGATCAGCGTCGCATCGGCGCTCCAGAGTGCGAGCTTGCCGATGGCGTAGGTGAACCGCGTGCTATCCATGGCCCTGCCCTCGGTCTCGAGCCGCTCGGGCGTCGCCGCATCCGCCGAGAGCAGCACCTCGAACGGGGCGCCTGCCACGATCTGGGCGTAGAGCTTGCCTGTCGAGCCCGTGGTCGCAACCAGCGTGTGGCCGGTCTCGGCGGCGAAGATCGGCTGCAGCTCCTCGATCACCTCGGCGAAGTTGGCAGCGACAGCGACCAAAACCTCGTCCGCCGCTGCCGGCAGCGAAATCGGGCAGACGAAGAGAAAGACTGCACCAACCAGCAGGTGACGAGGCGGCATGGCCAAATCCGGGAAGCGTCATGTTGCACCATGCCTATCGAAACTCCGCGTCATTCGGCAAGCGCTATTTCTCATCGGACATATCGGCCAGCAGGGCGCGCAACGCGTCCAGCTCGCCGCCGATAGCAGCGGCGGTAAGGACCTCCATCCGCCGATAACGTTCGAGAACCTCACGGCCGCTGGCAGTGAGAACGGCCCCCCCCTTGCTCCGACCACCACGACTGGTTTCGACCAGAGGTTCCCTGAAGCAGCGGTTCATCGTCTCGACGAGGAGCCAAGCGCGCTTGTAGCTCATGCCCATGCGCCGGCCGGCGGCCGCTATCGAGCCGGTCTCGGCAATGAAGTCGAGGATGTCGGCTTTGCCCGGCCCGATCGCGATGTCCGGCTCGAGCACCAGTCTGAGCCGAACCCCCTGCCGCTTGTTGCCGGCTCTCAACGCCCCGGCCTGGCCTCAGCGACGCAGCAGCGACGGATACGGCCCTAGGTCCGACAGCGCCAGATCTCCTTGGCATACTCGGATATCGTCCGGTCGGACGAGAACCAAGCCATGCGCGCGGTGTTCAGCGCCGCCATCCGGGTCCAATCCCGGCCGTCGCCGAATGCCCGATCGATCTCACGTTGCTTGTCGAAATAGGCATCGAAATCGACCGCCACCATGAAGTAGTCAATGTTGCGGAGGTCGTCGATGATCGGCCTAAAGCGGCTCGGATCGTCCGGCGAGAAATGCCCTTGCTCGATCAGCTGCAGGACGCGGCCGAGCCTCGGCGATGCTTCAATGGCGGCGCGCGCCGCGTCACGCCGAATGCGCGCCTCGAGCACCTGATCGGCGGTCATCCCGAAGATGAAGAAATTCTCCGCCCCCACATGCTCGCGCATCTCGACATTGGCACCGTCCAGCGTACCGACCGTCAAGGCGCCGTTCAGCGCAAACTTCATGTTGCCCGTGCCGGACGCCTCCATGCCGGCGGTCGAGATCTGCTCGGACAGATCGGCTGCAGGGATCATCTGCTCGGCGAGGCTGACATTGTAGTTGGGTAGGAGAAAAACCTTGAGCCGATCGCCGACCAGGCTGTCGTTGTTCACGACCTTGGCCACGTCGTTGATCAGCTTGATGATCAGCTTGGCCCGGTTGTAGGAGGGCGCCGCCTTGCCGCCGAACAGCTTCACCCGAGGCTGCCAGTTCTTCTCGGGTGCCGCGCGAATGGCATCATAGAGCGCTATGGCCTCGAGAATGTTCAAGAGCTGGCGCTTGTACTCGTGGATCCGCTTGATCTGAATGTCGAACATCGCATCCGGATCGAGCTTGAGACCGTGCAAATCGGCGATGGTCCGCACCAGCCGCACCTTGTTCTGCCGCTTGGTCGCGCGAAAGGCGTCCTGGAAAGGCGCATCGTCGACCATTGGCTCGATGTCCTGCAGCCGCGGCATATCATCGCGCCAGGCATCGCCGATGCGCTCGTCGAGCAGTGCGGCCAGGCCGGGGTTGCAGCCCATCAACCAGCGCCGCGGCGTGATGCCGTTGGTCTTGTTGGTGATCTTGTCGGGAAAGCGGCGGTGCAGCGACTTGAACACCGTCTCCTTCATCAGCTCGGTGTGCAGCGCCGAGACGCCGTTGACCTTGCGGGCGCCGATGAAGGCGAGATGGCCCATGCGGACCGAGCGGTTAAAGCCCTCCTCGATCAGCGACACGTCGGAAAGGAAAGGATCGTCGTTGCCTGGCACGTGCCTGAGCGTGCTCAGGACGTAGGCGTTGATGTCGTAGATGAGCTGCATGTGCCGCGGCAGCATCTGCTCCAGCAGCTGCACCGGCCAGCGCTCGAGCGCCTCCGGCAGGAGGGTATGGTTGGTGTAGCTGATGCACTCCTGGACGATGCCGAAGGCTTTCTTGAACGGCAAGCCGTGCTCGTCGATCAAGAGCCGGAGCAACTCCGGCACCGCGATCGCCGGATGAGTGTCGTTCAATTGGATGGCCACATGATCGGCCAGGTTCTCGACGTTGTCGTGCACAGTCAAATGACGGCGGATGAGATCCATCAGGCTCGCCGCGGTGAAGAAGTACTCCTGCTGCAGACGCAGCTGCTGGCCGGCCTGGTTCGCGTCGTTGGGGTAGAGGACGCGGCTGATGCTCTCGGCCGCGATCTGGTCGCCGACCGCCTCCTGGTAGTCGCCACGATTGAACGCCTCGAGGTCGATGAGATTGCCACTCTGGCCCGACCAGAGGCGCAGCGTGTTGATGTGCTTGCCGCCATAGCCGACGATCATCGTGTCGTAGGCGACCGCCAGGACGCGTTGCCCACCCTCCCAGCTGTATCGCCGGTTGCCGTTGACATCGACCGAATCGCGGACAGAGCCGCCAAAGCGGATCGGGTAGACCGCTTCGGGCCGCTCGAACTCCCAGGGATTGCCGAAGGCCAGCCAGTCCTCCGGCCGCTCCACCTGCCAACCGTGATCGAAGCCCTGCTTGAAGAGCCCATGCTGGTAGCGGATGCCGTAGCCGAACCCGGCAATGCCCAAGGTCGCCATGCTTTCCATGAAGCAGGCGGCGAGCCGGCCGAGGCCGCCATTGCCGAGGGCGGCGTCAGGCTCGGCCTTCAAGACCGCATCGGCGTCGACGCCAAGCTGATCCAAGGCCTCGCGCACCGGCTCGGTGAGGCCCAGATTGTTGAGCGCGTCGCCCAGGAGCCGGCCGATGAGGAATTCGAGCGACAGGTAGTAGACCCGCTTTTGCCCGCGTTGGTAGATGTTGCGCGTGCTGTCCATCCATGCGTCGACCATTCGGTCGCGGGTCGCGAGCGCCGTCGCAAAAAACCAGTCATGCGTCGTGGCATGCTCCGGATCCTTGCCGACGGCATAGATCAACTTGCCGAGAATTGCCTTCTTGATGCCGTCCTTGTCGAGGGAGCGGGGCGGCAATGAATAGGCGGTCTCGTTCATGCGTGGAACGTCCGGGTTGTGGCGATCGCGGATCGCGATAGACCGTTACTGGCGCAGGCTGCAAGTGTCGATTTCCGGGCCGGCAGGCGCGGCCGATCCGGCCAGCCCGGCCGCATCACCTCAAGCCGGCTTCTCCAGGAGATGCATTTGGCAGCTCAAGAAGAAGCGATCTAGCCGCAGCCGCTGCACCAGGCTCTCCAGGCGATCGAGCGCGCGCGGGTCCCGGCGCCCCGTCTTGATGCCGCGCGGCACCACGATGGGCACCAAGATGCGCACCAATGTACGTCGGACGGCGAGGCCTTGCCGCTGCGCCTGACCCGCCAGCACGCGCGGCCTGAGGACATTGAAATGCCCGATCTGCGCATTGCGCTCGACCGCCTCGAGATCGGCGAAGTGGTGTCCCGTCAGCTTGAGATAGGGGCGAAACAGGCGTGCCTTGAGCCGCTCGCGGGCGGCAAGGTCACCCGGCCGCCGGCCGCTCGCCAGCAGCATCATGCTCAGCACGCCCTCCTGCAGGACACGCCGATACTCGAGGCCGTTGGGCGTCGTCAGCAAGACCTTGCCGCCCGGCTTCAAGACCCGCTTGAACTCAGCGAGCATGGCCTCCGACTGGCTCGGCTGGAGGTGCTCGATCATCTCCGAGTTGAAGATGAAATCGACGCTTCGATCGCGGATGGGCAAGCGGGTGGCGTCCGCCTCGACGAAGATGTGGCGAGGGCTGTCCGCCAGACGCCGCGCCGAGGGCCGCATCGCGCTGGACGCCCAATCGAGAACCACTACCGCAGCGTACCGGCTGTCGGCATGATGGATCAAGGAGCGGAGGATCTCGCCCGAGCCGCCGCCCACATCGAGAGCGATGCCGAGATCAGCGGGGAGCAGATCGACCAGTGCGCGCTTCTTGCTTCGCCGATAATACCCTTCGACCGGATCGAACTCACCGTCGAAAAAATCGCCGACGACCGGCGGCTTCTTGCCGTTCACGGACTCGTAGTAGTCCCTGAGCGAGGCATTACTCCAACTCTGGGTTGAGACGCAGGATGCCGTCCTGAATGACATAGCGATGGCTTCGGCCAACCAGGGCGCCGGCGGCCGCATCATGGACGAGCCGTTCGCCGGTCCGCGGGCAGGCAAAAAGGTCGAGCTTCTCCATTGATGCGCCACTCCACCGCCCGATCGGGCCAAAAACCAGTTATCAACCATTGATTGAATAAACAGACTGGAAAAACAACGCAATGCGCACGTGACCCCGGCTCGGCGACAAGGCCCGAAAGCGGCCGGCGCGTGGCGAGCCCTGCAGGCTCGAGTGGCTCCGGCATGTCGTTTCCGTTGAGCCAGGCGCCAGACAGGTGCAACATGCACGGTCTGCGCAATGCCTGCTTTGGATGGGAGGCGGCAATGACGACGATAAGGCAGATCCTTGAGCGCAAGGGCCACGACGTCATCACGATCGGGCCCGATGACACCGTCTACCAGGCGCTCGAGCGAATGGCGGAACTCGACATCGGCGCGCTGGTCGTCGCCGCGGACGGGCGGCCCGTCGGCCTGCTGGGCGAGCGGGACTATGCCCGCGAGGTGATCCTAAAGGGCCGCTCGTCCCTGGACACGCCGATCCGCGACATCATGGTCACGGATCTGCCGACCGCCTCTCCCGACCAGACGGTCGAGGCGTGCATGGCAACCATGACGGACAAGCGCATCCGCCATATCCTGGTGATGGAGGACGACCGGCTGGTTGGCCTCGTCTCGATCGGCGACCTCGTCAAGGCGGTGATCGATCACCAGCAGTCGACCATCGAGCAGCTCGTGGGCTACGTCAGCGGCAGCGCGTGAGCGGTCTTTGACCTACGTCTGAGCGCGCGAGAGTGCGCCGACCGGCCCGGGGACGCGATCCGGAGCGGGCCTCGGGCGACGCCATGGCTCCTGCTTGTACCAGCCGACCACGTAGGCGACGGCGATGATGATCGCGAGGCCGAAGAGGTTCACCACGGCAACCGTGAGCGGGTCCCGGTTGGTCTGATCGAGAACGATCGTCAGGATCCAGGCGAGCGTCATGCTGGTCAGGAAGGTGGCGAGCGCCTGCTGCCCGACCTTGACGATCACCCTGTAGGGCCAGTTCAAGAGCGACTGCTGGCGTCCCGAGACCACCCATACCGCGAGATAGGCCAGCGCCAGGATGTGCAGATAGCGCAGCGGGCTGAGGTTGGTCTTGACGATCCCGCCCTGCGGGTTGTCGCGCAGCCAGAGCACGTCGTGGATCGACTCCAGCAACGGCACCTGCGTGTAGATCTGCCAGCGGCTGATCGGGATCATGATCAGGACATAGGCCGCTGCCACCGCAAGCAGCCAAGGCTTGAACGGCGGCGCCTGGATCCAGCCGCGCGCCAGCATGAATGCCGTGAAGAAAAGCAGCTGCCACGCCAACGGGTTGAAGAACCAGCGCCGATCCGACCAGGGCTCGGCCGGGAAACTGAAATTGAACATCCAGACCAGCGCATAGAGACCGAGACAGAAGCCGACCGCAGCATAGACGTGGATGCGTTGCAGCACGACGACCAGCGGCACCATCATCAAGATGACGATGTACATCGGCAATATATCGAAATAATTGGGAACGTAGGTGAGGGTCAGGAGGCCGACCAGCTGGCTGGCCGGATCAGCGAAGAACGGGCCCAGGTTGAGACCATCGATGTAGCTGCGGTCCGCTGTCCCGAACCAGTCATTGGCGACGACGGAAATCGCCGCGATCACGACGAACAGGCCAATATGCGCCCAGTACACCTGCCAGCAGCGAAGCGCGATGCGCCAGGCGCCCATCCAGAACCCGACACGGATGAAGGTGGCTCCGAAGGCGATGGCTGCCGCGTAGCCCGAGCAGAACACGAACATCTCGGCAGCGTCCGATGGACCGAACCGCGCCGGAATGAAGTTCCCCCACGGATTCCGTTGGATATGCGCCACCATGATGATGAGCATCGCGATGCCGCGAAAAAAATCGAGCCGCGGATCGCGCGGACTCTTTCCTTTCGGCGTTGGCGGCGAAACCTCACTGTGCATGGTAGGACCACATTGTTACGGGCAATTGATAACCCCGGAAAGGGCGCGAGGTTGCGCCATGCGAGAAACGTTTGCTGGCGGAGACATCGTTGCACGCGAGTGATGACGCACGATCGGATGCCGTCAAGAGGGCGAGATGTCCCGAAGGCCGCTGGCATAGCATAGTGGCGTTCACAATGCTGTTGATGTCGCTGGCCTTCGCCATGCCGTCGGCGCCGGCACTCGCCGACGATCTCCGCGGCACCTCCCGCTTCGAGCGCCCGGCGCCGCATGTGACCCGCCAAGTCGACCGCCTGAGCCGCGACGGCGCGGCCGATCCAGTGACCCGGCGCCAACTGCAGGACCAGCTTCGCCGCGAGCCGCCGAGTGCTCAGCGTTCGAGCGATGAGCGCACCTTGCGGCGGCTGCCGGACGCGACCTCGCCAGCACCTGGCCCGCTGCCGACATCGCCCGAGCCGGCTCCGCTGCCGAGCTCGGTGCAGCCCGGCATCGAAGACGCCGGTGGCGGCGGTTTCGTTCCGCCGCCGGGCACGCGTGGCGGGCAGCGCTGAACAGATGCGCACCACCGGGCGGGACCCGACTGACATCTTCCTGCTCCGCCACGGCGAGACCGTGTGGAACGTCGAGCGCCGCGCCCAAGGGCAGCTGGACTCGCCGTTGACCGAGCGTGGCGTTGAGCAGGCGCGACGCTATGGCGAGCGGCTGCGCTCGGTGCTGGAGCCGGCAGACGGCTACCGCCTGATCTCGAGCCCGCTCGGCCGGGCGCTCCAGACCACGCGGATCATCGCCGAGACACTAGGCTGGGACGCCGCCGACATCGTTACGGACGAGCAGTTGACCGAGATGGCCTGGGGTCGCTGGGAAGGCCTGACGGCCGCCGAGATCGAGGCCATGGATCCCGAGCTCTGGCAGGCCAGGATCGACGATCGCTGGACCCGGCCGCCACCCGGCGGCGGCGAGACGCAGCAGGACATCCTCGATCGAGCAACGGCGTGGCTCGCATCCATCGCACCAGGGTCGCGTCTCGTCGCGGTCGCGCATGGCGCGCTCGGTCGTGCCGTCCGTGTCGCCTATGCGGGGCTGCCGCCGGCGGCGATGCTCGAGCTGGACCAGCCGCAGGATGCTTTCTTCCGGCTGCAGGGCGGGACGATCACCCGGATCGACGCCTGACCCGGTCCTACGGCTCCAGCCGGCAAGGCTGGCCGACCCGGATTTGTGCTTCCGCGCTGGCGCCAGCCGCGGCACGGCGTTCTGCCCGAACCAGACGCCGCCCGACGCCTTGTCGGCGCGAATGACGGCGAGCGTGCGCAGCGGCTCCTTGCCGGTCTTGGCGCCGGTCGCCTGGTCGATCGTGGTGACCACGCAGCGTTCGCAACGCTTGACGAGGTCGAGCCGCAAACCGCCCTCGATGACCAGCGACCGCGCCCGATCCTCCGCGCCGCTGTCGACGCCCTCGATGACGATGTTCGGGCGAAAACGTTGCATCGGCACGGGCTCGCCGCCGCGCTCGGCGATCTTCAGGTTGAGCGCGTCGAGCGAGTTCGTCGAGGTGACGAGCAGCGGAAAGCCGTCGGCGAAGGCGACACGGCTGCCGGGCGGTGCATGCTCCAGATCGCAGGACCGCTCCGCCGTCTCGGGGAAGCGAACCAGGGCGACCGGGCGGCCCAGCCAGCGGCTGAGCGCATCGCTGGCCGCCTTGTCGGGCTCGACCGCCTCGACCACGTCGCGCCAGACCATGACCCGCCGCCGATCACCGCGATCCGTGAGATCGAGCGCAAGGACAGGTCCGTCCGGCACGTCGAGCATGAGGGCGTCGGCTTGCAGCCGCGGCTGGATCATCGCCAGGACCGCCAGGTCCCGCTGCGTGAGGAAATGGCCGGTTGCGGCCTCCACGATCATCCAGCGCCGATCCTCGCGCAGGCCCAGCGGGCCGAGCGTCGCGTGCTCGACGGAAACGGCGGCGCAGCCTTTCACGGGATAAATGTTGAGCGCTTTGATGCGGCCGCGCATCCCCTGTCCCGTCATGCCGTTTGCCCCTCGCGTTTTGACCGCCTCCTTGACATGCCGAATGCGGCACTAGACTGAGAGGCTGAGCTTGCGGACACCCTCGGAGATCTGAATGACGACGGAGACCTCGAAGCCGGCGACACCTCCGGTCGCGAAGCAAGTACCGCTGAGCCTCGAGCGTCATGGCATCCGCTGGACAGATTGTTACGCGTGGCTGCGGGATCCAGGCTATCCCAAAGTCGAGGATTCCGAGATCCGAGCATATCTCGAGGCCGAAAACGCCTATTTCGACGCGGTGATGGCCCCGCAGCGGGCAATGATCGAGACGTTGCACGCCGAGCTCAAGGGCCGGATCAAGGACGACGACAGCTCGGTGCCGGTGCCGGATGGCGACTATTTGTATCACTGGGCATTCAGCCCGGGCGCGCAGTACCGCACCTGGTACCGCGCACGGCGAACCGGTGGCGATTCGTCGGTCATTCTGGACGAGCCCGCCATGGCCGAGGGCAAGAGCTACTTCAATCTCGGCGGTTTGGCCGTCAGCCCCGATGCCCGGCTCCTGGCTCATGGCACGGACGACGACGGCTCCGAGCGCTACGTCATCCAGATCAAGGACCTGACGGCCGGCACGCAGGTTGGCGAGAAGATCGCCAATACCTCCGGCGGGGTGGTCTGGACGGCCGAGAGCGACGGTTTTTTCTACGTGGAGTTGAACGAAAATCTTCGCCCCTTCCGGGTGAGGCTGCATCGCCTCGGCAAGCAGCCGGAGGACGATCCGATCGTCTACGAGGAGGTCGACCCGGCGTTCTTCGTGGGCCTGGGACTGACCCATAGCCGGCGCTTCGCCGTGCTCTCGTCCGGCAGCCATGTGACCCGTGAGATCAGGCTGATCGAAACCGCCTCGCCAGAGGCCGAGCCTCGCCTGGTGGCGCCGCGGCGCGACGAGCATCGCTACAGCGTCGAGCACGCCGGCGACCGGTTGTGGATCAGGACGAACGACCGCCACGAGAACTTCCGGCTGGTCTCGGCACCGGTCGATGCCCCGGGCGAGAGCAATTGGCAGGAGGAGATCGCAGGCGACGACGACGACTACCTGATCGACGTCACCTGCTTTGCCGACTTCATGGTGGTGACCGAGCGCCGGCACGGCCTCGCGAACCTGAGGGTGCGCCGCTATGACGGCAGCGAGCACGCCATCGATTTTCACGAGGACGTCTTCACGGCGGGACTCGGCGACAATCGGGAATTTGCGACCGACCGCCTGCGCCTGGGCTTCTCCTCGCTGACGACGCCGGCCACCGTCTATGACTACCATCTGGCCGAGCGACGCCTCGAGACCCTGAAGGTGCAGGAGATCCCGAGCGGCTACGATGCCAGCCGCTATCTCGGCGAGCGGCTCTGGGCCAAGGCGGTGGACGGGACGGAAGTGCCGATCTCCGTCATCCGTCGCAAGGACTACCCAAAGGACGGCTCGGGGCGGCTCTTCCTCTACGGCTACGGCTCCTACGGCATGGGGATGCCCCCCTCCTTCAACGCGTCGCGCCTGTCGCTCGTCGATCGGGGCTTCGCCTTTGCCATCGCGCATGTCCGCGGCGGCGACGAGATGGGGCATCGCTGGTACCGCGAGGGCAAGCTGGAGAAGAAGTCGAATACGTTCAGCGATTTCATCAGCTGTGCGGAGAAGCTGATCGAGAGCGGCTACGCCGAGCCCGGCCAAATTGCCATCCGCGGCGGCTCGGCCGGCGGCATGCTGATGGGCGCGGTCAGCAACATGCGGCCGGAGCTCTGGCGGTGTGTCGTGGCCGAGGTGCCGTTCGTCGACGTCTTGAACACGATGCAGGACGAAAGCCTGCCGCTGACCCCGATCGAATGGCCGGAGTGGGGCAACCCCCTGACCTCGAAGGACGACTTCCTGCGGATCCGCAGCTACTGCCCCTATGAGAACATCGAGGCGAAGGCCTATCCGGCCATGCTGGTGACCGCCGGCATCAGCGATCCGCGGGTGACCTACTGGGAGCCCGCCAAGTACGTGGCCAAGCTGCGGGCGACCAAGACCGATGACAACATCCTGCTCTTGAAGACCAACATGGATGCCGGCCATTTCGGCGCATCCGGCCGCTTCGACGCACTGAAGGAGCACGCCGAGGTCCTGGCCTTCGTCTTCAAGTGCTTCGCCATCGAAGCCTGAGGCTGCTCAGAGGCGGCGGCTGAGCCGCTTGGCGTTGGCCCCGGTGCGCTTGGTGTAGGGGCGCAAACCAGCCTCCAGGAGCGGCAGCAGCGCCGGGCTCCTGCCGAGCAGGACGCGCTGCGTCGCGACACCGGCTTCGACCATCGCCGCCTGCTTCTCGCTGACCATGCGCCAGATCTCGGCCTGCCCCCAGGCGCTTTCCCTTTCGCTGGGCAGGGCCAGCGACCAGAGGCGCAGGCCGATCGTCATTTGTGCCGAGACCGCCGTCTGCCAGAGGTTCCATCCATACGACAGCAGCGCCGCCGAACTCGGCGCCTGTATGTCCGTGCGCCTCAACGGGTGGGTACCGGCGTCTCGCCGCGATAGTCGTAGAAGCCGCGATTGACCTTGCGGCCGAGCCAGCCGGCCTCGACATACTTCACCAGCAGCGGGCAGGGCCGGTACTTGCTGTCGGCCGAGCCCGTCGTAGAGCACCTGCATGACCGCGAGGCAGGTGTCGAGGCCGATGAAGTCGGCGAGCTCCAGCGGGCCCATCGGGTGATTGGCGCCGAGCTTCATGGCGGTGTCGATGCTTTCGACCGTGCCGACGCCCTCGTAGAGCGTGTAGACCGCCTCGTTGATCATCGGCAGCAGGATGCGGTTGACGATGAAGGCCGGGAAGTCCTCGGCGGTGACCGCAGTCTTGCCCAGCCTCTCGCGACCAGCGCTGGATCGCCTGGTAGGTGTCCTCGCCGGTGGCGATGCCGCGGATCATCTCGACCAGCTTCATCACCGGCACCGGGTTCATGAAGTGCATGCCGATGAACCGCTCGGGCCGGTCGGTGACCGCGGCCAGGCGGGTGATCGAGATCGACGAGGTGTTGGTCGCGACGATCGCGTCGGGCTCAGGTGCGCGATCAGCTGCTCGAAGATCTTGCGCTTGATCTCCTCGTCTCTCGGTCGCCGCCTCGATGACGAGGTCGCAGTCGCCGAACGCCGCCATGTTGCTCGCCGTGCGGATCCGGGCCAGCGCCGCGTCCCGCTCGGCTTCGGTGAGCGCGCCCTTGCTTGACCTGCCGGTCGAGCAGACGCCGCGATCAGCTCGAGGCGCCGCTTCGAGCGCTCGGCTCGGACGTCGCATGAGCACGACGTCGAAGCCGGCCGGCGCAGCGACCTGCGGCGATGCCGCCGCCCATCTGGCCGGCACCGATGACGCCGATCGCGTGGATCTCGGGGATCGGCGGATAGTCGTTCTCGGCGTAGATCGGGCATGAAGCCGCTCCTGCGTTTGCCGCTCAGCCCTTGGCTGCTCGAGCGTCTGCGGTCGAGCTCGGGCACGAGCGTTGAAGAGATCGCCGACCAAGCCGTAGTCGGCGACCTGGAAGATCGGCGCCTCCTCGTCCTTGTTGATGGCCACGATGACCTTGCTGTCCTTCATGCCGGCCAAGATGCTGGATGGCGCCGGAGATGCCGACGGCGACGTAGAGGTCGGGCGCGACGATCTTGCCGGTCTGGCCGACCTGCCAGTCGTTCGGCGCGTAGCCGGCATCGACGGCGGCGCGGGACGCGCCGACGGCGGCACCGACAGCTGTCGGCGAGCTGCCTCGATGATCTGGAAATTCTCGGCCGAGCCGATGCCGCGACCGCCGGAGACGACGACCCGCGCCGAGCCCAGGTCGGGCCGGTCGCTGGACTGCACTTCGCGGCCGACGAACCGTGGCGAGGCCGGCCGGATCGACGGCCGCCGACCGTCTCGACCGCAGCCGAGCCGCCCGTCGGCGGCAGCCGCATCGAAGGTCGTCGTGCGAACGGTGATGACGCGCTTGGCGTCGTTGCTCTCGACCGTGGTCAGCGCATTGCCGGCATAGATGTAGCGCTTGAACGTCGAGGGCGAGACGACCTCGACGATGTCGCTGAGCTGCGCCGTGTCGAGCAGTGCGGCCACCCGCGGCATGACGTTGCGGCTGAACGTGGTCGAAGCGGCCAGCAGATGGTCGTAGTCGCCGGCCATGGCAACGAGCAGTGGCGCCAGGTCCTCGGCCACCGGGTTGGCGTAGGCCTCGTGCTCGACCCGCAGCACCTTGTCGATGCCTGCACCTTCGCTGCGGCTTCGGCAGCGGCGCCACAATCCAGGCCGGCGACCAGCAGGTGACATCGGCCCGGGCAGCGGCCTGCCGCGGTGACGGCATGCAGGGTTGCCGGATCGAGGCTCTGATTGTCGTGCTGGGCGAGAATCAGGACGCCATCAGAGCACTCCCGCTTCGGTCTTCAGCTTGCCCACCAGCTCGTCGACGCTCTCGACGCGCACACCGGCCTGGCGCTTCGGCGGCTCCTCGAACATGGGTGTAGACGAGGCGCGGGGTGACATCGACGCCGAGGTCCTCGGGCGTCAGCGGATCGATGGGCTTCTTCTTGGCCTTCATGATGTTCGGCAGCGACGCGTAGCGCGGCTCGTTCAGGCGAAGGTCGACCGTGATGATCGCCGGCAGCGCGATCTCGATGGTCTCGATGCCCTCGTCGACCTCGCGGCCGCACATCGCCTTGCCGTCCTGCAGCTCCAGCTTGGAGACGAAGGTCGCCTGCGCCCAGCCGAGCAGGGCCGCGAGCATCTGCGCCGGTCTGGTTGCTGTCGTCGTCGATCGCCTGCTTGCCCATCAGGATCAGGCCGGGCTGCTCCCGCCCGACCACGGCCTTGAGGCACTTGGCGACCGCCAAGCGGCTGCAGCTCGACGTCGCTTGACCACGTGGATCGCCCGATCGGCCCCCATGGCAAGCGCGGTGCGCAGCGTTTCCTGGCACTTCTGCTCGCCCAGCGAGACGGCGACGATCTCGGTCGCGATGCCCTTTTCGCTTGAGCCGGATCGCCTCCTCGTTGGCGATCTCGTCGAACGGATTCATCGACATCTTGACGTTGGCGGTCTCGACCCCGGTCTGGTCCGCCTTGACCCTGATCTTGACGTTGTAGTCGACCACCCGCTTGACGGGCACGAGCACCTTCATAAACCCAACCTCTGTTTCACGATCGATGATGAATTGATCGTGCCAGCCCGTTTTTTGTGCACTGCAATAGGGACCAATATGCCCCGGTCACAGCCTTGTCAACGAGCCAACACCTCGGCCACGGGGATGCGTCAGCGGTGCGCGCCCGGCTGCCACAACACGTCCAGGCGCCCCTTGTCGTTCACGAAGCGCGAGGCGACGAAAAAATGATCAGCCAGGCGGTTGAGGTAACGCAGCGCCAGGAAATTGACCGGCTCGAGCTCCAGGAGCGCGCTCACCAAGCGCTCTGCCCGCCGACAGACGGTCCGCGAGAGATGGAGGTGGGCAGCCGCCGGCGTGCCGCCCGGCAGGACGAACGAGGTCAGGGGTGAAAGCTCGCCGTTCATGGCGTCGATCTCCCGCTCGAGCCTCGTGATCTGCGTCTCCTGGATGCGCAGGGTCGATTCGTCGCTCGCATCATCGCCCGGCCGACAAAGATCGGCGCCAAGGTCAAAGAGATCATTCTGGATCCGCATCAGCATCGCTTCGAGGTCGGCTGCGTCGCTTGTATGGACGCGAACCAGCCCGACCGTCGCGTTGAGCTCGTCGACCGTCCCGTAGGCTTGGACACGCAGGCTGTGCTTGGCGACCCGGACACCATCGCCGAGCGACGTTTTTCCCTGGTCGCCGCCCCGGGTGTAGATCTTGGTCAACGTTACCATTCGCTGTGCTTTCTGGAGGGCGCGACGGGCGTCGCCCTATGCAACGTCGAGCGCCGACGCATCCTCACTGGGTCAAGAACAGGACCACGAGGATGACCAGCGCCAGAAACTGCAGGCCGACACGCGCACGCATCAGCTTGTTCCCGTAGCGTTCGTTAAACTCGCCGCCGCGCAGAAAGCCGAAAATGCCGATGAAGAGCACGACCAGCGTCGCCAGCATGGCAGCGATCAAAAGGATGTTCATAGCCGTCATATGAGAATCCGCAGCGCGATCGGCAAGCAACGAGTTTGAACGGCCGAGCCACTCGCGACCGGATCGAGCAAGCTCGGGACGCACCGCAGACTACAACCATCCATACGGCACGAGCCCCGACACAGATCATGTGCCGACGGCCGACACAAGGGCCCTGGCGCGCGCGGCCGCCAAAAGCGGTTGCCGCGGATCGCCGCCGGATCGCTGGGCGATGACCGGCATCGTACAGCTTGAACGGCGGCACCGCCTCGGGCATCCCAAGCAAGCGGCGCCGCGGGAGGGCCGCGGGAGGAATGACAATGCGCAAGATCGCCAGCATCGGCGAATGCATGATCGAGCTCGGCGAGGCCGGCCCGGGCCTTATGCGCCAGGGATTCGGCGGTGACACGCTGAACACGGCCGTCTACCTGCGCCGGTGCCTGCCAGAGGCGGCCGGTAGCGTCGCCTATGTGACCGGGCTCGGCGACGACCCCTTCAGCGACGAGATGATCAAGAGCTGGCAGAGCGAGGGAATCGACTGCGCTTTCGTCGCCAGGCTCGAGGGCCGGCTGCCCGGCCTCTATGTCATCCGCACCGACGCCAGGGGCGAGCGCAGCTTCCTCTACTGGCGCAGCACTGCGGCAGCCCGGGACGTTTTCGCCGGGCCGGATGGCCGGGCGCGGCTGGCCCGCCTCGACGCGTTCGACGTGCTCTACCTGTCGGGGATCAGCCTGGCGATCCTCTCGGAAGCCGACCGTTCGGCCCTGCTCGAGCTCCTGGCACGCCGGCGGCGGCAGGGGGCGACCATCGCCTTCGACCCCAACTACCGGCCGCGCCTCTGGCCCGACGAGGAAGCGGCACGCACCGTCATCACGGCGGCGGCGGCGGCAGCCTCGATCATCCTGCCGAGCTTCGCCGACGAACAGGCGCTGTTCGGTGATCGAACCCCGCGAGCGACGCTGGATCGCCTGCACGGGCTCGGCGCGGACGAGGTCATCGTCAAGGACGGCGAGGAGAGCCTGCATTTCATGGCGGACGGCGAAGCGTTCGAGGCGCTGCCGGTGCGCGTCGCCGATCCGGTCGACACGACCGGTGCCGGCGATTCCTTCAACGGTGCCTACCTGGCGTCACGGATCCAGGGGCATGCCATCGGCCGGTCGGTCGATGCCGCCGTTCGCCTCGCCGCACTCGTCGTCAGGCATCGGGGCGCCGTCATCCCCAAGGATGCAACGCTCTTCTGAAACGCAGGGCGGCGATGCCCGAGAGGCACCGCCGCCCGCACGATCGAAGGCTAGGGGAGCGTCAGGCGTGCCGCAGGTCGAGCGTCGCGAAACGCTGCTCGCCCTGGCGGTTGACGAGGACGAGAACAGCGGAGCGCTCGCTGGCCTCGGCCGCCGCCACCCGCTCGGCCACGTCCTCCGGGCTCGCGACCGGCTGGTTGTCGACCGAGAGGATCACGTCGCCCGGCGACATCCACTCGGCAGCCTCACCGGAGGCCTCGACCACCAGCACACCTTCCGCATTGTCGTCGAGGCCGGCAGCGGCGCGCGATGCTGCATCGAGCTTCGCGAGCTTCAGGCCCAGCACGTCGGTCGGCGCCACCGGCACGGATGCCGCAGCCATCTCGGTACCCGGCGCCTGGCCAGGCGCCACGGTCAGCTCGACATCGTTGCCGTGACGCCAGACGCGAAGGGACTGCTCCTCGCCGACCTCGGCCAGGGCAACCTCGCGGGTCAGGTCACGAACCGTCTCGACCGGCTTGCCGGCGAACTCGAGAATGACGTCGCCGACCTCCAGGCCCGCTGCGGCGGCCGGGCTGTCCGGCGTGACCTGAGCCACCAGTGCGCCCTGGCTTTCCTCGAGATCGAGGCTCTCGGCGATGGTCGGGTTCACCGATTGGATCTGCACGCCGAGCCAGCCACGGCTGACAAAACCCTGCTCCTTGATCTCGGCGATCAGCGGCTCGGCAAGATTGGACGGAATGGCGAAGCCGATGCCGACATTGCCGCCATTGGGCGAGTAGATCGCCGTGTTGATGCCGATCACCTGACCGTTGACATCAAAAGTGGGACCACCCGAGTTGCCGCGGTTGATCGACGCGTCGAGCTGGAGATAGTCGTCATAGGGGCCAGAATGGATGTCGCGACCGCGCGCCGACACGATGCCGGCGGTGACCGTGCCGCCGAGGCCGAACGGGTTGCCCACGGCAATGGTCCAGTCGCCGACCCTGACGCCGTCGCTGTCGCCAAAGCTGAGGTACGGCAACGGGTTCTCGGCCTCGACTTTGAGCAGGGCCAGATCGACCTTGTCATCCTGACCGACCAGCGTCGCATCCAGGCGCGTACCGTCCTGTAGCTCGATCTGGATGCTCGTCGCTTCGCCGATAACGTGGTTGTTGGTCACCACATAGCCGTCGGCGTCGATGATGAACCCGGAGCCCATGGCCGTGCCTTCGCGCGGAGGGGATTCCCGTTGCGGCGCTTGGCCTTCGGGCATCGGAATGCCGAAGTCGCGGAAGAACGGCGCGAACGGGCTGTTCTCCGGCAAACCCGGCATCTCCACCATGCTGGGCGCTGGCTGGGTGGTAATGACGCTCACCACGGCCGGCGACACGCGCTCGACGAGGTCAGCGAAGCTGCCCGGCAGCTCGCCGCTCGACGGCGTCGCCGCATTGAGGGGTGAGAAGAGGTTGGGCGCCATCGGCACGAGCGCCGTGGTGCCGACCAAGGCCGCCACCGCGAGCCATCCGGCCTTCTTCCGCAAGGTTGGTTTGTTTTCCGCTAGCATCGATTCGTTGCCCATTGCTGTTGCGCTCAAAGCCGCTCCCCCGATCGATCGAGAGCGAACGACAGCGCCGCATATCGGCATCGACCAAAAACAATCCATTTCCGCGCCGTTAAACTTCCTCAACCATCGACTCCGGCAGCGCCAGAAGATCACCCTTGCGTGTGGCGCTCGCGCCGCCGCTGGGCCACCCGCGCGCAAGAACGTAAAGGAACTCAGAAGGTTGGCGCCGCGAGCGACGAAAGCAGCGCCGCCAAGCACGAGAGGAGACGCCATGCTCGTTCCGCGCCAGAAGACACCACCGCTCAAGCTCCCCCTGCTCGGACAGGGGGACTTCGACCTCGATCGGATGACCGGGACGCGGGGCGCGCTCCTGTGCTTCTATCGCGGCCTGCACTGTCCGCTCTGCGCCAAGTATCTCTTGGATCTTGAGAACCGCACCGAGGCCTTCGCCGAGCGCGGCGTCGAGACGCTCGCGATCAGCAGCGACGACCGCGAGCGCGCCCTGGCGATGGCCGAGAAGATCGACGCCAAGGACCTCCGCTTCGCCTTCGACCTGCCCTTGGCGACCGCGCGCGACTGGTGCCTCTACATTTCGACCAGTCGCGGCAAGACCTCGGCCGGCATCGAGGAGCCGCCGCTCTTCGCCGAGCCCGGCGTCTTCCTCGTCCACCCGGATCGCACCTTGTACTGGGCTTCGGTCCAGACCATGCCCTTTGCCCGGCCGAACTTCGGCGAGCTGCTGAGCGCGCTCGATTTCGTCATTGCCAACAACTACCCGGCGCGCGGCGAGTATACCGGCGCGCTGGAACGCTGAGCAGCTCGACCGGGCCGCTCAGAGCCGGCTGCGCATGGGGTCGGCAGGGGTCGGGTCGAGACCGATCTCGGCCATGCCGATCTGGGCGAACGTGCCATCGGCGACCATCTCGCCGAGCGCGCCATTGATCGCCGTGACCAGGTTCGGCTTGCCCGGCTTGACGGCCCAACCCATCTGGTAGCTCTCGATGAACGGATCAACGAGGCGAAGCGGCAAGCCTCCCGTCTTGATCGCATAGGCGCCGGCCACCGCATCGGTGATGGCCGCGTCGATATTGCCATTGGCGACATCCTGCAACGCATCCGGATCGGCACGGTAGGTTCTGACCTCGGCACCCAATGCCTCGGCCATCGGCACGAAGGTGGAGGCCACGATAACACCGACTGTGGTGCCTTTGGCGTCTTCGGGCGCCCGGATCGGCGACTCCTCGGCAACCACGAGCTTGGCCCCGGATTCGACCCATGCATCGCAGAACGTGACCGACTCCTGACGCTCAGCGGTGATGCCCATCGGGTTGCTGACCATGTCGTAGCGATCGCTCAGCAGGCCCACGAGGATCGAATCCCAGCTGATCACGACCGGCCTATGCTCGAGGCCGAGGCGGCTCGCGATCTCGCGGATCACAGCAAGCTCGAAGCCCTGCAGCTCACCGCTGGCATCGCGCATGCTGAACGGCGCGAAGCTGCCCTCGGTCGCGGTCGACAGCACGCCCGGCTCCAAGAGCTCGAGCTCCGCAGCGGTCGCTGGCCGGCTGGTGAGCGCCGGAACACTGGCGAGTGCCAGGCCTGAGAAGCCAGTCTGCAGCAAGCGGCGACGGTGCATATCATTTCCTTCAGCTATGGGTGGACTAGCGAGCAAGGTCGTGCCGCCGCTCGTACCAACGAGCGAACCAGGCAAGAACCGAGGTCATGGCGAGATAGAGAAATGCGGCCAGGATGTAGAACTCGAACGGGCGGAAGGTCGCGGCAATCATCGACTGTGCATGCAGCGTCAGCTCGACCACGGTGATCGTCGAGAGCAGCGACGTGTTCTTCAGCGTGTTGATTGCTTCGTTGGTGAGCGCCGGGACGATGATGCGGATGATTTGCGGCAGAATGACAAAGCGGAGCACGTCGAGCGTGCCTAAGCCCAAAGCCCGCGCCGCGTCGAACTGGCCTTTGGGAATCGCGTTCAGGCCGGTGCGGATGATCTCCGCCACATAGGCGCCGCTCGCGATCCCGAGCGCCAGCACACCGGCGACGAAGGGCGAGAGCCGGAGACCGAGCTGCGGCAGGCCGAAATAGATAATGAAGATCTGGATGAGCGTGGGCGTGCCACGAATGAACCAGATGTAGAGCTGTGCCGCCCAGCGGATCGGCCGGCGTGGCGACTGCCGGGCCAGCGCCACGAGAAGGCCGCAGAACCAGCTGACGACGATGGTGACGATCGCGAGCTGAAAGGCGAGCCAGCTCGCGCGAAGAAAGCCCGGAAGATAGGGCCAGACGAACGCCAGCTTGGCGGCGAGGTCGGCCCAAGGTTCCAATCATCGGACTCCCGGCTCAGCCGAGCGCGCTCGGGCGGCCGATGGCCGTCTGAAATGCTGCGATCGCGGTGGGCGACCAGTCCGCATCCGGACGCGGCTCGTGCTCGAAATGGCCGTACCCGTCCTTGCCACGGACCAGGGTAGCGGAATCGATCCCCTTGCTCTGCCGCACCCAGGGCGCGATGTAGCGAAGCACGACGCCCAGTCTCGGCACGGCGCTCGCATTGGGTTGCGAGCCGTGGACGATCGCCATGTGATGCAGCGACATCTGGCCGGGATCGAGCTCGAGATCGACGACGTCCTCGGCCGCGATGTCGAGCTCGGCCGTCTGGCCGAAGAACAGCATGTTGTCCGCCGCATGGGTGTTGGTGTGCGCGATCTGGCCGAGCTTGTGGCTGCCGGCGACCACCTGCAGGCAGCCATTGGCCTTGCGGCTGGGGGTCAAGGCGATCCAGCAATTGACGATACCGTCGAATGGCTCGAGCCCGGCATAAGTCGTGTCCTGGTGGAATGAGACATAGCGTGGGTCATGCGCCTGCTTGACGAAGAAATCGGATGACCAGAGCAGCAAGTCGGGCCCGAGAATGGCCGAGACCGGGTCCAGCACACGGCTGTCGTGAACCAGCGCGTCGAGCCAGCCGACCAGGAGATGCGCCTTGAAGCGCTGTTCTTGGCCGAGTAGCGCGCGCGCCCGCATTTGGAACGGCTGATAGGCCGCTGCGGCCCGTGCAGCCTCTCCCGGGGAGAGCACCGTCAGCGGAAAGGCGTAGCCCTGCTCGGCAAAACGGCGCGCGAGGTCGTCCATGTCGGCTCCATCGAAAGGGCGAGCCGGCCGAGCGGAGCGGCAGCGCTCCGGCTCGTCCGGGCCGGCTCGTCTAGAAATGGCTGAGCTAGGAATTGCGACGCGACGACGCGTCGTCAACCAGTCCCGCTCGAGGACCGGCTCGACCAGCGGCCACACGCGCATGACCGATGTAGAGAATGGCCGTCGACGGCACGTAGCCGAAGGTGATGTCGAGCCGCCGGTCGACCCCGCGTGGTCCGAGCCCCGCCATGGGTCCGACCACGAAGCCATGGCGGCGAAGAGCATCGCGCAGCTCTGCTGGGCGAATGAAGCCGGACGGCTGATGGGTGCCGCGCGGCAGCAGCCTGAGCACACGCTCCGCCATCGTGACGACGGCAAACGCCGAGAGCGGATTGCGATTGATGGTGTCGAAGAGGAAGAGCCCGCCCGGGCGCAGCACGCGCCGCACATTGGCGATGACGACATCCAGATCCCGCACGTGCTCCAGCACGTCGACCGAGACGACGATATCGAAGGCGGCGTCGGCAAACGGCAGCTGCTCGCCGAGCCCGGCGGTGTACGCGATGCCCGATGCCGTGGCGTCGGCGCGCGCCCGGGCAGCGCCGAGCGCATCAAGGGCCGGATCGATGCCGGTAACGATCGCACCGCGCGCCGCCATGGCCTCGGCCATGAAGCCACCGGCGCAGCCGAGGTCGAGGACGCGCCGCCCGCGCCAGCTGCCGACGATCGGATCGAAATGGGAGAGCCGGGCCGGCACTAGGTTGTGCAGCGTGCGCAGCCAGCGCACGGAGCCCGACCACCAGTCGGCGGCCACGCCGTCGTACAGGGCGACGTCGTTGTGACTGCCCGAGCGAGCGACCATCGGCAGATGCCTCGTTTTTCAGGGTGCGATTGCATGCGCATACGAAGAACTGCGGGCTTCGGTTTGCTCGGCAGCCGGACAGCCCTCACCTTCCCGGCTGTACGGCAAGGCCGCGAGGCGGTAGTGAACCCGGCCAAAGCAGGACAGCCGCAGAACCGATCGCGGCAGGCGGCAGGCAGGAGGCGACGATGACCACGACTATCGGGCATTTCATCAATGGCGCGGCCTATGCCGGGGCGAGCAGCAGCTACGGGCCGATCTTCAACCCGGCCACCGGCGAGCAGACGGCGCAGGTCAGCATGGGCGCCACGGCCGAGGTCCAGGCCGCCGTCGATGCGGCCAGGGCAGCGCAACCGGCCTGGGCCGATACCGCCGTCATTCGTCGCGCCCGGGTCATGTTCCGTTTCAAGGAGCTGATCGAGCAGAACATGGACGAACTGGCCCGGCGGGTGACCGCCGAGCACGGCAAGACGCTGGACGACGCCAAGGGCTCGATCACCCGCGGCCTCGAGGTGGTCGAGTTCGCCTGCGGCATTCCCCAGCTGTTGAAGGGCGAGTTCAGCCACAATGTCGGCACCGGCGTCGACCTCGTGTCGGTCCGCCACCCGGTAGGCATCGCCGCCGGCATCACGCCCTTCAACTTCCCGGCCATGATCCCGCTCTGGATGGCACCGCTCGCCATCGCCTGTGGCAACGCCTTCATCCTCAAGCCGTCGGAGAAGGATCCGTCCTGCCCGATGCTGCTCGCCGAGCTGATGCTCGAGGCCGGTGCGCCCAAGGGCATCATGCAGGTCGTCAATGGCGACAAGGACGCCGTGAACGCGATCCTCGCGCACAAGGACATCGCCGCGGTCAGCTTCGTCGGCGCTACGGCGACGGCCGAGTATATCTATCGAACCGGCACGATGGCCGGCAAACGCGTCCAGGCGCTGGGCGGTGCCAAGAACCACATGGTCGTCATGCCGGACGCCGATCTCGACATGGCGGTCGATGCCTTGATGGGTGCTGCCTACGGCTCCGCCGGCGAGCGCTGCATGGCAGTCTCGGTCGCCGTGCCCGTCGGCGAGGCGACCGCCGACGCGCTGATCGAGAAGCTGGCGCCCAAGGTCCGCCAGCTGAAGATCGGCCCCGGCACCGAGCCCGGTGTCGAGATGGGGCCGCTGGTCACCCGGGAGCACCTCGACAAGGTCAGGGGCTATGTCGATCTCGGCATCGAGGAAGGCGCCAAGCTCGTCGTCGACGGCCGCGACTTCAAGATGCAGGGCTACGAGAACGGCTACTTCATCGGCGGCTGCCTGTTCGACAAGGTCACCGAGGACATGCGGATCTGCAAGGAGGAGATCTTCGGCCCGGTCCTCTCGGTCGTCCGCAAGCCCGACTACCAGTCGGCGCTGAAGATCATCAACGATCACGAATACGGCAACGGCACGGCCATCTTCACCCGCGACGGCGACGCCGCCCGCGCCTTCGCCAACGAGGTCCAGATCGGCATGGTCGGCATCAACGTGCCGATCCCGGTGCCGATGGCCTTCCACAGCTTCGGCGGCTGGAAGCGCTCGCTGTTCGGCGACCACCACACCCACGGCATGGAAGGCATCCGCTTCTACACGAAGCAAAAGGCCATCACGACCCGCTGGCCCACCGGCATCCGCGCCGGCGCCGAGTTCAAGATGCCGACCATGGGGTGAGCGTGGCGGGCGACCCGCCTCGGCCGGCGCCTTGCTGTTGCGCCGGCCGAGGCGCCGGTCAGGCGAACGGATCGGCGATCCCCACGCCCGCGATCTCCTGATTGCCGGCCAGGTCCTCCGAGTAGCCAGGTCCTCCGAGTAGAGCGTGAGGAGATCCGAGCGCCGGGCTGTTGCCCCACTTGGCGACCCGCATGACCGCGCCACGTTGATGGACGCTGTGACAAACCTCTATCATTGGCGGTTCGCCAGCAAGCGCTGGTGGCCCGCCGAGCCAGTCGATATGCTGGCGCCAGAATTCGAGAGAGGGAGGCTGCACATGGCCGGTGGTGGTCAGCTAGATACGATTAAGCTCGGGCGAACGAATCTGCGGGTCACACCGATCTGCTTCGGCACGTCCGGCCTCGGCGACATGCCGGGAACCTACGGCTACGCCGTCGACGAGGAGCGAGCCCGCGCCACCGTTCGGGCAATTCTCGACGGCCCCGTCAACTTCCTCGACACGTCACGCAACTACGGTCTGGGCCGGTCGGAGGCACGGGTCGGTGCCGTGATCAAGGAGCTCGGTGGCCTGCCGCCTGGCTTCGTCATCTCGACCAAGCTCGACCGGGACATGGAAACCCGGCACTTCGACGCGGCACGGGCCCGGCAATCGCTGGAGGAGAGCCTGGCCGCGCTCCACGTCGACCGCATCCAGCTGCTCCATCTGCACGATCCCGAGCACGCGGCCTCCCTCGACGGCATCAACGGCCCGAACGGCGCCATCGCCGAGCTGTTCAAGATGAAGGAGGAGGGCCTCGTCGACGCGGTCGGGCTCGCTGCTGGCCGCATCGACATCATGATGCCGATGCTCCGCGAGTGGGACTTCGACGCGCTGATCACCCACAACCGCTTCACGCTGACCAACCGCAACGCCGAGCCGATGATCGCGCTGGCGCAGGAGCGCGGCATCGCCGTCCTCAACGCCGCGCCTTATGCCGGCGGCGTGCTCGCCAAGGGGACGGCCGAGCATCCGCGCTACGTCTACCAGGAAGCCTCCGCCGCGATGCTGGAGCCGGTGCGCAAGGTCGAGGCCATCTGCGCTAGGCATGGCGTGCCGACCGGGCCGGTGGCGCTGCAGTTCTCGATGCGTGAGCCGCGGATCGCGTCGACCATCTGCGGGGTCAGCAAGCCCGAGCGGGTGACTCAGACCTTGGAATGGGCGCGCCACGAGGTGCCGCAGGCCGTCTGGGACGACCTGGCAGCCCTGCCCTTCGCCACCGACGACCCCGAAGCGACCCGCGTCTACAAGCCGACCTGAGGCGGCAGGCAACCGCGGCGGCGGCCTCAGCTCGCGATCTTGCCACCCAGCTCGTCGTCGATATGCGCCTGGATGATCTCGTCGATCGAGGCGTCGGCCTCGTAGCCCATGGCCAGCGCCCGTGCCGAGGTGAAGTTGAAGGGCCAGCCGTCGACGATCTTCTGGATCTTCGGATCGGGCACCTGCTTGACCCGGCCGGCTACCTCGTCGCCGGCGATGCGCTGCAGCGCATCGAGCGCGTCGCCGATGCGAACGGCAATGCCCGGCAGGGTCAGGCTGCGGACCTGCCCGAAAGCGTCTGACGGCAGCTCGGCCGTCTTGACGAAGGCGTCGATCACCCGGCGTGGCGAAAGGATGTACATGGTCGAGTCCAGCTTGACCGGGCAGACCGCCTCCTGGCCGGCCAGGGGCTCCCTGATGATCGAGCTGGCGAAGGTGGACGCGGCCTTGTTCGGCTTGCCGGGACGCACGACGATCGTCGGCAGCCGGAGCGAACGGCCGTCGATGAAGCCCTTGCGCGTGTAGTCGGCGACCAGCAGCTCGCAGGCGGCTTTCTGCGTTCCATAGGACGTCTGCGGCGTCAGGTGGAACTCGTCGCCGATGGCGTCAGGCACTGGCCCGCCGAAGACCGCCAGCGTGCTGGCGAAGATCAGCCGCGGGCAGGTGCCGAGCGCGCGCAGGCCCTCGAGAATGTAGCGGGTGCCGTCGAGATTGACCTTGTAGCCGAGATCGAAATCCTCCTCGGCATTGGCGCTGACAATGGCGGCCAGATGCACCACGAGGTCAAAGCCCGGCGCCAGCACTTGCGCCACCGCCACATGGTCGGCGATGTCGAGCGCGGTCTTCTGCAGCCGCGGATCATCGGCCAGCAGCTCGAGGCCGAACACATCGGCGGCCGTGATCGTGTCGATCTTCTGCCCGTCGACGCTGCCGGTCGCCAACAACCGCTCGGTCAGCTTGCGGCCGATGAAGCCACCCGCTCCGGTGATGAGAATACGCAAGGTCACTCCCCTCGATGATCGTCGGCGGCACGCTTGGGCCGCGCTGGTTATCGTTCTGTTGCAGGCAACGCTGGTCTGAGGCAAGGTGTTAGGTATAGCGTCAAATCCATGACGGTAACCAACAACACCTTCAGGGGGTGCTAATGTTCAATCGTTTCACGCGACGTGACACCATCAAGCTGGGCGCCGGCGTCGGCGCTGCGACGCTGCTCGGCAGCACCTCGCTCATGGCGCAGATCCCGGCAGCCGACGTCACGCCGCCCGATCTGCCGATCGAGGACGGGGCCAGCCTCACGCTGCTCCGGCCGACCAAGTTCGTCGCCACCGACGAGGAAATCTGGCTCGCCAATACCGCCAGGTTCACCGAGGAGACGGGCATCCCGGTGAAGGTCGAATTCGAGGGCTGGGAAGACGTGCCAACCAAGACGGCGGTCGCGGCCAACGTTGGCTCGGGGCCGGACCTGATCATCGGCTTCGGCGACAACCCGTTTCTTTACAAGGACAAGCTCGTCGACCTCACCGACATCACGACGTATCTCGGCGAGAAGTACGGCGGCTGGTGGCCGCTCGCCGAGCGCTACGGCACCGACCCCGACACCGGCGCCTGGATCGCCATGCCGGTCGGCGCCTCGGGCGGCCGAGTGGTCTACCGCAAGTCGATGCTGGACGCTATCGGCTATGACGGCGTGCCGGTCGACACCGACGGCTTCCTCGCGATGGCCAAGGAACTGCAGGCCGCGGGCACGCCTATGGGCCTGGCCCTCGGCAATGCGGTCGGCGACGGCAATGCCTGGTGCAATTGGCTGGTCTGGGCGTTCGGCGGACGGATGGCCGACGATGAGGGCAATCTGGCCATCGACAGCCCGGAGACGGTGGCGGCGCTGACGTACGGCAAGGAGCTCTACGAGACCTTCATCCCGGGCACGCTGTCCTGGCTGGATTCCAACAACAACAAGGCGTTCCTTTCCGGCGAGATCTCGCTCACCCAGAACGGCATCTCGATCTATTATGCGGCGAAGACCTCCGAGGACCCGGCCATCAAGGCAATGGCCGACGACATCTACCATGCGCGGATGCCGATCGGACCTGCGGGCATGCCGACCGAGCGAGCCCTCGTCTTCAACTCGATGGTCTTCAAGCACTCGCCCTATCCGAACGCCGCCAAGGCCTACCTGACCTTCATGATGGAGGCACCGCAGTACGGCGAGTGGCTGCAGAAGGGCATCGGCTACTTCAACCACCCGCTCCAGGCCTATGACGCGAGCCCGGTCTGGACCGAGGATCCCAAGCACGAGGCCTACAAGCACGTGATGAAGGACGCCCTTTGGGACGGCTATTCGGGCCCGCTCGGCCCGGCCAGCGCCGCCGTGCTCGCCGACTTCATCATCGTGCAGATGGTGGCATCGGTGTGCTCGGGCCAAGCGACACCCGAGGAGGCGGCGGCCGAGGCTGCGCGTCGCGCCAGCCGGTACTACAGGTCCTGACGCAAACGAGCCCGATGCGGCGCGCCATCACCCGTGCGCGGGTTGACGGCGCGCCGCTGCCGGGATCCCGGAGACGAGCATGGCGGTAACCACCCAAGATTCCGCATTTCAGCGCGCCGAGGAATCGTGGCTCGCCAAGCTGTTCGACACCAAGTGGTTTCTCATCATCATTTGCATGTTGCCCTGCGTCGGGCTCTTGATGGTGTTCCTGTCCTACCCCTTGGGGCTGGGCATCTGGCTGGCGTTCACCGACACGCGCATCGGCGGCACCGGTCAGTTCGTCGGGCTCGAGAATTATGCCTGGCTGGCCAGCGACCCGATCTTCTGGATGTCGGTCACCAACACGCTGCTCTACACGATCGTCGCCACGGTCGGGAAGTTCGCGCTGGGCCTCTGGCTGGCGCTCTTGCTGAACAACCACCTGCCGATGAAGTCGCTCTTGCGGGCGATCATCCTGATCCCCTGGATCGTGCCGACGGTGCTCTCGGCCATCGCCTTCTGGTGGATCTACGACGCCCAGTTCTCGATCATCTCCTACGTGCTGGTCGACGTGCTCGGCTGGCGCGAGACCTACATCGACTTCCTGGGCGACCCGTGGAACGCCCGCTTCTCGCTGATCGCCGCCAACATCTGGCGTGGCATCCCGTTCGTCGCGATCTGCCTTCTGGCCGGCCTGCAGACCATCTCGCCCTCGCTCTACGAGGCCGCGATGCTCGACGGCGCTTCGCCCTGGCAGCGCTTCGTCAACGTGACCGTGCCGATGCTCATGCCGATCCTCGCGGTGGTGCTGACCTTCTCGGTCATCTTCACCTTCACCGATTTCCAGCTGGTCTACGCCATCACCCGCGGCGGACCGGTCAACTCGACGCATCTCATGGCGACGCTGGCCTTCCAGCGGGGCATCCCGGGCGGCCAGCTCGGCGAAGGCGCCGCCATCGCGGTCGCCATGATCCCATTCCTGGTCGCGGCAACGATCTTCAGCTACGTCGCCCTCGCCCGGCGCAAGTGGCAGCAGGGAGGTAGCGATGACTGACGCCGCAGCCACGGTTGCCGACGGCCGCAACGACGACAGCAACGAGCGCCAGGGTGCGATCAGCTGGGCCTCGCTGCCACGGCGGATCGTGACGATCTATACGCCGCTGATTGCCTTCGTCGTCATCCTGCTCTTCCCGTTCTACTGGATGACGATCACGACACTTAAGTCGAACGAAGAACTCTACGACTACGCCAATCACAACCCCTTTTGGGTCAGTTCGCCAACGCTGGCCAACATCAACAAGCTGCTGTTTGAGACCGACTATCCGTCATGGCTGATGACGACGATGACGGTCGCGATCGTCTCCACCTTCCTTTCGGTCTTCGCGTCGGTGCTGGCGGCCTATGCAATCCAGCGCCTGCGGTTCAAGGCATCGAACTGGGTCGGCCTCGCGATTTATCTGGCTTACCTGGTCCCGCCCTCGATCCTGTTCATTCCGCTGGCCACCATGATCTTCCAGATCGGCGTCTACGATTCCCCCTGGGCACTGATCCTCACCTATCCCACCTTCCTCATCCCGTTCTGCACCTGGCTGCTGATCGGCTACTTCAAGTCGATCCCCTATGAGCTCGAGGAATGTGCGCTGATCGATGGTGCGACCCGACTGCAGATCTTGTGGAAGATCACCCTGCCGCTCGCGGTCCCGGGCCTGATCTCCGCCGGCATCTTCGCCTTCACGCTGTCCTGGAACGAGTTCATCTATGCTCTCGCCTTCATCCAGTCGGCGGAGAACAAGACCGTACCAGTGGCCGTGCTCACCCAACTCGTCGTAGGCGACGTCTATCACTGGGGCTCGCTGATGGCCGGCGCGCTATTGGGCTCGATCCCGGTGGCACTCTTCTACTCGTTCTTCGTCGAGTATTACGTCTCGAGCCTGACGGGCGCGGTCAAGGAGTAAAGCGGCCTGCCCATTATTGTTCCAGGTTGGCAGACTTGATCGATACACAGCCTTGAGCTGTATAATTATGGGGTAGTATCTTCTGCGCCAAGCGTATCAACCGCATCGCGCGAGGAACCGCTGATGGCAAAAAAACGCCTGATCATTTGCTGCGACGGCACCTGGAACGAGCCCGTCACGCAGACCAATGTTTGGCGCATCAAGAACGCCATCGCGACCCGTGACGAGCGAGGCGATGAGCCTGTCATGCAATGGGTCTATTACGATCCAGGTGTCGGCACGGAACGGCTCAACAAGGTTACCGGCGGCCTGCTCGGCGTCGGCTTGTCGAAGAACGTGAAGGAAGCCTATTCCTTCCTGGTCGAGCACTACGCCTCGGGCGACGAAATCTGGTGCTTCGGCTTCTCGCGCGGCGCCTACACCGTGCGATCGCTCTGCGGCATGATTGGTGTCGCTGGATTGCTTCGCAATCGCGACATCGTCTTCATCGATCAGGCGTTCGACTACTACCGCACGCCCAAGGAAGAGCGCAAAAACACCGACTATCATCGGATCAAGGACGACTTGCTTCTGCGAACGTTCGAGGCCGGCCTGCGGGTGCGAATGCTCGGCGTGTTCGATACGGTGGGCTCACTCGGTGTGCCGGTCCCTTGGTTGAAGCGCCTGACGCAGTGGCGCGCGGTGACTTTTCACGACACCGAGCTGTCGCCGCTGGTCGAGAATGCCTACCAGGCCCTAGCAGTCGACGAGCGCCGCGGTCCCTTCGCGCCGACGCTTTGGACAGCAAAGCCGGGCGTAGAGCAAGACGTCCGCCAGGTCTGGTTTCCCGGCGTCCATTCCGATGTAGGCGGCGGCTACGACGACAAGAGATGCGGCGACCTCGTCCTGGAATGGATGCTCGATGCCGCCTCGTCGAAAGGGCTGCTGCTCCGCGACAGCTACGTCCACCGCGACTTGAAGCCAGATGTATTCGGACCGCTGCACGACTCCATGACCAGCGGTTGGCAGATCGTCGATTGGCTTCCCGGCATCGCCAAGTCCGGAGCGAGACCGATCGGCGGCGAGCAGCGCCGTGCTGCAGGACTGCCACCGGTGGCAGCCGAGACCGAATACCTGCACTGGAGCGTTGAAGCACGCATCGCTGATGCGGAAAGCAAGCTCGCGGCCCCATACCGCCCCAGCAATCTCTGCAATTCGCACGGCCAACTCCACGACGGTGTGGGCAAGGGCAAACTGCAGCGAGAGAACCGCCGCGCCGTGCGGCGACGGCTTGAAGAGCCCTGCACGGTCGATGGCGAGCCGGCGGAGCTGGTCAATCTTTCGAGACTCGGCGCCCGTTTGCGCCTGTCGGGCCCGCCGCCGAGGAATGCGGCGCTCGAGGGCCAGCCGCTGCCACTGGTCAGTCCGTCGGTCGGGGAACGGCCAGCGAGCGTGGTCTGGCGCCAGGGCAACGACCTCGGGGTCGCCTTTGCGGACGCCGCCTGAGCGCAGTATCGCCGGAGCCGCGGCAGCCCCGCTGCGGCAGGCCGCGACGAACAGCCGGTTACCTTGCTGGTCGCGCTATGGCATAACGCCATCAGGGTATGGTGCTGCCCAATCGAACGACCACCAGGGGGGAGGCGGATGTTTGGATCGCTAAGCGCAGCCGATGCCGCGGCTTTTGCCCGCGATGGCTACGTCGTGAAGCGCGGCTATTTCGCCAAAGACGAGATCGATCTCGTACGCTCGATGATCGAGACCGACCCGGCCATTCGCCGCAACGTGCTGAAGATCGCCGATGGTGACGGTGGCTCGACGGCTCTGGCGCTCTGGAATCACCCGGGCGAGGACGTCTTCGGGGCGATCGCCCGATCGGAGCGCGTAGCCGGTGCCGCCGAGAAACTGCTGGACGGCGAGGTCTACCACTACCATTCGAAGCTGACGATGAAGATGCCCGGTCACGGTGGCCGCTGGGAATGGCACCAGGACTACGGCTACTGGTACCAGAATGGCTGCCTGTTCCCGGACATGCTCTCGGTCGCGATCGCTGTCGATCCGCAGACCAAGGCCAACGGCTGCATGCAGCTGATCAAGGGCAGCCACCTGATGGGCCGCATCGAGCATGGTCGCGTCGCCGGCCAGACCGGCGCCGATGTCGAGCGCGTCGACCACGCCATGGAACGGCTGGAACTCGTGCACTGTGAGATGGAGCCGGGCGACGCCCTATTCTTCCATGCCAACACGCTGCACGCCTCGGCCGCCAACACCACGGACAAGCCACGCCGGCTGCTGATCTGCTGCTACAACAAGGCCTCGAACAACCCGTACAAGGCGCACCATCACCCGCAATACACGCCACTTGAGAAACTGCCCGACGAGGCGGTACGCAAGGCCGGCTTGGCCCAGGCCGACGAGGCGTCCCGCGCCTTCCTGCACGAGGACGAGGACGCCACCACGGAAGCCCGCAAGGCAAGCTGAGCGTGTTTGAACGCCGCCTTGTACGTTAGTGCGCGGGTCGATCGAGTCTGGACGAAAAGCCTCGATCCGGCATTTGAGAATGGATATATGAACGTTCGTGCCGTCTAACGACTGATGGCCGGGTGGGCCTGTGGCTCGCCGGCCGGAAGCCACAGAAGGGGTATCGAGCACCATGCGCACCGCTCATGTCGCGATGATTGCAGCCTTGGCGTTCGGCGCCACGGCTTGCACAGCGCCGCAATCCAGCGATGTCGGACCCAAGCAGGCAACCGGCGCGGCGGTCGGCGCCGTCGGCGGTGCCGTCCTCGGCGGCCTCGCCGGCAATGCGCTCGGCGGGGGCGGCAAGAATGCGGTCGCCATCGGCGCGGGTGCCGCACTGGGTGGCATCGGCGGGCTGTTGATGGGCTCGGCCGCGGGCCAGAGCATGGACCGCGCGGATCGCATGTACGCCCAGCAGAGCTGGAACCAGGCGATGCAGTCGCCGGTCGGCGAGCCGATCGTCTGGGAGAACCCGGAGACCGGCAATAGCGGCCAAACGGTGGCCACCCGGCAGGGCACGCTCGCCTCGAGCGGTTCCACCTGCCGCGAGTACACGACGAAGATCAAGGTCGGCAGCAAGAGCGAGACGCTCGTCGGCACCGCCTGCCAGAACGGCGACGGCACCTGGAGCGACCGCGGCTGAGCCTTCGCCGGCCCTGGCCGGCGAAACGCTGCACTGTATCGGCTTGGCCGGAGCGGCTGCGAGGGCTGCCGTCGCAGTCGGGCTGATGTTGGCGCCGAAAACGCCGGGTGCGCTCCAGCCTCAAAGAAACCAGAACAGCAGGAAGGCGCCCAGGACGAGGCGGTAGATGACGAAGGGTGTAAAGCTGAACCGCTTGAGCCAAGCCATCATTGCCCAAATGGCCAAAAGCGCCGCGCCGAATGACAGAGCCGCGGCATAGACCGCGTCGGCCTGCAGCGCACCATCGCCGCTTTGCCAAAGCTCATAGCCAACCAACAGACCTGCCGCGAGGATCGTCGAAATCGACAGGAGCAGCGAGAATCGCGCCGCCTCCGTCCGGCTGAAAGCGAGGAACAGCGCCGCCGTCATGGTGATGCCCGAGCGGCTGACGCCGGGCACCAGGGCCAGCGCCTGAAAAAGGCCGATCATCAGCGCGTCGCGATAGGTCATGCCGGCAAGGGTGCGCTCGGCAGCGTCGCCCTTGCGATCTGCGAAATAGAGCACGACGCCGAAGCCGACCGTCGTGGCGGCGATGAGCAGCGGGCTCCTGAACTCGTCGGCGATCAACCCCTCCAGCAGAACGCCGAGCACGACCACGGGGATGGTGGCGACCACGATCTGCAGCAGCAGCCGCGTGTCGCCGTCGGCTCGACCGGTCACGAGGTTGAGCCCACCGACGATCAGCCGCCTGACCTCGGCGTGGAAATAGGTCATCACGGCCAGTAGCGTGCCGACATGCACGGCGATATCGATGGCCAGGCCTTGATCGGCCCATCCGAAGAGCTGCGGCACCAGGATGAGATGCGCCGAGGAGCTGATCGGCAGAAACTCGGTGATGCCTTGCACGACGGCCAGGACGAGCAGATTCAACCAATCCATCGACGATCCCTTGTCCTGCTCAAACGCATCCGCCATCGTGCCCGCATGCCGAGGCCGGGCCGGCATCGGTGCGGCTTGATCGGGCGGGCGCGTTTTGCCATACCCGCTGTGGATGTCATGTCGCAACCTGCACGCGCGTGGCACTTTAGCCGACAGAGACCGAGAGCACGTTAACGATGGACGCCGACCCAGGCAGTCGTCCGCGATCCGCGGTCGCCGATGCGTTGCCGGCCGCCGGATCGCGAGCCGTGCCGGAGCCCGCGGGACACATGTCGCCTGCCGTTTGGGCGCTTCGGATAGGTCACGGGCATTGCCCGGGATGACCCTGGCCTGAACGGCCGGGATCTCCTCCGGGTTGCCTGGAGCCTGGAGGAGATGGACGATGGTCGACGAGACGCCGGGCAAGGACCGGCCGAGCGAGATACCGTTCGACGCGACGCAGCATCCAGCGGATCTCGGCGAGCTGATCGAGGAAATGAGCCTGGACGAGGCTCGATCGGCCCTCCTCTCTCTGCCGCTGGAACTCGGCGCTGAAACCTTCGGCTACCTGACGCCGGACACCCAGGTCGGTCTGGCGAAGATGCTGCAGCGGGGCGAGCTCGCGGCCATCGTCACCGAGATGAAAAGTGACGACCGGGCGGATCTCTACAACCGGCTGACGCCAAAGCAGCAGAACGCGCTCCTGCCGGGCTTGGCGCAGGCCGAACGCGAGGACATCCGCCGGCTGGCAGGGCACGAGGAAGGCACGGCCGGGGCGATCATGACCTCCGAGTATGCCACCTTGACCGCCGACCTCACCGTGCGCGAGGCGCTGAGCAAGCTGCGCCGCGAGGCGCCGGACAAAGAGACCATCTACCGCGCCTACGTGCTCGACGACGATCGCCGGCTGATCGGCTCGCTGCGCCTGCAGACGCTGATCCTGGCCAGCCCGAAGCAGCTCATCGGCGACGTGATGGAGCGCGAGACCCGGGCGGTGAACGTCGACGACGACCAGGAGGAGGTCGCCCGCAGCATCGCCAAGTACGACATCATCGCCTTGCCAGTGGTGGATGCGGACGGCCGTCTCGTCGGCATCGTCACCCACGACGACGCGATGGATGTGCTGCAGGCCGAGGCGACCGAGGACTTCCAGAAGGTCGGCAGTGTCGGCTCGATGGCCGACAGCATCAGCACGGCCAGCATCACCCTGCTCTACAAGAACCGCATCTTCTGGCTCGTCCTCCTGGTCTTCGGCAACCTCCTGTCCGGCGCCGGGCTCGCCTTCTACGAGGACACGATCGCCGCCTACGTGGTGCTCGTCTTCTTCCTGCCCGTGCTGATCGGCAGCGGTGGCAATGCCGGTTCGCAGAGCTCGACCTTGATGGTCCGGGCACTCGCCACTGGCGACGTCCAGATGAAGGACTGGGGCCGCATGCTGCTTCGCGAGCTGTCGGTGGCGACCCTGCTCGGCCTCACCATGGCTGTCGCCATCTCGGCCATCGCCGGCTTCCGGGGCGGCTGGGAGGTGGCGGCCGTGGTCGCCGGCTCGATGCTGCTGATCGTCACCATGGGCAGCCTGATCGGCATGTCGATGCCGTTCCTGCTCAGCCGTTTCAAGCTCGATCCGGCAACCGCCAGCGCGCCCTTGATCGCCTCGATCGCCGACATTCTGGGCGTTGTCATCTATTTCTCGATCGCCACGGCCTTCCTGATCGGCTGAGCACCGCCCACCCTCGTGCCGAGCTCCGGGCGTCAGCCGCCTTGGCGTGGTCGACCGACCGCCGTGGCGCGCACGCGAATTTCCGTGACGATTTCCTGCCCGCCCAAAAGCGTCGCCCGGTCCTCCTCGATGGCCACAGCGACGACCGGCGCCACGGCCCCGGCATCCTGCGCGGCCGTCACCGCCGCCTCCCTGGCATCGGCCTCGAGCGCCGCGCGCGCTGCCGCCACGTCGGCAAGCTCGACGACCCGGCAACCCAGATAAAGCGTCAGGCGCTCCTCGCTCACCCTGGCGGCCACCCGGTCGACATGCCGCACGACATCGCCGACGACGGCGCCAATGGCGTTACAGACCTGATAGTGCGCCGGCAGCACCAGCTGGCTGCCCATCCGCTCCGGCACACCCTCGTAGAACAGCGCGGCGGGCCCACCGACCGCGACGACCGGACGATCGAGCGTGAGCGCCAGCGCCAGCGGCCCTTCGGCAGCGCCGCCGGCCAGGATGCGGGCCAGAGCCGGCGCCCGCAGCAAGGCGTCAAGCGATGGCGCGCTGCCGCCCGACGCTTCCCAGGTGGCGCCCACCAATGCCCGGGCGCTGGCGGCTCGTGCCGCGTCTAGCACCGCGCGCGCCAGCAGGGCCGGGTCGGCCGCCGGCTCGCTGTCCGAGGCCGCCTGCTTGCGCAGCTCCAATACCGCGCCCAGCAGAGCCGCCTCGGTCGACCAGTTGGCTTGCAGCCCGAGAACATGTGCCGCGTCGCTCGGCGTGAAGCCGGCGAGCACGACCTGGCCCCGGCGGCACAGCGCCTCGAGCGGAATCGCCAGATGCTCACGATCGACGACCACCTCGAGTGACCTCGGGCCATCCGCGAGGAGGTCGAGGAGCCGTCCCTGGCTGCGGCTCGCGGCCGTGCTTTCCGAGCCGCGGTCGATGCGCATTGCAAAACGCGCATCGCCAGCCCGCGAGAAGCCGCGCTCGACCTCGCGTGCCAGGGTTGCGAGAATGGCCGGGTGGTGGTGGGCCAGCAACGCCAGTGGCACGACGCGACGTGGTCCCACGGTCAGCGTGCCGTCCGGACCGCGCCCGACCTCGCTGTCGCCGCCGAGCCCGGTCGTGACCAGGTCGATCGCCTCGACCATCGTGCGATGGCCGCCGACGACGGCCCCTGCCCTGGCGAGCCGCGGCCGACCGGCGTCGAGGATCGCGATGTCCGTCGTCGTGCCGCCGACATCGCTGACGACCGCCCGATCCAGCCCGCAAAGATGCGCGGCGCCGACGACGCTGGCGGCCGGCCCGGACAGGATCGTCTCGATCGGCCGGGTCTTGGCGACAGTGGCCGCCATCAGCGCGCCATCGCCGCGCACCATCATCAGCGGTGCGGCGACGCCGAGTTCGTCCAACAGCCGCTCGACCGCCGCCACCAGACGCGCGATCGGCGCCATCAGCCGCGCGTTGATGAAGGTCGTGAGTGCGCGGCTCGGCGCATCGAGCCGGCTCGTCAGCTCGGAGGAGTGGGTCACCGGCAGACCGGTCCGGGCAACGATATGCGCCGCAGCCTCGCGCTCGTGCGAAGGATTTCTGACGGCGAATGCACCGGTGATGGCGAACCCGTCCACGACGCCGCGCAGCCCGTCGATCGCCCGGTCGAGAGCCGGGATATCGAGCGGCCGCCGCTCGGCGCCGAACGCGTCGTGGCCGCCATCGACGAAGGCCACCGGAGCCTTGCCCAACGCCGCGCGCAGCCCGCCCCGATCGAGGCTCTCTGGCCCCATGCCGATCATCACGAGAGCTGCCTCGCCGCCGCGACCCTCGACGAGCGCGTTCGTCGCCAGGGTCGTGGAGAGACCCACCAGCTTGATCTCACCCACCCCTGCAGGCGGCTGGCCCGCGAGCACCGCTGAGACCGCCTCGGCGATGCCGACGTACAGATTGCCCGGCGTGGTGAGCGCCTTGGCAGCGGCGACGACCTCGTCGTTGCCGGCCAGGATGACCGCGTCGGTGTAAGTGCCACCGGTATCGATCCCGAGACGCATCACCGTTGATCCGGCTTCGCTGGAGGGCTATCGAGCGACACGTTGCTTGGCGTGCGCGGATCGCGTCTTCGGGCTCGATGTCAGAGCCTCTTCGGCAACCCCTCGATGCCTCCTTCCAGCGTCGCCTGCAATCCCCGGAACAGAAGGCTCAATGCCGATGCTCAAGACGGTTTCCAGCAACTGGGCGTTGCTCCTCGGCATAGCTCTGCTCGTCCTCGGCTTGGCGCTGCAGAATACGCTCCTGGGCGTGCGCGCAACAATCGAAGGCTTTCCGACATCGATAACCGGCATCATCATGTCTGGCTACTCGGTGGGCTTTCTGGTGTCTGCCGTCTTGACGCCCAAAATGGTCGCGAATGTCGGTCATGTCCGCGTCTTTGCGGCGCTCACCGCCGTCGCGTCGTCGTCAATTCTGGCGCACAGCATCTTTGTCGAGCCGATCTCATGGTTCGCGCTGCGCTTCGTCACCGGCTTCTGCATCAGCGGCGCCTACGTGATCTGCGAGAGCTGGCTGAACAAGGCGGCGACCAACGAGAACCGCGGCTCCCTGCTGTCGGTCTACATGCTCGTCCAATTGACAGCATGGGCCGCCGGCCAGCTCCTCTTGAATGTCGCCGATCCAGCCGGGTTCCGCCTCTTTATCGTCGTTTCCGTGCTGCTCTCGATCGCCGTCGTGCCCATGCTGCTCACCGCCAGCCCGGCACCCGCGATCGCCGCCGCCCGCCGTTTCGGCCTGCTCGACCTCTACAAGACGTCGCCTTTGGGGTTTGTCGGCATGGTCGGGGTCGGGCTAAGCCAGAGCGCCTTTTTCGGCATGGGTGCCGTCTTCGCCGGCACGGCCGGTCTGGACCTCGCCGAGATCTCCTTGTTCATGGCGCTCACCATCGTCGGCGGCGTGATCATGCAATGGCCGATCGGCCGGCTTTCCGACAGGCTCGATCGCCGCAAGGTGCTGACCGGTACGACCATCGTGGCAGGCGTCGCCACCGGCGCCATCGGCTTGCTGGGGACGGGAAATTTTCCCCTCGTGGCGGCCGCCTTCCTCATCTACGGCGGCATGTGCCTGCCGATGTATGCCCTCTGTATCGCGCATACCAACGACTACCTCAACCCCGACGACATGGTGGCGGCCAGTGGCTCGCTGGTGCTGGTGGTCGGCTCGGGAATGGTGCTAGGCCCGCTGCTCGCTGCTGCCGCCATGGACCTTCAGGGGCCAGCCGGCTTCGCGCTGTTTCTCGCGATCGTGCATCTCGGCGTCGGCGCCTTTGCCCTGTTCCGGATGACCCGTCGGGGCTCGGTCCCGATGGCCGAGCAGGGCCAGCACATCTACGTGCCGCAACCGAGCCCCGTCGCCTCGGCGCTCGCCCAGGAAGCCGCCGTCGAAAGCAGCAGCGGGCACGAAGGCACGGAAATGAAAAATTCTCCACTCGCCTCATCAGCCGGCCCTGGATATACTTGAGTTGTCTGTCAGTGCTGAGGGCCGTTTTCGAGCTTGTCCGTTTTCCGTCTTCGCCGCGTAATCGCAGTATCGCGTCCGAACGGATCACCCGTCGCGAAACCCTCTCGGCGCTTCATCACGCTGACGTCGTGCGGTTGCTCGCTGCGGGGCGAGAGAACAGCAAGCGATACACTGTCGCCTTGCACATTGCCGTCGAGAAGCAGCGACAGGCTTCCTAGCCCTGGCGTCAACTCCTTGTTTTTTCACCCGGGAGCCGCTCGATGAGCAGCAAGATCTTCGTCGCGAACTTTCCCTTCAGCACGACCTCGGAAGAGCTGTCCGATCTGTTCGGCCAGCACGGCGAGGTGGTCTCCGCCAAGGTGGCAACGGATCGAGAGACGGGCCGGAGCCGTGGCTTCGGCTTTGTCGAGATGGGCTCGCCGGATGCCGCCGCCACGGCGATCCAACAGCTCAATGGCTTCGATCTCGGCGGCCGCCCCCTGGCCGTCCGGGTCGCCGAGGATCGTGGCGGACCGAGTGGTGGCGGGCGAGGTGGTCCAGGCGGCCCGCGACGGGACTCTTTCGGGCGGCCGCCGCGCCGCCAGTTCTGAGCCCGCTCGCCGGAGCCGAGCTCCGGCGGCTCTCGGGGCCTGAAGCCGTCGTGGGACACTCGCCCGGGATGGCCTGCGGCTGCCGTGCACGTTGGCATCGCCGCCCACTCGATGGCACACCGCATTGAAGCGGTACCACAAGCTGACTACATGGCGGCTGCCGGCAACCTGCTGCCGTCTCGGCTCTTCTCTCTGGCATTGGTGATGATCGTCGAGCTCAATGCGCGATCCCGCGAGGTCTTCCGCCAGATCGTCGACGCCTACATGGCGACCGGCGAGCCGGTCGGCTCACGCACGATCTCGCGCCGGCTCGACGACCAGCTGTCGCCGGCGACCATCCGCAACGTGATGGCCGATCTCGAGGAGGCGGGCCTGCTCTGCGCACCGCACACTTCGGCCGGCCGCCTGCCGACCGAGGCCGGCCTGCGTCTCTATGTCGACGGCCTGCTCGAGATCGGCGGCATCGCCGAGGAGGACCGTCACCGCATCGACAGCCAGTGCGCCGTCGCCGGGCGCAGCATGGAGGCGGTGCTGGCCGACGCCACCGAGACACTCTCCGGCCTTTCGCGCTATGCGGGCCTGGTCATCGCACCCACGACCAAGCGCCCCTACAAGCACATCGAGTTCGTGCCCTTGAGCCCCGGTCGCGCCCTGGTCGTCACCGTGACGCGATGGCGGCATGGTCGAGAATCGGGTGATCGAGGTTCCGGTCGGCATGTCGCCCGCGACCCTGGTCGAGGCCGGCAACTACCTCACCGCGCGGCTGGCCGGACGGACCTTTGCCGAGGCCCGCCGCGGAGATCGAGGACGAGATCGAGGCCCGGCAGGGAGAGGTCGACGAGCTGACCGCCAAGGTGGTGTCTTCCGGCCTCGCAACCTGGGGCGGCGCCGACCAGGACGATGGCGGCACGCTCCTCGTGCGCGGCCACGCCAACCTGCTCGACGACGTCAGCAACCTCGTCGATCTGGAGCGCATCCGCGGCGCTGTTCACCGCGCTCGAGACCAAGCGTGCCTTCCTCAAGTTGATCGAGCTGTCCGACGCGGGTAAAGGCGTGCAGATCTTCATCGGCGCGGAGAACGAGCTCTTCGCCCACAGCGGCTGCTCGGTGATCATCGCCCCCTACCGCGCCGGCGACGACAGCGGCCAACCGCCAGCCGTGGTGGGCGCGATCGGCGTGATCGGCCCGACCCGAATGAATTATTCGCGGATCATTCCGATGGTCGACCATACGGCCCGAGTGATCAGCCGCCTCCTGGGCAGCCCCAATAGCGAGAAAGACTGATGCAGAACGAAACCGACAAGCCCGAGGACACCCATCCGGAGAGTGCCGAGGCGCCGGCGCCGGAGAGCGAGCAGTCGCCCGAGCGCGATCTGGAAGCCGAGCTCAAGGACGTGCAGGACAAGCTGCTGCGCACCTTGGCGGAGATGGAAAATCTTCGTCGACGGCATACCCGCGAGCTCGAAGAAGCGCAGAAAATACGCCATGACCGGCTTCGCCCGCGATCTCTTGGATGTCGCCGACAATCTGCACCGCGCGATCGCGGCGGTGCCCGAGGAGGCGCGGCGGTCAGTCCGAGCTGGTCGAGAACCTGCTTTCCGGCGTCGAGCTCACCGAGCGCACCCTGCTCGGCGCCTTCGACAAGCACGGCATCGAGAAAGTGACACCCGAGCGCGGCGAGAAGTTCGACCACAACCGCCACCAGGCGATGTTCGAGGTGCCGACGCCCGACCTGCCGCCGGGCCACGTCGCCGACGTCATGCAGAGCGGCTGGGTGATCAGCGATCGCCTGCTCCGGCCAGCCATGGTCGGCGTCACCAAGAAGGCGCCTGGCCCAGCGCCGGAAGGCGCCGGGCGAGCCGGACGACGGCATGAGCCGCGGCACGACGGTCGACACGAACGCCTGAGCCACAGGCTCTATCGCTCATCAAGGATTGATCATGGACGGCAACGTCAAGAAGGTCGTGCTCGCCTATTCGGGTGGCCTCGACACCTCCGTCATCCTGCGTTGGCTGCAGGACACCTACGGCTGCGAGGTCGTGACCTTCACCGCCGATCTCGGCCAGGGCGAGGAGCTGGAGCCCGCTCGCGCCAAGGCCGAGATGATGGGCGTCAAGGAGATCTATATCGAGGATCTCCAAGAGGAGTTCGTGCGCGACTTCGTCTTCCCGATGTTTCGCGCCAACACGGTCTACGAAGGCACCTACCTGCTCGGCACCTCGATCGCCCGGCCGCTGATCGCCAAGCGGCTGATCGAGATCGCGCACGAGGTCGGCGCCGACGCCGTCTGCGCATGGTGCCACCGGCAAGGGCAACGACCAGGTCCGCTTCGAGCTCGGCTGCTACGCTCTCGACCCGCACATCAAGGTCATCGCACCCTGGCGGCTCTGGGACCTCACCAGCCGCGACAAGCTGATCGAGTACGCCGAGCGCCGGCAGATCCCGATCCCGCGCGGCAAGCGCGGCGAGCCGCCCTACTCCACCGACGCCAACCTGCTGCACATCTCCTATGAGGGCCTGGCGCTCGAGGATCCCTGGGTCGAGGCCGACGAGGAGCATGTTCACCCGCTCGGTCAGCCCCGAGCTCGCGCCGGAGCGGCCGACCTATGTCGAGATCGGCTTCGAGCGGGGTGACGCCGTCACGGTCGACGGCGAGCCGCTATCGCCGGCCAACCTGCTCAGGCGCCTCAACGACCTCGCCGGCGCCAACGGCATCGGCCGCCTGGATCTGGTCGAGAACCGCTATGTCGGGCATGAAGTCGCGGGGCGTCTACGAGACGCCCGGCGGCACCGTCCTGCTCGCCGCGCATCGCGGCATCGAGAGCATCACCCTCGACCGCGGCGCCATGCACCTCAAGGACGAGCTGATGCCGCGCTATGCCGAGCTGATCTACAACGGCTACTGGTTCGCGCCCGAGCGCGAGATGCTCCAGGCGGCGATCGACCAGAGCCAGCAGAACGTGACCGGCACGGTCCGGCTCAAGCTCTTCAAGGGCTGCGCCACGGTGGTCGGCCGCCACGCGCCGCAGTCGCTCTACAGCGAGGACTACGCGACCTTCGAGGCCGACACGGTCTACGACCAGAAGGACGCCGAGGGATTCATCAGGCTGAACGCGCTCCGGCTGCGCATCGGGGCCCTGGCACGGCGACGCTGAGCACCGCCACAGTAGCCGCCAGCCGCTGCCATCCACCGGGCGACCAGCCCGACTGACGCAGCCGCGCGCAGTCTAGGGTGACAGCAGGCGAGGCCACGGCTGAGAGCGTCGCCTCGACGCTGGCGAGCCGCAACACGTCGGAACGGCGAATGACGATATCGGTGCAATTGAAGACGCGTCTCCGCGCCGCCGGCATCGTGCCGAGGCGCCAGACAGCGTCCGCCGGATCACGCCCGTCGACCTCGGTGCGGGCCCTGTCAGCGGCCGGCAAATCGCCAGCCTTGGCATGGCGGATGAGATCGAACCACTTGCTGTCCTCGACCGGCGACAAGACCCCGTAGATGCCCGTCGGCCGTAGCGCCGCGAGATGCCAGTCGTCGATGCCTTCGGCCTGCACGAAGGCCTCCCGCGCCGCCTTGATCCGGCCGTAGGGCGTTGTGGGCTTCGCCCTGACGTTTTCATGACGTTTTCGTCGTGGCACCCGGGCAAGCAGCCATCGACCCGGCCACTGGCACCGGTCAGCGCCACTATCATTCGAGAATAGGCGGGAACGGCCGATTGTCGTGGACGGCCCACCAGAGATCGATCAACGGCTTCAGCGGCTCGGCCTTGGCGTGATGACCGCACCCAGGGCTTCTCGTACTGGTAGTGGACGACGCGAATGGCCGGCCAGTGCCAACAAGCCCGGCAGGCTCCGATAGGCGTACTGCAGCGCGTTCATGGTCCAGGGCAGGCCATGCCAATCCGGAAAGAAGGCCCCCGGGAACGTCTGATCGGTCCGTCGCCAGAAGGTCGCCCTCATCGAGCCTGGCCAGCATCGCATCGAGGGTCCGCTGGTCGGGCCAGGCCACGAAGACGCCCGAATTGAGCCGGTGGAAGTCGGCCAGGCTCTCGTAGAGATTGGGGGGGCCGCCGCGAAATCGGGACAGGCCATGAGCCGATCGATCGGCTTGATGACGATCGTGTCGGCATCGAGAAAGACGATCCGCTCGAACGCGTCGAGCTGCCAGAGGCGGCAGCTTGGTGGAATTGTCGAGCGGATCGTGACACACCGGCTTCTGCCCGTTGCTGAAGGGGGCTGACCGGTGCTGGGCAGCGCGCGCGTGCCGTGCCTCGAAATCGGCCGAGAGCGGCAGCCTCACGACCGGAACGATGCGGCACCCCTCCGCCTCGAGCGCCGCCAGACCCTCGCCCGTGCCCACTGTGGCGCCGTTCGTCGCCAACACGATGAGCGGCGGCGCTGCCGACGCGCACGAGCGAGCGCGCCAGCGCCAGGGCGCCCTGCGCATAGTCGGCGTTGGTGACGAGCGTGGCGAAGGCGCCCCGCTCAGCCATTCAAGACCTCGAGCCGGGGTGATCGCGCCTCGGCGAGACATGCCCCGATCTCGGCGGTCCAGGCCGAGATGCAGGGTATCCGGCGCATGTCGACGCGATCCCCGTTCGCCCGGGCAACGTCGATGATCTCGTCGAGCAGCCCGTCGGCCAGGTTGGTGGGCTCGAGCCCGAGCGCCAAGAGTTGCCGCGTTCTCGACGACGAAGTCGTTCTCGGCCGCCTCCTTGCGCGGATTGGCGACATGGGCGATGCGCGCGCCGGTGAGCTTGGCCACGAGCTCGGCCAGGTCCCGCACCCGGTGCGTCTCGGTCATCTGGTTGAAGATCTTGACCCGATCGCCTCGTGCCGGCGGGTTGAGCAACGCCAGCTCGATGCAGCGGACGAAATCACGGATGTGGATGAAGGCGCGGGTCTGGCCGCCGGTGCCGTGGACGGTGAGTGGATGACCAATGGCGGCCTGGATGAGCAGGCGGTTGAGCACCGTGCCGTAGTCGCCGTCATAGTCGAACCGATTGACCAGCCGCGGGTCGGCCAGCGTCTCGGCGGTATTGGTGCCCCAGACGATGCCCTGGTGCAGGTCGGTGATCCTGCAGCCCGTCGTTTTTGGCGTAGAACGCGAGCAGCGTCTGATCGAGGCACTTGGTCATGTGATAGACTCTGCCCGGATTACGCCGGGTAGAGGAGCTCCTGCTCGGCCAGATCGCCCGGCGGCAGCGCCAGCTTGACGTCGAGATAGCCTTCCGGGGCCGGTGCGTCGACCGAGCAGTAGCCGTAGACGCCCATCGTCGCGAGAGATGAGTGTCCAGGCCCAGCTCGACCAGGGCACAGAGCAGGTTGTGCGTGGCCCGAACATTGTTGTCGACGGTGTGGCGCTTGTGCCGCGGCGACTTCACCGAATGGGCGCGGCACGCTGCTCGGCCAGGTGCACGACCGCATCGGGGCGAAACCGCGCCAGCCAGGTCTTGAGGGTCGTCGTATTGCATGGCGAGGTCGATCCGCTCGAAGCCATCTGCCGGCCGGTCAGCTGCTCCCAGGTGTCGCGCCGTTCCTTGGGGCTGGTGATCGGCGTCAGCGACTGCACGTCGAGCTCGCCGTCGATCGCGCGACGCACCAGGCTGTCGACGATGACCACCTCGTGGCCCCGGGCCGAGAGGTGCAGCGCTGCCGGCCAGCCGACGAAGCCGTCCCCGCCGAGAATGCCAATGCGCGTGGGTCTCTTCCGATTGTGGCTAGGATGACCGCCCCTTGCGCCGAAAGGACGACAGTTTGATGGCAGAACGGACAGCGCTTGCCGCCGCGTGACCTTGCCGCCATGCTCGCTGCGATGGCAGCAGAACCAGACTGCCGGACAGGATTGGAACGCCGCGGGCTATCGGCATCACGCCGGATTCGTCGCCACGCTCGGCCGCCCAGTGCTCGACCTCCTGGCGCCGGCCAAGGGCGAGCGCATCCTCGATCTCGGCTGCGGCGACGGCGCCTTGACGGCGGAGCTGGCCGAAGCCGGCTTCGACGTCGTCGGCACCGATGCCTCATCCGAGCTGCTGGAGGCAGCACGGGCGCGTGGCCTCGAAGTGGCGCTCGCCGACGGGCCACGAGCTACCGTTCGAGCACGAGTTCGATGCCGTTTTCTCAAATGCCGCCCTGCACTGGATGACGCGGCCCGACGACGTCATCGCCGGCGTCGTCCGCGCGCTTCGTCCCGGCGGCCGGTTCGTCGCCGAATTCGGTGGCATGGGCAATGTCGCGGCCATCTACGACGGCGCTCCGGGCCGTGCTGGGCGAGGCCGGCATCCCGGCACTCGCCATTCGCCCGTGGTTCTTCCCGAGCCCTGCCGACTACACCCGCCGCCTGGAACGGCACGGCTTCAAGGTGGTCACGATAGAGCTGATCCCCCGGCCGACACCGCTGCCTACAGGCATGGCCGGCTGGCTCGAGACCTTCGGCGACCCGTTTCTGCGCCACGCCCCCGAAGCGGCGCGAGCCGACCTGCTGCAGCGCACCGTGGCACTCCTGGAGCCGGCGCTCTGCGATGCCGAAGGCAACTGGACCGCCGACTACGTGCGGCTCAGGTTTCGGGCGGAGCTAAGTCCGGGCGCAGCCACAAAAAAAACTCAACCATTGGTTGATTTTTTATATCGTATCCTGATACCTCTGATTGCTAGAGGGTCATCCGCCGGTCAGAGCGGCAAGGCCCCGTACTGGATTGAGAGGGCACCAGAATGAACGAAGACTCGCAAGTCGCCGGTCGATTGCACTTTGGCGATCCGAGCGGCTGAGGCAGCTATTGTCTACCCGACACACCATGCTCACTACGCTGGCTTGGCCGAGGCACCGGTAGTCGCCTCGTTCGAGAAGCTCACCGCATTGGCGGACAGCAAGGCGCAGGACTGGGACCATTGGCGCAAGCTACGGCGAAAGTTCCTTGACGGTGGGCTGGAAGCTCTCAACGACGTGGAAATTCTTGAGATATTTCTCGGCATCTCAAGCCCCAAACCCAAACGTCACCACGATCTTGCGGTCAGCCTCATCGCTCGAATTCGGGAACCTCGCTGGTGTGGTGCATGCCAACCCTCGCCATCTGATGGCCTTCTCGGCCGATAGCAGGCGTGCCACGTACATGGCTATTGCGGTGCTGAAATGCGTCCATGTCGCTGCTGTTCGGTTGCTCCGGCGTGATGTTGTAGATCGACCGATCATGTCGTCGTCGGATACGGTGCTGAATTATTGCATGGCGCGATTCTCCTACCTGCAGCACGAGGAGTTCCACATCCTCTTCCTCAACCGGAAGAACATTCTCATCCTCGATGAGCCGCAGCAGCGCGGCACGGTAGACCACGTGCCGCTCTACCCACGCGAGGTTGCCAAGCGTTGCCTGGAGCTGGGCGCCTCGGCCATCGTCATGGTGCACAATCACCCGAGCGGCGACCCGACGCCGTCACCTCCCGACATCAACCTCACCCGCAAGATCATCGAAGTGCTGAAGGTCTTCGATATTCAGGTCCATGACCACTTGATCATCGGACTCGGTCGGCATGCGAGCATGCGCGGCATGGGGCTCTGCTGATCGAGGTTAGGCATTTGGGGAGCGTTCGAGGCAGAATTGACCAACGTCGATGTCACCTGCCTCGAACAATCCCTGACAACCCAGCAGGTATAGCCGCCAGGCTCGGATGAAGCGGTCGTCGAAGGCAAGTCCGCGGATCTCGGGAAGGCGTCGATCGAACACGTCGCACCAAAGCCCGAGTGTCTTTGCGTAGTCCTGCCCAAAGGTGAAAGCATCGACAACGCCAAGACCAGCAGCGGCGGCGGCCGTCGTCAGGCGGCCTTGCGAAATCAACAGGCCGCCCGGGAAAATCTCCTCGCGGATGAAATCGGTGCCAGTGCGATAGGCGGCAAATCGTTCGTCCGGTAGCGTACTCGTCTGCACGACCGCGCGGGCGCCAGGGCGCAATACCTCGGCGATCTTTGCGAAGAAGCTCGGCCAGTAGCTCTCGCCTACGGCTTCGAGCATTTCGATGGAGACGACCCCGTCGAACGATCCGCTGACATCCCGGTAGTCCAGGAATTCGACCGTCACCTGGCCCGCGAGGCCTGCTTCCGCTATTCGCCGTCGGGCGTAAGCCAACTGGGCCTCAGAAAGAGTGATCGCGGTTACGCGAACCCCGGCGCGGCCAGCGTGCTCTGCGAAACCACCCCAACCACAACCAATTTCCAGGATGTGCCCGCCATTCGGCGCACCGACCATGGCTAGCGCGCGCTCATATTTTGCCGCTTGCGCCGTCTCGAGATCGCAAGTGCTATCTGCGAATAGAGCTGCCGAGTAGGTCATGCCACGATCGAGCCAGAGTGAATAAAAATTATTGCCTATATCGTAATGCGCGCGAATATTATGCGCGGCTCCCCTGCGAGTGTTTACATGACGAAGCAGGCACACGTTCTGCAGGCGTTGAATTCGACTTCGGATGGCCCCAAGAACCCGTGATAGTGGCCCGGTCGGCACGACCTGCAACTGCGCCAAGCCAGCCAAGTCGTCAGCATCGAAATGGCCCGCCGCATAAGACCGTCCGATTGCCGCGGCACCGAGAGGCAGCGCCGCGAGAAACCCCAGCAAATTGCGGATGACGATCCGACATGGCCGCCCAGGTTCGGCCCCCACGAAGCGGTGCTTGACTCCACCGGGCATCACCAACTCTAGCTGGCCTCGCTTGAGGTCGATAGTCTTAGAAAGTGTCAGAAGTACGAGTTTGCTGGCCCATTTGGCGGATCGTGCTGAACGCATGCGTCGGAACTACCTCGCGGCTGAGCGCTTCTGCCAGCGCAACACCGAGGGGTATAAGCAATTTATTCCTATATAGCAACATGTTCCTATTTCCGATCCATTTTAGCTCCGCTACGCAGCCTTACTCTCCGTGGCGGCCACGATCTCGACGATGTCGTCCATGATCTGGTGGATGGCGAAATCCTTGGGCGTGTAGACCCGGGCGACGCCGGCATCGCCAGGAGCGCCTTCATGTCGTCGGGCGGGATGATGCCGCCGACCACGACCGGCACGTCGCCGATGCCGTCGTCGCGCATCCGCTCGCAGCACCTCCTGCACCAGCGGCAGGTGCGAGCCCGAGAGGATCGAGAGACCGACCACATGGACGCCTTCCTCGAGCGCGCGCCGACGATCCGTGCGGGCGACAGGCGGATGCCCTCGTAGACCACCTCGATGCCGCAGTCGCGCGCGGCGACGGCGATCTGCTCGGCACCGTTGGAGTGGCCGTCGAGGCCGGGCTTGCCGACCAGCATCTTGAGCCGCCGCCCGAGCCGTCGCGCCAGCGCGTCGACCTGGTCGCGCACCGGTGGCCAGCGCGTCGCGCATCGGCTGCCGTCGTCGGCGCCGGCGACGCCGGTCGGTGCCCGGTACTCGCCGAACACTGCGCGCAGGCATTCGGCCCATTCGCCGGTGGTGACCCCGGCATGGGCGCAGGCGATCGAGGCCGGCATGACGTTCCGGCCCTCGCGCGCGGCGCGCTCGAGCTCGGCCAGGGCGCGCGGCCACGGCCTCCGCGTCGCGCGCCGCCCGATGCGCCTGCGAGGCGCTCGATCTGCTCCGCCTCGGCCGCGGGATCGACGGTCAGGAACGCCGCCATCGTCGCCGGTGGTCAGCGGCGAGGGCGCGGTCTCGGTGTAGCAGTTGACCCCGACCACCTTCTGCGCGCCGGCGGCGATGCGCCGAAGCGGATGGCGCCGCTCTCGACCAGGCGGCTCTTCATGTAGCCCGATCTCGACCGCGGCCAGCGCGCCGCCCATGGCGTCGATCCGGGCCAGCTCGGCGCGGGCCTCGGCCTTGAGCTCGTCGACCTTGGCCGCGACCGACTGGCTAGCCGTCGAACAGGTCGTCGTACTCCAGCAGGTCGGTCTCGAGCGCCAGGATCTGCTGCAGGCGCAGCGACCATTGCTGGTCCCAGGGCCGCGGCAGGCCCAGCGCCTCGTTCCAGGCCGGCAGCTGGACGGCGCGCGCCCGGGCGCTTCTTCGAGAGCGTGACCGCCAGGGTCTCGAGCAGGATGCGATAGACGTTGTTCTCCGGCTGCTGCTCGGTCGAGGCCGAGCGAGTTGACCTGCACGCCATAGCGAAAGCGGCGCAGCTTCGCGTCGCTCGACGCCGTAGCGGTCGCGGGCGATCTCGTCCCACAGCTCGACGAAGGCGCGCATCTTGCACATCTCGGTGACGAAGCGGATGCCGGCATTGACGAAGAAGCTGATCCGCCCGACCACCGTCGGAAAGTCTGCCGTCCGGCACCTGGCCGCCGGCCCTGATCGTGTCGAGCACGGCGATCGCCGTCGCCAGCGCGATAGGCCAGCTCCTGGACCGGCGTCGCGCCGGCCTCCTGCAGGTGATAGGAGCAGACGTTGGTCGGGTTCCACTTCGGCACCTCGACGTAGGTGAAGGCGACGACGTCGGCGATCAGGCGCAGCGAGGGCGCGGGCGGGAAGATGTAGGTGCCCGCGCGACAAGATATTCCTTGATGATGTCGTTCTGGACGGTGCCCTGGAGCAGCTTGCCGGTCGGCGCCCTGGCGCTCGGCCGACCGCGATGTAGAGCGCCAGCAGCCAGGGTGCGGTGGCGTTGATCGTCATCGAGGTGTTCATCCGCTCGAGCGGGATGTCCGTCGAACAAGGTCGTCCATGTCGTCGAGCGAGGTGATCGGCACGCCGACCTTGCCGACCTCGCCCTCGGCCAGGGGATGGTCGCTGTCGTAGCCGGTCTGCGTCGGCAGGTCGAAGGCGACCGAGAGGCCGGTCTGGCCGCGCGCCAGGTTGGTCCGGAAGAGCTCGTTGCTCGCCGCCGCCGAGCTGTGCCCGGCATAGGTGCGGAACAGCCACGGCTGATCACGCAAGTGTTGTCAGCTCGATTGTCGCCCATTCCAACACCTCCAGCCTGTCACCTGAACACTTGTGATCCGCTGCGATCATCGCGAAGCCAGCCTCGCATGGGCTAACACTCTTGCTGCATCGCCGTCAAAGCATTTTTGGTGTTGACATTGACCGGCTAGAAACGCAGCATAACTTGGCTATGCTGCGGAGTAACACTTGGTTTGCAACGCAGCAAATGTTCAACAGCTCGAGCCCATGATCAGGCGTACAGCGTCGGGCACCGGATGAGGCGCGATGCACCGCAGACAATGTCGAGACCGTCATCACGCAAGTTCGGCTCGCAGCAGCGGGTCGCCGAGCTCCTGGGCATCTGGCAGACCGCCGTCAGCGGCTGGGTGCGCCGCGGCGCCATTCCGGCCAAGCGCCAGGAGGAGCTGCTCGCGATCGCCCGACGCGAAGGCATCGATCTCTCGCCCGCCGAGTTCTTCGCGACGCTGGCGACCGGCACCGACGGCAGGCCGGTGCCGACGATCGCCAACGGCGTCGCCCACCGGCCGACCGCCCACCCTCATGACAACCGATCACCCAAGCGCGAGAGTTCCACCATCATGAACGCCTCAGCCCAGGTCATTCCGATGAAGCAAGCCACCGCAGCACCGGCCGCACGCCACCAAGGACCTGTACGAGATCGGCGAGATCCCGCCGCTCGGCCACGTGCCGGCCAACATGTACGCCTGGGCGATCCGGAACGAGCGGCACGGCGAGCCCGTTGACCGCGATGCAGGAGGAGGTCGTGCCGACGCCCGTGATCGGCGACGACGAGGTGCTGGTCATGGTGATGGCCGCCGGCGTCAACTACAACGGCGTCTGGGCCTGCCTGGGCATGCCGCTGTCGCCGCTCGACGTGCACAAGCAGCCCTACCACGTCGCCGGCTCCGACGCCGCCGGGCGTGGTCTGGGCGGTGGGCTCCAAGGTCAGGCGCTGGAAGGTCGGCGACGAGGTCGTCATCCACTGCAACCAGGACGACGGCGACGACGAGGAGTGCAACGGCGGCGACCCGATGAACTCGCCGTCGCAGCGGATCTGGGGCTACGAGACCACCGGACGGCTCCTTCGCCCAGTTCTGCAGGGTCCAGTCGCGCCAGCTGATGCCGCGGCCGCAGCATCTGACCTGGGAGGAGGCCGGCTGCTACACGCTGGTGCTCGCCACCGCCTATCGCATGCTGTTCGGCCACCAGCCGCACACGCTGAAGCCGGGCGACAACGTGCTGGTCTGGGGCGGCGCCGGCGGCCTCGGCTCGATGGCGATCCAGATGATCGCGGCCTCGGGCGGCAACGCCATCGCGGTGATCTCCGAGGAGGACAAGCGCGAGTTCGTCGCTCTCCCTCGGCGCCAAGGGGGCGATCAACCGCAAGGACTTCGACTGCTGGGGCGAGATGCCCGACCCGATGGACGCCGAAGCCTACGGCAAGTGGCGTCAAGGAAGCGCGCAAGTTCGGCAAGGCGATCTGGGAGATCACCGGCAAGGGCAACGACGTCGACATGGTGTTCGAGCATCCGGGCGCCTCGACCTTCCCGGTCTCGGCCCTGGTCTGCAAGCGCGGCGGCATGGTGGTGATCTGCGCCGGCACCACCGGCTACAAGCTGACCGTCGACGCCCGCTACCTCTGGATGCGGCAGAAGCGCCTGCAGGGCAGCCACTTCGCCAATCTGAAGCAGGCGACTGCCGCCAACACACTTCGTGCTCAACCGCCAGGTCGATCCCTGCATGAGCGAGGTGTTCGCCTGGACCGACATCCCGCGGGCGCACATGAAGATGCTCAAGAACCAGCACAAGCCGGGCAACATGGCGGTGCTGGTCCAGGCCAGGCGGCCGGGCATGCGCACCCTCGAGGAAGCGATGGAGGACTGAGCCTTGGCCACGCGCACTCTCGACGATCCGGACCGCGACAGCCGGTGACCGTCTGGCGCGACGACACCGCCAGCGCGAGCGCTCGACGCCACCGACGTCCTGTTCGCGGCGCCAGGGATGCGCGTCGCGCAGGTCGTCGCACCCGACGGCGCGCATCGACGCGGCGCTGCTGGACCGGGAGCAGTTCGCCGCGCACGGCCTCGCCTGGCTCGAGGTCTACCGTCAGGCGCTGCGCCAGATGCACGGCTGGGCCGAGCGGCTCGAGGCCGACGGGCGCGTTCGGCGAGCTCGAGCGGCTGATGCTCCAGGCGGCCTTCGGCGAGTATCTGGCGCGGATCGCGGGCGGCATGCCGATGAGCCAGGTGCGAGGTGGTCCGCCCGGACGATCTCTATCTCGGCGCGGCGGCAAGTCGCGGCCTTCGCCGACGATCCGGCGGTCGCTGCGCTGATCGCGGACGGCAACACCAGCGCCGATCGCGCTCGCGCTCGCCGCGCTGATCGAGGACGGCGACTTCGGCGACTGGGGCCTCGGCGACGAGACCCTGGACATGATCCGCGAGCAGTTCCGGCGGTTCGCCGACGACAAGGTCATGCCCGTCGCCCAGGGCTGGCACGAGCGCGACGAGCTGATCCCGCTCGAGCTGATCGAGGAGCTGGCCGAGCTCGGCGTGTTCGGCCTGACCCTGCCCGAGGCGCATGGCGGGCTCGGCATGGGCAAGGTGGCGATGTGCGTCGTCACCGAGGAGCTGAGCCGCGGCTATATCGGCGTCGGCTCGCTCTGCGACCCGCTCCGAGATCGCGGGCGAGCTGATCCGGCTCGGCGGCACCGAGGAGCAGCAGGCAGCACTTCCTGCCGAAGATCGCGTCGGGCGAGATCATCCCGACCGCGGTGTTCACCGAGCCCAACACCGGCTCCGATCTGGCCTCGCTGAAGACCCGCGCGGTGCGGGACGGCGACGGCTGGCGCATCACCGGCGCCAAGACCTGGATCACCCACGCGGCCCGCGCCGACCTGATGACCGTGCTCTGCCGCACCCGTCCGGACGAGCCGGGCTACAAGGGCTTGTCGATGCTGCTCGCCGAGAAGCCGCGCGGCACCGATGACGACGCCGTTCCCGGTCGACGGGCCTGAGCGGCGGCGAGATCCAGGTGCTCGGCTATCGCGGCATGAAGGAGTACACGCTCGCCTTCGACGGCTTCCGCGTCGCCGGCGACAATCTGCTGGGCGGCGTCGAGGGCCAGGGCTTCAAGCAGCTCATGGCGACCTTCGAGGGTGCCCGCATCCAGACCGCCGCCCGTGCCGTCGGCGTCGCCCGCAACGCGCTCGAGCTCGGCCTCGCCTACGCCCGGGAGCGCTGCAGTTCGGCAAGCCGCTGTTCGCCTTCCCGCGCGTCTCCGGCAAGCTCGCCTGGATGGCGGTCGAGATCATGATCGCCCGCCAGCTCACCCTCTTCGCGGCGCGCGAGAAGGACGCCGGAGCGCCGCTGCGACCTCGAGGCCGGCCTGGCCAAGCTGCTCGCCGCCCAGGTCGCCTGGGCCGCCGCCGACAACGCGCTGCAGATCCACGGCGGCAATGGCTACGCGATCGAGTACCCGATCAGCCGGGTGCTCTGCGACGCCCGCATCCTCAACATCTTCGAGGGTGCCGCCGAGATCCAGGCACAGGTGATCGCGCGACGGCTGCTCGAGGCCTGAGGCCTAATCATCGGCACGCGGCATTTATGATCGTCAAGCGACTGGAGCCCAGTCCCCTATTCTGCTATCCACCCGCTGCTCGACACGCATGGCGTGCCGGGCAGGAGCGGGCTGCTCGCGGCTGACGCTCCGGGCCGAGTAGGGCAAGGGAGGCGCCCCGCGAACGGCAGTGATCCTGCCGGCACGGGTGGTGATCGAAGGCGAAGCCGGTCGGTTTTCGGCTTTTCCTTCGATCACCAATTTCTTCTGCCGCGGCCGAGCAATAGGCTACTTCCAGTCAATCGGAGTTGAGCACACCATGGCCGATGTCGGCGGTGTCACGGCGGAACGGCTCTTGAGCTTCATCGAGCGGGTCGAGCGGCTCGAGGAAGAGAAGAGCGAGGTTCAGGAGCAGATCAAGGAAGTGCTCAGCGAAGCCAAGGGCGAAGGCTTCGACGTCAAGATCATGCGCCAGCTGGTGCGGCTGCGGAAAATGAAGCCACACGACCGCGCCGAGCAGGAAGAGCTCCTGGAGACCTACAAGACCGCGATCGGCATGGTCTGACCGGCTGTCGGCAAATCGGTCGGCCGAGTTAACCCGACTTCTTGTGTATTTTATCGCTTCGAGTTGGTATCAACATCCAGGGGCCAGCAACGGACGGGCAACAGGGCGGGGTCGATAGCAGGTTTTTGCAAGCCCGACGGTGATCCAGGCGGGGCGATGGATGGGCGAACATGGGTCGGGCACGGTACGCCGATCCGCTGATGGGAGCGACGCATCGCTGCGTACCGCGGCCCGGTTGGCGGCCCACTTGCTGGGCATGCCGAACGGATTCGCAGCCCTCCTCGTCGGCGACGAGATCGTTGCGCATTCATCCCACGGCAATGAGGCGCTTCGAGCAGAGGACCTCCATGTCCTGGCGGTGACCGTCAAAGCCAAAGGCTGCGTTGTCATCGGTGAAGCGCCCGGCTGGCCCGCCGAGACCGCGCAGCTCTCGGCCTGCAACGGCTTTTCGGCTCGTGCCCGCTCGCTGATCGCGGCGCCGGTCCGCACTGCCGATGGCGAGGTCGCCGGTGTACTTGGCGGGTTCGCTCACGACGCCTGCAAGCGAGCTCCAGCCGACCCGGACGGGCTCGATGCACTGGCCAATCTTCTCGCTAGCGAAGTGTTGGCCCGGCGCCGTGCCACCGTGGCCGAAGCCGTGGCCCAGATGCGCGAGGCGAGCGAGCAGCGCCTACGTGCCGCCCTCGACAGCCTGCCGCTACACTTCTGGGTCACCGACGCAGCAGGTAGGTATGTCGAGCAGAACATCTGGGATCGCGAGGCGTTCGGCGATCTTACGGGTCGCGCCGCGCACGAGACCGACCCGCCGCTGCCCAAGGCTGCGTTCTGGAAAGCGCAGCATGAGCGGGTGCTCGACGGCGAGACCGTTCACCATGGCTCGTGGCGGCGACACCCAGGCGGCGAGGGTGAGCGCTGGGTCGAAATCCGTCATGGCACCACTGACCGACGGGGAGACGATCGTCGGCCTCGTCGGCATGACGGTCGACCGCACCGCGCAGATCGAGATCGAGAACCGCCTGAAGGAAAGCGAGGCAAGGCTGACGGCGGCGATCGACGCGCTGCCGTTCCCGTTCTTCGTCTGCGATGCCGATGGACGGCACGTCATGCAGAACCGCAGCGATCGCGAGCTCTGGGGCGACGCCATCGGCAAGACCTTCGCCGAAACGGGCCTGCCGCAAGAGATCATCGCTCATATGCCCCGTGCACTGGCGCGGGTCCGCGCGGGCGAGACGGTACGCGAGCTGCTCCGCTATCGCTGCAACGGCGAGCTGCGGGACATCGAGGAGATCTATGCGCCGGTGCGCACGGAGAAGGGTATCGCAGGCTTCGTCGGGCTGGCGATCGATCACACCGATCGGGTCACGGTCGAGCGACGGCTCGCCGAGGCCGAGGCCCGCCTCAAGGCGGCGATCGACGCCCTGCCCTTTCCCTTCTTCATCTCCGACCTCGATGGCCGACATCTCGTTCAGAACCCGGTGGACCGGGCGATCTGGGACGACGCCATCGGCAAGACCCTTTTCGAGCTGAACCTCCCTGACGAGTTGGTCGCGCATGTGCCGGCGGCGATCGCCAGGGTTCGCGCCGGCGAGACCGTCCACAGTCAGCTCTGCTTCGAGCGTCTTGGCTGCATGCGTCACGAGGAGGAGGTCTATGCGCCGGTCTACACTGCTGGCGTCGTGACGGGCTTCGTTAGCCTCACCATCGATCACACCGAGCGCGTCGAGGCCGCGGCGCGGGTCAGGGAAAGCGAGGCGCGGCTTGCCGATCATCTGGCGACGGCCTCGGACTGGCTCTGGGAAACGGACGACACGCATCGGATCGTGAGCCTCAGCGGCTGGCCGGCTCACTTCAAGATCTCGCCGGAGACGCTGCTCGGGCGAACCCGGTGGGACTTCGCCGGGGTCGACTCGGCAACCGATCCGGCTTGGCAGAAGCACGTCGCCGATATGGAGGCCGGACGACCGTTTCGCCGATTCGTCTACGCCTACTCCGAAATGGATGATCCCCGCGTCTGGATCGAGGTCAGTGGCAATCCGGTTTTTGACGCAGCAGGTGTTTTTCGCGGCTACCGCGGCACCGCCCGCGACGTCACGGAGCAGCGGCACGCCGAGCAGGCGCTGCGCGAAGCACACGCCAAGCTGGAAGCCATGACGAACTCCGGCCTCATCGGGGTGACGTCCGGGCGCGGCTTCCTCATCGAAGAAGCGAACGACGCGTTCTTGAAGCTCATCGGATTCGACCGCAGCGTGCTGGCGGGCGGCCTGGACTGGCGGCAGCTGGTGCCGCCTGAGACGAAGCCCGACGAGGTGGCGGCGGCCAAACTGCGGCGCGCGACGGGCGACGTCTACACCACCGAGACGGCCTACCGCCGTGCCGACGGACGCTTCGTGCCAGTGCTGCTCAACAGCGTCGTGCTGGATGGCATCGACCAACGTTGGTTCGCCCTCATCCAGGACCTGACACCGATGAAGCTCGCCGAGGCGCGCATGCGCGAGCTGGCCGAGCGCGACCCGCTGACCGGCCTCGCCAATCGGCATGTGCTGTTCGAGCGGCTCGCCGGCGATCTCGGTGAGCGGCGCATCCGCGGCACCGAGGGTGCGCTAATGCTACTCGATCTCGACCGCTTCAAGGAGATCAACGACAGCCACGGCCACGAGGCGGGCGATCAGCTGCTCTGCTTGATCGGCGATCGCCTGAAGACGGTGCTCCGCGACACGGACACGATCGCCAGGGTCGGCGGTGACGAGTTCGCGGTCATCGTCCGCGGCCTGAGGGAAGCCGCCAACGCCGCCGACGTCGCCGAGAAAATTCTCGCCGCACTCCGCGCGCCCATGTCACTCGACGAGCGTCTTGTCCGCCCGGATGGCAGCATCGGCATCTGCCTGTTTCCCGCCAACGGCCGCGAGCCGGCGGACTTGATGAAGAAGGCCGACATCGCCCTGTACGCGGCCAAGGCGGCGGGCCGCAGCACCTTCCGCTTCTTCGAGCCCGCCCTGGTCACGCAGATCAATCAGCGGCGGCAGATTCGCGACGCGCTGAAGCAGGCCAACGCCGAGGAGAGCTTCTCGATCGAGTTGCAGCCGCAGGTGCATCTCGGTACCGGCCGCCACGTCGGCCTCGAGGCGCTGGCGCGTTGGCAGCTCGACGGCAAGCCGCTGATGCCCAGGGACTTCATCGGGCTCGCCGAGGAAACCGGCTTGATCGTGCAACTGGGGCGGATTATCCGCCGACAGGCGCTCGAGGCGACGCGCTGCCTCGACCAGGCGGGCCTCGCCGTGGGTCGCCTTGCGGTCAATGTCGGCATCGTCGAGCTCGAGCGACCGGATTTCGCCACCGAGCTGCACGAGCTGCTCCAGGAGCTCGCGATAGCGCCCGATCGGCTGGCGATCGAGCTGAGCGAGACGATGCTGATCGATCACCGCATCGACGGTGTCGGTGGCAACCTTGAGGCCCTGCGCTGCCTGGGCGTGTCACTCATGCTCGACGACTTCGGCAGTGGCCATGCATCGCTGCCTTGGTTGCGGCGGCTGGCGTTCGACGGGTTGAAGATCGACCGTTGCCTCATTCGGCAGATCGACGCCGAGAACGGCGACGGCAGCCTGGTGCGCGGCATCATCGACATGGCCCACGCCATGGACCTCACGGTCGTTGCGGAAGGTGTCGAGACGGCAGCGCAACTGGCTTTTCTCGCCCATCACGGCTGCGACATCGCCCAGGGCTTTCATCTGGCCGCGCCGCTGACGCTCGGCGACCTGGCGGGCTACCTGCAGGCAGGCGAAACGCCGCTCGGCCGCGCCCAGTAGCGCACCGCCGGCCGCAACAGGTGCGGCGTCTGGTCCCGGCACCGCAAGGGCGCCGCCTGTGAGAACCAGGGTGACGAGCGCGGCGGTTACGCTGTATGAGCATGGCAGCTATGCGGGAATAGCATAGGCGGTCGTCGTACGGCTGGAGCGCGCGCTGTTGCCAAGCGTGGCTGCGGGTTCGTGTGGCGCAAAGCCTCCGATGCTCGATTTCCGCTCCGCCAACGCATCAAATCAGGGAGTGCATCGATGCACAACATGATCAAGGGCCTCGGGGCCGCCGCCATTGCCTTGAGCCTCGCCGCACCAGCTGTGGCCGAGCTCGACAGCGTCAATTGGGATATGCAATCGACCTATCCTGGCTCGCTGACGCAGCTCGGCACGCTGGGCAAGGAGATCGAGGCAAGGCTCGCTGCCGTCTCTGGCGGCGAGATCAACGTGACCTTCCAGGAGCCGGGCGCCATCGTCCCGGCGCTCGAGGCCTTCGACGCCGTCTCCTCGGGCGCCGTGCAGGCCGGCTGGTCGACCCCGGGCTACTGGACCGGCAAGGACACCGCGCTGGCGCTCTTCGCCGCCGTGCCGTTCGGCCCGCGCGCCAGCGAATACTACGCCTGGATGAAGTTCGGCGGCGGCCAGGAGCTGATGGACGAGATCTATGGCGAATACGACATCAAGTCGCTGATCTGCGCCGTCATCGCGCCGGAGGCTTCCGGCTGGTTCAGCAAGGAGATCAACTCCGTCGAGGACCTGCAGGGGCCTCAAGATGCGCTTCTTCGGCCTGGGCGCCCGGGTGATGGAGAAGATGGGCGTGTCGACCCAGCTGCTCGCCGGCGGCGACATCTTCCCGGCGCTCGAGCTCGGCACGATCGATGCCACCGAGTTCTCGATGCCGGCGATCGACTACAATCTCGGCTTCTACCAGGTCGCCAAGCACTACTACTTCCCGGGCTGGCACCAGCAGTCGACGCTGTTCGACCTGATGATGAACAAGGACGAGTGGGACGCGCTCTCGGAGCAGACCCAGGCGGTCTTCGAGACGGTCTGCGAGGCCAATGTCGCTTACGGCCTGGCCGAGGGCGAGGCCATCCAGTTCGAGGCGCTGGAGAAGATCGAGGCCGAAGGCGTCACGATCCACACCTGGTCGCCCGAGATCCTGGATGCGCTCCGCGCCGGCTGGGAAGAGGTTGTCGCCGAGGAGACGGCGAGCAACCCCAACTTCGCCCGGGTGTGGGAATTGCTCTCCGAGTTCCGCGCCAACTACGCCAAGTGGAACGAGATCGGCTACCTGCGCTAAACCCGCGCAGCGTCGAATTGTGCACTGATTGACGCAACCGAACGGCCGGTCTCGCCCAGGGACCGGCCGTCTTGCCCAGCGGGGATCGCCGCGGGAGTCGGGTGACAGTCCATGACACTGGCCAATGCTCTCTTGGGCCTCAGCCTCGCGATCTCGGTGCTCGCGGCGGCCGCCATCGGCAATGCTGCCGGCTATGCGCTGATCGTGGCCTTTGCCCTGGCGGTCGCGGCAGCGCTCAAGGGTGGACGCGGCATTGCCGTCCTCTTCGCCCTGCTGCTCGCGGTCTCGCTCTTCTTTCTCGAGGAGGCCGGCGCCGGCGCCATGCTGGAGAGCATCGGCGTCAACCCGACACGCTTCTTCCGCAGCTGGTCGACCCTCCTGCAGATCGTCTTCGCGATCGTGATCGCGGTGATCTTCATGCACGGCCTCAAGCGCCGCGGCCCGATCCCCGCACCGTGCCGCGCTCGAGACCGCCGACGATATCGAGCTCGTCGTCAACGCGATCGGCTCGGCGGCAGCGCTGCTCTTCGTCCCGATGATGCTGATCATCTTCTACGACATCTCGCAGCGGAAGATCCTCGATTTCTCCGGCGAGTTCGTCAACTCGGTCTTCTACTTCTCCTCGACCAAGCTGCAGGAGATGGAGTGGCACCTGCACGCCACGCTGTTCCTGCTTTGCCTCGGCTTCGCCTACGTCAAGGACGCGCATGTCCGCATCGAGCTGGTGCGCGACCACATGCGGCCACGCACCCGCGTCTGGCTCGAGCTCATCGGCGCCGTCGTCTTTCTCTTCGCCTACTGCGTGGTGGTCGTGAAGTTCGGCTTCACCTTCACCGGCCGCGCCTGGAGCACCAGCGAGGTCTCGTCGGCGCAGACCGGCCTCAGCCATCGCTGGATCATCAAGGCGATGCTGCCGATCGGCTTCATCATCCTGGGCTCCAGCGGCCTCGCCGCCGCGCTGCGCTGCGTCGTCTATCTCTTCGGCCCGCCTGAGCTGCGCAACGAGAGCAGTCGCTACGCCGGCACCCACCACGCCGACCTGCCGCCCGACGTGGCCATCCGTGGCCCGATCACGGACTGACCGGAGAAGATCCATGACCTTCGTCGAGCTCTTGCCGATCTTCATGTTCGTGGCACTGGGCGTGCTGCTGTTCTCGGGCTATCCGGTGGCCTTCATCCTGGGCGGCATCGGCCTCGGCTTCGCCGTCCTCGGCGACTATGCTGGGCGCGCTGAACTGGGCCCGCATGAACGTGCTGCCGAACCGCATCTTCGGCGGCACGATGGAGAACCCGGTTCTCGTCGCCATTCCCGATGTTCATCTTCATGGGCACGATGCTGGAACGCTCCGGCGTCGCGCGACGACCTCTTGCACGCGCTGCAGGTGCTCGACCCGCCGCGTGCCTGGCGGCCTGGCCCTCTCGGTGACCCTGATGGGCACGATCATGGCCGCGACCACCGGCATCATCGGCGCCTCGGTCGTGATGATGACGCTGATGGCGCTGCCGGTGATGCATGAACCGGGGCTACAACATCCCGCTCGCCACCGGCACCATCGCCGCCTCCGGCACGCTCGGCATCCTGATCCCGCCGTCGATCATGCTGGTCATCATGGCGGACCTGATGTCGATCCCCGTGGGCACGGTCTTCATCGCGGCGGTCGTCCCGGGCTTCCTGCTTTCCGGCCTCTACTGCGTCTATCTCTTCATCATCAGCCACCTGAAGCCGTCTCTGGCCCCACCCTTGCCGGACGAGGAAGGCCCGGATGCCGGCGGCGACTACGTGCGCATGCTGCTGACCAGCTTCGTGCCCGCCGGTGATGCTGATCGTGGTCGTCCTGGGCTCGATCTTCGCCGGCTTCGCGACGCCGACGGAGGCCGCCGGCGTGGGCGCCCTGGGCGCCACCCTGCTCGCGATCTACAACGGCAAGCTGTCCTGGACCGTGATGAAGGAGGTCTGCCACCGCTCTGCCCTGACCACGGCGATGCTGTTCGGCATCTTCCTCGGCGCCACCTGCTTCAGCCTCGTCTTCCGCACCTTGGGCGGCGACATCCTGATCGACGATTTCATCAAGGCGACCGGCGCCGGCCCCTGGGGCGTGCTGCTGGTCATCATGGGCGTCGTCTTCTTCCTCGGCTTCTTCTTCGACTGGATCGAGATCACGCTCATCGTCCTGCCGGTCTTCGGCCCGATCATCGCCGGCCTCGACTTCAGCACCCACCTCCTGGGCTTCGAGGGCATCTCCGGCGATATCGGCGTGGTCACCCTGGTCTGGTTCACCATTCTACTGGCGACCAACCTGCAGACGAGCTTTCTCACACCACCCTTCGGCTTCGCGCTCTTCTACATGAAGGGCGTGGCGCCCGAAGGCGTCACGATCCAGATGATCTACAAGGGCATCGTCCCCTTCGTGCTGCTGCAGATCGTTCGGCCTCGCCCTCTGCGTCCTCTTCCCGAGCCTGGTCCTCGGCCTGCCGAACTGGCTGCTCGGCAAGTAAGGGGACGCTGGATCAGAGCCGCGCCAGGCGCTCGGTCAGGAGCGTGAAGAAGCGGTCGGCATCGACCGCATTGATCACCATGGCATTGGCCGCCCGCCGCTCGCGCGGGAACCAATCGACATTGGTGCGGCCCTTGCTGCTGCCCTCGGTCTCGATCGCGACGTGGCAGTCCTTGCCCGAGAACAGCGTCGGATCGATGAGGTAGGCGATAACGCAGGGGTCGTGCAGCGGGGCGCCGTCGGCGGCGTAGCGCTCGCTGTCGAAGCGGTTGAAGAAGTCGACGAGCCCGGCGGCCGCCAGGCCCACGGGCGTGCCGAGAGCGCGGATCGCCTCGAGCCTCGGCCGGTTGACCAGCACCTTGTGGGTCACGTCGAGGCCCAGCATGGTGAGCTTCACGCCACTGTCGAAGACCACCTTGGCGGCGTGCGGATCGACATAGATGTTGAACTCGGCCGCCGGCGTGACATTGCCGAGCCCGATGGCCCCCCCCATCAGCACGATCGCCTGGAGCCGCTTGGCAAACTCCGGCTCTTTCAGGATCGCCATGGCGACGTTGGTCAGGGGCCCTACAGGGCAGAGCGTGATCGACTTCGCCGGAGCCGACATCACGATGTCGATCAGCGCGTCGACGGCATGCCCCTTGGCCAGCGGCAGGACCGGCTCCGGCAGCTCGACACCGTTGAGCCCGGTCGCACCGTGCACGTACTCGGCGGTCTCCAGGGTCTGGACCAGCGGCCGGTGACAACCCTTGTAGACGGGAATGTCGGACCGCCGCGCCAGCTCCAGCACCTTGCGCGCGTTCTTCTCGGTGAGCGCCAAGGGCACGTTGCCGGCAACCGCGGTGACGGCCAAGAGCTCGATCTCCTCCGGCGAGCCCAAGGCCAGGAGGATGGCAATCGCGTCGTCCTGACCCGGATCGCAGTCGAGGATGATACGGTGCCTGGTGCGCTCTGGGGCCATGCGTGCGTTCCGTCAGCCAGAGGTGAGCTTGAACTCGATTCGGCGGTTGCGCCGATAGGCGATCTCGTCGTCGCGCGGATCGAGCGGGTGGTACTCGCCGAAGCCGGTGGCGGCAAGCCGCTCGGGCGGGATGCCCTGGCTGATCAGGAACTCGACCACCGAGATGGCCCGCCTGGTCGACAGCTCCCAGTTCGAGGCGAACGGGCTGGAGGCGCCGACCGGCACCCGGTCGGTATGGCCATCGACCCGCAGGATCCAGTCGATCTCGGGTGGAATGTTGGCGGCAACCTCTTTGAGGCTGTCAGCAAGCGCCCGCATCTGATCGAGCCCGGCGGGGTCGAGCCGCGCCGAGCCGGAGGCAAAAAGCAGCTCGGACTGGAAGACGAAACGGTCGCCGACGACGCGTATCTCGGGCCGATCGCCGAGAATCTGCCGCAGTCTGCCGAAGAACTCGGAGCGATACTGCGACAGCTCCTCGACCTGGTCGATCAACGCCTGCTCCAGGCGCCGGCCCAGCGTCGCAATGGTCGTCTGCTGTTCTTGGATCTCGCTCTCCGAGGTGTCGAGCAGGCTCTCGACGATCGTCAGCTGGCTGCTCAGCTGGCTGAGCTGCGAGATCAGCAGGGCGATCCGCTCATTGGCGACGCCGAGCGCGGTCTCCCGTTCGTCGAGCGTCGTCTCGAGGCTCGCCACCTGCGTCTCGCGATCGGCGAGCGCGCGGCTGGACTCGGCCTCCAGCTCTTGCAGCCGCGTCTCGAGCCGACGCCGCGCGGCGCGCTCCTGGGCGAGGTCGATGGCCCCAGCCCGGGCCGACTCGGCGGCATTGGCCAGCGCTGCCTCGCGCTCGTCGAGCGTGGCCTCCAGTGCCGCCTGATCCGCCTCGGCCGCAGCCAGGGCCGCTTCGCGCGTGCCGAGATCCGTCTCCAGCGTACCGATCAACCGGCGCTCGCCGGCCAGAAGCTCGGTGAGCCTGGCAATCTGCTCCTCCAAGTTCGCCACCAGCATTGCGCGCTCGTCGACCGTCTCGGCCAGCGCCTCGCGCTCCTCGCTCAGCGATTCCAGCTCGACATTGAGGTTGGCGGCCCGCTGGCGCAGCGCCTCCTGGGTCTCCTCGCTGCCGCTGATCCGCCCAGCGGCGCGATCAATCTGCTCCTCCAGGAACAGCAGCATCTCGTCGCGCTCGGCCGCCGCCTCGCCCATCTGCTCGATACGGCGCTGCATCCGGTCGATCGTGGCCTGAATCTCGTCGTAGTCGGCTTCGGGCACGTCCTGGGCCTGTCCGACACCAGCCAATGCCAGCACACCGAGCGCTGCAGCCGCTGCAAGGTTTCTCATCCCGCCCCCATTGCTTTTGCGGCGAGACTATCCCGGAATAGCCGTGCCCGTAAGTAACAATGCCGCGCCGGCAGCAACCGGTACGTCAACCACGCGCAATGGGTAAGAAATTGGAGCGGGCGATGAGATTCGAACTCACGACCCCAACCTTGGCAAGGTTGTGCTCTACCCCTGAGCTACGCCCGCTCGTGCCGGAACCGGCAACGGCGCGGATGTAATGGATGGCCGGGGGTTTGGCAAGGCCGTTCCATCGGCTTGCATGACGCCATCATCCTTTCCATGTAAGCGAGGGCGCGTCGGCCTGGATGGCGCCGACCCCCGCCGAGAGGGCCGCCTGGCGCCAGTCGGCTCGAAGCCCCCCATTGCGAGAAGAGAGGTTGCCTTGATGAATCTGATCGGTGGCAAGTCGGCCACGCCTGCCGACAGAGGTGCGGACTCCGGGCTGATCAAGGACGGCAGCCTCGAGAGCTTCGCCCGCGACGTCATCCAGGAATCGATGCGTCAGCCGGTGCTGGTGGATTTCTGGGCGCCCTGGTGTGGGCCCTGCAAGCAGCTCACGCCGGTGCTCGAAAAAGTGGTCAAGCAGGCCGGCGGCAAGGTCAAGCTGGTCAAGATCGACATCGACCAAAACCCCGAGCTTGCCCAGCAGCTGCGCGTCCAGTCGGTGCCCACCGTCTACGCCTTCCTCCAGGGGCAGCCGGTGACCGGCTTCGCCGGCGCCCAGCCGGAAAGCCAGATCAAGGCGCTGATCGAGAAGCTGGTGGGCGGACCGCTCGGACCGGCCGACACCGAGACGCAACTGGCCGAGGCAAAGGCGGCGCTCGACGCCGGCCAGCTCGACGTGGCGGGCGAGCTGTTCAGCACCGTGCTCGAGCAGGAGGAGGCGAACCCGGAAGCGCTGGGCGGCCTCGCCCGCGTGCTGCTCGCCGGCGGTCAACAGGCCGAGGCCGAGGCGCTGCTGGAGCAGGTCCCGGCCACCATCGCGAACCATGCCGCGATCAGTGGTGCCAAAGCGGCGCTGGAGCTTGCCAAGGAAGCCGGCACGCTCGGCGATCCGACCGTGCTGGTGGCGCGTATAGAAGGCAATCCGGACGACCACGACGCCCGCTACGCGTTGGCGACCGCGCTCTTCCTGCGCGGCCAAGTCGACACTGCGATGAATCATCTCTGCCAGATCGTGAAACGCGATCGGGAATGGCAAGAGGACGGTGCCAGAAAACAGCTGGTCAAGTTCTTCGACGCCTTGGGGCCGACTCATCCGCAGACCGTGCAGGGGCGGCGCATGTTGTCCAAGGTGCTTTTTTCTTGAGGTCTTCATGCCCGCTATCGAGAGCTTGCCCGGTCGCTTTCCCATCTTTCCGCTGACTGGGGCGCTTTTGTTGCCGGGCGGTAATCTGCCCTTGAACATCTTCGAGCCGCGCTACTTGCAGATGGTGCGCGATGCAATGCAGACCGACCACGTCATCGGCATGATTCAACCCTCCGGCGAGCCCGGCCCCGATGGCCGGCCGCCCATTTATCGCACCGGCTGCGCCGGCCGGATCGGCAATTTCCGCGAGACCGAGGACGGTCGCTTCCTCATCACGCTCACCGGCGTCGCCCGCTTCGACGTGGCGGAAGAGCTCAGCGTGACCACGCCGTATCGTCAGGTGGCGGCCGAGTTCGGCCGCTGGCAACACGACCTGCAGCCCGAGCCACCGGCCGACACCTTGCGCGGCGATTTGCTGCAGGCGCTGCGCGGGTTCTTCGAGCTGCACGAGATCGAGGCCGACTGGAAGACGATCGAGACGGCACCCCTCGCCGGTCTCGTCACCTCGCTCGCGATGATTTGCCCGTTCGAGCCCAACGAAAAACAAGCCGTGCTGGAAGCCAAGGACCTCAACGCCCAGGCATCGCTCCTTACCGCGCTGATGCAAATGTCGACGACGCCCGGCGCGGTGGAGACATCAGTTCGGCACTGATAGAGTGGCCTTTGGCACCGATGGACGTGTGCCACGCTAGGCGATCATCGTTGGAGGGAGAACACCTATGGCAACGACGGAAGACGCCGTCTCGCCGACAAGCGGTGCTGCGGTCGACCCGAAGCTGCTCGAACTCTTGATCTGTCCTTTGACCAAGGGTCCGTTGCGGTACGACCGGGTGCGGAACGAGCTGGTCAGCGAGCAGGCGGGTTTGGCCTATCCGATCCGTGACGGCATTCCAATCATGCTGGTGGACGACGCCCGGCCGGTAGACGAGGCCGACATCATCCCGGACGAGGTCCGCGCCGACCCGGACGATCGGCCGGGCTCGTGAACCGATGAGCGAGGCTGCCGCGTGGCCTTTGGAGATTCGCGTCAAGCAGGCGGAGAAGCAGCTCGAGATCGATTTTGACGACGGCCATACCTACACCTACCCGGCAGAGCTGTTGCGGGTGGAAAGCCCATCGGCCGAGGTCCAGGGTCATACGCCGTCGCAAAAAGTGACGGTGCCCGGCAAGCGCCGGGTCGGGATCGTCAGGCTCGAGCCGGTCGGCAACTATGCCGTGCGGATCGTCTTCGACGACGGCCATTCGACCGGCATCTACAGCTGGAGCTATCTCTGGAAGCTCGGCACCGAGCGGGAGAGCTTATGGGCCGGCTATCTGACCAATCTGGAAGCCCAGGGCCTATCTCGCGATAGTTGATCGAGTTCTGGCCGCGTGGCACGTTTCGCGGCATGGCAATCAAGCTTCTGCACACCGCTGACTGGCAGCTCGGCAAACCGTTCAGCCGGTTCGAGGGCGATGTCGGCGCGGTGCTGCGCGAGGCCCGTCTGGCTGCCGTCGAGCGCTTGGCGGAGTTGGCCCGCGAGGCCGACGTCACCGCCGTCCTGGTGGCCGGCGACGTGCTCGAGAGCGAGCACGCCGAGCCGGGACTGCTGCGGCGGATGGTCCACCGCATGGCGCGGTTCACCGGCCCCTGGCTGTTGCTGCCCGGCAATCACGACCCGGCGCGTCCGGGCGGCATCTGGGATCGCTTCAAGAACTCAGGCGACTGCCCCGAGAACGTGCTGGTCCTGGCCGAGCCCGCCCCGCTGCCGCTCGCGGGCGGCAGGCTCGTCGTGCTGCCGGCACCGCTCACGCAAAAGCACCTGTCGGGCGATCCGACTGCCTGGCTCGAGACAGCGGAGGTGCCGGCCGGTGCCCTGAAGGTCGGCCTCGCACACGGCAGCATGGCCGAGCTGCTGGCCGAGCAGGCGTCGGGCCCCAACCGCATCCCGCTCGACCGCGCCGAGCGCGTCGGCCTCGACTACCTGGCGCTCGGCGACTGGCATTCGGTGCTGCAGGTGAGCCCTCGCACCTGGTACTGCGGCACGCCGGAGCCGGACGACTTCACCAAAAGCGGGCTCGGTGAGGCGCTGCTGGTCACCTTCGGCGAGCCGGGTGCGCCTCCCGCGATCGAGCGCCGCCGCACCGGGCGCTATGCTTGGCATGCGCGCAGCGTCGATCTTGGCTATCTCCCCGATGCGGCAGCGATCGCCGATCAGCTGGACGCGGTCGCCGCCGGGCTCGCTGCGCCGAGCGAGACGGTGCTCCGCCTCACCCTCGCCGGCACGCTCGATCTTGCCGGCCGGGCCGCGCTCGACGCGGTGTTGGATCGCCTCGAGGCGCGGCTCCGCCACCTCGAGCATCGCGATGAAGGCCTGGCGACGGCCGCCAGCGAGGCCGATCTCGAAGCCTTCGCCACCGAGCCCTTGCTGGCCGAGGTCGTGGCCGCCTTGCGCGCCAGCGACGATCCGGCAGCGCCCGCCGCCATCCGCCTGCTGCATGCCACCTGCCAAAGGCTGGAACGCGGCTGATGCGGCTGGTGGAGCTGGTCGTCGAGGATTTCCGCAAGCTCCGGGGCCGCCATGTGGTCAAGCCGGCGCCGACCGGAATCACGATCGTCGCCGGCGACAATGAGGAGGGCAAGTCGACCCTGCTCGACGCGCTCAAGCGCGCCTTCTTCATGAAGCACAACACCACGGGCGAAATGCGGGACGCGATCCAGCCCATGGGCCTCGACGGCACGCCCTTTGTTGCCGTGACGTTCAGCATCGCCGCGCGCGCCTACCGGCTGGAGAAGCATTTTCGCCGCGGCGGGGTCCGGCTGGAAGGCCCTGACGGCGCGCTAGAGGGCGATGCCGCCGAGCTTGCGCTGGCGCGCCTCCTCGCCTTCGAGTGGCCGGGCCGTGGCCCGGCCAAGCTGGAGCATATGGGCCTTGCTGGCCTCTTCTGGGTCGACCAAGGCACCACCTTCGACCCCGAACAGAAGCCGAGCCCGACGGCCTTGCGCCGGCTGGAGCCCGCCCTCGCGGACCAGGTGGCGATGGTCGCGCGGGGCGAGCAGGCGCCGCTCCTGATCGCCGAGGTCGGCCGGCGCCGCGACCAGCACTGGACCGGCGCCAGGGGCCAGCCGCGCGGCGAGCTGCTCGAGCTCCAGAACGAGGTCCGATCGCTCAAGACCGAGCTGGACGAGCTCACCCAGGCCGAAAGCCGCATCGAGGCGCTCCTCGACCGCCTCGCCCAGACCATCGAGAAACGCCGGGCCTGGCTCGCGGCTGACCAGCTCGGCCGCGCGCAGCGCGAGGTCGAGCGCACCAGCTCGGCCATGGCCGGTGTCCGCGCGCTCGAGGAGGAGACGCGCACCCGCACGGCCGAGCGTCAGGCGAGCGAGAGCGAGCTGGTGCGCCTGCAGGAGAAGGAGCGCCGGCGCCGCCAATTGCTGAACGAGATCGCGGTCAAGAACGCGGACCGTGCCAAGCTCGAGGCGGAGAGCCTGGAAGCGGCCCCGGCGCTCGATCGGGCGCGCCGCCGACGGCAGGCGGCTGATGCGGCCGAGGCCGCGTGCCGTGACGCTCTAATGGCCGCCGAGGCCGAACGGGATGCCCTGGAGCGGCAAGCCGAGCACCAGCGGCTCGCACACGACCTGGCCTCGCTCGAGCGCACGGTCGAGGCTGCCCAGGCAGCGGCGCAGACGGCGATCGAGCACGGCGCCCGCACCGAGGCCGAGGCGATCACCGCCGAAGCCCTGGCCGAACTGGAGCGACTGGAGACCGGGCTCGGCGAGGCCAGGGCCGGCCTGCGTGCCGTCGCCACGCGCCTCGTGCTCCGCCCCGATGCGCCAACGGCGCGCGTCAGCCTCGATGCGGCGGCCATCGACCCGGCGTTGCCGCTCGAGCTGACGGAGCCGGCGATCCTCGACATCGACGGTTTCGGGCAGATCGAGGTAACACCGGGAGGCGAGCAGCTCGGGGCGTTGCGCACCGCGCTCCGTGACGGCGAGACACACCTGCGGCGAGAGCTGGCGGCGCTCGACGTGGCGAGCATCGCCGATGTCCGACGCCGGCTCGCCGCCAAGGAGCGGTGCATCCAGGAGGCCCGGACGGCCCGCCGGCGGCTCGCCGACATCTTCCGCACCAGCGGCTTCAAGGACATGGCAGCGCTCGACAAGGCCTGCGCCAAGGCAAGGACCCGACTGGCAGAGCTGGCTGACGTTACGGCCTCGGCAACCGACACCGCGGCGATCGACTCCGCAAGGGCCGCGGCGGACCGCAAGCTCGCCGAGACCCGCGAGCGCCTGGCAACGCTGTCGGAGCAGAGACAGGCGGCGGCCACCGCCGAGACCGAGCTCGACAGGGCAGCCGGCCATCGGGTCTTCGCCGAGGCGCGGGTCGCAGCGGAGGCGGCACGGCTGGAGGAGCAGCTTGCCATCGAGCGGGAAGAGGTTGCCGACGCCGATCTCGCCACGGCTCTGGCTGCGGCCAGAAGCGCGGCCCAGGCGACCGCCGACGCGGCGGCACGGCTCGAGCGCGAGCTGGCGCGGGCGGCACCCGAGGCGGCGGCGCGCGAGGTCGAGCAGGCAACCCGCCGGCTCGCCCAGCTCGAGGGCGAGGCGCGCGCGCTCGACCGCGAGGTCGACCGGCTCGAGGCCGAGCTGCAAGGAGCCGGCGGTCGCGGCATCGGCGACCGGAAGGCAATGGTCCAGGGGCGGCTGGAGCTGGCCCAGCGCCGCCACGCGCGCCTCCTGGCCGAGGCCAAGGCCTGGCGGCTGCTGCACGACACGCTCATCGAAGTCGACCGCGCCCGCCAGGACGCGCTGGTCGAACCGCTCGTGGCTCGCCTGACGCCCTATCTCCGCCAGCTCATGGGCGACGCCAAGGTCGGCTTCGCGCCCGATACGCTGCAGCTCGATGTGCTGCACCGGGGCGCTGCAGCCGAGCCCTTCAAGAGCCTGAGCGTCGGCACGCGTGAGCAGCTCGCGGTCCTCGTTCGCCTCGCCATCGGTGACCTCCTCGCCGAGGCGCACGGCGAAAGCCCGCCGCTGATCCTCGATGATGCCCTAGTCTATGCGGATGCCGTGAGGCTGGCCCGCATGAAGACGATCCTCGAGGAGGCGGGCAGCCGCCAACAGATCATCATCTTCACCTGCCGTAAGGAGGACTATTTCGGGCTGAACGCCCGCTACCTGACATTGGATGACTGCCGCACAGCGGCCTAGGGGCGGCTGCCGCGAAAGACCCTAGCCGTTGGCGAGAAGCTCGCGTGTGTGCTGGGCGATCACGCCCTCCTCGTCGGTCCGAACGACCAGGACGGCGATCTTCGAGTTGGCGGTCGAGATGATCTCCCGCCCCGCCTGGTTGGCGGCAGCGTCGATCTCAACACCCAACCAAGCCAGGCCCGCGCCGATATCAGCCCGCAGGCCCACCGCGTTCTCGCCGATGCCGGCGGTGAAGACGAGCGCGTCGATGCCGCCCATGCCGCTGGCGAGCCCACCGATCTCACGCAGCGCCCGATAGGTGAAATAGGCCATGGCTTCGCGCGCCGGCCCCTCGCCCGCTTCCTCCAGCCGCCGCCAGTCGCCGCTGATGCCGGAGAGCCCCAGGAGCCCCGACTGCTTGTAGATCAGCGTCTCGATCTCCCGGGCCGTGAGCCCCTTCTCGTCGAGCAGATAGAGGATAACGCCCGGATCGAGCTGGCCGGTGCGCGTGCCCATCGGCATGCCGTCGACCGCGGTGAAGCCCATGGTCGAGCCCATGGACCGGCCGTTCTCGACCGCACAGAGGCTGGCGCCATTGCCGAGATGGGCGATCACGACGCGCCCGGCCGCAAGCTCTGGATGCGCGTGGCGCAGATAGCCGGAAATGTAGTCGTAGGAGAGCCCGTGAAAGCCGTAGCGCCGCACGCCCTCTGCATAGAGCTGCCGCGGCAGGGCGAATGTATCGGCCACCCAGGGCTGACGCCGGTGAAAAGCCGTATCGAAGCAGGCGACCTGGAATGCCTCGGGAAAGGCCCGCATTGCCGCGCGCACGCCGGCGAGGTTATGCGGCTGGTGCAATGGTGCCAGCGGGACGAAGCGATCGAGCGCCTCTAGCGTCCGATCATCGAGCTGCAGCGGCTCGGCGAAATCGGGACCGCCATGGACTACCCGGTGACCGACGGCGCGCACCGACAAGCTCGCATCAAAACGCTCGATGAAATCGAGAAGCGTTCGAATAGCACGCTCGTGCGGGCCGTCAGCCGCGGCGGCCGACCCCAGATCGAGGGTCTCGTCGCCGACCACCTTGCCGTCCGGGGTCTTTGCACGAAACCGTGGCCGATCGCCGATCCCGTCGATCTGGCCACGCAGAAGCTCGCCACTGCCGGCCGCCGCCAACGGGCCCGCATCGAAGACCGCAAACTTGATCGATGACGAGCCGGCATTGAGGACCAGGATGACGTCCATGGCGAAACTCCCGAGAGGATGACGTCAGCATAGCCGCCGGGAGCGCTCGCCGAGCCGGGCGCGCCGCGTCGTGCGACACCCTGAAGCAGTCGTCGCCATGCAGCCGGCGCACGGGAGCAGCGGCTGCGGGTCCATCGTGGCCGAGCGCCGCGAAGGCCGCTTCAGTTCACCGCGCCACGCTGCGCCTCGCGCTCTGCCAGTATCGCGTCGCCGAGCCGGTAGGCGAGCCAGTATTTGTTCACATTGGTGACGTAGCGGACGGTCTCGTTGCCGATCCGCGCCTGCGCCGCTCGCTCGACATTGAAGAACCAGCGGTCTGGATCGAGGCCCAGCTCGTCCTTGGTGATCGCCCTGAGCTCGCGAACCCGACGCGGCCCGGCATTGTAGGCGGCGAGCATGAACTGCTGGCGAGCCTGATCGTCGAGGGCTTCGTCATCGAACACCTCATCCCGCAAATAGGCCAGATAGCGGACGCCCGCGAGAATATTGGCGTCCACCGCGGTCGCATCGTCGACGCCGACATAGGCCGCCGTGTCCGGCAGGAGCTGCATCAAGCCAACGGCACCGCGCGAGCTGCGCGCCTCGGGGTTGAGGCGGCTCTCCTGAAAAGCGACCGCAGCCACCAGGCGCCAGTCCAGCCCATACTCCTCGCCATAGCGCTGGAACTGCTCGCGAAACCGGACCAGATCGTCGAGGCCTTCGCCAGTCAGCGGGTTGGCAATGAACTGAGTGTTGTCGAAATATCGGTTGAAAAGGACATTGCCGATCAGCGTGCCGCGGCGCACGGTCTCGAGGAACCCGTTGATCTTGCCTGCCAGCGCGTCCGCGCCGCGCCGGATGGCCCAGGCAATGGCACCGCCCTTGGCCACGGCGATGTCGTCATAGACGTGAATGCCCTCGAGGACCCCGGCCCAAAGCTCGGCGATGTGCTGGTCGGCAATGGTGTAGTCGATGATGCCGGCATGCGTCATCTCGAGCAGATCCTCTGTCTGCAGCTCCGGCGCCGCCTCCACGATCTCGATCAGCCCGAGACCGCGTGCCGCGAAGTCGTGGTTGAGGGCCGCCAGACTGTCGACATAGGAGCTGCCCCGCAGCACAACGACCCGGCGATCGGCGAGATCATCGAGGCCCTCGAGCGGCGGCGCGCCGACATGCGCGACGACCAGCTCAACCACGTCCTCCATGTAGGGCCGACTGAAATCGACCAAGGCGGCGCGTTCGGGGGTGATCGTGAGGCCGCCGGCGGCGATGTCGCCAATCCCATCGGCGAGCAACGGCACGAGCTCACTGAACCGGGTCGGCACGTAGATCGCCTGGATCTGCGGCTCGCCGCGCTGCCGCTGCTCGTTGAGATACTGCTCGAAGGCGCGCACCAGCTCGTACTCGAACCCCCTGGGCTCACCGTTCTGGATGAAGAAGCGCGTGCGGTCGAAGGGGATCAGGACTGTGAGAAAGCGCATCTCCTCGCCCTCGCGCTCGCTCGCCATCAGCAATGCCCGCTCATGGTCGTAGATGACCCTGGCGAGCGGATCCTCGCGCGGCGGCTCGGGATAGAGCTTGAACCAGAGCATGCCTGCGAGACCGATGGCGATCAGCAACACAGATGGCAGATAGATCAGGCGGCGGCGGCTCAAGCGGTCATCCTCCCACGCCCAGGCACGAGGGCCCGATACTGGACTGCCCGGAGCCTACCCGAATAGGCCAACGCGACGAAGGCGCTTTCCCCGACGGAAGCCCAGATGCTTCAAAAAGCTGTGGATGAAGGACTAGAGGCGGCGTCAAGCGGTATCGGCGCGGGAGGAAGGCAAATGACAGAACAGCTGGGCCCGTCAGGAAGCGGTAGACAGGATGCACGCTCGAGGCGCGCAACGGGCGGCGTGGCGCTGGCGCTGGCGACGGTGATGCTGGCCCCGATGGCGGTCGGCGCGCAGTCGGTCGAGGCACCGCGGGCCGCGGCGATGCCGGAGATCCTCCGCGGCAGCGTCGCGGCGCCGCCGGCAGTGCAGCCCGCCGCCGGCCCGGCGAGCGATGCCCTAGATGGACAGGCGCTCGCCGGTGATCGATTCTGGATGGTCAACAACGAGCGGGGCAAGCTCGTCGCCTGCCGGCTGGTCAACACCAGTCAGGTCGGCGGGCAGTACATCCGCTGCTCCGAGCGCCGGCTGCCGCACGGCGCCAGGGTCGCCGACTGAGCGACCGCCAGCGACGAGGCGTCGGCCGCGAAGCTCAGTTCGGCACGTAGAAGTGATGATTGCCGATCGTTGCCGTGCGCGTCGCACCCACACGTAGCCAGCCCGGCGTCTGCCGAAAGGTCTCGTGGAAGAAGACGGCGCCGTTGGTCGGGTCGGCCGGCCGGGCGCCGTCCAGCATGGCGTTGGTGACCTCCTGGGCCAGCTCCCACTTCTCGATCTCGGTCGGTGTGTCGGAACGGCCGTCGCAGGTCCAGCCCCATTGGCAGTTGCGTCGGGTCGGCTGGTTGATCACGGCGGTTATCGTGTCGGGAAAATCGGGATCGTCGATCCGGTTGAGCACGACCCAGCCGACCGCGACCATGCCGTCGCGCCCTTCCGAGCGTGCTTCGTGATAGAGATTGAGCGCAAACAGCTCACGCTCGGCCGAGCTTGCGCCGGCCGCCGGCGCTGCTGGTGTCGTCTTGTCCTGCGCCGCTGCGCCGCCCGCGGCGGCGCAGGACACGATGGCAGCCGCCAGCGAAACGCCGGCGAGGCGGGTCAAGAGCAGGCGCATCCTCGTTCCTCGTCTTGGTTGGCGCACGTTCGGCGCGGGCGAGCGTGGCAGTTGGGCTCCTGGGACGGGTAGTAGGCCAACGAGGTCGTAGGTCAATCAGGGGTCGTGCCGTCACCTTGAGGACACATCGGGCGCGAAAACGTCGCAGGCTCTTTGCTGCAGTGCACAATTCTCCACTTATTGGGGTGGTCAACCTTATTTCGTCGCGCTATCGGAAGCGCGAGTTTGCCAGATTCTTGACCTGTGACCTCAGCGACACGCTGTAACAAACTGCAACGCAACGTGATTCGTGCTTGTCAGCGGATACCAATAGAGGAGAGGTCGACGAGGAGCGAAACGGTCTTGGTGCCGATGCACGCGACCTGGACGACCTCGGCGTCACCGCACTTCGATGGTCTACGCGATTTGGACCGAATGGCGAAGTGAAGACGGACAGGAATTGGGCGAGATCGACGCGTGGCCAATGATCGATCTCGGGCCCTTCGGAGGGCGACCTATCCCGGCGATGTGCACCGGAATGCGTCGACCGACAATGTTACGGAGCTCTTGATGATCGAGGCAACGCCAACTGCCAACGCGCGCCTACCGTTTCGCGCCGGCGACTTCACGTCGCTCGCCGAGGGTCTGGATTACGCTGCGCAGGGGGATACCGGCGTTAATTTCTTCTCCAGCCGTGGCTCGCTGGAGAAGGCGCTGCCCTATCGCGAGCTTCGGGCGGACGCCCTGGCCTTGGCGCGACGCCTCGCGGCAACGCAGCTCATGCGCGGCGATAGGATCGGTGTCATCGCCGAGACATCCCGCGATTTCCTGGCTGTGTTCTTCGCCTGCCAATATGCCGGCTTCGTCCCGGTCCCGCTGCCCTTGAGCATCAATTTCGGCGGCAAGGATGCCTATGTCGAGCGGCTGCGCGGCATGCTCGAGGCAGCCGGCGCCCGCGCCGCGGTAGCCGGTCCGGAGCTGATCGGCATCCTGCGCGAGGCCGTGGCCGGCACCGCCGTCGAGCTTGCCGTCACGGCTGACGAGCTGATGGTCCTGCCCGAGACGGCCGCAACGCTGGAGCCGCTCGGCGCCGAGGACGTCTGCTACATCCAGTACAGCTCGGGCAGCACCAGCTTTCCCCGCGGCGTCCTGGTGACCCAGGCAGCACTCGCCGCCAATGCCCGCTCCATCGCCGTCCACGGCCTGGCGCTGCGGCCCGGCGATCGCTGCACCTCGTGGCTGCCGCTTTATCACGACATGGGCCTGGTCGGCTGCTGCCTGACCCCGGTCATGACCCAGGTCTCGGTCGACTACCTGAGCACCACCGCATTCGCCCGGCGGCCACTGGTCTGGCTGGAGCTGATCTCGCGCCTCGGCGGCACGATCTCCTTCGGCCCGACCTTCGGCTTCGAGCTTTGCGCCAGGCGTGCCGCAAACGGCACGGCGCGCGCGCTCGACCTCAGCCGCTGGCGGGTCGCCGGCATCGGTGGTGAGATGATCCGCCCGCAGGCACTGGCCGCATTCGCCGACACCTTCGCGGCGATGGGTTTTGACGCCCGGGCGTTCGTGCCCAGCTACGGCATGGCCGAGGCGACGCTCGCCGTCACCTTCAGCCCACTCGGCCGTGGCGTCCGCGTCGATCGGGTGGCACGCGGCGACACCTTCGAGCGTGAGCACCTGGCCTTGCCGGCCGGCGAGACCGCGCCGCCCTCGAGCAGCCGCAGCTTTGTCGTTTGCGGTGCGCCGATGCCCGGCTACGCCGTGGAAATCCGCGACGAGGCTGGCAATTGCCTGCCGGAGCGGCATGTCGGCCGTATCTGCATCCAGGGCCCAAGTCTGATGCAAGGCTATTTCCAGAACCCGGAAGCGACAGCGGCCGTGCTCAAGGGCAATGGTTGGCTCGACACCGGCGACATGGGCTACATGGTCGGCGGCGAGTTGGTCGTCAGCGGCCGCACCAAGGACCTGATCATCGTCGGCGGCCGGAACATCTGGCCGCAGGACATCGAGTGGGCGGTCGAGAAGCTGGATGCGGTTCGTGCCGGCGACGTGGCGGCGTTCTCGGTCGGTGACGACATGGATCGCGAGCGGCTCGTCGTGGTAGTGGAGTGCCGTCAGCAGCGTCTGGCCGAGCAGGAGCAGCTCAGGCAGCTTATCGCCGCCGTCGTCAACCGCCTGTCGGGCGTCGATTGCGAGATTGTGCTGGCGCCGCCACGCTCGCTGACCTTCACGACCTCGGGCAAGCTCAGCCGTGCCGCGGCCCGCGACCACTATCTGCGGGGCGTTCTGCGCGACGTCGATGCGCAGCCAGCGCTCGGCCAGGCACCGGGCATGCGGCACGGCGCAGCGACGCCGCTGCTCGCCGAGGCGAGCTAGTCGCTGCAGGCGAGCCCGGCCAGGCCGTCAACGAACTCGCGCCGCAGCGGATCACCAGTCGGCCGCTCGTGTTCGGCTGGGGGCCGATCGGGTTTCGCCGGGGAGAAAGTGGTGGCCGGGACGATTGCCATCACGGGCGCCACGGGCTTCGTCGGGCGTCATCTCGTCGGTCGCCTGGGCGACCAGGCCACCGAAATCCGCGCGTTGTCGCGGCGGGGCGACATCACCGGAACGACCACGGTCGCGGGTGATCTCGGCGACGACCTGGCCCTGCGGCGCCTCGTCGACGGTGCCGACCACGTCGTGCATCTCGCCGGCGTCGTGAAATCGCCGCATTCGGCAGCCTTTGCCAAGGTCAACATCACCGGCACGGAGCAGCTGGCCCGGGCCATGGCAGCGGGCCCGGCGCACCTGACCCTCGTTTCCTCCCTGGCGGCACGGCATCCGACGACCTCGGCCTATGCGGCGAGCAAGCGCGCCGCCGAGGAGGCCGCGCTGGCCGTGCTCGGCCCCGACCGCGTCACGATCATCCGGCCGCCGGCAATCTATGGTCCGGGCGACCGCGCCACGCTCATCATTTTCAAGCAGCTGAAGAGCGGGCTCTTGGTGGCACCCGGCCCGCGCGGGGCGCGCTTCTCGCTCCTCTATGTGAGCGATCTCGCGGATTTGATCGCGGCTCACCTCGAGGGGACGCTGCAGCTGCCGCCGCTCCTCGAGCCCGACGACGACAGGCCCGGCGGCTATGGCTGGGGCGACCTGGCCGCGATCGCGACGAGGACATTGGGGCAGCGCGTGCGGCTCCTTCGGGTCCCCGTCCGCCTGCTCCGCACGCCGGCTCGGCTCGCCGACATGCTGGCTAGGCGCTTTGCGCTGGACCTGCCGCTGGCGGTTGACAAGCTGGGCGAGCTTGCGCACCCCAACTGGGTCGCAGGCGGCCCGGCATTGCCTAAGCCCGCCACCAACATCACATTCGAGACAGGCTTTTCGCGCACGCTCGAATGGTATCGCCAGGCGGGCTGGCTATAGCGTGGCTGTAGCCATTGCGTCGCAGAGGACCACAAGATGCAAGAATCGATCGACGAAGCGGTCATGGCGCTGGTGCAGCGCTATAATCCCGAAGGCAAGCCCATCGACCGGAACAGCGAGATCGGCGCCGATCTCAACATCGATTCGGTCGCGGCGATGGACCTGATCATGGAGATCGAGGACAAGTTCGACATCGACATACCGATGAACCAGGTAGGTGAGCTGAGGACCATCGGCGATCTGATCGACCTCGCTGCGGGACAGCTCGAGCGAACCTGAGCAACCGGCTGCGGCGACCACCAGGGAAGGATGCGCGAGCGCATGGACATTTTCGACAAGTATGCGGCCATCGAGGAACGCCATCGCGCCCTGCTCGGCATCGGCGGCGATCCTTTCGGGGTGAAGGTCGACCAGATCCTTTCGGCGACCGAGGCGCTGATCGAGGGTCGCCACACCATTCTCGTCGGCACCAACAACTATCTCGGGCTCACCTTCCAGCCCGAATGCATTGCCGCCGCCAAGGAGGCGCTCGACAGCGACGGCACCGGCACGACCGGCTCGCGCATCGCCAATGGCACCTACGACCGGCACACCAGCCTGGAGGCGGCGTTCGCCCGCTTCTTCGATCGCCGCAAGGCCATCGTGTTCACCACCGGCTATCAGGCCAATCTGGCCACCATCTGCGGACTTGCGGGACCGGACGACTTCATCCTGACCGACGCGGACAACCATGCCAGCATCTGGGACGGGACGAAGCTCAGCCCCGCCGAGACGGTCGTCTTCCGGCACAACGACCCCGAGCATCTCGATCGCCGGCTCTCCCGCCTCGCCGGCAAGGGCCAGGCGAAGCTGGTGATCGTCGAGGGCCTCTACTCCATGCTCGGCGACACGGCGCCCCTGAAGGAGTTCGTCGAGGTCAAGAAGAAGCACGGCGCCTGGCTCCTGGTCGACGAGGCCCACTCGTTCGGCGTCTACGGCGAGCGCGGCCGCGGTGTCGCCGAAGCGCAGGGCGTCGAGGAGGATGTCGACTTCGTCGTCGGCACGTTCTCCAAGAGCCTCGGCGCCTCGGGCGGCTTTGCCGTCTCCAACCACCCGAAGTTCGACCTCCTCCGGCTCGCCAGCCGGCCCTACATGTTCAGCGCCTCGCCGAGCCCGGCCACCATGGCGTCGGTCACCGAAGCCTTGCGGCAGATCGAGAAGCGGCCAGAGCTTCGCACCCACATCTGGGCCAACGCCGAGCAGCTCCATTCAGGCCTCGCCGCGCTCGGGTTCTCCATTTGCTCGCCCTTGAGCCCCGTCATCGCCATCCGGATGCCGGACGAGGCGACCGCGGTCATGGCCTGGAACCGGCTGATCGAATCCGGGGTCTACGTCAACCTGGCCCTGCCCGGCGGCACACCGGGCGGCGTCTGCCTGCTCCGCTGCAGCGTCTCGGCTGCCCACGAGCCGGCACAGATCGCCACCGTGCTGGGCCGCTTCGCGGCACTGGCGAGCGAGCTCGAGAGCGGGCGGCAAGCCGCCTGAACCCCGCTTTGGACTAGGCGAGCCCTGCCGGTAGCGCGGCTTCTCTAGGCGAGAGCGGCAAGCGCGCAGAGCCGCGCCTCGGTGCGGGCCATCACCCAGCCATCGACCTTCACCGTCCGCCGGTGGACGAAATCCGCGCGGACCGCCTCGGCAACGGCCAGGGCGAGGCCCTCCGGGTCCGGACGATCGGCGTCGAGGCGGCGACCGATCGTGGCATCGGCGCCGAGCGCAGCGGCCAGCAGGTCAGCGTCCGCATCCGCCGGAAAGGCCCTCAGATAGGCCGCACCGATCGCTGCCGCGCTGCCGGGGCTGCGCAAGGCCGCGACCAGAGCGGTGGCGCGGCCACCGGTCGCGCCCAGGCCCGCCGCTGACGCCGGCAGGCCGGAGAGCGCGGCCGCGGCAGCGCCGGCCGCGAGTGTGGTGCGTCGCGTGATCATGTGGCGACCTCCTCGAGATGATCGGCCAGCCGCAGCGCCAATGCCAGGAGCATCATGGTCGGCGAGCCATCGCCGGCCGAGCTGAAGACCGAGCTGCCGGCGCAGTAGAGATTGTCGATGCCGTGCACCCGGCAGTCGCTGTCGACGACGCCCTGGCGCGGATCATCGGCCATGCGGGTGGTGCCCATATGATGGCAGGCGGGCTCGACGAAAACGTCGTCGAAATCCTCGTCGTCATCGTTGAGCGTGATCTGCACACGGCCAATGCCGGCGGCACCTGCCTCCGCCGCGAAGAGCTCCAGCATGAACCGAACGCTGCGCTTGTCGATCGGCGACAATCGCCAATCCAGGGCCACGTGGCGCAGGCCGAGCTCGTCCGTGGTGTCGGCGAGAAGCACCCGGCTGTCACGGTTGGGTGCCGGTGCCACGCTGGTCAGGAGCTCGATGTGATCAATGGGCACCTGGCCCGCCTGGAGCGCACGGCCGCCGAGGCCGAGAATGCCGCCCATGTCACGGGCGATGTTGCCGAGATGCTTGCCGAGACCCTCCGGTGGCAGCTCCCGCTTCAGAGCGGCGGCCCTGAATGCCCGAACGCCGCGCATGCCGGGCCCGTCCCAGGCTGGATCGTAGACCGGCCGCAGCAGCATGCTGGCCTTGAGCAGCCGCTGCTCGGCGGCCGTCTCGTACGGCATGGTGAGCTGGCTGATCAGCTCGAAGCCGTCGAATCGGTGGCGGCGGTAGAGGCCCAGATCGAATCCCGGGTCGGGCGGCTGCAGGATGCCGCCGTGGAAGGTGACGTGATCGGCGAAATAGCGGCCGACGAGATCGTGCTGGTTGCCGAGCCCGGCGGGCACGACGCTGTTCGCCAGCAGCAATTGCCGCGGATTCTCGATGCCACCCATGGCGAGCACGAACCACTTGGCGCGAACCTCGAGACGCCGATCATCCTCGCGCGGCCGGGCGATGATGCTGGTCACATGACGCGCACCCGGATCGGTCTCGATGCTCAGCAGGTTGGCGTGAAGGAGAATTGTCGTGGACGAATCCCGCTCGAGCGCCGGTCCAAGCTCGGCGGCAAACCGGGTCTTCTTGATCAGCTCGACATAGGTGTCGAGCACGCCGGGCCGCAAGGGCAGCATCGAAACGTCGGCCCGATCAGCCCAATGTGCCGGATCCCAGCCTTCGTCAGGTAGCTTGATGAGCCGCGCCGCCTGCTCGCTGTAGGCCTCCATCTCGGCCCAACTCAGCGGCCACCCGGAGTCCTCGATCCAGGGCCAGTGCTCCAGGGCAGGCGCCCTGTAGGGTGCACACCAGCCGCCCCAGACGTGGCTGTTGCCGCCGAGATAGCGCATGCGCGAGGAGTTGAGCGGCAGTTACGGCCGGCCCTGGCTCTCGCCCCAATAGAGCGCCTGATCGTCGCTGTCCCACTCCATGCCGCCGCCCTCGAGCAAAACGACGCTCAGGCCCTTGCCGAGCAGGGAATGCGCGATGGCAAGACCTGCTGGGCCTCCGCCGATAATGCAAATGTCGGCATCGAGAAGAGGCCGGTCGTCGACCGTGCGGGCGTCGATCATCATGAGGCTGGCTTGCTCCGGCGACTATCGACCTTGAGCATAGGTCGAGGAGGTGAACGGTCAACCAGCGCGGAGGCTAGGTCTCGGGCGTAAAGCCGCCATTGGCGACATGGGCGCGCAGCCGGTCGCTCGTGAACGTGCGCTCCAGCTCGCCGAGCGCCTGGTCGACCGCAAGCTCGAGATCGTCGGCACAGGGGCGCGGCTCAGACTTCCGCCACTGCTCCAGGTAGGCGTCGGTGCCCGTGAGCTTGGCGCGCATGGCGGCTCGGTCGATTGCTTGCTCGAAGCGCTCGGGAAGCTGCCGCTTCGCCGTCTTGCGGCCGGCCTTGGCAATCACTTGGGCTGGAATGTCGCGCCAGTAGAGTATCGTCAGGGAGGCCATGCTCGCTTTCCTCGGCAGCTTGCTCGATCGAAGCCCGGAGCTCGCCCATGCCCGTGGCCAGGCGCTCGAAGGCGAGCCCGAGGCGCGACGCTGCCGCCTCGGCCTTCCGGGTCAGCTCGGCATCGTCCGTCTGCGCCAGATAGACGAGACGGCGGTAGTTCCGGAAATAGACGGCCTCCAGCTCGGGATGCCGGTCGATCCCCAGGCCCTCGATCACCAGCGTCTCGAACTGCCGAGCGAGGAAGTCGGTCAGATAGAACGTTCCAGGCTCGGCATCGGCGAGCTCGGCGAAGCGTTTCTGGCCCGCGAAGGTCGCGTAGCAGTGCGGGCCCGGCAGCCGCGCCACGCCTTCCTCCTCCAGGACGCGATCCAGCGCACCGCCAGTGCCGCAATCGGCGTAGGCGACGAAGATGCGCCAGTAGGTGCCGCGGGCCTCGTGGATCGCGGCACGAACCGCGTCGGCGATCCGTTCGGGGCGGTTGTGCAGCGTCGCCGGCAGGCAGCGGAGATCGAGATGCGCCAGCCGGTCGGCGGCGATGATCGCAATGATCTCGCGGGCCAGCGCGCCGCAGGCGATGATCAACGTGCGTTGCACGGTTCAAGTGTCCAAAGGCAATGGGTCGAGAAGAACGCGCCGGCCGACACGATGTCGGGTCGCGACCCGCCGGGCTTTCGCCGCAGCGACAGCGACGATCGCAGATCAGGCGAAGGCGCGCTGCTGGTTATGCTTGCGCGCCATGAAGGCCTGCGCCGTCTCCACCGCCACCGAAGCGTCACGGCAATAGGCGTCGGCACCGACGGCCTGGGCGAACTGCTCGTTGAGCGGCGCGCCACCGACCAGCACGATGTAGTCGTCGCGAATCCCCTGCTCGACCAGCGTGTCGATCACCACCTTCATGTAGGGCATCGTCGTGGTCAACAGCGCCGACATGCCGAAGAGGTCCGGCTTGTGCTCCTCGAGAGCGCGCAGGTACTTGTCGGCATCGCAGTTGATCCCGAGATCGACGACCTCGAAGCCGGCGCCCTCCATCATCATCGACACGAGATTCTTGCCGATGTCGTGGATATCGCCTTTCACCGTGCCGATGACCAGCTTGCCGACCGTGGGTGCCCCGGTCTCGGCAAGCAGCGGCCGCAGCACCGCCATGCCAGCCTTCATCGAGTTGGCCGCCAGCAGCACCTCGGGCACGAACAGAATGCCGTCGCGAAAATCGACCCCGACGATCGCCATGCCACCGACCAGCGCCTCGGTCAGGACCCGGTAGGGCGCCCATTCCCGCTCGAGCAGGATCTGCACCCCCTCGACGACCTCGTCCTTGAGGCCATCGTAGAGATCGTCTTGGATCTGCTTGACCAGCTCCTCGTCGTCGAGCTCACGCAGATCAAGTTCGGCCTCGTCGCTCATCGCTGCACCAATCCCGCCGACCGCCAGAATTGACCGGAAAATAAGGCCGACGGCCGCCCGGCTCTTGTTCGCCGACGACGTTGCCGCCCAATTTTGCGACAGGGCGCCCGTGGGTGCGCCGTCACAGCAGCCTGCTAGGCATTGCTTAAGGGCCGGCGGGTATGGTTCGCGCATAACGAGGAAACGTGCTCGTCGTCCAGGCGAAGCCCAGCCCGCCAGCCGCCCGGCTCCCGCCGGCGGCCGGCGGGCCAAGCGACGCCGCACGACCTGGCCGCTCAGCCGCCGAGCGGCCAGAAATAGAGCAGCAGGGGCATCGCGGTCAGCAAGATGATCACCTGCAGCGGCAGGCCCATGCGCCAGTAGTCGCCGAAATTGTAGCCGCCCGGCCCCATGATCAGCGTGTTGTTCTGATGCCCGATCGGCGTCAGGAAGGCGCAGGAGCCGCCGATCGCCACCGCCATGAGAAACGTGTCGGGATTGGCGCCCAGCACGGCCGCGACGCCGGTGCCGATCGGCGCCATGATCACCACGGTTGCCGCATTGTTGAGAATGTCGGTCGCGAACATGGTCACGAGAAAGACCACGAGCAGAGCAGCTATCGCCCCGTGCTCGGCCGAAAAGCCGGCGATGGCCCCGGCGATCACGGTCGTGAGCCCGGTCGTCTGCAGCGCATCGCCGATCGGGATCATCGAGGCCAGGAGGATGATCACCGGCCAGTCGATCGCATCATAGAGCTCGCGCGGCTGGATCACGCCGATGCCGGTCATCAGAACGACGGCACAACCGAGCGCAATCGGCAGCGGCATCAGGCCCACCGAGGTGAGCAGGATGGCGCCGGCAAAGATCAGCAGGGTCGGCGCCGCCAGCTTGCCCTGGACGACCTGCAGCTTGCGCTGGGCCAGCGGCAGACAGCCGAGGAGGCGGGTCACCTCCGCCAGCCGCTCGATCTCGCCCTGCAGCAGGAGCACGTCGCCGGCGCGCAGGACGATGCGGTCGAGCCGGTCGCGGGTCGGGCTGCCCTCGCGCGCCACGGCCAGGAGGTTGACGTTGAACTGCTGGGCCAATCTGGAGCGGCCGGCGCTGCGCCCGTCCAGCTCGGAGCCGGGCTTGATCACCACCTCGGCCAGCCGCACGTCGTCGTTGCTGAGCAGACTCACCGGGGTCGGCGCGTCGCCGCCGATGGCGAGCTGGAACCGCTCGATCAGCTTCGGCAGGTTGTCGGGTGACGCTTCGACGATGAGCACGTCGCCGGCCATGAGCTGGAAGCGGCGCGGCACGTTGGGAACACGCCGCTCGTTGCGCAAGAGGCCCAGGATGGCGACGTCCAGCTCGGCGAATTGGTCCGCCACCACGCCGATGCTCTGGCCGAGCAGCGGGTTCTTCTCGGCGACCCGGATCTCCGTCACGTAGTCGCCGATGTGGAAGAACGCCTCGAGGCCGACGGCGCGCCGTCGATCGGCGGGCAGCAGCCGCCAGCCGATCGTCGACATGAAGGCGACGCCGATCACCGCAACGGGCAGGCCGACCCAGGTGAAGTCGAACATGTGAAAGCTCTCACCCTGAGCGCCTTCCCGATAGGCTGCGGCGATGATGTTGGGCGGCGTACCGATCAACGTGACCAGCCCGCCGAGCAGAGCCGCGAACGAGATCGGCATCAGCAGCAGCGAGGGCGAGCGCTCGGCACGTGCCGCCGTCTGCATGGCGATCGGCATGGTCAGCGCCAGGGCGCCCACATTGTTCATGACGGTCGAAAGCAGTGCTGTGGTCCCGGCCAACGCCGCCACGTGGCGGGTGACCGTCGAGGTGTAACGGCCGACGATCGCGACCAGGTGGTTGGTGGCCCCGCTGTCGGTGAGGCCCTTGGTCAAGACCAGCATGGCGGCCACGGACACCGTCGCCGTATGGCTGAGCCCGGCAAAGGCCCCCTCGGCCGGGACGATGCCGACCAGCACCGCCACCATCAGGCCCGTGAAGGCCACGATGTCGTGGCGGAAGCGTCCCCAGATGAAGCCCGCCAGGACTCCTATGAGGATCAACAAGAGCCCGATTTGGGAGGCTGTCATGGACGTCCCCGCCTAGCTTAGCCGTCAATCTGCGCCAGCGTGAGATCGAGCGCGCGGGCCACCTTGCCGACGATCTCGTCGATCTCCGCCTCGCTGATGATCAAGGGTGGCGACAGCACCATGCCGTCGCGGATCGCCCGCATCACCAGACCGTTCTCGAAGCAGTGCTCGCGGCAAATGAAGCCGACCCGCCGCGCTGCCGGATAGGGCCGCCGCGCCGCCTTGTCCTCGACCAGTTCGAGGCAGGCAAGGAGGCCGCAGGTGCGCACTTCGCCGACCAAGGGGTGATCGGCGAGCGTCATCAGCCGATCCCTGAGATAGGTGCCGATCGGCCCGGCGGCGCGGGTCGCGAGCCCCTCCTCCTCGATGATATGGATATTCTCCAGCGCCACCCGCGCGGCTGCCGGATGGCCGTGATAGGTGACGCCGTGGGCGTACTCGATGCCCGAGGCAGCGAGCACATCGGCCATGCGGTCGTGAAAGGCCACGGCGGCGATCGGCAGATAGCCGGAGGACAGGCCCTTTGCCAACGGCATGATGTCCGGGGCGATGTCGAAGGTGTCGCTGCCCCACCAGTTGCCGGTCCGGCCGAAACCGCAGATCACCTCGTCGGCCACCAGCAACACGTCGTGCTCGCGGCAGATGCGCTGCACTTCCGGCCAGTAGGTCCGAGGCGGGATGATCACGCCGCCAGCCCCCTGAATCGGCTCGGCGACAAAGGCCGCGACATTCTCGGGGCCAAGCTCGAGGATCTTCGCCTCGAGCCAGCCCGCCGCGACCTTGCCGAACGTGTCGGGATCGAGATCGCCGCCTTCCGCGAACCAGTAGGGATTGCCGATATGCTCGAAACGCGGCAGCGGCAGGTCGAAGGGCTCGTGCATGAACGCCATGCCGGTGAGGCTGGCCGAGCCGAGGCCGACGCCGTGATAGCCGAGCGTCCGGCTGATGAAGATCTTCTTCTCGGGCTTGCCCATCAGGTTCCAATAGTACCAGACCGACTTGACGATGGTGTCGTTGGCCTCGGACCCGGAGCTGGCATAGAATAGCCGGTTGAACCCGTCGGGCAGGATTTTCGCGAGCTTGGCGGCGAGCTCGACCGCCGGCACGGTCGCCGTCTGGAAGAAGGCATTGTAGTAGGGCAGCTCCATCATCTGGTCATAGGCCGCGCGGGCGAGGCGCTCGCGGCCGTAGCCGACGTTGACGCACCAGAGCCCCGCCATGCCGTCGATGATCCGGTTGCCCTCGGAATCCCAGATGTGACAGCCCTCGGCCCGGGTGATGATCCGGCTGCCCTTGGCGTGCAGCTCAGGAAAAACGGTAAACGGATGAAAGTGATGGCGGCTGTCGAGCTCCCGCCAACGGTCCGTCTCTGCACTGGTCGACATGAAGCTGTCCTCGAAAACGAGCGCGGTTGGCTATTCAGGTGCGGTGCTGCGCGTCGACAACAAGTGCAGCATCGGGCGACGGCGTTGGCGCCACGGCGCGAAGGCCGAGCCTATACGTTCAAGAGCAGGTGCTCGCGCTCCCAGGAGCTGATGACGCTCTGATAGGCCTCGTGCTCGGCCTGCTTGACGGCGATCAGCACGCGGACGAAATCCTCGCCCAGGGCTTCCTTGAGCTGCGACGAGCTGGAGAGCTTCTTCAAGCCGTCAGGCAGCTGCTGCGGCAGGGTCTGGGCCAGGCGGTAGGCGCTGCCCTTGACCTGGTCGGTCGGCTCCAGCTCCTCGATCATGCCGAGATAGCCGCAGGCGAGCGAGGCGGCGATGGCGAGATAGGGATTGGCGTCGGCGCCGGCCACACGATTCTCGACGCGGCGCGCACTGGCGGCCCGATTCCGGCACGCGCAGGCCGACGGTCCGGTTCTCCCAGCCCCACTGCACGTTGATCGGCGCGTCGGAATAGCGGCGCAGCCGGCGGTACGAGTTCACGTTGGGCGCCAAAAGCGGCATCGCCGCCGGCATGAAGCGCTGCAGGCCGGCAATGTGGTGCAAGAACAGCTCGGAATAGGGCCGTCCTCGCCGGCAAACAGGTTCTCGCCTGTCTCGACCGAGTAGACGCTCTGGTGGATGTGCATCGAGCTGCCGGGCTCGCTCTCCAGCGGCTTCGCCATGAAGGTCGCATAGATGTCGTGCTTCAGCGCCGCCTGCCGCAGCGTCCGCTTGAACAGGAACGCCTGGTCGGCGAGCTCGCAGCGGATCGCCGTGGTTGAAGTTGATCTCCATCTGCGCCGCACCCGCCTCGTGCGCCAGCGTGTCGATGTCGATCTCCTGCGCCTCGCACCAGTCGTAGACGTCCTCGAACACGGGATCGAACTCGTTGGCCGCCTCGATGCCGTAGGCCTGGCGGCCGGTCTCCGGCCGCTTCGAGCGGCCGATCGGCGGCTCCAGCGGATAGTCCGGATCGTTGTTGATCTTGGTCAGGAAGAACTCGAGCTCGGGCGCCACCACCGGCCGCCAGCCCTGCTCCGCGTAGAGCCCCAGCACCCGGCGCAGCACCTGCCGGGAGGCGATCTGGCACGGGTGAGCCGTCATGGTGAAAGGCGTCGCCGATGACCTGGGCGGTCGGCTCCTCGTACCAGGGCACCAGTCGCATGGTCGACGGGTCGGGGCGCAGCCGGACATCCCGGATCACCGGGTCGATGACATCGCCCTCGGGGTAGTCGCCAGTGACGGTCTGGATGAAGATGCTCTCGGGCAGGCGCGAGCCCGTCATCGTTCAGCGAGCGCAGGAACTTGAACCGCCGGCAGGATCTTGCCGCGGGCGATGCCGTTGACGTCGGCCACGATGCACTCGACCTCGGTGATCCGATGGGCCTTGAGCCAGTCCTCGAGATCGCTCATGCGACCCTTTCTGAATGCTGCCGTGCCCGCAGCCGCGCGCCGCAGGCCTCGCCGAACGCGGCGAACAAGCGCCGATGCGGCTCGATCTCGGTAGCCCGCCACTCCGCATGCCACTGTACCGCGAAAACGAAACCCTGGCACCCGGCATCGATACGGCCTCGATCGTCCCGTCCGGCGCCTCCGCCTCGGCTACGAGCCCAGGCGCCAGCCGATCGACGCCCTGGGCGTGCAGGGAGTTGACCCGTAGCTCCGCCGCATCGCCGAGCAGGCGCGCCAGCATCCCGCCGGCCCGCACCCGCACGAGGTGGCTCGGATCGTAGCGCTCCGCATAAGATAAAGTCTTATCAGAGCGATGGTCCTGACGCCCCTCGATTTCGTGCAAACGACCATGCAGCGACCCGCCCAGGGCCACGTTCAGCTCCTGAATGCCCCGACAAATGCCGAGCACCGGCACGCCTTCGGCAATGCACTTGCGGATCAACGGCAGCGTCGTGCCATCACGATAGGCATCGGCAGGATCGCCGTGTGGACGAGGACCGCCACCGTAAAGCGCCGGGTCAACATTCGACGGGCTGCCGGTCAGCAACAGCCCATCCAGCCGCTCACACACCGAATCCAGAGGCAACACGCCACCGAGCGCCGGCACGATTAGCGGCAGCCCCGCGGCTGCCTCGAGCACGGCATCGACATACTTGTCGGCGACGCTGTGAATGGTCGCCGGGCCCACCGCTTTGCGGCAGGCGGACACCCCGATAAGCGGCAGCGTGGCGCTCGGCATAGGAGGGCGCTATAGCCGAGCGCCCGGATCGCGGCAAGCGCGTGACCGTGGCCCCGGTCAGGCAGCGCTGGTGCCGGAAATCCGCTTGCTCGACGCGGTCTGGTCCGCCTCGTGTTCGACCACGCGTGAGGCTTTGCCGCCGATCGCGACCTTGCGCGGCTTCATCGCCTCGGGCACCTCGCGCTTGAGGTTGATGTCCAAGAGCCCGTTGCTCAAATCCGCGTCCACCACCTTGATGTGATCTGCGAGCTGGAAGCGATGCTCGAAAGCGCGCTGGGCGATTCCGCGATGCAGGAATTCGACCTCCTTCTCCGGCTTGGTGATCTGCCCTTTCACGATCAGCACGTTGTCGTGCACGGTGAGGTCGAGATCAGCGTTGGCGAAGCCGGCGACGGCCATGGTGATACGGTAGCTGTCGGGACCGACCTTGGCGATATTGTAGGGCGGATAAGAAGTGTCGCGGGACGCCTCGCGGAAGGCGGTGTCGAACATCTTATCGAGCTGATCGAACCCGACCGACGAGCGAAAGAGCGGTGAGAGATCCAAGCTGCGCATGACCAGTCCTCCAGGAGCAACCAGTTGTGGGGCCCGTTGCAGTGCAACCGGGCGACGAATCGAGACGCGGACCCGAAAAGGCATCCGCTAAGAAGAGGTGGGCAGTGCCCAAAGCCTGTTCAAGATGTCGCTGACGACTGGCCCATGCCGGCTTGCGGGACCATATTTCCGTCCATGCAGATGACGCTCGAAACCGCGCTGGCGTTGAAGACGACGCTGGTGCTCGGCGCCTTTGTCGTGTTCGCGCTCGCCGAGCGAATCCGGCCGGCTGTCGACAGCCCGCTGCTGGTCCGCCTCGGCCGCAGCACGCGCGAGGCTTGGCGGCGCCTCACCCGCAATGTCGGTCTCTTCGCGTTCAACACCGTTCTGTCACCCCTGATCGTGCTGCCGATCACCTACTGGGCCACCAGCTTCTCGCTCGGTCTGCGTCCGGCATTCCTGGATGGCTGGCTCGGCTTCGCCTTCGACATCCTGATCCTCGATTTCTGGATCTACTGGTGGCACCGGGCGAACCACGAGTGGCCCCTGCTCTGGCGCTTCCACCAGGTCCACCACCTCGACGAGCTGCTCGATACGACCAGCGCCGTGCGCTTTCACTTCGGCGAGGTGGTGCTCTCGGCGCTCGTCCGCGCCATCGTGATCATCGCCCTCGACATCGACCTCATCGCTGTCATCGTCTTCGAGGGCCTGGTCCTGACCGCGGCCATCTTCCAGCATTCCGATGCGCGGATCCCGGACTGGCTGGAGCGCCGCCTCGCCAAGCTCGTCATCACGCCCTCGATCCACTGGGTCCATCATCACGCGCTCAGGGCGGACACCGACAGCAATTACGGCACGATCTTCAGCTTCTGGGACCCGCTCTTCGGCTCGAGGAGCATGACAGAGCGGTTTGCCGCGATGAAGATCGGCGTCGAACGGATGGCCGACCGGCCGCTTACCCGCCTGCTAGCCGCACCCTTTGGGCGTCAGCCAGCTGCGACGCCGCCGGCAAAGGCGGCACCGAAGCCGGCACGCTGGTAGACCAGCGCCAGGAAAACACCGCGCGCCGCGAGGAAGATGAGCATCGCCGCCCAGAGACCGGGATTGCCGAGCCACGGAACGAGGATCGCGGCGGCGAGCCCGTAGACCGCGAGCGATGCGACCATGGCGTTCCGAAGCTCCGTCGTGCGTGTCGCACCGATGAAGATCCCGTCGAAGAGGAAGGCCCAGACGGCGATCAGCGGAATCAGGGCCACGACGATGCGGTAGTCGAGCGCCGCGTCGCGAACCGGCTCGATGGCCGTGAGCAGGCCGACGATCCAGGGCACGGCAAGCCAGAAGGCAGCGCCGACCAGCAAGGCCAAGAGCCCGGCATTGACGAAGGCGGCGCGCGCCGCGTTACGCAGCGCCCTTGGATCACGCGCGCCGACGGCGCGGCCGACCATCGCCTCGGCCGCAAAGGCGAAGCCGTCGAGGCAATGCGAGGCCAGGAGAAAGAAGTGCATCAGAATGGCGTTGGCGGCGAGGACCACGGGCCCCTGCCGTGAGGCCAGGGCCATGAAGCTCAAGAAGGCCGCCTGCAGGACCACGGTTCGCAGGAAGAGATCCGAATTGAGCTGAAAGAGCCGTTTGAAGGGTGCGGCCGCCAGCACCTGCGCCCTCGTCGGCAAGGCCGCCGCCCCCAGCCGAACCAGGTGGCGGCGCAACAGCCACAGGCCGAGCAGCAGCCCGAAGCCCTCGGCGATCACCGTGGCCAGCGCCACGCCCGGAGCGGTGAAGCCCAGCCCCCAGACGAAGAGGATATCGAGCCCCGCATTGACGAGGTTGGTCGCGATCAGGAGCACCAGCGGCCCACGGCTGTCCTGCATGCCGAGCAGCCAGCCGAGCACCACGGCACTGGCGAGCGCCAACGGTGCGCCCAGGAGCCGGACCTGCAGGTAGCCGCGCAGCTCGGCATCGATCAGGGGCTCGGGCGCGAAGAGCAGGCTGCCGGCGCGAAGCGCCAGCGGCAAGGTCAGGATGACGACGAGGCCGATCGCGGCGGCGAGGATGAAGGCCCGCCAGGCCGTGGCCCGAATTTCCCTGCCATCGCCCGCGCCCAGCGCCTGCGCGGTGAGCGCCGTGGTGCCCATCCGGAGAAAGCCGAAGGCGAAGTAGACGGCTGAGGTCAGGTTGGCACCCAGCGCCACGCCGCCCAAGGCGTAAGGCTCGTCGAGCCGGCCCACCACGGCCGTGTCGACCATGCCGAGCAGAGGCACCGAAATGTTCGAAACAACGAGCGGCCAGGCCAGCCTGAAGGACTCGCGATATGCACCAGCCGGCAAGACCGCTTCCTTCCCAAACGCGGCATCGAGCCGAGTGGGCTTAGGCCGTCTGCCCGAAGCGGGCAAGAGGCCGCCAGCTACGGCCGAAAAGCCGAAGTGCCGTTCAGTTTCGTCTAGACGCGCCAGAGCTAACCGCGCATTCAAATGCCACTGTTGCAGCGCTGGCTTCGGAGCCTTCTTGATCGAACTCCGCCCAATCGTTCACGTGCTCGGGCTCTTGCTGCTGGTGCTCGCCGTGACCTGCTCGATCCCGGCGGTGACCGAGGTCGCCCATGGCGGCGACGATTGGCACATGTTCGTCCTGTCCGCTTTCGGCATGTTTTTCGCGGGCGGGCTCTGCGTTCTCTCCAGCCGCCGGCGGGAGAGCCTGCAGCTCGACCTCCGCCAGGCTTTTCTGCTGACGACACTGGCCTGGATCGTCGTGCCGGCCTTCGCCGCCCTGCCGCTCACCTTTCTCGGGCACGGCTATACCGACGCCTTCTTCGAGGCCATGTCCGGGCTGACGACCACCGGCTCGACCGTGTTCGCCGGTCTCGACACGCTACCGACGGGTATCTTGATCTGGCGCTCGCTACTGCAATGGGTCGGCGGCATCGGGATCATCGTGATGGCGATCGTGCTGCTGCCCTTTCTCCGTGTCGGCGGGATGCAGCTGTTTCGCACGGAGAGCTCCGAGCAGTCCGACAAGATCGTGCCGCGTGCTTTCCATCTCGTCGCCGGCATCGGCGTCATCTATCTCGGCCTCACCCTCGTTTGCGCCATCCTCTACGACTTCGCCGAAATGTCGGCGTTCGATGCCTTCAATCACGCGATGACGACGGTCTCCACCGGCGGCTACTCGACCCACGACGCGAGCTTCGGCTATTTCACCAATCCGGCAACCCATTGGATCGGCACGATCTTCATGTTTGCCGGGGCCCTGCCCTTCGTCGCCTATCTCCGCCTGGTCCGCCGCGACAGCCGGGCGCTGCTCGACGATCCGCAGGTCCGGGCACTGGCCGTGTTCTTCGTCCTGCTGATCGGCCTCACCGGCTGCTGGCTGATGCTCACCCAGCCCATGACACCGCGAGGCGGCATTCCGCCAAGCGGCCTTCAACATCGTCTCGGTGGTGACCACGACCGGCTTTGCCAGCACCGACTACACGCTCTGGGGACCGGGTGCCGAAGCGCTCTTCTTCGTCATCATGTTTCTCGGCGGCTGCGCCGGGTCGACCTCGGGCGCCATCAAGGTCTATCGCCACCTGATCATCTGGCAGATGATCCGCGCCAAGCTGCAGCACCTGACCGCGGCGCACCAGGTCGTGCGGCTGCAATACGGTGGACGCAAGATCTCCGACGACGTGCCGAGCGCAGTGCTCGCCTTCGTGGCGGCCCTGCTCGGGACCACCGCCCTCTTCACGATCGCCCTGGGCTTTCTCGGCCTCGATTTCGTCACCGCGCTGAGCGCGAGCGCTACCGCGATCACCAATGTCGGCCCCGGCCTCGGCCCGATCATCGGCCCCGCCGGCAACTTCGCCGCCCTCCCGGACAGCGCCAAGTGGCTCCTGTGCGTTGCGATGCTGCTCGGCCGCCTCGAGATCTTCACCGTGCTCTTGTTGTTCACGCCCAGCTTCTGGCGCCGCTAGGGCTCACCCCAACAGCCAGCGATGGCATTTCTCGGTGTTGAACTTCCAGACCCGCTTCGGTCCCGCCATGACGTTGAGGTAGTAGAGGCTGTAGCCGTGCGCGGTGCCGCATGGATGGTAGCCTCTCGGCACCATCACGACATCGCCGTCCTCGATGGTCATCGTCTCGTCGAGCGCGCGGTCATCCGTGTAGACGCGCTGGAAGCCGAAGCCCTGGGGCGGGTCGAAGCGGTGGTAGTAGGTCTCCTCCAGCTGCGATTCGTGCGGCAGGTTGTCGGTGTCGTGCTTGTGGCTCGGGTAGGACGACCAGCAGCCCGAAGGCGTGATCACCTCGACGACCAGCAGCGAGTGCGCCGGCTCGCTCTCGGGCAGGATGTCGGCGACGTGCCGGGTGTTGGTGTCCCTGCCGCGGGTCGAGGTCTTGACGTCGTCGGGCCCGATCAGGCGGATCTTGAAGTCGCCGCCGCCTGGCGCCGAGCAGACGGCGAGCTCTAGTGCGCTCTCGGCGATCACCGCCCAGGCTGTCTGCCAGGGGATGTAGACAGCCGTGGGCTTGCCGGCGAACGGGTTGTCGCGAGCACCGATCGAGCGAAAGATCTCGGGGCCGGCCTCGACGGTGGCCTTGCCGCCGAGCAGGACGAGGCAGACCTCGTCGTCGCTGCCCACCCGCTCCAGCCGCTGGCCGGCTTCGAGACGATAGACCGCGAAGCCGACATGGCCCCAGCCCGCACTCGCCGGCGTCACCTCGTGCACGAGACCGGTGGCGGCAGCCGTGCGGTTCTTCAAGAGCATCTCAGGCATCGACTTCTTCTCCAGGGTCCCTCTTGGCCACGACGGCGTCCCAGGCGGCGATCAGCCGGGCGTAGCTCTCGGCCATTCGCCGAATCGCCAATTTATCGTCGATCCGTCCATTGAGCCAGTCCTCGGCAACCGCACCGAAGATGCTGCGCCCGACGGCAAAACCCTTGCAGATCGGCTGCGCCGCCGCCCGTGCGAAGCTCGCTTCCAGCGCTGCCTCCGGCGCATCGAGGCCGAGCAGCAGGACGCCCCGGCAATGCGGATCGTGCGCTTCGATCGCCGCGGTGACGGCGGCCCACGCAGCGTCGCTGCCGGGGTCCGGGAGCTTCCACCAGTCGGGATAGATCCCGGCCGCATAGAGCTGGCGAATCGCGGCCGCCAGGGTCCGATCATTCTCGGGCAACCCGGACTTGCTCGCGATGATCTCGACCAGGAGATCGTGAAAGGTGCTCCGCGCCGCGTCCTGGAGGATCTGCAGCCGCTCGATCTGCTCGTCCCTGAGCGCTACCGGATCGTCCGGGTGATAGAAAGCCAGGCACTTGACGCAATGCTCGCGTGGCCATTCGCGCAGGACCCGGCCGAGATCGGGGCCGTCGTCGAAGCGCAGCGGAATGGCGCCAGGCCGCTCGATCGGGCGGCCGATCCACAATCCCTGGCCGGTCGCCTTGGCCAGCGTGTCGGCACCGTAGCGGCCGTCGAGGAGCAGCCCCAGATCGGTGCGCTCGCCGCGCACGTCCTGCAGCGCCTTGAAGCACATTTCCTTGAAGTACGGGATGTGCGCATGGCTGACGCCGGCGGCGTCGCACATCGCCTCGAGCTGGCTGCGGTGGTCGAAGGCGAAGGCCAGCACCTGCGGCCAATGCCGCTCGCGATTGGTGCTCCAGTGCAGGCGCTCGAGCGTCTGGTCGTGCCGCAGCGCCCGCTCCGGCGAGCCGTGCTCGAGGAAATGGCTGAGCTCCGTCCACGACGGGATCGCCGGCGCGCAGCCGTGCCTGGAGACCGCAAAGGCGCCGCAGGCATTGGCGAGCCGGCAGCATTCCTCGATCGGCAGGTCGCGCAGGTAGCCGCGCAAGAACCCGCTCATGAAGGCATCGCCGGCGCCCAGCACGTTGTAGACCTCGACCGGAAAGCCGGGCCCCTTGACCCCGTCTTCGATGTCGTCCGGGATGGCGCCTGCGAAAGCCACGCAGCCCATCGGGCCGCGCTTGCAGACGATGAGCGCCGCCGGTGCCAGCTCGCGCACCTTGCGGATGGCATCGAGCGTCACCGTCGTGCCGCCGGCGATGTGCAGCTCCTCCTCGGTGCCGACGACGACGTCGCAGAGCGGCAGGATGGCCTGCAGGTGGGCGCTGGTCCGGGCGCTCTCGACGAAGCGCTCCTCGCCGAGCCCGTGGCCGGTGAGGCCCCAGAGCACCGGCCGGTAGTCGACGTCGAAGACGACCTTCCGCCCATGCGCCCGCGCAAGCTCGGCAGCCTTGCGCGACATGGCCTCGAGATTGGGCCTGGAGAAATGCGTGCCGGTGACGACCACGGCCTTGGCGCTCGCGATATAGGCCTCGTCGATGTCGGCGGGCTCGAGCGCCGAATCGGCGCAGTTCTCGCGGAAGAAGATCAGCGGGAACGTGTCCTTGTCGCGGATGCCCAAAATGACCAGCGAGGTGAGCCGGCTCGGGTCGGTCTTCAAGAAGCGCGTGTCGACGCCCCAGCGCTCGACCTCCTCCCGGATGAAGCGGCCCATGTGCTCGTCACCGACGGCTGTGATCAGCCCCGATTTGAGCCCGAGCTTGGCGGTCCCGATGGCGATGTTGGTCGGGCAGCCGCCGACATACTTGGCGAAGCCCGACATGTCCTCGAGCCGCCCGCCGACCTGCTCGCCGTAGAGGTCGACCGACGATCGACCAATCGTCACGACGTCGAGCTCGGTTTGTTGATCGGACATGCGTTGCTGCCCCCCTGCTGATCCCGGCCACGAATGAAACATGCATTCCAAGCCTGATCAAGCCTGGAACAATTATTCCTTTTGCTGCCCGCGCCGGCCCTTTAGACCGCGCTCGGCGACCAGCCGATGGCCGGTCTCGATCACGAGGCTCGTCGCCAGGCACATCGCCGCGATCAGCGAGCGGACCTGCTGCAGCTCGGCATCACGAACGAGGAGCGTCGGCCGGCCGAAGGCGGAGAGCGGGCTCACCGGCAGGTCGGTCATGACGACGATGCCCAGTCCCCGGGCCGCGGCCGCCCGAACGGCCTCGAGCGTCTCGGGCGCGTAGGGCTTGAAGCTCACCGCCAGCATGACGTCGTCGGGGTGGAGCGAGCGCAATTGCTGCGCCAGCATGCCGCCCTGGTTGTCGAGGAGCCGGGCCGGACGTTCGAGGTTCAAGAGCCCGTAGAGCAGGTAGCCGGCAACCGGCAGGCTGCGCCGCTGCGCCACGATCTCGATCCGCCGGGCGGTGGCGATGCGGCCGGCAGCGGCCTGGAGCTGCGCGCGCGGGGTCTCGGCGGCGAGATGGTCGATCGCCCGGTGTGCCGCGGCGGCCAACCGGTCGAGCGTATCGCCGGAGGCCGCCTCCCCGGTCTCGCGTTGCGCCAACCGGTCCGCGTAGCTCGGCATCTGCTCGACCAGCCGCAGGCGAAACAGCCGCTGCATGTCGCTGAAGCCGTCAAAGCCCAAGGCCTGGGCAAAGCGAACGAGCGCTGACGGATGAACCCCCGCCTGCTCGGCGACCGTCGCCACCGTCTCGAGCGCGATGGTGTTCGGATGCGCCAGCGCATAGGCCGCAATATCTTTGAGCCGCGCGCTCAGGCTCTCGTGCCGAGCCGTGATCAGCTGCTCCAGATCGGCGAAGCTGTCCGGTGGTGCGGCGGACATCTGTTTGACTGCCGGCACATTCGTTCCAATCGGCGGCGCGCTGGAATTCACGTTCCAAGCCTCTTGATAAAAGAGATAGAATGTGCATTCCATAAAGGCAAGCAGTTGGAAACAACGTTCCGTTCGACCTGAGAAGAGGTTGCCGGTACGATTGGCCCCTGCGTCATGCAATCAGGAGGCATCAATGACGACAAAGACAACATTGGCATTGGCGTTGGCCGGCACGCTCGCCGCCGGCGCGGCCATGGCCGAGACCAACATCATCGTGGTGAGCCACGGCCAAGCGGCCGACCCGTTCTGGTCGGTGGTCAAGAACGGCGTGGAGCAGGCGGCCGAAGACTATGGCGTGAACGTCGACTACCGGGCGCCCGAGACCTTCGACATGGTGGCCATGGGCCAGCTGATCGATGCCGCGGTCAACCAGGAGCCGTTCGGCCTCATCGTGTCGATCCCCGACGCCGATGCGCTCGGCCCGTCGATCCAGCGGGCGGTCGATGCCGGCATCAAGGTCATCTCGATGAACTCCGGCTCCGACGTTGCCCACGAGCTGGGTGCGCTACTGCATGTCGGCCAGTCCGAGTACGACGCCGGTGAGATCGCCGGCGCGCGGCTTGCCGAGATGGGCGGCACGAAGGGGCTCTGCGTCAACCACGAGGTCGGCAATGTCTCGCTCGATCTGCGCTGCGAGGGCTTCGCCGCGGGCTTCGGCCACGACGTGACGGTTCTGCCCACCACCAACGACCCGGCCGAAATCAATGCCAAGGTCAAGGCATCGCTGGAGAGCGACCCGGACATCGACACCATCATGACCTTGGGCGCACCGCTCGCCGGCGAGCCGACCGTCGCCGCCGTCCAGGAGCTCGGCCGTGGTGGTGACGTCCTGGTCGCGTCGTTCGATCTCTCGGCGAGCTTCCTCGAGTCGGTCGCCGCGGGCGAGGCCGCCTTCGCCATCGACCAGCAGCAGTTCCTGCAGGGCTACCTCCCGGTGGCCTTCCTGGCGCTCAACGACCGCTACGGCCTGATGCCCGGCGGTGACGTGCCGTCCGGCCCGAACCTGGTGACCGCCGATCAGGCGCCCATGGTGGTCGAGCTCAGCGCCCAGGGCATTCGCTGAAGCTAGCTGATGAGCCAGCGGGATCGGCGCCCGGGGCGCTGGTCCCGCTGGTGATCTGAACGCCCAAAAAAGCGCCAAGGGAGGCGGGCATGGCTGTTGCGACAGGCGACGAGCGGCTCAAGCAGGCGTCGGCACTGACCCGCTTGATGCGGCGCCCCGAGCTCGGGGCGTTGGCGGGCCTGATCCTGGTCTCGATCTTCTTCGGCATCGTGGCATCCGGCCAGATGTTCACGCTTTCCGGCATTTTGACCTTCATGTCGCCGGCAGCACAGCTCGGCATTCTGGCGATCGGCGCCGCCCTCTTGATGGTCGGCGGCGAGTTCGACCTCTCGGTCGGCTCGATGGTGGCCTTCGCCGGGCTGGTCTTCGGCACCGCGGTCACCGTGCATGCAGCTGCCGCTGCTGCTCGCGATCCTCGTCACCATGGCCATGGCGGCGGCCTTCGGCGCCTTGAACGGGCAGATCGTGCTGCGCACCGGCCTGCCGTCCTTCATCGTCACCCTCGCCTTCCTCTTCATCTTGCGCGGGCTGACGCTGGTCGGCCTCAAATGGGCCACCGGCGGGTCGACCCAGATGCGCGGCATCCGCGAGGCGGTCGAGGGCAGCCCGCTCGCCCCGTTGTTCTCCGGGCAGGCCTTCAAGGGCCTCTTCGCGTGGCTGGCCGAGCGCGGCATGATCGACACCTTCGCGAACGGCACGCCCAAGGTCACCGGCATCTCGGTGGACATCCTCTGGTTCTTCGCCATCGCCATTCTGGCGACCATCGTGCTCACCCGGACCAAGGTCGGCAACTGGATCTTCGCCGCCGGCGGCGACGGCAATGCAGCCAGGAACTCGGGCGTCCCGGTCTCCCGGGTGAAGACCGCGCTCTTCATCACCACGGCCTGCTGCGCGGCGCTCGTCGCCATCCTCACCGTGATGGACACCGGCTCCACCGATGCCAGGCGCGGGTTCCAGAAGGAATTCGAGGCGATCATCGCGGCCGTCATCGGCGGCTGCCTGCTCACCGGCGGCTACGGCTCGGCGATCGGCGCCTTCTTCGGCGCCATCATCTTCGGCATGGTGCTGATCGGCCTGACCTACACGCAGATCGACCAGGACTGGTACCTGGTCTTCCTCGGCGGCATGCTGCTGGTCGCCGTCTTCTTCAACAACATCGTCCGCAAGCGCGCCACAGGGGAGCGTTGACATGGCCACCGCCACAGCCACTGACAGCGACACCCCCACGCACCACAGAATGCCCGACGAGACCGGCACGCCGCTGATCGAGGTCGACAACATCGCCAAGCATTTCGGCTCCGTCATCGCGCTCAACGGTGTCAGCCTCAAGGTCTACCGCGGCCAGGTGCACTGCCTCCTCGGTGACAACGGCGCCGGCAAGTCGACCCTGATCAAGACGCTCTCCGGCGTGCACAAGCCGAGCTCCGGGCGTCTTCAAGGTCGACGGCCAGCCGGTCGCCTTCAACAGCCCGCGCGAAGCGCTCGATGCCGGCATCGCCACGGTCTACCAGGACCTGGCGATGATCCCGCTGATGTCGATCACGCGCAATTTCTTCATGGGCCGGGAGCCGACCAAGGGCGTCTGGCCGCTCCGCTTCTTCGACTTCGCCGAGGCCGACCAGGTGGCGCGCGACGAGATGGCCAGGATCGGCATCGACGTTCGCGACCCCGAGCAGGCCGTTGGCACGCTCTCCGGCGGCGAGCGGCAATGCGTCGCCATCGCGCGCGCGGTCTATTTCGGCGCCAAGGTCCTGATCCTCGACGAGCCGACCTCGGCGCTGGGCGTCCGGCAGACCTCGATGGTGCTGAAATACATCTTCCAGGTGCGCCAGCGGGGCCTCGGCGTCATCTTCATCACCCACAACGTCCGCCACGCCCATGCCGTGGGCGACCGGTTCACCGTCTTGAACCGCGGCCAGACGCTCGGCACGTTCGCCAAGGACGAGGTCAATCTCGACGAGCTGCAGAACCTGATGGCCGGCGGCAAGGAGCTGCAGGATCTCTCCTCAGAGCTCGGTGGCACCGTTTGAGCGACGCCAGCCTGGCCAGCATCGGCTGCGGCATCATCGGCACGGGCTACATGGGCGCCTGCCACGCCCAGGCGCTGCTCAATGTCGGCCACAGCTTCGAGCCCAGGCTCCGGCCGCGGCTCGAGATGGTCGCCGACGTCGACCCGGCCGGCGCCGAAGCGGCGCGGTCGCGCTTCGGCTTCGCCCGCGCCACCACCGACTGGCGCGAGCTGGTGGCGGACCCGGCAATCGAGCTGGTCTCGATCACCACGCCCAACACCCTGCACAAGGAAATGGCGCTGGCGGCGCTGGCGGCGGGCAAGCATGTCTGGTGCGAAAAGCCGTTGGCATTGAGCAGCACCGACACGGCCGAGTTGGTGCGCGCAGCTGAGCAGGCCGGGACGACGACCCTGGTCGGCTACAACTATATCCGCTCGCCCGCCATGGCGTTCGCCAGGAAGCTGATCGAGAGCGGCGAGATCGGTGCCGTCACCCAGTTCCGCGCGATCTTCGACGAGGACTTCATGGGGCCGGCCGCATTCCCGTTCTCCTGGCGCTGCGAGACGGCCAAGGCCGGCACCGGGGCGCTCGGCGATATGGGCAGTCACCTCGTCAACCTAGCCCACTATCTCGTTGGTCCGATCTCGGCCGTCTGCGCCGGCTGGCACACCGCGATCCTCGAGCGGCGGGATGCCAAGGGCCAGATGCGCCCGGTCGAGAACGACGATGTCACCGAGATGCTGGTCCGGCTCGAGAACGGTGCGATCGGCCATATCGGCTGCTCGCGCATCGCCTGGGGCCGCAAGAACGGGGTCGACATCGAAGTCTACGGGCGAGCCGGCGGCATCCGGTTCACCCAGGAGCGCTTCAACGAGATCCAGCTCTTCAAGCCGTCCGACCGGCAGGACGACAACGGCTTTCGCACCATTCTTACCGGGCCGCCGCACCCGCCGTTCGGCCGCTTCACCCCGGGCTGGGGCCACGGCATCGGCTTCAACGACCTGAAGGTGACCGAGGCGGCACATCTCTTGGACGCGATAGCCGACGGAACGCCGGCCTGGCCTGACTTCGCCGAGGGTCACCGCGTCGAGGCGGTCTGCGACACCATCGTCAAGAGCATCGCGAGCCGCCGCTGGGAGAACGTCGACGCTGCCTGACTCCCCGGAGCTTGCCAGAGAGCCACAAGGCGAAAAAAAAGGGGCCCCGCCAGGGAGCCCCTTTTTCAATGACAGGGATAAAGGCTCAGGCGGCAGCCGCCAGCAGCACCTTCTCGAGCTTCTTGGTCGCCTCCGACTCGTCCACCGAGTTCGATGGCGGCGACCTCGCGGGCCAGGCGCTCGAGGGCGGCACGGTACATCTGCCGCTCGCTGTAGGACTGGTCGGTGTCGTCGGCACGGTGCAGCTCGCGAACCACCTCGGCGATCGAGACCGGATCGCCGGAGTTGATCTTCGCCTCGTACTCCTGTGCGCGGCGGCTCCACATGATGTTGCGCCGTGGGCGGGTTCGGATCTTCAATGCATCGAGCGCCGACTGGATCTTCTCGCGGCTGCTGAGCTTGCGCATGCCGGAATTGGGCGCCTTCTCGACCGGAACGCGCAGGATCAGCTTCTCGTTGTCGAACGACACGACGTACATCTCGAGCGAAATGCCGGCGATCGTCTGCTTCTCGATCGTGGTGATCTGGCCTACACCGTGACTGGGGTAGACGATGTAGTCCCCGACATCGTATGCCAATTCCTTTGCCATCGGGCCGTTTCTCCGCAAACTGTTGTTGCCTAGGCCGCCTGGCGCGACGTGTCGTTCGATTTTCCCAGAGGCGTGCAAAAATCCGCTCGCATCTATCGAGCGGATCGGGCACAAACACTGCATCTGATAAGATCAAAGACGTCGACGAGGGGTTTGGGACCTCTTTCTACCAGCACGGTGAAACGTAAATAGCACAAATTTGTCTGAAATGCCACATTTGCATTCCAGCGTTCTCACGCTGTCTCTGACGTCAACATTAAGAAGCGTTAATGGCTCGCCGTTCTGCCGTTGAGCCGCACGGCATGCGGGATAACCTTGGGTCGCCTCAGCTGCCGCTGCCCGGATTGGGCGTGAAGAACTTCTCGTACTTGCCCGGCATGTCCTTGTACTCGTCAGCGTCGGTCGGCTCCTGGCCCTTCCGCGTGATGTTCGGCCAGGGCCCGATCGAGTACTCGCGATTGAGCTCGAGCCATTTCTCCGCCTCGCCCTCGGTGTCCGGCAGGATCGCCTCGGCCGGGCATTCCGGCTCGCAGACGCCGCAGTCGATGCACTCGTCCGGATTGATCACCAGCATCGTCTCGCCCTCGTAGAAGCAGTCCACGGGGCAGACTTCGACGCAGTCCATGTACTTGCACTTGATGCAGGCTTCGGTGACGACGTAGGTCATCGGTAGCTCCGTCAGGCGGCGTTTGTTGTCGTGGGTTAGCGCAGCTCGACCGCGGCGAACCAGCGTTTTTCGGCGGCTCAGCGACGTCCGAACAGCCGCTCGATGTCGGCCTTCGCGAGCGAGATATAGGTCGGCCGGCCGTGGATGCACTGCCCGCGAATAGGCGGTCGCCTCCATGTCGCGCAAGAGCGCGTTCATCTCGTCGCGATTGAGCCGCCGGCCGGCGCGCACGCTGCCGTGGCAGGCCATCGAGGCCAGCACCTTCAAGAGCGCCTCCTCGAGCGGCAGTGCCTGATCGAGCTGCGCCAGATCCGCCGCCACATCGTCGAGCAGCCGGGCGATCGCCGGGTTCCCGAGCACGGCCGGCGTCTCGCGGACCAGGAGCGCCGCGTCACCGAATGGCTCGATGACGAGACCTAGCCGGGCGAGCAGCTCGGCCCTCTCCAGCAGCGTCGCCCGCGCGCTCGGGTCGAGCTCGACGACCTCGGGGATCAGCTGCGCCTGTCCCTTGACGCCGCCCGCCGCCAGCGCCGCCTTCATCCGCTCGTAGACCAGCCGCTCGTGCGCCGCGTGCTGATCGACCAGGACAAGCCCGTCACGGCTCTGCGCCACGATGTAGGTGTCGTGCAGCTGCGCACAGGCGGCACCGAGCGGATAGTCTACGGGCGCATCGCCGATCGCCGTGCCGCCTCGCTCGCCGGCGTCCCGCACGGAAGGCGCGCCGACGTCGAGGCCGGGCATCGCTGCGGCCGGCGGCGCCTGCCAGCCGTCGCCGCCTCCGCCAACCCTGGGAAACCGCCGCCGGTCCGCGGCCCACCCGCCCCGAGCCCGCCGGTGCCCACCGCCTTGAACCGGCCCAACGCCGCCTGGGCGACACTGGCGGAGGCCCGGTGCCCGTGCTCGGCCAAAGCGCGCTTGAGCCGCCGACAATGAGACCGCGCACCGTCGCCTGCGTCGCTTGAACGCGCACCTCGGCCTTGGCCGGATGGACGTTGACGTCGACCGCCTCGGCCGGGAGGTCGAGAAAGAGCGCGGCGATCGGCTGGCGGTCGTGCGGGATCAGATCGGCATAGGCCGCCTTCAGGGCACCCTTGAGTAGGCGATCCTGGACCGGCCGGCCGTTGACGAAGAGGAACTGATGCCGGGCGTGATTGCGGCTCAGGGTCGGCAGGCAGGCGAGGCCGCCGAGTCGAACCGCCTGGCCGTCGTCCACAGCCCGCTCGGCGCCGAGCTCGATGCCGTTCGCCACCACCTCGCGGCCGAGCAGCGCCGCCAGCCGCTCGGCGGACGGGGCGCACGGCAGATTGACGAGGCGCCGGCCATCGCTCTCGAGGATGAAGGCGATATCGGGATGCGCCATCGCCAGCCGCTCGACGATGTCGCGGGCCAGCTCGACCTCGCGCCGATCGGACTTGAGGAATTTCAGCCGGGCCGGCGTGTTGAAGAAGAGATCGGCCACCTCGACCTGGGTGCCGACAGGTGCCGCCGCCGGCTCTGGCGCCTCGATCACCCCGGCCGCGCAGCGGAGCTGCCAGCCATGCGCCTCGCCGGCGGCGCGGCTGGTCAGGGTCAGGCGGCTGACCGAGCCGATCGACGGCAGCGCCTCGCCGCGAAAGCCCAAGGTCCGGATATCGACAAGCTGGTCGTCGTCGAGCTTCGAGGTGGCGTGCCGCTCGATGGCGAGCGAGAGTTCGTGCGCGGCCATGCCATGGCCGTCGTCCTCGACCTGGATCAGCCGCCGGCCGGCACCCTCGAGCGCGACGCGAATGCGGCTGGCCCCGGCGTCGATCGCGTTCTCGACCAGCTCCTTGACGGCCGAGGCCGGCCGCTCGACGACCTCGCCCGCGGCGATGCGATTGACGAGCGCTTCCGGCAGGCGGCGAATGCGGGACGCCGCGCCGTGCGCCTGGGCAAGGGCGGCCTCAGCCGGCGCCACCGTCGCTGCCACCGGTGGCTTCGATGTCGGCGGGATCACCGACGATCGAGACGAGCAGCTCGGGCGCGAAGAGCCGCGCGCTCACCCGCCTGACGTCCTCCAGCGTCACCGCCTCGATCAGCGCGTTGCGGCGCTCGAGATAGTCGATGCCGAGATCGTTGGCCTGCATGCCGACGAGGATGCGCGCGACATCCTCGTTGCTGGTGAAGCGCAGCGGAAAAGAGCCGGTCAGGTAGGTCTTGGCGTTGGCGAGATCCGTCTCGCCGATATCGCCCCCGGCCATGCGCGCGAGCTCGGCGCGAATCACGTCGATGGATTGCGCCACCTGCTCGTTCTTGGTGGCGACCCCGCCCATCCAGAGCGGCGCCAGCTCGGTATCGGCGAGGTAGGAGTAGACCGAGTAGGCGAGGCCGCGCTTCTCGCGCACCTCCTCGGTCAGCCGCGAGGCAAAGCCGCCGCCGCCGATGATGTAGTTGGCGACATAGGCGGCGTAGTAGTCGGGGTCGTCGCGGGCGATGCCGGGCAAGCCCAGCGTCACCACGCTCTGCGGCACGTTGATCCGCTGCACCAGGACGGCATCGACTGACGGTGTCGCCACTTCGAGCGCCGGCAAGCTCGCGACCGCGGGCAGGTGCCCGAAGGTGCGATCGAGCAACGGCGCCAGCTCCAGGGCGCTGATGTCACCCGCGACGCCGATGATCAGGTTGTCCCGGGCCAGCCGCGCCGTCACGTAGTCGCGCAGCTGGTCGACCGTGATGGCCTGGATCGACTCGACCGTGCCCTGGGTGGTCCGCCCGTAGGGATGCGTGCCGAACGCATGCTCGAACCAGGCGCGCGCCGCCATCGTGCTCGGATCGTTCTTGCGGCGCTGGATGTCGACGGTGAGCTGCCCGCTGATCCGCTCGACTGGCTCCGGATCGAAGCGCGGCTCGGCCAGCGCCAGGCGCAACAGGTCGAACGCCTGCTCGCGGTTCTCGGTGAGGGTCAAGAGCCGGCCCGAGAAGGCATCGCGCTCGTGGCTGAAGCCGAGGCGGATCGCCTGGTCCTCGAGCACCGTCCGAAAAGCGAGGCTGTCGAGATCGCCGGCCCCCTCGTCGAGCAGGCCGGCGACCATCCGGGACAGGCCTTCGCGGCCGAGCGGGTCGGCGGCGGCACCACCGCGCCACTGAAAGGTCATGGCGAGCAGCGGAACGGCCGGCTCATTGACGAGGTAGGCGGTGATCCCGCCCTTCGTCTCGACCAGCTCGACATGGGTCTCGGCCTTGGCGAGACCGGTTGCGAGTTGCACGGCCATCAAACAGGCCAGTGCCGAGGCGGCGACACCCAGCGGGGCAGCGAGAACGCGAAAAAAAGCAAAGGACATTATCCCGTTGTGCCGTCGGCGGCGACAGCAACACCGGCCTTCGCCGGGAGCAGCTGCCCCGTGACCGACTGATCACGATTGAAAACGATCCGGGCAGCCGCCTCGACGGCTGCCGTTGTGACTGCGGCGATCCTCTCGGGCCAGGCCTCGACATCCTCGACGCTCGAGCCCGTGGTCAGGGCGCTGCCGAAGACGCGCACGGCCGTGGTCAGGCTGTCGCGCGCATAGACCGCCTCGGCGATCATCCGCTGCTTGACCCGCTCGACCTCGGCTTCGGTCACGCCATGCTCGAGCAGCTTCTCGATCTCGGCATCGATCGCCGCCTCCAGCTGGTCGAGCTCGACGCCCGGGCGCGGGCTGGCGTAGACGCGAAACGTCGTGAGGTCGAGGCTGGAGCCGCGATAGTAGGCACCGGCAGTGGCCGCCAGCGCCTGCTCGACCACGAGCGAGCGGTAGAGCCGGCTGGTGCCGCCACTGCCGAACAGCTCGGCCAGCACCTCGAGCGCATAGGCCTCGTTCGCCTCGGCGGTGGCGAAGCTCGGCGCCAGGTAGGAGCGCATCAGCGCCGGCTGCTCGACCCGCTCGTGGCGTAGCTCGATCCGCCGCTCGAGGATCTGCGGCGGCTCGGCCAGCCGGGTCCGCTCCGGCACCTCGCGCGCCGGAATCTGGCCGTAGGTGCGCTCGGCCATCGGCCGCAGCTCGTCAGCAGTGATGTCGCCGGCGACGATCAGGATCGCGTTGTTGGGCGCATACCAGCTGTCGTAGAAGTCCAGCGCGTCTGCCGGCTGTAGCTCTCGATCTCATGGTGCCAGCCGATGATCGGCAGGCGGTAGGGATGGTTGAGGTACTGCGCGGCGTTGAGCTGCTCGCCGAGCAGGGACGCCGGCTGGTTGTCGACGCGCGAGCGCCGCTCCTCGAGGATCACGTCGCGCTCGGCCAGCACGTCCTGCTCGGCGGAGTTGGAGATTGGCCATCCGATCGGCCTCCATCTCCATCACCATCTCCAGCCGGTCGCGGGCGATGTTCTGGAAGTAGGCGGTGAAGTCGGCCGAGGTCATGGCGTTGTCGTTGCCGCCGTGGCGCGCCACGATCTTCGAGAAGTCGCCGGGCGCGATCGTCTCGGTGCCCTTGAACATCAGGTGCTCGAGGAAATGCGGCAGGCCCGGTCTTGCCGAGCGGGCTGTCGGCCGTGCCGACCTTGTACCAGACCCAGTGCGAGACCACCGGCGCACGATGGTTCTCGATGACCACCACCTGCATGCCGTTGTCGAGCATGAAGGTGTCGGGATGGAACATCCCACTGCCCGCGGCAGCGAGCGCATTGACGTTCAAGCCGATCGCCATGGCACCTGCTGTCGCCGCCACTATCATGCTCCTCAACACAAAGTCCCAGGGTTATGGCTGGCGAAGCCGCAACGCTGTCGCCAGCGACCTCTATTGAATAACAGTCGTGCCGACCCGCCGCGTGAAGACAGTGGTGCTGATGCCCTCCGCCTCCAGCCGCTCCGCCTCGGCGCGGGCATCGAGCGGCGTGTCGAGACCGCTCTGATCGGCCATGTTGCGCCGCTGGAAATCCAAGATGAACAGGAAGCGGCTCTCGTCCAGCTGGGTGAGCTCCGTGTTCTCGGTCAGAATGATCTCACGAATGCCGGGCGTGGCCGTGCCGGGAACCGCGCTCAGGAGGGCCTGCTCGCCAGCGCTGGGACCCAACTCCGGCGCGGTCGGCAAAGCCTTCGAACAAGGTCTGCTGGGCCTCGCGCGACACGGTCTGCCGCTGCTGTGCCGGGCTCGGCGTGCCCGGCTCCGGCAAATTGTAGGCGGGCGGAATCACCAGGGGCGCCCGGCGGACGACCTGGAACTCGTCCGGCGTGCGCCGCTCGATGCCCAGTCGTTCCTGCACGGTGCCGCTGCAGGCGGTCATCGCCAGCATGCCCAGACCCAAACCGCACCACCCGATAACTCGTCCAAATCGCCCCGTTCCGCTTGTTTCGCGCCTTGCCGACGTCACGTTTCTTCCCCCTCACCACCTAGCTTTCGACCGCCACCCATCAAGCTGTCGACGACGAGAATCACTGCGCCCACGACAATCACGCTATCGGCGATATTGAACGCGGGCCAGTGATAGCCGAAGAGATGAAAATCCAGGAAATCGACGACAGCGCCGAACCGGATGCGGTCCACGACATTACCAAGCGCCCCGGCGATTATCAACCAGATGGCGAGGCGCGGCAAAAGGCGCCGCTCGCGGCGCAGCCAGAAGACCAGAACGCAAGAAATGACCAGAGCGAGGCCGACGAGCAGCCAACGACCTGCCTCGCCGCCCGAGCGGAACATGCCGAAGCTGACCCCGGTGTTCCAGACCAGCACCAGGTTGAAGAACTCGGTGACGAACACCCGCCCCTGACCTTCGAGGCTGCTCAGCGCCCACTGCTTGGTGACGAAGTCGGCTACCAGGATGACCACGAAGAGAATCGGCCCGAGCCACCGCGCCGCCAGCGTATGAGAGCTCATGCGCGTGCTGCGGCTCAAGCGGCGCGCGCGGTGACCGCGTCGGCGCAGCGCCGGCAGAGCTGCCCCGCCGCCTCGACCTCCGGCAGCACCTGCCAGCAGCGGGCGCACTTGGCGCCCTCGGCCAGCCGCGGTACCACACCGACCCCTGGCACCTCGGCGAGCGTGAAGGCGTCGGCCGGCGGCTCGGCCGACCCTGATCTCGATGCCGCTGGTGATCGCGAGCTCGGCCATGTCGAGCCCGTCGATCGCAGCGGCGTCCTCGGCGGTGAGGTGGACGACCGGTGCCGCCTGCAGGCTGGCGCCGATCCGCTTCTCCCGCCGCTCGACCTCGAGCGCCCCGGTGATCACCCGGCGCACCCGGCGCACCCGCTCCCACCGTGCGGCGAGCTGCGGGTCGCGCCACGCCGCGGGCAGCTCGGGAAACAGCTGCGAGATGCACGCTGCCCTCCTCCGACGGATAGCGCGACTGCCAGGCCTCCTCGGCGGTGAACGACAGCACCGGTGCGAGCCAGGCGGACCAGGCAGTGGAAGAGCTGGTCGAGCACCGTGCGCGCCGCCCGCCGCCGGGCGCTGTCCCGCGTGATCGCAGTAGAGAGCATCCTTGCGGACGTCGAAGTAGAAGGCCGAGAGGTCGAGCGCGCAGAAATGGTGCAGCGCCGAGTACAGCCTGGGAAAGTCGTAAGTCTCGTTGCAGCGGCGGACCTGCTCGTCCAGCTCGCTCAGCCGGTGCAGCACCCAGCGCTCGAGCTCCGGCATCTGCGCCAGCGGCAGCCGCTCGCTCTCGTGAAAGCCATCGAGATTGCCGAGGATGAAGCGCAGCGTGTTGCGCAGGCGGCGGTAGCTGTCGCCGACCCCGTCGAGGATCTCCTTGCCGATCCGGATGTCGTCGACGAAGTCGACCGAGACCGACCAGAGCCGGAGAATGTCGGCGCCATGCGTCTTCATCAGATCGATCGGCGACGATGACGTTGCCCAGCGACTTCGACTCTTGCGGCCGTCGGCATCGACGACGAAGCCATGGGTCAGCACTGCCGCGAAGGGCGCTCGGCCGCGGGTGCCGCAGCTTTCGAGAAGCGACGACTGGAACCAGCCACGATGCTGGTCCGAGCCCTCGAGATAGAGATCGGCCGGCGAGCGCAGCTCCGGCCGCTGCTCGAGCACGAAGGCATGGGTCGAGCCGGATTCGAACCAGACGTCGAGGATGTCGTCGACCTTCTCGTAGTCCTCGGCAGCGTAGGCGTCGCCGAGAAAGTCCTGCGGATCGTGGGTCCACCAGGCATCCGCGCCCTCGGCCTCGAAAGCCAGGGCGATGCGCTCGACCACTGCCGGGTCGCGCAGCGGCTCGCCCGTCTGCTTGTCGACGAAGACGGCGATCGGCACCCCCCAGGCCCGCTGCCGGCTGATGCACCAGTCGGGCCTGGTCTCGATCATCGAGCGCAGCCGGGTCTTGCCGCGCTCCGGCACGAATGTGGTGGCATCGATGGCGTGCGAGCGCCGTCGCCCGCAGGTCCAGCTCGCCCTCCATCGGGATGAACCACTGCGGCCGTGGCGCGGAAGATCAACGGCGCCTTCGAGCGCCACGAGTGGGGATAGGAGTGCACGAGCGTGCCATGCGCGAGCAGCGCCTCCTTCGCCTTGAGCGCTTCGAGCACCGGCTCCGCGGCCTTGAACACGTGCATGCCAGCGAAGCCCGGCACCGCATCGGTGTAGACCCCGTCCTCGGCCACGGTGTCCGGCACCTCGAGCCCGTGCCGACGGCCGAGCTCGAAGTCGTCGGCACCATGGCTGGGTGCGATGTGGACAAGGCCCGTGCCCTCCTCGTCGCTGACGAAATCGGCGGCATGGAGCGGCACGTCGAAGCCGTAGCCGTCGCCAAGGCCCCTGAGCGGGTGCGCCGCGATGGCACCCTCGAGCGCCGTGCCGGGGAACGTCTCGATCAGCTTCCACGCCCCGATGCCGGCGGTGGCCATGGTCTTCTCGACCAGTGATTCGGCGAGCACCAGCCGGCGGCCGCCGGCCTCGACCAGCGCGTAGTCGATATCCGGGCCGAAAGCCACGGCACGGTTGGCCGGGATGGTCCAGGGCGTGGTGGTCCAGATGACGACCGAGGCACCCTCCAGCCACGGCTCGGACGGACTCGCTCAGGGGAAACGCGACCCAGATCGTGGTCGAGGTATGGTCGTGATACTCGACCTCGGCCTCGGCCAGCGCCGTCTTCTCGACCACCGACCACATCACCGATTTCTTGCCGCGGTAGAGCGAGCCGTTGGTCAGGAACTTCGCCACCTCGCGATAGATGTCGGCCTCGGCCTTGAAGTTCATCGTCGCATAGGGGTCCGGCCAATCGCCGATCACGCCCAGACGCTTGAACTCACGCCTTTGGATATCGATCCACTCCTCGGCGAACTCACGGCATTCGCGGCGGAAGTCGATGATCGGCACGTCGTCCTTGCTCTTGCCCTTCTTGCGATAGCGCTGCTCGATCTGCCACTCGATGGGCAGGCCGTGGCAGTCCCAGCCCGGCACGTAGGCGGCGTTCCGGCCCAGCATCTGCTGGTTCTTGTTGACCACGTCCTTGAGGATCTTGTTCAGGGCCGTGCCCATGTGCAGGTGCCCGTTGGCATAGGGCGGGCCGTCATGCAGGATGAATGGGTCACGCGCCGCGGAGGCCTCGCGCAGCCGGCCGTAGAGATCGATCGCGTCCCAGCGCGCGAGCCACGCGGGCTCGCGCACCGGAAGGTTGGCCTTCATGCCAAAATCCGTCCGCGGCAGAAAGACGGTCTCGCGATAGTCCTGCGTCATCACCCGGTCGTCCGAAAGTCAGGAATGAATGAGGCCGTGCACCCGACGAGCGTCGATGCAGTCGCGCGCGATCTGCGCCTTCAGCGCGTCGATGCCGGAAAACTTGGCCTCGCCGCGCAGACGCTCCAGAAACGCCACATCGAGCCGCTCGCCATAAAGGGTCGGCTGAACGTCGAAAAGATGCACCTCGAGAAGCACCCGGTCGCCGTCGAATGTGGGGCGGCGGCCGAGATTCGCAACTCCGGGATACCAGACGGTGCCGGTGCCCGTCCGCTGCCCGGCCCGCACCGCGTAGACGCCGCGCGCCGGCAGCGCGTGGCGCTCGGCATTGGGCGCGATGTTCGCCGTGGGGAAGCCGATCGTCCGGCCCCGCCTGTCGCCGCCACGCACTAGGCCGGACATCGTGAACGGGTAGCCGAGCAGACGGTTCGCCAGGTCGAGGTCGCCGGCATCCAGCGCCGCCCTGATCCGCGTCGACGAGCAGGGGCTGCCCGTGTCGAGCAAGGGTGGCATGGGCCGAAAGGCGAACCCGCGGGCGGCACCGACCGAAGCCAGCAAGGCCACGTCACCCTGCCGCTTGTGCCCGAACCGAAAGCTCTCGCCGCAGGTGAGTGCACTCACGGCCAGCTGGCCAACCAGAATGTCCTCGACGAAAGCTGCCGCCGGCATCGCCATCAGCGATCGGTCGAAACGCACCAGGATAAGATGCTCGCAGCCGAGCTCGCGAAGGAGCTCGACCTTGCGCCGCAACGGCGTCAGCCGGCGCGGCGCCGTTGCCGGGTTGACGACCTCCTTAGGGTGCGGCTCGAAGGTCAGCACGGCGAGGCCGGCGGCGCCCGCCGCCTGCTCTCGTGCCGCCTCGACCACCGCCCGATGACCGCGATGCACGCCGTCGAAATTGCCGATGGCGACGGCGCATCCCTTGGCTTCAGGCGGAAGCCGGCGCAAATCCCGATGCACCCTCATGACGGGCCTTGTTCCACGCAACCGTCACCGCTGTAAAGACCGCCCGAGACACGGGCTGCCGGCGATCTGGATCAATCGGACATTGAATAAAGTTCGTCGGTAGCCGTCTATTCTCAGGGCGAAAACTCTCTCATCAACCTATGCGCGAACAAGACTCAAGATTTCGCGCAGTCGGCGCACGGAAATGCCTTGGTTGTCGAAGACCCGATCCACCTGTAGAGCGGGTGCTCCGGCGTTGTCGGTGCCGTCTTTTCTGGCAAATAAAGAAGAACGTATGCACATGTCGGTCTTTTCCAGCGGTCTGCGGGCACTCGTCATTGGCGGAGCGCTCTTCACCGCGGCTTGCGATTTTCCGGTCGATGACGGCGGCGCTGCTGGTGCCAGCATCCGCGACGCCGATTTTTCGACACCCACCGAGGCCGTCGGGCGACCGGGCACGCCGACGCGGACGACCGAGCGTGCTGCCAGGGCCACGGCACCACAGGCCCAGCTCTATTTCGGCACCGAGCCCATCACCGCGCGCACCGAAGCCGCCCCGCCGGCCCCGACCGATGGCTACCGCCTGAACTTCGATGGCGCGAGCCTGCGCGAGGTGGTCGACGTCATCCTGGGCGAGCTCCTGGGCGTCAACTACACCATCGACCCGGCGATCGATGGCTCGGTCGTCCTCGCATCGACGGCGCCGCTCTCGGCGCCCGACCTGCTCACCGTGCTCGAGACGATCCTGCAGATGCACGGCGCCACGCTGGTCGACCTCGGCGGAACGTATGCCGTGATGATCGGCGCCCCCCAGGTCGGGGCCGTGCAGATCAGCACCGTCGGCGGCGAACAGCCGCCGCCCTTGATCGTCGGCACCGGCGTCACCGTGGTGCCGCTCCGCTACATCAACGCCAGCAGCGCCGCCCAGTTCATCCAGCCGATGCTTTCCCTGCCCGAGCAGATTCGCGTCGACGACAGCCGCAACCTCGTTCTCTTCGTCGGCACCGCGGCCGAGCGCCAGAACGTCCTGCGCACGCTGGACGAGATCGACGTCGATTGGATGGCCGGCCGCTCGGTCGGCATCTTCCCGCTGCAGACGGCGACCCCGCAGACGGTGATCCCGGAGCTCGAGGGCCTGTTCACGCCCCTCGACGCGTTCTCCGATCAGGCATCGGGGGTGCGCTTCCTGCCGATGGCGCGGTTGAACGCAGTGATCGTCATCGCCTCGCAGCCCAACCAGCTGGTCGAGGCCGAGCGCTGGATCCAGCGCCTCGATCGCGGCAGCGGCTCGAGCATGCAGTTCTTCGTCTACCAGCTCGATCATACGCCGGCCGCCGAGATGGCCAAGCTCTTGAATGAGAGCTTCGGCGACGCCCTGCAATCCGGGCCAACGGTCGAGCAGGTCGGGTTCGACAACGCCTTCGACAGCGGCATCCAGAACGAGTTCGACAATACGTTCGAGACCGATATCGCCCTGCCGCCGGACAACGGCGGGGTCGGCGGCATCATCGACCAGCCGTTCGGCGCGACGCTGCCGGGCGACAGCAACGATCTCCTCGCCAACGTCAAGGTGGTCCCCGACCTGACCGCCAACGCGCTCGTCATCCGCGCCACGCCACAGGCCTTCAACCTGATCGAGGACACCATCCGCCGCCTCGATCGGGCGCCGCTGCAGGTCCTGATCGAAGCGACGATCGCCGAGGTCGTGCTCAATGACCTGCTGCGCTACGGCGTCCAGTACTACTTCTCAACCGGCAGCTTCCAGGGCGGTTTCAACACCTCCTCGCCAGCCGGCAACACCGCCAGCAACTCGCTGCTCTCGCCATTGGCCGCCCTGCCCGGCTTCAACTTCATCTTCACGCCCGGCAACTCGAACATCACCATCGACGCGCTGTCCCGGGTCACCGACGTGCAGGTCCTGTCGTCGCCGTCGTTGGTCGTTCAGGACAACAGCGAGGCCATCCTGACGGTCGGCGAGGAGGTGCCGCTCATCACCCGGACGACCCAGGGAATCGAGAACCCGGCAGCGCCCATCGTCGCCAATATCGAGTACCGGGACACCGGCGTCATCCTCGAGGTCCGGCCGCGGATCAACACCAACAATGTGGTGACGCTGGAGATCGCGCAGGAGGTCAGCCGCGTCCAGCCGACCGAGCGGCGCGACGAGAACCCGACGATCACCCAGCGGCGAATCGCCAGCAAGGTCAACGTCACCAGCGGCCAGACGGTCGTGCTCGGCGGCCTGATCCAGGACAGCTCGACGGACTCGACCGACAAGGTGCCGGTGCTCGGCGACATCCCGGTGCTCGGCAACCTCTTCCGCAGCACCAGCAACCAGTCCGTGCGCACCGAGCTCATCGTCTTCATCACGCCCCGGGTGATCCGCAACTCCGAGGATGCCCGCATCATCAGCGAAGAGCTCCGTTCGCAGATGCGCTCGGCGCTGCCGCCGGAGAGCGAGCGCGGCCGCCCCGTCGAGCCGGCACCGGCACCGAGCGAGCTGACCGATCCGGCGGAGCAGATCCCGCCGCCGGCTGCCGATCCGCGCCCGCTGACCACCAGCCGCGAGACCTCGGCCGCGGCGACGGCCGAGACGGTCAGCTTTGCCGTGGATGAGACACCATTGCCGGCGCCGCGCCCGATACCCGGCGACTTGGTGCTGCCGACAGCACGCCCGGAGCGGACCGGCATCGCCCTCTAGCCGGCTCGGGTGGGCGATTGCTCACGGCCGCTGCCGTCCTGCTGATCGGGCTCGCCGGCGCCGCACTCGGCTCCTTCCTCGGCGCCCTGGCGTCGCGCTGGCCGGCGTTGGATCGGCAGATTCTCACGGGCCGCTCGCGGTGCCGGGCCTGCATGACGACGCTCGGCGTCGCGGAAATGGTGCCGGTCTGGGCCTGGCTCCGGCAGCGTGGCCGCTGCCGGCATTGCGGCGCCGCGATCGGCTGGAGCCCGCTCGTCGCCGAGCTGGTCGGCGGCGGCATCGCGGTCCTCGCCGCGCTCACCCTGGCGCCGGCCGCGGCACTCCTCTTCGCCGCCGTCGCCTGGTGGCTGCTGATCTTGTCCCTGATCGATCTAGACCACGGCCGCCTGCCCGACAGCCTCACCTTGCCGCTGGCCTGCCTCGGGATGGTTGCGGCCGTCGCGGCACCGATACCGGGTCTCCCGCAGCCGATCGAGAGCCTGGCCGGGGCCGCCTTGGGCTTCGGCCTGCTCTTTGCCACCGCCCGGGTCTATGCCGCCTGGCGCGGTCGCGAGGGCCTGGGGCTCGGCGATGCCAAGCTGCTTGGCGCGCTTGGTGCCTGGCTCGGCGCCGACGACCTCGCGCTGGTCATTCTCGGAGGCGCGCTCTCGGCGCTGATCTTCGCCCTGCTGACGGGTCGCCGGCAGGCCGAGGACAGCCTCGCCTTTGGGCCCTGGCTGGCCCTGGCCGGCGGCGTCCTGCTCTGGTGGCGACTCCTGGAGAGCGCCTAGCCGCGGTTGGCGCGGTTGATCTCCATCAGGATCGACCGCATGCCGTGCAGGTCGTAGCCGGCGCGCGCGGCCGCCTGGATCAGCTGGTCCGGCTCCGCCGCGGCGGCGCCGGCCAGCGCCCAGAGATGGCAGGAGCGCGTGCCGGAGCGACAATAGGCGACATAGGGGCCGGGATTGTCTGCGATCGCGGCCTGCATGCCGGCGATGTCATCGGGATGGATGCCGCCCGAAACGACCGGCACATGAACATATGCCAGGCCCTGCGCCTCGGCCGCGGCGCGCGCTTCGGCGTCGCTCAGCTGATCTGGTGCCTCGCCGTCGGGCCGGTTGTTGATCACTGTCCGCACGCCCAGGGACGCCGCCTCGGCAAAATCGTCGATCTCGAGCTGTGGCGCGACGTAGAAATCATCGGTCAACTTGCGGAATGTCGTCATCGGGCCTCACTCTGGTGCACCGTTCAGCTGCCGCTGCGTAGCAGAGGCGGCGATCGCCCGCCACGCCAGAGGACTCACCATCCATGGCGCGGGCAAGCGCTCGGCCAGCGCGACACTGGCATGTTCTGTCGCGTTGACACTCGGCGACCCCGCCGTACTATCCAAATCACGATTATCGCAATGCAACAAACAGCTGGCGCTGTGCAGCAGACGCCGGCGCTCGGAGCGAGCATGGCACAAGGGCAGCGTCCACTTTCGCCGCATGTTCAGATCTACGGCTGGCACTTCACCATGATCGTGTCGATCCTGAACCGGATCACCGGTCAGGGATTGGCCATTGGGACGGTCCTCTTCACCTGGTGGCTGACGTCGCTCGCGGCCGGCCCGGAGAGCTTCGCCACGGTGCAGGCGGTGATGCACAATTTCTTCGGCGGCCTGATCCTGTTCTGCTACACGGCGGCGCTGTTTTTCCACGCGGCGAGCGGCATCCGCCATCTGATCTGGGATGCCGGCCACGGCTTCGAGCTGGAGACGGCGAAGAAGAGCGGCGGCTTCGTCCTGGTTGCGACGGCCGTGCTCACCATCGCCTTCTGGCTGCTCGTCCTCGTCGCCGCCTGACCGGCAAGGAGACCTCAATGCAATCGGCAATCGGCAGGCTGCGCGCCCGCGGCTCGGCACATAGCGGCGTCGGGCACTGGAAGGCGCAGCGCGTCACCGCCATCGCCAACCTGTTCTTGGTGATCTGGTTCCTCTTCAACGCCATCGGCATGGCCGGCGCCGGCTACGCCGAATGGGCAGCCTGGTTCCAGTCGCCGCTCAATGCGTCCTTGATGGTCATGCTGGTCCTCTCCGCCTTCTTTCATGCGAAGATGGGTGTCCAGGTGATGATCGAGGACTACGTCCACCACGAAGGGTTGAAGGTCGCTGCCTTGGTCGGCGCCACCCTGGCAGCCGCCGCCTTGGCGACGGCCTGCGTCGTTTCCATCCTCATGCTGGCGACTGGAGGCTAGTTTCATGGCACCGGCCTATCCGATAACCGAGCATGCCTTCGATGCGATCGTGGTCGGCGCCGGCGGCGCCGGGCTGCGCGCGGCCGTCGGCATGGTGGAGGCCGGGCTCTCGGTCGCCTGCATCTCCAAGGTCTACCCGACCCGCAGCCACACTGTAGCGGCGCAGGGCGGGATCAACGCAGCACTCGGCAACATGAACGAGGATAGCTGGCGCTTCCACATGTACGACACCGTCAAGGGCTCCGACTGGCTCGGCGACCAGGACGCGATCGAGTACATGACCAAGAACGCGCCGGCTGCGGTCTACGAGCTCGAGCACTACGGCGTGCCGTTCTCCCGGACCGATGACGGGCGCATCTACCAGCGTGCCTTCGGCGGCCAGTCGACGGAGTTCGGCAAGTCGCAGGCCTATCGCACCTGTGCCGCCGCCGACCGCACCGGCCACGTCATCCTCCACACCCTCTTCCAGCAAGCGCTGAAGAACAAGGTGCAGTTCTTCAACGAGTACTTTGCTCTCGACCTGCTCATGGACGAGGAGGGCGAATGCTTGGGCATCCTCGCGATGTGCATCGAGGACGGCTCGCTACACCGCTTCCGCGCTCACCAGACCTGCCTCGCCACCGGCGGCTACGGCCGCGTCTACTTCTCCTGCACCTCGGCGCACACCTGCACCGGCGACGGCAACGCCATGGTGCTCCGCGCCGGCCTGCCGCTGCAGGACATGGAGTTCGTCCAGTTCCACCCGACGGGCGTCTACGGCGCCGGCTGCCTCATCACCGAGGGTGCCCGCGGCGAAGGCGGCTATCTCACCAACGCCGAGGGCGAGCGTTTCATGGAGCGCTATGCGCCCTCCGCCAAGGATCTGGCCTCCCGCGACGTGGTCAGCCGGGCGATGACCATCGAGATCAACGAAGGCCGCGGCGTCGGTCCGAACAAGGACCATATCCATCTCCACCTCGAGCATCTCGATGCGGCCGTGCTGCACAAGCGGCTGCCCGGCATCTCCGACACCGCCAAGATCTTCGCCGGCGTCGACGTGACCAAGGAACCGATCCCGGTGGTGCCGACCTGCCACTACAACATGGGCGGCATTCCGACCAACCACCTGACCGAGGTGGTCAACCTCAAGAACGGCAACCACGATAGCGTGGTTCCTGGCCTGATGGCGGTCGGCGAGGCGGCCTGCGCCTCGGTGCACGGCGCCAACCGGCTGGGCGGCAACTCGCTGATCGACCTCGTCGTGTTCGGCCGCGCCGCGGCCCACCGGGCGGCCGAGACCGTACAGATGGGCAGCGCCCACAAGCCCCTGCCCAAGGATGCGGGCGAGGCCACCCTGGCGCGGCTCGACAAGGTCCGGCACGCCGATGGAGGGATGAATACCGGCGCCATTCGCGAGCAGATGCAGAAAACCATGCAGAAACACGCGACGGTGTTTCGCGACGGGCCGCTGCTCGAGGCCGGCATCACTGCCATTGGCGAGGTTTCGGGCTCGCTGCCCGACATCAAGATCGCCGACCGCTCCATGGTCTGGAACAGCGATCTCATCGAGGCGCTGGAGCTGCAGAATCTGATGGCCCAAGCCGTGGCGACGGTTCATTCGGCGCACTACCGCACCGAGAGCCGCGGCGCGCACGCCCGGGAGGACTACCCGGAGCGCGACGACGAGAACTGGATGAAGCACACGCTGGTCTGGGTCGACGATCGCCACGAGGTGACGCTCGAGCCGCGCCCCGTCCACTACTTCACACTCTCGAACGAGGTCGAGGTCATTCCGCCGGCAAAGCGGGTCTACTGAGCACCGGCGCCGACGCACGATTGGGAACAACCCATGGTTGAACTTTCACTTCCGAAGAATTCGCGGGTCGGGTCCGGCAAGGATCATCCGGCACCGGCCGGGGCCAAGCGCGTCAAGACCTTCAAGATCTATCGGTGGGAGCCCGAGGACGGCAAGAATCCGCGGGTCGACAGCTACAAGATCGACCTCGACGATTGCGGCCCGATGGTGCTCGACGCACTGATCAAGATCAAGTCCGAGGTCGACAGCACGCTGACCTTCCGCCGCTCCTGCCGCGAGGGTATCTGCGGCTCGTGCTCGATGAGCATCGACGGCGAGAACACGCTGGCCTGCACCAAGGCAATCGACGACGTCAGCGGTGACGTCGCGGTGTATCCGCTGCCGCACATGTCGGTGGTCAAGGATCTGGTCGTCGATTTCACCCATTTCTGGGCCCAGTACGAATCGATCGAGCCCTGGCTGAAGACCTACACCACTGACCCGATCAAGGAACGGCGCCAGTCGGTCGAGGACCGCGAGGAGCTGGACGGGCTCTACGAATGTATCCTTTGCGCCTGCTGCTCGACGAGCTGCCCGTCCTATTGGTGGAACAGCGACAAGTATCTGGGGCCGGCCGTGCTGCTCCAGGCCTATCGCTGGATCGCCGACACCCGCGACGAGGCGACCGCGGATCGGCTGGAGGATCTCGAGGATCCGTTCAAGCTGTACCGCTGCCACACCATCTTCAACTGCAGCAACACCTGCCCGAAGGGGCTCAATCCGGCCAAGGCCATCGCCAAGATAAAGAAACTTATGGTTGAACGTGATCTATGACTTTCGCCTAATTGGCGGCTAGGCGCAAGTGTTAACATCCGATAACGTGTGTTCATAAAATGAGGCGAAAGCCCACACACGCAGGTCCGATCTCAAGAGGGGGCGTTTTCGCCTCCTTTTTTTTTGCTCAAGCGGCAAGCTTCGTTCTCTCGGCACGAATTCTATCACCACATCTTGCGTCGTGAGCCGCGTGAGAATCTAGGACTATGCGAATGCTGTCGCGCATCGCCGGACCGAGGCGTTTGCGACTGGTGACGGCCCAGGACATCACGGGTTCGCCGAACACGACCTCCACGATACAGCCGTCGTCATGCAGCATCGCCCAGAGATGCGGCACCAGCAGGGCGTCGCCGAACCACGCGTAGCGGTTGCAATTGGCGGCCGTGATCGGCGTCCCGTCCGCCAACCTGCGGTAGGCGAGCGTCACCGGCTGCACCGCGATCGGCCGGTCGATCACCCAGGGCTCGGCGACGCTGAGCAGCGATGTCTTGAGCGGCAGCACGTCGAGCCCGTTCGTGCTGGTGCCCTCGGCGAACAGGATGAAGCTCTCGCCCTGGCGCAGCCGCGCCGCCAGCGTGTTGCGCTGGATCAGCGCGTCGCGCCAACGACGGCGAATGAAGAAGGTCCTGGCTACCCGCCCGATGGACCCGAACAGTGGCCATGCAGCCACCTCGGCCTTGGCAATGAAGGTGGCGTCGGTCCGCGCACCGAGCAGCACGATATCGAGATAAGAGACGTGGTTGGCGAGAAACAGCGTGGCGCAGGCCGACATCGGCTCACCCCGATAGTGGACCTCGATACCGAGTAGCCAGTGGCAGAAGCGGCACCACAGACCCCGGATCACCGTGCGCGGCAAGCGGCCGAGCCCACCCGCCGCGATGAACAGCGCCAGCAGCAGTAGCGTCACGATCCCGAACGCGAGCGACCGCGCGACCGCGCGCAGCCGGCGCCGAGCCCCGGCGAGGCCGGCGCCCGACGACATCTGGTCAGGCAGCGACAGCATCGACCGGCTTGGCTGTCGCGAGGTGCCGGAGGTAGCGATCCTTGAGCCGGTCGGTAGGCAGCACTAGGCAAACATCGATGGTGTTGAACGGCTCGTCGACGACGGCACCATCGCCGATCATGCCGCCCATCCGCAGATAGGCCTTCAACAGCGGCGGCAGCAGCGCCTTGCCACGCTTGAGCTCGATGGCCGTGAAGCCAGCCGGGCTCGGCAGGGCCACATGCCGCTCCGGCTGCGGCCGCGGGCAGAGCGCCGCCGGCGCCAGGTGCTCCGCCGCGAGACTGGCGAGCGACGGCGCCCAACGGGTCAGATCGGTGCCGGGCAGGCTGGCGCAGCCGAGCATCACCTTGAGATCGTGCCGCTCGAGATACTGCGCGATGCCCCGCCAGAGCAGCTGCATCACCGTGCCGTTGCGGTAGTCGGCGTGGACACAGGAGCGGCCGAGCTCGACGATCTCGGTTTGCCGGTCGTCGAGCACGCCGAGATCGAACTCGCCAGCGGAATAGAAGCCGCCATGCGCCGCCGCGACCGACCCCCGCAACAGCCGATAGCAGCCGACGACGAACGGTCGGTCGGCGTCCGCTCGGCGGCGGTCGACCACCACCAGGTGATCCGCCCAGTCGTCGAAGCGATCGGCATCGCGCGCCGCCGAGAGCGTCGCCGGGTTGGCCCTGGCACCCATTTCCTCGTAGAAAACCCGGTAACGAAGCTCTTGCGCCTTGCGCACGAGCAGGGGATCCCGGGCCAGGCACAGTTCGAAGTCCGGCGCGATCGAGGTGTCGGACATGCGTCCTCCGCACGCTGCAGAACTCAACGAAAAGTTGAGAACTTTCGGCAGCGGAGGCTAGAGACGAATCGGGACAGCGCGACGATCAGCGCGTGACAGTTGAACGACAAGCGGCCCCCCGGCACGAGCGCGTTGCGGCGTTGCATCACCGGGCCAAGGCGGCGACAGTCGAGCAAAGGGAAAGGGGACGGCAATGCGGCTGACCAATGGGCTCCGCCAACGCGCGATGGACGGCAACCCGATCGGCGTCGGGCTCATCGGCTGCGGCAAGTTCGCAACCATGTTCCTGGCCCAGGCGGCGCGCACGCCGGGCATCGCCATTCGCACCATCGCCGATCTCGACCCGGCAGCGGCCCAGGCCAAGGTTGCGGCCTCGACCCGGCTCGACCCCGATGGCATCCGCTTCGTCGACAATGCGCAGGCAGCAATCGACAACGACAGTGTCGAGCTGATCATCGAGGCCACCGGCGATCCGGTGCGGGGCACCGCGCACGCGCTCGCCGCCATCGAGGCCCGTCGCCACGTCTTGATGGTCAATGTCGAGGCCGACGTTTTGTGCGGCCCTGCCCTGGCCAAGCGCGCCCGGCATCGCGACGTGGTCTACAGCATGGCCTATGGCGACCAGCCGGCGCTCATCGTCGAGCTCGTCGACTGGGCGCATACCGCCGGCCTCGAGATCGTCGCCGCCGGCAAGGGCACCAAGCATCAGTGGCACTACCGCCGATCGACGCCGGCCACCGTCTGGGACCATTACGGCCTGACGCCCGAGCGTGCCAAGGCCGCCGGCATGAACCCAAAGATGTTCAACTCCTTCCTCGATGGCACCAAATCCGCGATCGAGATGGTAGCGATCGCCAATGCCACCGATCTCGAGGTGGCACCGGACGGCTTGGCCTTCCCGCCGGCCGCGACCGGCGACCTGCCCGCGGTCCTCGCCGCCCGTGCCGCCGCCGCCGGCATGACCGGCACGCCCATGGTCGAGACCGTCTCCTGCCTCGACGCCGAGGGAAAGCCCGTGCCCGACGATCTTCGCTGGGGCGTCTACGTGGTCTTCAAGGCCTCCTCGGACTACGTCGCCGGTTGCTTTCGCGACTACGGTCTCGCCACCGACCCGACCGGCCAGTACGCAGCACTCTGGCGGCCCTACCACCTGATCGGCCTCGAGCTCGGCATATCGGTCGCCGACATGGCGCTCCGGGGCGAGCCCACCGGCGCCCCCTGGCGCTGGGCAGGCGACGTCGCGGCCACCGCCAAACGTCCGCTCGAGCGCCGGCGACACGCTCGACGGTGAGGGTGGCCACACGGTCTATGGCCGCGCCGTTCCAGCCGGCACCTCGTTCGATGAAGGCCTCCTGCCCATCGGTTTCGCCCAGCATGTCCGGCTCAAGCGCGCGGTCGCCGCCGACCAGATGCTCACCCTCGACGATGTCGAGCTCGACCGCGGCACGCTGGCCTTCGAGCTGCGCGACGAGATCACCAAGAGTGGGCCGAGCAGCACAGGAAATCGCCCATGAACACGGTACTGCAGAAGCTCGGCCGCCGCCTCAGGCTCGGCGTGGTCGGCGGCGGCGAAGGGTCGTTCATCGGCCCGGTGCACCGCCGCGCTGCCCGCTTCGACGACCGGTTCGAGATCGTGGCCGGCGTGCTCTCCTCCAACGCCGAGAAGTCACGCGCGCAAGGCATGGCCATCGGGATCGACGAGCCGCGCGCCTATGCCGATTGGCGGACCATGCTCCAGGCCGAGGCGGCGCGCCCCGACGGCATCGACGTCATCGCCATCATGACCCCGAACCACCTGCACTTTCCGGTCGCCGACGCGGCGCTCGACGCCGGCCTCGACGTCATCTCCGACAAGCCGCTCACCATGACCACCGCCGAGGCAGTGGCGCTCGCCCGGAAGGTCCAGGCGACCGGTCTCGTCTTCTGCACCACCTTCAATTACAGCCAGTACCCGATGGTCCGCCAGGCGCGGGCGCTGGTCCAGGCCGGCCGGCTCGGCGACGTCCGGCAGATCCACCTGGCCTACGTCCAGGGCCACAATGCGACGCTGGTCGAGGCCGCCCCGGAGCGCAGGGGCTGGCGCTTCGATCCGGCGAAGAGCGGCAGCTCCCTGATCCTGGGCGATATCGGGACCCACGCGCATCATCTGGGCGCCTATGCCAGCGGCCTCGAGCTCGAGGCGGTGCTGGCCGATGTCGGCGCCACCGTGCCGGGCCGCACCACCGACGACTACGCCGCCCTGCTGCTGCGCTGGTCCAACGGGGCGCGGGGCACGCTCTGGGTCACCAACGCCGCCGCCGGCGCCGACCACGGCCTGAGCTTCACCATCTTCGGCGCCGAAGGCGGCCTCGAATGGCACCAGGAGGAGCCCAACAGCCTCTTGCATCGCAGGCTCGGCGGGTTCGCCGAGCTGCAGACCCGCCGCCTGCATGGTGCCTTGGAGCCCTTGGCCGAGCACGCGACCCGGATCGAGATTGGTCATCCTGAGGGCTACCAGGAGGCGTTCGCCACGCTCTACCGTGATGTTGCCGACGCCGTGGTCGCGCGGCGCACCGGGATGCCTGCAGACCCTCTTGCCCTCGACTTCCCGACAGTGCTTGATGGGGCCAAGGGAATGAAGTTCATCGAGGCCGCCATGGAGAGTGCGGTGTCGGGTCGATGGACGAGCTGCCGGCTGACGCTCGACTGAGCCACGGGCCGGCAAGAAACGAGGGGACGTCGAGCACCATGCTGGAGCCGTTTCGACCGGATCTCGCCCGACCGCTCGTCATTCGCCGCGCCGGCCCGCGCGACGCAGCCGCCATCGCCAAGGTCTATGTCGATACCTGGCGCAAGGCCTATGACGGCCAGCTGCCCGACCAACTACCTCCGCAATCTCGACTACGACGCCTTCGAGCGCCATTGGCGCCAGACCTTCGCCGCCCGGGGCTGGGCCTTCGTCGCAGCACTCGGCGACGAGGTCGTCGGCATCGCCAGCGGTGGCCGCGCCCGCCGCCAGAACCTCGCCGGTGGCGAGATCTACGTCCTCTACGTGATTCCCGAGCATCACGGCATCGGCATCGGCCGCTCGTTGTTCGACGCCTGCCACTACGAACTGGCCAAGCGCGGCCACTCGGGCACCCTCGTCTGGGTGCTGGCGAGCAATCCGTCGCGCGCCTTCTACGAACATCTGGGCGGCCGCCGGGTGGCGGAGAACACGCTCGAGATCGGCGGCACGCGGGTGCGCGAGATCGCCTATCACTGGCGCGACTGACGACAGGGGCCTCGCGTCGCAGGCTTAACGGTTTCTTCGCTTCTCTGGCGTAGGGTCGGCTCGATCAGCCATCGAGAACGGCCAAGCCATGCCCGACAAGCTCTCTTTGCTCATCATCGAGGACAATGCCGCCGAGCGCGCCTTGATCGATGCGGCGCTGGACGACTTCCCGGCGGTCGACCGCCGCATGGCCACCAGCCTCGCCGAGGCGCAGCGCGAGATCGATGCCAGGGCACCCGACGTCGCACTGCTCGATCTGGAGCTGCCGGATGCCCGCGGCCTGGAGGGCGTCGGCTGGCTGCAACGGCGCAACCCGCAGCTGCCGATCGTGGTGCTCTCCGGCTTCGGCGCCGACGATCTGCTGGTGGCGAGCGAGGCCGTGGGCCTGGGTGCCCAGGATTTCCTCTGCAAGTCGAGACTCGGCGGCAGCGAGCTGATGCGCACCCTGCAGCTGGCAAAGATGCGCAAGCGGCGCGAGATCCACTCCCTGTCGACAGCGCTCCGCGACCCGCTGACCGGCCTGCCGGGCGTCGCCCTGCTCGAGGAGCGCTATCTGGACAGCGTCGCCCGCAGCCGCCGCAACAATTGCGGGCTGGCGCTGCTGCATATCGACGTCGATGGCTTCGCCGCGCACCAGGCCGCCGTCGGCGCCGATTTCGCCGAGGCGCAGCTGATCGAGATCAGCTCGCGGCTCGGCCGCGACATGCGGCGGACCGATGTCATGGCGCGGCTCGACGGTGCCGCCTTCCTCACGCTGGTCGACGCGATGAAGCACGTCAGCGACGCCTATGTGGTGGCGCGGCGCCTGATAGCCTCGATGCGGCAGCCCTTCCCCGACGTCGCGAGCGGCGTGGCGCTGCGCCTCAGCATCGGCGTGGCGCTGCGCGAGAGCGAGGACGACGACTTCGATCGGCACCGCGACCGCGCCGAGGATGCGATGTACGAGGCGCGCCGGCAAGGCGGTGACCGCTACGCGCCGGCAGAGCGGCTGGCGATCGCCGCCGAGTAGCTCGCCCGCTGGCCTGGCCGTCCGGAGGCCGGTCAGCCGGTGGCAGCAAAGCCGCGCAGCGGGTTGCTCGCCGGCCGCTGCAGCCAGTTGTCCGCGCTGTAGCGGCAGGTGCCGTCGATCAAGTGCAGCGTGTAGGCGTGGCGCGAAAATCCTGAGCGATTGGCGTTGCTCCGGTGCGGCAGCTGGCCGTGCAGCACGATCAGATCACCCTTCCGGGCCTCGAGCGGCGTCAGGCCGTCGGTCGGCAGCGGCGTCGCATCGAGCTGCTCCATGCGCGTCGACCAGCCCTCGCGCCGAAAGCGGGCGACGAGCGGCCGCCGATGGCCGCCGGGCTCCGCCAGGAGACAGCCATTCTCCAGCGTCGCGTCCTCGAGCGCGAACCAGAGGCCGATACAGCTCAAGGGCTCGGTATGGAGAAAAGTGCTATCCTGGTGCGCTGGTCACCTCGCCGCCGATGCCCGGCTGCTTGAAGATGTACATCGACTGCAGCAGCAGCGGATCGGCGAGGCCGAGGTCAGCGGCGAGCAGGGCCAGCGACGGCATGCGGGAAAAGCGATCGAAGACCGGGTCGAGGTCGTGCAGCGCGTGACCCACCTTGTTGATCGAGCGTGCCTTTTCGACGGTGAGCCGGCCGTCGCTGTCGAGCGCCCCGGCCTCGAAGAAGAAGCGGATCTTGTCGCCCGAATCGAGGAAGTAGCGGTCCTGCGCGTGGCGCTGGTCGTCGGTGGCGAACACCGTCGTCACGCCTTCGGGATCGAAGGCCTCGAGCAGCACCGCCATCCGCGCCCGCAGGACGTCGCAGGCGGCTGCATCGGCGAAGCCCTCGAGATGGAGGTAGCCCTCTTCGGCCCAGGCCCGCCGCTGGGCATCACTCAGCATCAGGAACGGCCGGTCTCGAGAATGATCTTGCCGATATGCCGGCTCGATTCCATCAGCTCGTGCGCGGCGGCCGCCTGGTCCAACGGCAGGACCGTGTGGATGATCGGCTGCACCGTGCGCTTGGCGAGCAGCGGCCAGACCTTGGCCTCGAGCGCCTTGGCGATCTGGCCCTTCTCCTCGACCGTGCGGGGCCGCAGCGTCGAGCCGGTCCAGGTCAGCCGCTTGAGCATCAGGGCTGGCGAAGTTGGCCTCGATTTTCGCGCCGCCGAGCCAGGCGATCTGCACGAGCCGGCCCTCCATGGCGAGCGCCTTCAGGTTTCGCGCGACGTAGTCGCCACCGACCATGTCGAGGATGACGTCGACGCCGCGGCCCGCCGTCACCTCCTTGACGACCTCGGTGAAATCCTCGGTCTTGTAGTCGATCGCCCGCTCGACCCCGAGCTTCTCGCAGAACGCCTGCTTCTCGGCGATTGCCCACCGTGGTCAGCACGCGCGCGCCGAACACCCGGGCCAGCTGGATCGCCGTCGTGCCGATGCCCGACGTGCCGCCATGGACGAGCAGCCACTCGCCCGGCTTCAAGGCACCCCGCTCGAAGACATTGGTCCAAACGGTGAAGAAGGTCTCGGGCACGCCCGCGGCCTCGACCATGCTGTAGCCGTCCGGCACGGGCAGGACCTGCGGCTCCGGCGCGTTGACGAACTCGGCATAGCCGCCACCGCTGACCAGCGCGCAGACGGCATCGCCGAGGCAGAAGCGGCGGCAGCCCGGCCCGACGGCGACGACACGGCCGGCGACCTCGAGGCCGGGCAGATCGCTGGCCCCGGGCGGCGGCGCGTAGCCGCCCAGCCGCTGCAGCACGTCCGGCCGGTTGACGCCCGCGGCGTGCACCTCGATCAGCACCTCGCCCGCGGCAGCCTCGGATCGCGGTCGCAGCGCCGGTCGCAGAACCTCTGGACCGCCAGCGCCAGCAAGCTCGATACACCGCATGTCACCCTGGCTCACCGTCATGCTCCATCAAGTCGGGACCGGCCCCGATCCTACGAGCGTCGCCGCGCCAAGGCCACCACCGACCATCCGGCTCAACCGAGCAGGCAGAGCACACCGTAGCAGCGGTCGAGCAGGCGGCGAAGAGCAGATAGAGGGCGAGGTCGGCCAGCAGCAGCACAAGCAACAACGGCAGGGCGACATAGCGCAAGGCCACGAGAGACGCCGCGCGCGTCGGCCGCGGCGGCGGCAAGTGCCAGCCGGCAACCGGCTGCCCCGGTCGATTACGGGATATTTGGTTTGAAGACCATGTCATGTTCTACTTATAGGCTCATTCGGCAGCCAAAATCACGCCCAAGGGGGCATGCGTGGCGATCTGGCACGACGTCGCCGATCAGGCAGCCTGGCTGGACTGGCTGAATGCCGCACCGGCTCCCTGCGCGCTCCAGCAGTCCTGGGCCTACGGCGAGGCGGTCAGGGCGCAGGCACACGATGCGCGCCGCTTGGCCCTGCAAGGTCGACGGCGAGGTCCGGGCCATCGCCCAGCTGACCCGACGGCGGCTCTTCGGCGGGCTCGAGATCGCTCTTTTGCTGCGCGGCCCGGTCTGGCTCGACGAAATTGTCGACCCGTCCCTCGAGCAGGCGGCGATCGCCGCCCTCGGGCGGCTCCACCGACGCTGCGTCATCGTCTGGCAGCCGGACGACGCCGACGCCAGGCCGCACCGCGCCGGCTGCCGCCGCGTCTGGACCGGCCCGAGCACCGCCTGGCTCGATCTCGCCCCCTCATTGACGACGCTGCGCCGGGGCCTCGACGGCAAATGGCGCAACATGCTGAGCCGGGCGGAGGCGGCGCCGCTGGAGATCCGCGCGGCGACGTCAGGGCCCCTGATCGACTGGCTGGTCACCGCGAACGAGCGGCACCGCCGGCAGGTCGGCTACCACGGTCCGACGCCGAGCTTCATCGACAGGCTCGCCAGCGCGGGCGGCGAGCCGCCATTGGTGATCGTCGCCCGGCACGCCGGCGTCCCGGTCGCCGGCGTCCTCCTCTTCCGCCACGGCCGGGCCGCCACCTACTATGCGGGCGTGACGTCGGTCCGGGGCCGAGCGCTCCGCGCCCATCACCGGCTGCTCTGGGAGGCGATCCGGCGGCTGCGGGATGCGGGCTGCACCAGCCTCGATCTCGGCGGCATCGATACGGTCAGCAACCCCGGGCATCGCCCGGTTCAAGCTCGGGCTGGGCGGCGCGCCGATCACCCTCGCCGGCAGCTATCTGTTGCCCTGGCGCTGGCGATGACATCTTTCACGAATCAGCAAGGTCACCAAAGAGAAAGGGCCGCGCTCGCGCGCGGCCCCTCCATCGATAGCGCCAAGGTTGGCTGGATCAGAAGTCCATGCCGCCCATGCCGCCCATGCCGCCCATGCCGGCGGCCGCCGGCTGGCGCGCCCTTCTTCTCGGGCTTCTCGGCGACCATGGCCTCGGTGGTCACGAGCAGGCCGGCGACCGATGCTGCGTCCTGCAGCGCGGTGCGGACGACCTTGGTCGGGTCGATGATGCCCTTGGCGACGAGGTCGCAGAACACGCCCTCGTAGGCATCGTAGCCCCAGTTGGCGTCGGTCGACTCGAGCAGCTTGCCGACGATGACGGCGCCGTCGACACCGGCGTTCTCGGCGATCTGCTTGGCCGGCGACTGGATCGCCTTCCTGACGATGTCGACACCGAACTGGATGTCGGCGTTGTCGGCCTTGAGGGTCTTCAGCGCCTTGAGCGCGTAGAGCAGCGCCACGCCGCCACCCGGGACGATGCCTTCCTCGACCGCGGCGCGGGTCGCGTTCATCGCGTCGTCGACACGATCCTTGCGCTCCTTCACCTCGATCTCGGTGGCACCACCGACGCGGATCACCGCGACACCGCCGGCCAGCTTGGCCAGCCGCTCCTGCAGCTTCTCACGGTCGTAGTCCGAGGTGGTCTCCTCGATCTGCGCCTTGATCTGGCTGATGCGGCCCTGGATGTCTTCCTTGGTGCCGACGCCGTCGACGATCGTGGTGTCTTCCTTGTTGATCACGACGCGCTTGGCGCGTGCCGAGCATGTCGAGGGTGACAGTTCTCGAGCTTGATGCCGAGATCCTCGCTGATCACCTGACCGCCGGTCAGGATGGCGATGTCCTCGAGCATGGCCTTGCGACGGTCACCGAAGCCCGGGCGCCTTGACGGCGGCGACCTTGAGACCACCACGCAGCTTGTTGACGACGAGCGTGGCGAGCGCCTCGCCCTCGACGTCCTCGGCGATGATCAGCAGCGGACGGCTGCTCTGCACGACCGCCTCGAGCACCGGCAGCAGCGACTGCAGGTTGGAGAGCTTCTTCTCGTGGATCAGGATGTAGGGATCCTCGAGAGCGACCCGCATCTTCTCGCTGTCGGTGATGAAGTAGGGCGAGAGGTAGCCGCGGTCGAACTGCATGCCCTCGACGACGTCGAGCTCGGTCTCGAGGCTCTTCGCCTCCTCGACCGTGATCACGCCCTCGTTGCCGACCTTCTGCATCGCCTCGGCCAGCATCTTGCCGATCTCACGGTCGCCATTGGCCGAGATCGTGCCGACCTGCTCGACCTGCTCGCTGGTCGAGATCTTGATCGAGCGGCTCTCGAGATCCTTCACCACGGCAGCGACGGCGAGGTCGATGCCACGACGGAGGTCCATCGGGTTGATGCCGGCGGCTACCGCCTTGTTGCCCTCGCGCACGATCGCGGCGGCGAGGACCGTGGCGGTCGTCGTGCCGTCACCGGCGACGTCGTTGGTCTTCGAGGCCACCTCGCGCACCATCTGCGCGCCCATGTTCTCGAACTTGTCGCTGAGCTCGATCTCCTTGGCGACCGTCACACCGTCCTTGGTGATCCGGGGCGCGCCGAAGCTCTTCTCGAGGATGACGTTGCGACCCTTCGGGCCCAAGCGTCACCTTGACGGCGTTGCAGAGCGTGTCGACGCCGCGCATCATCCGCGTGCGGGCGTCGGTATCGAACCTTACTTCCTTGGCAGCCATTGCTTCCTCAATTCCTCAATATCGTGGGGACGTTGCTAGTCTCGAGACGACGCTTAGGCGGCCTTCTTCGCCGCGACGCCGCCCTCGATGACGCCCATGATGTCGCTTTCCTTCATGATCAACAGCTCCTCGCCGTCGATCTTGACCTCGGTGCCGGACCACTTGCCGAACAGCACGCGGTCACCGGCCTTGACGTCGAGCGGGCTGACCTCGCCCTTGTCGTTCCGGGCACCCGGGCCGACGGCGATCACCTCACCCTGCATCGGCTTTTCCTTGGCGGTGTCGGGAATGATGATGCCACCAGCAGTCTTCGTCTCTTCCTCGAGACGCCGCACCACGACGCGGTCGTGCAAAGGCCTGAAGTTCATTGTCGTCTGACTCCCAGTGAGATTTGTTAGCAGTCGGCAGCGATGAGTGCCAAATGCTGCAACCGTCACGTAAGAGGTGCCCGCGCGACTGCAAGAGGGGCCGGCGCATTTTTGTTAGCAGCACTCTCAGCTTGCTGCTAACATGTTGATATCAGGGTATTTTTACGTCCGATCTTGCTTGACGAGCGGCAAAATGCGCGAACAAATGAACAGGCAGACGCTACCACGAGGGAACCGCAGCCCATGCCCGATGCTCGTTCGCCTTTGGAAATGCAGCTTAACGGCTACCGCTTGACGACCGCCGAGATCACCTACCACCTGCCCGACCACCCCGGCATCCTGCAATCATTCATCTGGCAGCATTTCGACATCGCGCCGAAGTACCCCGAGCTCCACCGATTTCTCGACTTCTGGGTGGCGAAGATCGAAGGCAAGCTGCACACGGTGCACGTCGCCCGCCGCAAGTTGATCGGCCCCAACACCTACCAGCATGGCGCGGAGTGGAGCCTGCACTAGCCGATTTGCCACCCTCTTATCCAGTCAGCCGTCTCCCATCCAATCAAGCGAGAGCCCCGTGGCGCCTGCCACGGGGCTCTCTTCATCTCGATGCACCACCCTCAGTGGTGGACGTCGCGCCAGATGCGCCGCTTGTAGGCGTAGAAGATGATCGACATCACGATGAGGAACAAGGTCACCTTGATGCCGGTCTGCTTGCGCGCCTCCAACTCGGGCTCCGCGGTCCAGGCCAGGAACTGGGTCACGTCCGCCGCCATTTGCGAGATCGTCGGCTCGGTGCCGTCCTGGTAGTCGACCATGTCCGGCCAGAGCGGCTGGGCCATCGCGATCTGGTGCCCGGCAAAATACTCGTTGTAGTTCATGCCCGGCATCAGTTCGAAGCCTTCAGGCGGCTCCTCGTAGCCGACCAGCAGGCTGTAGATGTAATTCTCGCCGCCGGCTCTCGCCTTGGTGATGACCGACAGGTCCGGCGGATAGGCGCCGCCGTTCGCCGCGCGGGCCGCCTGCTCGTTGGCGAAGGGCGACGGCCAGCGATCAGCGGGCCCGGCCTCACGCTCGAACATGTCGCCGAAATCGTCAGGCCCATCCTCGACATAGTAGTCGGCGGCGATCGCCTTGATCTCGTCATCGCCGTAGCCGAGCGCCTCGAGATTGCGAAAGGCCACGTATTTAAGGCCGTGACAGCCAGCGCAGACGCCCTTGAAGACCTGCATGCCGCGCTGCAGGGCTGCACGGTCGAAGGTGCCGAACACCCCTTCGTGCGGCCAATCCCTGTCGATCGGCTCGGGCGCCTCCGCCGCCATCGCGACACCGCCGGCAAGACTACCGGCCAGCGCCGCAACGGCTGCGAGCTTGGAGAGAGAGAACAGACGCATCACTTACTCCGCCGGCTGCGGCATGGCGCCGCCGCCCTGCTTGAGAACTGGCTCGTTGATGCTGTCGGGCAGCGGCAGCGGCCGCTCGAGCTTGCCCAACAGCGGCAGGATCACGAGGAAATGGGCGAAGTAGTAGATGGTCGCCAACAGGCCGATGGTCGGGATCCAGCCCTCCGGCGGCGCCGAACCGGCGTAGCCGAGCACCAGGCAATTCGCCAGGAACAGCCAGAAGAACCACTTGTAGATCGGCCGGAAACGCGCGCTGCGGACCCGTGACGTGTCGAGCCAAGGCAGGAAGAACAGCACCGCAATGGCCGCGAACATCGCAATGACGCCGCCGAGCTTCGCGGGGATGATCCAGAAGATGTCGAAGGTGATCGCGCGCAGGATCGCGTAGAACGGCAGGAAGTACCACTCCGGCACGATGTGCGGCGGCGTCACCAGCGGGTTGGCCGGTATGTAGTTCTCCGGATGCCCCAGCACGTTCGGCGCGAAGAACACGAAGGCACCGTAGATGATGAAGAAGACGCAGAGCCCGAACGCATCCTTGACCGTGTAGTACGGATGGAACGGGATCTTGTCCTTCTTGGTGATGTCGATGCCGACGGGGTTGTTCGAGCCGAACTGGTGCAAGGCCAGGATGTGCAGGAAGACGACGCGCGAAGATCACGAACGGCAAGAGGTAGTGCAGCGCGAAGAAGCGATTGAGCGTCGGGTTGTCGACGGTGAAGCCACCCCACAGCCAGGTCACGATGCTCTCGCCGAAGAGCGGTACGGCCGAGAACAGGTTGGTGATGACCATGGCACCCCAGAAGCTCATCTGGCCCCAAGGCAGCACATAGCCCATGAACGCGGTCGCCATCATCAAGAGAAGGATGACCACGCCCAGCATCCACAAGAGCTCGCGCGGCGCCTTGTAGGATCCGTAATAGAGCCCGCGGAACATGTGGATGTAGACGACGATGAAGAACATCGACGCGCCGTTGGCATGCGCATAGCGCATCAGCCAACCGAAATTCACGTCGCGCATGATGTGCTCGACGCTGCTGAACGCGTTGTCGACATGCGGGACGTAATGCATCGTCAGAAACAAGCCGGTCAGGATCTGCAGCATCAGCATGATCCCGGCCAGCGAGCCGAAGTTCCACCAGTAGTTCAGGTTCTTCGGTGCCGGGTAGTCGACGAACTCGGCGCGCGCCCAGGAGAGGAGCGGCAGGCGATCATCGATCCACCGGGCGACACCGTTCTGGAAAACGGGCTTCTCGGTTTCTGTGGCCATCATCGTTCCTGATAATCAGGTTAAGCAGTACGCCCGCCCCGCTACGGGCTCCCCCGACGGGCAGCGGAATCGGATCAGCCGATCAAGACGCTTGTGTCGGACTCGAACACATACGGTGGAACGACCATGTTGGTCGGCGACGGTCCTTGCCGGATCCGGCCCGAGGTGTCGAACATCGAGCCGTGGCAGGGGCAGAACCAGCCGCCATAGGTACCGCGGTTCTCCGTCGGCTTGGTGCCGCCCGGCACGCAACCGAGGTGCGGACAGACACCGACGAGGATGATCCACTCGGGGCGCTCCACGCGCTCGACGTCGGGCACCGGGTCACGCAACCCCGAGAGGTCGACGTCGCGTGCCGACTCGATCTCCTCCGCCGTGCGATGGCGGACGAAGACGGGCTTGCCGCGCCACATCACCGTGATGCCCATGCCCTCGTCGATGCCGGAGATGTCCACCGTCGTCGACGCCAAGGCCAGCACGTCCGCAGACGGATTCATGCTGTCGATGACGGGCCAGAGCACGGCAGCCGTGCCGACCGCCAAGCCAGACCAGGCGACGATCCCGAGAAAATCACGCCTCGACTCACCATCACCGGCGTTGTTCTGGGCTTCCGCAGCCATGACATTCAACCCTCGAAAAGCTTCACGCAGCACACGCCGCCGCGTGATCGGAAGACAGGCGTAGCTCGATTTCCTGCTTCCGGGGAATCATATGGGTGCGCTACAGACGAGCCAAGCGACCGAAAGTCGCATAACAGCTCGTGTCCCAGCCGCATAGTGCGGCGGCGCGAGCACCGTGCAACTGTCCGACATTTGTGCCCGGGAGGCATCGCGTGGCGCCAGAAGGGCATGCCGTCGTGAAGACGATCCGGCACACCGAGGGACCGGTCGGGCTGGCGCTGCTCGAGCCGGACCAGCCCGGCAATTTCGGCGCCGCGCTGAGGCTCGCGGCCTGCCTCGGCGTCCGGCTCGAGGTCGTCGAGCCCTGCGGCTTTCCGCTCGACGAGCGCCGCATCCGCCGGGCGGGCATGGACTACGTGGCCCACGCCGACTGGCGCCGCCATGCCGGCGTGCTGCCGTTCCAGAGAGCGATGGTCAGCGAGGGACGCCGTCTCGTCCTCTTGAGTGCCAGGGCGCAAACGGACTATCACCGCTTCGCGTTCAGCGCGGGTGACGTGCTGGCGGTCGGCAGCGAGAGCCGCGGCGCGCCGCCGGCGATCGCCGAGCAGGCGAAGGCGGTGCGCATCCCGATGCGGGCCGGGCTGCGGTCGCTGAATGTCGTGACCGCCGCCGCCATCGGCCTCGCCGAGGCGCTGCGGCAGCTGGACGGGTGGCCATTGGCCACGAGTTGAACGGCAGCACGACCTGCTGATCCGTATGGTGTTTTGGGGAGGCAGGACTGTGCAAGACGACGAGGCGGCGGAGAAGGCAGCGGCGAGGGCCTGGTTCGAGAGCCTGCGCGACCGGATCTGCGCCGCCTTCGAGGCGCTCGAGGACGCCTATCAAGGGGCCGATGCGGCTGACCTCGCGCCCGGCCGGTTCGTCCGCAAGCCCTGGGAGCGCGATGGCGGCGGCGGCGGCGTCATGGGCCTGATGCACGGTCGCGTCTTCGAGAAGGTGGGCGTCAACGTCTCCACCGTCTTCGGCACCTTCCAGCCGCAATTCGCGAGCCAGATCCCCGGCGCCGACCAGGATCCGCGCTTTTGGGCCTCGGGCATCTCGCTGGTCGCCCATCCGCGCAACCCGCATGTGCCACCGGCGCACATGAACACGCGGCATATCCGGACCACCAGGGCATGGTTCGGCGGCGGTGCCGACCTGAACCCGATCTTTCCGAACGAGACCGATACGCGCGACTTCCACGCCGCCCTGCAAGGCGCCTGCGACGGCTACGCACCGGGCGCCTACGATCGATTCAAGCGCTGGGCCGACGACTATTTCTTCATCCCGCACCGGGGCGAGCCGCGCGGCGTCGGCGGCATCTTCTACGACTATCTCGAGGATGCGCTCGAGCAGCAGTTCGCCTTCACCCGCGCCGTCGGCGAAGCCTTCCTCGATATCTATCCGAGGCTCGTCGACCGGCACATGAACCAACCCTGGACGGCGGACGAGCGGGCGCACCAACTCGTCCGCCGCGGCCGCTACGTCGAGTTCAACCTGCTCTACGACCGAGGGACCCAGTTCGGCCTGAAGACCGGTGGCAATCCCGAAGCCATCTTGATGTCCCTGCCACCCGCCGTCACCTGGCCCTGAGCGGGCCGTTCGGCACCCAGAAGAGGAAGCCACGCCGTGGACTACATGAAGCTGTCGATCGGCCTGAACCCGCCCGAGGAGGTCAACGTCATCATCGAGGTGCCGCTGCGGGCGGACCCGATCAAGTACGAGCTCGACAAGGCGAGCGGCGCCATCTTCGTCGACCGCTACCTGTACACGTCGATGTTCTATCCCTGCAATTACGGGTTCATCCCGCACACGCTGGCGGATGATGGCGACCCGATTGACGTCATGGTCATTGGCCGACTGCCGGTGCAGCCGGGCGTGGTGATCAGGGCCAACCCGATCGGCGTGCTGAAAATGGAAGACGAGGCGGGCGTCGATGCCAAGATCCTGGCCAAACCGACCGACAAGATCACCCAGATCAACCGAAAGATAAAGAGCTACCGGGACGTGCCGGAGATCGACCTTCTGCGCATCGAGCACTTCTTTTCGCACTACAAGGACCTCGAGCCCGAAAAATGGGTGAAGGTCGAGGGTTGGGGCGACGCCGACGAGGCCAAGCAAATGATCCGCGACGGCATCGAGGCCGAGAAGAAGAACCGCTGAGTCCAGCCGACCTGGAAAGGCGCGCCTTGGGCGCGGCACCGCCCTGGACGATCGGGGATCGCGCTTGACCTGCAGGGCCGTGCTCTTCAAGCTACCGCTGTGGCGATAGGTGGAGGCGCGGCTCGGCGTGGGCGACCGTCGGCAGAAACGGCGCGCGAGGTCGAGCTCCCGAGGGAGGTCGAGAGATGAAGCGGCATATCATTCCCGGCGTGATCGACGGTCAGCAGGCGCTCTGCACCTTGCCCGGCGACGCTACGGCGCAAGCGGCCGCCGACCTGATGGCGGAGCGCCGCGTCGGTGCCGTGATGGTCGTCGAGCGCGGCCGGCTCCTCGGCATCGTCACCGAGCGTGACATCGTTTTTCGCGTCGTCGCCAAGTCGCGCGCCGCGGATGCGACGGCGCTGGCCGATGTGATGACGCCAAATCCGGAGACGCTGTCGCCAGAGGACACGGCCTTCGACGCGCTCGAGAAAATGCAAGCCGGAGGGTATCGGCATCTGCCCGTGCTCCGCGACGAGGAAGTGTGCGGGATGGTGTCGATCCGCGACATTTACGAAGCGGTGCGCCGCCACCTGCAGGAAGAGCTGCGCGGCGCCGAGGCCCTGATCTACGGCGATCAGTATGGCGCCTCAGCGTCAACCTAGCGTCGCGACGACCAGTCCGGCGCGGCTGCTGCACCCTCGGCCGGCCAGCTCGGCACCCGTCGGCCGTCGCGTCGCCGGGCCGGAAGAGCATCGACCAGCCCGTGCGGGCCAGTTTCCGGTCGTCGTCAGCCCGTGCGGCCCGCCTCGCTGGGCGCCCGGGCATCGATCGACAAGGCATGGATCTGCTCGCGCATCAGCTCGTCGAGCACGCTAAAGACGAGCCGCTGCCGGGCGACGCGTCCCTGCCCGGCAAAGCGCTCGCTGACGACCGCGACGAAGAAATGCGTCTCGCCGCCGGGGCGATGGCCGGCATGCCCGACATGCTCGTGCAAATCATCGCGCACCAGCAAATGCTCCGGCGCCAAGGCGGCGGTGAGCCGCCGCTCGATCTCGCGCTTCACCTGACCCAAGGCTGAGCCTCCTCCGCAGCATTCGGCGAACCTCGCCGGCGATGGCTGCCCCCCGTTTGGCGCTTCCGCCCAGCATCCGCAAGCCCGGGAAGCAACCTCTCGGGTAGCGTTGGACCCACCAGCCCACGCGCATGGTTAAGCGGCGAACCTATAGGTGAGGTAGTATCGTATGCCTTGCGCGGATTTGGCGACCCGCGGTTGCGTTAGTTCGTGCATAAAACTCTCGAATTAAGAGATAATTTACCATTGGGTGGTAACCGTTGGTGGAGCGCGGAAGACAGCTAGTCGCTCTTCCCGGACCGGGCACGCTCCGGCGGACATGGTTCTCCACGGCACAAGGAACTCGAAACGATGAACGCGTTACCCGAAAAGCAGACTGGCCCGGGTCGCTCGCGTGCCCAGGATATTGATCGGCATGTTGGCGCGCGGATGCGCGAGCGGCGGATCATGCTCGGGCTGACGCAGCAGCAGATGGCGGAGCTGATCGGCGTCACCTACCAGCAGGCGCACAAATACGAGAAGGGCATCAACCGGATTGCTGCCGGCCGCCTGTACACGATCGCGCATGCCCTGGGTGTCGACGTGACCTTCTTCTTCGAGGGCATGAACGGCGACCAGGACTTCAAGCCGACCCCGCAGCAGCGCATGCTGCTCGAGCTGGCGCGCAACTTCATCTCGCTGCCGAGCCGCAAGCACCAGGAGGCGCTCTGCAGCCTCGCCCGCGCGCTCGCCAATATGAGCGAAGAGCCGGACGGGTCGTCTTCCTCCGCTCCCAAGGGCGTGGCGGGCGTCACTACACGGATGTAGCCAGCCACCGCTCCGGGGCTCTATCGAACAGCGGCAAGGCCACCAGGCGCACCATGAGCGGCAGCCGGATTCAATGACGCGCGATGCGTCAGGCTGTCCGGGCAGGCGCTGCGGATCAGTCGTCGGCCGCCGTGAACGAGGCTTGCCCAGCGGCGCGCGGTATCGTGGCCGAGGCCCGGTCGTTGCCACGGCGTCGTCTTCACCGTGACCGAGGCAGCAGCGGGGCAATCGCCGATGGGCCATCGAAGGCGCCGGTCGGCCGACATGGTGCCTGCATGCGGCGTGGGGGCCTGCAGTCCAATCGTCCGTTCGCGGCCGTTCCGCATCCGCCATCACCACCTTGCCGCCTCGCCTTTCCGTGCCCATAGTCTTCCGGCGTCGATGCTGCCACCCGCGATGGCCGCACGGCGATGATGCGTGGCGGTGCAGAGAGACGAATGGAACCAGGACGCAAGACGAGGGGGCATCTCGACCCGGACGCGGAGATCGGCCTCGGTGCCGCATCCGATCCCGTCGGCCCTTGCTGCGCCTGGCCGGGCTGCACGGCGCATGGCGCCTTTCCGGCACCGCAATCGCCGCAGGCGTTGCGCCAGTTCGCCTGGTACTGCCTCGATCATGTCCGCGAGTACAACAAGAACTGGAACTACTTCGCCGGAATGGACGAGCACCAGATCGAGGCGCATCGGCGCGCGGACACGACCTGGCATCGGCCGAGCTGGCGCTTCGGCACAGCGACGAGCGACGAGGCAGATCGCTTCCACGACCCGTTCGGCTTCTTCGGCCGGAACGGTCCCGGCAAGAGCGACGAGGCGCCGCGCGGTCGTGCGCGCGCCGCCCTCGGCAAGGCCGGCGAGATGATGGCGGTCATGAACCTGGAGATCGGCTTCACGCTGGAGGAGCTCAAGCGGCGCTACAAGACGTTGGCCAAGCGTCACCACCCGGACCTGAACGGCGGTGATCCGGCGGCCGAGGAGCGTCTCAAGCAAATCAACGAGGCCTATGGCTACTTCGTCGCCAATCAGCTCCATCGCTGAGCCACGGACGCTCTGGGATCAACGTTGCCGATCAACGCGGCCTCGACAGAAACCCGATACCTGCCTTGCCCGATGCGGCGGTCGTCTCGGATCGCCGCCGTCCCCGATCCTTGCTGCGGCTGGCGTCCGGCTTCAGCTCTCGATGTCGAGACGACACCCGCGGCTGTAATTATCGCCCACCCGCCGCCGACGACGGCGATCCGGCACGACGCCCGGCATGCCGGGCGGCCGGCCGTCCAGCGGCGCGTAGGGACGCAAGGTCGAGGCCCGGCGTCGATCGGGCCTGGTGATCGGCGCTCCGGGTGGAATGATCTCGACCATGCTCTCCAGCGGATCCATGGCGGCCATGTCGGGGTCTCCTCGGCTGCCGCAAGCCTAGCCGACCAGCGCCTCTGGCACGGGCAAGAAGGCAACAGAACCTACCCGAATGTTCAACCATAATTAAGCTTTGCTGGCTAAGACGGCTTCAGGCAGTTTCAGGGTGAGATCGTTGTGTGACCTCGCAGCGGCGGTGCATCCGGCACGGCTCGACGAGGCCAAGCTTTCGGGATGATGGACGATGCAGCGCCGGCTTTTCGGTACCGACGGGATCCGCGGCACCAGCAACACCTATCCGATGACCGCCGAGGTGGCGCTCGGCCTCGGGCGGGCGGCAGGCAGCCTGTTCCGCCGCAGCGATCACCAGAACCGTGTGGTGATCGGCAAGGATACGCGTCTTTCCGGCTACATGATCGAGAACGCGCTCGCCGCGGGCTTCCTATCTGCCGGCATGCGGGTGATGCTGACCGGGCCGGTGCCGACGCCGGCCGTGGCCTTCCTGACCCGCTCGCTCCGCGCCGATATCGGGGTCATGGTCTCGGCCTCGCACAACCCGTTCGAGGATAACGGCATCAAGCTGTTCGGTCCCGACGGCTTCAAGCTCTCCGACGCCATCGAGGTGGAGATCGAGGCGCAGATGGCCAACATGGCTGCGGACGGCGAGGCGCCGGCCGCCGAGATCGGCCGGGCGATGCGCTACGAGGATGCGCGCGGACGGTATGTCGAGAACCTCAAGAGCAGCTTTCCGCGGGGCGTCGATCTCGCCGGGCGGAAGATCGTCGTCGATTGCGCCAACGGCGCTGCCTACCATATCGCGCCGGAGCTGTTCTTCGAGCTCGGCGCGGAGGTCGATCAGCATCGGCGTCACGCCCAATGGGCGCAACATCAACGCCGCCTGCGGCTCGACCTACCCGTCGGCGATCCAGGCGGCGGTCCGGGCCCATGGTGCGGACCTCGGGATCGCGCTGGACGGCGACGCCGACCGGGTGGTGCTCGTCGACGAGCATGGTGAGCTCGTCGACGGCGACCAGGTCCTGGCGCTGATCGCCCGCAGCTGGGCCAGCGACGGCCGGCTGACGGGTGGCGGCATCGTTGCCACCTTGATGTCCAATTTCGGGCTCGAGGGCTTCGTGCGGTCGCTCGGGCTCGATCTGCACCGGACCAAGGTCGGCGACCGCTATGTCACCGAGCGGATGCGCGCCGGTGGCTTCAATGTCGGCGGCGAGCAATCCGGCCACGTGGTGCTCACCGACTTCGCCACCACCGGCGACGGCCTCCTGGCAGCTCTCCAGGTGCTGGCCGTTCTCTGCCAGAGCGAGCGTCCGGTGAGCGAGATCTGCCGGGCCTTCACCCCATTGCCGCAGGTGCTCAGGAATATCCGCATCGCCGGCGCCGTCGACCTGGCGGGACCCGACCTCGCCGGGGTGCTGCGCGCCAACACGAAGCGGCTCGAGGGTCGCGGCCGCCTGGTCGTCCGCCCCTCCGGCACGGAGCCCCTGATCCGCGTCATGGTCGAAGCCGACGACGAGCACCTGCTCGAGGATGTGCTCGCAACGGTCAGCGCGGCGATCGAGCGTGAAACCGCCGCCGCGTAAGGCCAACGCTGACGGATATTTCTACTATTAGTTGAATTTTATTGGCTGTCGCTGCTACTTGGTTGCCTTCATCCTGACCGAGGCAGCGACATGCAACGCGACGCCATCCTTTGCGGGCTCCTCTCACTGGCGCTCGGTGCCTGCACGACCACGGCGCCCACGACGACCGTCGACAACGGGTCCGCGCTCGATCTCGCTACCGCCACCTCGCCCGAGGTGCCGGATCGCGCGACCGCTGAATGGCCGACCGGCAGCAACTGCGGCGACCTCGTGGGCCGGCTTGCAGCGCTCGACGAGGCGGCGGCCAGCCGGCTGAGCATGAACGATGCGCCGCTCGTACTGGTCGCTGCCGACGCGGATGCACCGACCGTGCAGAGGACCCTGCCGATCCCTGACGCCTTGCCCACCGCCGCCGGGCAATCGCCCTGTGCGATCGTCGTCGGCAGGGCGATTCCGGCGCCAGCGACCAGCGACCGCATCCGCGAGCGGCGAACAGTGCATTCGGCCTACCCGACCGGGGTCAAGCGGCGGCGTAACCCTGAGTATGCAGCGCTCGAGACGGAGCTGACGCGGGCCCGCCGCGGGACGGGGGACGAGATCGGCATCGCGTCCACCGGCGACCCTTTGATGGACCTCGTGGGCACTGTCGCCAGCGGCGTCATCGGCGGAATCGGCGCCGTCTGGCAACAGCGGGAGGTGCGGGCGATCGAGGCGGAGCTCGCCACGACGCCGGCCTTCATCGAGGACGCCATCATGACTCCCTACAGGTACGAACTGGTCGATCTGGAGGCGGCGCGCGCAGTGACCGTGCCGGTCGCGCTTCATGACGACGCTTCGGGCCAGACGTGGACCACTGCCCTGACCCTCACCGAGACGCGCCGCTTCGCCGTCGCCGACGCGCGCCACCCGCAGGACATGGCACCGCAGAACACCGGTGGCGCAACATTGCTGACCTCGGCGGCCTTGGCGGCATGGCGAGACGCGACCCCGCCCATCGACACGGCTGTGCTGCTGGCCCATTTGGCGGCTGCCAGCCGCGGCCAGGCCGGACAACCGGCAAGCCTCGCGGCGACGATAGCCCGGCTGCGCGCCTCGGAGGTTGGCGGTCAAACCGTTCTGGCGGCCGGCCCGGGAAATGACGAGGCCCGCCAGCCCGGATCGTCTGCTAGATCGAACCGTGAACGGTCGCCACGCCTGCCGGCAGGCTCGACCGATCCTACACTCTTGGTCGAGCCGGCTGCGGGACCGTCGTCGGGCGGTGCGAACTCGCTTGACCGACCGGCCTTCGCCGCAAGACCCTACGAGCAGGCGATCGTTCAGGTGGGCGACGCCGAGCTGCCCGGGTTTTACGTGACCAGCGAGCATATCCTGACCCCGGCCAGCGCGCTGGGCCGCTCGAGCCTGGTCGCCGTCCGCCACGCCGACGGCATGCGGGCCCACGGGTTGATCGAGCTCGTCGACGACGCGCTGGGCCTGGCCCTGGTCTTCGTGCCGCGACCCGGCGAGGCCCTGACCATCCAACGAGCACGAAGCGCGCGTCCAGCCACCCAAGGCCGCCCGGGCATCCCCTGGACGACCGACGGGCAAGTCATCGGCGTCTTCGTCGAGGACGCGTCTGGAGAAGGCCAACGCTGGATCGACGGCGCGGCGATCGATCGGTTCATCGTCCAGCTAGCCGACCTCTGACGCCGACCACCGGCATCGTTGCCGCCCGACGATCACATCAGCACGTCGACGCTTTTGAACGTGCGGCCACAAGCGCCGGCCCGGACGAGCCGGCCAGAGCATCGCTTGCGCGCCTGGACTCACGTGGCACTGCCGGCACTGCCATTGACCGGTTCCGCGGCTGAAGAGCTCAGACGTCGAAAAAGAACGATCCTTGTTTCTCTAGTGCCTCGCCACGATAGTCAGTGCGGTCATGCCGCCGATGGGGCCAAGCCGACCTCGCCCGCGGCCACGGCGCCAGCTCGACCTCATTTAATCGGGCAAGCAGCACCACCGGACGGGCGACATTAGGTTTCCTGATTATCCGTTTTTCTCATCCAGCGATGATGGCCCGATACGGGCGCGGCTTGGCCTGCAGCGCGGCCCACATCAGGCGCTCGGTTATGGTGTCGAGTTGGTAGCGGCGGTTGAAGCGCCAGGCGAAGCTGGCGAGGTAGCGCTGGGCGTGTTTCTGGCTGACGTGGTGGTATGTTCCGGCGAGCGCCGTCTTGATGTTGCCGAGCGTCGTGTTCACCCAGTTGAACGACGGCCACTGCGCTGCCTTCTTGCCACTGCCGCTGAGCATCGAGAAGTGGTCGCAACCGGCGGCCTCGACGCTCCGCCAGCACGACAGGCCGTCGCTGACGATGTTGGTGCCGGTGGCGAAGCTCGACCGGGCCAGCTTGGCGATCTCGGCTTTGCGGAAGCCCTTGACCACGAGCAGCTTCAGGCGCCTCGGCTTGCGGTCGAGGCTCGTTTCGACCGCAGCGACGAACGGTGTCTTGCCGGCCGCACCGCGCCCACGCTTGCCGCCGCTGCGCACGCCGCCGAGATAAGCGTCGTCGAGCTCGACCCGGCCGCTCATCTTCGGCTTGCCGGCGTCGCGTTCCGCCATGGCGGACATCAGCTTCTGCTTCATCAGCCAGGCGGTCGGCTGCCGCACACCCAGTCGTCGCGCCAACTCGATCGAGCTGATCCCGCCCTTGGCCTGCGTCAACTCGTAGATCGCGCGAAACCACGTCGTCAGCGGCAGCTTCGTGCTGTGGAAGATCGTGCCCGCCGTGAACCCCGTCTGATGCTTGCAGGCGTTACACTGGACCTGCTTCCTGCTCTTCATCCGCGAATACTTTTCACAGCCGCACCGCTCACAGATAAAGCCGCGGCCCCAGCGCATCTCGAACAGCACCGCCAGGCATTGCGCCTCGGTCCCGAACCGCGCCCGAAACGCCAACTCGCTCAATCCACGCATCTTGGCCGCCAGATTATTCACTGTGCTCGCCTCCAATCCACCATAACCACATGATTCTCGCTAGCATAGCTCTAGACGAAAATAATGGATAATCAGGTAAGGTTTTTGCCGCGCGCAAGCGAGTCCAGAAAAGGCGCTTGACGTTTCAGCTCACGCCAAGCCCATTCGGGCGTTGCCGTCGAGGCCCGCTGCCGACTCTCATTGCGGAAAGAATCGGGCAACGACAGGCTCTCACGTGACCAGACGACGGACCCAAAGACGATTTGCGGATCACCGCAAGCGAAAAGCCAAGAGGATATGAGGCATGATCAGGAAATCGGATGGTCACAGCCAAAGACCCCGACCAAGGCCTGCTCATCGGATTGCGCGGGAAGACGATGGCTCCGGGCAATTCTCTTGGAGCTGCGGCAGGTCCTCAGGCCGCTAGAGCTCGAGCCACCGCTTCATGCCATGAAGGCTCGTCCGATCCTAGGCCGCAGCATCGAACCTCGCTCACGCTGCCCAGCCGCCGAGCCAGCTCCGGCACACTCTTCCGCTTAGGTTGCTAACTCCGTTTCCGCATCTCTCGCACTTGACCAAGTTGCTGATGACAGTCCGATGATCGTTCCGCCTCACAGACGATCGGGAACCAACCAGATCGCGAGACAAGAAGGTCACGTGGGCGCATTCTCGATCATCGGCGAACGCCCAGGGATCGCAGTAAATCCCGGCGACGAGCGCCGGCATTGATCACCGTGCTCGCGTCGACACGGAACCAAGTCCGGCGCCGGCACACTCGGGCGCTGCAGAGCCGAGGCGAGATGCGCCGCGACTGTGGTCTCTCGCTCAACGGTCGATCAGCCGATCCGGCCGTGGCATTGCTTGAACTTCTTGCCGGAGCCGCAGGGGCAAGGCGCGTTGCGCGGCACCTTGCCATACGGGCTTTCCGTGCTTGCGGCAGCGACGCCGGGTCGCTCGACCGTCGCGACGCCACCCTCGTCGCCCGCGGGCTGACGAGATCGTGCGAGCGGCGCGCCCAATGCGGCAGCGGGGCCGGCGCCACCGGCTACGGCACCCTGTGGGCGGTCATCCGCGGCCACGGCGCCACTGCCAGCCCCCGCGGCCCCTTGGGTCGGCAGGCGTATCTCAAGGTGCGAGAGCACCTGCGTCACCGTCTCGCGCAGCCGGCTCAACAGCGCGTCGAAGAGCGCGAAGGCCTCCTTCTTGTACTCGTTCAACGGGTCACGCTGACCGTAGCCGCGCAAATGGATGCCCTGGCGCAGGTGATCCAGCTGCAGCAGATGCTCTTTCCAGAGGTGATCGAGGATCTGCAGCAGTAGGCTCTTTTCGGCCATGCGGATCATCGGGGCGCCGTAGGTCTCGATCTTCTCCGCCGCGTGCCGGTCGACCAACTCGTCCAACCGGGCCTTGATCTCAGCCTCGGCGATCCCCTCCTCCTTCAGCCACTCGGACACCGGGGCATCGACCGCCAGGAGCCGCTTGGCTTCCTTCTCAAGCCCGTCACCATCCCACTGCTCGGGATAGGACTTCTCCGGAATATGCTTGGCAACGAGGTCCTCGACCACCTCCGCGCGCATGTCGCTGACCGTCTCGGCGACGTCCTCGGCCTGCATCAGCTCGAGCCGCTGCTCGTAGATGACCTTGCGCTGGTCGTTCATTACGTCGTCGTACTTCAGCAGATTCTTCCGGATATCGAAATTCCGCGCCTCGACTTTCTGCTGGGCCTTCTCGAGCGCCTTGTTGATCCAGGGATGGATGATCGCCTCGCCTTCCTTGAGGCCGAGCTTCTGCAGCATCCCGTCCATGCGCTCGGAGCCGAAGATGCGCATCAGATCGTCGTCGAGCGACAAGAAGAACTTGGTGCGTCCAGGATCACCCTGGCGGCCCGAGCGGCCGCGCAGCTGGTTGTCGATGCGGCGGCTCTCGTGACGCTCTGTGCCGATGACGTAGAGCCCGCCAACGGCCTTCACCTTCTCGGCCTCGGCCGCAATCTCACGGCGAATGGCCGCGGCCTTGGTCGGGTCGGGGTCGCTGCCGAGCTCTTGCAGAATGCGCATGTCCGCATTGCCGCCGAGCTGGATGTCCGTGCCACGGCCGGCCATGTTCGTGGCGATCGTGACGGCGCCCATGCGGCCAGCCTGAGCGATGATCATCGCCTCTTGCTCATGATAGCGAGCGTTGAGGACGTTGAAGGCGATCTTCTTCTTCTTCAGGGCCGCCGCCAGGGACTCGGACTTCTCGATCGACACGGTGCCGACGAGCACCGGCTGGCCGCGCTCGTGCGCGGCGGCGATGTCCTCGACGATCGCGTCCTGCTTCTCGCGCGTCGTCCGGTAGACCTCGTCGTCCTCGTCGATCCTGACAAGCTGGCGATGCGTCGGGATCTCGATCACCTCGAGCCGGTAGATCTCGGCGAACTCGGCGGCCTCGGTCGCCGCCGTGCCGGTCATGCCGGCAAGCTTCTCGTAGAGCCGGAAATAGTTCTGGAACGTGATCGAGGCCAGCGTCTGGTTCTCGGGCTGGATGGTCACCGCCTCCTTTGCCTCGAGCGCCTGGTGGAGGCCGCCCGAGTAGCGCCGGCCCTCCATCATGCGCCCGGTGAACTCGTCGACGATGATCACCCGACCGTCCTTGACCAGATAGTCGACATCACGGGTGAAGAGCTTGTGCGCCCTGAGCGCCTCCTGCACGTGATGAACCAGCGAGATATTCTGCGGGTCGTAGAGGTCACCCTCCTTCAGCAGACCGGCCTCGAGCAGCAGCTCCTGGATCCGCTCGGTGCCCTGCTCGGTCAACGTCACCGCACGCTGCTTCTCGTCCTTCTCGAAATCGTTATCGACGAGCGCCGGGATCAGCTTGTCGATGCTGACATAGAGCTCCGAGCCACCCTCGGCCGGGCCCGAGATGATCAACGGCGTGCGCGCCTCGTCGATGAGAATGCTGTCCACCTCGTCGACGATCGCGAAATGATGACCACGCTGGACCATGCTCTCGAGCGAGAGCTTCATGTTGTCGCGCAGATAGTCGAAGCCGAACTCGTTGTTGGTGCCGTAGGTGATGTCGGCCTGATAGGCGGCGCGCCGCTCGGCCTCGCCGATTCCCGGCACGATGCAGCCGACGGAAAGCCCAAGGAAATTGAAGATCTGGCCCATCCACTGGCTGTCGCGGCGGGCCAGGTAGTCATTGACCGTGACCACGTGCACGCCCTTGCCGTCCAGGGCGTTCAGGTAGGCGGCGAGCGTCGACACCAGGGTCTTGCCTTCGCCGGTCTTCATCTCGGCGATCGAGCCTTCGTGAAGGAACATCCCGCCCAGGAGCTGCACATCGAAATGGCGTTGCCCGAGCGTCCGCTTGGCTGCCTCGCGAACGGTCGCGAACGCCTCCGGCAAGAGGTCGTCCAGACTCTCGCCCGCGGCCAGCCGGCTCCGGAAAGCATCCGTTCGTGCGCGAACCGCCGCGTCGTCCAGAGCTTCGAGCTCTGGCTCCAACGCGTTGATGGCATCGACCACCTTGAGGTTTGCCTTGATCAGTCGATCGTTGGTCGTGCCGAAGATCTTCCGGGCGATGGCGCCGAACATGATGAGAAAAGGCCTTTTTTCATACGCGACAAGAGCGAAGCGAGCCGCTCTGGAGAACGCGGCAACTTGAGATAAGATGCCGACCAGGGCGAGTCAACGCGGCGCCAGAGCCATTGACCGTCCGCATGGGTAGCTGAGAAGGCTTAAGAAATACTGACGACAAGTGCATTTCGGCGTCGCGTGCATCGTCGGGCCCGCGTTGCGTGCAGCCGGCGCCGCCCATTTGGCTCGTCCCTGGCCGGCGGGACCGGCGCTCTCAGCTGGCGTGCAGCCGGTTGGTGAGCAGATCGCCCTGGACGGTGGCATCCAGCTGCAAGTGCCGCGTGCAGGCAACATAAGGCATTGGCTTGGCGAACAAATAGCCTTGTGCCGAATCACATCCCTCCTCGATCAGGAAGCGGTGCTGCGCCTCCGTCTCGACGCCCTCGGCGAGCACCCGTTTGCCGAAGGTGCGGGCCAGGTGAATGATCACCTTGACCAGCGCCTCGTCGACCTCCTCGCGGCCGATGCCCTGGGTGAAGGACTTGTCGATCTTGATCTTCTGCACCGGCAGGCGCTTGAGGTAGGCGAGCGACGAGTAGCCGGTGCCGAAATCGTCGATGGCGAGGCGAATTCCCATCTCGGCAAGGCGATCGAGCGAACGCCGCATCATCAGCTCCGACGGATCGACGAACAGGCTCTCGGTAAGCTCCAGCTCCAGCCGCTCGGCCTCGATCCCGTTCTCGGTCAACGCCGCAGCCATGATCTCTGGCAGGTTCTGCTGGCGCAGCTGCGCCGCCGAGATGTTGATCGCCATCGCCACGTCGATACCCATCGCCCGCCAGCTCTTCACCGTTCGGCAGGCCTCGTGGACCAGCCAGGTGCCCATCGGCTTGATGAGGCCGGACGCCTCGGCAATCGGGATGAAGGTGGTGGGCGGAATCAGTCCCCGCGCCGGATGGTTCCAGCGCATCAAAGCCTCGACACCGACGATCCGCCCGCTCGCGAGGTCAACCTGCGGCTGGTAGTGGAGGCTGAGATCCCCGGCCTCGAGCGCGTCGGCGAGATCGCGCTCGATGTCCTTGCGGAACTGCATGGCCACGATCATGCCGCGATCGAACACCCGGCAGCGGCGCCCGCCGGCCCGCTTGGCATCGTCGACGGCCATCTCCGCGCAGCGCATGAGCGCCTCGAAATCGGCGCCGTGGTCGGGATAGAGAGCAATCCCGACGCTCGCCGACGGCCGCATCTCCTGCTTGATCGCCTTGCCGAGGCGAATCGGACGGCCGATGCGATCGAGCGCGGCCACGGCCGCAAGCTCGGCATCGGCGATACCGCCCAGGCCCCGCCGGACAACGACGAAGCGGTCGCCGTCGAGCCGAAACACCCCATCCCTGGCAATGCCCTCGAGCCGGCGGGCGGCAATCCGCAGCAGCTGGTCGCCCACGGCATAGCCGTGCAAGCCGTTGATATCCTTCATGCGATCGAGATCGAAGGCGATCAAGGCCATGCGCTCCTCGCCGCTCCGCGCCTCCTCGATCAGACGACCGAGGGCGATGGCCAGCGCGTCGCGGCCGGGCAACTCCGTCAACGGGTCGAGAACGCGGTGCCGACGCACCGCCGATGGCTGTCGATAGAGCGGCACGACCGGCGGCAAGGGCTTGCCCGAGGTGCTGCGAAGCTGCAGGTCGCGCTCTTCGTCCGGAGCATCACGCCGGCGCGCCGACGTCGATTCCGGGCGCCGGAGCTTCGGCATCCCGGCCAGCGCCAACCCCACGGCACCGAACGACAGGAGCAGGAACGGCAGCAGCGGCAGCAAGACGTCGACCGTCAGGCCTACGCCTGGCACCATGAGGCCGTTCACGATTCCAAAGCCGAGCAGCAGCCTTCGGCCATCAGGCCACCTCCGATCCAAAGCGCTCTGCTTGTCGTGCTTGCCAGCTTGCTGCGGCTCACCGCTTCGATCGTCTTCGATCATCGCCGCCACATCGTGTTTTCGCGCCTCGTCTCGTACCGCCATAGTCGCCGTCGGCCGACCGGGCGAGGTCCGACCTCGACCGCAGGCCTGTTCCGCCGGCCTTTCGATGGCGGCTTGGCCGCGCTGGATATCATGCTGCGCAATAAACCGCAGATTATCAAGTTTTTCATTAAGGCAGCTTAAGGTTGAATATCAACTGTGTCTCCCGCCATCAAGGTCGCTGCCGCCGAACGACTTGCCGTGTCGCCGGGTCGCACTCTCGGAAACTGGCCGAGCCGCCGCGCCGGCCTCGATCGCATTTCCGACGCCCGGCGCCTGCTTGCCGCCATCGACGCAAACCAGGAACAAATTGACGCTTTCCTCCCTTGGCACCAGGACTGTTCCCGGGTCTTTTCGCCCGGCGTCACGCGCGTCCCCGAAGCGCGCCCGACGACAGGCTCTGGCAGGGGATGAGCGATGGCAGAGGTAACGAGCGACATCGATATTGCGCGGCGGGCCGCGATGCGGCCGATCCAGACGGTCGGCGAGACGCTCGGCATCCCCGGCGACAGCGCTGCACAGTCACGGACGGCACATCGCCAAGCTCGACCTCGACTGGATCGTGAGCCAGGGCGAGCGGCCCGACGGCAAGCTGATCCTGGTCACCGCGATCAATCCGACCCCGGCCGGCGAAGGCAAGACCACGACGACCGTCGGCCTCGGCGACGGCCTCAACCGCATCGGCAAGAAGGCGATGATCTGCCTGCGCGAGCCGTCGCTCGGGCCCTGCTTCGGGATGAAGGGCGGTGCGGCCGGCGGCGGCTACGCCCAGATCGTTCCGATGGAGCAGATCAACCTGCACTTCACCGGCGACTTCCACGCCATCGGCTCGGCCCACAACCTGCTCGCCGCCCTGCTCGACAACCACATCTATTGGGGCAACCAGCTCGGCATCGACGAGCGGCGCGTGGCCTGGCGCCGGGTGGTCGACATGAACGACCGGGCGCTCCGCTCGATCGTCTCCAGCCTCGGCGGCGTCGCCAACGGCTTTCCCCGGGAAGACGGCTTCGACATCACCGTGGCGTCCGAGGTGATGGCGGTCTTCTGCCTTGCCACCGACCTCGCCGACCTCGAGCGGCGTCTGGGCCGGATGGTCGTGGCCTACACCCGCGACAAGCGGCCGATCACCGCGGCCGACATCCAGGCGGCCGGCGCCATGACCGTGCTGCTCAAGGACGCGCTCATGCCCAACCTCGTGCAGACGCTGGAGAATAACCCGGCCTTCGTGCATGGCGGCCCGTTCGCCAACATCGCGCATGGCTGCAACTCGGTGATGGCGACGAGAACGGCCCTCAAGCTCACCGACTACGTCGTTACAGAGGCCGGCTTCGGCGCCGATCTGGGCGCGGAAAAGTTCTTCGACATCAAATGCCGCAAGGCCGGCCTCGCACCCGCCGCTGCCGTCATCGTCGCCACCGTCCGGGCGCTGAAGATGCACGGTGGCGTCGCCAAGGACGCGCTTGGTGCGGAGAACCTCGAAGCCGTTCGGGCTGGGCTCGCCAATCTCGCGCGGCATGTCGGCAATATCCGCAAGTTCGGCGTCCCGGCGGTGGTCGCCATCAACCAGTTCGTCACCGATACCGAGGCCGAGCACGCCTTGATCCAAGACTATTGCCGAAGCGAGCTCGGCGTCGAGGCGATGCGTCTGCTCGCACTGGGCCAACGGCTCGGCCGGAACCGAGGCTCTGGCCCACGCCGTCGTCGGCCTCGCCGATACGCCGCAGCCCCTGAACGGCCGCGGCTTTCGCTACCTCTATCCGGACGACATGCCGCTCTGGACGAAGATGCGGACCATCGCGACCGAGATCTACGGTGCCGCCGACATCATCGCCGACAAGGTGGTGCGCGACCGCTTCCGCGAGCTCGACGAGCAGGGCTACGGCCACTTCCCGATCTGCGTCGCCAAGACCCAGTACAGCTTCTCCACCGACCCCAACCTCAAGGGCGCGCCCACCGGCCACGTCGTGCCGATCCGCGAGGTCAGGCTCTCGGGCGGAGCCGAGTTCCTGGTCGTCGTCTGCGGCGAGATCATGACCATGCCGGGCCTGCCGCGACAGCCGGCAGCGCACAGCATCCGCCTCGACGCCGACGGGCTGATCGAGGGCCTGTTCTAGCCAGCGGCGGAGCCGAGGGCTCGACAAGGCCGGTCCCGTCGCCCATCTCGGCGATGCAAGCCCAGCTTTGAGCCGGATACCGCCTTGGCTATCGATGCCGTCGCACCGGCAGACCGGCGGACCGCCAGCCTGCCCGAGCTACCCCGCCCCTTCACCGACTGGTTCGCCGCCCGCGGCTGGCAGCCACGCGGGCATCAGCTCGCCATGCTCGCAGGCCGCCCGGCGCAACGAGGACACGCTCCTGATCGCCCCCACGGGCGGTGGCAAGACCCTGGCCGGCTTCCTGCCGAGCCTGACCGAACTAGCCCAGCAGCCGACAACCGGCCTGCACACGCTCTACGTCTCGCCGCTCAAGGCGCTGACGACCGACATCGCCCGCAACCTCGAAACGCCGATCGTGGAGATGGGCCTCGCGGTCACCTTCGCGGTCAGGACCGGCGACACGCCCGCCAACCGGCGCAAGCGGCAGCGCACCCACCCACCACAGATCCTGCTGACGACCCCGGAATCACTGGCCCTGCTGCTGAGCTACGAGGACGCCGGAACCTACTTCCAGGGTCTTCGCTGCGTCATCCTCGACGAGCTGCACAGCATCGCCGAGAGCAAGCGCGGCGCGCTGCTGGCGCTCGGCATGGCCCGCCTGCGCGGCCTAGCCCCGGACGCCCGCTTCGTCGGCCTCTCCGCCACCGTGGCCGATCCGCCAGGGCTCCTGCGCTTCCTGAGCCCCGACCCCGGGCGCTCGCGCATCATCGCGGCCGAGGGCGGTGCCGAGCCCGAGATCGCGATCACGCTGCCGGACGGCCACATGCCCTGGTCGGGGCACATCGCGCTCTATGCGGCAGAGGAGGTCTACCGGCAGATCAAGGCGGTGCGCACGGCGCTGGTCTTCGTCAACACCCGCGCCCAGGCCGAGCTCTTCTTCGCGGCTCTGTGGCGCCTCAACGACGCGAGCCTGGCGATCGCGCTGCACCACGGCAGCCTCGCGGTCGAGCAGCGGCGCCGGGTCGAGGCGGCCATGGCCAAGGGCGCGCTCCGGGCCGTGGTCTGCACCTCGTCGCTCGACCTCGGCATCGACTGGGGCGATGTCGACCTCGTCGTCCAGGTGGGCGCACCCAAGGGCTCGTCCCGCCTGCTGCAACGAATCGGCCGCGCCAACCACCGCCTCGACACCGCCAGCCGCGCCGCACTGGTCCCGGCCAACCGGTTCGAGGTGCTGGAGTGCCGCGCCGCCATGGACGCGGTGCGCGCCGGCACGCTCGACGGCGCTCCACAGCTGGTCGCCGCCCTCGACGTCCTGGCCCAGCACATCACCGGCGTCGCCTGCAGCGGCCCGTTCGACGCCGACGCCCTCTACCACGAAGTGCGGCTCGCGGCCCCCTATGCGGCACTCTCCCGAGCCGATTTCGACGCTGTTCTCGATTTCGTCGCCACCGGCGGCTACGCGCTCGGGCAATACGACCGCTACCGGCGGCTGACCCGTGGCGAGGACGGGCTCTACCGATTGACCGACCGACGATTGGTACGCGCCTACCGGATGAACATCGGCACCATCGTCGAGGCACCGGTGATGCGGGTGAAGCTCGGCCGCGGCCGGTCCCTGGGCGAAATCGAGGAATATTTCGTCTCGATGCTGACCCCCGGCGACACCTTCCTCTTCGCCGGCCGGCTGCTGGCGTTCGAGGGCATCCGCAACAACGAGGTGGTAGCCAGCCTGGCCAGGAACGCCAAGGAGCCCAAGGTTCCGGCCTATGCCGGCGGCCGCCTGCCGCTCTCGTCCCACCTCGCCGACCGGGTTAGGGCCATCCTGGCCGACCCCACCACCTGGGACGCCTTGCCGGCCCCGGTCCACGAATGGCTCGACATCCAGGCGAAGCGCTCGCTCCTGCCGGCGGCGGACGAGCTGCTGGTCGAGAGCTTCTGGCGGTCCGGCCGCCACTTCCTCGTGGCCTATCCGTTCGTCGGCCGCAATGCGCACCAGACGCTGGGCATGCTGCTGACAAGGCGGCTCGAGCGGATGGGTGCCAGGCCAATGGGCTTCGTCGCCTCGGACTACTGCATCGCCACCTGGAGCCTCGGCGAATGCCCGGATGTCGCAGCCCTCTTCGGCGTCGACATGCTGGGCGACGATCTCGAGGAATGGACGGCCGAAAGCAGCATGCTCAAGCGCATCTTCAGGAACTGTGCGGTCGTTGCCGGCCTGATCGAACGCCGCCAGCCGGGCCAGGAGAAGACCGGCCGCCAGGTCACCTTCAATGCCGATCTGATCTACGACGTGCTGCGCAAATACGAGCCCGACCACGTGCTGCTGCGCGCCGCCCGGGTGGAGGCGGCGGCCGGGCTCACCGATGTCCGCCGGCTCGCCGATTTCCTCAACCACGTCCAGGACCGCATCCGCCACCGCAAGCTGGAGCGCATCTCGCCCTTTGCGGTCTCGATCATTGCCACGATCGGCCGCGAGTTCGTGCCCGGTGCGGGGGGCGACGAGACCCTGGACGAGCTGACCAGCGAGCTGATCGCCGAGGCCACGGGCGCACCCGTCACAACCGGTGCATCTGCTTGATGGATGCGGTCGCGACCAGCCTCCACCACGCCGACGAGCCGCTGCTCCTCGATCCGCTGGGCGTTCTCTGGCTGCCGGCGCGCGCCACGCTGGTCGTCGCCGACCTGCATCTCGAAAAGGGCAGCGCCTTCGCCCGCCGTGGCACGCTGCTGCCGCCCTACGACACCGCCCGCACCCTGCGCCGCCTCGGCTGGGCGATCGAGCGCTACCGGCCACGAACCGTGGTCAGCCTGGGCGACGCGTTCCACGACCGGGCGGGCGCCACTGGCCTTACCGCCGCCAACCGCGATCAGCTCCAGGCGCTCGCCCGCGGCCGCGCCTGGCTCTGGGTGCGCGGCAATCACGACCCGGACCCGCCCGCCGGCCTCGCCGGCGAGGTCGTGGACCAGCTCGAGATCGGCCGGCTGCGCCTCGTTCACCTGCCGAAGAACGGCGGCGACGACGGCCGTGCCGTGATCGCCGGTCACCTCCACCCCAAGGCGCGGCTCGCCCAAGGTGCCAGGAAGGCCACCCGCCCGTGCTTCGTGGGCGATGCGCGGCTGCTGCTGCTGCCGGCCTTCGGCGCCTACACGGGCGGCCTCAACGTCCTCGACCCGGCCATCAAGACCCTGTTCGGGGCCGCGTTCGCCGCCTTCATGCTCGGCGAAGCACGTGTCTTCGAAGTCGCGGACCACCATCTCAGCGCCGACCCGCCAGATTGGCGCCGCCATCGCATGAGCAACACATGACACGACCCACGATTGTCTGGTTCCGCGACGACCTCAGGCTCGCCGACAACCCGGCGCTGCATGCCGCCGTGACGCGCGGCGGGCCGGTCGTGCCGGTCTACATTCTGGACGACGGCGCAGCCGGCGCTTGGCCGATCGGCGCCGCCGCCCGCTGGTGGCTGAACCAGAGCCTGGCAGGGCTCGACCGGTCGCTCGCGCCCCGCGGCGCCCGGCTGATCACGCGTGAGGGGGACAGCCTTGCCGTTCTGCGCCGCCTCATTGCCGAGACGGGCGCCGACACCGTCCTCTGGAACCGCCGCTACACGCCTGCCGGCATCGCCCAGGACACGGCCGTCAAGACGGCCCTCAAGGATGACGGGATCGAGGCCCGCAGCCACCGGGCGACGGTCCTCGTCGAGCCAATGCAGGTCGAAGCACCGGGGCTGTCGTTCTCGAAATTCTTCGAGCATTGGCAGAAGCTGCTAGAGCCGCCGCCCGCCATCCCAGCGCCGGGCGAAATACGCGGGATCGAGCTGGCAACACACGACCTCAAGCTGCTGCCTGGCGACGCTCCGCTGTGGACCGGCAAGCTCGACACCCACTGGCAGACCGGCGAAGCCGCCGCCCACTCCCGGCTCGGAGACTTCATCGAGCACAGCGTCCAGCGCTACGGCAAGGGCCGCCACCAGCTCGGCCAGGACCACGTCTCGGGCCTCTCGCCACACCTCCACGCCGGCGAGATCAGCCCCGCCGCCGTGCTGCGCGCGGTCCTGGAACGCCAGGGTTTCGCCTTCATCCGCCAGCTCGCCTGGCGCGAATACGCCACCTACCTCCTGTTCCACGAGCCGCGCCTGCCCGAGCGCGAGCTGATGCCCGGCCGCCGCGCTATTCCCTGGCGCGAGGCGCCGGCGGAGCTACGCGCCTGGCAGCGCGGCGAGACCGGCTACGCGCTGGTCGATGCCGGCATGCGCCAGCTCTGGGCCACCGGCTGGATGCACAACCGGGCACGCATGGTGACCGCGTCCTTTCTCACCAAGCACCTGCTGATCGACTGGCGCCTGGGCCAGCGCTGGTTCTGGGACACGCTGGTCGATGCCGATCTCGCCAACAACGCCATGGGCTGGCAGTGGTCGGCGAGCGTCGGCGCCGACGCGCAGGGTTTCGTTCGCATCTTCGATCCGATCGCCCAGGCCGAGAAGTTCGACGCCGACGGCGCCTACCGACGGCGCTGGCTGGGCGACGCCCCAGGCCCCGAGCCTGTCGTCGCGCACAAGCCGGCCCGCGAGCGGGCACTCGCCGCCTATTCGGCCGACGCCGACAGCGCCTGACCGCTCGGCAGGGTGATCACGAAGACGCTGCCGCCACCGTCGCGCGGCGCGACATCGAGCCAACAGCGCTGGTGCTGGACGAGCCGCCGCGCGATGGTCAGCCCCATGCCGCAGCCGGGAATGGCGTCGCGCGTGTGCAGCCGCTGGAAGGGCTCGAAGATCCGCTCGAAAAAGCGCGGCTCGATGCCGATACCGTTGTCCGCTACCACGATCCGCCCGCTCTCGGCCCTGATCTCGACAACCGGCGGATCGATGCCCCGATAGGTGAGCGCGTTGTCGAGCAGAATCGCCATCAGCCGCCGCCAATGCTTGAGCGAGCCCTCGACCGGCGGCAGTGGCCCGACCTCGATCCGCCCGCCCGTCTCGGCCAGCAACGGCGCCAGCCCCGTCTCGATCCGCTCGACGACGGCAGCGAGGTCGACCGGCGTTGGGGCGAACGGCTCGCGCCCGATCCGGCCGTACTCGAGCAGCGCCGCCAGCATCGTCTCGAGCCGCGCCGCCGCGTCCGTGGCAAAGCCGATATACTCGCGGGCCTCGGCATCCAGCGCCGCCGCATGACGCCGTTCCAGCAGGTCGAGGAAGCTCCGGATGGTCCGCGCCGGCTCGGCCAGGTCATGCCCGGCAGCGCGCAGCCACCGGTCCAGCTCGGCGCGCGTCGAGTTCGACAACTTCTCGCGTGATCATAGAAAATTATTAGATGCAAATCGCGCAACACGCTAGAAAAGAACGCCTGTGCTCAGGGTTCGAGCTCGGTATCCCAATAGAGATAGTCCCGCCAGCTCTCGTGCAGGAAGTTGGGCGGGAACGACCGGCCATTGCGCTGCAACTGGTGCGGCGACGGCATGTCCGGCTTCTGCATCGGGTGCATCCGGCACTCGTTCGGCAGCCGGTTGCTCTTGCGCAGGTTGCAGCGATTGCAGGCGGTGACGATGTTGCGCCAGCTGGTCACGCCACCCCGCGACCGCGGGATCACATGATCGAAGGTCAGCTCCTGGGCCGGCAGCCCCGTCTGGCAGTACTGGCAGGTGAACCGATCGCGCAAGAAGACATTGAACCGGGTGAACGGCGGGCGCCGCGACTGCGGGATGTACTCCTTGAGCGCCACCACGCTCGGCAGCCGCAGCTCGTGCCCCGGCGAGCGCACGACGCGATCGTATTGCTGCACCACGGCCACGCGATCGAGGAAGATCGCCTTGATCGTCTCTTGCCAATTCCAGAGGGAGAGCGGGAAGTAGCTGAGCGGCTGGTAATCGGCGTTCAGCACCAGGGCCGGGAAGGCGGACAACGACATCGTCGATGAGCCCGGCTGGCGCATCAGCCAAGCCTGCTCGCTGGACGAGCGCGCGTACTTTCTAGATGAAAGCGTTCCTCGAACACCATGTCGCTACGAAAAGCTCTCGTGGACACTGCACCAACCCGACACGTCAGACCTAGCCCAGGGCCATGACGCTTTCAAGACAGTCGGCGCCTCGGGGCGGCCCGGCGTTTTCCTCTAGAGCACTATACGACGCGGCCGGCGCCGGCGCCAGCGCGAGGTGTGGCACCCTTGCCGGCGGCCGAGACATCGATAGTTGCATGGACGGAGCCGCGCGCCCGTCGGCTGCTCGATGGCCGGCAGCGGGCCCGATATCCGACCACCGCGCGCGTTTCGCGCCGCAGGAGTGCCCATGTCCGCCGTTCTCGATACCCCGGCCCCCGTCGAGCCGCGCCAGCGACCGCCGCGACCCGCACCGGCAAGGGCAGTGCTGCCGGCGCCGCTCGCGATCTGGGCCTTGCGCCGCAACACGCTGGCGACCTGGGGGGCGCCGGCCTACGAGCTGCCGGTCATCAGCCGCCCCTTCCTCGGCCGGCAGAGCGTGCTGGTGAACGAGCCCACGGCCGTCCGCCGCGTCCTCGTCGACAACCATGAGGCCTATGGCCGCTCGGCGGCTGGCATCCGCATCCTGGAGCCGATCACCGGCAAGGGCTTGTTCTTGAGCGAGGGCGAGCAGTGGAAGCGGCAGCGCCGGCTGATGGCACCGGCCTTCGCGCCACGCAATCTGGGCTTCGTCGCCGAAGCGTCGCTGGCCGAGGCCGAGCGCTACCTGAACGGCCTGCGCCACCGGCCGCCGCGGCGCCGTCGACCTGCTCCGTGCCTTCCAGGGAATCTCGCTCGAGATCGCCTGCCGGGTGCTCTTGAGCCAGTCGATGGACAGCTACGGACCAGCGCTGCGGCGACTGATCACCCGCTACGGCACCCGCCACGCCCGGCCATCGGCGCTCGACTTGCTGCTGCCGGACAATTGGCGCTCGCCCGCCGATTTGGGCCGCCAGCGCTTCGCCAAGGAGTGGCGCCAGCTGGTCGACCGAATCGTCGCCGAGCGCGCCGGACGGCCCGCCAGCGACCGGCCGGCCGACCTCTTCGACGCCATGCAGGCGGCGACGCTGGAAGGCGAGGACGGTTTCGGTCTGGACGAGCTGCGCGACCAGATCGGCACGCTCATCGTCGCCGGCCACGAGACGACGGCCTTGGCCCTCTTCTGGTCGAGCTATCTCCTGGCCACCCACCCGGAGGTGCAGGACCAGCTGGCTGGCGAGGCGGCAGCAGCCGACCTCTCGCCCGAAGGCATCGCCGGCACCGCCAACGCGTTGCCGATCGCTCGCGCCGTCGTCTCCGAGGCGCTCCGTCTCTACCCGCCGGCCTTCACCCTCGTACGCTCCGCGAAGGAGCCGGACCAGCTGGGCGACGTCACCGTGGAGAAGGGCGCGCTCATCGTCATCGCGCCCTGGGTGCTGCACCGCCACCGCCGCAACTGGGCCGACCCCGACAGCTTCCGGCCAGAGCGCTTCCTGCCCGAAGCCACACCGCCGGCGCGCTTCACCTACCTGCCCTTCGGCGCCGGTCCCAGGGTCTGCATCGGCGCCCAGTTCGCGCTCACCGAGGCCGCCATCGTCCTGGCCCGGCTGGTGCGCGACAACCGCCTCGAGATGGTCGGCCGCCGGCCGATCCAGCCCGTGGGCGTCATCACCATCTACCCGGACAAGCCGCCGCCGTTCCGCCTGCGCGCACGCTAGCAGGCTAGGAAGCCAGCTCCGGCGGCACGCGATCGAACCAGGGATGCGCCCGCTCGAGCTGACCCGCCAGGGCCAGCAGCAGATCCTCGCGCCCGAGCGCCGCGCCCAGCATGACGCCGATCGGCAAGCCGCCGGGGCCTTGCTCCAGGGGCAGGCTGATCGCCGGGCAGCCGGTCATGTTGTAGAGCGGCGTGAACGGGATCAGGGCAGCATTGAGCGCCAGGAACCGGTCGAGATCGGCCATGTTCTGGTCGATCACCCCGAGCGGCGGCGGCGGCATCGCGAGCGTCGGCGTCAAGACGACGTCGACATTCTGGAAATGCCGGCCGAGCTGCCGGGCGGTCTGGTGCAGGCCCCCGATGGCAGCGGCGAGCTCGGCGGCTGCTAGCGCCCGCCCGCGCGCCGCCAACGCCAGGGTGCAGGCCTCGAGCGTGTCCCTGTCCGCCGCGCGGCCGAGCTGCCGTTCCCAGCCCGCCAGGTCGTTGGCCAGATTGCCGGCCACCACCGTGACCATCTGCCGGCTCAGCTGCTCGCCATCGAGACCCAGCCCCATCGGCAGGACGTGATGGCCGAGCGCCTCGAGCTTGCGCGCCGCGGCCTCGGTCGCGGCGATGCAGGCCGGATCGACGGGAATGCCGCCCGGCGCCTCGGTGACGAGCCCGATCCGCAAAGGCGATGGATCCAGCGCCACAGCGTCCAAGAAGCTGCCGTCGATGGGCGGGCAGGCATACGGATCGCCGGGCTCCGGGCCGGCCGTCGCGTCGAGAAACGCTGCCGTGTCGGCTACGGTTCGGGTGATCACATGCCCACAAGCCAGCCCGTTCCAGGCCTCGCCGACGAAGGGGCCCACAGGATTGCGCGCCCGGCTGGGCTTCAGCCCGACCAGGCCGCAGGCCGAGGCCGGGATGCGGATCGACCCGCCGCCGTCCGAGGCATGCGCTGCCGGCACGATGCCCGAGGCCACGGCAACGGCCGCCCCGCCGGAGCTGCCACCGGCGCTGCGCGTGACATCCCAGGGGTTGCGCACTGGACCATGCAACACCAATTCGGTCGTCACGTTGACGCCGAGTTCGGGACTCGCGGTCTTGCCGAAGACGACGAGCCCAGCCGCCCGAAGCCGCGCCATCAGCGTCGCCTCGAGCGTGCAGTCCTGTTCGCCGAAGAGCCGGCAGCCATTCGTGAGCTTCGTCCCCGGCAGAAACGAGAAGAGGTCCTTCAGGAGGAACGGCACGCCCTTGAACGGCCCGTCGGGCAACCCTGCCGCCAGGCTAGCCTCGGCGAAATCCGTCTCGTCCAGGCTCAGCGGACGCAAGCGCGGCTGGACCGCGGCGAGCCGGTCGAGCGCCGTGGCCAGCAGCTCCCTGGGCGTCACCTCGCCTGTGGCGACCAGGGTGGCCAGACCGCGCGCGTCGTGCCGGCGATACTCGGCGAAGTTCATGGGCCCGATTGCTCCAGTCGTCGTTAAGCCGGCCTTAACCATGGCCGGGATAGGGTGCCACCACGGCGAAAATCAATTGCCCAAGCTCTGCAACCGACCAAGAGGATTGCCGTTCGATGGCTCATTTCACGACGATCAAGGCGCGCGGCGTCGGTCTTGTCGAGATCTTCCGCAACCCGGCGAGCCGAGAGTGGCACGATCTGGTCCGGCTCGCCGACCCGATCGACGGCATCCGCGCCTATTTCATCGATGGCGCCGTCTATGCCTGGGGATCGCTGCCGCTCCACGGCGCGCTCCGGCCGGCGCTCGCCGCCGAGTTCGGCACACCGACCGGCAGCTGGATTGGCCTGCAGCTGGCGCCCATGCTGAACGCGGTGACGGTGACCGAGGTGACGACGCCATCCGGCGAGCGGCAGGAGATCGCCGGCGTCCGCGCTCTCCTGCAGCGCTCCCTGCCACTCGCCCGCCTGCTCGGCCGCGACTTCAGCATCCGCCGCATCGAGCGCGATCCGGTGCTGGTGACGGGCTGACGGGGCCCGATCTGACCGGCCGCGCCCTCGGCCCGTGACGCGAGCTGACGAGACGGCTTTCAATCGACGAAGGCTCGACGAAGAGAACCGGCAAAAATCCAAAGGGATAGCCGGTCACTTGCCAGGAGATCACAATTGGCTTCATAGTCCGTCCACAAAAATTGCGGGAGCACTATTTATGAGCGTGCAAGAGGCGGCCTCACGCTACTTCGACGCCTGGAATGCACGCGACGCTGCGGCCGTTCTCGACAGTCTCGTCAACGGTGGCACCTATACCGACCCAACGACGCCCGGGCCGCTCTCGGGCGACGCCCTCGGCAGCCACATCAGCAGCCTCTGGCAGGCCTTTCCCGACCTCTCCTTCGAGATCGTCTCAAGGGCCGAGACCGGCGGCGGCAAGCTCGCCGCGGAGTGGCTGATGCGCGGCACCAACACGGGCTCGTTCCGTGGCCTGCCACCGACCGGCAAGCCGGTCGAGCTCGCCGGCGCCGACTTCATCTCGACCGACGGGTCGAAGATCCAGACGGTCGTCGGCTATTTCGACGGCGGCGCCGTGCCGCGGCAACTCGGCCTGCAGATCATCGTCCAGCCGCACCACGCCGGCCCTTTCAGCTTCGGCGACAGCGTCCAGGTGCAGAGCGGCCGCCGTGCGGCACCCGGGGCCATGGCGATCACCACGCTGCACGCGCTCGACGACGCACAAGTAGCGAAGGTTCGCGAATACGCGCGGCCGAGCATGGTGGAGATGCTCGAGATGGACGGCTTCATCGGGGTGACGACCGGGAAGATTGGCCACCGGATGTTCACGATCAGCGCCTGGGACACAGCTGACCAGCCGCGGCAGTTGATGCAGGGTGGCACGCACCAGAAGAGCATGAAGCCGTTCTTTTCTGGCGAGATGGTCAGCAGCGGCTTCACCAGCGTCTGGGTTCCCGCCCGGATCAACCCCTTCTGGGTGCGTTGCGACGCCTGCGGCCGGATGAGCGACAGCGAGGCGAGCGGGCAATGCGGCTGCGGTGCGGCGCTGCCGGAGCATCCACCCTATTGGTAGCCGCCAGCCGGCTCAACGGGCGAGGATCGCCTTCTCCCGGCTTTCCGCGTCGCGCGCCCGGGCCGCGGCGCGGGCGGCCGGGCTCTTCATGGCGAGGTGCGCCTCGGTGAGCCGGACGGCCTGGGTGACGACGAAGTTCATCAGAAGATAGAAAGCGCCGGCGACGACGAAGACCTCCACGGGCCTGAAGGTCGAGGCGATGATCGTCTTGGCGATGCCGGTGACCTCGAGAATGGTGATCGTGGAGGCCAGCGAGCTCGCCTTGACCATCAAGATGATCTCGTTGCCATAGGCCGGCAGCGCCTGGCGCATGGCGATGGGAAACGTGAGACGGCGAAACAGCTGCAGCCCGGTCATGCCGACGGCGCGGCCGGCCTCGAGCTGGCCGTGCGGCACCGACTGGATGCCGCCCCGAATGATCTCGCTCGTATAGGCGCCGGTGTTCAGCGTCAGCGCCAGGATCGCGCAGAACCAGGCATCCCGGAAGAACACCCACAAGCCCAGATCCTGCAGGAACGGCCGGAACTGGCCGGAGCCGTAGTAGATGAGGAAGATCTGCACCAGGAGCGGCGTGCTGCGGAAGACGTAGACGAAGCCGTAGGCGGTGCCGCTCACCATGCGATTGTCGCTGAGCCGCATCAGGGCCACCAGCACGGCCAGGACAAAGCCCAGCAGCAGCGACTGGACGACGAGCAGGATCGTCACCGGCACGCCGGCGGCGAGCTGCCAGAAGACGTCGCCGAGAAAGGCCAGATCCATCAGGCCCGCCTCACGCCGCGATTGGCCCAACCCTCGGCAGCATCGAAGCCCCGATTGGAGAGCGAGGTCAGGCCCAGATAAAGGACGGCTGCGACCAAGTAGAAGGTGAAGGGCTCCTTGGTCGAGCCTGCCGCGATCGCCGCCTGGCGCATGATCTCGACCAGCCCGATCACCGAGATGAGCGAGGTGTCCTTGAGCGTGAATTGCCAGATATTGCCGAGTCCCGGCAGCGCGAAACGAGCCACCTGGGGGACCAGGACCCGCCAGAAGCGCTGGCCCTTGCTCATCCCGATGGCGATCGCCGCCTCGATCTGACCCTTGGGCACGCTCTGCACGGCGCCTCGGATCACCTCGGCCGAATAGGCGCCGGCGCTGACCCCGATGCAGATCATGCCGGTGAGGAAGATGGGCAGATCGATATAGCCCTCGTAGCCGAACATCCCGCTCGCGATCGCGCGAAGCGCCGCACCACCGCCGAAGAAGACAAGATAGATGACGAGGAGCTCAGGGATGCCGCGAACGACCGTGGTGTAGACCGCCGCCAGCCAGCGCAGCGGCGGCACCGCCGAGAGCTTCATGGCCGCAAGGCCGGTGCCGATCAAGATGCCGAGCGAGTAGGCGCAGACCGCAACGGCCAGGGTGACGAGGGCCCCTCTGGCCAAGTCGTCACCCCAGCCGGCGTCACCCCAGGCGAGAAGCGAGAAATCCACCTGTCGTGGCCCGCGCCCGGCCGATCAGTCCACGGTCGCAGAGTCGAAGCCGAACCACTTGGTGGCGAGTTCGGTTACCGTGCCGTCCTCGAGCGCCGCACCAATGGCCTCGTTGAACTTCTCGCGCAGGGCTGTGTCCTCCTTACGGATGCCGATGCCCACGCCGTAGCCGAAGATGCCCCGCGAGAAGCCGGGCCCGACCCGCATGAACTCCTCGCCCAGATCGCCCTGGAGCACCGGCTGCCAGGCGCTCTGATCGGCGAGCGCCAGATCGATGCGCCCGGCCTGCAGATCGAGCTCGAGATTCTCCTGGGTGTCGTAGGCGCGGATGTCGATATCGCCCATGTGCTCGCGGAGGAAATTCTCGTGGGTGGTCGCCGTCTGCACACCGACGGTCAGACCCGAGAGCAGTTCGCGCACCTGGTCGATGAGCGCCTGCTCGTCGGGCGAGATCTCGATCATGTCGACGCGGATCTCGGGCAGGCCGGCGGCGGCGAAGTCGCTATCCTTGGGGGCGACGAAGATGGCCGGCGTGGTGGCGTAGGAGCGCGTGAAGTCGATCACCTCGCGCCTGGCGTCGGTGATCGACATCCCGGCCATGATGGCATCGTAGCGGCCGGCCTGCAGCGCCGGGATGATGCCGTCCCAGGCCTGGGCCACGAGCGTGCATTCAGCGTTCATCCGCGCGCAGAGATCTTCCATCAGCTCGGGCTCGAAGCCGTCCAGCTCACCGGCGGCGTTGGTGAAGTTCCAGGGCGCATAAGCGCCCTCGGTGGCGACGCGAATGGTGCTCCAGTCCTGTGCCGCAGCAGTGCCGGCAGCCAAGATGCCCAGCGCAAAGGTGAAAGGGCCAAGACGTGTCATCAAATTCTTCCTCCAGTTCGGGTTAGCGCCAATCGGGGTGCCGCGATCACAACACGCTTGCGAGAAAACGGCGGCAGCGCTCGCTCTGCGGATTGCCGAACAGCTCGGCCGGAGAATTCTCCTCCTCGACCCGGCCATCGGCCAGAAACATGACGCGGTTCGAGACCTCCCGCGCGAAGCCCATTTCATGCGTGACCACCACCATGGTCCGCCCCTCGGCGGCCAGATCGCGCATCACCTTCAAGACCTCGCCGACCAGCTCAGGATCGAGCGCCGAGGTGGGCTCGTCGAAAAGGAGCACCTGCGGCTGCATGCAAAGGGCCCGGGCAATGGCGACCCGCTGCTGTTGGCCGCCCGAAAGTTCGACCGGGTAGGCATCGTGCTTGTCGGCGATGCCGACCTTGTCGAGCAGCGCCATGGCCCGGTCGCGCACCTCGGCCTTGGCCTCGCGGAGCACCGTGACCGGCCCCTCCATGACGTTCTGCACGACCGTCATGTGCGACCAGAGATTGAAGCTCTGGAAGACCATGCCGAGCTTCGCCCGGATCCGGCTGAGCTGCGCCTGATCGCCGATCACGGGCTGGCCCAGCCGGTCGTGCTTGATGCGGATCTCCTCGCCGCCGACGACGATTCGCCCGTCGTCCGGCGTCTCGAGGAAATTGATGCAGCGCAGGAAGGTGCTCTTGCCCGAGCCCGAGGCGCCGATGATCGAGATCACGTCCTCGGACGCGGCCGTCATCGAGATGCCCTTGAGCACCTCGAGGCTGCCGAAGCGTTTCTTGATCCCCTCCGCCACCAGCGAAGCGACGTGATCGTTCATGTTGCGGCGCAACCCTTCTTGCTGACCGGACGGTAAAGAGGGAATTCAGCGGCGGCAAGCCCGTCGGACGCGGCCCAATGGCAGCGGCCAGCCAATCCCGATGACGGGGGGCCCGCTCAGCTTTGCGGCAGCGGCCGGATCAGCTCTCTGGCAGGGGAATGTACTCGGCGTCGCCGGGCACCGCGCCGAACCGCCCGGCCCGCCAATCCGCCTTGGCCGCCTCGATCCGCTCGCGCCTGGAGGAGACGAAGTTCCACCAGATGTAGCGCGGCCCGTCCATGGCGGCACCGCCGAGGAGCATGAAGCGGGTCGGCGCCAACGCCTCGATGGTCAGGGGATCGCCCGGCCGCAGCACGAGCAGCCGACCGGCATCATGCGTGTCGCCGGCGATCTGGACCCGCCCCTCGACCAGATAGAGCGCGCGCTCCTCATGCTCGGCATCAATCGGCAGGGTGGCGCCGGGCTCGAGCGAGACGTCGGCGTAGACGGTGTCGCTTGCCATCGGCACCGGCGAGCTGGCCCCATAGGCCGTGCCCGCAATCACCCGCACGCGGGCACCATCGCCGGCGACGACCGGCAGACTGTCGGCGGCATGGTGGGAGAAACCCGGTGCGCACTCCTCCACGTCTTGCGGCAGCGCAACCCAGGCCTGGATGCCGAACAGCCGGCTCGTCGCCGCGCGGTCGTCCTTGGGCGTGCGCTCGGAGTGCGCGATGCCGCTTCCCGCGGTCATCAGATTCATGGCCCCAGGCTCGATCGGCAAGGCGGTGCCCAGGCTGTCCCTATGCATCACCCGACCGGTAAAGAGATAAGTCACCGTGGCGAGCCCGATATGCGGATGCGGGCGAACATCGAGCCCCGTATCGGTGAGAAACTCGCCGGGGCCCATCTGGTCGAAGAAGACGAACGGGCCGACCATCCGCTGCTGCTTCGACGGCAAGGCCCGCCTCACCTCGAAATTGCCGATATCGCCGGTGCGCGGAATGACGATGGTCTTGATCGGGTCGATCTCGGCAGCGCTGAAGCGGCACTCCGCCTCGCTGCAGTCATGCCAACTCATGCGCCCATCTCCCGATGCCTTTGCCCGAAATCCTATGCCGGGGACGGGGCGCCGCGCAACCGGCATGACGGGTCACCCCGAGAGCAGGCGCGGTCGATCCCTGGACCGATATCGGGGCCGATCACTGGATCGATCCCTGGATCGATCAATGTGCCGACCTCGGGGCTGACGACGCCGCCCGTCAGCAGCACGAGCTCGGCCAGGCTCGTCGCGAAGACGCAATGCGGGTGGCCGGCGGCGGCATGGAGCCTCTCGAAGCGGCCCAGGCTGGCATCGATCGCCACCGGCATGGCCGTGCGATGCGCGACGGGCGGTACGCCGCCGATGGCGAACCCGGTGGCGTCGCGCACCAGCTCGGCCGACGCCCGTTTTACCTTGCCTTCGAGCCCGAGCAATGCCGGCAAAGCTGCCATCCGGCACTGGCGGTCGCCGGCGACCAGTGCCAGCACCGGGCGCTCACCAACGACGAAGACCAGCGACTTGACGATCGCGCTGACCGGCACCCCCAGGGCCGCCGCCGCAGCCTCGGCGATCCGCGCACTCGCCGCCAGCTCCACCACACGCCCTGCTGCGCCGTTATCGACGCCTGGGGCCGCGCCAGTGCCGGCGAGCATCGCCGCGACGCGGCGCACTGAAGCCGATTCGAGAGCGCTCATCCGCTGTCCCTGCTTGACGCCGTCCCTGTCCGAGCCGCCGATGCGCCAGCCGAGCCAACAACCGCCCGCCTACGAGCGACGCTCGGGCGACCAGCCCTTCCGCCCACCCACGATTGCCCTGCATGGAGCCCGGCTCGCGCGGCCGCGCGCCATCCGGACCCGCCGTGCAACGACACAGTGCGCCTAGCGGCGGACGGCCAAGGCATGGCCGAACCCCATAACAGCCCGCGCCAGCGAACACCGATCCGCCCCACATCGAGCCGAGAGTCATGGGTCGGCGCCCACTCCCTCGTCCTTCCGCCACGTCAACCCAGTCAAGGGAGCTGAGGAAGCGATCACGCCCGATCGATCGCCGAAACGAGGCGAGACGAGACGAAAGAAAAACCTGATTATCCATTATTTTCGTCTAGAGCTATGCTAGCAGAATCATGTGGTTATGGTGGATTGGAGGCGAGCACAGTGAATAATCTGGCGGCCAAGATGCGTGGATTGAGCGAGTTGGCGTTTCGGGCGCGGTTCGGGACCGAGGCGCAATGCCTGGCGGTGCTGTTCGAGATGCGCTGGGGCCGCGGCTTTATCTGTGAGCGGTGCGGCTGTGAAAAGTATTCGCGGATGAAGAGCAGGAAGCAGGTCCAGTGTAACGCCTGCAAGCATCAGACGGGGTTCACGGCGGGCACGATCTTCCACAGCACGAAGCTGCCGCTGACGACGTGGTTTCGCGCGATCTACGAGTTGACGCAGGCCAAGGGCGGGATCAGCTCGATCGAGTTGGCGCGACGACTGGGTGTGCGGCAGCCGACCGCCTGGCTGATGAAGCAGAAGCTGATGTCCGCCATGGCGGAACGCGACGCCGGCAAGCCGAAGATGAGCGGCCGGGTCGAGCTCGACGACGCTTATCTCGGCGGCGTGCGCAGCGGCGGCAAGCGTGGGCGCGGTGCGGCCGGCAAGACACCGTTCGTCGCTGCGGTCGAAACGAGCCTCGACCGCAAGCCGAGGCGCCTGAAGCTGCTCGTGGTCAAGGGCTTCCGCAAAGCCGAGATCGCCAAGCTGGCCCGGTCGAGCTTCGCCACCGGCACCAACATCGTCAGCGACGGCCTGTCGTGCTGGCGGAGCGTCGAGGCCGCCGGTTGCGACCACTTCCCGATGCTCAGCGGCAGTGGCAAGAAGGCAGCGCAGTGGCCGTCGTTCAACTGGGTGAACACGACGCTCGGCAACATCAAGACGGCGCTCGCCGGCACATACCACCACGTCAGCCAGAAACACGCCCAGCGCTACCTCGCCAGCTTCGCCTGGCGCTTCAACCGCCGCTACCAACTCGACACCATAACCGAGCGCCTGATGTGGGCCGCGCTGCAGGCCAAGCCGCGCCCGTATCGGGCCATCATCGCTGGATGAGAAAAACGGATAATCAGGAAGAAAAATGGCTGCTGCCGGCCACCGATTGACGATTTCGCTTTCCTGGCGCTCGAAGCCGAGCCTGCAAGGCAGACCATGCGAGACATCGAACAGCACAACTCGCCTCGCCCATCAAGCCCGCGGGCCGGACTGGACAGCTCCCCTCGTCCGTCAATCCCGAGCCAAGATCGCGAACCCGCCGCTCATCGAGCAGGATCAGTCCGCGGAAAGCCGAGCCGGAAGAGCGCCTCTCCGCGCGCTCGGGGCCTCACCCAGAGCTTAGGCAAGAACCCGATGAGACCGCCTTCAGCCGACCTGCCTGCACATCATCGTCCATGCGGAACGGCCGACACGCACGTCTGCTGGCCTGCCAGGTCGAACGGCAAGGCAGCGACGGCGAACCAAGCGCGCACCACAGGGGCGTCCATAGCGCCGCAGCGGAGCAAAGGCCGCGCGGGCGGCGCCGGTGTGTCGAAGGGTTCTTTGCTCAGGCGATGGCAGCGCTTCCTTCCGAGACCTGTTCGCGCGCCCGACGCTCGGACGGCAGCTGCGGCATGTCCTCACGCGTCTCGGGATCCTTGAGCACGTAGCCACGGCCCCAAACCGTCTCGATATAGTGCTGCCCGCCGGTGCCGGCGGCGATCTTCTTCCTGAGCTTGCAGATGAACACATCGATGATCTTGAGCTCCGGCTCGTCGATCCCGCCATAGAGATGATCGAGGAACATCTCCTTGGTGAGCGTCGTGCCCTTGCGCAGCGAGAGCAGCTCCAGAATGTTGTATTCCTTGCCGGTCACGTGCAGGCGCTGGCCATCCACCTCGACCGAGCGGCTGTCCATGTTGACGACCAGCTTGCCGGTGCGGATCACCGATTCCGAGTGACCCTTGGCCCGCCGCACGATCGCGTGGATCCGCGCCAGCATCTCGGCCTTGTTGAACGGCTTGGTCAGGTAGTCGTCGGCGCCGTTGGTCAGCCCGCGGACCTTGTCCGTCGGATCGCTGCGGCCCGAGAGAATCAGCACCGGGGTCTGCACCCGGCTGGCCCGCAACCGCCGGACCACCTCGTAGCCGTCGATATCCGGCAGGCGAAGGTCCAAGATGATGATGTCGAAATCGTAGAGCTTGGCGAGCTCGATGCCTTCCTCGCCGCGGTCGGTCGGTTCGAACACTATATTCTCGGTCCGAAGCGCCGTCTCAATGAGCTTGGCCGATACCGGATCATCCTCGATTACCAGTGCACGCATAACGTCTCCATCTATCCCGCGCTTCCACGTCCGCGCTGCCGTGCCCGCGGTGCCATGCCCACGGTTCGATGCGGTGCCGTAACCTTAAGACATCGTTCCTTAACCCTTCCTTAATGCGCCACCGCTAGAACGGGCCCAGCGACAAGAATCGGCCGATTTCGCCGGCAATAAACATAGCGGGATACGACAAGAGGCATGAGAGCGACGACCGTCACACCACCTGAGGCACCGCCACGGTCCACGACGAACGCGTTGTCGCCGCTGTTCTCGGCAGCGGAGCAGACGGAGCTGCACGACGCCATCGCCAGGATCGACGGCTGGCGGTTTTTCGGCCGGGTCGGCGCCTGCCGCGGGCAGATCGTTCGTGCACTGGGCCTGGGCGGGTTGGTCGGCGTCGGTGACGGCTGCCGCATCGCCCGCGGTGTCGGACCGGACGCCGAGCGTCCCGTCGACGAGGTCGCCGCGGAGGTTGTCGGTTTCGATGCGGGTGACACGCTGCTCGCACCCTACGGCGACATCACCGGCGTCGCCCAGGGAGCCCGGGTGCAGATCGACCGCCAGATCGGCCAGCTCTTTCCGGACATGAGCTGGCGAGGCCGGGTGATCGATGCGTTCGGCCGGGCGCAGGATGGCGGGCCAGCCCTCCGCCCCGGCCGCAAGGCCTATGCCGTGCAAGCGGCGCCGCCACCCGCCGGCGAGCGGGCTGGGCTCGGCGAGCGCCAGACCACCGGCGTGCGCGCACTCGATCTCTTCACGCCGGTCTGCGCCGGCCAACGGCTCGGCATCTTTGCCGGCTCCGGCGTCGGCAAGTCGAGCCTGCTGTCGATGCTGGCCCGCGCCGCCACCGCCGACATCCTGGTGATCGGGCTGGTCGGCGAGCGCGGCCGCGAGCTCGGGGAGTTCCTCGAGCACACCCTGGGCGCGGAAGGCAGGGCGCGGAGCGTGGTCGTGGTCGCAACCTCCGATCAGCCGGCCATGACCCGCCGTCGCGCCGCCTATGCCACCATGGCAGTGGCCGAGTATTTCCGCGACCAGGGGGCGAAGGTTCTCTGCCTGATGGACAGCGTCACCCGTTTCGCCATGGCCCTGCGCGAGATTCACCTCGCGGCCGGCGAGCCGCCGACGACCAAGGGCTACCCGCCAAGTGTCTTCGCCGAGTTGCCACAATTGCTGGAGCGCGCCGGCCCCGCCGGCGCGGCGGGCGTCATCGGCGGCACCATCACCGGGCTCTTCACCGTGCTGGTCGACGGCGACGACACCAACGAGCCGATCAGCGATGCGGTCCGCGGCATTCTCGACGGTCACGTCGTGCTGGACCGGCGCATCGCCGAGGCCGGACGGTTTCCCGCCGTCGACGTTCTGAAGAGCATCTCGCGAACGGCGCCGGGCTGCTACGCCCCGGCGGAGCGGGCCTTGGTCGCGGCAGCCCGACGGCTGATGCAGCGCTACGCCGAGATGGCCGAGCTGATCGAGCTCGGCGCGTATCGCGCCGGCAGCAGCCCCTACATCGACGAGGCGATCGCCAGGCGGCCCGCGCTGGAGGCCGTGCTGGCGCAGGATCTGAGCGAGCTTGCCGCCGGGGACGAGGCTTTCGCCAAGCTCGCCGCGGCGCTGGGCGCGGCCTGGCCGCCACGCGCGGCGATCGGCTGAGGCCATGGCGCCTCGACGCGATCCGTTGGCGACACTTGCCAGGCTCGAGCGTCAGGAGCTCGACGGGCGACGCGGCGAGCTGGTCGCCGAGCAGGGCGGACTGGAACGGCTCGAAGCACGGCTGGGGCAACACGAAGCCGCCTGGTCCGAAGCGATGACGCTGGCGGTCACGAGCGAGGCCGAGCTCGATTTCTGGGGTGCCATCGCCCGCGGCACCCGGCAGGTGCTGGACCGGACGGCGCAGGCGCACGCCGCCCAGACGACGCGAGTTGGCGAGGCGCGCGACGCGGTTCACGCGAGCCTGGTGGAGCTGAAGCGCCTGGAGGTGCTCGCCGAGCGGCGGGCGCAACGGCGGCACGCGGCGGCGGTGAAGGCCGAGCGCCTCGAGCTCGACGAACTCGCCACGCTGCGGCATGGGCGACGCTGAGCCGGGGCACGTTGTTCATCGATCCTTCACCTTTGGATCTTAGGCTCTTGCCATGGAGCTCGATAAAGTGGCGACAAGGATGTTCTCGATGCGGGTGATGATGGTCATCGGCGTGCTGGCCTCGGTGCTGCTGGCTGCATGCACGGCACGGGTGATCCCGCCCAAGGTCGAGATCGAGACCGCGACCGCCGGTGCAGGTCGAGGTCGGCGACGGTCATGGCTCCGGCGGCTTCTGCCCGCCCGGCCAGCAGAAGAAAGGCAGATGCTGAGCTGCCGCCTTCGGGCGCCTTTCGTGGCAGTCGGCCGCCTCCCTTGTCGTCGGCCACATTCGTGTCAATTTACGACAGTCGCTAACCGCAACCGGAGATGATCCATGCGTATCGCTGCGATTGCTTGTGCCGCCGTTGTCGCTCTCGCCGGAAGCTCGGCCTGGGCCGCCTGCAACTGGACCACGGCCAAGGCCAATGACGTCGTCGCGTCGGCCTCGACCACCTCGTCGGCCCCGGCGCAGAGCACGCCCGTCAAGCTGCCCGAGGCCGAAAAGCAGGGCTGAGCCGCTGGCGCCGCTCGACCGGCGCGTCATTCTTCTCGAACCTCTTGACGGGCCGGTTCCGCCGGCCCGTTCTTTCGTCTAGACCTTCTTCTCGCCGAGCCGGTGCCGAGGGCCGCACCGGGCTAGCGGCGGGCCCTTCGATTGCCAGATCGCGGGGCGGCTCGGAAGCGGGAGGGGCGATGCGGGTAGGCGTGATCGGCGGCGGCAGCGGCGTCGCCAGCACTCTCCAGGCCGCCGGCGTCGCGGTGATCGGCTGCGCTGGCGGGGATCGTGCCGTCGACGCCGGCGTTGAGACCGTCTCGTCCTATGCCGCCTTTCTCGAGGCGCTCGACTACCCGCGCCGCTATGTGCTCGACCTGCCCACAGGCGCGCTCGTCGACGCCGTCATCGACGAGGCCTACCAGACCATGGAGCCGGGCGACGTCGTCATCGACCCGACGCCGAGCTATTGGGGAGACACGCTGCGCCGCTATCGCCGCATGCGGCACCGCTCGCTCTTCTATCAGGATGTCGCCTGCTTCGGTCGGGCGGAAGGCCCTGCCCTGGTCGTCTCCGGCGACGCCAAGGGCCTGCCCCTCAGCCACGACGTGCTCGAGGCTTGGGCCAGACCCGGCAAGCTCGAGCAGGTGAGCGGCGCCGGCTTCGCCCACTACCTGGCGATGATCGAGGCCGCTACACGGGTCGCCAGGCAGGGCATTGCGTCCGAGGTCGCCCAGCTGATCGAGGCCTATCCAGGCGAGGTCTCCGCGGCGGCCAAGGCCACCTTCTGCCCGCCGCACGGCACGGACAGCCTCGGTCGCGCCGGCTGGCTGCTCGATGACGCGGTGCGCCTCGAGGCCGCAATCCCCCTTCTCGCCCAGGCCCTGATGCAAGGCCTGGGCGATGCCCTCGAGGCCCACGCCAGCAGGCCACCGCCGCCGCGCGGCGCCTTCGTGCACCCCGACGACATCCTCTAGCCACGATCGCCACCGGCCGCGCACGGCCGCCGGGGCGCCCGACCAACCGTTCGCAAAGCTTCATCGAAGGTGATCTTGATGTCCTACCGCAAGCTCGGCCGCTCTGGCCTGCAGGTCTCACCGCTCTGCCTCGGCACCATGATGTTCGGCGGTGCGACCGACGCACCGACCTCCGAGCGGATCATCGCCATGGCCGCCGAGGCCGCGCTCAACTTCATCGACACGGCCGATGTCTACAACGAGGGCGAGAGCGAGCGGATCACCGGCCGGGCGCTCGCCGCGTCGCCGCATGATTGGATCCTGGCCACCAAGGCCGCTAATCCGATGGGCAGCGGCCCGAACCAGCGCGGGCTGTCGCGCAAATGGCTGATGGAGGCCTGCGAGGCGAGCCTGAAGCGCCTCGGCCGCGACCACATCGACGTCTACTACCTGCACAAGGAGGACCACCTCACACCCCTCGATGAGACGGTGCGGGCGCTGGCCGACCTCGTCCGGGCCGGCAAGATCCGCTATGTCGGCCTCTCCAACTATCGCAGCTGGCGCATCGCCGAGATCTGCCGCCTCTGCGGCGAGGCCGGGATCGACCGGCCGGTGGTCCTGCAGCCCTACTACAACATCATGAACCGCCAGCCGGAGGTCGAGCTGCTGCCGGCCGCCAGCCATTTCGGGCTCGGCGTTGCCCCCTACAGCCCGCTGGCCCGCGGCGTGCTCACGGGCAAGTACCTGCCGGGCCAGCAGCCCGCGTCCGACAGCCGGGCGGCGCGCCAGGACAAGCGGATGATGCAGACCGAATGGCGCGACGAGAGCCTGGTCATTGCCCAGACCCTGAAGGCCCATGCGGAGGCGAAAGGCTGTTCGCCCGGCCAGTTCGCGCTCGCCTGGCTCCTCAACAACCGCCTGGTGACGAGCCCGATCGTCGGCCCGCGCACCATCGAACAGATGACCGACTATCTGGGCGCGCTCGCCGTCCGCTTCACCGCCGAGGACGAGGCCCTGGTTGACAGCCTGGTCACCACCGGCCACCCGAGCACACCCGGCTACAACGACCCCGCCTACCCGATCGAAGGCCGCGTCCCGCTCACCGGCTGACCATCACCCACTGGCGGGCCCGCTTGCCTGCCATGCCGCGCCCGCTCGCCATGCTCATGGGCAAGAGCGGCGCGGCGGGGTCCCCGGCCGGGTCGCGCCAGACCGGGCCGCGGCCGAGCAGCCGGTCGCCGCCATCGTGAGCATCGCGGTCTCCTCCTGCCGCTGCATCAGACCCCCGCCTCCCGCTCCTGAGGGCGGGCTTTCACGTCGGGAGGCTGCCAGCCAGTTCGAGGCAAGTGTCGGCTTTGCGGTGAAGCTCATGCAACGCTGGCACATACGGGAAAGCGTGCCGCCGAACCAGATTGGCGATTTCACGAGATCGCCGCTCAATCTTTATCAAGAGCGGGTTTGTCGGCTTGTTGTACGCCAAGCGGAGATCACGATTGGAGATCTCCTCGGACACTTGGCCGCGTCTGCGGTCGAGACGAGCGGATCGGCGAGCGGGCGACTGTTGCTCAGGCTCAAGCCGACACGAGAAATAGACGCATCAGGCTGCCGAGCAATCGCACGAGGACGTCGCCGCCGCCCGCCAAGCCCGGCTCGGATGGCAGCGTGGACTGAAGCCCCAAAAGCTCGTCTTTGTCGACGAAACCTGGACGTCCACCAACATGGCGCCGCGCTACGGCCGCAGTCCAAAGCGCGAGCGGGTCGAAGGCGCCGCACCATACGGCCATGATAAAGCCACGGCCTTCGTCGACGCATTTCGGCATGATCGGCTCACCGCACCTTGGGTGTTCGACGGTCCGATCAATGATCCCTGCTTTCGCGCTTGGACCGAGCCGACCTTGGCACCAACGCCGCAAGCCGGCGACATCGTCATTCTCGACAATCCCAGCCCTCACAAGGTTGCCGGCATCAAGCAAGCCATCGAAGCCCGTGGCGCCAAGCTCGCCTACCTGCCGCCCTGGAGCCCAAACCTCAATCCATCCAAGGTCAGCAGACCGCGGCAGGCGAGCAGGTCTTCGCCAAGGTCGAGCACCTCCAGCGCAAAGCCGCCGCTCGAACCGTCGAAGCCCAAAACGACGCCATCGCCAGCCTGCTCGACGCGTTCTCACCGATTTTGGGCACGTTGCCCCGTTGATCAGGGTGGCAAAGCCTCGGCACGGCCGGCGAAGCCGGGGAGGCTTTGCTTGTTGGGGTAGCTCGACGGCAGCAAGACCTCGATCCGGGTGAGCAGGTTCGGTGAGGCGGGCGCCGATCTTAATGAAGGCGAGGCGTCGTGTATCGAACCGCGCGTCACGTCAGGAGGAGGTCGTGGATCCCAGGCTCTTGAGGGTGTGCAAGAGCCAGTAGGCGGCGGTGTGCGCGAAGAGGCGGAACCGGCTGGCGGTGGCCTTGGTGCAGGAGGTGCAATCCGCGGCGAGGTGAACCTTGAGGGCTTTGATCAGGTCTTCGGCCTAGAGCGTTTTCACGCTGACCGTACGCAACCAGCATTTTCGATGTAGTTCTGGCATTCGGTCTGGGAGAAGCGGTCGAGCAGCTTGCCGATCGTGGTCCATAGGCCTTCGATAGTGCGTTCGGCAGCCGTTCTGAGCAGTGCCTTGAGCTTGGCGAATGCGTTTTCGCCTACCGCGGTCTGCTGACCGCGGCCCCTTTAGGGATCGGATCGAAGGCCTGCTGGCCTTCGATGGGTTGAGATCGGGTGAGTAGGGTGGCAGGTGGCGCAGTACCGCACCCTTGGCCTCGATCGCCTGGCGCACGCCTTGGACCTTGTGGGCAGCGATCTTGTGGGCAGGGAGATTGTCCATGATAACGACGTCGCCGGCTCCAGCTGCGGGACCAGCATCTGCTCCGCCCAGGCACTGAACGTCGGCCGATCCATGGCACCGTCGAGGACGTAAGGTGCTAAGAAACCTCGACTTGTCAGGCCGCCGATGAAGGTCGCTGTCGTCCAATGGCCATGTGGCAAAGCCGCGTCGAGGCGCCGGCCGCGCAGCGAGCGGCCGTAACGCCGGGCCATCTTGGTCGATGCCCCCTGTCTCATCGATGAAGATCAACCGGCCTCGGCTCATCGCAGCTTGCTCAGCGCGCCAGGTGGCACGCTGCTCGGTGACGTCCGGGCGATCCTGCTCCGCTGCCGTGGGGCTGCGGGGTCCCCACGGCCCCGCAAGGCTGCCCGTCCGGCTTTTCTTAGCGTAGAGTCCGAGTCGAATCAGGGTGTTGTGCATCAGCCCGAGGCTCGCCTCGACGCCATGCGTCTCGACCAGCCAGATCGTGTCCCTGTGGGTGGTGTAGCTGGCGGTGGCCATCGGCGGTTCTCCGATAAGGTCGGGTTGTGAGCACCAACCTGAACCGCGGAGCACCGAACCGATGACCAACGAGATGATGGCCCTTCAAGGGCTGTTGGAGAAGACGTCCGACGCTGATCTGCTGCGTGAGATGCTCGGTTTTGCCGCCGAGCGGCTCATGGAGCTCGACGTCGGCAGCAAGACCGGAGCGGCGTGGGGCGAGAAGAGCGGGGATCGGCTGGCGCAGCGCAACGGCTACCGCGATCGGGTCTGGGAGACGCGTGCCGGGACGATCGAGCTGCGCATCCCCAAACTCCGGAAGGGCTCGTATTTCCCGGGCTTTTTGGAGCCGCGGCGCCTGGCCGAGAAGGCGCTGACCGCGGTCATTCAGGAAGCCTATATTCAAGGCATCTCGACCCGGTCGGTCGACGACCTGGTCAAGGCTCTCGGCATGACCGGCATCTCGAAGAGCCAGGTATCGCGGCTCTGCGAGGACATCGACGAACGCGTTGGCGCGTTTCTCAGCCGTCCGATTGAAGGCGACTGGCCCTATATCTGGATCGACGCCACCTACGTGAAGGTCCGCCAGAATGGGCGGATTATCTCGGTTGCCGTGATCATTGCCGTCGGCGTCAACACGGACGGCCGCCGCGAAGTGCTCGGCATGACGATTGGCGCTTCGGAGGCCGAGACCTTCTGGACCGATTTTCTCCGCCAGCTCGCCCGGCGTGGGCTGCGCGGCGTCAAGCTGGTGATCTCAGACGCGCACGAAGGCATCAAGGCCGCCGTCTCCAAGATCTTCACCGCCACTTGGCAGCGTTGTCGCGTGCATTTCATGCGCAACGCCTTGGCACACGCCGGCAAGAGCGGTCGCCGAGTGGTGTCGGCCTTCATCGCCACCGCCTTCGCGCAGAACGACGTCGAGGCGGCGAGCCTTCAATGGCGCCGGATCGCCGACCAGCTGCGGCCCAAACTGCCGAAGCTCGCCAGGCTAATGGACGAGGCCGAGCCCGATGTCCTGGCCTACATGGCCTTCCCGGCCCAACACCGCACCAAGCTGCACTCGACAAACCCGATCGAGCGCCTCAACGGCGAGATCAAGCGCCGCACCGAAGTCGTCGGCATCTTTCCCAACGAAGCCGCCATCACCCGTCTCGTCGGCGCTCTGCTGCTCGAGCAGAACGACGAATGGGCGGTCCAGAGAGCCCGCTACATGTCCCTTGAGACCATCGCCCAGACCGGCGATGATGAAGCCGTCAGCCTAGCCGACATGACCGGCTGACCAAACACCGGCCGACGTCGGAGAACGCGCTGGGCAAAAGCCCAGCTACACCACGCACAGGGACACGACCGAAGTGTGAATCACTCCCTGTATCAAATAGGAATCGGGAAAAGATTCCGGTCAGCGTCAATCTGCTCTAGCAACGACCACAGTAGAGAACCTCCCAGGGCCAAGGGGGCGTGCCGACGAGATTGGTGACGATAAAACGCGTGTCGCTGCACTGTCGGGTCGCATCGACGCGGGCGAGGAGGACGCGGTTGCCGGCGAGGCCGAAGACGTAGCCGACCCGGTTGCGCTCGAACCAGGTCATGGCCTCCTGGCGAGCGTAGTGGCTGTCGCCGCGGCTCGCCTTCGGCCAACGAGCCCGGATCGCCTTGACCACATGGCGCAGCACGAGAGCGACCTCGGCACCGTCGGGCGTCTTGCCGGGCCGCAGGATCATCGCCACCGGCTTGCCGGTGGTGGCCTCGTAGATATGGATCGGCAGGAAGCAGCGGCTGTCGTAGTAGGCGTGGAAGAGGGACAGTTGCTGGCCGCCGTGCACCCGATCCACGGTGTCGTCGATGTCGAGCAGGATCCGCCGCGGCACCTCGTCGAAGCTGTCACAGAACAGATCGACCATCGCCGCCATCATCCGCTTCAGCGCGGTCGGCCCGGCAGGTTCTCGAGCCGGCACATGATCGGCTGCGAGCACAGCTCGGCGCCGGTCTCGGGCAGGCGGCCCACCGCCATCTTGAAGGCGGAGTCGGCACGCAGCGCGTCGCAGTCGTTGGCGTCCTCGTAGCCGGCGGCGATCAGCAGCGCCCGGAAGCGGATCATCTCGGCGAGCCCATGGCGCACCCGCTCCGGCGCCCGCGGATCCTCGATGCAGCGGGCCAGCCGCTCGGCGATGCCGAGCCTGCGCTCGATCTCGGCCAGCGCCAGCACGCCGGCGTCCGAGGTCAGCCGTCCGCCGTCGAAGGCGACCTGCACCGGCTTGCCGGCAACGGGTGACAGGCCGGGCAGAAATGGGGCATCTTCGGCCATGGCGGGCGCCAACTCCGTTCGGTCGCAAGGATTCGGCTTCAGCACCCGAAACCTACACGATCTCAACGGCTTATGTCGCGCCCGCAAACACGGAACGCAGCTCCGATGAACTTTTCAGGCGAGCCAGCCGGCGAAGCCCCGCCGACCTGTTCTCGGCGGCCGGCACGGTCCCGCGCCCCGGGGGCTCAGCCGGTGAAGGCCTGCAGCCCGGTCTGCGCACGGCCGAGGATCAGGGCGTGGATGTCGTGCGTGCCCTCGTAGGTGTTGACCGCCTCGAGATTCATCATGTGGCGGATCACGTGGTACTCGTCGGCGATGCCGTTGCCACCGTGCATGTCGCGGGCCATCCGGGCAATGTCGAGCGCCTTGCCGCAATTGTTGCGCTTGACCAACGAGACCATCTCCGGCGCCATCTCGCCCGCGTCGAACAGGCGACCGACGCGCAGCGCCGCCTGCAAGCCGAGCGCAATCTCGGTCTGCATGTCCGCCAGCTTCTTTTGGATCAGCTGGTTGGCGGCGAGCGGCCGGCCGAACTGGTGGCGATCGAGCGTGTAGCTGCGCGCGGCATGCCAGCAGAATTCGGCCGCCCCCATGGTCCCCCAGGCGATGCCGTAGCGCGCCCGGTTGAGACAGGAGAAAGGTCCCTTGAGCCCCTTCACGCCGGCCAGCAGGTTGGCGTCGGGAACGAAGCAGTCATCGAGCTGAATCATGCCCGTGATCGAGGCACGCAAGCTGAACTTGCCCTCGATCTTGGGCGTCTCGAACCCCTTCATGCCACGCTCGACGAGAAAGCCGCGAATGTCGCCGTCGTCGTCCTTCGCCCAGACGATCGCCAGATCGGCGATCGGGGCGTTGGTGATCCAGGTCTTGGAACCGGAGAGCCGGAAGCCGCCCTCGACCTTGCGCGCCCGCGTCCGCAAGCCGCCCGCATCGGAGCCGTGGTCCGGCTCGGTCAGGCCGAAGCAGCCGACGAGCTCACCCTTGGCCAGCTTCGGCAAATACTTGCGCCGCTGCGCCTCGTCGCCGAAGGTGAAGATCGGGTACATCGCCAGCGACGACTGCACGCTCATCACCGAGCGATAGCCGGAATCGACCCGCTCGACCTCGCGATTGGCGAGGCCGTAGGCGACATAGGAGGTCTCAGCACCACCATAGGCTTCCGGCAACGTGCTGCCGAGCAACCCCAGCTCGCCCAGCTCGCGCACGATCTCGATATGAAAGAATTCGTTGCGGTTCGCCTCGAGAATGCGGGGCATCAGCGCATTCTGGCAATAGTCGTGCGCGACCTCCTGGATTAGCCGCTCGCTCTCGTCGAGCTGGTCGGTAAGCCTGAACGGATCCGCCCAATCGAATACCGGGCGCTTCGCCTGTGCCTGGGCAGGCGCGGGCTCGGCGCGAGGGGCACGGGCGGCGATCTCGTGGTCGGGCATCACGGTCATTCTGGACCTCCAGGAACGAATGTTGCCGTCGACTATAGCGCGACCGTCGCCGCTTGCCTCCATCCAGCTGCAAAAAATCCCGCCCGGCGGCGCATAAGGCTGGCGGCTGCGGGGCCGCGGCGCGGCAGAGAGCCGAGCGCGAGCCCTTCCTGGCTTACGGCCCCAGGCCTCCGGGCCCACGCCTTGCTGCTGCCGGCGGCAGGTCGGCGCCAAGCCGCATCGTGGATTTCGCTCGCGGCGCTCAGGCCGCGGTGGCGAGCTCCTCGTGTCGAAGCGTGCCGCCAGCAGCGCTGCGCCGGACGTCGCTCAGGGCGTCCGCGAGACGCTGCTCCGCAGCCAGACCGACGCAGATGCTCTTGATGCGTCGCCAATGAAGATAGCTGTCATAGTCGTCCTGGCGCAGCGCGTCCGCCAGCTCCTCGTCGACGATGTACCTTTCGACGGTGGCGAGATCGCCCGCGAACCGGTCAAGAAGATGCTTCGCCGAGCGTTCGGGACAATCGAATGTCCGGCCGTGCAGACTGGTCATTGGTTGGCTCCCCGATGTTTGATTATAGGTAGAATAGCTTTGATTTTCATAAACTCCAAGTAGATTCTTTGCAATTGTGGCCGCGCCCACGCAGCGGACGTTAGCGGCGTCGCGTTAAAACTTCGTTACAGTCAGGAGAATGAGACACCACCGCGGACGGTGGCAGGGATCCAGAGTGCCCGCCGGCACGGCGTCGATCGCGCTTCTCGCCGCCTCGGGTCGCCGCACGAGGCCACCGCAAGGGGGTCAGCGCGGCTCGCGGGGCCAGAAAGCTGGGCCGTGGCGTGCCGGGGCCCGACGACGATGCCAAAGCCTCGTCGCTCGGCAGGCGCAAGTTTGAAGCCGTCATGCGGCATGATCCGCACAGCGGCGGACGCGCCGGCTGCCTGAGGGTCACCGATGATAGCCGGGCGCGCCACACCGGCGCCAGCCGCGCCCGGATCGAGACTCGGCAGGCCAGCGCCGGGGAATTGCCCTCAGCCGCTCAGGTCCGGCATCGAGTTCGACCGATCGCCAGCTTCGACGGCCAGCCGGCCGCGCCCGATCCGGCGCGGCGCCGTCAACCGACGTAGCCAAACGTCCCTCGGCAGCTCCGGCTCAGCCGCTCCAGCTGCGCACGTCGCCCGTGTCGACATGGACGAAATCCGACCGCGGGTAGTAGCCGACCCCGCCGGCAGCGAGGTCGAGGGCAGCCCGGCGCAAGGCCGAGAGCTTGGTGCCCTTCAGCCGGAGATCGATCGCACGACCCTCCATGTGCAGGCTGCGCTTGGCCGCGCCGGCACCCTTCCGCCGGAGCATCGCATTGGTCTCGGGCGAGCGATAGCCGGAGATGATGCTGTAGGTGGGCGGCTGGCCGAGGCGCGCGGCAAGATGCGCCATGATATCGAACAGCTTCGGGTCGATGGGCCGGACCTGGTCGCAACGCCAATCACGCAGCATGTGGTTGAGCGCCGCCAGTGCGCGCCGATCGTAGCCGCCGGGACCGCGAAACACGACGTCCAGCGCCTCCTCGGTGTGGAGATTGCGCAAGGTCAGCCGGTTGGGCATCTGCGCTGCCTTGAGTGGTGTCACGGCGCAGGTCGCGACGGCCCCGATGCCGCCGATGAACAGTCGCCGGCTCAGGGCATTGGGCGAGAGCATGAGCTGCCTCATCCTTGTTGTGTTTTTGATCATTACGCCACGCCTCATACGCGTTTCACGCTTGATGGAAAACCGTTAATCTTTCGTTTCGCGAAATTGCCCGGCGACTTCGCTGCCGGCTTGGCCGGCAGCGTAAAGAAGCCAACAGCTTAGCCCGAGCAGCCTTAGACCGCCGGCGACGGCGTCCAGCGTCACCCGGCATGGCGTTGCCCACGACCGCGGCGACGCTTGCTTCGGACGAGCGGCCGGCCGGTGCGTCCCCCTTCGCGTTTCCACGGTCTCGTCAGTGGCATGGAACGCCTCTTCCATCAGCCGGCGAAGATGCCGCCAGGTGGCGCTGTTTTGCACCGGCTGGCCGCTGTGGTCGGCAGGCCGATCCGAGCTGCCGCTGACCATCACCAGCGCCGCCGCAGTATCATCGAAAATCGTTAAGATCAGCTTGCCACGGCATGAGGGCTCGCCATGCTTGCCTCCGATGCCGGGCGGCGCCTATCAGGGCGCGGATCGCCAGCTTCCGCGCAGAGAGGCAGCGCCACCAACCCCTGCTGGTCAGCGTCAGCGCATAGTGGCCGGCAGCGGCGCCGCTAAACGGTGAAGCCAAAGAGCCGGCGAAGGCCTAGTGACCGGCAAGCAGAGAGGACCGCCCGATGACGGCATCGCGACCTCGGCCCGACGGGCCGGACGCCCATCAGCGACCCACCGACGAATCCGCGTCCGGGGCGGAGTTCCTCGGCGACGACGACGCGATGGGCGCCGACGATCTGCCGCCACAGCGCCCGACCGGCGAATACCACCAGGCCGGTGACCGGCGAGGAGGCGCTGGAGCTGCACCGCAGCGGCCGGCCGGGCAAGCTCGAGATCACGCCGACCAAGCCGCTCGACCACCTCGCGCGACCTGTCGCTCGCCTACAGCCCGGGCGTCGCCGCTCCCTGCCTCGCCATCCAGGCCGACCCGGCCAAGGCCTACGACTACACCGCCAAGGGCAACCTCGTGGCGGTCATCTCCAACGGCACCGCCGTGCTCGGCCTCGGCAATCTCGGTGCCCTCGGCTCGAAGCCGGTGATGGAGGGCAAGGCCGTCCTCTTCAAGCGCTTCGCCGATATCGACGGCATCGACCTCGAGGTCGACACCGAGGACGTCGACGCCTTCGTCGACTGCGTCAAGCTGCTCGGGCCCACCTTCGGCGGCATCAATCTCGAGGACATCAAGGCGCCGGAGTGCTTCGTCATCGAGCAGCGGCTGCGCGAGCTCATGGACATCCCGGTCTTCCACGACGACCAGCACGGCACGGCGATCATCGCCGCCGCCGGCCTGATCAACGCCCTCGACCTCACCGGCCGCTCGCTCGCCGACGCACGCATGGTGGTCAACGGCGCCGGCTGCCGCCGGGATCGCCTGCGTCGAGCTGATCAAGGCCATGGGCATGCCGCACGAGCAACGTCATCCTCTGCGACACCAAGGGCGTGATCTACCAGGGCCGCACCGACGGCATGAACCAGTGGAAGTCGGCGCACGCCGTGCCGACCGAGGCGCGCACGCTGGCCGAGGCGATGGTCGGTGCCGACGTCGTCCTCGGCCTCTCGGTCAAGGGCGCGTTCTCGAGCCGAGATGGTCAAGTCGATGGCGCCGAACCCGATCATCTTCGCCATGGCCAACCCCGACCCCGAGATCACGCCCGAGGAGGCCAAGCGCGATCCGCGCCGACGCCATCATCGCCACCGGCCGCTCGCGACTATCCCGAACCAGGTCAACAACGTCCTGGGCTTTCCCTACATCTTCCGCGGCGCGCTCGACGTCCGCGCCTCCACCATCAACGACGCCATGAAGATCGCCGCCGCCTACGCCATCGCGGCCCTGGCCCGCGAGGAGGTGCCGGACGAGGTCACCGCCGCCTATCGCGGCCGGCGCCTGCGCTACGGCCCCGACTACCTGATCCCGACCCCCTTCGACCCGCGCCTGATCACCGCACGTGCCGCCGGCGGTCGCCAAGGCGGCGATCGAGAGCGGCGTCGCCACGCAAGCCCATCGTCGACTTCGAGCGCTATCGCCAGGAGCTGCGCTCGCGCCTCGACCCGACGGCGAGCCGCATGCAGCTGATCATCGACCGGGTCAAGGCCAACCCCAAGCGCGATCGTCTTCGCCGAGGGCGAGGAGGAGAAGGCGATCCGCGCCGCCCTCGCCTGGCGCAACGGCGGTCTCGGCCGCCCGATCCTGATCGGCCGCGAGGAGCGGATCGCCGAAACCGCTGAAGGGCATGGGCCAGGGCGGCCTCGACGGCATCGAGATCCACAACGCCCGGCTCAGCCCGCACAACCGCGCCTACGCCGAGTTCCTCTACGACCGCCAGCAGCGGAACGGCCTCCTGTTCCGCGACTGCCAGCGCCTGGTCAACCAGGACCGCAACGTCTTCGGCGCCTGCATGGTCGCCCACGGCCACGCCGACGCCATGGTCACCGGCCTGACCCGCCGCTACAACACGGTGATCAAGGACATCCGCCTGGTGATCGACCCGCTGCCGCGCAAGCGGATGTTCGGCGTGACCATCATCGTCGCCAAGGGCCGCACCGTCTTCATCGCCGACACCACGGTCCACGAGCTGCCCGACCCCGAGGTCTGCGCCGACATCGCGATCCAGACCGCCGACGTCGCGCGCAGCATGGGCTTCACGCCGCGGGTCGCGTTGCTGTCCTTCTCCACCTTCGGCAACCCGCAGGTCAGCAAGGCGGCCCGGGTGCGCGACGCGGTCGAGGCCGCTCGACGCGCGCCAGGTCGACTTCGAGTACGACGGCGAGATGACCGCCGACGTCGCCCTCGATCCCGAGCTCATGGCGCTCTACCCGTTCTGCCGGCTGAAGCGGGCCGGCCAACGTCCTGATCATGCCGGCGCTGCACACCGCCCACATCTCCGCCAAGCTCCTGCAGCAGCTCGGCGGCGGCACGGTGATCGGCCCGGTGCTGATCGGCCTCGAGAAGCCGGTCCAGATCGTGCCGATGAACGCCACCGTCTCCGACATGATCAATGTCGCCGCCATCGCCGCCCACGACTCGCAGATGGCCGGAGAAGCTGCCGCTACGGCGTGACCTTGCCCGTCTCCCGGCAGCCGGCTGCCGGCTGCCGTTCCGGGCTCGCCGCCGGCAGCGCGCTCACGCTCGCCGGGTGCATTCCCGCCAGTAGCCACTCGCTTGACAGCGTGGCAGCGGATTTCTATGTTTTTATTTCAAAAAATAAGTGTGGAATACTGCATTTCACACCACTAGTAAGGCTTCGCCGGAAAGGACCGTTGATGCTCACCATCGCCCGACGCCTCGTCATCGCCACGGCGGCTGCCGCCACACTGCTCCATGCGGCCCCGAGGGCTGGCGAGGCGGCCGACATCGACACCCTCGTCATGGATTGGGCCTTCTACAACCCGGTGAGCCTGGTGCTGAAGCGGCAGGGACTGATCGAGGAGGCCTTCGCCGAGGACGGCATCGAGGTCCGCTGGGTCCAGTCGCACGGCTCGAACAAGGCGCTCGAGTTTCTGAGCGCGGATGCGATCCACTTCGGCTCGACCGCCGGTGCCGCGGCGCTGGTCGGGCGAATCAACGGCAACCCGGTGAAGTCGATCTACACCTACTCGCAGCCCGAGTGGACGGCCCTGGTGACGAGCGCCGACAGCGACATCCAGACGGTGGCCGATCTCGAGGGCAGGAGCGTCGCGGTCACCCGGGGCACCGACCCGCACATCTTCCTCGTCCGCGCTCTTGCCGATGTCGGGCTGACCGACCGCGACGTGCGCTTCGTCCTCCTGCAGCACGCCGACGGCCGGGCCGCCCTGTCGCGCGGCGACGTCGATGCCTGGGCCGGACTCGACCCGATGATGGCGTCGGCCGAGCTCGAGGAGGGTGCCCGCCTGTTCTATCGCAACCCGGCTGCCAACAGTTGGGGCATCCTCAACGTGCGCGAGGAGTTCGCCGCCAAGCATCCAGAGATCATCGAGCGGGTGATCGCGGTCTATGAGGACGGGCGGCAGTGGGCGCTCAACCATCCAGACGAGCTGGCGGCGATGCTCGCCGACGAGGCCGGCATTCCGATCGAGGTGGCCAAGCTGCAGCTTGCCGAGCGCACCGACCTGACCCACAATCACATCGGCGAGGCGCAGCGCGACTCGATCCTCGCGGCCGGTCTGGCGCTGCAGCAGGCAGGGGTCATCGAGGCCGATGTCGATGTCGAGGCGACCTTGAACGAGCTGATCGACGACCGCTTCACGGCCCATCTCGTCAATTGACGCCGGGCAAGCGCCCCCGCACGCGGCCGACCACGGCCAGCGCCAAGCCGCTGGATGGCCAAACCATGGCCGCAGTGCAGGCGCCAACCAGCTCGCCTGCAACGGCGTGGGCCAAAGCCACCGGCAAGAGCGCCGGCGGCAAGCTGCAACCAGCCGCCGGCGATGGCCGGCAGCTTTTGGCGCGGCTGCTTGCGAGCCACGTCACGCTGGGCCTCGCCGTGCCGGTCCTGCTGGCCGTACTCTGGGAGATCGCCGCCGCCCAGGAGTGGGTCTCGCGCCGGCTGATGCCGCCTCCGAGCCGCATCCTGGACACGCTCTGGGGCCTCGCCGCCAACGGCGATCTCTGGCTGCACATCGGCGCGACGACCTGGCGGGTCGCCGTCGGCTTCGCGCTCGGCACCGTCGCCGGCACGCTGATCGGCGCGCTCGCCGGCTATTCCAGCCTGCTCCGGCGGCTGCTCGACCCGACCCTGCAGGGTCTGCGCGCCGTTCCATCGATCGCCTGGGTCCCGCTCTTCATCCTCTGGCTCGGCATCTTCGAGGAATCGAAGGTGGCGCTGATCGCCGTGGGCGTCTTCTTCCCGGTCTATCTCGGCGTCATGGGCGAGATCGCCAGCGTCGACCGCAAGATCGTCGAGGTCGGGCCGGGTGTTCCGCCTTTCCGGCCCCGCCCTCGTCCGCCGGATCCTGCTGCCGGCCATCCTCCCGGCCTACGTCCTGGCACTCCGCGCCGGGCTCGGCCTCGGGTGGATGTTCGTGGTCGCCGCCGAGTTCATGGGGGCGTCCGAAGGGCTGGGCTACCTGCTCGTCGACGGCCAGCAGCTCGGCAAGCCCGACCAGATCATCGCCGCCATCCTCGTCTTCGCCTGCCTCGGCAAGCTCACCGACGCGCTGCTGGTCGCCGCGGCAAAGCCGTTCCTGCGCTGGCAGGACGCGTATGCCACGCACCGCTGACCGGCATCACGCATGCTGACCTTCAACCAGCTCGACAAGACCTATCCCAACGGCACCCACGCGCTGCAGCGGCTCGATCTCGAGCTGGCGGAGGGCGAGCTGGTCGTCGTCATCGGCGGCTCGGGCTGTGGCAAGTCGACCCTGCTCCGCCTCGCTGCCGGCCTCGACAGCCCGTCGGCCGGCGAGGTGCTGCTCGACGGCCAGCCCATCACCGGCCCGCATCCGGCCGTCGGCATGGTGTTCCAGGAGCCGCGGCTGCTCCCCTGGCTGTCGATCGACGACAATATCGGCTTCGGCATCACCGCCCTGCCGAAGCCGGAGCGACAGGAGCGCATCGACCGGGCGCTCGAGCGCATCGGCCTTGCCGGCTACGGCGGCGCCTGGCCACGCGAGCTCTCCGGCGGCCAGGCGCAGCGCGTGGCCATCGCCCGCGCCCTGGTCGCGCGGCCCAAGGTGATCCTGCTCGACGAGCCGTTTTCCGCCCTCGACGCCTTCACCCGCGCCGACCTGCAGACGGCCCTGCTCGACCTCTGGGCCACCTCCCGGCCGACCCTGCTGATGGTCACCCACGACGTCGAGGAGGCGGTCATGCTGGCCGACCGGGTGGTCGTCATGCAGCCGCAGCCGGGCCGCCTCTACGCCCAGGTCAAGGTCGACCTGCCGCGCCCCAGGCGCCGCCTCGACGACGCCTTCATTGCCATCGAGCGCCGGGTGCTGCATGCCCTGGACGGCTCGTTGAGCCTCGCCCGCCAGCGGGCCAGCAGCCAGGCCAACGTCGCCACAGGCGGCTGGTGACCCGCCCGTCCGCCTTCCGCCAGAGAGGACCAGCCATGATCGACGCCACCGCACTCCGCGCGCTCCAGGCCCCGCTCAAGGACCGCTACAAGAGCGACCCCGACGCCGCCCTGATCACGCTCAGGGCCAAGGGCGACGTCGACGACCAGTCGATAGCTTGCAAGGTCGAGACCGGCCGCGCCATCCAGACCGCCGGCCTGCATCCGGCCACCGGCGGCAGCGGCCTGGAGCTCTGCTCGGGCGACATGCTGCTCGAGGCCCTGGTCGCCTGCGCCGGCGTCACCTTGAAGGCGGTGGCCACCGCCCTCGGCATCGAGCTCCGCTCGGCCCATGTCGAGGCCGAGGGCGATCTCGACTTCCGCGGCACGCTTGGCGTCGACCGCGAGGCCAAGGTCGGCTTCCAGGCCATCCGCCTCACCTTCACGGTCGAAACTGATGCCGACGCCGACCAGCTGGCATCGCTGCTCAAGCTCACCGAGCGCTATTGCGTCGTCTTCCAGACCCTCAACACGTCGCCCGAGCTCAGGGTGACGCTGGACAAGGCCTGATCCGAACGGCAAGTCTCCGAGCCGTCAACGGGGAGGAGCCGCAACCATGCCCACCATCGAAGCCGTCACCGCCGGCCACTACCGCATCCCGCTGCCGGTCGTGCTCACCGACAGCACCCACGGCGAGATGGCCGCCTTCGAGCTGATCACCTGCCGCGTCACCGACACGGACGGCGCCGAAGGCGTTGGCTACACCTACACCGTCGGTCGCAACGGCGGTGCCGTCATGGACACCCTCGCCCGCGAGATCACGGAGCTTGCCACCGGCCACGACGCCGACCGCATCGAGCAGCTCTGGCAGCACCTCTGGTGGGCGCTGCACTATGGCGGCCGCGGCGGCCCCACCGTCCTCGCCCTTTCCGCCTTCGACACCGCCCTTTGGGACCTCAAGGCCAAACGCGCCAACCTCCCTTTGTGGAACCTGCTCGGCGGCAACGACTCCCGTGTCTCCTGCTACGCCGGCGGCATCGATCTCGACCTCCCCCTCGACGACCTGCTGGCCCAGACCGAAGGCAATCTCGAGCGCGGCTTTCGCGCCATTAAGATGAAGGTCGGCAGCCCCCGCCTCTCCCGCGACGTCGAGCGCATCGCGGCGATGCGCACCCACCTCGGCGACGGCTTCCCGCTCATGGTCGACGCCAACATGAAATGGACCACGGACCAGGCCATCCGCGCCGCCCGCGCCTTCCAGCCCTACGATCTCACCTGGCTCGAAGAGCCGATCTCGCCCGACGACATGGCCGGCCACGCCCGCGTCGTCCGCGACGGCGGCCTGCCCATCGCCGCCGGCGAGAACCTTCGCACGCTCTGGGACTTCCGCCACCTCATCGCGTCAGGCGGCGTCACCTGGCCCGAGCCCGACGTCACCAATTGCGGCGGCATCACGCCCTTCATGAAGATCTGCCACCTCGCCGAGGCCTTCAACCTCCCGGTCACCAGCCACGGCGCCCACGACATCACCGTCCACCTTCTGGCCGCCTGCCCCAACGGCCAGTTCCTCGAAGCCCACGGCTTCGGCCTCGAACGCTACATCGAGCATGAGCTGGTGCTCGAGAACGGCAAGGCCGTCGCCCCCGACCGCCCGGGCCACGGCGTCGTCTTCGACTGGGCCGGCCTGGAAAAGCTCGCCGCCTAGCACGCCATGTAAACCCTGAAGCTTAAGGAATTCTTAACACTGATCGGTCAGGCTCCGGGCTTCATTAGCCGACGGAGGCCGCCTTGGCGCACCCGCCCTTCCGCCTGTTGCAGCCCGCAATGGCGCCCCACGCCCGCGATGTCGCCTGCCTGACCTCGCTCCGCTTCTTCGCCGCCGCCTGGGTCCTGGCCCTGCACTACAGCGAGCGCATCCCCGGCGACAGCCGCACCTGGACCGCCTTCCTCGAGAACGGCCGCCTCGGCGTCGACTTCTTCTTCGTCCTCTCGGGCTTCATCCTCACCCACGTCTATCTGGCCCAGCTGCGCGAGCACCGATTCTCGTTCTGGCGCTTCATCCGCAAGCGCTTCGCCCGCCTCTACCCCCTGCACATCGCCTGCATCGGCGTCGTCGCCGTCTACGTCTCATTGGGCCACCACCTCGGCATCACCTTCGCCAACCCCGAGGTCTACTCCTGGCACATGCTCTGGCCCAACCTCCTGATGATCCAGGCCTGGGGCATGCTCAATTCGATGAGCTGGAACTACGTCGCCTGGTCGATCAGCGCCGAATGGTTCGCGTATTTGGTCTTCCTGCCGCTGAGCCTGATCTTCATCAAGCTGCCCGGCGGCCACATCGCCAAGCTGGCGCTCGCCGTCGGCACCTTCACCGCCCTCTACCTCGCCACCCCCTACCTCGTCGGCCAGCAGCTCACCCTCCTGACCTACGACTTCGCCATGCTCCGCATCGTCCCGGAGTTCATGATCGGCGTCGCCCTCTACCACACCAGCCAGAAGTGGGACCTCGACCACAAGACCGGCCCCTGGGTGATGGCCACGGCCCTCGCCGCCCTCCTCGTCATCGCCCACTTCGACCTCGGCCACTACCCCGCCGTCCTCCTCCTGGCCTTCCTGATCTTCGGCGCCGCCTCCCTCGAACGCCAAGGCGGCGTCAAGTTCCTGAAAAACCGCGCCCTGGTCTATTTCGGCGAGACCTCCTACGCCCTCTACATGACCCACGCGATCCTCTTCATCCTCTACTTCAAGGGCCTCGCCATGGTCCTCGGCGACCGCTACGACGACTGGGTCTGGTACCTCGGCCCCCCCGCCATCATCGCCGCCTTCGTCACCGCCTCGATCGCCCACCACCTGATCGAGCTCCCCGCCCGCCACTGGCTGACCGAACGCCCCAAGCGCCGGCGCGCCGCCGAGGGCGCACTCGCGACTTGAGCTGAAGGCAGCGACCGGGCGGGCAGGAGCACCTCCGCAGTCTGCCGAGCCCAAAAACCCCTGATTTCGTTCGAACGATGATGCGTCGCGACTTCCCGAAGCGGCGGTTATGTGCCAGCGTTCACCTCGACCTGCTGCCAGAGCCTTCGCTCCGGTCGTTGCCGGTCGACTGGAGACGCCGGTGTCGGTTGAAGCTGAGCAACACCAAGACGGGCCCAAGCCTCGAGGCTTAGTCGTCGACGTGTTTTCCGGCTCGGGCCTGGGCCTGCTTCTCGGCGTCATTGTTGGCCTTTCGGTGACGCCGGTCGTGTCCGTCGTGGTCGGCGCGATAGCCGCCTTGCTCGCGGTCTTTCTCGGCCTCGAAAGCGGCGACGACAGCCAGGCCTCGGCGCTCAGCAAGGTCCGACTGAACGGCGTGCGGATCGGCAGCTTCGGCCTCGCCACCGTCCTCGGCCTCATGCTCGGGCTGTTCGTTCGCGGTAGCCACCTGTTCGACGAGCCGATCGACGAACACCTCGCGCGATGGAAAGGCTTTCCGACCGAAGTTGCCCAGCAAATGGTGGTCTTCGAGCGCACCGGCATCGTCCCAAAGACGCTCGCCTTTACGGAGGGCGCCCCGCCTGTCGAGGTCGCCCTGGACGAGCAGGCGGGGCTCGCGCGGAGCAATGTGCTCGTGAGTGCTCTGCAAGATCGAGATCTCTGCGACGAGCTCGATCCAGGCAAATGGGGCAACGCACCCGATCGAATCCTGCGCCAGTACGACGCGCTCGACGAGCAGCTGTTCACCGATATCGCCGAGCGGATCAGGCAACTGCCCGACGACGCGGCGCGCTTGAGCATGCTGAGCGCCGTAAATCAACTGCTTTGCGCGATGAAGGACACGGCAAACCAATGACTCTAAGCGCACCGGTGAGGAGCAACGCAGCTGTGGCAAGACCTTCGAGCATGGCACGGGGCGCCATCATGCGGCGCGGTGGAGGCGGGTTGAGCATCGTGCTCGCCGGCTGGCTGGCGGCGCCACTGCCGGCCGCAGCGCAGCAGACACCGCATGCCGAGAGCTCGCAATCCGTCGTCGAGATCAAATGCCCAATCCTCGTCGACGGCCGAAAGCTGCAGATGCGCGCCACCGGATTCGCCTGGCACGATTCCCTGCACGTGGTGACCGCCCTGCATTCGGTCGTCGGTTGCGAGGGCAAGCCACAGGTCTACAGCGAGCAGCTTCGCGACGGCTCGCCCGCCGAGGTCGTCAACGCCTACCAGGAAGCCGACCTCGCGCTGCTGCGGCTGGAGTACGATATTGGCCTCGAGGTCGTCGAGCACGCCACATCGATCCCCGACATCGAGCGCCGCTTCTACCTCTACGGCTACCCCCTCTATGCCCGCACGATGGATGGCGGACCGATTGCCTTCAAATGGGGACTGGGCGGCCAGGAAATCACCTCGCTCGACCGGGCGTTCAAGTCCGACGATCTGACGGCCCTGTTCAGAAACCAGACCTATCCGACACCTGAAACGCAGATCCTCAAGCTGCAGAGCCCGATCGTCTCCGGGTATTCGGGGTCACCGATTTTCGACGAGAACGGACACGTCGTCGCCATCGTCGACGGCGCGCTGCTCAACGGCACCGTCGGCGCCAACTGGAGCATCCCGGCGTATCTCTATCTGCCGAAGCTCCTCAACTCCGATGAGACGCCGCCGACCGAGGTCTCGAGCTGGGCCCAGGAGCTGCTGAAGAGCAGCATCACCGACGCGGAGATCAGCGATGCGCCGAGCGCGTTGTCGCCCATGGCCGAGGACGGGGAGTCCCGCTTCGCCGCCGCCGCCGCCGGCACCCTCAACTTGAACCTCGCCCGCAAGATCTCGCTCGGCCGCCTGCAGCAGACCCTCGACGACTACCAGCTCGCCAGCTACGAGCTGAACCGAAACAATCTCGAGCTGTTTATCGGCAATCCGGCGCAAGTCGGCGACATCGAGTTCTTCATCTACGAAGAGACGACGACCGGCGCGACCTTCGGCCTTCCGGCCGAGCTCTACCCCGACTGGAACGAGGCCTCGCGGACCTACGTGGTCGCCACGGACAGCGGCCGGGTCGTGCTGGAAGCCGCGATCGAGCAGTGGCCGTCATTCGAGGACGCGATCACCGAGGGCAAGCAGTCCTTCGTCGAGTACATCGCGGCCCTGGCGGACTGGGACGATGGCAAGACGCCGGCCGATTTCGAGCTGCTGAACTGCACCGAGGACCCGCAAACCGGCGGCTGCGATCCCGAGTGGCCCTGGCGTCAATACTCGGACGTGTTCACCGGAACGACCCAGGAAACGGGCGAGCGCGTCGAGCTGACCCTGACGATAGACGTCTCGGACACCAACCTGCTGGCGCTCGCCATCTACAATTTCGGCGATTTCAACGAGGATCTGACCGAACAGGACAAGATCAGCTACCTGAAGCTCCAGACCGGCCTCGAGCTGTTGACGGACTTCTCTCGTCACTAGAAGTTCAGCTTCGGAAGCAGCGGGCGAGATGAAGAAGAGGAAGAGTTGGGGAGAATGAATTCTCCCCAAACCCCACCGGGATTTTGGTCAAGGAGGCGGGCTGGCGGTCGGCCTTGTTCCAACGAGCGCCGGCATCGGTAGGGCCTTCCGACTGGCCGTCGCACCAGCGTTGCTTGCAAGTGCGTCATGTTGGAAAGCCGAGCCGCGACCTGCTATAGTGCATGCATGAAGCGAAGCCATGAAACTTCCCTGACGACCGAGACCCCGCCGGCCACACCAGCGGAACCGGGCTACAGCCAACGGCTCGAACGCGAGCTGGAAGAGGCCCAGGCGGACCTCGATGATCCTAATCGTGAGGAGATCGAGCACGACGCCGTCTTCGCCGCGCTCGACAACCTCATCGCCAGTCACGCGAAGCGTTGAAGCTTCGCTACCTGCCGCGCGCATTGGCGGACCTGCGCTCAATCGTCGAGCACATCGCACAAGACAATCCGAAGGCAGCGTTCAGCGTTCGCTTACGTCACCTAAACGATCAGGGTGGGAGTCGCGGCTGATGTTGTGCAATCTATGGGCCGGTCGAGCATTTGGCACAAGTACCGGCAATCTATTCTTAAAATTGTCTGGCGATAACGACAATATAAAGGGCTCTCTTCATCTAAATGAGCGTGGTGTTGGAATAATAGTCTATTCGATTTCGGGATCTTTCGATGGGCAAATTCTAAAAATAGAAGGGGAAATTTATAACCACAACACTGAGTTTCAGTTTGCACGACTAACGGCCACCGCGCAACTAAACGACAGAGGGGAACTGCAAGGGGAATGGCAAACTGAGAATGGGGCCGCTGGAACTTTTCAGTTATTTCCACATGCTCGATCGCCGTCTGACGATCAAATGATTCCCGATACAGCAGACCAGCTACACACAGCGCGTCAGCAATTTGGAGCAATTGAAATTGATCGAGAAGAAATAATAAAACTCGCAGAGGAAATTCAGAGCGATTTTCCAAATGGACGAGTTGTAATTACAACCCTGACTTCAACTGAGCAAGCCCGCTATTTGTCTGATTTTAAGCTTCTTAATTTTGACGAAAATAGAGCGAGCTATCTCAAAATATTTGCCCAACAGCCGGAAGGAAATGGACTCAACAAAATAGTTCCAATCGAGTTTGGTCAGCAGCTCAATTTAGCAATGGCACAGGGAAGCAGCGAAGTTTGGGCGCTAGGTGAAATTGAAAGATTAAAGAGAACTATACGATCGCATGAAAGATTTTATGCAACAAATTTTAGAAAAGTTGGCGTTAGCATTAATCAGATTCCTGATTATCCGTTTTTCTCATCCAGCGATGATGGCCCGATACGGGCGCGGCTTGGCCTGCAGCGCGGCCCACATCAGGCGCTCGGTTATGGTGTCGAGTTGGTAGCGGCGGTTGAAGCGCCAGGCGAAGCTGGCGAGGTAGCGCTGGGCGTGTTTCTGGCTGACGTGGTGGTATGTTCCGGCGAGCGCCGTCTTGATGTTGCCGAGCGTCGTGTTCACCCAGTTGAACGACGGCCACTGCGCTGCCTTCTTGCCACTGCCGCTGAGCATCGGGAAGTGGTCGCAACCGGCGGCCTCGACGCTCCGCCAGCACGACAGGCCGTCGCTGACGATGTTGGTGCCGGTGGCGAAGCTCGACCGGGCCAGCTTGGCGATCTCGGCTTTGCGGAAGCCCTTGACCACGAGCAGCTTCAGGCGCCTCGGCTTGCGGTCGAGGCTCGTTTCGACCGCAGCGACGAACGGTGTCTTGCCGGCCGCACCGCGCCCACGCTTGCCGCCGCTGCGCACGCCGCCGAGATAAGCGTCGTCGAGCTCGACCCGGCCGCTCATCTTCGGCTTGCCGGCGTCGCGTTCCGCCATGGCGGACATCAGCTTCTGCTTCATCAGCCAGGCGGTCGGCTGCCGCACACCCAGTCGTCGCGCCAACTCGATCGAGCTGATCCCGCCCTTGGCCTGCGTCAACTCGTAGATCGCGCGAAACCACGTCGTCAGCGACAGCTTCGTGCTGTGGAAGATCGTGCCCGCCGTGAACCCCGTCTGATGCTTGCAGGCGTTACACTGGACCTGCTTCCTGCTCTTCATCCGCGAATACTTTTCACAGCCGCACCGCTCACAGATAAAGCCGCGGCCCCAGCGCATCTCGAACAGCACCGCCAGGCATTGCGCCTCGGTCCCGAACCGCGCCCGAAACGCCGACTCGCTCAATCCACGCATCTTGGCCGCCAGATTATTCACTGTGCTCGCCTCCAATCCACCATAACCACATGATTCTGCTAGCATAGCTCTAGACGAAAATAATGGATAATCGGGATCAGATTATACTTCTTTTATTTATTGCATACATCCCTAGTCTCGGAACATTAAAAGATAGAGGTGGCTGGGTTCGTCTGGACAGATTTCCGCTCGCGATAAGTGGAGCCTCTGCCGTTTGCCGTTGGGTGCCGTTTTCGGGGCGTCACGCCGGGAGGGCGTAGCCCGACCAGAGTGACGCCCCGAAAACGGCGACGCAATTCATGCTGCCGCGACCTGCGGCAGGCGGTGGAAGTAGGCGTAATCCGGCGTCCGGGCGTCAAGGCTCGAATGCGGGCGCTTGCGGTTGTAGAAGTCCAGATAACGGCCGATCGAAGCGCGGGCCTCGCGGACGCTGTCGTAGGCTCGGAGATAGACCTCCTCGTATTTCACCGAGCGCCAGAGCCGCTCGACGAAAACGTTGTCCCGCCATGCTCCCTTGCCGTCCATGCTGATGGCGATGGCCTGCCCCAGAAGGAGGCCGGTGAAGTCGGCGCTGGTGAATTGGCTCCCTTGGTCCGTGTTGAAAATCTCTGGCCTGCCATGCTTCGCCAGCGCCTCCTCGACCGCCTCGAGGCAGAACGCCACTTCCATCGTGATCGAGAGTTGCCAGGCCAGGACCCGGCGGCTGAACCAGTCGACCACGGCGGCGAGATAGACGAAGCCGCGCGCCATCGGGATGTAGGTGATGTCCATCGCCCAAACCTGATTCGCCCGTTCGACCGTCATCGAGCGCAGCAGGTACGGGTAGATCTTGTGGCCCGCTGTCGGCTTCGAGGTGTTCGGGCGACGGTAGAGCGCCTCGATCGCCATGCGCTTCATCATCGTCGCGACCCGCTGGCGACCGATCGCGACGCCCTCGCCACGCAACAGATCGCGCAGCATCCGGCTGCCGGCGAACGGGTAGTCCAGATGCAGCTCGTCGATCCGCCGCATGATCGCCAGATCGGCCGGCGGCACCGGACGGGCCTGATAGTAGAGGCTGCCACGGCTCAGCTTCAAAAGCGTTGCCTGCCGCGTCAGCGGGAGCGCGTGCTCGCGGTCGATCATCGCTTGACGCTCAGCATGCCGGCCTTGCCGAGCGCACCGGCCAAAAAATCGTTCTCCAGCGCCAACTCGCCGATCTTCGCATGTAGCGTCTTCAAATCCACCGCAGGTGCCGCCGCCGGGCCCGCCGAGCCGGAGCCGAACACCCCGGCGGCGCCTTCCAGCAGCTGCGCTTTCCAGGTCGTGATCTGGTTTGGGTGAACATCGAAGAACTGCGCCAGCTCCGCCAGCGTCTTCTCGCCCTTGATGGCCGCCAGTGCCACCTTCGCCTTGAATGCCGGACTGTGGTTCCGACGTGTTCGCTTCGTCATGTGCTCTCCTGATCCGCGGCGATCCTCGCCGCCCTCAGGCAGAAAATCCACTTATCCCACTGTCCAGATTCTCCGGGCCACCTCTGATAGAGTGATCTTTTTGACTAGTGTTGTAATGCTTCTCTATGTGGTTAATTGGTTGCACGCAAAATATCTGCCGTTCACAGTTGTACATCTTGATAGCAAACCGGATGGTATACTGAGGCGGATTGGTCCATCCATCGCATCATGGGTGATTGCAATGACAGCTGGCGTAGTAGCAGTAATTCTAGCCGCCTATCTCCAGGGGTTCATCCATTTCGATTAGATTCTCATGCTCATTCTATTCATTTCTTATTTTCAATAATTTGGAAGCCCATTGCAAATCAAATGAAAATGGAAGTTATCATTAATGTGTCAAAATTTTCTTTCTAAGATCTCTTGCTAATCGAGCTACAGTTGTGCTGATTTCTGGATTCTGACAGGTCGCAGCGTTGCGCGAACTCCAGCTCCGAGTCGCTCACCTACCCCTCGCTGCTCCGATCGTCGCCCGCACCATGTTCTCGTCCGTCACCGTGTTCGTGTACTCCCGGTCCAGCTCGGTGCCGCCCATGCCGATCTTGGGGTTGCGGAAGGTCATGGTGCTGGGCTCGGTCCGGGGGGCCGCGAAGTGCATCTCGTCGGGGTCGGTGGCGGCGCGGATGCGGGCGATGTTCGAGGCGTTCAGCTCGCCGCAGACCATGATGCCGATCCGCCGATCGGCGGCAGCCACGATCCGCTGCAAGGTCTCGATGCCCTCCTCCGCCGTCTCGGTCTGGCCGCTGGTCAGGACCCGGCCGACGCCGCAGCGCACCAGCGCCTCGATCGCCGCGATCGGGTCGGCCGTCATGTCGAAGGCCCGATGGCAGGTGACGTTCAAGGGCCCCGCATCCTCGACCAGCGCCGTCATCCGCGCTTCGTCGATCGACCCATCGGCCCTGAGGCAGCCGACCACCACGCCAGCCACCCCCAGCTCGGCGCAAGGTGCCGCACATCCGCCCGCATCGCCTCGAACTCGATCTCGGAGTACAAGAAGTCGCCGCCACGCGGCCGGACGATGACGTGGAACGGGATGGTCGCCACCCGAAGCGCGCAGCCGACCATGCCGAAGCTCGGCGTCAGCCCGCCCTCCAGCAGCGAGGCGCAAAGCTCGGCCCGATCCGCCCCGGCGTTCTGCGCGGCGATCACCCCATCCGCATTCTCGACACAAATCTCGATCTTGAACGGCAGCCGTCCGGCCATCGGCGTCTCTCCAGCAAGTCAGGCGAACCGACCTAAGCCGCAAGCCGCCATCACCGCCAGCGCCGATCGCCATCGCGCATGATTTTTTTCTGGAGGCTTGGCCACGATCCCGCCGCAGCGACGACCGCTGCAAGAAACCCTACTTGTGGAACCTGCGCACCGTCCAGAGACTGAGCCAGAGCTGCGCCGACGTGCGCGCCACCTCGCTCGCCATGAAGGTCTGCTGCCGGTGCAGCTCGACCATCAAGCGCCCCTGCGGCGAGGCGAAGGCAGTGCTGCAGGCGTCGAGCCAGAGACTGATCAAGGGTGCCTGCAAAGGTCCGCCTCCGAGCCGGGTCCGCCAACCGCCAGCCGGCTGCTGACGGCAGATCATAACATTCGCTTATGCGACTTCATAGGCCCACCAACAATCGGGCGCCAAGCGATGCGCCGGACGCAACGCAACCCGAGAAATCTCGCCCATACCGCGACGGAACCCGACCGGCGGCGCGCATAACGCGACACATCAGCGATTTCGTCGCGCTATACGCGACATAAGCATTCGTTATGTCGCGTATGGCGCGCCATCCAGGCCGAAAACCGACGAACGAACCCTGGAATGCGACGAACGAACCCACCAAAGCGCCCCGAAAACCCAGGAACCACCCCCGGAAACCCGACGCTCAGGATCGCCAACCCAAGGTACGACTTGCCGCACCCACGACCACTAAACCATTATACCACAACGCTTCTGCGACCGCGACAGCGCAAAGCCCCAGCCCATGCGGCGACCACCCCCAGATCAGCCGCCCGATCACCGAACGACCCCGAACCCCGGATTGACGGCGAGCCCGAGATCGGCTAGTATTCCTATGTTGCTCGCTTGGCTCTGGGCCGTGACCAGCCTTACGCCCGCGCCAGCTCGTCCTTGAGCCGATCGGCCAGCCTGATCGAGAGGGCAACCAGCGTGTTGGTCGGGTTGACGTAGCCGCTGGTCGGAAAGACCGAGCTGCCCGCCACATGCAGGTTGGCGAGCCCGTGCACCCGGCAGTTCGGATCGACCACGCTGGTCCTCGGATCGGTGCCCATCCGCGTCGTGCCCATGTGATGGCACGAGAAGTCGCTGGGATCGAGGATCGCCCCGTCCTCCACCCACTCCCGCAGCTTGAGCCGGCCGAGCCCGGTGCGGCCGAACTCCGCTGCCATGGTCCGCAGCATGACCTGCACCGCCCGCTTGTCGATCTCGGTGTAGCGCAGGTCGACCTCGAGCCGCCGCATGCCGAGCGCGTCCCGGCTCGAGTGCAGCCGCACCCGCGAGGCCGGATTGGGCGCCTGCTCGGTCTCGTACTCGACCGAGATGGAGCGGATCGGCCGCCGCGCCGCCAGCCCCAGATAGAGCCGCCGCCAGAGGTTGACCGCCACGTCGTCGAGGTCGGTCAGCACCCGCACCAGGTTGTCGTCGAAGGTGCTGCTCGGCCGGTAGTCGTCCGACAGATCCTCGGCCAAGGCCTTGAGCGCGTCCGTCCCGGTGTTGAAGTCGGCATCGGCGAACACCAGCACGCCAGAGGACAGCACCTGCTGGTCGGCGATGCGTTCCGGTGCCAGCCGCAGCCCCGGCAGGAAGACGTGCCCGTCGATATCGTGACGAACGCTCAGGAGCTCGGCGAGCTCGTAGGGGGTATCGGTGTGGATGTCGGCGGCAATGCCGCGCGCATGCTCCTGAAACCAGCGGCCAACCTGGTCATGCTGGTTGCCGAGGCCGCCGGACATCACGTCGTCGGCCGCCAGCAGCAGACGCGGGTTCTCGAGGCCGCCCGCCGCCAGCACCACGTGACGGGCGTGCACCGCCAGCCGCCGACCGCCGGCGTCCGGTGCCGCCAGCGTGCGAACGCGGACATGCTCGATCCGGTTGGCATCCGCCGATGCCTGCAGGTGCTCGACATGGGCGCCGAGAATGACCGAGAGCTTGCCCGCAGCAGCGAGGGTCGGCCGCTGCATTGCGCCGACATCCAGCGCCTGAAACGACACCCCGTGATCGCCGGAGATCTGAAAATAGATGGGCTGGAGCTTGGCGGCGTCGAGATCGAGGTTGCCGTAGCCCGCAGCCTCCCGAGCCCGGTCGGCGAAGCCGAGATCGGTCAGCTGCAGAAAGGCTTCCGAGCGTTGGTAGTAGGGCTCCATATCGGCGTGGTTGATCGGCCAGCCGCTGCCCTCGACCCACGGACGCGGCGCGAAATCCTCCGGCGCCAATCGCGCACAGCGGCCGGCCCACATGGTCGTGCTGCCCCCAAACTGGCGGGCGCGGCAGCTGGCGAGGTCGAAGTAGTCGTGGCTGGTGGGCGCCTGCTCACCCGAGTAGAGCGCCTGGGCGTCGGCTTCGGGCTGCAACCCGCCGCCGGCGACCACGACGATGTCGTGCCCGCTCTCGAGCAGCTCACGCGCGATCGCGAGCCCCGCCGGCCCCGCGCCGATGATGCAAAGATCCGCGTCGATGCGCGCCGGGCCGTCCCATTCGTTGAGATCGACAATCATGACGAGGCAATCGCAGCAAAGGCCAGGACCTCGCTTTCCGCCAACTGCCAGCCGCGCACCGACCGCAGTCGTTCCTGCGCGAAATCGCTCCGCCGGCGCAAGTGGAAACGGTCCTCGATCATCCGCCGGCTCACAGCACCGGCACCAAGGTCAGCAACGAAATCGCGCACCGCCGCGGGCTGCACCGTCCCGCTCTTTAGACACGCACGGCCGATTTCGGCCGCCATCAGCGGCTCTGCCATCAGCGCGCGCAGGGTTGCGACGGCATCTATCTCACCACCGAGGCTGCTCGCTGCGAGCGGTGCCATGAGGCAGCCGTTCATGCCGATTTGAACGAAGCGACGCCGCTGCATCATTGCCTCCTTCACCAAATCTTGCGTAAAAGCGCGGTAAACCAAGCGTCAACATACGTCGAGAAGGCCCTCCGATGGCACTCCATGGAACGCGTCCGTACCATCTTGCATGAGCCAGCTTCACGAACTCAGCAGGCGCGCCAGTCAAGGCTGCCGAACGATGGCTTCTCGCGCGTCCCAAGCATGTCGAGCGGTTCCCCGACGACCAGCCATCGACGACCGCTGTCCTGCCCACAGCGCGTCCATTTGTGCCACGGCAAGTACTTTCTTTGCTATGCACACATTGCCAACTCAGCGGCAATTCTCGCCCCTGTTACACCAGAGCCGACGCCCTGCGGGGCGCCGCCTTGGTTGGGCGTGAAGCCACAGTGACCCTGGCCGAGATGATGAACGAAGGGCTGGCCGGAGGCTCGCAAGAGACCTGCGTCGTGCACCCGCACCGACGAGACGCTGCTGCCGATGTCCACCAATGCCCCGACCACTGCCGAATACTCCTCGGGCTCGGTTCCCTCTACGCATTGAACTGATGCGGTGGCTGCCCCCACCGAGCGGCATCTCTTATGCCATGACGGTTCTGGATGAACCATGTGGAGGGCACGAAGATGACCAATCAGATCGGTCTACTGGCGATTGATCTGGCGAAAGGCAGCTTTCAGGTCTGTGCTGTCGGGCCGGATGGGACGGTTCTTTACAATCGAGCGCTTTCGCGGACACGGCTGGCGGCTCTTTTGGCCGAACAGCCGGCCTGCGTTGTGGCGATGGAGGCTTGCGCGACCTCGCATCACTGGGGGCGAGTAGCGCAAGGTCATGGCCACGAGGTGCGGCTGGTGCCAGCGATCTATGTGAAGCCGTTCGTCAAGCGGCAGAAGAATGATCGCGCGGATGCGGAGGCTATCGCTGAGGCGGCCCTACGTCCCAACATGCGCTTTGTGGCGGTGAAGGACACAGAAACTCAGGGGCGTGCGGTGGCGTTCCGCACGCACCAGTGCCTGGTCCGGCAACGCACGCAGCTCATCAATGCGCTTCGGGGGCATCTGGCCGAGTTCGGCGTCGTGGCGCCGAAGGGGCCGGCGAACCTGAACCTTCTCGAAAACGCTTTGGCTGATGAGGCCAGCGATCTGCCGAGCACGGTGCGTGAGATGGGCTTGGTCTATCTTGAGCAGATCGCGCGGTTGACCGAAGTGATCGAACGACTGGCGGCTGATCTGGAGGCGGCATCGAGGACAGATACGGAGTTGCGTCGGCTATGCTCCATTCCTGGCATCGGTCCCGTCACTGCGGGCGCCGTGGCGGCGTTCGCGCCGGATCTCGAAACGTTCGACAGTGGACGCAACTTCGCCGCCTGGCTCGGCTTGGTACCGAGGCAGAGGTCCACGGGCGGGAAGGCCAAGCTGGGATCGGTCAGCAAGATGGGCCAGACAGATATCCGCCGGCTGCTGATCGTCGGCGCCATGAGCGTGATCCGCTGGGTGGTTCGTAAGGGCGCCAGCCCGAACCGCTGGCTTGCAGCGCTCGTGGCGCGCAAGCCGAGAATGGTCGCAGCGGTAGCACTGGCGAACAAGATGGCCCGCATGATCTGGGCGGTGACGACAAGACAGGAATTTTACCGGATGGCGTGACCTCGACCCTCAAGAAAGGACGAAGGCACGGCATGGCCGCAGGGCCGGGGTGAGCGATCGACGAGGAGTAGGCGACAAGGACTTCGAAGTTCAAGGCTGGGATATTCAGACCCGGGGCTCAAGCGCTTGCAGCTCTTTGAACCGATGTGAACCCGGCCTTCCGAACAGCATACCGGCCCGCGGCGTCATGCAAAGCCACGCTCAGAGGCCTGACACACGTCCGATCGAAGACCCTGCAGAAACATCGAAGACAACGCTTACCAAACCGGGGACATCCACACAACGCTCCGGGTTGGCCGCAGCCTCCAACTCTTGAGAGGATTGAACCCTAGGTTCTGTCCATTGGCATAGAGTAGCAACGCCGGTGCTCGGTGCGGTTCCAATAGCTTGTCAGCCGTGCCCGGAACCCGGCTGACAGGTTGACGTATCGGCGAGCTTGGCAAGGCTAGCCAGGGAGAAGTAGCGCCGGCTGACCGCCGGCTCGTCGGATTGCTCGAGCATCAGCGCACCGACGAGGCGGACGGCGACGGCGTCGTTGGGAAGGATGCCGACGACGATGTACGGCCGGAAGGCCTTCAATCCGCCTCTTGAGGGTGACGCGCTCAGCGGACGCTGGAGCGGTAGCAGCGCTTGATCTCCTTGCTCAATCTTTCCAAAGGGCTGGTGCTCGCGATCTGGGTCCAGTGCTCTTTGGGTTCGTCGAGATACACTGGAGTGTCCTTGCGTTCGATTGCCGTTGTGCAGAAATGCAGGGCCTGTATTCGGCTGATGGCCCTGCTATCAGAGCAATATCGACAGCTGAACCGTCCCCACCCCTTTGGCCGTGCTCAGACGCTTGGCGGCGGCCATTCCGCGGCTGCATCGCCTTCGACAACGGCTCAGAAGTCGGCCCGGTTGCGCCGCTGCGCTGTCTGCACTCAGCAGACGCCTATCATGGCGACGCCGACATCTCTCGGCAGAAAGGCAGCAGCGGGAACGGCAGCTGCCGCACCTGGCGATTTCTACGAAAAGATCCTGAGCTCGGCTCCGCAACCAATGCCGCCATCCAGGACGTCGCCAGCACGCTCAACCAAACAACCTTCAAATGCCCCGGCTACGGAATTGCGCTCGAAGCTTTGCTCGTCGAAATCGGCAGCGCCGTCCAAATCGAGCTGGCCATGCAGCTTGCGCTTCGCTTTCGCCTCTGCCCCGTGATCGTCACATCACCAAAATCTGAAATGCCAAGTCACGAATGAAATACAATGCGAGGATGAGCACCATCGGCGAAATGTCGATACCCCCCAGGTTTGGGAGAATGTTGCGAATTGGTCGAAGCAACGGCTCGGTGATCCGATGAAGAAAATCACCTATAGTGTAGACAATACGATTACCGGTGTTGACCACATTGAAAGACACCAGCAAGCTGAGCACAACCATGGCAATCAGCAGCCAGATATAAATGGTGATCACGGTGTTGAGGAGATTGTAGACTGCGATCATCGGCACTCCGGCAAAGGCGGCGGTGGGTACTGACAGCCGAACCGCGAGATGGTCGCGAGCGGCATTGGCGAGACGTCGGCCTCGCGGGCTTACGCCGCGTGCCCCGAGCTGACAAGGCTCTCCAGCCATTCCGGCTGTCAACGAAGACGCTTGACACCGGCCCCCATGCCCCCGATATCGCGGTTACTCGTGGGGCCGTAGCTCAGCTGGGAGAGCGCTAGAATCGCACTCTAGAGGTCGCCGGTTCGACCCCGGTCGGCTCCACCAGCTTTCATGGTTCAGCGATCTTGAGCTTACGAGGAGCGCGCCGTCGGCCTGAAGGTGAACAGCCTGCCATTGTGAGCGCACAGCCGTTTGCCCGTGATGGCACGGGCCACGTCGATCGGCAGTGACACGGCTGAGACTGTGGCGCCATCGCCTCCTCCGTGAAACTTCACCGGTGTGGGCAGTGGTTGCCAAATTGCGCGCCTGGCTGCTGCAAGCCGCGCGAGCTCTTGTAGCCGCAGACAGGGCTTGGTCGTCTGAAATCATCGAAGTTGCGTCCTTGAGTTCTCTCGGTCAGCTCGCAGCCAATCGGGTCTCGTTCGCAGAAGCGCTCTTGGAGCCGCCCAGCCCCTCAAAATCATCCATCTACCAGACGTGGCAAGGAAGCACAGCGATGGCGCCGCCTGGTGACGAGCGGCCCCAAGCCCCGTCCATGCGATCCGGCAGACCGCACTGAGGTTTGCCGTTCGCGATCTTCGCGCCAGCATCACCGGCGATGGCGGTTTGCGATCGCCGGCGCCATCTGGCATAGCACCGCCGCTCGATCCGTTGGAAAAGAGCGGCGCGTCAAACTGCAATCGCCGAACTGTTCCCAAGGCGGTCGTGAGAGCTTGAGCCAGGGAGGCCGGGAAGCATGGCGATCGAGACACCCGCAGGCTATCGACCTCTAGGTGAGGATACGCTTGCAGCATTTCTTGCCACCGTGCCGACGATCGCCGAGCGCCTCGGCGGTAAGCCAGATGCTTGGCGGGTCACCGAAGTCGGCGACGGCAATCTTAACTTGGTCTTCATTGTCGAAGGACCGGCAGGCGACATCTGCGTCAAGCAAGCGCTTCCCTACGTAAGGCTCGTGGGCGACAGCTGGCCCCTGCCGCTGGAACGAGCCTATTTCGAGCAACGTGCCACGGCCATCCAGGCGCAGCAGGTCCGCGTCCTCGTGCCTGACATATTGCACTATGATCCAGAGCTCTTCCTGATCATCATGGAGCGCTTGAGCCCGCACATCATCATGCGACGCGGGATGATCGACGGCGTGGTCTACCCGAAATTCGTTGACCACATGACCGAATACGCGGCGAAGTGCCTATTCTTCACCTCGGACTTCGCCCTGCCGGCCGCCGAGAAGAAGCCGTTGGTGGCTTTATTCGCCGCGAACACCGCTCTCTGCAAGATTACCGAGGATCTGATCTTCACCGATCCTTACCGCATCGCCGAGCTCAACAGGTGGACCAGCCCAGAGCTCGACGATGTCGCGCTGGCGATTCGGAGGGATCATGACCTGAAGCGTGCCGTATCGGCCCTGAAGCTGAAGTTCCTGTGTCACTCCGAGGCGCTCTTGCATGGCGACCTGCACACCGGCTCGATCATGGTCACTGAAACCGAGACACGCGTAATCGATCCGGAGTTCGCTTTCTTTGGGCCAATGGGCTTCGATGTCGGCAAGCTGATCGGCAATCTCCTGCTCAGCTTCTTTAGTCAGTCCGGTCATGAGGACGAGCCCGGCGAGCGCGATGCGTACCGACAGTGGATACTCCAGACTGTCGAGCTGTTCTGGAACGGCTTCGAGAAGCAGTTCGTCGAACTCTGGACGGCCAATCGAACCGGAGACGCCTACCCACCCGACCTCTTCGAGAACGCGGCGGAAGACGGCGCCGAAGCAGGCCGTCGCTCGTTCAGCTTGGCCCAACATCTGTATATGCGAGGGCTCTTCGAGGATGCCGTCGGCTACGCGGGCACCTCAATGATCCGGCGTATTCTCGGTCTTGCGCACAATATCGACATGGAATGGATCGAGGATGCGGGGCGGCGTGCCGATTGCGAGCGAAGGACGCTCGCACTCGCCGTGGATCTCGTCAAACATGCTCGGCAGATCCCGAGCATCGAAGCGGTGACGGCAAAGGCTTCGGCTCTTCAGGCGACCAGTGCTGGCGCATAGGTCGCATCGGCATTGCGCGGCTTGGGCAACCAAACCTCATCGGCCAATCGGCGCTCACCGATTGCGTAGGCCGCGGCAAAGCGATCCAGGCCATGCCTGCCACCATTGACCAATCGTCGTGCACGAACGAGGTCACCCTCGATCAATGCCTGCTTGATCGCCTGACTTCGGGCGGCGAGGAGAGCCGCAAGAATGTCGGCCGCGAGGTCGGGCTCGTTGGCCAGTTCCGGCCGTCGTTCGAGATCTCCAGCTCTGCCGATCATCCGACCCATTGACGCATAGCTGTCGCGTCCCGTGAGCTGAACGAAGCCACGCCCCCTAAATCGTGCGCCGTCCGGCCGGCCGCGATTGCCGAGGTCGACACGGTTGTCGTAGAGGTCGAACGCGTGGCCGCCGGGTGACGTGTTGAAGCGGGATGGAAACTCGTCAACGGGCTCGAAACCCTCGGCCTCGGCTCGCACGGTAGAAAGCGCTATCAGGACCATTGGCTTGTCGATCAAGCCATGGCGCCGCAACCCTCGCAGCAAATGCGGCAAATTGCTGACGATCGCATCGAGTTGGGTGAACGGGAACATGTCGGAGACCAGATCGATCGTGACCTGCCCGGTCACGTCGGCCGGCGACGGCGGTGGCCGTCCTTCGAGAGATGCCCAAGTCAGCGGACCTGCAACGCCATCTGCCAGCAGCCCATGCGAGCGCTGAAATGCGATGAGCGCTGCCTCTGTTGCCGGGCCGAATCGACCGTCGATCGCGCCAAGGTTGAAGCCAGCAGCGGCGAGCATTCGCTGCAGCCGCTCGACCTCCGTTCCGTTTGCGGCGCGTCGTAGAACCGACTGCATGGGCTATCTCAATTCATTTCGGACTTTTTTCCTATATCACGGCGAACGCTTCGTTTGCAAGCAGGGTCGTCGCGTCCGTCATTATTGACTACCTTGAATGTGGAAAGTGAAAGGAAGGCTGGCATGTTGATCGATGGCGCGCAGTTCCGAACAATCTGGGTGGCCGAAGATGGCAAACGCATTCGCGTCATCGATCAGACGGCCCTGCCGCACCAGCTGAAGATCGTCGACCTCGTCGACCTCGCGTCAGCCGCTCATGCAATCAAGACAATGCAGGTGAGAGGCGCGCCCCTGATCGGTGCCACCGCAGCGTACGGTGTCGCATTGGCGATGCGCGAAGACGCCTCGGATGCTGCTCTGCGGGACGCAATCGAGCGGCTGGCACAGACGCGACCCACGGCCGTCAACCTGCGTTGGGCCTTGAACGAAATGGAACGAGCGCTGGCCGATCAGCCGAGCGAGCGCCGCGCGGACTTGGCGATGGCGCGAGCGGCGATGATCTGCGACGCCGATGTCGAGATTTGTCGCGCCATCGGCGAGCATGGCTTGCCGCTGATCGAGGCTGCAGCAGCGAGGAAGCCAGCCGGCGAGCCGGTCAACATCCTGACCCACTGCAATGCCGGCTGGCTCGCGACGATTGATCGTGGCACCGCGACGGCGCCACTCTACGCTGCCCAGGAGAAGGGCATACCGATCCATGTCTGGGTGGACGAGACACGCCCGCGAAACCAGGGCGCATCGTTGACCGCCTACGAGCTCCTTCATCAAAAAGTGCCGCACACCGTTATCGCCGACAATCTCGGCGGGCATCTGATGCAGCACGGCATGGTCGATCTGTGCATCGTCGGCTCCGATCGAACGACGCGAGCCGGCGACGTCTGCAACAAGATCGGCACTTACCTGAAGGCCTTGGCTGCCAAAGACAATGAAGTTCCCTTCTACGTCGCGCTACCGTCGACGACGATCGACTGGACCATATCGGACGGCGTGCGCGACGTGCCTATCGAACAACGCGCAGCAGAGGAGCTCACCGTAATGACCGGCGTGACGCCCGACGGTCGGATCGAGAGCGTGCGCATCACGCCGGCAGGCAGCCCGGCAGCGAACTATGCGTTCGATGTGACGCCGGCGCGCCTGGTGACCGGCTTGATCACGGAACGTGGCGTCGCACCAGCGAGCGAAACCGGGTTGTTGGAGCTGTTCGAGGCGCCGGAACGAACCGCCAACTGAGCATCCTGTCGGCGCCGATCTTCACAAGTCGTCCCGCCGCTGCGCTGGCTCCGTTTCTTGGAACCATTAATTTTCCATCACGTTTGCGGGAATTCCGACACTAAAGCCTGATCCTCGTCACGATGTTTCCCGTATCATTGGGAACGTGGGGGACAGCGAAGAGTTGGCACGGTCGATGCTTAAATTCGATCGGGCGTTTGAGGAGGAAGCGGATGGCATTCATGGACCGGGGTAGCACCGAGCAAGCGAACCGGAAGATCATCCGCAATTCGATGAACGCGCCACTGTTGACGCGCGAGCACGAATTGCAACTCGCCAGGGCGTGGCGCAATGACGGCGACGAGGCCGCTCTGCATGAGCTGATCAAGGCCTATATGCGGCTCGTTATCAGTGCTGCGAGCCGCTTCAAGAACTACGGCCTGCCGATGAGCGATCTCATCCAGGAAGGCGTTGTCGGCCTGATGCAGGCGGCGGCGCGGTTCGAGCCGGAGCGCGACGTCCGCTTCTCCACCTACGCCGCGTGGTGGATTCGGTCAGCGATGCAGGACTACATCCTGCGCAACTGGTCCGTGGTCCGGACCGGGACGACCGCGGCGCAGAAATCGCTGTTCTTCAATCTCCGGCGCTTGCGCGCCAAGATCGATGACGGCCTCGGCAGCGTCATGAGCGATGCCGGAAGGGCCTCGATCGCCGAGGCGCTCGCCGTCAACGTCGAGGACGTGGCCTCGATGGAGATGCGGCTGTCGGGTGGCGATCAGTCGCTCAATGCGACGATCAGCCAGACCGGCGAGGATGTCTGGCAAGACTTTCTCGCCGACGAGAGGCCGAGCCCGGAGGACGTGATCGGCGACAGGCATGATACCAAGGCGCGTGCGGCTTGGCTTCGCGAAGTCGCTCGAGGAGTTGAACGAACGGGAACGGACAATCATCCACGAGCGGCGGCTGCGCGAAGACGGGCGGACATTGGAGGAGCTGGGTCGTCGGCTCGGCATCAGCAAGGAGCGCGTTCGCCAAATCGAGCATCGGGCGCTGCAGAAGCTGAAGGTCGCCCTGCTGCGCAAGGTCAAGGATCCCGGTGACGAAATGCTGCTGACCGCCGTTCCGGCCTGACGACCACGCTTGACGCATAGGTATCTCCTGTCGACCAGCTGCTTGACCGGTCGGCAGGAGATGCGCACCTTTTGTGCATGCCAACTCTCGCGTCTCAGCCCCCGGCACTGCTGAAAGAGCCTTCTGCCACCACGACCAGGATAGGTGGTGCTGAGCTCATCAAGTCGTTGCTACGACACTTGCCGAATGCGCCCGGCGTCTATCGGATGGTGGATGCCAAAGCCCACGTTATCTATGTCGGCAAGGCGAAGTCTCTAAGGAAGCGAGTTGTCGCCTACACCAAGCCGCAGGCGCTTTCGGTGCGTTTGCAGCGCATGGTGGTGCTTACCGCCGGAATGGAGTTCGTCACCACCGCGAGCGAGGTCGAGGCGCTGTTGCTCGAGGCCAACCTCATCAAGCGCTACCGCCCGACGTTCAATATCGTCCTGCGCGACGACAAGAGCTTTCCCTACCTCTATCTGCGCTGGGGCCACGCCTTCCCGATGATCGGTAAGCATCGTGGCAGCAAGCGCGACGGCGCCGACTACTTCGGACCGTTTGCGTCGGCTGGTGCCGTGAACGAGACCTTGAACGCGCTGCTTCGGGCATTTCCGCTGCGCAGTTGTCGCGATTCGATCTTCGCCAACCGCACGAGGCCTTGCCTGCAGTACCAGATCAAGCGCTGCTCGGCGCCTTGCGTGGGTCGAATCGGCAGTGACGACTACGCGCGAATCGTCGACGAGGTCCGCGGCTTTCTCCGCGGCTCGACGCACGAGGTCCAGGCGAAGCTGCAGGCGGAAATGAATGAGGCCGCGGAGCGCTTGGATTTCGAGAAGGCAGCCGTCCTTCGCGATCGGCTCAAGGCCATCGCCCACATTGCGAGCAAGCAGGGCATCAACACCGCCGCCATCGAAGATGCCGACGTCATTGCCGCGCATGCCGAGGGCGGTCAGGTCTGCGTCCAGGCCTTCTTCTACCGCGCCGGCCGGAACTACGGCAACCGCGCCTACTATCCCGCACACACCAAGGATGCCGAGCTTGCGGACGTGCTTGCGGCATTCCTCGCCCAGTTCTACAGCGAGCGACTGCCGCCGCAAGCTCGTGCTGGTGGACCAGCTGCCGAGCGAGGGCGAGCTGCTCGCCGAAGCGCTGACGGTCAAGGCAGGGCACAAGGTGGAGTTGCGCGAGCCCAAGCGCGGCGCGCTCCGCGATCTGGTCGAGATCGCCCGCCGCAATGCGCGGGAAGCGCTGGCGCGCCGGCTGGCCGATCACGCGTCGCAGGCGCGCCTGCTGGAGCAGCTGGCCGAGCGGTTCGATCTCGAGACCGTGCCGGAGCGCATCGAGGTCTACGACAACAGCCACATCCAGGGCAGCAATGCCGTCGGCTCCTTCATCGTCGCCGGGCCCGAAGGGCTCGACAAGAAGCAGTACCGAACCTTCACCATCAAGGCGCCCGAGACCGGCAGCAGCGACGACTACGGCATGATGCGCGAGGTCCTGGGCCGGCGCTTCGCCCGACTGCTCAAGGAGGATCCGGAGCGGCAATCCGGCACCTGGCCTGATCTGGTCCTCATCGATGGCGGTGCCGGACAGCTCTCGTCGGCGCAATCCGTCCTGGACGAGCTCGGCATCGACGGTGTGGCGCTCATCGGCGTCGCCAAGGGCCCCGACCGGGACGCTGGCTGCGAGCGCTTTTTCCGCACCGGTCACGACCCCGTGATGCTCGACCGCCGCGATCCCGTGCTCTATCTGATGCAGCGCTGGCGGGACGAGGCGCACCGCTTCGCCATCATGCGGCACCGCGGCAAGCGCGCCAAGGCCATCGGCCAGTCGGTGCTCGACGGGGTGGCCGGCATCGGTGGCAAGCGGAAGAAGGCGCTCTTGAACCATTTCGGCTCGGCTCGGGATGTGGCGGCCGCTTCGCTCGACGACCTGGAGCAGGTGCCGGGCATCAGCAAGGGCGTAGCGCGCGCCATCCACGACCATTTCCACGAAGGTGGGTGACCAAGATGCGGATCCGCTATTTCGCTTGGCTCAAGCAGCGCACCGGTTGCGCCGAGGAGGAGCTGGAGCTGCCCGAGGGCGTGGCGACAGTGGACGATCTGCTGGCGCTCCTGGGCGAGCGGCATCCGCGCTTCGGCGAGGCGGCGCGCGGTGACGGCGTGGTGCGCTGTGCCATCGACCAGACCCATGCCGAGCGCACAGCAGCGCTTGCCGGTGCCCGCGAGGTGGCCTTCTTCCCGCCCGTCACCGGCGGCTGAGCACCCGTTCGCCGCGATGGTTCGAGTCCAGGCCGAGCCCTTCGATCCCGGCGCCGAGCTAAACGGCTTTGCCGCCGGGCGGACCGATATCGGCGCCGTTGCGAGCTTCACCGGCTTGGTGCGCGACAGCCACGCGGGCGAGCAGGTGCTCGCCATGACGCTCGAGCACTATCCGGGCATGACCGAGCGCGAGCTGGAACGGATCGAGGCTGAGGCCCGCCAACGCTGGTCGCTCAACGATTGCCTGGTCATCCATCGCCATGGCCGGATGTTGCCCGGCGAGCCGATCGTCCTGGTCGTGACGGCCTCGGCACACCGCGCCGCGGCGCTCGCCGCCTGCGCCTTCCTGATGGATTGGCTCAAGACCAAGGCGCCTTTCTGGAAGCGCGAGGAGACGCCGTCAGGTGAGCGCTGGGTTGAGGCGCGGGCGAGCGACGACGCCGCTGCAAGTCGCTGGTAAGCTACCCGTCCGGACGTTATGGGGCTAGTGACACGACAGGGAGAGCGGGCCGTTGAAGTGCCTCTTGGTGGCCGATCTGCACTATGATCTGCGCAAGTTCGACTGGGTCGTGGCCGTCGCGGCGCATGTCGATCTCGTGGTGCTGGCGGGTGACCATCTGGACGCGGCCGGCACCGTCGACCGGAAGGCCCAGGCGGTGATCGTCCAGAAGTACTTTCGCCGGATCCGGGACCGGGCGCCGCTGCTCATCTGCTCCGGCAATCACGACCTCGACCATGCCGATGGCCGGGGCGAGCTGGCGACACGCTGGATCGCCAAGGCACGGCATTTCGACGTGGCGACGGACGGCGATTCCCGGCTGATCGGCGACACCCTGTTCAGCGTCTGCCCCTGGAGCGAGGGACCGACCAACCGGGCGGCGATCGATGCGCAGCTGGCCAGGGATGCCGCGGCGCGGCCGTCCCGCTGGGTCTGGATCCACCATGCGCCGCCAATCGGCTCGGCCATCAGCTGGGACGGGCGCCGCTGCTACGGCGATCAAGCGTTGCGTGCCCTGATCGAACGATACCAGCCCGATCTCGTGCTGTCGGGCCATGTGCACCAGTCGCCGTTCACGGCCAAGGGCTCCTGGGCGGACCAGATCGGCCGGACCTGGGTGTTCAATGCCGGGCATCAGATCGGCCCTGAGCCGTCGCACATCGTCGTCGACACCGAGGTGCTGGGTGCTTCCTGGATCTCGCTTGCCGGGGCCGAGCGTACGGCTCTCGATGGACCGCCGGAGCGGCCGTTCCAGCCTATCGTCGAGCCGCCGTCCTGGCTGGCCGCTATGGCTCGGCCGGCAGATCTGCCGCCGGGATGAACCGGTCGCCTTGCTCGTTGGCGAGCGATTCCAGCACCTCGTCCACCATGCCGAGATGGCCGTCCTGGTCGCGGAACTGCTGCTTGAGGTCGACCAGGTAGTTGGTGACGTTCTGCAGCCGCCGGGCCAGCAATGTGGCGAGCGGCACGGCGATCGCCGGATTGGCCGCCAGGAAGGCCTCCGGGTCCTCCACCACGTGGACGACGGCAGGCGTCAAGGCCCTGACGCTGGCCGTGTGCGGTGCCTCGAGCAGCACGGACATCTCGCCGAAGATGGCGCCCGGATCGTCGATTACCGAGATCTCCACGTCGTCGCGATAGACCTCTAGCGCTCCCTCGGCGAGCACAAAGAGCTTGCCCGCGCGCTCGCCCTCGCGGAGCAGAACCGTGCCGGGCGCGAGCTCGCGCCTGGGGCAGTCCTTGCAGTGCCGAAGCAGGATCTCCATCGACGGGCCCTCGCCGCTGTTCTGCGCCACTTTGCTCGGTACGCGCGACCGCCGCAAGCCGACCACCTTTCCACGTCGGTTGACGACCATGCCGAGCCTGTGGGAGCAAGGTCAGATGAGCCATGAGTCGCCTGACCTGGGCGCCGTTCGCCAGATCCTCGAAGCCGCGCTCGCCGAGTGCCGGGCGGCCTCGACGGCGACCGCCGACGACCGCAAGCCGGTCGAGCTCGACCAGACGACGGTGGGCCGGCTGAGCCGCATGGACGCCATGCAGCGCCAAGCCATGGCGCAGGCGGCGGAACGGCAGCGGCAGACCCGGACGGCCCGCCTCACTGCCGCACTCGAGCGGCTCGAGGCCGGCGACTACGGCTATTGCGTGCGCTGCGGCGAGGCCATCGCCGCGCAGCGGCTCGCCATCGACCCGGCGGCGCCTACCTGCATCGGTTGCGCGAAACGCAGTTGATTAGAGGAATAATAGCCTATACGCGCGAATACGTCAAGCCGCGCTCTGGGTTCGTTCGGCTCGTTGCCGAAAGCGGCGCGCCGCGTGGCCGGCACAGCTGCCCCGGCGCCGCCGTCGGCCACGAGCCCCAGCAACGGCGCGGGCTCGGGCGGCCTGGGTGCGACAAACCGTACCCTTGGGTTCGTTCGTCGAGGGTCGGGTTCGATCGTCGCGTTCCCGGGTTCGCTCGTCGCCGAGCCGGGTTCGTTCGTCACCCGGCGGGCCTGCTGGCGGGTTCGTTTGCCCGAAATGTCGCGGTATATGCGACATAAGCATCGCTTATGTCGCGTCTGATGCGACATTTTTTGGGTTCCGTTGCGCTATGTGCGACGAAGCTCGGGTTTTGTCGCGTATAGCGCGACAGTTCTCAGGGTTTTTTGCACTCTGTGCAACAGACTTGGTGCTCAGCGGCCTGAATCATAAGAAATCGTTATGATTGTGGGCAAAGGAAACGCACGCCTCTCCGCCGGCACCGCCATGATCTTGAGCGAATACAGGTCCGGTGACGGTGCAAAGGTGTAGAAGGGAGGCGTCCCCAGAAGCCTCGCGCTTTGCGCAACGTAGCTGTGTTCGATCTTCCGCTCGTGCACGACGATGCCGGGGCCATCGCGGCCACGTTCCGCCGCCGTCTTGGCGTAGGCGCTGGGCGCCAAAGTGAACCAGTCAAGCTCCAGCCGGTTGTTGGCCGTGCTCAGCTCCTGCAATTGCACCTCGGGATCGACCAGAACGCTGAGGCTGTAGCGGTTGCTGTTGCTGACGTTTACATAGCCTAGCTCGGCGGAATGGGGCGGCATTGCAGAGGTCGCGCCGCCGGCGATCTCCATCATATCAGTGAATATGGTGTGGTTTTCGATCGTGAGACTTCGAGAGATCGTGTTGCCGTCGTTTTCGTGCAAGATGCTGTAGGAGGCCCCGCAGATGATGAAGAATGGACCCGTCGCCGGAATGTGGCCGCTATTTCGCAGAGTACAGGTGAACAGAACGGTTTTTTTCCGTGGTTTGGTTGGGCGATGAATCCCCGACCGCCGAGGTCGGTCCAATTGCGCGGCAGCCCTACGCCGACATTCGTGAGAGCCCCACCGCGCAAGTAATAGTCAAGAGGTAGCAAAGTAAAGTCTCCCGGCCCAACGCCGGCGAACAACGCGCTGACGAGTGTCGGACCTAGCTTTGAGTTGCCAACGCGGATCGAAGGCTGAAGTTGCATCACTTCAGGCATCGTGGAAGACACTGATGGTAGAAGGACAGGCCGCGCACCTGACGCCGAGTAGTCAAGGGATCTGGCGCGCCGCTTGTTGGGAGAGGGCCAAGTGGCTCTCGCCAGCCGGGTCAGGCGTGAGGATCGACCAGCACCCCATTGAAACAAGCTCGACACCAAGTACCGTAGGGGTCAAGGGGATCATCATGATTCCCTGGCTTGTTTCCGGTTTCTGAGGCTCGTCGCCGGCGTGATGGTGGTCAGCGGCCGCATCGCGCCAACGCACGAACCGTCAGTTGACGCTCAGCATATCCAGGCGGCTTTGCACCAGCGCGTGCTCCGGTGTGGCCGGGTCGAGCTGGGCCAGGACCTTCTGCCAGTGCTCGCGGGTGTCGTCGGGGTTGCCGTCGGCGAGCGCCCTGATGCCGAGATACCAGTGCAGCTCCGGGTCCTCGGGCGCTTGCGCCAGGGCCTTCTCGAGGAAGGGCATCGCCTCGTCGGGGATGACGGGAAGGTCCTCGCCTTCGGCCGGGGCCTCGAGCAGGGCCGTGGCGAGGTCCTTGTTGAGCAGCGGGTCGTCCGGGGCGACCTCGAGGCCCGAGCGGAGCGCCGCCTCGGCCTTTTCCCGGTCGCCCATGACGATGTAGGAGCGGCCCAGGCGCTGCCATTCCTCGGCGGTGCCGCCCTCGGTCTCCAGCCGGGCTGCCAGGCTCTCCACCATCGCCCGGATCTGCGCGCTGCGCTCCTCTGGCGTCATGCCCGCGAACTCGCGGGCGCGCGCCTCCTCGGCCGTCGGCTCGGCGGCCAAGGCCAGGATGGGCTCGGGGTCGATGCCGAGCGATCTGGCGGCCTCGCGGATCGAAGGCTCGACCTGCGCGCGCCAGGGCGCATCCGCGGGGCTCGCCAAGAGCAGCTGGCGCCAAGTCTCAAGCGCGCCGTTGTAGTCGCCGGCTTGCGCGTCGGCGAGCCCGTCATAGTAGAGCGGCCGGGGGTCGCCGGGGTTGATCGCCGCCAGCTGGCGCATGGTCCGGGTGATCTCGGGCGTGACCACGCCCATGGCCCGCTGCAAGAGCGCGTCAGCAAGGCCGGCGACCGCCTCCACGCGCTCCGGTGCCAGCTGGACAGCCTGGCGGTAGGCCTCGACCGCCTCGTCCTGGCGGCCGAGCGTGAGCTGGCTGCGGCCGAGCATCAGCCAGCCGTCGACGTCGCCAGGATCGGTCTCGAGCCGGGCGGCGAGGCCGGCGACCATGGCCTCGATCTGCTCCAGTCCGATGCCACCCGGTCCGATCCCATCCGGCGTCTCGGCCTCGCGCGCGGCAAGCGGCAGGTCGGGCAAGGTGGGCGCACCGAGGCGGAGATAGAGGGCGGCGGACCCCGCCGGCACGGCGATGACCGCCAGCATCAACAGCGCCCGGCCGAGCCCGGTGCTGCGCATGGGCTGGGGCTGCGGCCGGGCCGCCGCCTTGAGGATGCGCCGCTCGATCTCGAGCCGGGCGGCCCTGGCCTCGGCCTCGCCGATCAGGCCACGGCGCTGGTCCCGCTCCAGCTCGCCCAGCTGGTCCTTGAGGATGGCGACGCTGCTGTCGGCGGCGGGATCGGCGGTGCCGCGGCCGAAGAGCGGCCAGGCAAGCGCAGCGACGGCCAGCAGCAGCGGGATCGCGATGACCAGCAGTGTCGAGGCCGTCATGACGGCCTCGCCTCGTCCTCAGCGAGCAGCGCGTCGAGCTGGCGGCGTTCCTCGGCCGAGAGCTCGGTGGCGGCGGTTGCCTCGCGGCGGCGGCGGACGGTCAGGGCCAGAAGGCCGGCACCGACGAGGAGCACGGCAAAGGGGCCGCCCCACAGCACGATGGTGCCGGCGGTGACCGGCGGCTTGAGCAGGACGAACTCGCCGTAGCGATCGGTCATGAAGTCGAGGACCTCGGTGTCGCTGTCGCCGGCCTCGAGCCGCTCGCGGACGATGCGGCGGAAGTCCTGGGCGAGCTCGGCATTGCTGTCGTCGATCGACTGGTTCTGGCAGACGACGCAGCGCAGCTGCTTGCCGATCGCCCGGGCGCGGGCTTCGAGCGCCGGGTCATCGAGCAGCTCGCCCGGGCTGAGCGCGGCGCTGGCCGGGAGCGGCCCCAACGACCCGATCGCGAGCATGAGGGCAAGCATGAGCACGCGGCTCATGGCTGGAGGCTTTCGAGAATGGGGCGGATGGTCTCCTCCACGTCCCTGGCCTGCAAGGGACCGACGTGGCGGTAGACGATGGTCCCGCCGGCATCGACGACATAGGTCTCCGGCACGCCGTAGACGCCCCATTCGATGCCGACCCGGCCATCGAGGTCGGCGCCCACGAAGGTGAAGTTGTCGCCCAGCTCCTCGAGCCAGGCCGTGGCGTCCTCGGGCTTGTCCTTGTGGTTGAGCCCGTGGACCGTGACACCGCTCTCCGCCAGCCGGTTGATCAGCGGGTGCTCGATCCGGCACGGCACACACCAGGACGCGAAGACGTTGACCAGCATCGGCTCGCCGCCGAGATCGGAGCGGGCGAAGCCGTGCTCGTCGCGACCCGGGATCGGCGGCAGGTCGAACTCCGGGGCCGGCTGGTCGAGCAGGGCCGACGGCAGCTCGCTCGGGTCCCGCGTCAGGCCCTGGGCGAGGAAGCCGGCGATGGCGAGGAACACCACCACCGGCAGGATGAAGATCAGGCGTCGCATGGCTCTGCTGAAGGTTCCGCTCAGGCCCTGGCGCCGGCTTCTGGCGCAGTGCCGCCAGTACCCGGCGACCCGGGCGCCGCCGGCCGGTGCGCCGTGGCCGTCGTCGGTGCGCCGATGCGCAGCCGGCGGTCGAACAGCGAGATCAGCCCGCCCAGAGCCATGATGCCGACACCGCCCCAGATCCAGATGACGAAGGGGTTGATGTAGAGGCGGACGGCCCAGGCGCCTTCGGGCGTCTGGTCACCGAGGACGAAATAGAGGTCGCGCCAGAGATTGGTGTGCAGTCCGGCCTCGGTGGTGGACTGCGCCTCGGCCGGGAAGAAGCGGCGCTCGGAGACGATGTCGTCGACGAAGTCGCCGTCGCGAGTGGTCCTGAAGACGGCCCTGAGCGCCATGTAGTTCGGCCCCTGCGCCTCGCCGACCTCGGCCAGCTCGACGTCGTAGACGCCGATGCGTGCCGTCTCGCCCGGCTGCATGGCGAGGATGCGCTCGCTTTGCAGGTTGCTGGAGGCGACCATGCCGACGATCATCACGCCGAGGCCCGCATGCGCCGTCGAGACCGCGAAGGCGGAGGCCGGCAGGCCCCTGAGCCGGCGCCAGGCACGGTCAAGCGGCACCTCGAAGAGGCCGATCTTGGCCCTGAGATCGTCGAGGGCGCCGAAGATCAGCCAGGCGGCAAGCGCGAAGCCGAAGGCGACGCCCAGGCTCGCGGCATCCACGAGCACGAGGTAGAGGATCATCGTGGCAAGCGCTGCGGCGATGCCGAGCTTGAGCCGGCCGATGACGGAGACGACGCTGCCGCGCTTCCAGGCGAGCATGGCGCCGATCGGCACCGCCAGCAGCAGGGGCAGCATCAAGGGCACGAAGGTGGCGTTGTAGAAGGGTGGGCCGACCGAGATCTTGGCGCCGCCCAGCACCTCGAGCGCCAGGGGATAGAGCGTGCCGAGCAGCACCGTGGCGGTGGCGGTCGCCAGCAGCAGGTTGTTGAGCAGCAGGCCGCCCTCGCGGCTGATCGGCGCGAACACGCCGCCGCCCTGCATCGCCGGTGCCCGCCAGGCATAGAGCGCCAGCGCGCCGCCGATGGAGATGATCAGCAGCCAGAGGATGAAGACGCCACGTTCCGGGTCGACCGCGAAGGCGTGGACGGAGGTCAGCACGCCCGAGCGGACCAGGAAGGTGCCGAGCAGCGAGAGCGAGAAGGCGATGATGGCGAGCAGGATGGTCCAGCTCTTCAGCGTATCGCGCTTCTCGACGACGATCGCCGAGTGGAGGAGCGCCGTGGCCGCCAGCCAGGGCATGAAGGAGGCGTTCTCGACCGGGTCCCAGAACCACCAGCCGCCCCAGCCGAGCTCGTAATAGGCCCACCAGGAGCCGAGCGCGATGCCGAGCGTGAGCGCCACCCAGGCGGCCAGGGTCCAGGGCCGGACCCAGCGGGCCCAGCTGGCGTCGACCCGGCCCTCGATCAGCGCCGCCATGGCGAAGGAGAAGGTGATCGAGAGCCCGACGTAGCCGAGGTAGAGCATCGGCGGATGGAAGGCCAAGCCCGGGTCCTGGAGGATCGGGTTGAGGCCCTGGCCCTCGAACGGCGCCGGGTCGAGCCGCGTGAACGGGTTCGAGGTCAAGAGCATGAAGAGCAGGAAGCCCACCGCGATCAGCCCCTGGACCGCGAGCACGCGCGCCTTGAACGGCAGGGGCAGGTTGCGCCCGAACCAGGCGACCGCGGCCCCACAGACGGCGAGGATCCAGACCCAGAGCACCAGCGAGCCCTCGTGGTTCCCCCAGACGCCGCTGATCTTGTAGATCATGGGCTTGGCGGCATGGCTGTTCTGGTAGACGTTCTGGACCGAGAAGTCGGAGGTGACGAAGGCGTGGGTCAGGGCCCCGAACGCGATGCTGACGCAGGCGAACTGGCCCAGCGCCGAGCTGTTGGCGAGGCGCATCAGGACGAGGTCGCCGCGGGCGGCGCCGACGAGCGGCAGCGTTCCCTGGACCAGCGCCAGGCCCAGCGCCACGACCAGCGCGAAATGGCCGAGCTCGACGATCACGGGGTCACCTCCCTGGCCGGCGCAGCGCCTTCGGCACCGCCCTCTTCCTGCCAGTAGCCCGCCTGCTTCAGCGCGTCGGCGACCTCCTTGGGCATGTAGGTCTCGTCGTGCTTGGCGAGGATCTCGTCGGCGCGAAACAGCATCGGGCCGCCATCGGCCACCGCCGGCTCAGCGTCCCCTGGGCGACGATGCCCTGGCCCTCGCGGAAGAGGTCCGGCAGGATTCCGCGATAGCTGCACCGTCACCTCGTGCGCCGTGTCGGTGAGGCCGAAGCGCACGCTGCCGTCCTCGAGCCGCTCGATGCTGCCGTCGACCACCAGCCCGCCGATGCGGAAATTGCGGCCGGGCGCCAGCTCGCCGGCGGCGACCTCGGTCGGCGAGACGAAGAAGGCGATGGTGTCCTCGAACGCGGTCAGGATGAGCGCTGCCGCACCGCCGAGCAGGAGCGCGGCAAGCCCGATCACGATCAAACGTTGGCGTTTGCGAAACCGCATCTTGCGCTATGATCCAGAGGTGGGGCGGCTGGCCGCGATGGCTGCGGGGTCGATCGTGCCGGCGGCCTGTCCGGGCTCGGCGCCCGGCTTTGTCGCCACGAGGCGGCGCACCGGACGCTCGGCGTCGCCGCGCCCACTGTCGCCGCGCAACGTGCGACGCAGTTCGGCCAGCTCGTCGGTGCGCCGCTGCTGCAGCCGCCAGCTTTGCCAGAGAAGGCCGATCATGAGAACGAGGGTGAAGCCGAACGCAGCCCAGACGTAGCCGCCATAGCCCCCCATCGCCAAGGCCTGCACTGACTTCCTCCCATCGGCGCGCCGCGCCGCAATCCCGCGACGTCGCCGATTAACCCGAGCTTCACGTTGTCGATCTAGAAATGACTTTCTGTGTAAACTCGTCCAGACAAATGCGCGAGACCTTCGGCCGCAGATGGCTCGGATTTCATCTTGGCCGGGGATCGAGCCGGGGGATGGCTGGGGTCGTCACACGGCATTGGGCCCGGAACTGGGCCGGGGATCGCGGCAAGACGCGAGGGACGGGGCTGCAGCGTCGATGAGTCAAGCGGGATTGCCGTTGAGCGTGCTGGCGGAGACGACCGGTGATACCGTGACGGAAGCGCCGGCGACGGCCACGCCGGCGGCACCGCCGGATCCGGCCGTGCTCGACGTCGACGGCTACCGGCGGGCCATTGCGGCACCGCTCGACGACGCGGTGGGCTCGGTCGATGTCGCGATGGCGATCCGCGATCGCATGCGCCAGGCGCTCGACGATGGCAACGCGCGGCTGCGCCGGGCGTTCGACGCCGCTGGCGACGGCGTGCAGCTCGCCGCCGATCACGCCCGGCTGGTCGATGCCGTGCTCGCGGGCGCCCTGGATCATGCCGAGCGCCGGATCTACCCGATCGCCAATCCGACCCGCGGCGAGGAGCTGACGCTGCTCGCGGTCGGCGGCTATGGCCGCGAGCGAGCTGGCGCCGCATTCGGACATCGATATCCTGTTTCTCTTTCCCTACAAGCCGACCCCGCATCACGAGCAGATGGCGGAGTTCCTGCTCTACCGGCTCTGGGATCTCGGCCTCAAGGTCGGCCAGTCGACGCGCTCGCTGAACGAGAGCATCAAGCTCGCCAAGAGCGATTTCACGATCCGCACCACACTGCTCGAGACGCGGCCGATCTGGGGCTCCGAGCGCCTTGCCCAGGAGCTGGAGGAGCGGCGTCAGGAACGATATCTGTCACCGCCAGGAGAGCGACTACGTCGAGGCCAAGCTCGCCGAGCGCGATGCCCGCCACCAGCGCATCGGCGACAGCCGCTATCTGCTCGAGCCCAACGTCAAGGAGGGCAAGGGCGGCCTGCGCGATCTGCAGACCCTGGTCTGGCTCGGCGCGGCTTCTCTACGACACCGAGCACGCTGGACGATCTGGTCCAGCACGACGTGCTGACGCCGCAGCGGCGCTGCAGCAGCTTCCTCGCGCGCGCGGCGCTTCCTCTGGGCCGTGCGCTGCCATCTGCACTATCTGACCGGCCGCGCCGAGGAGCGGCTGACCTTCGACCTGCAGCCCGAGATCGCGCAGGCGCATGGGCTATCGCGACCGGCCACGGCTCGAGCAGCGTCGAGCGCTTCATGAAGCGCTACTATCTGGTCGCCAAGGAGGTCGGCACGCTGACCCGGATCGTGTGCGCCGCGCTCGAGGAGCAGCACCAAGCGCAGGCCGCGCTTCGTCCTGCCGCGCTTCGGCCTCGGCCGGCGGCGGATCGACGGCTTCATCGTGCAGGGCAGCCGGCTGATCGCGCTCGACGATCCCGAGCTGTTCGAGCGCGAGCCGCTGGCGCATGCTGCGAATACTTCCACCTGGCCCAGGAGCGCGAGCTCGACATCCACCCGATGGCGCTGACCGCGCTCGCCCGCAACCTGCGGCGGGTCGACAGTCGCTGCGCGAGGATCCGGACGCCAACCGGCTGTTCCTCGCCATGCTGACCTCGCGCCAAGGACCCGGCCTCGACGCTGACGCGGATGAACGAGGCCGGCGCTGCTCGGCCGCTTCGTGCCCGAGTTCGGCCGCGTCGTCGCGCTGATGCAGCACAACCTCTACCACGTCTACACGGTCGACGAGCACACCATCCGGGTGATCGACGATCCTGCACCAGATCGAGGCCGGCGCGCTCGAGGCCGACGAGCTGCCGCTCTCGACCGAGATCATGCCGCAGCTGCTCTCGCGCACCGAGCTCTTCGTCGCGGCCTTCCTGCCACGACCTCGGCAAGGGCCGCGGCGGCAATCACAGCGAGATCGGCGAGCGGATCGCGCTGCAAGCTCGGGCCGCGCTTCGGCCTCGGCGACGACGCAGACCGAGACCGTCGCCTGGCTGGTCCGCCACCACCTGCGTGATGAGCCAGACTTCGCCTTCAAGCGCGACATCGAGGACCCGAAGACGATCAGCGACTTCGTCGCAGATGATCCAGTCGCCGGAGCGGCTGCGCCTGCTCCTGGTGCTGACCGTGGCCGACATCCGCGCCGTCGGCCCGACGGTCTGGAACGGCTGGAAGGGCCAGCTGCTGCGCGAGCTCTACCACGAGGCCGACGCGGCGATGGCGGCGGGCGATCTGCCGGCGGCCGCCGGCAGCGAGCGGATCGAGCGCGGCCAAGGCGGCGCTGGCCGCGGCGCTCGGCCAGTGACCCGAACGGTGGACGGCGGCCGAGATCGAGGCCTTCGCTCGAGCGCCACGACCCTCGCTACTGGCTGGGCTTCGACCCTCGAGGCGCATCTCCGCCACGCCAACCTGGTCCGCCGCGCCGAGGCGGACGGGGCAGCCGCTCGGCCGTCGACTTCACGGTCGACGCGCTTCCGGGCGCGGACCGAGATGCACGATCTACGCCGCCGACCATCCCGGCCTCTTCATGAAGGTCGCCGGCGCGCTCGCGCTGGCCGGCGTGAGCATCGTCGACGCGCACATCTTCACCACCGCCGACGGCATGGCGCTCGACACGCTTCGGCGTCCAGGACGCCGATCGCCAGGGCGGCGGTCGACGACCCGGGCCGGCTCGCGCCGGATCGAGACACATCTGCGCAAGGTCCTGGCCGGCGAGGTCGCCTCGGAGCAGGAGCTCGCCGAGCGCCGCTCGACGCTGCCGCCGCGCAGTGAGGTGTTCACGGTCGAGCCGCGCGTCCTGATCGACAACCAGGCGAGCCGCACCCACAGCGTCATCGAGGTCAACGGCCGCGACCGGCCGGGTCTGCTCTACGACGTCGCCGCGCGTGCTCAAGGACCTGCGGCCTGGTGATCCACAGCGCCCATATCAGCACCTATGGCGAGCGCGTGGTCGACGTCTTCTACGTCAAGGACGTGTTCGGCATGAAGCTCGCGAGCCGAGCCAAGATCGAGCGGCTGGAGAAGGAGCTGAAGGCAGCGCTCGCCGAGCCCAAGGCCGAGAGCCAGCATTGAACATCGTCAAGGCGGCGCTGACCGTCGGCTCCTTCACGCTGGTCTCGCGGCTGCTGGGCTTCGTTCGTGACCTGATGATCGCCCGCGTGCTCGGCGCCGGCGCCGTGGCGGACAGCCTTCTTCGTCAGCTTCAAGCTCGCCAACTCTCTTCCGCCGGCTGTTCGCCGAGGGCGCCTTCAACGCGGCATTCGTGCCGCTCTTCGCGCGCACGCTCGAGGGCGACGGGGCGGACGAGGCGAGGCGCTTCGCCGGGGAGGCCTTGGCGATCATGACCACGGTCCTCCTGGTCGTGGTGCTCCTGGCCGAGCTCGCCATGCCATGGGTGGTCCGTGGACTGGCACCCGGCTTCGCGCCAGGCAGCGAGCGCTATGCGCTGGCGGTCGAGCTCAGCCGGATCACCTTTCCCTACTTCATGTTCATCTCGCTGGCGGCGCTGTTCAGTGGGGTCTTGAACTCGATCGGCCGGTTCGCAGCCGCGGCCTTCGCGCCGATCATCCTCAATATCGTGCTCATCGCGTGCGCTGCTCATGGGCAGCCTGCACCCGGAAACGCCGGCGCATGCGCTGGCCTGGGGCGTCTTCGTCGCCGGTATCCTGCAGCTCGCCTGGGTAGCGGTGGCGGCCAGGCGCAACGGCATGGCGCTGCGCCTGCAGCGGCCGCGGGTCACGCCCCGGATCAAGCGGCTGTTCACGCTGATGCTGCCGGGCGCCATCGGCTCCGGCGTCTACCAGATCAACATCGTCATCGATACCTGGTTCGCCTCGCTGCTGCCGGTGGGCGCCGTCTCCTACCTGTTCTACGCCGACCGGCTGAACCAGCTGCCGCTCGGGATCGTCGGCATCGCCGTCGGCACGGCGCTACTGCCGATGCTGAGCCGGCAGTTCCGGGCGGGCCAGGACCAGGCAGCGAGCTACACGCAGAACCGGGCGATCGAGATGGGTCTGCTGCTGACCCTGCCGGCGGCGGCGGCACTGATCGTGCTCGCGCGACCCGATCATTCATGTGCTGTTCGAGCGGGACGCCTTCGACTGCGGCCGACACCTCGGGCACGGCGGCGGCACTGATGGCGTTCTCCGTTGGCCTGCCGGCCTACGTGCTGATCAAGGTCCTGGCTCCCGGCTTCTTCGCCAGCGAGGACACAGTGACCCCGGTCAAAGTGGCGGCGGTCTGCGCTGGTCGCTAACGTGCTCATCGATTCTGGTGCTGATCGGCCCGCTCGCGCATGTCGGCATCGCGCTGGCGACGGCGCTGTCGAACGCGATCAACGCCACGCTGCTCACCGTCATCCTGCTGCGGCGCGGCCATTTGCGGCTGGACGCGCGGCTGCGTCGGGTGGTGCCACGGATCGTCTTGGCGACGCTGGCGATGGCAGCGGTATTGCTGCTCGCCGACCGGCTGCTGCCGCTGGCGCAGCCGACCCTGGCGCTGGCCGTGACGATCCTTCTGGGCGGCGCGACCTACGCGGCGGCGGCGGTCCTCCTCGGTGCCGCCGACCCTGCGGATCTGAAGCGGCAGCTGTCGCGGCGAGGGCCGGCGGCCGAGCCTGGCGCTTGACAGCGGCCGGCGGGCGTGGCTCGAACGGGCGCGCGTTTCGTCCGAGGAGTCCAAGAACCGATGCAAGGCCGCATCTTCTCCGGCATCCAGCCGACCCATGGCATTCAGCTCGGCAATTATCTGGGCGCGATCCGCAACTGGGTGCGGCTGCAGGACAGCTTCGAGTGCATCTATTGCATCGTCGATCAGCATGCCCTGACGACCGTCCAGGATGCGGCCGAGATGCGGCAGAACATCCGCGAGGTGGCAGCCGCGCTGATCGCCTGCGGGGATCGATCCGGCGCGCTCGATCCTCTTCGTGCAGAGCCAGGTGGAAGCGCATAGCCGGCTCGCCTGGGTGCTGAACTGCGTGACGCCCCTGGGCTGGCTCAACCGGATGACCCAGTTCAAGGAAAAGGCCGGCAAGAACCGCGAGAACGCACCGGTCGGACTCTTCGTCTACCCGGTGCTGCAGGCGGCCGACATCCTGGCCTACCGGGCGACGCACGTGCCGGTGGGCGAGGACCAAAAGCAGCATCTCGAGCTCTCCCGCGACATCGCGGCGAGCTTCAACCGGCGTTTCGCCGAGGGCTTCTTCCCGCTGCCCGAGCCGATGATCCACGCCGAGGCGACCCGGGTCATGTCGCTGCGCGACGGCAGCAAGAAGATGAGCAAGTCCGACCCGTCGGACATGAGCCGCATCAACCTCACCGACGATGCCGATGCGATCGCGTCCAAGATCAGGAAGGCCAAGTCCGACAGCATTCTCGGCATCACGTACGATCCGGAGAGCCGTCCGGAGGCGAGCAACCTGCTCTCGATCTTCGCAGCGCTCGCCGACCGCACCCGTGCCGACGTCGCAGCCGAGTACGCGTCGACCAGCTTCGCCCAGTTCAAGGAGCATCTGGCCGAGCTCTGCGTCGAGAAGCTGGCGCCGATCAACGCCGAGATGCGCGGGCTTCTGGCGAACCCGGCGCATCTCGACGCCGTGCTCGCGGATGGCGCGGCGCGCGCCAGCGCCATCGCCAAGCCGATCGTCGACGAGGCCTACGCGGCGGTCGGCTTCAGCTGAGCGAGGCCGCGGCGCTGGAGCGGCGCCGGCGGTGGTCTTGTCCGAAATCGCGTGGGTGACGGATCTCCGGGGCGTGCCTGGGCTCCTGTCGATTGCGAATATTCGGCAAGCAATATCGCCTTGTTCTTGTCATGTACGAAATCGTGTGGGTGATCCTCCGGCACGTCGGTAGCCGGCCGCTTCCGTGCCATCTTGGCGGGGCTGGCGGACGCGCCAGCTCCGGTCATGTACGAAATCGCGTGGGTGGTCGTGTGGCCCCGGGGTCTGTGGGGGGCACCGTTCGCGTCGCGCGGGTGTCTGGCGGCAGGTGAGGTCGCGGGTGCCTCTGGTGCTCGCTCAGCCGTGGTTGATGGCGATGGTCTTCAGGCGGCTGAATTCGTAGAGGGCCTCAAAGCCCTTCTCGCGGCCGTGGCCGGAACGCTTGACGCCGCCAAAGGGCAGCTCGATGCCGCCGCCGGCACCGTAGCCGTTGACATAGACCTGCCCGGCATCGAGGCGGCGGGCGACGCGCAGCTGGCGGGCGCCGTCTTTGGTCCAGACGCCAGCGACGAGGCCATAGGCGGTGCCGTTGGCGATGGCGATGGCGTCGGCCTCGCCGTCGAACGGGATCGCCACCAGCACCGGGCCGAAGATCTCCTCCTGGGCCAGGCGATGGTCGGGGGGAACGGGCCCGTAGAGCCTGGGGAGGGCGTAGCAGCCGCCGGCCGGCAGGTCGGTTGCCGCGCTGCCCTCGGCGAGCAGCTCGAGGTCGCCCGCCTGGTCGAGATAGCGCTCGATGCGCGCCTGCTGCTGGCGGTTGATCAGCGGCCCGAGATCGAGGTCGAGGTCGTGCGGGCCGACGCGCAACGCGCGGAATCGCTGGGCCAGCATCGCCGTCACCGTATCGAAGACCGACCGCTCGATCAGGACGCGCGAGCCGGCCGAGCAGGTCTGCCCGGCGTTCTGGATGAGGGCGTTGGTGATGATGGGCAGCGCCGCGTCGAGGTCGGCATCGGCGAAGACCAGCTGCGCCGACTTGCCGCCGAGCTCCAGCGTGCAGCCAATGGTCCGCTCGGCCGCGGCCTTCTGGATCAGCGTGCCGACCTCGGGGCTGCCGGTGAACGAGATGAAGTCGATGTCCGGGTGCGCGGCCAGGGCGGCACCGGCCTCCTCGCCCAGGCCGGTGACGACATTGAGCGCGCCCGGCGGCAGGCCGCACTCGAGCGCCATCGCCGCCACCTCGAGGCAGCTGAGACCGGCGTCCTCGGCGGGCTTGAGGACGCAGGCATTGCCCATGGCGATGGCGGCGCCCACCGAACGGCCGAAGATCTGCGCCGGGTAGTTCCAGGGGATGATGTGCGCGGTGACGCCGTGCGGCTCGCGGATGCCGGTGACCAGCCAGTCGTTGAGGAACGGGATCTGGGGCCCCTGCACCTTGTCGGCGGCACCGCCGTAGAACTCGAGATAGCGGGCGAGGCAGGTGATGTCCGTGGCGGCCTGCCTGGTGGGCTTGCCGCAATCCATGGCCTCGAGAGCGGCGAGGTCAGCATGCCGGTCGCGGACGGCCTCGGCCAGCCGGCTGAGCACCCGGCCGCGCTCGGTGGCCGTCATCTCGCCGTAGGCGCCGGTGGCGAGCGCGCGGCGGGCAGCGGCGACGGCCAAGTCGATCTCGGCCTTGCCGCCGCGGGCCGCGGTCGCGAACGGCTTGCCGTCGGAAGGGCAGACCATGCTGAAGCGCCCGCCGTCGGCCGGGTGGTCCTTGCCGTCGATCAGACAGGCATAGTCGCGCATCGCCCAGCTCCCCTGGCCCGCTTGCGATCCTTGCGAAAACGGCCCTCTTGTGGAACCTCCGCCGCAGATCAGCAAGGAATTGCCATGCGCGGAGACCTGGACGGGCTCTTGGTGGTCAGCGTCGAGCAGGCGGTTGCGGCACCCTATGCCAGCGGCCGGCTGGCCGATGCCGGGGCCAGGGTGATCAAGGTGGAGCGGCCGGAGGGCGACTTCGCCCGGCGCTACGACCGCTATGTCAATGGCGAGAGCGCCTATTTCGTCTGGCTCAACCGCGGCAAGGAGTCGGTGGCGCTCGACCTCAAGCAGCAAGCGGATCTGGCGCTCCTGCACCGGATGATTACTGGCGCCGACGTCGTCATCCAGAACCTGGCGCCCGGTGCGGCAGCGCGGCTCGGCATCGACAATGCAGCGCTCACGGCCCGCCATCCGTCGCTGGTTGCCTGCTCGATCTCCGGCTATGGCGAGGCCGGGCCGATGGCGCATTTGAAGGCCTATGATCTCCTGGTGCAGGCCGAGACCGGCCTTGCCGCCATCAACGGCACGCCCGAGGGACCGGCCAGGGTCGGCGTCTCGGTCACCGACATTGCGGCGGGAATGACGGCGTTCCAGGCGATCCTGCAGGCATTGATCGGCCGCGCCCGCACCGGCAAGGGCCGGGCGATCGAGGTATCGCTCTTCCATGCCACCGCGGATTGGATGAACGTGCCCTACCTGCAGCACCGCTACGGCGGCCACACCCCGGCGCGCTGCGGCCTCGCGCATCCGACCATCGCGCCCTACGGCGCGTTCACCTGCGGCTGCGGCCGGGCCGTGCTGTTCTCGATCCAGAACGAGCGCGAGTGGCAAAGCCTGTGCGCGCAGGTGCTGGACGACGCGGCGCTTGCACGGGACCCGCGGTTTGCCACCAACCCGGATCGGGTGGCCAACCGCGCGGCGCTCGACAGCCTGATCGAGAACGTCTTCGCCCGCCACGACCGCGAGGTGGTGAGCAGGATGCTGGAAGCTGCGGGCATCGCCTTTGGCCGGCTGAGCTCGCTCGACGATCTCGAGCAGCACCCGCAGAGCCGCTTCATGGCCGTTGAGACACCCGCCGGTCCGATCGAGCTTCTGGCATCAGGGGCGGTCCATGACGGCTGCCCGCTGGCGCCAGGGCCGGTACCGGCGCTGGACCAGCACGGGGTGGCCATCCGGGCCGAATTTGCCGAATGAGGCAAGACCGGTAAACTCGGGGCACATGGCAACGAGGGAAGACTGCATGCGTTTCTCGAGCAAGGCCGTTGTCGTCACCGGGGCCGGCCGCGGCATTGGCCGGGCCTGCGCCGAGGCTTTTGCGGCGGAGGGGGCTGCGGTCGTGGTCGCCGACATCGATGCCGTGGCCGGCAATGCCGTGGCGACCGCGATCAACGCTTCCTACGCAGCGACCGGTGGATCGGCGATCTTCGTCGCCTGTGATGTCGGCGACGGCGAGCAGTGCGGGGCGCTGATCGACGCGACGCTGGAATGGGCCGGCCGGCTCGACGTTCTGGTCAACAATGCCGGGGTGGTGAAGGCCGGCAATTTCCTCGAGCTCAGCGAGGCCGATTTCGATGCCGTGCTCAGGGTCAACCTCAAGGGTGCCTTCCTGATGGGCCAGGCGGCGGCCCGGGCGATGGTCGGCCGAAGGTATCAGGGCGCCATCGTCAACATGTCGTCGATCAACGCCCAGGTGACCATTCCGAGCCAGGTGCCCTACGTGGTGAGCAAGGGCGGGCTCAACCAGCTGACCAAGGTCATGGCGCTGGCACTTGCGGACAAGGGCGTTCGGGTCAACGCCGTCGCCCCCGGCTCGATCGCGACCGAAATGTTGCAAGCGGTGATGACCGACGACGCGGCGCGGCGGACGATCCTCTCGCGCACGCCCATTGGCCGCCCCGGCGAGCCGGCCGAGGTGGCGCGGGTCGTGCTCTTCCTGGCGAGCGACGAGGCCAGCTACGTGACCGGCGAGGTGGTGACCGTCGACGGCGGTCGAATGGCCCTGAACTACACCGTGCCGGTGCCCGATTGAGGGGCCGCCACACGTCTGCCGGTCGACATCGCAGGTTGACGGCGGGACTCGAACCTCGTACCCGAAGCGGTTCCGAGCCCCGGCCTCGAGGGTCGCGCGCGGCTCACCCGAGAACTGATTCTCGATGACAAGCATTCCTGAAGGAGACTGGCATGGACAAGCCGCTCATGCCGAAAGCCACGGCTGTTTGGCTGATCGACAACACGGGCCTGACCTTTGATCAGATCGCCGATTTCTGCGGCCTGCACCAGCTCGAGGTGAAGGGCATTGCCGATGGCGAGGTCGGTGCCGGCATTCGCGGGCTCGATCCGATCGGCCAGGGCATGCTCACCAGGGCCGAGCTCGAGCGCTGCGAGAAGGACCCGAAGCTGCGGCTGCAGATCGCCAAGTCGGTGGCTTCGACGGTGAAGCAGCCGAAGCGCCGCGAACCGCGCTACACGCCGCTCTCCAAGCGACAGGATCGGCCGGACGCCATCGCCTGGCTGCTCCGCCACCACCCGGAGCTGGGCGACGTGCAGATCTGCAAGCTCTTGGGCACGACGAAGAACACGGTGCAGGCCGTGCGCGACCGGACCCACTGGAAGAGCCAGGAGATCCGGCCGCGGGACCCCGTGCTGCTCGGGCTGTGCCAGCAGATCGAGCTCGACGCCGCCATCGCCCGCGCGCAGGCCGAGGCCGACAAGGCAGCGCAGAAGTCGAGTGCCCGGGAAGCCGCTGTCGAGGCCCAGGCGGCCGCCGACACGCCGGCAGAGGCAGCCGAGGCGCCACCGGCGCACGAGCCGGAGCCGGCAGAGCCGGCGGCGGACGATGCCTTGGCCGAGCAGCGCGAGATCTGACTCCGGCCGTTTGCCGGCGCATCATGTCCGGGTTTGGTGTTGGCGGCCGGGCCAAGCCGCGGGAGCTGGACTGGTCGGCTGGGGGCTCAGCGGCTCTCGGCGCTGCCTTGGCCGTCACCGGCGTCGAGGCAATCGGTGACCACCTCCATCTGGGCCGCGCGCCAATGGCGGGCTGACAACAGTCTGCGGTCGCGCTCGATCAGATCGGCCAGCTCGCGCAGGCGGCTGGAGACGGCCGACGGCAGCGAGCCGGGGCGCACCAGAACGCGCAGCGCAATATCGTCGAGCGTCTCGTGGCGTAACGCGAACTGCGGCGCCGCGTCGGCGCCCGGGCCGATTCCGGTGTCGATGGTGACGAAGGGCTGCGGCTGCCGGTTGCCGTAATCGTCGCGTCGGCGATCCCGCTCGGGCGCCGGCTCGGGACTGGCGACGATACCCGCCTGCAGGGCCCGCCGCTCTTCCCTGGGCAGGCTGTTGAAGAGGGCACGGGCGTGGCGCAGCGCCTCGAGGCGGCCGCTTGCGAGAGCCTTGCGAATGGCGTGATGCAGCAGGCTGTCGGTGCCGAGCTGCCGGTCGACCACCGGCTGCAGCTCCTCGAGAAACAACCCGAGTCCCTGCCGTTCGCCCGGGTAGCGCTCTTCCGACTCGGACTCGTCCCCCGTCATGTCGCCGCCGTTTTCCATCACCGACCCGATCGCTCGCTCGGCCCGTTCCGTGACCGGGCAGATCTCAATGGCGTCCGCTCATTGTTAGCGGACTTTAACAAATGTGACAGCCCGCTCAATCCGGAATCCAAGCCGTCATACGCCTCATGGGATAGCCAAATGGAGCTGCCTCTCGCGCAAAGGTTAAGAATCACGGCTTGCGAGCATGTCCGCCCCGCCGACCGGCGCCACCCCATTGCGCTCGCAGAGATCGGCGAGATGGCAGGCGGCGCAGGCCGGGCGACGTGATCGGCAGCAGCTCTTGCCATGGCGCAGCAGCCACATGTGCGCTCCCCAGCGCCAGCGCGCAGGCACCCGGCCGTCGAGCTGGGCGGCCAGCTGCGCCTCGGTCTTGCCGCCGGCGAGGCCGGTGCGGCGGGCGACGCGGAAGACGTGGGTGTCGACCGGAATCTCGGGCTCACCAAAGGTGAAGCGCAGCATGATGTCGGCACATTTGCGGCCGACGCCGGGCAGCGCCATCAGCTCCCTGCGGGTTGCCGGCACGACGCCGTCGTGATGCTCGAGCAGGGCTGTGCACATCCGCTTCAGGTTGCGGGCCTTCATGTTGTAGAGGCCGCAGGGCTTGATGAGCGCCGCGATCTCGGCTTCCGGCAGGGCCAGGATCGCTTCGGGCGTGGCTGCCATGGCCAGGAGCTGCCGCTTGGCCCTGGCGGTCATCGCGTCGCGTGACTGCGCGCTCAGCATGACGCCGACCAGGCTGCCGAAGGCGTCCCGGCCCAGCTTGGTCTGGATCGGATGGCCGGGGTCCCGCGGCGTCGGGCGGTCTTCCTCCGGTGCAGCCGCCGCCAGGCGGCGGAACAGCTCGTCGATCTGGTCAGCCTTCAGCACAGTCGCTATCCGTCCCCGTCTCCGTGCTCGCCAGCACCCGCATGCGAAGGAAGATCGCCCGATGCCGGACGCCCCATCATCACCTAGCCCGCATGTCCGCACCGCCAAGCTGTCGGTGACGGCGATGCAGCAGCTGGTGACCGATGGCGTGCCGCTCGCCGCCTATCTGGACTGCCGGGTCGAGGCGTTGCAGTTCGGCAACGCCCGGCTCAGCCTGCCCTACCGCGCCGAGCTCTTGCGCCCTGGCGGCACGATCAGCGGGCCGGCGATGATGACGTTGGCCGATGTGGCACTCTGGGCCGCCATCCTGTCCGCGGTGGGACCGATGGCGCTGGCGGTCACCACCGACCTCACGTTTCACTTCCTTCGAAAGCCGAAGCCCGGCGACCTTCATGCCGAGGCCAAGACGCTGCAGCTCGGCCGCCGCCTCGCGATCGCCGACTGCACCATCGCCGGCGCCGACGACCCCCACCCCGTGGCGCACGCGGTCGGCACCTATGCCCTGCCCGAGCAAGCAACAGGACAGTAGCCGGCAGCATGCGCCACGCGCTCAGCCCTCGGGCAGGCCGGCGGCGCGAAGCGCTTCGATGTCTGCGGCGAAGCGGTGCGGGTCGCGGCGGAACTGGGTTTCGGCCCAGGCGGCGATCGTGAAGTCGGGACGGGCGTCAAGCAGCAGGGCGGCCGTTTGCCTGGCCGCTTCGGCCCGGCCCTCGTCGTGCTGGATGATGACGAGGTCGACGAGGCCGAAGCCGGGGTTGCGAGCGTGATAGGCTTCGAAGGCGGCGATGGCTTCTCTGGTTCGACCTGCCAGGCGGTAGGCATAGCCCAGATTGCCCAGATACTGGCCGGGCGGATCGGGGGTCAGGGTCAACGCGCGTTTGCCGTGCACGACGCCCTCTTCCGCATAGCCGGCGGCCGCAAGCACGAAGCAGGCCATGGATGCGCTGTCGGCCGCGTTCGGGGCGAGCCGCGCCGACCGCCGGGCATAGGCGGCGGCCTCGTCCCAGCGCTCCTCAAGCAGCAGCAACTGGCTGGCCCTGAGGCAGGCGTCGGGATTTTCGGGATCGAGCGCCAGGGCGCGATCGATATAGGCACGCGCCTTCTCGATCGCCGTGGCGCGGTCGTCCCACCAGCCGAAGCGAGCGTTGGCGCAATGCAGGTAGCCGAGCCGGCTGCTCAACGCCGCCGAATCGGGATCCAGGGCGAGCGCCTTTTCCCAGTGGTAGAGCGCGCGCGTGTAGTTCTCCCTGGTGACGCCGGCGCGGTAGTGGAAGAGACCCTGCACCCAGTGGGTCCAGGCCTCGACGTTGCTCGTCGTCGTGTATTGCAGCCGCGCCTGCTCGCCCTCGGTCAGCTTGACCTGCAGCTCGGTCGCGAGCACCAGCGTGATCTCGTCCTGCACCGCGAAGATGTCGTCGATCGACCGATCGTAGCGCTCGGCCCAGACTGGCGAGCCGGTGGTCGCGTCGATCAGCTGGGCGGTGACGCGGATGCGGTCGCCGCCCTTGCGAACGCTGCCCTCGAGCACGTAGCGCACGCCGAGCTGCTTTGCGGCGTCGCGGATGTCGACGGCTTGGCCCTTGTAGACGAAGCTCGGGTTGCGGGCGATCACCCGCAGGCCGCCGAGCTTCGAGAGCGTCGTGATGATGTCCTCGGTGAGCCCGTCGGCGAAGGCTTCCTGCTCCTGGCCGCCGCTCGAGCGAAACGGCAGCACGGCGATCGACGGCTTGTCGGGCGGGGGCGTCGTCGGGCGCACCACCGCTGCCGCGCCAGCGTCGCCGGGGACGTCACGAAAGACGCGGAGCGGCTGGGCGATGTTTTTCAGCCGATGCTCGCCGGCATCGACGAAGGTGACCCCGACCCGGCCCTGGACCTGGCGCCAAATGTCCTCGGAGATCGCGATGCCGCCCGGCGCCGCGATGCCTTCGAGCCGGGCCGCGATGTTGATGCCGTCGCCGAGCAGGTCATCGCCGTCCACCACGACATCGCCGACATGCACGCCGATGCGCCAATCCAGGCGGCGGTCACCAGGGAGCCCGGCATTCTGCTGCCCCAACCCTGCCTGCAACTCGATGGCGCAGCGCACCGCATCGACGGAGCTCGGGAACTCGATCAGCAGGCCGTCGCCCATGGTCTTGACGATCCGGCCGCCAGTCTTGGCGATCACCGGGTCGATCAGCTCCTGACGCATCGCCTTCAACCGCGCCAGCGTGCCTTCCTCGTCGACGCCGACCAGACGGCTGAAGCCGACGACGTCCGCCGCGACAATCGCTGCGAGTCGCCGGTAGACGCGTGGTGCCGTCAATAGTGCCCTCCAGGACCAGGGAGCATGTCGAGCCACTCGGCAAAGGGCAGCCGACCGGGACGAATTGCTTTGCGGCGGGAGCTTATCCGGGCCTGCGGGCCGGCGCACGACCGAAAGCGCGGCCGCTCACTCATCGAGCGGCCGCGGCGCCTCGCGCCGGAGCAGCTCGGGCCAGCGCCAAAAAACCAACGCCAGAGCGATCAGGCCCTCGCTGGCGATCAGGCGTTGCGCCCAGGCGGCACCCAGCCATTCGGCCATCAGGCCGGCATGGAGGAAGCCGAAGGGTGCGGCACCGATCGCGACGGTGACCATGCCCATGGCACGCACCCGCATGGCCGGCCGGGTGGCGGCGATCGGAAGACTGATCTGCATGGCGTTGAAGCCGGCGAGGCCGAAGCCGGCGACGAAGAGGGCCATGGTCGCCACTGGCACCGTGGTGGCGAAGCCGAAGGTGAGCGTGCAGAGGAGAAAGAGCAGGGCACCCAGGCTGTAGATCAGGGCGAAGCCGCTTGGCCTGGCGCGGTCGATGATGATGAAGGCGGCGATCAAGGCACCCACGGCGTCGACCGCGGCCAGGAGGCCGATGCCGGTGGGCGTGAGACCGAGGATGCTCTCGCCGATCACCGGTGCGATGGCGACGTAGGGAAAGCCCCAGAAGTTGAACACCAGCGTGACCATGACGGTGCCCATCAGGAGACGGTGCCGGCGGACGTAGGCGAAGCCCTCGGCGATGCTCTGGGCGAGGCCGATGGGCGGGCCGGGCGGTGTCAGGGGTGCCGGCTCGACCATGCGCCAGACCAGCCACAGCCCGGTGCCCTGGACGACGGCACCGAGGGCGAAGATACCGGCCGGGCCCACCGTGTCGAGGAGGAGACCACCCAGCGCCGGGCCGATGATCCGGGTGATCTGGTTGGAGACCACCTCGAGGCCCATGCTGCCCTGGACCCGCTCGAGGCCCACGGCCTCGGCCAGCGCCGTTCGGCGGATCGGCACCTCGAGCGTCCAGGCGAAGCCGGCAAGGAGCGCTGCCACGACCAGGTGCCAGAGCTCGAGCCGGTCCTGGGCCGCGATCAGCCAGAGGGTGGCCGCGGTCGCGGTCAGCAGCGTGAAGACCGCGACCAGCACGCTGCGCTTGGGTATCGCCCGGACGAGCGAGGTCAGGACGGCGCCCGAGAGCAGGGGCAGCATCCGGGCGAAGGTCATGACGGCAACCCAGAAGGGCGAGCCTGTGAGCTGCAGCGCCAGGAGGCCGAAGACCAGGATCTCCAGCCAGCGGACCACGTTGACACCGAGGCCGGCGAGCCACAGGTCGCGGGCGGCCGGCGCCTGGATGGCGGCGAAAGGGTTCTGCATGGTGGTCGGCCTGCCGCGCTCGTCCGCCGCAGTGCCGGTTCTCGCCTCCCCCGAGGACGGCGGCCCGGCGCCAGCGGCACCGGCCGTGGATCAGGCCCGCGTCAGACCATGCTGGGCAGCACCCGATCGGGCGGGCGGTGGCCGTCGGCGAAGGTCTTGATGTTGATGATCACCTTCTCGCCCATGTCGCTGCCGGCCCTCGATCGTTGCCGAGCCCATGTGCGGCAGCAGCACGACATTCTCGAGCTCGCAGCAGCCTGGGATTGATCTGCGGCTCGTGCTCGAAGACGTCGAGCCCGGCGCCGCCGATCTCCTTGTTGCGCAGCATGCGGGTCAGCGCCGGCTCGTCGATCACCTCGCCGCGGCTGCAGTTGACGACGATGGCGTGCGGCCGGAGCAGCTTCAGCCGGCGGGCCGAGAGCAGATGGAAGGTGGCAGGCGTGTGCGGGCAGTTGACCGAGACGATGTCGACCCGCGCCAGCATCTGGTCGAGGCTTTCCCAGTAGGTGGCCTCGAGCTCCTGCTCCAGCGTCTCGTGGACGCGGCGGCGGTTGTGGTAGTGGATGGAGAGGCCGAAGCCCTTGGCCCGCGTGGCGACCGCCGAGCCGATCCGGCCCATGCCGAGAATGCCGATGCGCTTGCCGTTGATGCGGTGCCCGAGCATCGACGTTGGCGACCAGCCGGTCCATTCGCCGGAGCGCGCCAGGCGCTCGCCCTCGACCAGCCGGCGCGACACGGCGAGGATCAGCGCCATGGTCATGTCGGCGGTGTCCTCGGTGAGCACGCCCGGCGTGTTGGTGACGGTGATGCCCCGCTTGTAGGCGGCCTCGACGTCGATATTGTCGACGCCGGTGCCGTAATTGGCGATCAGCTTGAGCTGCTCGCCGGCGCGGGCGAGGAGCGCGGCGTCGATGCGGTCGGTGACGGTGGGCACCAGCACGTCGCAGCGCTGCATCGCCTCGACCAGCTGGTCGCGCCCCATGGGCGTGTCGTCGTGATTGAGCTTGGCGTCGAACAGCTCCATCATCCGCGTCTCGACGACGTCCGGCAGCTTGCGGGTGACGATCACCATGGGACCTTTACGGGGCATGCTCGCTCATCTCCAGTCACGAGGTCCAGTCATGCAGCAATGGGCCGAGCCGCCTGCCGAGGGCACGGCTGCACCAATGTCCGGCATCTAGCAGAAAGCCGATCGGTCGACAAACGGCCACGGGCGGGACGAGCCCGTGCGGCGCGCTGCCGGCCCCAGCCCAGTTGGAGCGCAGGGAGAGTCAGGCGGTCGGTCGGCCGACGGCCAGCGGCACCGGGCCCGGCGAAAGCGACCGCGGTCAGTCGGTTAGACTTTGGTTTTGCGAAACTTCTTTGAACCTGCCGCTTGTGCTTCCTATACAGGCTGGAGTTGACATCAAGAGCCGGGGTTTCCCCAATTGCGCCGCCGCCGCCGTTTCATCAGCCTCTCCGTTCTCGCCCTTGGCTGGCTCCTGGTCACCTCGACCGGGCCGCTCCTGGCGCAATCGACCGGCCTGCCGCTGCCCCGGTTCGTCTCGCTGGCCTCGGACGAGATCAATGTCCGCACCGGCCCGGGCGAGATGCACCCGATCCGCTGGGTCTTCACCCGGCGCGGCGTGCCGGTGCAGATCGTCGAGGAGGCCCTGGACTGGCGGCGGATCATCGACCACGAGGGCGAGACCGGCTGGATCCATGCGAGCCTGCTCTCCTCGAGGCGGACGATCCTGGTCACCGGCGACACCCGGCCGTTGCGCCGCTCGCCGAGCAGCGATGCGCGGATCGTCGCCTTCGTCGAGCCCATGGTGATCGGCCTTCTGCTCAATTGCGAGCGCAATTGGTGCCTGGTCGAGATCGACGACCGCCGCGGCTGGCTCGAGCGCGGCCAGTTCTACGGCGCGCTCGAGACCGAGCTCAGCGGCTGATTTAAACAACCGCGCCAGGCGCCTGTTGCCCTCGACGATCCCGGTCACGCCGGGACGGCGCACCGCGGCGAGTGCTTGGCGCATGGGTGGATCGCGGTTGCACGAGCTGCGGCTTGGTGAGCCTGCGGTAACCGACACCATTCATTGCCCGTTCATTTCCCAGTGGTATAGAAAATGGTTTCGTATCGACTTTTTTGTGCAGCACGAGCCCTGGAGACGACAATGTTCACAGCCCCGGCGGTCGCACTCGATCACGCCCGCATCAGACAAGCGCTTCGCTACGGCCTGTCGACGCTGGCTCTCGGTGCTTTCATCGCGGCCATGCCGCTCGATCCGACGACACCGACGACTGACAACGTGCTCAAGATCGCGATCGCCGACGACGACGGCGACAAGGGCGACGACGACAAGGGTCGTGGCGATGATGATGACGGCGGAAGCGACGATGATGACGACGGGGGCGATGACGACGGGGGTGACGAAGACGATGGAGGCGACGACGACGACGGGGGCGACGACGACGAAGGCGACGATGATGAGGGTGATGATGACGAGGAGGAGGACGACGAGGAGGACGAGAGGACGACGAGGACGAGGAAAGTGACGACGAGGAGCTAGGCGACCGGGACGACGATGCCGATGAGGAGGCCGCCTCCGGCGACGATCGAGACGAGGACGACGGAGAGGACGACGGCGCGGACGACGACGGCGCCGAGCTGGACAGCGGGGAAGAGAGGGACGCAATCCAAGCAGGTTGGCAATGAGCGCTCGTCGACTCGCCTTGGCACTATCCCTCGTCGGTCTCCTGGTCACTGGATGCAGCTCGGGCATTGGTGACGAGGCGTCGGGGCGCGGATTTGTTCACACCGCCAGCGCTTCGCCGACCGCCGGCCTGCCGGAGCCGGCACCGGGCGATCGCTTGCGCTACGACGTCGGCTCGACGCTGCGAGTGACGGCGGTGGATGACGAGCTCGTCACCCTTCGCCGGGGCAAGAGCACGGTGATCGTGCGGCCACGCAACCCGTTTCTGCCGCCGATCGCCACGGACAGCCAACGCTTCGAAATCCGCTCCGAGCTTGACGCGCCGCCCGATGCGCTCTTCCCGCTGGCCGCCGGCAACACAGCCGATTTTCGCGAGAAGCGCCAGGTGCGGAGCAAGTTCGGCGGGCGCGTGCGGGTGTCGACACGGGAGTGGCACTGCGCCGTTGGCGAGCCCGACCGTGGTGACGGTGCCGCTCGGCAGCTTCGAGGCCTGGCCTGTGCGCTGCGACAATCCGGCGGACGATGCGTTCTTTCGGACCGAGCGCAGCTACACCTGGGACTACGCGCCGGCGCTGGGCCAGGTGATCCGCGAGACCTACGAGCGCTTCGGCAAGCCGCCGCGGGTCAAGCAGCTGGCGTCACTGACGACGCGGGCGCCGCTGGCGCGCGGGCCGATGTTTGCCCAGACCATGCAGTCGAGCTTCGAGAAAGCGCCATCCGGCGAGCCTGTCAGCTGGCATGACGAGATCACCGACCAGCATGGTCTCATTGTGATCCAGCGGACGACCCGTCGCGATGACGGCACCTATTGCCGCGATGCCGAGCTCACCATCGAGACCCAGTCCGCACCGGTGGTGCAGGCGCTTAGGGCCTGTCGTCGCGCCGACGGCTACTGGCAACCGGAGATCTGAGCCGCCGGGCATCGCTGGTCTGCTTTCTTTGCGGCGGAGCATCCCGGTCGCTGGCGACACCCCGCCGCTGCGCCGCTCGTCTGGTCATGACGCACGGCCCAGCGCCTGACTCGATTCCTGGTGTTTGGCCTGTTCCTCAGGTGTAGGCGCTACGGCTAGGCGTGTTGATCCCAGTCGCGCCATTGCTCACGCCGCTCGGTCACTCGGGCAAGATAGGTGCGGGTCTCCTCGAACGGCAGCCGGGTGCGCAGATGCGCGAAGACAGCGTCAGGGTCGAGGGCGTTGATCAGCGGAGCTGCTCCGGCAACGCTGGTGCTGCCGGTGAAGGCCCGCGCCACATTGCCGGCGCCGGTGTTGTAGGCGGCGATGCTGCAATAGAGGCGGCTGGTCGGATCGTCGACGGCCCGCAGATAGCGGGTGAGCAGCAGCTGCAAATACGCGGCGCCCAGCTTGATGTTGGTGTCGGGCACGAACAGCATCTCGGGATCGAGGATGCGGGGCCTGCCGTTGACGAAGCGATAGGCGTCGGCGCCGCCGCTTCGCGGCACGAGCTGCATCAGGCCGTAGGCGGGTGCCGGCGAGGCGGCCCGCGGGTTGAAGGCGCTCTCGGTCTGGATCACGGCGAGCAGCAGCGACGGCGCGAGGTCGCGCCTGGCCGCCTCGCGCAGGATCGGCTCGCGGTAGCGCCGGGCGAGGTCGCGCAGGAAAGTCGGGCCGAGCCGCCGCGTCATCGTCATCTTGCGCCGGCCGGACGCCGTGGTCTCGATCGTTGCCGCAGGTCGGCGACGCGGCCGTTCCGGCGCCACCAGCTGCTCGATCATGAGCATCGGATCGTCGGCGGGCTCGGCTTTCGGCATCGCCATGCCGTGCGCCTCGGCGAGCTCCCCGACCATCCGCGTCACCGGATCGCTCATCCCCATCTGGGCCATGCCGGCGCGGCGCTCGAGCGCATCCAGCCGAGCTTGCGCCCTGTCCTCCGGCTCGCCTGCTGCCATCAGCGTCTCGAGCCGCAGCTCGCCAGCCGCGTAATCGATGACGACGCGGCTGGTCATCGCCTCATCGTAGTCCACGGCCACCGTGCGCTCCGGCAGCCGCGCGTCGGCCACGCCCCAGAGATCGCCGACCTTGCGGGCAATGTTCTCGTAGGCGGTCCGCATCAGCTCGTCGTAGGCCGCCTGCGGATCGGCCGGCCCGGCCGGTGACGGCGCGGGCTCGATCGGCGAATTGACCCTGCCGGCGCCGGCGCCGAGGTGCAGGCGCTGGAAGGCGAAGGCGCCCGCGGCAGCACCGGCCGCGGCGCTCGCCGCTTGCAGCAAGGAGCGCCTGGCCAGACCGCGCTCGCGCGGTTGCCGGATCGGGCGAAGCCGGGCGCCACTGATCGTTTGATCGGTCATCACAGTCATCCATCGAAAGGTGGCAACGGGTGTGACGGGCGCCGCGACGTCCGAGAATGCTGCGTCGCGGCGCCCGCGTAGCCGCTGGCGGGGCTCAGCGCGTCCGCGCGCAGGTCGCGTAGACGGTGCCGATGTCGGTGCCGATGCGCGAGGTCAGGGAGGGCCGGACCTGGACGGTCCAGGCGTTCGGCCGCGACGGGTAGCTGGCGGCGACGCTGATCCGGCTATCCTCGGCCAGCGTGTAGCCGCCGGCGATGGTGTTCATGCCGGCCGGGCAGGTGGCCGAGGCGACGCTGGTGGCGGCCTGGTAGAGGATCGGGCTGGTGACGATCTGCATGTCGACGGTGGTCGGCGCGCAGAACGCCCAGAGCGTGAGGATCTTGCCGCCCGGCCCGTTGCTGAACAGTCGGAGCGTCCAGCGGTCGGCGCGTTCCGGGTAGGTGTCGGTCACGACGTAGCTGTTGCTGTCCGGGAACGGCGGCTCCAGGACATAGCCGTGGCTGAAGGCGCGAAAGCCGGGCGCACAGGCGGCGGAGCCTTGCTCGACGCCCCTGACGCCGAACGAGCCACGGTTGAGCTGGACGGGCTGGTTGCCCCAAGCGCTGCGCGGGAAGCATATGGCCCAGACGCTCACGGTCTCGGGGTCGTTCCTGAGGATGGAGGCGTTGCGGCCGCGGAAGCGCACGAGCCAGGTCGAGGCGGTAGGCGCGTAGTTGGCGACGGCAGCGGCACCGCTGCCGGTGCCGCTGATGCGGTAGCCGCCGCCGACCACGGTGTGACCGGCGGGGCAGGCGGCGATGCCCTCGGCAGTAGCACCCGAGGCGACGCTGAAGGCCGTGGTGGCGACATGCGCGCCCTGGAGCGCGGAGATGCGCTGCGCGTCGGCGTCGGCCGCGGTCGCGAGGCCGAGGGCCAGACCGAGGCAGGCGCCGGCGGCGAGGCGCAAAGCGAGGCGGATCGGCCGCGTGGCGCGGCCGGCAGGCTTGCGGACAGACATCGTTGAACACTCCTCATGGCTGATCAGGTTGCACGGTGACCGGCCCGAGCAGACGCGAGGGTTTACCGGCGATGCCGGGTACAATTTAGGAATTTACAAGAATGGGTCGGCCACAACCGCGACGCTACGGCAATCCGCGGCTCACTTGGCCTGACATCGGCGTGAATTCGGGGCGCTCACAGGCCGTTGATCCGCCGTGCGCCGGCGGCCCGAAACAGCCCAGAAACAGCCGGCAGCCCGCTCACGACCCGAGCCGCACACAACGCAAGAGCACGATGGGGCGCGGGGAAGATCATCTTCCCCGCCCTTCTCGTCCCCCTACCGGCCCAGCTTCTCCTCGAGCTGGCCCAAGGCGGCCGGCGGCAGGGCGACGTCGAGGTGGATGCCGGTTTCGTCGTCGGTGCGCTCGAGCACGCGGCCCTGCTGGTGGAGCCAGCGACGAGCGCCCCCTGGCGATGGTCGAGGTCGAGGTGGACGATCTCGTCCGCGGCCGCGAGGCGCTCCTCGATGACGTCGAGCAGCTGGTCGAGGCCTGGCCGGTCTGGAGTGCGGAGAATGAGCACGACGCTCGGGCCGGCCGGCGGCCGGCTCCAGCCTGGCGGCGCGCTCTCGGCGCCGGCGAGGTCGATCTTGTTCCAGCCTTCGATCAGCGTCGCTGGCGCGTCGGCTTCGTCGACGCCGAGCTCATCCAGCACGCGGATCGACGTCGCTGGCCTGCGCCTCCGTCTCGGTGTGGTCGATGTCCGCACATGGACGAGGAGGTCGGCCTCGAGCACCTCCTCCAGCGTGGCGCGGAAGGCCGCGACCAGCGAGGTCGGCAGGTCGGTGATGAAGCCCACCGTGTCGGAGAGGATGACCCGCCGGCCCGAGGGCAGGCCGACTGACCCGCATGGTCGGGTCGAGGGTGGCGAACAGCTGGTCCTCGGCCAGCACGTCGGCGCCGGTCAGCCGGTTGAACAGGGTCGACTTGCCGGCATTGGTGTAGCCGACCAGGGCGATCACCGGATAGGGCACGCGCTGGCGGGCCGCGCGGTGCAGGCCGCGGGTGCGCCTGACCTGCTGCGAGCTCGCGCTTGAGCGCGGTGATCCGGTCGTCGATGCGGCGGCGGTCGAGCTCGATCTGCCGCTCGCCCGGGCCGCCCATGAAGCCGACGCCGCCACGCTGCCGCTCGAGGTGGGTCCAGGAGCGGACCAGCCGCGAGCGCTGATAGGTCAGCGCCGCCAGCTCGACCTGCAGGCACGCCTTCCCGGGTCCGGGCGCGCTCGCCGAAGATCTCCAGGATCAGCCCGGTGCGGTCGATGACCTTGCACTCCAGGCGCGCTCGAGATTGCGCTGCTGGATCGGCGAGAGCGTGCCGTCGACGACGACGAGGTCGACCTCCATCGCCTCGACGCTGGCCTTCAGCTCGTCGATCCGGCCGCCGCCGAACAGGGTCGCGGGGCGGACGCTCGCGCAAGGGCGCCACCTCGGCGGCGACCACGTCGAGGTCGATCGCGCGCGGCCAGGCCCACCGCCTCGTCCAGCCGCATCGTCGGGCGACGCGGGCGGCGCGCCCGGACTGGTAGGGATGGACGACGAGCGCCCGCTGGCGATCGGCGCCGTGTTGATCGGTCGTGTCGTTGCCGATGGCCGCCTCAGCCTCGCTCCGCGGCCGCTTCGCGCGCCGCCTCGTCGGCGCCGCGGATCGTAGAGCCGGACCGCCGCCGACGGCATCACCGTCGAGACCGCATGCTTGTAGACCAGCTGCACATGCCCATCGCGCCGCAGCAACAGGCAGAAATTGTCGAACGAGCTGATCACGCCCTGCAGCTTGACGCCGTTGATCAGGAAAACGGTGACGGGAATCTTGTTCTTGCGGACATGGTTGAGGAAACACGTCCTGGAGATTCTGTTGCTTTTCGGCCGCCATCGAGTGGGTTCCTCTGAGATTTTTCTTATCCGTATCGCGAGAGCCGGCAGCCTCCTATCAATGTGGTCGGCTGAGCAGCTGATTCAAGCGTCCGGCGTACACAGGCAAAAACCAATCGCTTAAGGGCTGATTCGCGCGATTGCCAGCCAAATGCAATGCTATCGTAGCGAATTCCGCCTGGAACGACAATCAAACGACAGCCTCCAGGCGCTCGGTCGCCAGATAGCCCTCAAGCAACCGGCGGCTGATAGATCCCGGCTTGCCATTGCGCGATAACTGCATCGTCGATCTTCGTCACCGGCAGGACGAAGCTCGACGTGCTGGTGATGAAGGCCTCGCGCGCCGCCTTGGCCTCGGCGACGGTGAACGGCCGCTCGACGATCGGAATGCCGGCCTCGGCCGCGACCTCGAACAGCACCTCGCGGGTGATGCCACCGAGGATCTCCGGGCCACGCGGACGGGTGATGATGGTGCCGTCGGCATCGACGATGTAGGCATTGGCGCTCGAGCCCTCGGTGACCAACCCTCGCTCGTCGTGCAGCCAGACCTCCCGCGCGCCGGCCTCGCTGGCTTCCTGCTTGAGCAGCACGTTGGGCAGGAGGCTGACAGACTTGATGTCGCAGCGCGCCCAGCGGATGTCCGGTCGGGTGATGACGGAGACACCGTCCTCGATCTCCAGCGGCTTGGGAAAGGGCGCGCGGCGCACGGTGACGACCAGGCTGGGCCGGGTGCCCGGCTTGGGAAACAGGTGGTTCCTCGGGCTCGTGCCCTCGGCTTACTTGGATGTAGACGATCGACTGCCGCAGTTTGTTCCGTCGCAGCGTCTCGGCCACGATCAGGGCCAGCGCGGCGCGCGAGGTCGGCATGGCGATGCGCAGGGCCGCGAGCGAGCGCTCGAGCCGGTCGAGATGGCGCTCGAGGTCACGCGGCTCGCCGTCCTTGCACTTGATCACCTCGTAGATCCCGTCGGCGAACTGGTAGCCGCGATCCTCGATCATCACCGCCGGCGCGTTGATCGGCAGGTAGCGGCCGTTGACATAGGCGATGCGCGCCATGGCTCTGCGCTCCTCGGGGCTGAACAGCTAGGGTCTACCCGAGGACAACTAGCAGGCTGTCAGAAGTAGTCGAGGCGCACGGCGAACAGTTGCTCGACCTTGCGCACCACGTCGCTGCGCGCCAGCATCACCACTCGGTCGTGCGCCCGGACGACGGTGTCGCTGCGCGGCATCAGCACCTTGTCGTCGCGAATGATCGCGCCGACGATCAGGCCGCCGCCGGAGCGGAACTCCTTGAGCGGCTTGCCGACGAGCGGCGACGTCTCGAGCGCCTCGGCCTCGTAGATCTCGGCCTCGCCGTCGCGGATCGTGTGCACCGACTTCAACCTGCCGCGGCGGACGTGCTGCAGCACGCTGGAAACCGTCGTCTCGCGTGGGTTGATCGCCACGTCCAGGCCGATGAGGCCCACGATCATGTTGTAGGTCGAGTTGTTGACCAGTGCCAGCGCCCGGCTGCAGCCGAGCCGCTTGGCGAGCAGCGCCGGCCATGATGTTGACCTCGTCGTCGTTGGTGACCGTGACGATCGCCTGGGCGTTCTTGACGTTGGCCTCGTCGAGCAGCGCCCGGTCGCGGGCATCGCCGCAGAGCACCACCACGCGGTGCAGCTCGTCGGCGATCAGCTCCGCCCGGTCGGGGTTGCTCTCGATCACCTTGATCAGCAGGTGCGGGTAGCGGGCCTCCAGCTCCTTGGCCAGGAAGAGGCCGATATTGCCGCCGCCGACGATGATGATCCGGTCGCTCATCCGCTCCTCGTAGCCGAAGGCGGGCAGCGCGCGCTCCAGATGCGCCGTCTCGACGACGAAATGCACCTCGTCGTCGATCCTGAGCTGGTCGTCGGCATGCGGGATGAAGAACTGATCGCCGCGGACGACGCCGACGCAGACCAGATGCAGGTCGGGGAAGAGGTAGGTGAGCTGGCGCAGCGGCGTGTTGATGATCGGCGTGTCGGCGGTGCAGCGGACGGCGATCAACCGGACGCGGTCATCGGCGAAGGGCACGACATTGCTGGCCCCCGGCACCTCGAGCCGGAGCGCGATGGCGTGCGCCACCTCGACCTCCGGCGAGATGACGACGTCGATCGGCAGGTGATCGCGGCGGAACAGGTCCTGGCAGCGGTCCTGCAGGTAGTCCTGCTGGCGCACCCGGGCGATCTTGGTCGGCACGTTGAAGAGCGTGTGCGCCACCTGACAGGCGACCATGTTGACCTCGTCGGCCTGGGTCACCGCGATGAACATGTCGGCGTCCTCGGCCCCGGCCGCTTCCAGGGTCGAGGGATGCGAGGCGTGGCCGACCATGGCCTGGATGTCGAGATGGTCGCCGATCTTGCGCACCAGCTCCGGCCGCTGGTCGATGATCACCACGTCGTTGCCGGCGGCGGCGAGGTAGCGGGCGATGTTGTAGCCGACGAGACCGGCGCCAGCGACGATGACCTTCACGGACGGCGACGCTCAATCATCGCTGTGCAGGCCCAGGGTCTTCAGCTTGCGGTGCAGCGCCGAGCGCTCCATGCCGACAAAGTTGGCGGTGCGCGAGATGTTGCCGCCGAAGCGCTGCAGCTGGGACTGCAGGTAGGTCCGCTCGAACTGCTCGCGGGCGTCGCTGAGCGGCATCGAGACGAACTCGCCGTTGGCCCTCGGGTCCATGCCCTTGGCGGCGCTGTCGGTGAGCTCGGGCGGCAGACCCGAGATGCCGATCGGCTCCTTGCCCTCGCCCGCCATGATCAGCATCCACTCGATCGTGTTCTTCAGCTGGCGGACGTCGCCCGGCCACTCGGCGGTCTGCAGGACGGCCATGGCCTCGTCGGCGATCGATCGGGCGGCGAGGCCGGATTCGCTTGCCGCGGCCAGCATGAAGTGGCGGGCCATCTCGGGGATGTCGGTGCGATGCTCGGCCAATGGCGGCAGCTCGATCGGCACCACGTTGATGCGGTAGTAGAGATCCTCGCGGAATCGGCCGGCCGACATCTCGTTCTGCAGGTGGCGGTTGGTCGTGGCGATCACCCGGACGTCGACCTCGCGCCGGTTGTTGCCGCCGGGCCGGGTGAAGCTGCGCTCCTGCAACGCGCGCAGCACCTTGCCCTGGGTATCGAGCGGCATGTCGGCGATCTCGTCGAGCAGCAGCGTGCCGCCATCGGCACGCTCGAGCGCACCGACCACCCGGGGCTGGTCCGGCGCCATCCAGCCGGCCTCGCAGCCGAACAGCTCGATATCGACGCGATCGGCGGCAAGGGCGGCGCAGTTGACGACGACGAAGGCGCTGTCGGCGCGCCTGGAATTGGAGTGGAGCAGCCGCGCCACGACCTCCTTGCCGGAGCCTGGCGGGCCGCTGATCAGGATCCGGCTGTTGGTCGGCCCGACCTTCTGGATCGTGCTCTTGAGCTTGCCGATCGCCGGCGACGTGCCGATCAGCTCGACCTTCTGGGCGCGCGAGCGCAGCTCCTCGTTCTCGCGCCTGAGCCGGCTGATCTCCATCGCCCGCTCGACCGCGAGCAGCAGCCGGTCGGACTTGAACGGCTTCTCGATGAAGTCGTGGGCACCCTTCTTGATCGCCGCCACCGCGGTCTCGATGGTGCCGTGACCGGAGAACATGATGACCGGCAGGTCTGGGTAGGTGGCGCGAACGTGGCTCAGGATCTGCACGCCGTCCATCCGGCTGCCCTCGAGCCAGATGTCGAGCAGGATCAGCGCCGGCGCCTTCTTCGCCACCTCGCGCAGCGCCTCGTCGCTGGTCGCTGCCTGACGCGGCTGATAGCCCTCGTCCTCCAGCACCGCGGCAACGACCTCGCGGATCGCGGCCTCGTCGTCGACGATCAGAACGTCCTTGCTCATGCTCGCTTCCCAATCCGGCACGACTGCCGCCGGCGCTTCGCCTCACCCGGCTCGACGCTGGTCCCGGCGTGGCCGGTCCTTGACAATTCGCTCGGCTGGAAAAACCAGCCTCACCAAAGCCCCACCTGCGTCACTTCGGTCGAGTTCAACCCGGCCGGCGTGTTCCTCCATAATCTTGTGCACGATGGCAAGCCCCAAGCCGGTTCCCTTGGCCTTGGTGGTGACGTAAGGCTCGAGGAACCGCTGTCGCTCGCCCGGCGGAAAACCCGGTCCGTTGTCGGCAACCTCGAGCGCCAGCTCATGCTCGCCGCGCACCGACGTGATGCTTATCACGGCTGCGCCGGCAGGGCCAACGCCCTCGGCCGCAGCGTCGGCGAGCGCCTGCGCCGCGTTCTGCAGCACGTTGGTCAGGGCCTGGCTGACCTTCTCGGCGTCGCAGTCGAGATAGAGCCGGTCATCGTCGGCCAGGTCGACCTGGATGTCGAGCGCCGGCCACGCGCCGGCCTGCAGCTCGACCGCCTGCTGGACCAGCTCGCTCAGGGGCTCGGGCCGCATCTGAGCGTCCGGCATCCGGGCGAAGGCCGAGAACTCGCGGATCAGCCGGCCGATGACGTCGACCTGGCGGATGATGGTTTCGATCGAGCGGTTGAACGACGACCGGTCTGCCTCGGCGATCTGGCCGCCGAACTTGCGGCCGAGCCGCTCGGCCGAGAGCTGGATCGGGGTCAGCGGGTTCTTGATCTCGTGCGCGATGCGCCGCGCCACCTCGGCCCAGGCGGCCTGCCGCTGGGCGCTCAAGAGCGCCGTGATGTCGTCGAAGGTCAGCACGTAGCCGACGATCCGCGTCTCATCGCCGATCTCCTCGCGCTGGGCGGCAAGCCGAACGAGCAGCGTGTACTCGGCGGCCGAGAGGTTGACCCGCACCTGCGCCTGGACGGTCTGGCCCTGGGCGAGTTCCGGGTAGTCGAAGAGCGCCAGCGTCTCCGGCAGCACCGTGGCGATATCAGCGCCGGTGATCACCGCGTCATCGATGCCGGGCAGGTCGACGCCCAGGGCCTCGTCGAGGGCGCGCTCCGGGTCCGGCTCGGCGGCGCCGTAGCGGCGCTTCGGCGTGAGGAAGCGGCTGGCGGCCCGGTTCGGCAGGACGATGCGCCGGTTCTCGTCCAGGCCGATGACGCCAGCGGTGACCCCGGTGAGCACGGCCTCGGTGAACCGACGCCGGGCGTCGAGCTGCTGGTTGGCCTCGATCAGCTCGCGCCGCTGGCTCTGCAGCTGGGTCGCCATGCGGTTGAAGGCACGGCTGAGCACCGCGATCTCGTCGTCGCTCGGCCCCTCCTCCACCCGCGCCAGCAGGTCGCCGGTGCGCACCCGGTCGGCGGCATTGATCAGCTGGCCGATCGGCGCGACCAGGCGGTCGGCGACGGCCATGCCGGTCCAGACCGCGGCCAGCAGCAGCAGCAGCGCCACGAGGCCGAAGAAGGCTGCCGAGGTGAACTGGATTCCGGCCGCGCGAGCTCTGCAGCTCCCGGTATTCGCGAACGACCCGCTCGGTCTCTTCCATGTAGCCCAGCACCTCGGCATCGACGAAACGGCCGACGAACAGGTAGGCGTCACCGTAGCCGAACAGCGAGACGAGCGCCCGCACGCGGTCGTCGGTCGAGGAGGTCACGGCCACCACCTCGCCGGTGGCGGCACGATCCAGTGTCTCGGGCGGGAGGTACTCGGATTCGAGGCCGAAGCTGAGGCCGGTCCTGGCCAGGATGTTGCCCAGCCGGTCGAAGACGATGGCCTCGGTCAGGGTGCGCACCGCCGCCTGGCCGGCGACGAACTGTTGCAGCCGCTCGTGATCGGCGACCAGCAGCGGCCCCTGCCGGTTGAGGTCGGCGGCCATGGCCAGCGCATCGGCGCGGATGTTCTCCTTGTGCTCCTCGAGATAGGCCTGGGCGACGCTCATCGAGTTGTCGAGGGCGGTCCTGATCCGGTCGCCGAACCAGGTCTCGAGGCCGGAACTGAGGAAGAGGACGGAGAAGACCGAGACGACGATCGCCGGCAGCGACCGCGATCACGGCGAAGAGCGCCACCAGCCGGCCGTGCAGCTTCGAGCCCGCGAGGCCACGCCGCCGCTGCAGCACCAGCTTGACCAGGCGCCGGGCGACGACGACGCCGAGCAGCAAGAGCAGCACGAGGTCGATGTTGAGCAGCAGGACCACGGTCTGGACGCTGCGGCCCGAGGGCGGTGCCGTGGTGATCAGGGCATAGGTCGTGATGCCGGCGATCACCGCCAGCACGGTCAGGATGAGCGCCAGCTTGCGCTCCAGCTTGAGCCGCTTGATGTGGCCCCAGAATGTGGTGTCGCTGGACCGGAAATGGGCCAGGGCGTTGGTCAGGGTGGTGAGCGGGGGTGTGTCCAAGAGGCTCCCAGACGCGGCCGCCCGGCCGGGTCAGAATCGCTGCCGGCGCGTCGGCAGCGGCCGGGCGCGATCGGGGCGACCCCGGTCAGGGGCTGCGGACGATATGGATGTCCAGCTCCCGGATCTTCTTGCGAAGCGTGTTGCGGTTCAAGCCCAGGATGTCGGCGGCGCGCAATTGGTTGCCGCGCGTTGCCTGCAAGCGCCCGGGCGATCAGCGGCCGCTCGAATTCCTCGAGCACCCGAGCATAGACGCCGGGCGGCGGCAGCTCGCCGTCGTAGCTGGCGAAATAGCGGTCGACATGGCGGGCGACGGCGCCGCTCAGGCTCTCGTTCGGCTCGACCGACTCGTCGCCGGCGGCCGGCCGCCTGGCCTCGGCGAGCTCGGCGTCGATAACGCTCTCGCCGATGACGTCCTCGCTGTAGAGCACGGCGAGCCGGCGCACGAGGTTCTCCAGCTCGCGCACATTGCCGGGCCAGTCGTGCGCCTTGAGCCGGCGGATGGCATCGGGGTCGAGGGTCTTGAGCGGCAGACCCTCCTCATGGGCCTTGGCGAGGAAATGCTGGACCAGGGCCGGAATGTCGTCGACGCGCTCCCGCAGCGCCGGCAAGCGGAGCGGGACGACGTTGAGGCGGTAGAACAGGTCCTCGCGAAACAGTCCCTGCGCCACCATCTGCCGCAGGTCGCGATGGCTGGCGGCGACGATCCGGACATTGGCCTTGATCGGCTGGTGGCCGCCGACCGGGATGAACTCGCCCTGCTGCAGGACGCGCAGCAGCCGGGTCTGCGCCTCGAGCGGCATGTCGCCGATCTCGTCGAGGAAAAGCGTGCCGCCCTCGGCCTGCTCGAAGCGCCCGGCGCGCTTGGCCGAGGCGCCGGTGAACGCGCCCTTCTCGTGGCCGAACAGCTCGCTCTCGATCAGCTCGCGCGGGAATCGCCGCCATGTTGACGGCGACGAAGGGGCCGTTGCGGCGCTTGCCGAAATCGTGCAGCGCCTTGGCCACCAGCTCCTTGCCGGTGCCGGATTCGCCGGCGATCAGCACGGTGAGGTCGGTGCCGGTGAGCCGGGCGATGATCCGGTAGATCTCCTGCATCGCCGGCGACCGGCCGATGATCGGCAGCTGCTCCTCGTGCAGCGGCTGCCGCGCGTTGCGCATCGACTGGCGGCTCCGGCGCTCGAGCGAGCGTTGCACGGTAGCGATCAGGCTGGTGATGTCGAACGGCTTCGGCAGATACTCGAAGGCGCCGCGCTCGGTCGCCCGGACCGCGGTCAACAGCGTGTTGTGGGCGCTCATCACGATGATCGGCAGGTCGGGGCGGAGCTGCTTGATGCGCGGCAGGAGGTCGAGGCTGTTCTCGTCGGGCAGGCCCACGTCGGTGATCACGACATCGCCCTCGCCGTCGACGATCCAGCGCCAGAGCGAGCTCGCGATGCTCGTCGCCTGGACGTTGTAGCCCTGCCGCGACAGCGCGCGGGCGACCACCGTGCGGATCGCCGCGTCGTCCTCGGCGATCAGAACGGTCTCGCCGCTCATCGTGAACCGGCCGGTCGTCGCATCTCTCGCCTCTCCTGAGTAGCGCCTGGCCGCATGGTCATCGAGCCGCCGGCAGCCTGACCTTGAACACCGCACCCGGCTGGCCGTCGGCGTAGGAGACCAGGCCGCCATGCTCGCCGACGATCTTGGCCACCAGCGACAGGCCGAGGCCGCTGCCCTTGGGCTTGGTCGAGACGAACGGCTGGAAGAGGTGGTCGACCATGTCGGCCGGCACGCCCGGGCCGTTGTCCTGGACCTCGACCGCGATCGGCAGCTCGAGGCGGTCGCCGGCGGCGCCGACGCTCATGCGAAAGCCATGCTGGTACTGGGTACGGAGGGTGATCTGGCCGCCCTCCTCGGGCGCCGCCTCGGCGGCGTTCTTGATCAGATTGAAGAAGACCTGGATCAGCTGGTCGCGGTCGCATTCGACGTCCGGCAGCGATGGATCATAGCGCTCGACGATGCGCAGATGCCGGGCGAAGCCGTTCTGGGCCAGGCGCCGCACATGCTCGAGCACGACGTGGATGTTGACCGGCTTGCGCTCGATCCGGCCCGGCGAGCTGAACGCGTCCATGCGGTCGACCAGCGCGCAGATCCGGTCGGTCTCGTCGCAGATCAGCTGGACCAGCGAACGGTCCTCGTCGTTGAGCGCCGGGATCAGCAGCTGCGCCGCGCCGCGAATGCCGGAGAGCGGGTTCTTGACCTCATGCGCCAGGGTCTCGGCGAGCCCCGCAATCGACCGACCGTTGTTCCGGTGGGTCGGGCGTCGGTCCAGCCGCTCGGCAAGCGAGCAGGGCTGCAGCACGAGCAGGGTTTGCTCCTCCACCTCGGGAACAGGCGTGATATGGGCATCGACCGTGAGCATCATGCCCCTTCTGAGAGCAAGTTCGATGCCATACTCCGATATCGAGCCCGCGCCCGAGGCGACCTGATCGATCAGCGCCGTGAGCGTGCTGTGCGGCATCAGGAACTCGTCGAGCGTCTTGCCGAACAGCGCCGGACGGCCGACCGAGAGCAATTGCTCGGCTGCCGGGTTCGCATAGACAATGGCGCCGCTATCGAGCAGGAGGACGGGACTCGGCAGGTTCTCGACGATCATCGCCGGGTCGACGCCGGTGGCGCGGGCCGCTATTCGGACAAGTTCAGCATTCGCGAGAGCCGGCATGCGCGTTTCCAGAAGTGATTTTTTTTTGGGCAGCGCCACTGCACTGCCTAATGATCGTGCAACTGTTACGATTTTTTTCTGCGCCGTTCAAGAACGTCACATCGGCTCAAGCCGTTGTGCACTGCACCATTCGCCATGGTGAGCGCTTGTGTCGCGCTGGTCATGGCGGCCGGCAGCGGCGTCCGGCTCGGCGGCACCTCGCCCAAGCAGTATCGAGACCTCGATGGCGTGCCGATGCTCCGCCGGAGCATCCTGGCGCTGCAGGCTTGCCCGGGGATCGGCGCCGTTCGGGCGGTCATTGGTGCGGAACAGGACGAAGCCTATCGAGCGGCGGTCGCCGACCTCGATCTGCCACCGCCGATCGCCGGTGGTGCCACCCGCCAGGACAGCGTCCGGCTTGGTCTGGAGGCGCTGGCCACGGCACCGCCGGATCTGGTGCTGGTGCATGACGCAGCCCGGCCGCTGGTCTCGCCGGCGCTCGTGGCACGGGTCATTGCGGCGCTCGGCCATGCCGACGCCGTCCTGCCGGTCGTGCCCGTGGTCGACACGCTAAAGCGGCTTGCCGCCGACGGCAGCATCGCTGCGGAAGTACCGCGCGACGCGCTCGCCCGGGCGCAGACGCCGCAGGGCTTTCGTTTCGGGCCGCTGCTCGATGCGCATCGCCGGCATGCCGGAGTCCCCTGCACCGACGATACCGGGGTGGTGGCACTGGACGGCATTGCCGTCATGACGGTCCCGGGCGAGGAGGAGAATTTCAAGGTGACGACCGAGACCGATCTCGCCCGAGCCGCAGCGCATCTCTCCGGCAGCGCCGGTCAGCGCCGCTACGTGAGCGCCACGGGCTTCGACGTGCATGCCTTCGCAGATGGCCGCCGCTTGATGCTCGGCGGCCTCGAAATCCCGCACGACCGGGGCCTCGCCGGCCACTCCGACGCCGATGTCGCGCTGCACGCGATTACCGATGCGCTCTTCGGCGCCATCGCCGAGGGTGATATCGGCAGCCATTTTCCGCCTTCCGACCCGGCCTGGAAGGACGCCGCCAGCGACCGGTTCCTGCGCCATGCGGCCGGGCGGGTTCGGGCCAAGGGCGGGCGGATCGAGCATGTCGATCTCACCATTATCGGCGAGCGGCCGAAGATCGGCCCGCATCGCGACGCCATGCGGCAACGGCTGGCGGATCTGCTCGACCTCGACGTCGAGCGGGTGAGCGTCAAGGCGACGACGACCGAGCGGCTGGGCTTCTGCGGCCGCGAAGAGGGGCTGGCGGCACAGGCCGCGGTCAGCGTGAGCCTGCCCGCTTGAGCGTCTTCGCCCCTGATCTGCTCGCCCTCGCCGAGGCGGTGCTCGAGCGCTGCCGCAGCGCCGGGCTCATGGTGGCCACGGCCGAGAGCTGCACCGGCGGGCTGGTCGCCGCCTGCCTCACCGAGATCGCAGGCTCGTCCGCCGTGGTCGAGCGCGGCTTCGTCGTTTATGCGAACACGGCCAAGATCGACCTTCTGGGCGTGGCTCCGGCGACGCTCGAGCGGTTCGGCGCCGTCTCCGCAGAGACCGCAACAGCGATGCTCGCGGGCGCCCTCGCCCGCTCGCCCGCCAATCTGGTGGTCGCCATCACCGGCATCGCCGGGCCCGGCGGCGGCACGACGGACAAGCCCGTGGGCCTCGTCTTTATCGGGGTGCAGCGCAACGGAGCGACACCGCTGGTCGAGCGTCACGTCTTCCCCGGCGACCGTGCCAGCGTACGCGATGCCAGCGTGAAGCGCGCGCTCGAGCTCCTGCACGAAGCAGCAGCCCCGATCTAGCCGCAGTGCGCCGGCCTGCTACGGTTTCTCGCTGGATCGTCCCCGCCGTTGCCAGACAGTGCCGCCGATCGGTGCTAGAAAGACGGTATTATGGAGGAGCACGACTTCATCGTCGTTGGCGGTGGCTCCGCCGGTTGTGTGCTGGCGGCGCGATTGTCCGCCGACCCCGATCTTTCCGTCTTGCTGCTCGAAGCCGGCGGTAGCGACGACGATCCGCGCGTCGTCACGCCGGCCAAGTTCGGCAGCCTGCCGAACACGCGCTTCGACTGGGGCTTCCGGACGGCGCCGCAGGCCGAACTCTGTGGCCGGCAGATCGGCTACCCCCGCGGGCGGTGCATCGGCGGCACGGGCTCGATCAACTACATGATCTATCTGCGCGGCGAGCCGTCGGACTATGACCATTGGCGCCAGCTCGGCTGCACGGGCTGGTCATGGATAGACGTGCTGCCCTATTTCCGCCGCGCCGAGGCGTTCCATGTCCAGGGCGACCCGGAGCTGCACGGCGGCGACGGGCCACTCGCCATCAACGCCCAGCACCAGCGCTACCCCTGACCGAAATGTTTCTTGCCGCCTGCCAGGACGCGGGCATTCCCTTCAATTCCGATCTCAACGGCGCCGCCATTGCCGGCTGCGGCTATTTCCCGGCAACGATCGACGGCAATGCGCGCTGCAGCACAGCGTGGGCCTATCTGCGTCCCGCAACAGCGCGGCCGAATCTGACGGTGGTCAGCAATGCGCTGGTCACAAGGCTCGTCGTCGAGCGCGACCGGGGTGGACTACGTCGTCCGTGGGGCGAGCCACAGCGCGCGTGCAATGCGGGAGACCATCCTGGCGGCCGGTGGCATCGGCTCACCGCAGCTGCTGCAGCTTTCTGGCATTGGTCCGGTGGACGTCCTGCGCGCGGCGGATGTCGAGATCGTCCACGACCTGCCTGGTGTCGGCGAGAACCTGCAGGACCACCTGCACTACCGCTCGCGCTGGGAGGTCAACGCACCTTTGACCCCGTTCGGGCGGCGTGCTGCCGAGACCGCTGCGATCGAAGAGCGCTACGCGGCCGAGAAAGGTGCGCCGCTCGCGACCAATCATTTCGAATCGGGCGCGTTCCTGTCCTCCAGCACAGCCGTTGCGTCACCTGATATCGAGCTCTTGATGATCCCCTATCTGATCAACCCAGGAGCCCCGGAACTGCGCCCGCCCGACCGCCACGGCTTTACGATCTCCGGGTTTGCCACCCGCCCCTGCAGCCGCGGCCGGGTGACGATCGTCGCGAACGACCCGCTCGACCGGCCGGCCATCGATCCGTGCTACTTGAGCGATCCAGACGATCTGCGGCTGATGCGCGACATCATTCGGCGCTCCCGCGAGATCGCGGCGCAGCCGGCCTTCGCTGCCGTGCGCGGCGCAGAGTTCTCGCCCGGCGAGCACAACGCCACGGATGACGCGCTGATCGCGGACATCCGCGCCCATGCCTCGACCTCGTTCCATCCGGTCGGCAGCTGCAAGATGGGCACCGACGCCATGGCGGTCGTCGATCCGGAGCTTCGCGTGCACGGGCTATATGGACTGAGGATCGCCGACGCCTCGGTGACGCCGACGCTGATCACGGGCCATCCGAACGCGCCGACGATCATGATCGCCGAGAAGGCGGCCGAGCTTTGCGCCTCGGCCCGCTCCTAGCGCGTCGAGCAGCCGACCCCTCCGCCCCGAGCCGCTTTAGCTGGACGAAGTAACGGCAGCGCCTTCCGGCACGTGCTCAGCGCCGCCGGGTCCGTAGAGCTTCGCCGCCCTGGTCTCGAAGGCGGCGACCATGCGCTGCACCGCCTCGTTGAAGAGCATGCCGATCAGGCCTCTGCAGCATGCGCGAGCGGAATTCGAAATCGACGTAGAAATCGACAATGCAGCCGCCGTCCTCGGCCGGCAGGAAGCGCCAGTGGTTGTTGAGGTAGCGGAACGGGCCGTTGATGTACTCGACATCGACGCCCTCCTTCGGCTTCAGCGTCACCTTCGAGGTGAAGCGCTCGCGGAACACCTTGAAGGCGATGACCAGGTCGGCCCAGAAGACGTCGCCCTCGCGCTTGGTGATCCGCGATCGCCTTGCACCAGGGCAGGAACTCGGGATAGCGCTCGACCTCGGAGACGAGGTCGTAGAGCTGCTCTGGCGTGTAGGGCAGGTGGCGTTGCTCGGCATGTGTCGGCATTGTACGGCAGAATTGGCGTTAATTCAGGCGGCGGCAAGGGCGGCGTTGCGGGCTTCGCGCAGCCGGCGCGAAATCATCGCCCGCATGGTAGGACGAGCGGGTGAGCGGCGACGCCGAGACCAGCAGGAAGCCCTTGGCGCGCGCCGCGCGCTCGATGCCGCTCGAACTCGTCGGGCGGCACGAAGCGCATCGACCGGGTGGTGGCGCGGCGTCGGCTGCAGGTACTGGCCGATGGTGAGGAAGTCGACGTCGGCCGAGCGCAGGTCGTCCATCACCTGGAGAACCTCGCGCTTCTCCTCGCCGAGGCCGACCATGATGCCGGACTTGGTGAAGATCTGCGGGTCGCAGCTCCTTGACCTGCTGCGAGCAGGCGCAGCGAGTGGAAGTAGCGCGCACCGGGCCGCACGGTGCGGTAGAGCCGCGGCACGGTCTCGAGGTTGTGGTTGTAGACGTCGGGCCGCGGCCTCGACGATCTTCTCGACCGCGCCGGGCTTGCGCAGGAAGTCCGGGGTCAGGATCTCGATCGTGGTCGTCGGGCGAGGCCTCGCGGATCGCTTCGATGCAGCGGACGAACTGGAAGGCGCCGCCGTCGGGCAGGTCGTCGCGATCGACCGAGGTGATCACGACATGGCGCGAGGCCCGATGGTCGACGACCGCCTCGGCCAGGTGCTCGGGCTCCTTCGGAGTCGACGGCCTCGGGCAGCCCGGTCTTGACGTTGCAGAAGGCGCAGGCGCGGGTGCAGGTGTCGCCGAGGATCATCACGGTCGCGTGCCTCTGCGTCCAGCACTCGCCGATGTTCGGGCAGGCCGCCTCCTCGCAGACCGTGTGCAGGCTCTTGTCGCGCATCAGCTTCCGGGTCTCGTGGTAGACCGCCGAGGTCGGCGCCTTGACCCGGATCCAGGCGGGCTTGCGCGGATCTTGCGGTCGCGGCTGACGATGGCCATCAGGCTTCCGTAGCCTGTCGGTCGACACTGCCGCGGCCTGGGGCCGCTCTCACGCGGTCGAGCATATACGGCATTCTGCCGGCCGACAGCCCGCGCCCGGCGTCAGACCTGTCCGATCGGTGGCACATGGCTCAGAAGTGGATGGCGCGGCCGTAGGCGTCGAGCACCGACTCGTGCATCATCTCCGAGAGCGTCGGGTGCGGGAAGATGGTGTGCATCAGCTCGAGCTCGGTCGTCTCGAGCTTGGCGGGCGATGACGTAGCCCTGGATCAGCTCGGTCACCTCGGCACCGATCATGTGCGCGCCGAGCAGCTCGCCGGTCTTGGCGTCGAAGACCGTCTTGACCAGGCCCTCGGTCTCGCCGAGCGCGATCGCCTTGCCGTTGCCGATGAAGGGGAACCGGCCGACCTTGACCTCGTGGCCCGGCTCCTTGGCCGCGGCTTCGGTCAGGCCGACGCTGGCGACCTGCGGGCGGCAGTAGGTGCAGCCGGGGATCTTGGTCGCGTCCATCGGATGCAGGCCGCTCGACGCCGGCGATCCGCTCGACGCAGATGCACGCCCTCGTGGCTCGCCTTGTGCGCCAGCCAGGGCGGCGCCGGCGACGTCGCCGATCGCGTAGACGCCGGGCTCGCCCGTCTCGGCACCACTGGTCGATCACGATATGGCTGCGGTCGACCTTCGACCTTGGTGCCCTCGAGCCCGAGATCCTCGACATTGCCGACGATGCCGACCGCCAGGATCACCCGGTCGACGGTCAGTCTCCTGGCTCTTGCCGCCGGCCTCGATCGTCGCCGTGACGTTGTCCTTGCCCTTCTTCAGCGCCCTGCACCGTGGCGCCGGTCGAGGATCTTGATGCCGCGCTTCTCGAACTGCTTGTGCGCAAAGGCCGAGATCTCCTCGTCCTCGACCGGCAGGACGCGGTCGAGCATCTCGACCACGGTCACCTCGGCGCCCAGGTCGCGGTAGAAGCTCGCGAACTCGATGCCGATCGCGCCGCGAGCCGACGACCAGCAGCGACTTCGGCATCGACGTCCGGCACCATCGCTTCCTTGTAGGTCCAGACCAGCTTGCCGTCGGCGCTCGAGGCCCGGCAGCGCGCGGGCGCGCGCGCCGGTCGCCAGGATGATGTGCTTGGCGGCCAGGTCTCGCTCGCCGGCCTTGCCGTCCTTGTGACCTCGAGCTTGCCCGCTGCCGGCGAGCTGCCCGTGCGCCGTCGAAGACCTGCGACCTTGTTCTTCTTCAAGAGATGCTGCGACGCCCTTGGCAGAGCTGGCTCGCGACGCTCGCGCGAGCGCTTGACCACCTTGTCGAGGTCGAAGCGCGACCTTCTCGGCGCTGAAGCCGAAGTCTTCGGCGTGGTGCATCAGTGTCGTAGACCTCGGCCGTGCGCAGCAGCGCCTTGGTCGGGATGCAGCCCCAGTTCAGGCAGATGCCGCCGAGATGCTCGCGCTCGACGAGCGCGACCTTCAGCCCGAGCTGGCGCCGCGCGGATCGCCGCGACATAGCCGCCCGGTCCGCCGCCGATCACGACGATGTCGAATGAGGTCTCGGCCATGGCGTTGCTCCCTGAAGGTTCGTTCCCGGCGCGGGTGTTGGTTGTGGCGGCTCGGCCCAACTTGTCAACCGACGCGGTCCGCCGCATGTGCAGAACCGACCCACAATCGAGCCCAGGCGATGCGCTCGGTGTGTATCCGCGGCGCCAACCAGCAGTTCTCGCGGCTCATCATGGACGTCGAGGCCGGCGAGACGGTAGTGATCACGCGGCAGGGCAAGCCCATGGCGCAGCTGACGTTCAGGCCTGCGAACCGGCTGGGCGACCCCGAGGTTCGGGCCAAGCCGGAGCGGCTGCGCAGCTGCCTGGGCGAATGACCGCGCGACGACTATTGGCTCTGTCCCATAACCGATGACGACAAGGACGGCGACGCCGAGTTCTGATGCTCGCCGCTTTCAATTCGAACATCTTGCTCTGCAGCTTGATCGAGCCGGCATCGGTAAAGGACACCATGGCTCTCGGCCCTATCGAGCGCGCCGGCGTCGACAGGGCGATCGTCCCGGATCAAGTGCTCCAAAAGATGCTGGCAGTCGTCTGGCGCCGCGTCCATACTTTTTCGGCTTGGCCGTCAGGACCGTCGATTCCTTTGCCGGGGCGCTCCGCATCGCGCCGACCGATCGCGATGTGATGCTCGGGGCAGCTGCTTTAGAGCGTTTTGACGCGGACCGTAGATATGCAGCATTCTCGATGTAGTTCCGACATTGGGTCGTGGGGAAGCGGTTGAGCAGCGTACCGATTGTGGTCCATAGGCCTTCGATAGCGCGTTCGGCAGCCGTTCTGAGCAGTGTCTCGAGCTTGGCGAATGCGTTTTCGCCTACCGCGGTCGGCTGACCGCGGGCCTTTTAGGGATCGGATCGAAGGCCTGCTGGCCGCCGATGAAGGTCGTTGTCGTCCAATGGCCATGTGGCAAAGCCGCGTCGAGGCGCCGGCCGCGCAGCGAGCGGCCGTAACGCCGGGCCATCTTGGTCGATGCCCCCCGTCTCATCGATGAAGATCAACCGGCCTCGGCTCATCGCAGCTTGCTCAGCGCGCCAGATGGCAGGCTGCTCGGTGACGTCCGGGCGATCCTGCTCCTCCGCCGTGGGGCTGCGGGGTCCCCACGGCCCCACAAGGCTGCCCATCCGGCTTTTTTTGGCGTGAGTCCGAGTCGAATCAGGGTGTTGTGCATCAGCCCGAGGCTCGCCTCGACGCCATGCGTCTCGACCAGCCAAGCGCGCAACGAGTCCAGCGTGACGTCCGGCCGCCGCACGATCTCGGCCTGGATCGTCTCGTGATAGGCCGCGAGCTTCAGCTCTTGCTGATTGCGCTGCGCGCGGGCGGCGGTCTCGCCGGTCAGTCGCCGTGGTTTCAAAACCTTGTCAATGAACGAAAGACTGACACCGAACCGCTCGGCCACAGCCGTCGCCGGTAGCCCGCCGTCCACCGCTGCCAGCACGCCTTCCCGCAAATCCGCCGCGTAACTCTGCCCCGATCGCCACGCCATCACCCTTCGCCCATTCAGCACAACCGAGAAGTGTGAATCACTCCCTGTATCAAAATAGGAATCGGGAAAAGATTCCGGTCAGCGTCAATCTGCTCTAGAATCTGAAACGCTTTGGCGAGATTGTGCTGGGTCATCGCCCAGCCCAGCGGGACGCGCTCGCGGGTCAGTTCTTCCAGCGCCAGCTCGAAGGCCACGACGGCCCGCTCCAGGGTCGCCGCATCTCTCTGACGCTCGCCTAGACTCTGAAACGCAGCGCCAAGATTGTTCTGGGTCGTGGCCCAGTCGTCGGGGCGGGTATCGCGTGGCGCGAGGCCGAGGGCGCTCTCGTAGGTGGCGATGGCCTCGGTGAGGGCAGCGTTGTCGCCGAACTCGTTGCCCTGGTCGTCGAGCGCTATCCCTGCCCAGACGAGATTGTGCCAACGATCCTCGACATCGGCCTCCGGCAGGAGATCGGCGGCTTCCCGGTAGAGCGCCGCCGCGTCGCGGTAGCGCAGCCGGGCGCGCTCGATGGCGGCCTGCTCGGCTACGAGCGCCGCCTCCTCGCGCTGCTGGTCGGCGAGGATTCGGGCCAGGGTCTCGCGTTTCTGGCGGACGATCGCACGGGCCTCGTCGAGCAAGGCCCTGGCCTGGTCGTGGTCGCCGAGGTCGAGTGCGGCCTGGGCCTGGTTGCGCTTGGCCTGGACATCGAGTTCGGCGACGCGGAGCGTGCCGACCTCGTCGAGCGGGCGGCGGTGGTTCTCGGCGATCGCGGCGAAGCGGTCGGCGAGCTGGGTGGACTCCACCGGCTGCTCGCCGAGGATTGCGAAGAAGCGGGCGACGGCCTCGATCCGGAGCTGGCTGGTCGCCGGCAGCAGGGCGTCGAGGCGGGCGAGCAGGGCCGCGCGGTCGCCGGCAGCGGGGGAGGCCGCGAGGCCGACGATCTCGACGACCTGATCGTTGGGCATGCCGCAGACGACCTGGATGGCGCTGTCGGTGATGTCGCCCTGGCTGACCACCGAGCAATCGGCGCGGATCTCGGTGCCGCCGATCAGCTGCGCGCTCGTCGGCGCGGTGTGTGCCAAGATGGCGAGTGCCAACGGCGCGATGCAGGAGTCGCGGGAGAGCGCCGCCGTTATGGCGAGCTGCCGCCGCGCTGGATGGTGATGGTGCTGTTCTCAATGTCGCCACCGACCCCGACGCCGTTCTGGACGCTGATCCGGGTGCCGGCAAAAGCCAGCGCGAGCAACAGTCCACCGACTACTACGGCGACGAGCAGCGCCACCTCGATGCCGGAGAGGCCCTTGCGGCGGTCGATGCTGACATTTCCGCCAGCGGCGATGCCGCCGTGGTCGGCGCTGATCGAGGAAGTGGGTTTGGCGCCACCGCTATCCTTGGGCTTGAAAAATGCGCGGAGAACGGACCAGAGCCCGCCGCAGGCGACGACCAAGCCGCCGCCGGCCCAGCTCAGCGTGCGCTGGTTGTCCGGATCGCTGAGGAACGCCCAGAGCGCTTCCATAGCCATGCCCAATCGACCGCTATTGGAAAAATAGCCGTTTCGGCGGCGGGCGTCGATGGAGGCCTAGAGGGTCACCGCTGCGAAGGCCGTGCTGTCCGGCGGGCCGGCGGCGTAGCGCCAGATGGCGGGGTCGTTGGGGAGGGGAGGAAGGGCGATCAGGCTCGAGCTGACCGTGCCGTAGGCGGTGTCGGTGTGGATGCACATGGCGTCCCTGGGATCGCCAGTCTCGCTCGCGGTGGAGGCGAGGAGAAGCTGCCAGCTCGACCAGTCGCCTTGCCCGGAGTCGGCATCCGGGTCGGGGGTCTCAGCGGTGCGGAAGAGCGGCAGATAGCGGCGGATGCGGGGCGAGGCGGCATCGTCGATCTCGCCGCGAGGTGAGCATGGCGACGCCCGGGCCCAGCGCCTGGGAGCGGACCATGCCGTCGCCGGCGTGGCGGATCCAGAAGGCGTCCGAAGCATCGGCGACGAGCAGGTTGAACGGGCGGTAGGCCTCGGGGTCGAGATGGACGAGGGCGGACGCGGCTGCATCGGCGTCGGCATGGTCGAGGGCGTCGAGGACCAGCTCGCCACGGCTGCGCTTGCCGGCAGCGGGCCCTAGCGTGCCCTGGCGGTTGAGGATGGCGGCGACCACGCCGAAATCGTTGAGCCCGAGCCAGCTGCCGCCGGCCTCATCGTCGAGGCCGGCGACGACGTCCGGGCGATCGGGCCAGTGACGGCCGGGCGGGGTGCTCGGGCGGGTCGCCAGCTCGTCGCGGTTGGCGGCGAGGAGAAGGGGAAAGCGCGAATGCGCCGGCCGCCTGAGGATGATCACGGAGCACATGGGTAGGCGGGTCTCCTTTGGTCGCATCCGGCAAGTTGGCGGGGCGGCACGGGTCACCCTATATAGGCCTACAGAGGAACGGAATTCAGCCGGGGAGCGCAGGCATGTCGTTCGAGGATCGTCAGAAGGGCGAGGAAGCGAAGTACAAGCACGACCAGGAGCTGGCCTTCAAGGTCCGCAATCGGCGCAACAAGCTGTTCGGGGTGTGGCTTGCCGAGACCCATCTGGGAAAGACCGGCGAGGACGCCTTCGCCTATGCCAAGGACATCGTGATGGCCGCCTTCGAACGGCCGGGCGACGGCGGCGTGATCGACAAGGCCAAGGAGGACTTGGCGCAAGCCGGGGTCGAGGTCAGCGATCACCTTCTGGAGAAGCATCTCGGCGAGTGCCAGGCGATCGCCAAGCAGCAGGTCATGGCCGAGTGAGCGGCACGCACATTGGGCCGCAGGCTCCGGCGGCCGGCGATCGCCCCACGAAGCAGCCGTCACCGGCCAGCGGCGCCGGTGCGGTAGGCGTCGATGCGGTGGACAACGTTGGGGTGGACGACGATGCGGCGGGCGACGCCGCTCCGGTGACCGGTGCCGCCGCGGGTGCGGTGCAGCCAACGGGCGAGCACGGCGGGCCAAAGGGGCCTGAGCCGACCCGTTATGGCGACTGGGAGAAGGGTGGCCGCTGCTTCGACTTCTGAGACCGCGCGCGACCGGGTCCCACCGCTTGCGGTGGTGCTGATCGTCGCGATCTCGCTGCTCTGGGGATTGAACTGGCCGGCGATGAAGATCGTCGTCGGCGAGCTGTCGCCTTGGACCTTCCGGGTGATCTGCGTCAGCCTCGCCGGGATCTGCCTGTTGCTGCTTGGCAAGCTCAGCGGCGAGCAGGTGATGCCGCGCCCGGGGGCCTGGCTGCCGCTGGCGTTGCTCGCCTTCTTCACGGTCACGCTCTGGCACATGCTGACCGCCTTCGCCCTCCTGACGATCGGCGGGGGCCGCGCCGCGGTGCTCGCGTTCACCATGCCGCTCTGGGCGTCGCTGCTCAGCGTGCTGTTTCTGGGCGAGCGGCTGCGTTGGCGGCAGCTGACGGCGCTCGGGCTAGGGCTTGGCGGCATCTCACTCCTGCTCGTGCCGGAGGTCGGACGCTTCGGCACCCTGCCCATCGGCTACTTCTTGATGATCGGCGCCGCGATGTGCTGGGGCATAGGCACGGTCGGGCAGAAGCTGTTCGACTGGCAGGTCGGCGTGCTGTCGCTCAGCGGCTGGCAGCTGATCATCGGCGGCGTCCCGATCGTCGCCGTCTGGACCGTCCTCGAGCCCTCGCCCGATCTCTCGCGGCTGACGCCGCTCGGCCTCATTGCCCTCGCCTACATCGTGCTGGTGGCGCTGGTCTTCTGCTTCTCCTCCTACATTCGTCTGGTCTCGCTCCTCCCGGCCAACGTCGCGGCGATCAGCACGCTGGCCATTCCCGTGGTCGGTCTCTGGAGCTCCGCGCTGCTGCTCGGCGAGCCGGTGGGGCCAGCCGATGCCTTGGCCCTCCTGCTGATCGTCTCCGCCTTGGCGCTGGTGCTGCTGCGGCGGCCGGCGCGGCGGTGAGGATCTCCGCTCGCAGCCGGACGGTTGAAGCAGCGCGGCGCTTTCTTCGTGCAGGTAGAGCCGATATAAGAGCGGGCAAAGGCGACGATTGAGCCATCATCAGACAGGATTGCACATGGCAGAGACCGTGACGGCGCGGCGGACGGACGATCGCCAGCGGGCGTTGGATGCGGCGATCGCGCAGATCGAGCGCTCCTTCGGCAAGGGCTCGGTGATGCGGCTCGGCAAGGCCGAGCAGCTGGCCGAGATCGAGACCGATCTCGACCGGCTCGCTCGGTCTCGACATCGGCCTCGGCGTCGGCGGCCTGCCGCGCGGCCGGGTGGTCGAGATCTACGGCCCGGAAAGCTCGGGCAAGACGACGCTGACGCTGCACGTCATCGCCGAGGCGCAGAAAGCGGGCGGCGTCTGCGCCTTCATCGACGCCGAGCACGCGCTCGATCCGGGCTACGCCAGGAAGCTCGGCGTCGACCTCGACGATCTCCTGATCAGCCAGCCCGACACCGGCGAGCAGGCGCTCGAGATCGCCGACACGCTGGTCCGCTCGGGTGCGATCGACGTGATCGTCGTCGACAGCGTCGCCGCACTCGTGCCCAAGGCCGAGCTCGAGGGCGAGATGGGCGACAGCCATGTCGGCCTGCAGGCCCGGCTGATGAGCCAGGCGCTCCGCAAGCTCACCGCCTCGATCAGCCGCTCGAAGACGATGGTGATCTTCACCAACCAGATCCGCTCCAAGATCGGCGTGATGTTCGGCAGCCCGGAGACCACGACCGGCGGCAACGCGCTCAAGTTCTACGCCTCGGTCCGGCTCGACATCCGCCGGATCGGCCAGGTCAAGGAGAGGGACGAGACGGTCGGCAACCAGACCCGGGTCAAGGTGGTCAAGAACAAGGTGGCGCCGCCGTTCCGCATCGTCGAGTTCGACATCATGTACGGCGAAGGCATCTCGAAGATCGGCGAGCTGATCGACCTCGGCGTCAAGGCCGGCTTGGTCGAGAAGTCCGGCTCCTGGTTCTCCTATGGCAGCCAGCGCATCGGCCAGGGCCGCGAGAACGCCAAGGCGTTCCTGCGCGACCAACCCGGCCATGGCGGACGAGATCGAGGCGGCGATCCGCTCGGCGGCCGGTGTCGGCGGCAATGGCGGGGGTGCCGGCATCGATCTGCTCGACGAGGATCCCAGCGTCGACGACGACTAGCCGCCACTAGCGGGCGGTCGTCCTTAGCAGCCTTCGAGCGACGGCCGATCGTCCGTGCGGCGCTTTGCGCCGTGGCGTCGCAGCAGGTTGCCGCAACGGCGGGGCGCCGACACCGCTTTGCTGCGGCGTGGTCAAAGGCTATGACAAGGCCAACGCGACCCGGAGAACGCCCAGGCAATGCAAACCGTCAACGACATTCGCGCGACCTTTCTCGACTACTTCGCCAAGCACGAGCATACCATCGTGCCGTCCAGCCCGCTCGTGCCGCACAACGACCCGATCATTGCTGTTCACCAATGCCGGCATGGTGCAGTTCAAGAACGTCTTCACCGGGATCGAGCATCGCGACTACGCCCGTGCCGTGACCTCGCAGAAATGCGTCCGCGCCGGCGGCAAGCACAACGACCTCGACAATGTCGGCTACACCGCCCGGCATCACACGTTCTTCGAGATGCTCGGCAATTTCTCGTTCGGCGACTATTTCAAGGATGCGGCGATCGAGCTCGCCTGGAAGCTGATCACCAAGGAGTACGGGCTGGCCGCCGGATCGGCTGCTGGCGACCGTCTATGCCGAGGACGACGAGGCGTTCGAGCTCTGGAAGAAGATCGCGGGCCTGCCCGAGGAGCGGATCATCCGCATCGCCACCTCGGACAATTTCTGGGCCATGGGCGACACCGGCCCCTGCGGCCCCTGCTCGGAGATTTTCTACGACCACGGGCCCGAGGTGCCAGGCGGCCCGCCCGGCGAGCCCGGACGAGGACGGCGACCGCTTCATCGAGATCTGGAATCTCGTCTTCATGCAGTACGAGCAGGTCGACGCGGCGACGCGCGTCGACCTGCCGCGCCCGTCGATCGACACCGGCATGGGGCTCGAGCGGATCGCCGCCGTGCTGCAGGGCCACCACGACAATTACGACATCGACCTGTTCCAGAAGCTGATCGCGCCATTCGGTCGAGCTCACCGGCACGCCCGCCGCCGGCCCGACCGACGGCGTCGCACAAGGTGATCGCCGACCATCTCCGCGCAAGCGCGTTCCTGATCGCCGACGGGGTCACGCCGGCCAATGACGGCCGCGGCTACGTGCTGCGGCGGATCATGCGCCGCGGCATGCGCCACGCCCATCTCTTGGGCGCCGGCGGAGCCCTTGATGCATCGCCTGGCACCGGTGCTGGTGGCCGAGATGGGCAAGGCTTTCCCCGAGCTGGCGCGCGCCGAGGCCTCGATCGTCGAGTGGCTGAAGCTCGAGGAGACCAACTTCCGCCGGACGCTGGAGCGCGGCCTCCAGCTGCTCGACGAGGCCGATGAGCGAGCTGCCGGGCGATGCGGCACTCGCCGGCGAGACCGCCTTCAAGCTCTACGACACCTACGGCTTCCCCCTCGACCTCACCGAGGATGCCCTGCGGGCCAGCGGGCGCGCGCGTCGACAACGCCGGCTTCGAGGCGGCGATGGAGCGGCAGCGTGCCGAGGCGCGCCGACACTGGAAGGGCTCGGGCGCCGAGGCCGACGGCACCGCTCTGGTTCGAGCTCTTGGAGCAGCATGGCAAGACCGAGTTCCTGGGCTACGCCACGGGCGAGGCCGATGCGCGGATCATCGCCCTGGTGGTCGATGGTGCTGCCGTCGAGAGCGTGCCGTCGACCCGGAGCGGGGCCCGGCCCCGAGCTCGAGGTGGTGACCAACCAGACGCCGTTCTACGGCGAATCCGGTGGCCAGCTCGGCGATACCGGCTGGTTGATCGGCCACGAGCTCGAGGCCACGGTCAGCGACACGACCAAGCGGCTCGGCGACCTCTGGGTCCATCACGTGCGGCTGGCGAAGGGCCGCCTCGCCGTCGGCGACGCGGTCGCAGCTGCAGATCGACGCCGAGCGTCGGCGATCGGCTGCGCCGCGCCCATTCGGCGACGCACCTGCTCCACGCGGCGCTCCGCCATCGGCTCGGCGACCACGTGGCGCAGAAGGGCTCGCTGGTGGCGCCCGACCGCTGCGCTTCGACTTCAGCCAGCCCCGGGCGCATGAGCCAGGAGGACATTCAGACGGTCGAGCGCGAGGTCAACCACTACGTCCAGCAGAACGCCGCGGTCGACGTTCGCGTGATGGACCGCGACGACGCCATCGCCGAGCGGTGCCATGGCGCTCTTCGGCGAGAAATACGGCGACGAGGTCCGGGTCGTCACCATGGGTGAGGCGGCCGATGGGGCCACCTACTCGATGGAGCTCTGCGGCGGCACCCATGCGCGACGCACCGGCGACATCGCGCTCGTCAAGCTCGTCGGCGAGACGGCGGTCGCCGCCGGCGTGCGCCGGGTCGAGGCGCTCACCGGTGCTGCGGCCTGGCCCATGTCGAGGACGAGGAGCGCTGGCTCGAGACGGCGGCGGCGGCGCTCAAGACCGTCCCGTCCGCGGCTGCCCGAGCGGGTGCAGGAGCTGCTCGCCGAGCGGCGGCGGCTGGAGCAGGAGCTGGCGGAGCTGCGGCGGCGGCTCGCCACCGGGGCGGCGCAAGAAGCGGCGCCGGCCAAGCGAGATCGGCGATATCACGTTCACCGGCCGGCAGCTGGAAGGCGTGCCGGCCAAGGAGCTGCGCTCGGCGGCCGACAGCCTGAAGCAGGGATTGGGCAGCGGTGTGGTGGCACTGGTCGCGGTCAACGACGGCAAGGCTGCCGTGGTGGTCAGCGTGAGCAACGACCTCGAGGGCCGGGTCGACGCGGTCGAGTTGGTCAGGAGCGGTGTCGCGGCGGTCGGTGGCAAGGGCGGCGGTGGCCGCACCGATTTCGCGCAGGGTGGCGGACCGGACGGCACGGCGGCACCGGCGGCGATCGCGGCGATCGAGAGCCGGCTCGCCGCGATGGTCGCCGGCTGAGCCGACGCGCGTCGATCAGGCTGGCAGCAGAACGTGCTCTACACCTTCGTCGACTGGCAGCGCCGGCTCCTCGATCCCTGGCTCAACGGCCTCAAGCTCGGCGCCGAGCTGCCGGCCTGGCAACGGCTGCTGACGGCGCAGCACGCGCTGATCGAGCGGACGCTTGGGGCCGGCGATGGCGTGCCGGTGCCGATCGAGGCGGCGGTGGCCCGCGATCACCCCGGCGTATCGAGCGCCGAGACGATCGACGAGGGCCCCTTCTCACGCCTCGTGCGGCTGCGTGGCGCGCGTGACAAGGCGGCGGGCAAGTCCCCCACGATTCTCGTGGTGGCGCCCTATTCGGGTTACGCCGGCGCGGTGCTGGGCGAACTCGCCGCAGCGCTCCTGCCGATGGGCGACCTCTATTTCCTCGACTGGACCGATGCGCGGTTCGTGCCCGTAGCCTTCGGCCGCTTCGGGCTAACCGAGCAGTTGGCGCTCGTCCTAGATGCCATGCGGCGGATCGGCAGGCCTGCCCATCTGCTCGGCGTCTCGCAATCCGGGGCAGTGACCCTGGCGGCCGCGGCGCTAGCGACGGCGTCCGCCGGCGGGCTGCCGCAGCCGTCGTCGCTCGCCCTGCTCGGCACGCCGATCGGTGAGGCTCGTACCCGCTCGGCCGCAGATTGGCTGCTGGCCGGGCTCGAGCCCGCCCATCTCGAGAGCAGCATGATCTCGGTGGTGCCCGAGCGCTTCCCCGGCGCCGGACGGCGGGTCTATCCGGGCATGCTGCAGCTGCTGGCCCTCTGCCTCGCCAACCCCACGACCTATCTGGAGACGCAGGCCGGGCTCTGGGCCGAGCTGATGACCGATACCGAGGGCCCCTACACGCGCCAGCATGGCGACCTGCATCGGGTGGCCGACGTGCCGGCGGAGCTCTTCATCGAGCAGGTGCAGCAGCTGCTTCGCGAGCCGGCGCTCTCGGCGGACGGCCTGGTGCTGGGCGGCCGCCGGATTCCCGATGGCGGCTTCGGTCGAATGCCGATCTTGACGATCGAGGCCGGACACGACGAGCTGGTGGGCGCCGGCGCCACCCATGCGGCACAGGCCCTCGGCGGGCCGGGCTCGAGCCGCCTGACGGTCGACGCGGCATCGCATTACACCCTCTTCGCCGGCGCGGTCCTCGCCGGCGCCGTGGTGCCGAGGCTTCGGGCCTTTATCGGCGATGCCGCATGACCGCTAGCCGCGGCGAGGGCCGGTAGCGTCCGTCACCACCTCGAGCGTGACATGGCGAAGGTCGAGCGTGCGCTTGCCGGCCTCCTCGAAGCTGACGGTGACGCGCGTGCCGATCGCCGACTGCACCCGGCCGAGCCCCCAATCGGGCTGGGCCGGATGGCGAACCACAACACCGGGTCCAAGGTCCATCGACATGGCTGCATGCATAGCGGCTGGAACGTTCAGGGTAAATTAACCGATGGCTGCGATCATCGAGGGGGATTTGCGCGGTGCCGGGCCTGGACGACAGCCGGCGCCCCGGGGGATGGCGCGATGGATGAGTTGCTGGGCGCTTTCGTCAGCGAGTGCCGCGAGAGCCTGGCAGTGCTGAAGGACGAGCTGCTTCGCCTCGAGCGGCAGCCGGACGATAAGAGCCTGCTCGCCAGCGTCTTTCGCCGTGTGCACACGATCAAGGGCACCTGCGGCTTCCTCGACCTGCGCCGGATCGGGCGTTTGGCGCATGCGATCGAGGACGTGCTCGGCCGGCTGCGCGACGAGGAGCTGGCGTCGGGTGCCCAGGTCGTCAGCCTCATTCTCGAGGCGCTGGATCGAACTCGAGACGATCCTTGATAGCGTGGCGATGGCGGAGCTGGAGCCCATCGGCAACGACGCTCGACTGATCGCTGCTCTCGAAGGACACTCGGCCCTTGGCACCCTTGACTGCCGCGGCCGAACGGAGACGACGCCGGCGCGGCCGGTTGGCGCCGAGAGGGCGGAGGTAAAGCGTGCGAGGGCCACGATGGCGGGCTCGGCAGGTCGTGAGCCAGAATGCCTCCTGCGACATCCGATGATGCTCGCGGGCGGGCTGGGCGCAACGCGCGATCCGTTGTTGCCGGATGCAGCGCTCAGCGATGATTTAGCGATTCGGCCATGCTTGGACCAACTCGCCCAGATCACGCGCGAGCCAAGAAACGGTGTCCGGCTAACACACCTGCAGCCGATCAGTGCAGCCTGGAGTCACCTGCCGCGGTTGGCCCGCGAGCTGGCGTCCGCGCTCGACAAGCCGATTGCGCTGGAGATGCAAGGCGCCGAGATCGAGATCGACAGTCACTTGGTCCAGCTGATCAAGGTGTCGCTGACGCACCTGGTCCGCAATGCCGCCGATCACGGGCTCGAGGACCGTGCCGAGCGCCACCGTAACGGCAAGCCGGAGAGCGGCCGCATCGTCGTCAACGCCTATCGCCGGGCTGGCGATGTCGTGATCGAGGTCGGCGACGACGGCCAAGGTCTCGACATCGAGCAAATCGCCAGTGCCGCCGAGGCCAACGGACTGGTTGGCCATGCCGGCGCCACAGCAACGACAGCGCCAGCCTGCCAGCAGCTGATCTTTCAGCCGGGTCTCTCGACGGCCGAGTCGGTCACACCAGTCTCGGGGCGCGGCGTCGGCCTGGACGTTGTTCGCACGGGCATTGAGTGCATGGGCGGCGAGATCGACGTCCGCTTCATCCCGGGCAGAGGCTCGATCTTCACGTTGAAGATCCCGCAAGCGCAGAGAACGGCACCGGTTGCCGATGAGCCCCTCACCTCGGCAGGGGCGACCTCGCGCGATCTGGAGTCGGCAGGCCGCCGCTCGGAGCAGGGCGCCGTTGGGCACGCAGATGCACGCCGTCTCGGCGTGTCGGGGCGACTCGTGACAGCGATAGGCCCAGACCGCAAATCGGCGGTGCCCTTGTCGAGCCGCTGAGCCGCGGTTATCGAAAGTTGCGCACCGATGCTGGGCCGCGACGGCGCTATTGTGCGGTGCTACCCGCCAGCTTGGGCGTTGTCGTTTGGCAGCTCGGAAACGAACAGATCATCAGCCGGCCGCTGATTGTTCGCGGCTGCCTTACACGCAGAGCGTCTCGACGCGTTACGTCGATGACTTGGTCAGCGTCATGGGCATGTCGGGCATCTCCAAGAGCCGGGTCTCAAGGCTCTTTGCGCCGTAGCGATCCGGATCACTGGCCTCGTCTCGATCGCGCCGTCCGCGGCAGGCTCCTCTCCGAGAGCCGGAATGAAGTCGCAGCAGCGGCCTATGGGCCAAAGACGCTGGAGGCTGTCAGACCACCCGGAGGGGTTCTCTAATCGCTACGTCATGGTCAAGCCCTTTCTTTCTGCCAGTTCTCGCCATGGCGTCGGTCGGTTGCGGGCTGGCCTGGGGTCTGGGTTCTCTTCGCGGTCGAGCGCATGCGCCCGCCGCAACATGGCTTGCGAACGATCGGCGGCCATCATGTCCAGGACGCGATCTGGGTCGCAGCCCCACCGAAGCGGTCTCGCCGATCGACGCCCCTGACCTGCCCACCGACCCTGCCGCGCTTGGCGTTGGTGGCGGGGCTGCGGGACCTCGGTTCAGGCGGCTGCTGCTGCTGTCGCCTGCAGCGTTTCGTCGAAGTCGCGTCCGTGGACGAGCATGGCGTGCAGGATCACAGCGAGCTTCCGGGCCAAGGCGACGAGCGCCTTCTTCCGACCGATCCGGGCGGCGAGCGCCTCGAACCAAGCTTTCAGCGCCGGTGCCCTGGAGCTGCGAAACGCCAAGCATTGCGCTGCTTCGAAGAGAGGTGAACGCATGAAACCGTCGCCAGCGCGCGAGATCTTGCCGGCATGGTCGGATTTGCCGGACTGGTACCGTCTCGGCGTCAGCCCGAAATAGGCACCGACCGCGCGGCTGTCATGGAAACGGGACGGATCGTCGATGGCACTGGTGAAGGCCAAGGCGTTGATCGGCCCAACGCCGGGGGTGGTCATCAGCCGGCGGCAATCGGCATCGGCCCTTGCCATCGCCCGCAACCGCCGATGCATCGCGGCGGCGGCCTCGCGGGCAGCATGCCAGATCGCGAGCAAGGGCTCGATCGCTGGCCGCAGCGACGGCCGGCTGGCCAGCGCGTCCTCGACCAGCACGGCGAACCGCCGGCCGGCACCCTTGCCCAGAACAAGTCCGAAGGTCTCGAGCAGTCCCCGGATCGTGTTCTGCAAGGTCCGTCGCTGTGCCACCAAGCTGTCGCGTGCCTTCAGCATGGTCCGCACCTCGTGCGCGCCATAGCTCTTGACGTGCATGGCATGATGAAACCCGGCCCGCAACAGATCGGCCAAACCCACGGCATCAGTCCGATCCGTCTTGTTGAGACGCGCCGACAACGCCGCCCGAGCCCGCCAACTATCGATGCAGACGACCGGCAAACCCGCACCCTTCAGCTCGTGATAGAGCCAGGTCGACAACGGCCCCGCCTCGAAGCCGACCATCGCCACGTCCCCCCCATAGGTCGAAACGAACGCCGCCATCGCCAAAGGATCGGTCGTCACCTGGCGGCTCAACAGCCGAGTCCCCACCTCGTCGACGATCACCGCCTCGCTCGATTGCTTCGACACGTCGAACGCCACATACTGTTGCACGGCTACTCTCCCCTGAGTGGCACAACCGCCCCAGGGCTGCCGATGCCGTGATCAACGATCACAGGCGAGAGTAGCCGCCCTCAAGCGATTACCCCATGTCCGCGGGAGAGAGTTCTGGGCGCCGGCTAATCGAACGATCAGCTCGCATGCGGTGCCTGGAGAGCCGGGTGATGGGGCAATCGCGCCTTACCGAGCTGAGCGCTCGGTAGTGCTGCAGCGAACGATGTCCGTCAGTCGGGGGCATGCGGCGCGCTGCGCGGTCGGGTGCTGCGGATGGCGACCAGGGCAGGAGCAGCTCACCGCTCAGCTCGTTCTTTCTGTCGGCAGGCTCGGTGGCGCCGTCCGGATGACGAAGCACTCCTGCCGCTGTGCCTGCAGCAGGCTGCAGGCCCGATCGGCCACCTCGCGATCGAAGCCGGCGACCCGAGCCCGGTAGACCATCTTGCGGCGTCCTTGGAGTGGACTGACCTCGATATCGCCGTGCAGGAGGATCTGCGGCACCAGGGCGGCGGCACCATGCGCGGCCTTGCGAGCCAAGCCCGGATCGTGGAAGGCACCAACCTGCACGGCGTAATTGCCGGTCGCCGCGGCCTTGGCCGGGCCGGCGACGAGGCCGCCGGCGAGCACAGCGGTCGCCGGCTCGTCTTTCGACGGTGCCGCAACGACGATTGCGTCGGCCGACGCAGCTCGGGCGATGGCCACTCGCTCCTGCTCGGACAGCGCATCCAGCACGCTGGGCGGCTTGGCCGCCGGCGCCTGCTGCGCCGCCTGGGCGATCGATGCATCGCCGGCTGGCAGCGCATTCGCGGGGCGCGGCTCGGGAAGAACGCCGGCTTCGGCGATAACCGCCGCAATGCCGGTCGGCGCCACGACCACCGTGCCTGGGCGGGGTTTCGGCAAGCTGGCGACAAGAGGCTCGGCCGACCGCTTCGGTAGACGCTCGAAGCCGAGATCCATCAACCGCACCACCTCGGCATCTCGGGTCTTGGCGCTCCGCCCCCCGAACACCACTACGACGACCCGCCGGCCATTGCGCATGGCGCTCGATGCCAGATTGAACCCCGAGGCGCGGGTGTAGCCGGTCTTCAGGCCATCCATGCCGCGATAGCTTTTCACGAGCCGGTTGTGGCTCCGGTAGGTGCGACCGCCGAAGCTGAAGCTCGGCTGGCTGAAATAACGATAATAGCGAGGGTAGTGGCGGATCAGCCGGTGGGCGAGCGTAGCCATGTCGCGGGCGGTGCTCTTCTGCGCCCGGTTCGGCAGGCCGGACGCGTTCTTGAAGATCGTGTTGCGCATGCCGATCGCGCGCGCCCGCTTCGTCATCAACTCGGCGAACTCGCTCTCGCGTGCCGGCGATCGCCTCGGCGATCACCACGGCGACGTCGTTTGCCGAGCGAACCGTGATCGCCTGAATGGCCTGGTCCACGGTGATCGTCGAGCCTGCCCTGAGGCCCAGCTTGGACGCCGGCATGTCGGCGGCCCGGCGCGAGACCTGCAGCTTCGAGTCGAGGCGAAGCTGGCCGCGCTCGAGCGCATCGAAGAGGATCATCAAGGTCATCATCTTGGTCAGCGACGCCGGATAGAGCTGGACGTCGGCACGCCGCGAATGCAGGACCTCGCCGGTCGAGTAGTCCATGACGAAGGCCGCGTACTTACTGTTGGCGTGCGCAGCGGGGGCGGCAAGGCCGACGGCAATAGACAACAGCACGAACGCCAATCGACCGAGCATCGACAAACCTTTCTTGCGTTCAGGAATTTACCGCAAGTTCAACATTGCCCCGACCCGCAGGTCGCGCCGGAGCCATCCGCCAAGACGCTTCGACCCTAATTCGATTAAGTTAACAGATGCTTTAGGCCAAGCCGATAACCGGCAAAAGCATAAAGTATTTCGTCAGAATGGCTTCTCGGTCATTCGGTCACAGGCTCGAGCCAGCTCTTGTAGATGAAGCCCCGGTCGCCGTTCGGCAGGATGACATGTTTCCAACCCAGGGTATCATCGGTGACACGAACGATCCGTCCCGCATCGATCGTGCCGAGCCGGGCCGCCTCGTTCTCGGGGCCGGCGCGATAGTTCACCGCGCTCACCACTCGGTAGGGTATGCCCGCCCCGGCGTCCCGAGGCGCCTCGGGCGCCGCTGCCTCGGTCGGCAGCGAAGCCGTCTCCGCAGTCTGGTCGACTGCCGGTGTCATGTCGATGACCTGCTCCGACCGAACCGGCGCGGCTGCTTCCGTTGCCGGCTCGGCAACTGGCCCGGAGCCCGGCTCCGGCTCGGCGGTCACGGCCGCTGCGACGTCGGCCTCAGAAGACGCCGTGACCACAGGCTCGGCAGGCGCCGGCTCGCTCGCATTGGCGGCAGCTGTCGCAGCGGAACCGGCTGCCGTCCCGTCGGCCTCGATCGGCGGTGCCGCCGCTTGGGCCGCGGTCGTCGCCGCTGGGCCGTCGGCAGGCGGCTCGGTTGCCTCGGGTGGCGAGAAAACGATCGTCGCGTCATCGCCAAGAGTGCTTGCGACCTGGTCACGCTGCTCGATCGCACGGTTGAGCGCCAGCACCACCTCGCCGTCGCCCGGGCTCAGCACGACGGCGCGTTCGAGATCGGCGATCGCGCGGTCGAGAAGGCCCAGCTCGGTATAGACCTCGCCGCGTCGCTGGTAGGCCAGATGATGGTCGGGCTCGAGCTCGATCGCCTCGCTGAAATCGGCGACCGCTTCGTCATAGGCGCCGGAGGCAAACTCGAGCTCGCCTCTGCGGACGTAGGCCACGCGCAGATTGCGAATGGTGGTCGCATCGTCCGGACGCAGCGCCAGCGCCTGGCTATAGTCGGCGATGGCCGGATCGAAATTGCCGGCTTCGCCGTGCGCGACGCCACGATTGTTGTAGGTGATGGCGAGCGCCTCGCCGACGAGCTCACCCGAGCGGATGGCATTGGTGTAGTGCGAGACCGCACGCGCGAAGTCGCCCTCGCGAAAGGCCTCGTTGCCGAGTTCGCACCTCCGGCAGGCCCTGAGCCAAGGCAGCGCCACCTAAGGCCAGCGCGACCAGCGCTGCCGCACCGAGTGCCATCAATCGCCGCATTCGCGGTCCTCCCTTGGTCGTTCGTCGATCATCACGCCCGGACACTTAGCACCCGTGCCATCCGGCGTCAGCTTTCGCGGGCGGCTTTTTCGCGACGGAGCCTGGCGCGAAGCCGTCCGGCCGCGTCCTCGAGGTTGCGCTGCGCCGAACGGCTCAGCGCCAGAGCCTCTGCCGGCACGTCGCTGGTGATGACGCTGCCGGCACCGATGACGGCCCCCGCGCCCACCGTCAGCGGGGCAACCAGCGCCGTGTTCGAGCCGATGAAGGCGCCGGCACCGATCGTCGTCCGATGCTTGTTGAAGCCGTCATAGTTGCAGGTGATGGTGCCCGCGCCGACATTCGTCGCCGCACCGACATCGCAATCACCGAGATAGGTCAGATGGTTGGCCTTGGCCCCGGGCTCCAGCCTGGTGCCCTTGGTCTCGACGAAATTGCCGATCTTTGCCTTCTCGCCGATCACCGTGCCCGGCCGCAAACGGGCAAACGGGCCAATCTCCGCGCCGCGCTCGATCGAGGCGCCCGTGAGATGCGAATGCGACCGGATCACCGCGTCGGGGCCGATCCGAACGCCCGGGCCGAAGACCACGAACGGCTCGATCACCGCGCCCGCGGCGATCTCGGTGTCGGCCGCGACAAAGACCGTTTCCGGCGCCTCCATCGTGACGCCCGATGCCATCAGCTCGGCGCGGCGGCGCTCCTGGAAATGGCCGGCAACCGTGGCCAATTGGGCCTGGGTGTTGACACCCTGCCCCTCGATCCACGACCCCTCGACAGCGCTGCACCGCCAGCCGCGGCGATTGGCGAAGGCGACCGTGTCCGTCAGGTAGACCTCGCCGCTGCCCGGCTGCTCGGCGAGATCGGCGAGCAGCGCCGGGAGCCGATCGGCGGCGAGCGCCATCACGCCCGAATTGCAGAACGTCTCCGCTCGCGCCGCGGAGTCGCAGTGCTTGTCCTCGACGATCGCCAGCAGACGTCCGTCATCGGCCAGCTGTAATCGGCCGTATCCAGCGGGATCCGGCGGCCGCATGCCAAGCACGGCGACGGCCGCATCGTCGGCTCGGCGGCACTCGACCAGTGTCGTGAGGGTCGTTGCCGTGAGCAGCGGCGTGTCACCGTAGAGCACGAGCACCGTCCCGCCGCTCGGCAAGGCCGGGCTCGCGACCTGGAGCGCGTGACCGGTTCCTTTCGGCGGATCTTGAACGACGACCGACGCCTCCGGTGCGTCGCGCGCGACCGCGGCGGCGACCGCCTCCATCTCGGCGCCGAGAACGACGACGCAGCTTTCGGCATCGAGCGCCCGGCCGGCGGCCAGCACGTGGCCGATCAGCGAGCGACCGGCCATCTCGTGCAGCACCTTGGGTCGGTCGTTCTTCATGCGCGTGCCGCGGCCGGCAGCGAGAATGACGACGCTCAAGGACTCGCTTCTGGTCATCCTGGTCTCCGGGACGGAAGGTGTCGCTCGCTGGTTGCCGCTCATGGCACCTGACCATCGCTCTTGGGCGCGCCGGACAGCAGACACCATGTCATGGCTGCCGGGCCAGGACGAACGTCGCCAGCCGAGCCACGGCTCTCGACGCAATGCCTTGAACTATCCAAGATGGCGGCGGCACTCAACTCCGACGTTGGCGATGGCGAATGAAAGTGCAAGCAGTGGTGTTCGATCTCGACGGCACGCTGGTCGATACCCTTCCCGATCTCCATTCGGCGCTGGCCGTGATGCTCGAGGAGCACGGCCTGGCGGTGCCCACCGCTGCGGCAACCCGAGGGATGATCGGCGACGGTGCGCGAAAGCTCGTCGAGCGGGCATTGCTCGGCAGCAAAGCCAGCGTCACAAAGGCCGAGCTCGACCTGGCGCATGACCGCTTTCTCGAGGTCTACAACGCCGCCCCATGCCGCGACAGCCGGCTCTTCGCCAACGCCGAGGCGACCGTCGAGCGGCTCGGCCGCCAGGGGCTCGCACTTGCCATCTGCACCAACAAGCCGCAGCGACCGACCGAGACGATCCTCGAGACGCTGGGCTTGCGGGCGCGTTTCGGCGCGGTCGTCGGCGGCGACGCCGTGCCGCGGCGCAAGCCCCATCCCGACCACTTGTTGCAGGTGCTGCAGGGCATCGACACGCCACCCGAGTCGGCGGTAATGGTCGGCGACAGCAAGAACGATCTGCTGGCTGCCCGCGGCTGCGGCATGACCTGCATTCTCGTCGACTTCGGCTACAGCAGCGAGCCGGTGGCGACGCTCGGCGCCGACCGCGTCATCAGCGATCTGGCCGAGCTCGAGGCCGCCATCGGGGCCGGCTAGATTGACGTGCAGGGCAGGGTCGAGCTTGGCCGGACGCTCTGCCGGTAGTGCGCAAGGTCTGGAGCCGATCACGTCTGTCGCTCGTCCGGTCGCAGCAGGGTTCCTCTGCCGCCAGTCGCTTGACAGCAACTGCGGCACGACCTATCCGGCAGGCGACGATCTCGGGCGCGTAGCTCAGCGGGAGAGCACTGCCTTCACACGGCAGGGGTCACAGGTTCAATCCCTGTCGCGCCCACCATTTCACGGCTGTCGTCGGTCGGGTTCGATCATCCGCCAACAGGCTGAAGATCCCGTTAACGGCCATGGCATCTGCGGCAACGCCAGTCAGGCGCCCTCGAAAAGCGGCGTCGAGATGTAGCGCTCGGCGAATGACGGGATGATGGCGACCACGGTGCGGCCGCGCATCTCGGGCCGTGCCGCCACCTCGAGAGCCGCGGCGACCGCGGCACCGGACGAGATGCCGCCCGGAATCCCCTCGGTCCGCGCCAGGCTTCGTGACGTCACGAAAGCCGTCTCGTTGGCGATCTTGATGATCTCGTCGACCAGCGCGAGCTCGAGATTGTCGGGGATGAAGCCGGCGCCGATGCCCTGAATCATGTGGCCGGCGGGCGCTCCGCCCGACAGCACCGGGCTCGCCTCCGGCTCCACGGCGACCAGTCGCAGCCCGGGCTTGCGCGGCTTGAGCGCCTGGCCACAGCCGGTAATGGTGCCGCCGGTGCCCACCCCGGCGACGATGACGTCGACGGCACCGGCGGTATCGCGCCAGATCTCCTCGGCCGTCGATCGCCGATGGATTGCCGGGTTGGCGGGATTGGCGAACTGCCCCGGCATCACCGCACCTGGAATCTCGGCGAGCAGCTCATGCGCACGGTCGATGGCACCTTTCATGCCGCGCTCGCGTGGGGTGAGATCGATTTCCGCGCCCAGCAGCTTGAGCATCTTGCGACGTTCGATCGGACATCGATTCCGGCATCGTCAAGATCAGCCGGTAGCCGCGCGCGGCGGCGACGAAGGCCAGGGCGATGCCGGTATTGCCCGAGGTCGGCTCGACGATCGTGCCGCCCGGCAGTAACTTGCCCGCCGCCTCGAGGGCGGTGATCATCGCCACGCCGATCCGGTCCTTGACGCTGGCGAGCGGGTTGAAGAACTCGAGCTTGAGCAGCAGCTCTGCCTCGATCCCCGCCGCTGCCGCAAGACGCCGGACCCGCACCAGCGGCGTGTTGCCGATGGTCTCGACGATACTGTCGTAGATGCGGCCGCGGCCGGGCGGATCGAAGCGCAGGTCGGCGTGCGTCGCAGCGGCGTGATGCGCCGCCTCGCGCTGGCGGGTGTCCTGGGTTGCGGTCGAAAGATCGTCGGCCATGCTGCTTCCATCTTGCCCGTTTGGCTGCTGCCCGAGGGTCGCTGCCCCGCTCGATCGGCCGTCGCCACCGGCGTCTCGGCCATGGGCCCGCTGCGGCGGGCACGCGACCTCGATCCCTTGCCGTTGCGCGGGAGGTTGAGGTCGCTCTGACACTAGGCGGCGGGCGCGCCGTGCGCTACCTCGAAGCCTGGATCGATGCGGCGGCGGCGATGGCGAACCTGCCCGACATACCTTCACCATGCGTTGGGGTCTGCCGTCTCGAACGGCCGAGCGGGCTTTGCGCCGGCTGCCTGCGAACCGCGCAGGAGATCGTGCGGTGGCCCGAGGCATCGAACGTCGAGCGGCTCGCCATCGTTCAAGATCTGCGCCAGCGCCGCCGTGCCCGTGGCATCACCAGCCCCGCCGACAGCCGCCCGCGCCGCCGAACCCGAACCTCAGCAACGCGCGGATAGGCCATCGACATGCCCAACCGTCTTCGATCGCTGCTCGACGAGCGCCGAGTGCTCCTGGCCGATGGCGGCATGGGAACGGGCCTGTTCGCCCGCGGGCTGGAGACCGGCGACAGCCCGGAACTGTGGAACGTCGAGCATGCCGATCGGGTTCGCGACGTGCATCGCGAGTTCATCGATGCCGGCTGCGACATCATCCTCACCAACAGCTTCGGCGGCAACGCCTATCGGTTGAAGCTGCACGCCGCCGAAGGGCGGGTCGCCGAGCTGAACCAGGCGGCGGCGGCGGTCGCAAGGGCAGCGGCGGACGCGGCGGGGAGGCCCGTCATCGTCGCTGGCTCGATCGGACCCACGGGCGAGATCCTGGAGCCCGTCGGTGCGCTCGCCGTGGCCGATGCCGAGGCGGCTTTCCGCGCCCAGGCCCATGCCCTCGCCGCCGGCCGCGTCGATGCGCTCTGGATCGAGACCATGTCCTCGGCCGAGGAGCTGGCGGCAGCGGTCACGGCGGCCAGCAGCACCGGCCTGCCGGTCTGCGCGACGATGAGCTTCGACACCAATGGCCGGACGATGATGGGGTTGACGCCGGACGCCGCCCTGGCGCTCGCGCACGGCTTCGTCCCGCCGCTCACGGGCTTCGGTGCCAATTGCGGCATCGGCCCGGCCCAGCTGCTCGCAACCTTGCTCGGCTTCAGCCGTTTCGAGCGGCAGGGCGAGGTGATCATCGCCAAGGGCAATTGCGGCATTCCCGAATACCGCGACGGCGCCATCCACTATACCGGCACGGCCTCGATCATGGCCGACTACGCGCTGCTCGCCCGCGATGCCGGGGCGCGGATCATCGGCGGCTGCTGCGGCACCAAGGGCGAGCATCTGGCGGCGATGCGCCGGGCCCTGGACACCACGGAGCCGAACGCCGTGCCGGATGTCGAGCGCATCGAGGCGCTGCTCGGCCCGGTGACCGCGGCCAAGACGGAGCCGATTGTCAGCCAGCGTGGCGAGAGGCGCCGCAGCCGCGGCCGCGGCGCCGCCTGATGACGGCGACCTCTGAGCGTCAGCCGAGGCTCTCGGCGGTCTGTCCGAACAGGATCTTCTTCGCCTCGTCATCCATGACCGGCGCGCTGCGGTATTTCGGACCCAGCTCGTAGGCCCGAACGGTCGCCGGGCGGCTTTCGATGCTACGGTACCAGCGCTCCAGGTGGGGGAAATCCTCGAGCTTCTGCTGCTGGCGCTCGTGCCCGACGGTCCAGGGATAAGAAGCCATGTCAGCGATCGAGTAGGCGTCACCGGCGAGAAACGGCCGGTCGGCCAGCCGCTTGTTCAAGACGCCATAGAGCCGGTTGGTCTCGTTGACATAGCGATCCATCGCATACGGGATCTTCTCGGGCGCATACTGGACGAAGTGATGGTTCTGCCCGGCCATCGGCCCCAGCCCGCCCATCTGCCAGAACAGCCATTCCAGCGCGGCCACCCGGCCACGGATCTCGGCTGGAATGAACCGGCCGGTCTTCTCCGCCAGATAGAGCAGGATGGCGCCAGATTCGAAAACCGAGATCGGCGCACCGCCGTCGGCCGGCGCATGATCGACGATGGCCGGCATGCGATTGTTGGGCGCGATCTTCAGGAATTCCGGATCGAACTGATCGCCCTTCCCGATATTGATGGGGTGGATCGTGTAGTCGAGGCCAGTTTCCTCGAGGAACATGGTGATCTTGTGGCCATTGGGCGTCGGCCAATAGTAGAGATCGAGCACCTGGTGCCTGCCTTTCATTTGCTGCGCTGCCGCCGGAGATGGCCAGCGCGCTTGTCATCGTCAACCAGGATCGGCGTTGCTGGTCAGCCGGCGGCCTCGATCTCGCCCTCGACCTCGAGCCACCGTTCCTCGGCCCTGGCAATCGCCTTCTCGAGCGCCTGCCGCTCGCCCTCGAGCTTGCCGATGTCGGCTTGGGCGGCATAGGTCGACGGATCGGCCAGCTGCCGCTCGATCCGCCGCATGTCGAGCTGCAGCTGGCGGATTTTCTGCTCCAGTTCCTTCGCGACCTTGCGCAGCGGGGCGAGCTTCTGCCGGCGCTCGCTGCCGGTCACCGTCCGCGCCGACTTGGCCTCGTCCCGAGGCTCCCTAGAGCGTTGCTCGTCGCCACTGAGCAGCGTGCGCCGGTAGGTGTCCAGGTCATCGTCATAGACCCGGACCCGGCCATCCTTGACCAGCCACAACCGGTCGGCGGTCATCTCGACCAGATGCCGGTCGTGGCTCACCAGGATCACCGCACCCGGAAATTCGTTGATCGCCTCGATCAGGGCTTCCCGGCTATCGATGTCGAGATGATTCGACGGCTCGTCGAGGATCAGCAGCTGCGGCTTGGCGACCGCGACCAATGCCAGGCAGAGCCGCGTCTTTTCGCCACCCGACAGATGCCCGGCCTTGGTCTCGGCGCGCGCCTGGGTCAGGCCGAAGCCGCCGAGCATGCCCCGCAGCCGTTCGGGTCGCTCGTTCGGCAGCGCCTGCTGCAAGTGCTGAAGCGCCGTTTCCTCGGTGCGCAGATCCTCGGCCTGGTGCTGCGCGAAGAAGGCGATTCGCAACCCGGAGCTGCGGTTGATCTCGCCCGCACTCTCCGTCAACTGGCCGGCCAGGAGCTTCGCCAGCGTCGACTTGCCGTTGCCGTTCGCACCCAGAAGCGCGATGCGATCGTCGGGGTCGAGGCGGAGGTCGATGCCGGTGAGCACCGGCGGGCCGCCGTAGCCCACCGCCACCCGATCGAGCGTCACCAAAGGCGGTGCTGGCATGTCGGGCTTCGGAAAGCGGAAGACGACGTCGGGCTCGGGCGGCGGTGGCGCCGTCTGGCCCATCTTCTCCAGCATCTTCAGCCGGCTCTGCGCCTGCTTGGCCTTTGATGCCTTGTAGCGGAAGCGATCGACGAAAGCCTGGAGATGCTTGCGGCGCGCGTCCTCGCCCTTGCGTTGCTTGGCCAGGAGCTCGCGCTGCTCCAGCCGCACCCGCTCGAAGCTATCGTAATTGCCGGTGTAGAGCTTGAGCTTGCCGGCCTCGAGATGAACGATGCGCTCGGGGATGCTGTTCAGGAGGTCACGGTCGTGGCTGATCAGGATGAGCGTGCGCGGGTAGCGCTTGAGGTAGCTCTCGAGCCAGAGCGCCGCCTCGAGGTCGAGATGGTTGGTCGGCTCGTCGAGCAGCATCAGGTCCGGCTCGGCGAAGAGGGTCGCGGCCAGCGCCACGCGCATCCGCCAGCCGCCCGAGAAGCTGGAAAGCGGCCGGCTTTGCATCGCCTCGTCGAAGCCGAGACCATTGAGGATGCGCGAAGCCTTGGCCGGCGCCGCTTCGGCACCGATCTCGTAGAGCCGCATCTCGATGTCGGCGATGCGCTCGGCGCTGGGCTCGCGCTCGCGCTCATCGAGCAGTGCCTGCCGCTCGAGGTCGGCCGCGAGCACGGCCTCGAGGGGTGTCGTCGCACCGCCCGGCGCGTCCTGGGCGACGCTGCCGATCCGCGCCTTGGCCGGTAGCTGCACGTCGCCCTGGTCGGCCTGCAGCTCGCCCAGGATGAGCTTGAACAGGCTCGACTTGCCGGTGCCGTTACGGCCGACGAAGCCCACCTTCTGGCCAGCCGCGATCTGCAGGTCGGCGCCTTCGATCAGCACCCGGCCGGCGATCCTGAGCGTGATATTGGCAAGCGTCAGCATGGCGATGGCGGTCGCTCGGCTCGGGCTGGCGCGGCATCACCGATGCCGCGCCTCGGCCAATGACCGGGTCTGCCTACTGGACGTCGGCCAGCACGCGCACCGTCACCATGCTGTCCGGGTTGCGCGGCGGCTCGCCCTTGGCGATGGCATCGACATGCTCCATCCCGTCGACCACCTGGCCGAACACGGTGTACTGGCCGTTGAGGTGCCCGGTCGGGCCGAAGGTGATGAAGAACTGGCTGTTCGCGCTGTTCGGATCCTGGGTGCGCGCCATGCCGAGCGTGCCGCGCTCGAACGGAGTCTTCGAGAACTCGGCAGGCAGATCCGGCTTGGACGAACCGCCGCGGCCGGTGCCGGTGGGATCGCCGGTCTGCGCCATGAAGCCGTCGATGACCCGGTGAAAGACGACGCCATCGTAGAATCCTTCGCGCGCCAGTTCCTTGATCCGGGCAACATGCTGCGGCGCGACGTCGGGCAGCAGCTCCACGGTGACCGGACCGCTCTCCAGGGTGATCACGAGCGTGTTCTCGGGGTCGAGGCTCTGGGCCGTCGAGGGGTTGGCGGACATGACGATGACAAAGCCTCCGATCAGGGTAAGAAGCAGCTTGCGCCGACTGAGCACTGGACAAATCCCTTGATGTTGTCTGGCGTGGGGCCACCTGAGGAGCCGGACATAGCCTTTCATGGCATTTGGCGCTAGGCATGCTCCTGTCTTTTTGCAGCCCCTTTCCGCCATGCTGCCGCGTCGTTCCGTTGCTGCAAAGACCCGCGATCTATCGCCCGACCTGTCCCAGGAGCCCGGCTTGGCCGACCTCGACGACCACCAGACCCTTCTCGCCGACCTCCCGGCGTCTGTGAACGGCGATCCGGCCGTTGGCGAGGCTGCCGCACGCCGGCGGACCTTCGCCATCATCTCGCACCCCGACGCCGGCAAGACGACGCTGACCGAGAAGCTGCTGCTCTTCGGCGGCGCCATCCACTGGCCGGCGAGGTCAAGGCCAAGGGCGATCGCCGCCGGGCGCGGTCGGACTGGATGAAGATCGAGCAGAAGCGCGGCATCTCGGTCGTCGACCTCGGTCATGACCTTCGACTATGGCGGCTGCACCTTCAACCTGCTCGACACGCCGGGTCACGAGGACTTCTCCGAGGACACCTACCGCACGCTGACCGCGGTCGACAGCGCCGTCATGGTGATCGACGCCGCCAAGGGCATCGAGGCGCAGACCCTGAAGCTGTTCGAGGTCTGCCGCCTGCGCGACATGCCGATCATCACCTTCGTCAACAAGATGGACCGCGAGGCGCGCGACCCGTTCGAGCTGCTGGACGAGATCGCCGACCGCCTGGCGCTCGACGTCAGCCCGATGAACTGGCCGATCGGCATGGGCCAGAACTTCCGCGGCGTGGCCGAGCGCAGCACCGGCGACGTCTTGTTGATGAAGCAGGACGCCAAGGGCATCGACAGCGAGGAGCGCGTGCCGCGACTGAGCAACAGCCTCGCCGATCGCGTGGACCCGCGCCAGCTCGAGCAGCTCGACGCCGAGATGGAGCTGGTCGACGGTGCCCTCGAGCCCTTCGACCTCGCGGCCTATCGCGCCGGCAACCTGACGCCGGTGTTCTTCGGCTCGGCGCTGCGCAACTTCGGCATCAGGGCACTGCTCGACCAGCTGGCCGCCGTCGCACCATCGCCGCGGCCGCAGCCGGCCGAGCCCACGGCCGTCGTGCCCGACGAGCCGCAGGTCGCGGGCTTCGTCTTCAAGGTCCAGGCCAACATGGACCCCAAGCATCGCGACCGCGTCGCCTTCGTGCGCATCTGCTCGGGCCGCTTCCGGCGCGGCATGAAGCTGAGGATGGTGCGCCACCAAAAGCCGATCGCCATCGCCAACCCGATCTTCTTCTTCGCCCAGGACCGCGAGCTCGCCGAGGAGGCCTTCCCGGGCGACATCATCGGCGTGCCCAATCACGGCCAGCTCAGGATCGGCGACGCACTCTGCGAGGGCGAGGATCGGCGTTTCGTCGGCATTCCGAGCTTCGCGCCAGAGATCCTGATGCGCGTCCGGCTCGGCGATCCGATGCGCGCCAAGCACCTCAGGAAGGCGCTCGAGGACCTGGCCGAGGAGGGCGTGACGCAGGTCTTCCGGCCACGGATCGGCGCCGACTGGATCGTCGGCGTCGTCGGCCAGCTGCAGCTCGACGTGCTCAAGTCGCGCCTCGAGGCCGAGTACAACCTGCCGATCGATTTCGAGGGCGCGCCCTACGTCACCGCCCGCTGGTGTGTTGCCGACGACGACGCCGAGCTCGAGCGGTTCGAGCAGGCGAAGCGCGCCAGCCTCGCCGAGGACCGCGACGGCCAGCCGGTCTTCCTCGCCCGCAACAACTGGGATCTCGGCCGCATCCAGGAAGACTTCCCGAAGATCCGCTTCCAGAAGACCCGCGAGCGCGCCTGACGCCCTGAGGCGCGCCGCATCTCGATAGCCGCTGCTGAGCCCTTCGGCCCGCGCCGCATGGCGAAATCTGCCTGCGACCTTGCGGGCAGGCGCCTTATTGCCGCGTTGCACTGGCGTGCTGCAGCGCAGAATGCTAACGATTTTGTCTCGAAAACGCGTGCGCGGCAGGTCGCCGTGCCGCACGGTCGCTCGATCGTGGAGCGACCGCTGGGCCATGGGGGTGGAGCCGGCTGGTGCAGGATATTCTCGACAAGCTTGAGGCCAAGCGCGAGGGCGCACGGCAGGGTGGTGGCGAGCGGCGCATCGGGGCTCAGCATGCCCGCGGCAAGCTGACGGCGCGCGAGCGGGTCGATCTGTTGCTCGACCAGGACTCGTTCGAGGAAAGCGACATGTTCGTCGAGCATCGCTGCACCGAGTTCGGCATGGCCGACCAGCGGGTGCCGGGCGATGGTGTCGTCACCGGCCAGGGTACCATCAACGGCCGGCTGGTCTTCGTCTTCAGCCAGGATTTCACCGTGTTCGGCGGCTCGCTCTCGGAGAGTCACGCCGCCAAGATCGCCAAGGTGATGGACCGCGCGATGAAGGTCGGCGCGCCCATCATCGGCCTCAACGATTCCGGCGGGGCGCGCATCCAGGAGGGCGTGGATTCGCTCGCCGGCTACGCCGAGGTGTTCGTGCGCAACGTCAAGGCGTCCGGCGTGATCCCGCAGATCAGCGTGATCTGCGGCCCCTGCGCGGGCGGTGCGGTCTATTCGCCGGCGATGACCGACTTCATCTTCATGGTCAAGGACAGCTCCTACATGTTCGTGACCGGGCCGGAGGTGGTTCGCACGGTCACCAACGAGGTCGTGACCCAGGAGGAGCTGGGCGGTGCCGTGACCCACACCCGCAAGTCCGGTGTCGCCGACCTCGCCTTCGAGAACGACGTCGAGGCCATGGCCGAGCTGCGCCGGTTCATCGACTTCCTGCCCTCGTCCAACCTCGAGAAGCCGCCTTCCTGGCCGACCGAGGACCCGATCGACCGCGACGACCATTCGCTCGATACGCTGGTCCCGGCCAACCCGAACCAGCCCTACGACATGCAGGAGCTGATCGCGAAGGTCGTCGACGAGGGCGATTTCTTCGAGTTGCAGCCGGACTACGCCGGCAACATCCTCACCGGGCTTGGCGCGAATCGACGGCTCGACCGTCGGCATCGTCGCCAACCAGCCGCTGGTGCTCGCCGGGTGCCTGGATATCGACAGCTCGCGCAAGGCTGCCCGCTTCGTCCGCTTCTGCGACTGCTTCAACATCCCGATCGTCACCTTCGTCGACGTCCCGGGCTTTCTGCCTGGCACCGGCCAGGAGTTCGGCGGCATCATCAAGCACGGCGCGAAGCTGCTCTATGCCTTCACCGAGGCGACGGTGCCCAAGGTCACGGTCATCACGCGCAAGGCCTATGGCGGCGCCTACGACGTGATGAGCTCGAAGCATCTCGGCGGCGACGTCAACTATGCCTGGCCCACCGCCGAGATCGCGGTCATGGGCCCCAAGGGTGCGGTCGAGATCATCTTCCGCAGCGACATGGACGACCCGGCCAAGATCGAGGCGCGAACCGAGGAATACCGCGAGCGGTTCGCCAACCCGTTCGTCGCCGCGAGGCGCGGCTTCATCGACGACGTGATCATGCCGCACGGCACCCGCCGCCGCGTCGGCCACGCGCTGCGCTGGCTGCAGGGCAAGCATACGCAAAAGCCGTGGCGCAAGCACGGCAACATTCCACTCTGAGCCATGCCCGTGCGGTCGGCTCAGGGGTCATCTTTTCTCGAGGCCCGTCGGCCGCGCTGCGGTCGAGGCTGATGGTCGGGGGCTAGCATCGTGTTCGACAAAATCCTGATCGCCAATCGTGGCGAGATCGCCTGTCGGGTCATCCGGACCTGCCGGAAGCTCGGCATCAAGACGGTGGCCGTCTGCTCCGAGGCCGATGCCCGCGCGTTGCACGTCAAGCTAGCCGACGAGAGCGTCCTGATCGGCCCGGCGCCGGCGTCCGAGAGCTACCTGAAGATCGAAAAGATCGTCGAGGCCTGCCGTGAGACCGGCGCGCAGGCCGTCCATCCGGGATACGGGTTTCTCTCCGAGAATGCGACGTTCGCCGAGGCCCTGGCCGCCGAGAACATCGTCTTCATCGGCCCGCCCGTCGGCGCCATCCAGGCGATGGGCGACAAGATCGAGAGCAAGCGGCTGGCCCGCGAGGCCGGCGTCTCGACCGTGCCCGGCACGCTCGAGGCCATCTGCGATCCCGACGCAGGCTCGGCGCATCGCGGACGAGATCGGCTATCCGGTGATGCTCAAGGCCTCGGCCGGCGGCGGCGGCAAGGGCATGCGCATCGCGATGAGCGCCGACGAGCTGGCCGATGGGCTCGAGCGGGCCCAGTCCGAGGCGCGCTCGTCCTTCGGCGACGATCGGGTGTTCATCGAGAAGTTCATCGTCGAGCCCCGGCACATCGAGATCCAGGTGCTGGCCGATCGGCAAGGCAAGACGCTTTATCTGGGCGAGCGGGAATGCTCGATCCAGAGGCGCCACCAGAAGGTGATCGAGGAGGCCCCGTCGCCGTTTCTCGATGCCGCCACGCGTCGCGCCATGGGCGAGCAGGCGGTCGAGCTGGCCCGCGCGGTGGGCTACCATTCGGCCGGCACGGTCGAGTTCATCGTCGACCGGGACCGCAACTTCTACTTCCTCGAGATGAACACGCGGCTGCAGGTCGAGCACCCGGTCACCGAGCTGGTCACCGGTCTCGACCTGGTCGAGCAGATGATCAAGATCGCCGCCGGCGAGCCACTCGGTTTCGACCAGGCGGCGGTCAAGCTCGACGGCTGGGCGATCGAGGCCCGCGTCTATGCCGAGGATCCGTCGAGGGGCTTCCTGCCGTCGACCGGCCGGCTGAGCACCTATGTGGAGCCCGCCGGAGCGGGCATCCGGGTGCGACAGCGGGGTGGTCGAGGGCGGTGACGTGACGCTGCACTACGACCCGATGATCGCCAAGCTCTGCACCCATGCCGCCGATCGCGCCGGCGCCACGGAGCGGCTGATCGAGGCGCTCGACAATTTCGTCATCGACGGCCCGGCGCACAATCTGTCGTTCCTGAATGCCGTGCTCAGCAACCCGCGCTTCGCCGAGGGGCGGTTGTCGACCAACTTCATCGCCGAGGAGTACGGCGAGCGGTTCACGCCTTTCGATCTCGATCTTGCCGAGGAGCGGCGGCTGGTCGCCATGGCGGGAGCGATGCGGGCACGCCAGCTGACCCGCGCCCAGCAGATCAGCGGCCAGCTGACCGGCACGATCCTGACGCCGCCCTCGGCGTTCGTCGCCTATGTCGGCGACCGCGCCTATCAGGTCGAGGCGGTCGAGCGTGACCGGGCCTACACGGTCACCATCGACGACGGGCCAGCGGTCGAGCTGGTGCTGCATTGGCGCCCGGGTCTGGTGCTCGCGCGGGCGGGCATCGACGGCGATTTCATCGCCGCGGGCTGCCGCCGGCTGCCGGAGGGATTTGCCTTCACTCATCGGGGCGCCACCGTCCAGATCATGGTCCGCCGCAAGCGGGCGCACGAGCTCGCCATGCTGATGCCGGAGAAGGTGCCGGCCGACACCTCGAAGCTCCTGCTCTCGCCGATGCCCGGGATGATGGTCTCCGTCGACGTGGAAGTCGGCGAGGAAGTGAAAGCCGGCCAGACGCTCTGCATCCTCGAGGCGATGAAGATGGAGAACGTGCTCAAGGCCGAGCGTGATGCGACCGTCGCCACGGTCGACGTTGCCGCCCGCGACACGGTGAGCGCCGATCAGGTCCTGATGACCTTCGAGTAGCGCTTTCTGGCTCCTCGAGGGCGACCAGCCTCCGTGACGCGTTGCCGGTGGTCCAATCGCGGTCAACGCTCTATAGCTCCCGCCACACTTTCACCCGCGGACGATTCGGTCCGACCCATTCAGGGAGGTCATGCCTTGCGGCGCCTACTGTTGACTGCTCTTCTCGCATTCGCCCTGCCGGCTGCGGCAATGGCCGATACGCTTGCCGCGATCAAGGATCGCGGCACCGTGCGCCTCGGTGTGCGGACCGATGCCACGGCCTTCTCGTTCACCGACACGCTGGGCGAGACGTCCGGCTATACGGTCCAGCTCTGCCGCGGCATCGCCGCCGACCTCAAGAGCCAGCTCGGCCTTCCAGAACTCACCATCGAATATGTCGAGGTGACGACCGAGGATCGCTTCCAGGCGATCCAGGACGGCCGCATCGACATGCTGTGCGGTGCCACCACGGTGACGCTCGGCCGCCGCGAGATGATCGACTTCTCGTCGCCGACCTTCCTCACCGGCATGGGCGTGCTCTACCGCGAGGGCGGCCCGTCGTCCTTCGCCGAACTCGAGGGCAAGACGATCGGCGTCCGCAGCGGCACGACCACCGAGGACGTGCTCGAGCGGGAGCTGACCAAGCTCGGCCTCGAAGCGACCTTCGTGGGCGTCGACAGCCACCAGCAGGGCGTCCAGGATCTCCAGGACGGCACGATCGATGCCTATTTCGCCGATCGGGCGATCTTGATCTTCCTCTACCTGGCCAGCGAGAACAACGAGAACCTCGTCGTCAGCGAACGGCTGTTTACGCACGAGGTCTACGCGATCGGCCTGCCGCTCGGCGACACGGCCTTCCGGCTCGCGGTCGACAGGGCGCTCAGCCGCATCTATCAGTCGGAGACGATCGATCGCATCTATGCGGCGAGCTTCGGCGATCTGCCGCCCGGCGACGGGCTCCGCTTCGTCTACCTGATGGGCGCCTTTTCCGAGTAGGCGGTCAGCCGTCGATCCCGGGCAAATCGCGAAAGCCGGGATCAACGGCAGCGCCAGCGGGATGCTAGCCGCCCGTGCTCAGTGCCAGCATCGCCAGGTCGTCGCGGAGCGCCCGGGCGCGGACGGTGAAGTCATCGATCTCGCGCCGCATCGAGGCCGGCGGCACGTCGACGGCGTCGCGTCGCCGCCTGCCTGCCTCGTCGGTGATCAAGACGGCGATGCGCAGCGGCCGGCCATCGCTCGGCAGGACGTAGCCGACCAGCGCCGAGGCGAAATCGAGCGAGCCCGTCTTCGCCCAGACGCGCAGCGCCGCGGCCGGCGTCTTGAAGCGGCTCTGCAGGCTGCCCGACCAGCCGGCGACCGGCAGCAACGCCATGATCCCGTGGCGCGCCTCGCCGAGCCGGAGGATGGCCAGCAGCTGCTCGGGCGATGCGCGAGCCGCCGGATCGAGCCCCGAATGGTTGGTGAGAACGAAGCCGCGCCAGTCGGTATCGGGCAGCGCACGCTCGAGATCGGCCGAGATCCGAGCGGCCGAGGCGCCGAGCGACGGCGCACCGGTCACGGCAAGGCCGAGGATCTCGGCCACCTGGTTGTTGCTGTAGAGCAGCATCGCCTGGACGATGTCGCGCACCGAGCGGCTGGGCATGGTGCCCAAGAGCCGCGCCTCGCCTACCGGCGCCATCGCCCGCTCGGGCTCGGGTAGGTGCATGCCGAGGGAGGCCGCAAGGTCCCTGAAGACCAGCGCCGCATGGCGTCCGGCGTCTTGGACGGGCACGCTCGCCGGGCCGTCGAAGGGCAGCCGCGACCAGGCCGGGCCGCGCTCAGCGAGGCTCGGGATGGTGAAGCTGCCGCCGCTGACCGGCAGCCGCTCGACCCGGTTGAAGGCCAGCGATAGGGCCCCGATCCCCGCATTGTAGCCGGCCTCCAGCGGCTGAGCCGGATTGATCTGCGGCAAGCGCGGCAGGGCGGAATCGTCGAGGATGAAGCGTCCGTCGACGTGCCGCACGCCTGTCCGGTGGACGGCCAGCGCCAGGGTCATGAGGCCGTCGAGGTCGAGCAGCGGGTCGCCGCCGCCCTGGAGCACGAGGTCTCCGGTGAGCCGGCCGGCAGCATCGAGGCTGCCCGTGGCCAGCACCCGCGTCTCCAGGCGATGCTCCGGGCCCAGCCGATCCAGCGCCGCGATCGCCGTGGCGAGCTTCAAGGTGGAAGCCGCCGGGCCCGGCTCCCCGACACGATGCGCGATCAGCCGCCGGCCGGTCGCCATCTCCTCGACGACCACGGCCACCGCCTCGGGCGTGAAGCCGCGCCGGGCTACAAGCTCCTTGAGCGTGGCTGCCGCCGCGGGCCGGGCCGCTGCGAGCACGACGAGCAGCATCGCCAGAGCCAGGGCAACGAGCCGGTCCGCCACGTCAGGCTTCGGCATCACTGCCTCGGTCCGCAGGCGACGCGTCGACCAGCTCGCGCAGCCAGAACTGCATCGGCTTCGCGGTCTCCTCGGTCTGGCCCAGCTCACGCCACGGAAAGGTCGTGGTCAGGCCGTCGACGGGCTGGTAGCCGCGCTTGCGCCAGAACGTGTCGAGGGGGCGGTAGTCTTTGGGCCGGGCGGGATGATCGGGCGGCCTGACGACGGCGCAGAAAGCGGCGTTGGTGCAGCCAAGCTCGAGTCCGGCGGCCTCGCGGCGATCGAAGAAGGCGTGGCCGATGCCGCGGCCGCGATAGGCGGGCAGCAGGACGGATTCGGCAAGATAGAACACCTCGGCCGGATCGATGCCATGGCGGAAAAACGGTGCCTTGAAGTCGTCGTGCTCGTGGGCGAGCGGTGCTGCGGTCGCGGCACCCACCAGCCGGTCACCGTCGAGCGCCGTCACGAGCAGCGCTCCGGGCGCCGCGGCGAAGCGCTCAAGATACCAGGCCTCGTAGGCCGCGTCGCCATCGTAGAGATAGGGATACTCGCGAAAGACGCTGATGCGGAGCTCGGCCAGCGTTTGCAACAGCGAAGCGATCGCGCCGCCACGCAGGCTCTCCAGTCGCACCCCTGAAGCTTCAGGTCGGGGCAACCTGGGCCAACCAATCTTGCAGATTGTAGCAGGTCGTCACCCGCGCGATCAGGTCGTTGCGGATGTCGAAGAAAGTGCCGGCGGTCAGCACATAAACCTGGCCCATGGCTTCGGGCAGTCCGTGGTCGGTCTGCAGGTAGCGGCCATGGACGGTGAACTCCGCAGCACCCCTGCGGCCGTCGCCTGTTGTCATGACGACGACGTCGGTCAAGCGCTCGGCATAGCAGCGCTGCATGTGCCGGCAGAAGTCGCCAAACGGCGCCTTGCCGAGACGCCTTTGCCCCTGGTTGACGTCGTGGGCGACGTCGTCGGTCAGACAGTCGAGCATGCCCTCGATGTCGCCGCCATTGAAGGCGGCGAGGTAGCGGCGGATCAGCGCTTCGGTGGCGACGCGGTCGGGCATGCTGGCGGCTGGCCAATGCGGAAAGGCGAGCGGGCGCGTGGAGCCATTGCACACGCGCCCGTGCCTTTCAATGCCTCGTCGCTCAGCGACGGACGCCCAACGAGCACGCGGCTGCGATCAGCTGTCCAGCCAACGGCGGAACGCCACCGCGTGGTGCTCCGAGAGCTGCCAGAACGGCCGCCGAGTTCTCGTAGCTGGCGGCAATGGGATCGACGCCGATGTCGCGCAGCAGCCGCGGCTCCAGGTCGGCCAGCCGCTGCCGTTCGCCGTGGCTCTGCCAGAGCCGCACGAGATACTCGCGAATGACCGTGGGGGAGAGCCAGCGCGCAACGGAGTAGCGCGCCGCATGGGGGAGTTGGTGATTGAGATGAACGGACTGCATGAAACCTGCCTCTTGGCAACCGGCAAGGCCCTAATGCCTGCCACCGATTGACAAGATGGGGTGCCGCATTGCATAAGAGAAACGAATGTTTTTTATGAATCACATAACTGAATGTTATGCTGGCACCCAGTGCCGAAGGACGGAGGAGCGAACATGCGGCGCAACATCGACACGAGCCTGCTGCGGACCTTCGTCGCGGTGGCGGAGACCGGCAGCATGACCACGGCCGCCAAGCAGCTGCATCTGACCCAGGCCGCGGTCAGCCAGCAGATCAAGCGGCTCGAGGAGCTGCTCGACCGGCCGCTCTTCGAGCGCGAGCAGCGCCGCCTCTCATTGACCACCGGCGGCGGCATGCTGCTGGCGAAGGCGCCACGCCTCCTGGCCTTGAACGACGAGATCTGGGCCACGATGACCGCCCCCGACTTTGCCGGCGAGGTCCGCCTGGGCGTGCCGCATGATATCATCTCGGCCTTCATCCCGCCGATCTTGAAGAGCTTCGACAAGGCCTGGCCGGATGTCCGCGTCTTCATCGTGGCCGGCGTCACGGTCGAGCTGCAGGAGCAGCTCAAGGATGGCGCCATCGATCTCTGCCTCACCACCGAGCAGAGCCCGAAGCGCGGTGGCGAGAAGCTGCTCCGCGATCCGCTCGTCTGGGTCGGCGCGCCGAATGGGACCGCCTACAGCCGCGATCCGCTGCCGGTGGCGCTGGGTGACCAGAGCTGCATCTTTCGCCACGCCGTGCTCGAGCGGCTGGCCAAGTCCGGGCGCAACTGGCGCTCGGTCTGCGACACGAGCGCAATGCAGCCGCTCTATGTCAGCGTCGAGGCCGATCTCGGCGTGACGGCGCTGCTCGCCTCGTCGGTGCCCGGCAATCTGACCGTGCTCGGCCCCGAAAGCGGCCTGCCGAAGCTGCCGGACTTCCACATCTGCCTTTACCTGCCGCGCGCCGGCTCGTCCGACATTGCCGAGGAGTTGGCCCGCCACATCCGCCAGTCGCTGGCGCAGAGCCCGCAGGCGCAGGCAGCGTAAGCCAGCCGCTTGCGCATTTGGGCTACTTCGTCACCTTGGTGATCTTCGAACCTTCGAGCGTCAGCCCGGCCATCAGGCCTTGCTGGCCGAAGACGAAGGCGATGATCGGGTCCTGGATCGTGGTGGTGGTCACATCGTAGCCGAGACCCTCGTTGGCGAGAGCGACATTGGCGTCGGCGCCGATCTCGAAGCCGTTGCTTTTGTCGAGAAAGGCGAGCGCCTGCTCGGTCATGAAGAACATGGCCTGCGAGTAGGTCTGGGCGCCGATCTGCAGGCCGATGGAGGCGGCGGCGACGTTGTAGTAGCCGACGGTGACACCGTTCTTGCGCAAGGCCCCTTCGCCGAACTGGCCGCCTATGCCGAAGCCGCCCTTGACGATGCCGGGAAAGACGAGGACGGCGAGGGCCCGGTCGGCGACCGCGCGTGCCGTCTCCGACTCGCGCATCAGTTGATCGAGCGCGAGATCGACCTTGGCATCGATCTCGCTAGCCGAGGCGGCGCGTGCCGACTGCCCCGGCGTGGCGACGAGCAGGACGGCGAGGCATGCGGCCACGGCCACACGCGACAGCGAGATAAGTCCAAGCATCGACCCTGCTCCCCCTGGAGGCCCAGCATCCCGCACTGATTGTAGCAGGGTCCGTTGGCGCAAAGAAGGGCCGTGGCAGATGCTGCGGGCTATCCTTTCCCTGCGGCCGGGTGCATATCCCGGGTTCGCGAGCGGGAGACAACTGGAGTGTCGGTGACGAAGGGCAATTGCCGCGGGGGCGAGGGCTTGCGCTGGCGCTGGCCGCCGCGGCCCGGGTCGGCGTCGTGCGGCTAGACCCGATCCGGGGCGTCTTCGGCGAGCCCGCGTTTCGCGCCTACATGTCGGTCAACGCAATCTCGGTGATCGGCACCTGGATGCAGCGGACGGCCGTCGGCTGGTACGCCTGGGAGCTCACCGGCTCGCCCTTCTGGCTCGGCATGGTGGCTTTCGCCGACCTGTTCCCGGCCGTGCTCGTCGGCCCCCTGGGCGGCGTGCTCGCCGATCGCGCCGACCGGCGGCGCATCATGGTCTGGACGCAATCGGCGATGGCGGTCGCCACCTTAGCGCTTGCTTTCCTCATCTGGGTCGGCGCCGTCGGGATCCTGAGCCTGGTCGCCCTGGTCGGTCTCACCGGTGCCGTCGTCGGGGTCAACCAACCGGCCCGCCTGGCGCTGGTCCCGGCCCTGGTGCGCCGCGAGCACCTGCCGACGGCGATCGCCCTGAACAGCGTCGTTTTCAACGGTGCGCGCTTCGTCGGCCCGGCGCTGGCCGGGCTCGTGATCGTCGTCTCGGGCGTTCCGGCCGCCCTCCTGGTCAATGCACTGACCTACGTGCCGCTGATCATCGTCCTGCCGCGCCTGATCCTCACCGAAACGGTGACGCCCGGCAACTGGCAGGGAGCCGGCGCCGCGCTGAAGGACGGCTTCCGCTATATCGCCCGGAGCCCGGTGCTGGCGCCACTCTTCGCCTTCTTCATCGCCCTGTCGCTCACCGTGCGGCCCTTGGGCGACCTCTTGCCGGGTTTCGCCGAGGGGGTCTTTAGCGCCGGCGTCGAGGGCCTCGCCACTTTGAGCGCCGCCATGGGCCTGGGTGCGGTGGTGGGCGGCCTCTGGGTCGCCTGGCGGGGCAGCGCTCTGGACATGACGGCGGCGATCCGGTTGCAGATCCTGGTCGCACTCTTTGCTGCGGTGTTCGCGATCAGCCCCAGCTTCTGGCTCGCCATTCCGGCCATCGCCGCCTTCGGCTTCGCGCTGATCGCCTGCGGCGTCGGGCTGCACACGGCGATCCAGCTCGGCGTCGAGCCCGCCTTGCGCGGCCGGGTGATGAGCCTCTTCGGCCTAGTCTTTCGCAGTGTGCCGGCGATCGGTGCCCTGGCGCTGGGGGCGGTCGCCGAGGGGATCGGGCTGCGGGCAGCGCTGCTCGTCGCCGCCGGCGTTTTCGTCGTGGTCTATGCCGTGCTGCAGCGACGCATGGCGGCCAATCGCGCCAAATCGCAATTGACAGGCGAGGCGTGGTTCAGCCTAAACGACCGGCTCTAGCGGCGGGCTTTCTTGGAAGCTCGCGCCATTTTTGTTGTCCGCAAGTCTTAGCCACGCCTTGCCCGCCGCGACTTCCGGGTCGCGCGAGGGGTGCGGATGTGGCAGCAGCCGATGAGCAGTTGAACCGATGAAAACCTATTCCGCCAAGCCCGGCGACATCAAGCGGGACTGGTTCGTGGTCGATGCCGAGGGTCTCGTCCTCGGCCGTCTCGCGGCCCTTCTCGCAGGTCGTCTGCGCGGCAAGCACAAGGCCATGTTCACACCGCACATGGATTGCGGCGACCACATCGTTGTGGTCAACGCCGAGAAGGTTGCGCTCACCGGCAACAAGCGAACGCAGAAGACCTACTACCGTCACACCGGCTATCCGGGTGGGATCAAGGACATCACCGCCGACAAGGTGCTCGATGGCCGGTTCCCCGATCGGGTGATCGAGCAGGCCGTGAAGCGGATGGTGCCGAGCGGGCCGCTCGGCCGGCAGGTGATGCGCAAGCTGCACATCTACGCCGGGGCCGAGCACCCGCATGCCGGCCAGTCGCCGCAGCCGCTCGATATCGCCGCCCTGAACAGCAAGAACAGCAAGCTCGGATCCGCGAATGGCTGAAACCGTCACCTCCCTGCAAGACCTCGACAAGCTCAAGCCGGGCTTGGCGGCAGAGCCTGAGGTCGAGCCCGCTCAACCGAAAATCGACAAGTTCGGTCGCTCCTATGCCACCGGTCGCCGCAAGGAATTGGCGTCGCGGGTATGGATCAAGCCGGGCAGCGGTCGCTTCACGGTCAACGGGAAGGACATGCCGGCCTATTTCGCGCGTCCGACCCAGCAGATGATCATCAACCAGCCCCTGGTATCCATCAACCGCTTGCAGCAGTACGATATCGTCTGCACGGTGGCGGGTGGCGGCCTTTCCGGGCAAGCCGGCGCGGTGCGCCATGGCGTTGCCCGCGCGCTGATCAACTACGATCCGACGTTGCGCCCTGCCCTCAAGCACGGCGGTTTCCTGACCCGCGACGCCCGTCAGGTCGAGCGCAAGAAGTACGGCAAGGCCAAGGCCCGCCGGAGCTTCCAGTTCTCCAAGCGCTGATGCGCTTATGCCCGCCATGCGGGCTCGCTGCTATCACCTTCGAGCGGTGATCTGATACGGAAGGGGTCGGCAATGCCGGCCCCTTTGTCGTTCGGCGGCCCCTCCTCACGGCCCGTCAGTGTGCCGCTGGCCGAAGGCCAACGGCCATACGCAGCAACGCCCGTTCCGAAGAAATGCGTCGGCCGGCCGGGTTCCTCGTGTCGATGTTCAGCAGTCATGCTGGACAGATACTGCAGCGGCCCATTTTCCAGCCTTGCGGTAGAATTGCAGGCCTTTATTTCGTCGCTCATAGCGAATAAGCTCAAGCTCTAGTGGCGCTAGTTTCTGCGATCTCAAGCTGTGAATTATGTGATTACTTGTTGTTTGAAAAGGTCTTTTTGTGGTCGCTTGCTCGCCGCGTCCCTGCTGCTGCTCGCACTGCTGCTGCCGCCGATCGGCGTAGCGGCGCAGGAGCCGGTCTGGCGCTACACGGTCAGGCCGGGGGACAATATCTGGGACCTTTCCAGGCGCTATCTGGCGAACTGGCGCAACTGGCCACAGATCCAGGAGCTCAACGGAATAGCCCAGCCGCGCCGCATCCCGCCCGGCACCCGGCTCAGCATACCGATACGCCTGCTGCGCCTCGAGACCGCATCCGCGACCCTGGTTCAGGCGAGCGGCGAGGTGACGCTCCTGCGGGCCGACACTCCCGTGAGCGTTGCCGAGGGCGACGAGTTGCGGCTCGGCGACAAGCTCTTGACCAGCGAGCAGTCGAGCGCGGTCATCCGCTTCGCCGATGGCTCCGAGGTAGTGATGGGGGCCGGGGCCGAACTGCTCCTCGACCGTCTCAACCAGTATCGCGACACCGGCATGGTCGATACCCGGCTCAAGCTGGAGCGTGGCCGGCTCGAGACGATGGTCCAACCGGCGAGGGGCGATGGCTCGCATTTCGAGATCTGGACGCCGCCGGCGGTGAGCTCGGTGCGCGGCACCGATCTGCGGGTCGGCCTCGACGAGACCCTGACCCAGAGTGCCACCGAGGTCCTGACCGGCACGGTCGCGGTCGCGGCGAGCGCCACCACGCGGCGCGTGCCAGCGGATTTCGGCACCATCACGCAACAAGGCGAGGCGCCGGAGCCGCCGCGTCCGCTGTTGCCGGCGCCGGAGCGTGCCAGCCTGCCCGATCGTCTTGATCGCCTGCCCCTTCGTCTGCAGATGCCTGACCTAGCAGGCGCGGCGCACTTTCGCTTCACGCTTGCCGAGGACCAGGGCCTCACCCGGCTGCTCGACGATCAAGTCATCGAAGCCGGCGGAGCGGCACGGCTCGAGCTGCCGGACGGGGCCTACGCCGCCCGTCTGCGCGGCATCGATGGGGACGGGCTCGAGGGGCGGGATCAGGCCTGGACCCTCGAGGTCTTCGCCCGGCCCGAGCCGCCGGTGCCGCTCCAACCCGAGCGCGAGGGCCGACTGCGTGACCCGCTGCCGCAATTCGGCTGGTCGGAGCCGCTCGACGCGGAGGCCTACCACTTCGAGCTGTCGACCGATCCGGATTTCGTGGCGCCGCCGGTTGCCCTGGAGCGGCTCACCGAGCCTGGCTTCACGCCTGCGGCACCGCTGCCGCTCGGCAGCTATTTCTGGCGGATCGCGACGATCGATGGCAGCGGCAGGCAAGGCCCGTTCGGCGACGTGCAGGACTTCGAGGTCTTGGCGCCGCCGCCGGATCCGACCATCGACGATCTCGAGAGTGAGCGAGGCCAGGTCACCATTCGGCTCGCCGAGCTGGCGCCGGGCCAGCAGGTGCGATTCCAGATCGCCCGGGACGCCGCCTTCGAGGAGATCCTCTCCGATCAGACCTCCGCCGAGCCGGTGCTGACCGTGCCGGGGCTGCTGCCCGACAACTACTGGTTCCGCGCGCAGATCATCGAGGCGGACGGCTACGTCGCCGAGTTCAGCACACCGCAGCGCATCACCGTCCCGCCGGTCAGCTGGTGGCCATGGTTGTTGGTTCCCTTCGCCATCGCCATCCTGCTGCTCTGAGATGGGTGAGGGCTCGGGCATTCCCATCGGCCGCGGCCTCGTCATTGCCCTCCTGGCCACTCTCGCCGCCGCCGGGCTGCAGCGGACGGCATTGGTCGAGCATGTCGACCTCTTCGCCTTCGATCGGCTGGCGCCCATGCTCGCAGCACCGGCCGACGACCGCGTCGTCGTCGTCGAGATCGACCAGCAGAGCCTGGAGCAGCATGGCCGCTGGCCCTGGAGCCGTACGCTTCATGCAACGCTCATCGACAGGCTGGCAGCGGCCGGTCCAAAGGTCATCGCCTACGATGTGTTGTTCGCCGAGCCGTCGAGCCGCGAGCCTGAAGCCGATCTAGCGCTCGTGTCGGCCGTGCGTCGCGCCGGCAACGTGGTCCTGCCGGTGATCGCCGAGCTCCGCGCGCGGCACCTTCCGCCGCTCGAGCAGCTGCCGTTTGGCGATCTGTCAGAAGCTGCCGCGGCACTCGGCCACGGTCATCTCAACGTGGATAGTGACGGCCGCCTGCGTCGCTTGCAGCTCCGTGCCGGGATCGGCGAAGCCTATTGGCCGGCTATGGCAAGCGCTGTGTACGGGCTCGCGATCGGCGCCCCGACAACACCGCTGCACCAGCTGACCCCGGGCGCGGAACCGCTCCGCCTCGGCTGGATTGCCGATCACGAGGTTCTGGTGCCCATCCCGGCAGGTCCATTCAACTTGCGGTTCTACTCGGCTGCGGACATGCTCCATGAACCGGTCCAGCACGCGATGGACGGGGCCATCGTGCTGGTGGGCGTCACCGCCCGTGGCCTCGCGACGTGGGTCGATGCCGGCTCGAGCGCCGTCGCCAAGCTGATCCCGCCCATCTATTTCCAGGCCTTCGCCGTGCAGGCGCTCTTGAACGAGAAGACGCTGTCGATCGCGAGCAGCCCGGTCATCGCGGCCGCGGCACTGGCGTTCGGCGCGTTCCTGCCGTGGCTGGTGAGCCTCTTCGCCGCGCCGGATCGCGCCCGAATCAACTTCTTCCTGGCGCCGCTGATGCCGCTGGGCATCGGGCTGGTAGCGCTCCTCGGCTGGCGGCTGATGCTGCCCTTTGCCAGCGTCATCGTCCTGCTCACGGTCGTCGTCCTCGGCCTGCGCATGTTGGAGGTCGTCGAGCGACTGCGGCAGGCGCAGCTCGAGCGCGGGCTCGCCCATGCGGCGCTGACCAATGTCGTCGACGCGGTGCTGACGACCGGGCCGACGCAGGTGGTCGACTACGCCAATCCGGCGGCGGATCGCCTGTTCGCGTCGTCCGGGCGCGCGCTGGTCGGCCAGCGGCTCGACGACATTGCGCCGGAGCTCGCCGAGCTGGTTACCACGGAACGGCGCGAGGTGGCCGAGCGCACCGCCGGCAAGGCCGGCGGGCGGATCGGTGCACAGAGCTCCGTCGCAGCACTGCTCACCAAGCCCGGTGCCCCGCAGGCCCTGCCGCTGGCGACCGCCGACGGCCGCCAGCGCATTGTCAAGGCCGCGGTGCGGCGGCTCGGCGGCGCCCGGCATAGCGGCTACGTGATCGCGCTCAACGACGTGACCGACGAGCAGCGGCTGCTCGACGAGGTGGCCTTTCGCGCGACGCATGACGGGCTCACCAAGCTCCCCAACCGCCATTTGCTGATCGACCGGTTGGCCAATGCCATCGAGCGCGGGCGCCGCGACCAGCGGCTGCTCGCCGTGGCCTTCCTCGACGTCGATCGGCTGAAGAGCATCAACGACGCGCTCGGCCATGCCGTCGGCGACTCGGTCCTGGTCGAGCTGGCGCATCGCTTGAGAGCTGCTGGTCGTGCGACCGACACGCTCGCCCGGATCGGTGGCGACGAGTTCGTTCTGCTGCTCGAGAATCTGGCCAGCCGCGACGAGGTCGAGACGGCCATCGCCCGCTACCGCAAGGTCCTGGCGCTGCCGGTTCTCGTCGATGGCCGCCAGTTCGAGGTCAAGGTCAGCTTCGGCGTCGCCTGCTTTCCGAATGACGGAACGGCGCCGGACGACCTCCTGCGGCGGGCCGACACCGCCATGTACCGCGCGAAGGCGGGCGGCCGCGATCAGGTGGTCTTCTACGATGCCGACCTGCACGGCGAGGAGAGCGGCGGGCTGTTGCTCGACGCGGCGTTGCGCCAGGGGATCGAGCGCGAGGAGCTCGAGCTGCACTACCAGCCACGCATCGACCTCGGTCAGGGCCACCCGGCGGGGCTCGAATCGCTGGTCCGCTGGCGCCATCCGGAGCAGGGCTTCCTGCAGCCCGGGCGGTTCATCGGGCTCGCCGAGGAGACCGGGTCGATCGTCGAGCTCGGCCGCTGGGTATTGGCCCGGGCCTGCGCCGATCTGGCCGAGTCCGACCTGCGCCGGACGGACTTGCGCCTGTCGATCAACGTCTCGGTCGTCCAGCTCAAGCGCGACGAGGGGCTCGTCGATTTCATCCGCTCGCTGCTGATCCGGCACGATCTGGCTCCGGATCGCCTCGAGCTCGAGGTGACCGAGAGCCTGTTTCTCGATCCCTCGCTGCCCATGCTCGGCCGTCGCCTGGCAGCGCTCGCCGAGCTCGGCATGCACCTCTCGATCGACGATTTCGGCACGGGCTATTCCTCACTTGCCTACATCAACCGGTTTCCCTTCGACCGGATCAAGATCGACCGCTCCTTCGTCCATGCGATCAGCGAGGACAAGAGTGCCCAGGCGATCGTCCGGGCGATCGTCGGCCTCAGCGAGGCGCTGGCCAAGAAGACGACCGCGGAAGGCGTCGAGCAGCGATCGCAGCTCGATTTCCTCTACCAGCTCAATTGCAACGAGGCGCAGGGCTTCCTGTTCGGTCGGCCGGTGCCGTTGGCCGACCTGCTGCCGGGGCTGCCGGGGCTGATTGCCGGCCGACCGGCCAGCTGAGCCGGGCTCCAGCCCCTCCGGCCCGCCGCCGGAAGGGCGGCGACGTTCTGGACAGCGTGCGCGCCAGGCCGCATATCGGGCCGCGATGGCGGCCAGCGCCGCGCGCTTGGGGGGGCGACAGAGATGTTGGTGATCTTGGGCTCGGTCAATGCCGACCTCTTGTTCAAGGTGCAGAAGCTGCCGGCACCGGGTGAAACGGTGCTATGCCCGGGCTACACCATGGCGCCGGGCGGCAAGGGCTCGAACCAGGCGGCGGCGGCCGCCAAGGCCGGGGCGAGGACCCAGTTCGTCGGTCATCTCGGCAACGATGCCTATGGTCCGGTGGTGCGCAAGCTGCTGCTCGAGGCCGGCATCGACTGCTCGGCGCTCGCCACCTCTACCAAGCCGACGGCCATCGCGGTGATCGGCGTCGACGAGGCCGGCGAGAACGCGATCATCGTGGCCAGCGGCGCCAACCTCGACACCGATGCGCAGCAGATCCCGGACGCTCTTCTGGGCCCGGAGGTGACCGTCCTCTGCCAGAACGAGATCCGCTTCGCGGCGACCGCGGCCATCCTGGCACGGGGCAAGGCTGCCGGTGCGCGGACGATCCTCAACCTGGCGCCCGCCGGCCCACTCACGCCCGAAGTGCTGCGCACGCTGGACGTGCTGGTCGTCAACGAGATCGAGGCACGCATGGCCGCCGGCACGACCGAGGGCGAGCCCATCGAGCTGGCACGGCGGCTGGCCCGGGAGCACGGCCTGACATGCGTCGTGACGCTGGGTGCCGCGGGTGCTGTCGCCGTCGGCCCCGATGGCGGCTGGCGGGTCGGCAGCCTCTCGATCGAGCCGGTCGACACGACGGGCGCCGGTGACGCCTTTGTCGGTGTTCTGGCAGCTGCCCTCGATGCCGGCAGGACGATGCCCGAGGCGCTGCACCGGGCGAGCATTGCCGCCGGCCTCGCCTGCCTCGCAATGGGCGCCCAGTCATCGCAGCCGATGGCGGCCGAGATTGAGGCCAGACTCGCAGAGCTGGCGCCACCGGCGCCGCTCGACTGATCCTCTTCATGCTGCAGTGCGTAACTCCGGTGGCAGGACGCGGAGGGATGCGACATGCTGCGACGACGGTTCGTACAGTGCGGAACAGGATTGGTGGCTGGGATGGCGATCGGCGGCAGCGCGGGTCTGGCGCATGGCAACACGCGCGGCGATCTTCGCTTCGATGTGGCGCGAAACGACAGCCGCATCGGCTATCACGTCTTGAGCTTCGCGCAGGATGGCGATCGGTTGACCGTGGACATCGACATCGAGCTTCGGGTCAAGATCGCGTTCGTGACGGTATACCGCTACGAGCACCGCAACCGCGAGGAGTGGCAAGGCGGGGTGCTGCAGGGCTTCAAGAGCCGGACCAACGACAACGGCAAGCGGCATTCCGTGACCGCCAGCCGAGCTGATGACACGATCGTGATCGAGGGCACCGATGGCCGAATCGAAGGCCCGGCGAGCCTCCTGCCGACCACCTATTGGCACCGCAATTTCATGCAGCGGCGCGAGTGGATCGACACGCAAAATGGGCGCCTCGTCCAGAGCTCCGTGGAGCCGCACGTGCTGGAGCAGATCGCCGTCGCTGACGAGATGATGGAGGCCAAGCACTTCAAGGTGCGTGGCGATCTCGACGTCGATCTCTGGTACGCCGACGACCGCTGGGTGAAGCTGGCGTTCGGCGCTTCCGACGGCTCACAGATCGACTACCGGCTGACCAAGGCCGAGGCCTACGAGTTCCTCTCATATCGGCCGGGCGAGCCCTCGACCTCTTGACCGCTGCTCTGCGTTTCGTCTTCGCCGATCAGCTTTCGGCCAAGCTTTCCGCGCTTGCCGATCTCGCAGCCGGTGACGTCGTGCTGCTCGCGGAGGTGGCGACCGAGACCGACCATGTGCCGCACCACCCGAAGAAGATCGCGTTTCTCTTCTCGGCGATGCGCCACTTCGCCGCCGAACTGCGGGACAGGGGCTGCAACGTTCGCTACGTCGCGCTGGATGATCCGAAAAACAGCGGCAGCTTTGCGGGTGAGGTAGAGCGGGCGGCGGCCGAGCTCGAGCCTGACCGGGTGGTGGTGACCGAGCCCGGCGAATACCGGGTGCTCGACGACATTCGCTCCTGGCAGAAAAAGCTGGGCATTCCGGTCGAGATTCGTCCCGACGATCGGTTTCTTTGCTCGATCGACGACTTCCGGGCATGGGCAAGCGGCAAAAAACAGCTGCGCATGGAGATGTTCTATCGCTGGATGCGCGAGCGAACCGGCTGGCTCATGGATGCCGACGGTGAGCCCGAGGGTGGGCGCTGGAACTTCGATGCCGAGAACCGCAAGCCGGCAGATCCGGACACCGACTTCCCGCGACCGATGCATTTCAAGCCCGACGCGACGACCGAGGCGGTGCTGGACCTCGTCGGCCGCCGCTTCGGCAACCGCTTCGGTGACCTTGAGCCCTTCTGGTTCGCGGTGACCCGCGCCGATGCCCGCCGGGCGCTCACACACTTCGTTAAGACGGCGCTCGCCGATTTCGGTGATTATCAAGATGCCATGTTGGACGGCGAGGACTGGCTCTTCCACTCGAGCCTGTCGCAGTATCTGAACTGCGGACTCCTTACCCCGCGCGAGGTGTGCGAGGCAGTGCTCGAGGCGCATCGCGAGCGGAAGCTGTCGCTCAACTCGGTCGAAGGCTTCATTCGCCAGATCCTGGGCTGGCGCGAGTTCGTGCGCGGCATCTACTGGCTGAAGATGCCTGATTATGCCGCGCTGAACGCGCTCGAAGGCAAGCGCAAGCTGCCGGCTTTCTATTGGTCAGGCGAGACCGAGATGCGCTGCATGGCCCACGCCATCGGCCAGACGAAGCGAGAGGCGCTCTCGCACCACATCCAGCGGCTGATGGTGACCGGCAATTTCGCGCTGCTCGCCGGCGTCGAGCCGGCCGCTATCTGCGAATGGTACCTCGCCGTCTATGCCGATGCCTTTGAATGGGTGGAGCTGCCGAACACCGCCGGCATGGTGATGTATGCCGATGGCGGCTACCTCGCATCCAAGCCCTATGCCGCGTCCGGCAACTACATCCACAAAATGTCGAACTTCTGCGGCTCTTGTCGGTTCAAGGTGAAGGAAAAGCTCGGGCCCGATGCCTGTCCCTTCAATTACCTCTACTGGAACTTCATGATCGAGAACGAGACGCGCCTGCGCCGCAACCCGCGCATGGGGCCTATCTTCAAGACCCTCGAGCGGATGACCGATGACCGGCGCCAAGCGATCACCGCTGACGCCCGGACCTTTCTGGACAGCCTCGAGCCGGCCGATCCGAAGGACTACCGATGACCGGGCGCGTCTGGATCGTCGGCGCCAGCTATGGCATCGGCGCGGCGCTTGCACGGCATCTCGCGGACCAGGGTCAAGAGGTCTGGGCGAGCGCCCGGAGCGCGGACAAGCTCGAGGCCATGGCGGCGGAGAGTGGTGGCCGCATTCGTGCCCTGCCGCTCGATGTCACCGACAAGGCGAGCGTGCAGGCGGCGCATGACGCGATCGACGCCGCAGGCGGGCCGCCCGACATCGTCGTGCTCAATGCCGGCAGCCATCAGCCGGTGGCCGCCAAGGACTTCAAGGCCGATGAGCTGCGTCGGCTGATCGAGCTCAACGTCATGGGTGTGGCGAACGGCATCGAGGTGGTGCTGCCCGGGATGATCGCCCGGGATCGCGGACGGCTCGCCGTGGTCGCCTCGGTTGCCGGCTACAGCGGTCTGCCGACGAGCGCCTATTACGGCTGCACCAAGGGCGGCGTCATCAACATGGTGGAAATCGCTGGCCTTCGATCTGCGCAAGACGGGCGTCACGCTGCAGCTGATCAATCCGGGCTTCGTCCAGACGCCGCTCACCGACAAGAACACGTTCGAGATGCCGTTTCTCATCTCGGCGGAGCAGGCGGCCGAGCATATCGCCAGGGGCCTCGTGAGCGACCGCTTCGAGATTGCCTTTCCAAGGGTCTTCGTCTTGATCCTCAAGGCGCTGCGGATGCTGCCTTACCGAATCTATTTCGCGCTGGTCGGGCGGGGTACGAGTAAATGACCACCACCGAATGGGCGAGAGCCTACGCGCGCTACTTCGACGAGCTGTCGGAGTCGAGCAAGACCGAGCTCCGCAGGCTCGCCCATCCCGATATCCATTTTGTCGACCCGTTCAACGACGTGCGCGGCATCGACAACCTATGCGCGGTTTTCGACCATATGTTCGAGACCAGCGACGCGCCGCGCTTCGTGACGCAACCGCCACTCATCGCGGGCGACGTCGCCTTCATCAAGTGGCAATTCACATGCCAGATCAAGAGCCGCTTCATGCCCAGGCCGCTGACGATCGATGGCATCACTGAAGTGCATTTCGACGGCGCGGGGCTCGTTACCGAGCATCTCGACTACTGGGATGCGGCACGCCAAGTCTACGAGGAGCTGCCGCTACTCGGCAGCCTGCTGCGCATGATACGCCAGCGTCTGGCGGTTCCAGGCTGACGCCTCGTCGGCGCCGCTGCCGGTAGCCGCCTCGGGCTGCTTCATGAAGAAGATATAGACCTCGCCGATGGTGAAGCCCCATTTCGAGACCGTCGTGCGGTTGATCATGACATTCTCGTCCTGGAGGAACATCCAGTCGTCGAAATGCACCCGCCAGCTGCGCTCGCCGACCACGAGATCGAAGTCGTAGCGCCAGCGCATCGCCCTGCCGCGCCGCTCACCCTGGGCCTTGCCGATGATGTCGTCGGCTTCGCCCTCGTAGCGGCCGTCGCCCAGCCGGCTGATGCGCCAGGTGCGCTGGTCGATCTCGCCGTCCGAATAGACGAAGTCCTCGTCCAGGACGAGGACCTCGCCATCCATGTAGCCGTTGATGTCGACGACGAAGTCACGGCGGACCGTGCCGAAGCGGTCTTGGAACATTCCCCACGCCTTGGTCTTCCCGATGAAATACTCTTCGGGAATGAACTCCGGCCCAGTGTCGGTGAAGTCGTCGATTTTCATGCCTGTGCAACCCGAGATGATCAACAGGGTTACGGCGAGAACGAGGGTGCGGATCATCACGTCAGGTCGTTCCTTCGACTGCGGCGAGCTTTTTGCGAAGCTCACCGTAACGGGCGGCGTCGATCTCGAAGTTCCAGACCAGACCGATCGACGCCAGCTTCATCACCAAGGGCAGCAGGGCGTAGAGGGTGCTCAACGCAAACAAGCCCAGCGTCCCGTTCTGCGGCGCGTCCGCGGCGAAGCCGACGAGGTCGAGCGCCATGAACGAAATGCCGACGGCGAGCGCAAAGGACAGCTTCGTCGCCATGCTCCACAAGGCGAAATAGAACCCGGCGCGCCGGTTTCCCGTCTCGACGCTGTCGGCATCCACGACATCCGCCTGCATCGCGGTCGGCAAGGCCAGGTCGGCGCCCAGGCTGATGCCGCTCAACAGGCAGATCAGCGCGAACCACCAGACATCACCCTGGCCCAGAAACGGCACGAAGGCGAAAACGGCGCAGACCCAGAGCATCGAGAGCGACCAGGCGCGGTGCTTGCCGATCCGGTAACTGACCGCAAGCCAGAACGGAATGGCGACGAGGCCGCTCGCGAAATAGAGCAGCAGCAACGGCCCGCCTGCATGGGGTGCCACGATCACATGCTGGACGAAGAGCAGGAACAGGGTTGCCGGCAAGCCATTGGCGACGCCGTTCAAGAGATAGGCGAAGATCAACTGGCGAAAGGGTCGGTTGGCCAGCGCCGTGCGCACGCCGGTCACGAAAGGGATGGCGTGCGTCTCGACGTAGCGCCGCTCGTCGATCCGCCAGAGCAGAATGACGGTCGCGACCGGCAGCGCCGCCGCCATCATCCAGAAGATCGACGCCATGGTCTTGGCGCTGCCCGGGTCGCTGCCGATCACGGTGGGCAGGGCCGCGGCCGTCAGCACGCCCAGGATGACGAAGGATTCCCTGGCGCCGAAGATGCGTGAGCGCTCGTTGTAGTCGGGCGAGAGCTCGGCCCCCCAGGCGCTGTAGGCCAGGAGGATCATCGTCCAGGCGAGATAGGCGAGGCTGCTCCAGACGAAGAGGTAGGCGCCGCCCGCGCCGTCCGGTGGCAGGAACAGTTGCCAGCTGGCGAGCAGCAGCAGGGGCACCGATGCCACGACCCATGGGCGCCGTCGGCCGAATCGTGTGCTGGTCCGATCACCGAGCGTACCGATGATCGGATCGGTGACGACGTCGAGGATTCGCGCCACGAGCAGGATGCCGCCGACGACGGCCAGATCGAGGCCGAGCTCGCGCACATAGAATGTCGGCAGGTAGACATAAAACGGCAGATTGAGGGCTGCCAGCGGCAATGCCAGACAGCCGAAGGCCATCAAATCGGCGAGGCCGAGCCGCCGCGGTCCGGATTCCTGCTCGCTCATGACCGCGGGTGCCGCATGCAGGGCCATTCAGCTCCGGCGGAGTGCCAGCTGCAGCACGTCGGTGCTGCCAGTTCGAAAGCCGGCCTCGCAATAGCCCAAGTAGTAGCGCCAGAGCCGCCGGAAGCGCTCGTCGAAGCCGAGACTGCAGACCCGGTCCCAGGCGGCGTCGAAGCGCTCGCCCCAGATGCCGAGCGTCTTGGCGTAGTCGCGGCCGAAAGCCACGGTGTCGGTGATCTCGAGCCCGACCCGGTTGATCTGCTCGTCGAGCGCGGTCGACGACGGCAGCATGCCGCCCGGGAAGATGTATTGCTGGATGAAGTCGGCACCCCGCCTGTAGGTCTCGAAGTAGGCGTCGTGGATGGTGATGATCTGCAGGCCCGCCATGCCGTTCGGCTTGAGCGCCGAGCGCACTTTTTGGAAGTAGGCCGGCCAGTAGCGCTCGCCCACCGCCTCGAACATCTCGATCGAGGCCACCCGGTCGAACTCGCCCTTGACGTCCCGATAATCCTCGAGCCGGATCTCGACCCGATCGGACAGGCCCGCCTCGGCGACCCGCTCGGTCGCGAGCTTGGCCTGCGCCTCGGAGATCGTGATGCTCGTCACCTGGGCTCCGAACTCGCGGGCCGCGGTCATCGCGAAGCCACCCCAGCCGCTGCCGATCTCGAGCAAATGGTGGCCCGGCGACAGCTCGATCAGTTCACAGAGGCTGCGGTACTTGGCGCGCTGCGCCGCCTCGAGATCCGCTTCCGACACCCCCTTCTCGGCGTCGAAGAGGGCCGCCGAGTAGGTCATGGTCGGGTCGAGCCAGGCGGCGAAGAACTCGTTGCCGAGGTCATAGTGGGCATGGATGTTGCGCCGGCTGCCGGTCTTCGAGTTGCGGCGCAGCCAATGCTGCACGCGGGCCATTGCCCGGGCCATGATCGGCCCGAAATACCCGTCTCCCCAGGCGTCGTAATTGCGGTCGAGCAGCTCGAGGAGGTCGGCGAGCTGCGGTGTCTCCCATTCGCCGGCGATGTAGCCCTCGGCGAAGCCGACGCTGCCGTGCTTCAGATAGCGGTCGACGATGCGCGCGTCCTTGACGTGCAAGGCGGCGCGCGGTCCGTGCTGGTCGCCTCTGATGGTCTCGGTCGCGCCGTCCGGCAGGGTGACGTCCAGCGTGCCGTGGCGCAGCCGTCGGAGAACCCGGAGCACGGCATCGATCCGCATCTGTTCAGACATGGAACTGGTGCCGTTGACGGCGGCGATGTGGTTCTTTTTCGAGATGCCCATGATCGTCTTCGTCGGTCCTTGCGCCGATCGCTTGATCGATCTCTTTCAGCCGTCGATCTGCTCGGCGGTTTTCGGGTGGTAAGGCGCTCCCTTCAGCCAAAGCCGCAGGGCCTCGACATGAATGCCACCGATCACCTTGAACGTCATGGCCATATTGCGGAAGAGGCACGTCGCCAGCGCCCGATCGGTCAATGGACGCCGCTCGCCGCTCTGGCTGGCGACGAAGAAGAGACCCTGGGCGTCGGTCTCTCGGATGACCAGCTCCAGGGTCTCTTCGGGCCGCCGCAGGGTGAAGTGGTAGGCAGCCGCCATGTCGATGAACGGCGAGACGTAGAAATCCTTGTCGGCGACGTGCCGGATCCGACCGTCGCTGCCGCTGGTATCCGGGCTGACTTCCAGCGCATAGACATGCTGGCCGCCGAACGTGTTCTTGACCTCGTAGAGCACGGCGATCAGCAGGTCCGCCGCATCATAGGCGAAGTAGACGCTGAGCGGGTTGAACACGAAGCCCCACATCCGCGGGAAGCAGAGGAGCTCGACCCTGGCAACACCGCCGATGCCCGCGGCGGACAGCTCGCTCAGCGCCCAGGGCTTGAGCGCCGAGCCGTCGCGCCGCCCGTGATCGCTCGCGCGAAAGGAGAGGATACCTGGCCGTTCGATGCGCAGCAGGCGTGACGCTTGTGCGATCGCCGGCAACTCGTCGAGATCGAGGAGCAGCGAGAAGACGTTGTAGCGGAAGCGGTGACGCACCGGCCGCAGCCGCTGGTGCATCACCGTTCCCTCATAGATCCTGGAGCGCAAGCCGCTCTCAGCCAGCATCGGCGATCATGCCTCTCTGCTCACGACCGGGCCGTCCATGGCACGGCTGCCGGCGCTCGGACGACCGGCGCGGCTCAGACCGATTGCGCCGCAGCGTGCTCGGGAAGGCCGAGGCCGGACGCCGCCGGCATTGCCCGATCGGCCTCGGCACGCGGCTTCCACGGTGCCTGCACACCGAGGCGGGCCGCGGCCTCGAGGCCCGAGCGCAGCCCATCCTCGTGGAACCCGTGACCGAGCCAGGCTCCGGCATAATAGACACCGCCACGTCCCTGGATAGCGTTCATCCGCGCCTGGGCCGACATTGCCTCGGCGTCGAAGATGGGGTGATCGTAGCTGTGCTGGCTGTGGACGAGAGCCGGGTCCGGCTCGGTGATCGGGTTCATCGAGACGAACAGTGGAAAGCGCTCGTCGATATTTTGCAGGCGGTTCATCCAGTAGGTCACGGCGACCCGCTCGCCGGGCTCGAGCAACCCGTTGGCCGAATAGTTCCATGCAGCCCAGGCGCCGCGCCGCTTCGGCATCAGCCGCGGGTCGCTGTGCAGAACCGCACGATTCTCCTGAAAGCGGAAGGAGCCCAGGAGTTGCCGCTCCTCGTCATCGGCGTCGAGCAGCACGGCGACGGTCTGGTCGGCGTGGGCGGCCATCACGACCGCATCGAAGCGGAACCGCCCGCCCTTGCCGTCGACCACCTCGACCCCGTCCGGCCGCCGGCGCACGGCGATCGCCGGTGCCGACACGCGGACCTGCGGCGCGAAGCTCGCGCGAAGCCGCTCGACATAGTTCTTGGAGCGGTTCGTCAGGGTCCGCCATTGCGGCTGGTCGTCGACGGTCAGCAGTCCGTGATTGGCAAAGAAGCGGAGAAAGCTGGTGGCCGGAAAATGCAGCATGGTGGCCGTTGGGCAGGACCAGATGGCGGCCGCCATCGGCAATAGGTAGGCGCCTCTGAAGGCATTGCCGAAGCCATGGTTGTCGAGGAATTGCCCGAGCGTCCAGCAGCCCCGGTCGGTGGAGTCGAGATGGGCGACGCCCAGACGATTGAAGCGCACCACATCGGCGAGCATTCGGTAGAAGGACGGTCGCAACAAATTCCGCTTCTGCGCGAACAAGGTCGCCGCGGACGTCCCGCAATACTCGAGCCGCCCATTGCCGATGCTGGCCGAGAACGACATGTCGCTCGGCTCGGTGGCAACCCCGAGGTGATCGAAGAGCGCCGTGAGCTCAGGATAGTTGGGCTCGTTGTAGACTATGAAGCCGGTATCGACGTCGATCGGCTGCCCGCAGACCGTGGCCCTGACGGTGTTGCTGTGCCCGCCCAGGCGACTCTCTCGTTCGAACACGGTGACGGTATGATGGCGGCTGAGCAGCCACGCAGCGGAGAGGCCGGCGATGCCCGTTCCGACGATGCCGATATGCAATCACTCTCTCCGGATTGGCGCCGAACGGCTGAGGGGAGAAATACGCAGGAAATGGTTCCAGCAGAATGGCCGTTGGCGCCAACGTCCAGCGCCCTGCCTTGAGGTGGCGGGGCCCGCCGGTCCCGGGGGAGGAAAGACCGGCGGGCTATTGCCACTGGCTCTTCAGCCGGCTGGCTATCAACATCTACGCGGTCCGAGTCACAGCGGATCACGAGCTCGAGGCGCCGGGGTCAACTTTTTTCAAATCGCGTGCCGCGGCCAGCCCGACGCCCAATCGCCTTCGACCGGTCAGCCCCCGTCGCGCAGCGCCTTCGCCTGCTCGACCCAGCCTTCCCGCGCGATGCGGCCCTTGAAGTCGAGCACATCGTCGATCCGCGCGAGATCGGCATCGGTGAAAGTGGCGATCTGCGCGAAGGTGGTGATGCCAAGGCCGTTCAAGCGCTGCTTGAGGACCGGACCGATGCCGCGGATTCGCTCGAGGTCGTCCGGCGCCTCGCTCGGCGCGGTGAAGAGCGGCTGGATCTTCCCACCGGCCGCGCCGCCGCCCGACGTCGGCGCGCCGGCAGTGCCGCCATCCGCCGAATCCAGCGCCGCGCGCTCGGCCATGAGCCGCCGCCGCGCCGAGGAGCCCGCCGGGAGCTGCGCGAGCTTGGCATCGATCCGACGCCGCAGCTGCGCCTTTCGCTCGGCCTCGCCCGGCGGCTGATCGGCGGCAGGCGCTGCCGGTGGTTCAGCCGGAGGGGCGGTCACGGGCGCGGCGCCACCGGACGCCGGCTGTGCGAGCCGTTCGTGCTGCAGCATTCGAAGCTGCTCCTTGGTCTCGTCATGGGCCGCGTCGGCCCGCCGGACCTCCGCCTCCACATGGTCGAGCTTCTTCTTCCAGCCGGCCTCCATCTCCTCGCGACTCTTGGCGTCGCGGCGCTCGAAGAACCACCAGGCGCCAATGACGCCGATGATCACGCCCATGACGAAGGTCAATATCGAACCCATTGCGTGTCACCTCCCGAGCGACGTGTCGTTGCCGCTGGTGCCTGCATCGGCATGACGGCTGCAGTCTTCATGGCGCGCAAACTGCCGGTTGCGCAAGCCGCGCACAAGCCCGCGATCAACTCAAGCACTCGCAAGGATCGATGCCGCCGCCTTCTCCGCGATCATCACGGTCGGCGAGTTGGTGTTGCCGGAGGTGATGGTCGGCATGATCGAGGCGTCGCAAACGCGCAATCCGGTGATGCCGTGCACCCGGAGATCAGCGTCGACGACGGCTGCCGGATCGCTGGCGGGACCCATCTTGCAGGTGCCCACCGGATGAAAGATCGTCGTGCCGAGTTGACCCGCAGCGGCAATCAGTTCGGCTTCGTCATCGACCCCGGCGCCTGGGAGATGCTCCTCGGGCGTGTATGGCCGGAGCGCCGCGGCCGCCATGATCCGCCGCGTCAGGCGGATGGAATCGGCGGCGACCCGCCGATCTTCGTCGGTCGAGAGATAGTTGGGCGTGATGCGCGGCGCCGCCGCCGGATCCCTGGCGCGCAGGCGCACGGTGCCCCGGCTGGTCGGACGCAGATTGCAGACGGAAGCGGTGATCGCCGGGAAGCGGTGCAGCGGCTCGCCGAAGCGATCCAGGCTCAGCGGCTGGACATGATACTGGACATTGGGCGTGGCGAAGCTCGGGTCGGTTCGCGCAAAGGCGCCGAGCGTCGAGGGCGCCATGCTCAACGGCCCGCGGCGGTGCCTGGCATATTCCAGGCCCATCCTCGCCCGGCCGAGCAGCGACGCAGCCTCCTCGTTCAAGGTCAGCGCGTTCGCCACCTTGAAGACCGTCCGGATCTGCAGATGGTCCTGCAGATTCTGCCCCACGCCAAGGCGAGCGTGCCGGACCTCGATGCCGTGTCTGGCCAGCTCGTCCGGCGGACCGATGCCTGAGAGCATCAACAGCTGGGGCGAGCCGAGGGCACCGGCGGCGAGGATCACCTCGCGGCCGGCGCTGGCCGATTTGGCAATCGTGTTCTCGACATAGTCGACGCCGATCACGCGGGCGCCATCGAGGCGGAGACCGGTCACCTGGGCGCCGGTGACGACACAGAGATTGGCGCGGGAGCGGGCCGGCTTGAGGAAGGCCTTGGCGGTCGACCAGCGGACACCGTTGCTCTGGTTGACGTGGAAATAGCCGCAGCCTTCGTTGTTGCCGCGGTTGAAGTCATCGGTCTTGGGGATGCCGACCTCGGCCGCGGCATCTCGAAAGGCGTCGAGAATCGGCCAGCTGACCCGGGGCTCGGCGACCCGCCATTCACCGCCGACACCATGCAGCTCGTCGGCGCCGCCGCAGAAATCCTCGGATCGCTTGAAGACCGGCAGCACGTCCTCCCAGCTCCAGCCCGGATTGCCGAGCTGCCGCCAGTGGTCGTAGTCGGCCGCCTGACCGCGCATGTAGATCATGCCGTTGATCGACGAGCAGCCGCCGAGCACGCGGCCGCGCGGATAGCTCAATGACCGGCCGCCGAGGCCGGCCTCCGGCTCGGTCTTGAAGCACCAGTCGGTGCGCGGGTCGTTCTGGGTGTAGAGGTAGCCGATCGGAATGTGAATCCAGAGCCGGCGATCGTGACCACCAGCCTCGAGCAGCAGCACCCGGTTGCGCGGGTTGGCCGACAGCCGATTCGCGAGCACGCAGCCGGCACTGCCAGCGCCGACGACCACGTAGTCGAACCCGTCCACTCTCGGCCTCGCCCCCGAAGCATTCAGTGACCGTCGGGCTCCACCGCCCGATCGTCGCCGGCACTGTAAGTCAGGGAGCGGCGAAACGACAAGCGCAGGCGCCACGGCTCGACCTCGTGGCACGGCGTGGGAGCGAGCCCGGGCAGGCTGCACTCCCGGTCGAGGGCGGCCAACCGGCATGGCGGCGACGCCGCAGCCGTCATCAGCTCCAGGCGTGGCGGCGCGCCGCGTGGGACTGCAGCCATCGCGGCAGCTCCTCCGACGGCATCGGGCGGCCGATGAAGAAACCCTGGATCTCGTCGCAGCCGATGGCGGCCAGATGGTCGGCTGCCCGCTCGCTCTCGACCCCGGTGGCGATGACCTTGATCCCGAGCCCGTGCGCAAGCTTGATCACGGAGCGAACCACCACATTGGCGCTGCGCTCGGCGAAGAGATCGCCCACGAACGTGCGATCGATCTTGAGCGCGTTGATCGGCAGGCGCTGCAGCATCGGCAGGGAGGAATAGCCGGTGCCGAAGTGATCGAGGGTGACGCCGATACCGAGGGAGGTGATGGCATCGAGCGCCTCGAGCGTGCCCTCGGGGTCGAGCATCACCGCGTTCTCCGGAATCTCCAGCGTCAGCAGCTCCGGCCGCCCCTGCCAGTTGCGCAGCAACAAGCGCAGCATTTGCGGGAACTCGCGGTCGCGCAGCCATTTCGCGGAAATGTTGATCGAGACCGAGACATCCGTGCCGGCGACTCGCCACGAGCGCTGCGCCGCCAGGCAGTCGTTCACCACCCTGAGCGTCAACGGCAGGATGAGGCCGGTATGCTCGGCGATGGGCAGGAAGTCCTCCGGCTGCAGCGTTCCCTCGAGCGGATGGTTCCAGCGCAGCAACGCCTCGGCACCGGTAACCTGCCAGCCGGCGACTGCCACCTTCGGCTGAAACAACACCTGCATGTCGCCGCCATCGATCGCCGGCCTGAGATCACGCTGCAGGGCCAGCCGCCGGGCGCTGCCGTGCGCCTGCGCCGCGTTGAAGATGCTGTAGCCGAGCCGCTCGCGCTTCGCCTGATACATGGCGACGTCGGCATTGTGGATCAGCGAGTTGAGATCGGCGCCGTGCTCGGGATGCATGGCGGCGCCGATGCTCACCCCGATGTCCAGCGACAGCCCGTCGATCATGAAGGGCGGCACCATGCTTTCGATCAACCGCTCGGCCATGCCCACCGCCGTCTCGATGTCGACCGGGGGGGGCAGCAGGATGGCAAACTCGTCACCGCCGAACCGGGCCAGCGTATCGGACTTGCGCAGCACCTTGGCCAGCCGTGGCCCCACCGCCTGCAACAGCCGGTCGCCGATCTGGTGGCCCAGCTCGTCGTTGACCTGCTTGAACCGATCGAGATCGAGCAGCAGCACGGCGAACGGCTCCGGGTGCCGTTCCGCGGCCGCTATCGCCTGGCGCACGCGATCGTGAAACACGGCGCGATTGGGCAGCCCGGTGAGCGCATCGTGCAACGCCAGCCGCTCAAGCTCGGCCAGCCGCTCGGCGCGCGCTGAAATATCGATCAGGCGCAGATGCGCGCCCCCGGCGCGGTCTGGTTGTGTAACCTCGAGCTCGACCGGCCGAAACGCGCTCGATTCGTGCTGCAGCTCCGTCTCCAGCCGCCGCCCGACGAGCTCGTCCACGGTCAGCCCGTCAGCGGCGAGCCGTGGCAAATAGCGAAAGATCGAGCGGCCGGCCGGCTGGCCACCCATCAGCTCCAGCGCGCGCGCATCGGCGGAGAGCACGATACCCTGGGCATCGACCGCCACGAGCCCATCGGTGACGCTGTCGACGAGGCCGGCCAGGGCCGGCGTCGGGTGGCCTGTGCCGGCCCGCTTGGCGCCGCCTGCCGCTTCGTGCGCCGGACGACGGCCGAGCAGAATGACCGCCACCGCCATTGCAATCGCCGGCTCGAGAGCGCCGCAGAGCAGGCCGGCGGCCAGCGCTGCGGCGAGCAGCAAGAAGGAGCGGGCCGCGCCGCCGACGCGGCCAATCAGGCGATCGAGCGCCAGCGGCGTCAGCAGCACTACGGCCCCGCCGGCAGGCTGATCGACGCTCGGCAGCCAAGCCACTGCCGGCACATGAGCGAGGATGTGCGGCAGCAGGCCCAAACCCGGCAAGGTCATCAGGCTCGCTGCCGAGGCCAAGGCGGCCAATCCGCATCCCACGCCCAAGACACGCCGCACGGTCGGTCGATGCTCCGATCGCTGATTGAAGAGCGTCGGACGACACAGCCGCCATCCTCGCTTCGGTGGATCTCACCCTACCGAAGGAGCGTTAACATCCGGTTGCTGACCGAACGTTCGTACGAACCGTGACCGAATGCGCACAGGCGTGACGCGCGTCAGAGATCCTGGCGGTAGTTCGGCGCCTCGCGGGTGATCGCCACGTCGTGGACATGGCTCTCGCGGATGCCGGCGCCGGTGATGCGGATGAACCGGCAGCCCTCCTGCATCGCGGTGAGGCTGGCCTGCCCCGTATAGCCCATGGCCGAGCGCAGGCCGCCGACCAGCTGGTGGACGATGTTCGCGACTGGCCCGCGGTAGGGCACGCGGCCCTCGATGCCTTCCGGCACCAGCTTGAGCTGGTCTTGGACCTCTTGCTGGAAGTAGCGGTCAGCCGAGCCGCGGGCCATGGCACCGAGCGAGCCCATGCCACGATAGGATTTGTAGGAGCGCCCCTGGTACAGGAAGACCTCGCCCGGCGCCTCGTCGGTGCCGGCGAACATCGAGCCCAGCATGACGCAATCGGCGCCGGCGGCGACGGCCTTGGCGAGATCGCCCGAGGAGCGAATGCCGCCATCGGCGACAACCGGCACCTTCTGCGGCCGACAGCGCTCGGCGACGTCGAGGATGGCGGAGAGCTGCGGCACACCGACGCCAGCGACGATTCGCGTCGTGCAGATCGACCCGGGGCCGATCCCGACCTTGACCGCATCGGCGCCGCTGTCGATCAGCGCCTGCGCGCCGTCGGACGTGGCGACATTGCCGCCAATGATCCGCGCCGCGTTGGTCTCCCGGCGCACCCGTGCCACGGCCTCGAGCACACCCCGCGAATGGCCGTGCGCCGTATCGACGACGAGCACGTCCACGCCGGCCTCGATCAGCGCGATGGCGCGTTCGATCCCGGCAGCGCCGGTGCCGGTGGCGGCGCCGACCCTGAGCCGGCCCTGGCTGTCCTTGACCGCATGCGGGTGCTTCTCGGCTTTCTCGATGTCCTTGACGGTCATCAGGCCGATCAGCCGATAGGCGTCGTCGACGACGAGCAGCTTCTCGATGCGGTGGCGGTGCAAGAGCTGCATCGCCTCGTCGCGCGACACGGTCTCCTGCACGGTGACCAGGTTTTCGGCGGTCATCAGCTCGTGCACCGGCCGGCGGCTCGGCGCAACGAAGCGGACATCACGGTTGGTGAGGATGCCGACCAGACGCTGCGTCTGCGGCTCGACCACCGGCAGGCCCGAGATGCGGTGACGGCGCATCAGCTCGAGCGCCTCGTCGAGACCGGTCTCCGGCGCCACCGTCACCGGATTGACGACGACGCCGGCCTCGAATTTCTTGACCTGGCGCACCTGGGCGGCCTGCTCCTCCAGCGTCAGGTTCTTGTGGATGATGCCGAGCCCACCCTGCTGCGCCATGGCGATCGCCATCGGCGCCTCGGTGACCGTGTCCATCGCTGCCGAGATCACGGGAATCTGCAGATCGATGTCGGATGCAATGGATGTGCGCACGTCGACCGCGGCCGGCAGCACCTCGGAGTAGGCGGGCTCGAGGAGCACGTCATCGAAAGTGAGCGCGTCACGGATCGTGCGATTGGTCGGCAGCGACATGACGTTATCCCAAGGGCACGGGCCACGGAATCGCACAGGCCACGGATTTGAAGGCCACGAAGCGCAGCCCGGACGGCATCGCGATCGACCGAGCCAAAGCTCGATCGGCGTCGGGCTCGCGGCCGGCTCGAGCAAGTCGGAAGGCTGACGCTCGCGACCTGCAAGGGATATAGGCCGATTGCTGCGCTGCCGAAAGCCCGACCTCGCCAGATATAACTCGGCCGGCGCGAGGCCGGCCGGTGATAGGGCTCAGATGATGTCGAGAGCTGCCAGCACCCGCTTCGCCGTCGCCTCCTGCTCGGCCAGGAAGGCGCCGAACTCGGCACGTGGCCGGTAGAGCGTCTGCCAGGCATAGCGCGCGCGCACGGTTTCCCACGTCGGTGTCTCGAGCAGCCGGCCGAGCAACACCGCGTGAGCGTCCGCTGTCGCCGAGGGCATTTGCGGTGCGCCGAAGAAGCCGCGCCAGTTGACGAAGGTCACGTCATGGCCGAGCTCGCGGAGTGTCGGCAGGTTCGGCGCTTCCGGCACACGCTCGGCCGCGGTCACGGCGACCACCCGAAGCTGCGACGCCTCCTGGCTGCCGAGGATCTCGCCGAGACCGCCCGAGAGCACGTTGACCTGATCGGTCAGCAGCGCGGTCACGGCATTGCCGCCGGCATCGTAGGGCAGGTAGACGACCTCGCGCGGCGCGACCCCGGCGGCCATGGAGAACACCCGCGCGGCGAGCACGTGATCCATGCCGCCGCGGAGCGAACTGCCAGCGATCCGAATACCGCTGGGATCGCGGCGGACGGCGCTGACCAGCGACGAGAAATCGGCAAACGGGCCATTCGCGCGCACCGCGAGGACGGTGTAGTCGCCGATCAGCGAGGCGATCGGCTGCAGCTCATGGTAGGACGGCGTCGCGCCGCGCACGGCCCGGAGCACGATCGGCGTCGAGCCGACCATCAGCGTGTTCTGCTGGGTCGCACCGGTCGTCACCAGATAGCTGATGGCCTTGGCGCCACCGCCGCCCGAAACGTGCTCGAGCGTGGCACTCTGGACGAGCTTGGCCTTGGTCATGGCGTCGGCAACGGCCCGCGCCGTCTGGTCCCAGCCGCCACCGGCGCGGGCCGGCACCAGGAAGTGCAGACGACGCTGCTCCTGCGCCAGCGAGCCGCCGGCTCCAGCCAGCAGGGCACCGCCGGCGGCAAGGCCGCCGAGCACCCATCGTCGCGTCGCTCTGGCATCAACCGTCAGCATCTCTTGACCCATCCTCGATCGACCCATTGCTGCCTCGAGCTCCCATGCCGTGTTGCCGATGATCCCCTTTAAGCTCACGGTTCGATCATACAACTTAAATTCGCGTGAGACGCAACTTCAGCGTGCGTTCGATCCAGCCGCGGCGGCGGAAAACCGCCGATCACCGCCGGTCGGCAGGGACAGCCGATTGCAGCTGTCCGCCGACTGGTGGTATGGACGCGCGTCGCGATGAGCGTGATGATGATCGATGCGGCCGACGGATCGCCTCGATGCTGCAGGGAGACTTTACGTGGCCGATGACAAGAAGCGCCGCTTGCGCAGCCAGGACTGGTGGGACAACCCCGCCGAGCCGGACATGACGGCCCTCTACCTGGAGCGGCAGCTCAATTTCGGCCTGACCCGCGAGGAGCTGCAATCGGGCCGGCCGATCATCGGCATCGCCCAGACCGGCTCTGACGTGGCGCCCTGCAACCGGCATCACATCGAGCTGGCGAGCCGCGTGCGCGATGGCATCCGCGACATGGGTGGCGTGCCGCTGGAGTTCCCGATCCACCCGATCCAGGAGACGCTGAAGCGGCCGACCGCGGCCCTCGACCGCAATCTGCAATATCTCTCGCTGGTCGAGATCCTCTACGGCTACCCGATCGACGGCGTCGTCTTGACCACCGGCTGCGACAAGACCACGCCGGCCTGCCTGATGGGTGCGGCCACGGTCAATATTCCGGCGATCGTGCTCTCCGGCGGGCCGATGCTGAACGGCTACTACAAGGGCGATCTCGCGGGCTCCGGCATGGTGGTCTGGCATGCCCGCCAGCTCATGGCCAAGGGCGAGATCACCTACGACGAGTTCATGGACATGACCTGCGCCTCGGCGCCATCGGTCGGGCACTGCAACACGATGGGCACGGCCTCCTCGATGAATGCGATGGCCGAGGCGCTCGGCATGTCGCTGCCCGGCTGTGCCGCCATCCCCGGCCCCTACCGCGAGCGCGGCCAGATGGCCTATGCCACCGGCAAGCGGATCGTCGAGATGGTGCACGAGGATCTGCGGCCCTCGCAGGTCCTGACCCGGAAGGCCTTCGAGAACGCCATCTTCGCCGCTGCGGCGATCGGCGCTTCGACCAACTGCCCGCCGCACGTCATCGCCATCGCCCGGCACATGGGCGTCGAGCTCGACATCAAGGACTGGGAGATGGGCTACGACATCCCGCTCCTCGTCGACATGCAGCCGGCCGGCAAATATCTGGGCGAGGACTACTACCGGGCCGGCGGGCTGCCTGCGGTGGTCAAGGAGCTGATGAGCAAGGGCCGCTGGCACAACGACGCCATGACGGTCACCGGCAAGAGCTATGGCGAGAACATCGAGAGCCTGGACCTGCATATCGACCGCAAGGTCATCCGATCTTATGATAATCCGCTGATGCCCGAGGCCGGCTTCGTGATCATCAGCGGCAATCTCTTCGACAGCGCTGTGATGAAGACTTCGGTCGTCACCCCCGAGTTTCGCGCCAAGTACCTCGAGGACCCCGAGCAGCCGGGCGTCTTCGTCGGCCGGGCGATCGTCTTCGAGGGGCCCGAGGACTACCACCACAAGATCGACGATCCGAGCCTCGACATCGACGAGGACTGCTTCCTCTTCATCCGCAATTGCGGGCCGGTCGGCTATCCGGGAGCGGCCGAGGTGGTCAACATGCGGCCGCCGATCACGCTCATGAAAAAGGGCATCAAGGCGCTGCCGACCATCGGCGACGGGCGGCAGAGCGGCACGTCCGAGAGCCCGTCGATCCTCAATGCCTCACCCGAGGCGGCGGTCGGCGGCAATCTCGCGATCATCGAGAATGGTGACAAGGTGCGGTTCGACCTGCACAACCGCAAGCTCGACATCCTCTTGAGCCCCGAGGAGATCGCCGCCCGCCGCGAGAAGCTGGAGCCCAAGATCCCGCCGAGCCAGACACCCTGGCAGGAGATCCAGCGGAGCATGGTGGGACAGCTCGCGACCGGGGCCTGCCTCGAGCCTGCCGTGATGCACCTGCGCGTCGTCGAGACCCACGGCAACCCGCGCCGCAACCACTGAGCCTCGGCTCCTCGGACGGTGTTGCGCTTTCTCAGGCCGGCGGCCCTGGCCCTGGCGCTCGTCGGCGGCGGTTGGCCGAGCGTCGGTTCGGCTGATGATGCCGATTGGCAAGCGTTCAACCTCGACGGCATGACGGCGGCCGCGGAGCAGGATTGGCCGGCGGCCGAGGCGGCGTTCCGCCAGGCGCTCGAGGCGCTGACCACCGACAATGAGGGCGCGCTGCCGCCCTTGGATCGGATCACCGACGACGACGCGCGGCTCGCCGTCGTCGCCGGCAATCTCGCCGTGGCGCTGCTCGAGCAGGGTGAGCTGGACGAAGCGCGCGAACTCTTCGAGCGGGCGCTACTGATCCGCCGTGCCGTCTTTGGCACCCGCGACACGGCGCTCGCCGAAAGCCTCAACAACCTGGCCGAGCTCGAGCGGCGCAGCGGTCGGCTGGAGCGCAGCCGGTCGCTGCACGAGGCGGCGCTCGAGGTCCGCCGCGAGGTGCTCGAGCCGGGCCATCCGGACATTGCCGAGAGCCTGAACAATCTGGGCGTCCTGCTGCGCGATCTGGGCGAGCTGGACGAGGCCGCTTCCCTGGTCGGCGAGGCCTATGCGATTCGCGGCGAGCGGCTCGGACCCGCGCATCGGGCAACGCTGGAGAGCGCCGGCAACCTCGCCACCATCGCCATCGATCGGGGTGATCTGGCGACGGCCGAGGCCGCGCTGACGGCGGCGATCGAGGCCCATGCGGCCACCTCTGGCGACGACGCAACGGAGGAGCCGCTGCCGTCCTTTCTGCTGCGCAGTGGCGTCGACGTGCTGCTGCTGCAGGGCGAGGTCGAGCGTGCGGTCGGGCTATGTGACGAGCGCCTGGGCCAGGAGTGGCTGGACGCCGAAGAGGGCCAGGGCGAGCAGCCGCTCGGCGGAGCAGCCCGAGTGGCGATGTCCGAGGAGTTGCCAGCGGCGCCCGAGGGCACGGTCGAGCCGGCCCAGCAGATGCCGCTCGAGCTGGTCGAGGCGGAGCTCGTCGCTGCCTGCGCACGCGCGTTCACGCGGAGCGACGATGCGGCGCGAGCGATGACGATGCTGGAGGCCGGGCTGCAGCGCCCGGGCACCCCGCCGGCAGCCGTTGAGGCCGAGCTGCGCTGGGAGCTGGCCGACACCAGGGCCGCGACCGGCGACCTGCGGGCCGCCGAGGGCGAGCTCGACACGGTGCTGGCGCTGCTCGAGGCCAATGGCGATCCAAGGCAGTCGCTGGCTCTGAACAATCGCGCGTCGATTCGCTTCGAGCGCGGCCGGCCGCTGGACGCGGCAGGCGACCTCGAATCGGCGATCGCCAAGCTCGACGCGCGGGACGACGCGGCGGCCGGCCCCTTGCTGCGCGACGTGCTCGCGAACTATGCGGTCGTGTTGCGCGCGCTCGACCGCACCTCGGAGGCGCTCGAGGTCGAGAGCCGAGTCATCGATCTGGCGACCGAACTTGCGGACGAGCCATTGCCGGCCGCGGCAGAGTAGCGGGCACGACGCCGCTCAGCTGGCAACCGCTTCCGGCTCGACCGCCTCGATCTTGAAGGCGGCGGCGATCAGCGAGCGGGTGTAGGCCGCCTCGGGCCGTCGGAAGATGCGCTCGGCCGTGCCCTGCTCCACCACCTTGCCCTGGCGCATGACGATGACCTCGTGGCTGAGCGCGCGGACGACACGCAGATCGTGGCTGATGAAGAGATAGGCCAGACCATGGCGGGCCTGGAGGTCTCGCAGGAGATCGACGATCTGTGCCTGGACCGACATGTCGAGCGCCGAGGTCGGCTCGTCGAGCACGACGAAGCGGGGCTTGAGCGCCATCGCCCGGGCGATGGCGATGCGTTGCCGCTGGCCGCCCGAGAACTCGTGCGGGTAGCGATCGCGCATCTCCGGATCGAGCCCGACCTCCTCGAGCGCGGCTGCGACCAGCCGGGCCCGCTCGGCGGCATTGCCGCCGATCCGGTGCAGGATCAGCCCTTCCTCGATGATCTGGCTCACCGACATGCGCGGGCTGAGGCTGCCGTAGGGGTCCTGGAACACGATCTGCATCTCGCGGCGGAGCGGGCGCATCCGGCTCCAGGACCAGCCCTGGATGTCATGGTCGGCAAAACGGATCCCGCCGGTGCTCGAGATCAGCCGCAGCAGTGCCAGGCCCAAGGTCGTCTTGCCGGAGCCGCTCTCGCCGACCACCCCCACCGTCTGCCCTTCGCGGATCGCGAAGCTGATGCCGTCAACGGCCTTGACGAAGCCCACCGTGCGCTTCAGCAGGCCGCGCTGGATCGGGAAATGCACCTTGACGTCCTGGGCCTGGACGACGGGCGTGGCGCTCTCGTCCGCCTCGGGCGGGGCGCCCTTGGGCTCGGCGGCGAGCAGATGCCGGGTGTAGGCATGCTGGGGATGCGTGAAGATCGCCTCGGTCGGACCGGTCTCGACGATCAGCCCGTCGGTCATAACCGCGACCCGGCTCGCCACCCGCCTGACGATGGTCAGGTCGTGGGTTATCAGCAGCACCGCCATCTGCAGCCGCTCCTGCAGCTCGCGGATAAGCGCCAGGATCTGCGCCTGGACCGTCACGTCGAGCGCGGTGGTGGGCTCGTCGGCGATCAGGAGATCGGGTTCGTTGGCGAGCGACATGGCGATCATCACCCGCTGGCGCTGGCCGCCGGAGAGCTGGTGCGGATAGGCCTTGAGCCGGTTCTCCGGATCGTCGATGCGGACCAGCTCGAGCAGCTCGACCACCCGGTCGCGTGCCGCGCTGCCGGTCATGCCCCGGTGCAGCTCGAGGATCTCGCCGATCTGCCGCTCGACGGTGTGCAGTGGGTTGAGCGAGGTCATCGGCTCCTGGAAGATCATCGACGCCCGGTTGCCGCGCACCCGCCGCAGCACCTTGTCGGACTGGCCGATCAGCTCCTCGCCATCGAGCCGGATGCTGCCGGATGGATGCCAGGCCTTGGGGTAGGGCAGCAGCTGCAGGACGGAGAGGGCCGTCACCGACTTGCCCGAGCCGCTCTCGCCGACCAGCGCCAGGGTTTCGCCCCTGTCGATCGAGAAGCTGACACCGCGTACCGCCTCGACGTAGCCGTCGCCGACGCGAAAGCTGACCGCCAGGTTCTCGACGTCGAGCAGGGTCAAGACCGTTCCATTCAGGCGAAGAGCTTGCGGGGATCGAAGGCGTCGCGCACCGCCTCGCCGATGAAGACGAGCAGCGACAGCATGATGGCGAGCACGAGGAAGCCGGTGAACGCGAGCCAGGGTGCCTGCAGGTTGTTCTTGCCCTGCTGCAGGAGTTCCCCCAGCGACGGCGAGCCGGGCGGCAGGCCGAAGCCGAGGAAGTCGAGCGACGGTCAAGGTGGTGACGGCGCCGCTCAGGATGAAGGGCAGGAAGGTCAAAGTGGAGACGAGCGCATTGGGCAGGATATGCCGCCACATGACGCCAAGATTGGAGACGCCGAGCGCCCGGGCGGCGCGGACGAAGTCGAAATTGCGGGCGCGCAGGAACTCGGCGCGCACCACGCTGACCAGCGCGGTCCAGCTGAACAGGCCATGACCGCCAGCAACGACCAGAAGCCCAGGCACGATGATGCTGGCGAGGATGATCAGGATGAAGAGCGTGGGCAGGCTGGTCCAGATCTCGATCACCCGCTGGAAGACGAGGTCGAGCCAGCCGCCGAAGATAGCCCTGCACGGAGCCGGCGGCGACGCCGACGACGGAAGCGACGAGCGTCAAAACGAGGCCGAAGAGGACGGAGATGCGAAAGCCGTAGAGCGCCCGCGCGGCGACGTCGCGCGCTTGGTCGTCGGTGCCGAGATAGTTGGCGCAGAGCCGCGGCGGGCCGAGTTCGCAGTCGAGCCTCTCCTGCCAGAACCACCCGGAAGGCGGCGATGGCGCCGGCTGCGGCAGCGCGTAGTTGATGGTCCGGTACGAGAAGGCGATGGCGGGCCAGATCATCCAGCCCTTCTCATTGATCATCTCCGCGACGAACGGGTCACGATACTCGGCCTCGGTGGCGAAGTCGCCGCCGAACACTGTCTCGGGATAAGCGACGAGGACGGGAAAATAGAAGGCGTCGTCATAGTGCACGACCAGTGGGCGATCGTTGGCAATGACCTCGGCGAAGAGGCTGACGACGAAGAGCACGAGAAAGACGTGGAACGCCCAATAGCCGCGGGCATTGCCGCGAAAGCTCCAAAAGCGTCGCTCGGCGATCGGGCTGAGTCTGAGGTGGACCCCGAACAGGCGCGGCAGCGCCGGGGCGGTCGCCGCCCCCATCAGACCTGCCGGCTCTCGAAATCGATTCGCGGGTCGATGATCGTGTACATGAGATCACCGATCAGCCCGAGGACGAGGCCCAGCAGCGAGAAGAAGAAGAGCGTGCCGAGCATCACCGGGTAGTCGCGGTTGATGGCGGCTTCCCAGCCGAGCAGACCCAGCCCATCGAGCGAGAAGATCACCTCGATGAGCAGTGAGCTGGTGAAGAGGATGCCGACGAAGGCGGACGGAAAGCCGGCGACGATGATCAGCATCGCATTCCGGAACACGTGGCCGTAGAGCACGGCCCGCTGGGTGTTGCCCTTGGCCCGGGCGGTCAGCACGTATTGCTTGTTGATCTCATCGAGGAAGCTGTTCTTGGTCAGCATGGTGAGCGTGGCGAAGCCACTTACCACCATGGCGAGGACCGGCAGCGTGATGTGCCAGAGATAATCGGCGATCCTGGCCGGCCAGCTAAGCTGCTCCCAGTTCGCGGAGACCAGGCCGCGAAGCGGAAACCAGCTGAAATACTCGCCGCCGGCAAAGAGAATGATCAGCAGGATGGCGAAGAGAAAGGACGGGATGGCGTAGCCGACGATGATGACGCCGCTGGTCCAGACGTCGAAGGTCGAGCCGTCCTGGACCGCCTTCCTGATGCCGAGCGGAATCGAGATCAGGTAGGTGATCAAGGTCGTCCAAAGGCCAAGCGAGATCGACACCGGCAGCTTGTCGATGACCAGATCGACCACCGGCTGGCCGCGGAAGTAGCTGTCACCGAAGTCGAAGCGGATGTAGTTCCACATCATCTCGGCGAAGCGTTGCGGCGCCGGCTTGTCGAAGCCGAACATCTCCTCCAGCTCCTTGATGAACTCGGGATCGAGGCCCTGCGCGCCCCGATACTGGCTGGTCACCGCACCACCGTTGGATCCCGATTGCTGGCCGGCCTCACCGGTGCCGGCGAGATCGCCGCCGCCACCGCTGAAGCGCTCGGTGGCACCGACCGCGGTGCCACGCAGCTCGGCGATCATCTGCTCGACCGGCCCGCCCGGCACGAACTGCACGATGGCGAAGGTGATCAGCATGATCCCGAACAGTGTCGGGATCATCAGCAGCAAGCGACGGATGATGTAGGCGCTCATCGACGGGGCGAGTGGCTAGCGGTTTCGCTGCGCCGCGAGGGCCTCTTCGTTAGGCGCCCACCACCAGGTCGCTGGGAAGCCGGTATTGTAGAATGGGTACTGCGCCGGTCGGCCGAAGAGGTTCCAATAGGCGAACCGATTGGTCGCGGTATAGTAGGTGTGAACGATGTAGTCGCCCTGCAGAAGGACACGGTCGAGCGCGCGGGTGAGCGCCTTGAGCCGCTCGAGCGCGGCCTCGTCGCGGCCGTCGATCGCCACGATCTGCTGGAGCAGCGCGTCGACGACGGGATCGCTGATCCCGGCCCAGTTGGCCGAGCCGATCTCGTCCCGCGCCGCCGAGCCGAAATAGGTCCAGAGCTCCTCGTTGGGCGGCGGGAAGAAATTGGCGCCGATCGCGACCATGTCGTAGTCGAAGTGGTCGGTCAGCCGCTGGTATTGCGCCGTGTCGACGACCCTGGACGAGGCGTCGATGCCGGCCTTGCGCAGATTTTCGACGAAAGGCTCGAGAAAGCGGAGCGCCGAAGCGGTCGAGGTCACGATCTGGAGCCGCATCACCGCGCCCGTCTCGGTATTGCGCAGCTGGCCGTCCGAGACCTCCCAGCCTGCGTCAGCGAAATGGCCAAAGGCCTCGCGCAGCTCGGCACGGATGCGGCCGCTACCGTCAGTCACGCCCGGATCGAACGGCTCGGTGAAGAGCTCCGGCGGCAGCTGGTCGCGGAAGGGCTCGAGCACCTCGAGCTCGGCGTCGGTCGGCAGCGGAAAATCGCGCGTGCCGTAGTCGGAGTTCGGGAAGTAGCTGCGCGGCCGCTCGTATAACCCGTAGAAAATGTTACGGTCGAGCCATTCGAAATCGAAGAGAGTGGCGATGCCGCGCCGAACGTTCAGGTCGTCGAGCGGTGCCCGACGGGTGTTCATCACGATGCCGGCGAAGCCGCGCGGCGTATTCACAGGAATGCTCTCGTCCTTGATGATGTTCCCGGACCGGACCTGCGGGATGTCGTAACCCGTGGACCAGCGCTGCGCATCATTCTCCGACCAATAGTCGATCCGCCCGCTCTTGAACGCCTCGAAGGCGACGTCGAAATCGCGGAAGTAGTCGTAGGTGATCTCGTCGAAATTGTTCTGCCCGACATTGACCGGCAAGTCGGCCGCCCAATAGTCCGGGACGCGCTCATAGGTGATCGAGCGGCCGATATCGACGTCCTTGATGCGGTAGGCACCCTCGTAGACCTCGGGCTCGGTGGAGATTGCGCCGGGATCGCGGCCGGTGGCATCGTAGAAGTGCCGGGGCTGCGGGCCCATGCTCGCGGCGAGGCCGACGGTCTTCCAGTTGTTGGTCGTGGCGAAGTTGATCCGCAGGCGGTGGTCGTCCAGCGCCTCGGCGCTCTCCAGGTTCTTCCAGAACTCGCGGAGTAGCGGCCGCGCGTGCTCCTTGATCACCTCGAGCGAGAAGACGAAATCGTCGGCCGTGATCGGCTCGCCGTCGTGCCACCGGGCGCGCGGGTCGAGGTTGAAGATGGCGAACGAGGCGTCGTCCGGGACCTCCATCGATTGCGCGATGAGCGGGTAGTAGCTGCTGAGCTCGTCGCCCGAGCCGGTCATCAGCGAGTCGTAGAGCAGGCCCAGGCCCTGTGGCCAGTCGGGCCCGAGGGGGATCGGGTTGATCCGCTCGAAGGTGCCGTAGGCCGAGGCCTGACCTTGCCGCCTTTCGGTGCCGCGGGATCGACATAGTCGAAATGAGTAAAGTCGGGCGGATATTTCGGCTCGCCGAACTCGGCGAAGCTGGTCAGCTCGGTAAGCGGCGGGTCCTGCGCCAGCACGCCCTGCGTCGGCGCGATGCCACCGAGGAGGACTGCGAGCGACAAGACGCGAACGATAACGCGCGGCGATAGAGCCAGTGCCATCAACTACCCTTCACGACGACTGCTGGATGATCACCAGCGTTGTAGAGGTGATCCGTCTCGATGCAACCGCAGGGGCCAGCGCCGATGTTGCCTGCTCCTTAAATCCTGGTAAGCCGCGAGGCCGACTACTGGAGTGGCACAGGGTCCTCGCTGAGGCTGTGCAAATAGGCGATGACCGCTGCCCGGTCCTCCTCGGACCGTAGGCCCGCGAACGCCATCCGGTTGCCGGGAGCATAGGCGCGGGGGTTCTCGAGATAGGCGTTCAGCTTCTCGGCGGTCCACTCACCCTCGAGCCCCTGGAGCGCGTCGGAGTAGTTGAAGCCCTCGTGGCTCGCGATATCGGCACCGAAGACCCCCCAGAGCCCAGGACCGACACGGTTCGCGCCGCTCTGGTCGGCGACGTGGCAGGCAGCGCACTGGCGAAACAGCCTCTCGCCATCGGCGGGATCGGCGGCGCTCGCCATGGCGACAATCGGGCTTGCCTCGGCCGCCGCCTCGGCGGCAGGAGCTTCGGCCTCGGCCTGGACGACCGCGGTCTCTTCACTCGGCCGGAACATCCGCTGGCGTGGCTTCCGCCGTGGCAGCCTCTTCCACCTCAGCCTCGGCCACGACGGGCTCCTCGGCCTCGACGACCGTTGTCGGCCCCGCAGCGATCCTCGGCGGCTTCGGCCTGGCCGTCTCTTCCGCCGCGCCTCGGCGATCGATCAGGCTCCTCGGCCGCTCGATCGACCGCTCGGCCTCCGAGGCCATTCGGCCACGGCAGCCTGCGCCGCGGTTTGGGCGGCCCTCATCGAGGTAGCCTCGGACTGGCAGCGGACCTCTCGCCGTGATCGGTCGCACCGCGGTTGTCGCCGGTCGTCGGCCGGGGCCGTCGCGGGTTGCTCCGCCGCCGCCGGTCTTCGGCCGCCGTGGGCGCCTCGGCGCCAGGCTCGGGTAGCGGCACGGGATCGTTCGGACAAGTTCGAGGATAGGCGATCAGATTGGCCCGATCCTGGTCATCCGGACACCGGAAGAGCTCATCGCGGTCCCGGCGCCCACTCACGCGGCGCCGCGAGGAAGCCGTCGAGCGCCTGGAGGTCGATCGCCCTCCTTGCCCTGCAGCGCTTCGAAGTAGCGCGAACCGTCGTGGCCGCGATGTCGCTGCCAACACATTCCAGAGTCCCGTACCGACGCCGGTCTGCCGCCTTCCTGGAACACGTGACATGCCGTGCACTGCCGGGCGAGGCCACGACGGCGGCCGGGTCGGCGGAGGCGAGCAACGTC
>CAVOZQ010000039.1:0-58782 GCA_963700945.1 uncultured Alphaproteobacteria bacterium
CAGCCCGCCTGCCGGAGCAGAGCGGTGATCCGGCGATAACCATAGCGGCCATAACAGGCAGCCAACGCGATGATGTCGGCCGTCAGGGCCGCTTCGTCATCGGCAGGCATGGGCGGTTTGCGCTGGGTCGAACGGTGTTGTCCGAGAGCCTTGCACGCCCGACGTTCGGAAACCTGCAAGGCGTCCGTCACATGTTCCACACAGCGCCGGCAACGAGCGGGGCTCAGTAACTTCCCGACGCTGCTTCCTTCAGAATGAGCTTATCGAGCGTCAGATCCGCTACCGCCCTGCGAAGCCGCCCATTCTCGCGCTCCAGTTCCTTCAGACGCCGGGCCTGGTCCAGCTTCAGCCCGCCATACTCCTTGCGCCAGCGAAAGTAGCTTTGCTCGGTCACGCCGATCGCTCGAGCTGCCTCCGCAACCGTCTTGCCCTGCGCGATCAGCACCTCGGCTTCACGCAGCTTGCCGATGATCTCCTCGGCCGTGTGCCGCTTCCTCGCCATGAACCCCTCCTCGATGGTCCTGAACTAAACTAGCTCGCGGACCACCCACACGGGGCAAGGTCATTGGGTAAATGGTTGGGCACTTGGACGAAGTCGCGCTAATGCATTGAAAACTATAGATAATTGGCGGAGGGACAGGGATTCGAACCCTGGGTACGCTCGCGCGCACAACGGTTTTCGAGACCGCCCCGTTCAACCACTCCGGCATCCCTCCGCGGTGGGAGGTACTTAGGGAATTGGCCCTGGCGATGCAAGGTCGGTTCGGGCTTGACGGTGGGCATGGCGTACGGTCTGACATGCGGCTGGTCTTGCGCCTGTCTCGTGGGGAGATCTCAATGCGCTTTCACCTGCTCGCCTTGCCGCTCACCGGCCTCGCCGTCGTGCCACTCCTGGCCCCGGAGGCACGGGCCGACGACATCACCGACCAGCTGCAACTCGCCATCGAGCTCTACGAGGAGGGTGACTTCGCTGCCACGGTGACCGAGCTGCAATACGCCATCGGCGAGATCCAGGCAAAGCTCGGCGATGCCTTCGCCACGACCTTCCCGCCGGCCCCCGCGGGCTGGAGCGCCGCCGAGCCGAGCCGCGAGGCCGGCGCCGCGTTCATGGGCGGCGGCACCATCGTTAATCGCGAGTACACCGAGGACGGCGGCAATGGCCGGATGAGCGCGCAGCTGATCATCGACAACCCGATGATCCAGGGCATGGCGGCATTGTTCAGCAACCCGGCGATGCTCAGCGCCAACCCCAACATGACGCGCATCCGGATGGGCCGCGACAACGCCATCCTCGACTTCGACGAGACAGCCGGTCGTGGCGAGGTCACCTTCATGGCCGGCGGCGGCCGCGCCATGCTCAAGGTCGAGGGCAACGACCTCGCTTCCGGCGACCAGCTGGTCGACCTGCTCAAGGCCTGGGACATGGACGGGCTCAAGGCCGCCGCCGGGCTTTGACGACGCCTTCGGGCACGGGCGCGGTCCCTTGCTGACCGACGCCACCTTCTACCTCGCCGCCGTTCCGGCCGTCCTCATCTTCGGCATCTCCAAGGGCGGCTTCGGCGGCGGGCTCGGCATTGCCGCCGTGCCCTTGATGGCCCTGGTCGTGTCGCCGTCGACTGCGGCCGGGATCATGCTGCCGCCGCTCATCTTGATGGACCTGATCGGCGTCTGGGCCTACCGTCGACGCTTCGACCGGCGCATCGTCAAGGCCATGCTGCCGGGCGCGCTGGCCGGCATCGCGATCGCCGGGCTCGCCTTCGGCTATCTCAACGACGACGTCGTCCGGGTGCTGCTCGGCCTCATCGCCTCGGGCTTCGCGGCGGATTATTTCCTCCGCGCGAAGGGCACGAAAGCGGCGAAGCCGCACCGCCCGGGGCCCGCCGCCTTCTGGGGTGGCGTCGCCGGCTTCACCAGCACCGTGGCGCATTCCGGCGGGCCACCGGCCAATATCTACCTGTTGCCGCTCAAGCTCGACAAATCGATCTTCGTGGGCTCGATGATCATCCTCTTCGCGCTGATCAACGCTGCCAAGGTCGTGCCCTACGCCCTGCTCGGCCTGTTCACGCCGGCCAACCTCCTGGCGTCGCTCACGCTCGCACCGGTCGCCGCCATCGGCATGCTCGCCGGCATCTGGCTGCACGACAAGGTGAACCAGGTGCTGTTCTACCGGCTCTGCTACGTCTTCGTCCTGCTCACCGGCCTCAAGCTCGTCCTCGACGGCCTCGGCTGACCACGGCCGGGCGATCGCTCTGTGATCGCGATCACGGTGCCCGCGCCCGTCCCGGCCTAAGCCATGTCGCACGGCCCGACAGGTGCCGCCACGCTCACCTCCACGCCGGACGGGGACCGCTGAGCCAATGACGACTGAGGAACGCCGCTTCGCCCGCCTCCATCTCTTCGGCACCTGCCGCCTGCTCGGCGCCGACGGCACGGACGTGACCCCGCGCGGCCAGAAGGCCCGAGGGCTCCTGGCGATGCTGGCGCTGGCGCGTGACGGCCGGCTGGCCCGGGCCACCGCCGCCGCCCGCCTGTGGAGCAGCAGCCACGACGCCAAGGCCAATCTTCGCCAATGCCTGCGCGAGCTGCGCTCTGCGCTTGCTGCCGCCGACGCCGACCTGCTGCACGCCGACGATCAGACCCTGGCACTGGATCGCCGGCGGCTGGCGATCGACGTGCTCGAGCTTGATGAAGCGTCGGCCGGCCGCCAGCTCGAGCTCGAGGGCCTCGACGACGATTGCCTGCTGCGCGACATCGAGATCATCGACCCGGCGTTCGAGGAGTGGCTGACGCCCGAGCGGGTGCGCTGCCGTGACCGGCTGCACCAGGCCATCGAAGCGCGTGCCGACGCCTGCCTCGCCCAGGCCGATGCGGCCGGCGCCCTGCGCTGGGCGGCCCGGCTGATCGGCTTCGACCCGACGCTCGAGACCGCGCACCGCATCTTGATGCGCGGCCATGCCGACCAGGGCAATCGCTCGCTGGCGCTGCGCCAGTTCGAGATCTGCCGCGAGCGGCTCGAAGCCGAGCTCGGCGTCGGCCCAAGCGAGGCCACGCTGGCGCTGCGCGCCGCCATCGCCCGCCCACCGGAGCGTCGGCTGGCGCCGCAGCCGAGGCGCCGGCCGAGCGCGGCCGCGGGCGAGTCGCAGCACTGGCCCCTCGACTGGCTGGCGCCGCTCCGGCTCGGGCAGCCGATCCTCCACACCGGCCAGGCCGTTCGCGTCGCGCTAGCCCCGTTCAACGTCCTGAGCGACGCCCGCGGGGACCAGATCCACGCGATGATCGTGGGCGAGGCCGTGGCCGCGGCCCTTGCCGGGGCTACCGATCTCGCCGTGGTCGACATTGCCGAAGCGAGCCGCATCCCCGCCGCCGCCTACCGCGTCGATGGCTCTGTTGCCCGGCTCGGCGACACGCGGCGCCTGACCGTTCGCGTCTGGCGCTCGCTCGACGGCCTGCTGCTCTGGGTCGAGCACTTCCCGCTCGATGAACTGGCCGATGGCGCGGCCCTGGACCAGCTGGCGCATCGCGTCGCCCATCGGCTGGAGGAAGCCGTCCAATCGGACGAGCAGCAGGTGGCCGACCGGCCCGCGAGGCCGGCGCCTCTCGCGAGCCGGGTCGCCGCCGACAGCCCAGCCTAGGCAGGCCTGGCAGAGCAGCAGCCGGAGCAAGGCAATTTTACCTTGCTCCGGCCGGCCTCACCGCCTGAAACAGACTACCGGAGCGAAGCGGGCCCCTGCAGTCTCGGGGGCCCTATTGGCGTTGCATCAGCACGGCGCGTCAGGGCTGAACCCGGCTGTTTCACGTTGCAGCGGAAAAGCGACGGGGCACCGTTTTTCACGCTCCAGCCACGCTTCGGCTCACGCTCCGCTCACAGGGATCGGGCACGCTCCCTGCATCGATGCGACGGGGCCGGCAACGGCACCACTGGGGGTCCAGGCCCCACCTTTCTTCCGCCTCGCCATCGAAGGACCTGCAGGGGCAGCTCCGGCCCCGAGTCTTCGGGTCCGCATGCAGCAGGGTGTTGCCTCCCTAGATTGGATCCGGCCGGGACGGTGCCGTGGGCCGGATCGTTTTTCTCCCCCCGGGAGACGAGACATGCCGCCCGCATGTGGCGGCCGCACTGCGCGAGGCCAGCCAACAGCTCGAGGACCGACCCATGTCGCTTCAGCTGATCGCCGAAATCGTCGAGACCTTTCGCGTCACCGGCAACCACAGCGGCGGGCGGCACCTGTCGCCAATGCTGGCGGTGCTGCAGCTGCAGGCCCACCTCCGCGGGTCGGCCCGCAAGGGCGCGCTGTGCGTGACCTGGACGGCAAGCTCGAGGGTCATGACGTCACCTTCATGGCTGCCGCCGGCGAGGTGATGCCTCGATCGCCTGGCCCACGCGCTTGCCCGGCGGTGCCCCTGCCGTGCTCGCCCGCACCGCACCCTTCGGCGGCGTCGATCTCGCTGCCGTGCCGATCGCCTCGGCAAGCGCCGCGGCCGACGCCTTTCGCCCTCGCCGATCTCTCCCTCGAACAACCAGGAGGAAATGTCGATGAGCGAACGAATTGTCTGTCATCATGGCATGGCCAAAGCCAAGGGCTGCACGCACGCGGCCGTCGGCCACTTCTCCCGCCTCTTCCCCAGCCTCGACAACCTCGTGCTCACCGAAGACGAGGCTGCGGCGATCGGCGGTCCCGGCGGGCTGATGCACGATTTCGACGACGAGTCGCCGGATAGCGGCGTGCCGGCCGGCTACATCTTCTTCGCCCAGCTGATCGACCACGACATCACCTTCGACACGACCAGCGACCTGCGTGGCGACCCGCTGGAGCCCGAGGACGTGGCGAAGCTGCCCAACCTGCGCACGGCCAGCCTCGATCTCGACGCCGTCTACGGCTTCGGGCCGGAAGGCAGCCCGCACATCTACGACACCGACAACCCGGACTGCCTCGCCGTCAACCCCAACGGCTTCGACCTCGCCCGCTCGCCTTCGGGCACCGCACTCATCGGCGACCCGCGCAACGACGAGAACATCTTCGTGGCCCAGCTCCACCTCGTCTTCCACAAGGCCCACAACCGCTTCTACAACGAGCGCGTGCGGCAGCGGGACATCACCGAGCGCGGCTGGTCGCGCTTCGAGGCGGCGCAGCGCGAGACCCGCTACCACTACCAGTGGATCGTGTTGTTCGACTTCTTGAAGCGCATCTGCGATCCCAAGATCTTCGCCTTCGCCGCCGCCAAGCTGCTCGACAAGAATGCGACCTTCCCGCTCTGCTACGGGCTCGACAACCATCACAAGCTCAGCATGCCGGTCGAGTTCTCGACCGCCGCCTACCGCGTCGGCCACGCCATGGTCCGCAACCGCTACGCGATCAACAACGAGCTCAAGGACATCGAGCTCTTCGACGACCGCTTCGGCACCGACGGTTTCACGGCACTGCCGGCGGAGCTCGTCGTCGACTGGCGGCACCTGCTCGAGATGAGCCCGCACGTCCAGCCGCGCATGGCCAAGGCCTTCAACCCGCTGCTCGCCGACGAGCTGCAGGACCTGCCGGTGGTCGCGAGCAACAACCCCAACAACCGCGCCCTCGCCTTTCGGAACCTGTTGCGCGGCAGTGCGCTCGGCGTGCCGTCGGGCCAGGCCGTGGCCGCGGCGCTCAAGACCAAGGGCTACCCGCTCGACGTCACCGACCTGAAGCTCGACCAGGTCAAGGGCTGGAAGCGGGTCAAGGCCGTCCTCCACAAGGGCCCGCACGACCTCAGCCTGGAAACCCCGCTCTTCTACTACCTCCTGCGCGAGAGCGAGGTGGTGAGCGGCGGCGCCCGCTACGGGCCCCTGGGCTCGGCCATCCTCATGGAGGTCTTCGGCGGCATGCTCCGGTTGTGCAAGGACAGCGTGCTGCACGCCGAATACTGGCACCCCGACCCCTGCGTCACCGATCGCTACGCCGGCAACGGCTACGCCAACGGCCACGGCAAGGGCAACGGTCACGCTAAGGGCAACGGTCACGACGCCATCGACCACGACCGCCTGGTCAACGACCCCGACTACTACCCGCTGCAGCTCGCCGACCTCGTGCGATTTGCCAGCGGCACGAGCGACTAGCAGCCAACCGATCCGGCCCGGGCCAACCGGGCCGGATCAGGCGTCTCGAAGAAGGTCTGCCATCGAGCGCACGCCGATCCGCGGACGCCATCGGCACCGCCAGCTTCCTCGCCAGCCACGACAGCAACTACATGACCGGCCAGTTGCTGATGATCGATGGCGGCATGGTGTTGCAGTAGGCGGGCGGTCAATCGGCCGGCGGCGCGACGGGCTCGGCAGCCGTGCCGACCTTGCGCGGCGCCTCGCCTTCGCCGCAGAGCCAATCGGCGCGCAGGGCGTCCGCGTCTTCCCACCAGATCATCTCGATGCAGTTCATCGAGCGTCGGCGGCGCCTCCTCCCAGCACGACCAGACATAGAGTTGCGCGCCCGTCTCGGCGTCGCGGGGAAGGATCGTGTCGTCGTCGCCGATCACCTGCGCGAGCTGGGTTTGCGTCAGGTTCTTGCCAGCGGTAAAATCGGCCGAATGGGCCGGCGAGGCAGCAAATGTGGCGCCGGCCCATTCGGCCGATTGGAAGTGCGCCTCGCTGAGGTTCGCCCCCTCCAGCCGCGCCTCGCTGAGGTTCGCCCCCTCCAGCCGCGCCTCGCCGAGGTACGCCCCCTCAGCCGCGCCTCGCGCAGATCGACTCCTGTGAGAAAGGCGCTGATCGCGGCGGCGTTGCGCAGGTCGGGGCCGCGGATGTTCGAGACATGGGCTCGCCGTTCGGTCGCCCATTCGGCCTCGAACGCGTCATCGATGGCCATGAAGTGCTCGGCACAATCGGCAAAGGCGACGCCATTTTCCTGGCAAAATTTGGCGCGCGCGACGTTCGTTTCTCCCGATGCAGGCGCCTCGCAGGCCCCCGGCGGCACGCCGCTGCCGCGGCACCAATCGACATGGAACCGGCGGCGCGCGATCTCAGGATCGCGCCAGTCGTCCGGCTCGATGGCGATCTCGGCGTCGACGAGGTCGGCACGCACGATCGGGATGGTGGGCGAAAGCCGCCAGCCTTGCCCTGAGAGGGCTTCAGCCGCTCCTTTCCAAGCCTCGGGAACGTAGGCCTCTAGCGTCGCTTCGGCGCCAGGCGGCAGGTGGTGCCCGCCCGCACCGGCCAGGGTCGCAATGGCGAGGGCCGGCACGGCCGCCAGCATGGCGACCCATAACAGGCCGACGCCGAGGCCGCGGCCAGCTCGGCCAAGCCGTGCCATGGGGCGCAAGCGTCGCCGCTCCTGCGCCGGTTGCAGCAGGCCTGGTCGGGCTAATCGGGTGCGCGCCCGCCGCCAGCCGCGCAGCGAGGCGAACAGCGCCAGCCACAATGCCCCGGCGATCGCGAGGCTGAGCCGCGCGTCGTGGGCCGGCAGCGAGCGCCACCAGAAGCCGGCGAGCACGATGGGTGCGGCCAGCCAGATGACCAGCGCCGTCACCAGACTGCCGAGCAGGTCCAGCGGCCGTTTGGTGACCGGCCGGTCGGCGCGCCGGCGCAGTGCCCAATCGTTGACCAGCCAGGGGAAGGTCCGGTCGCCGAGCTTCGACTTGCCGATCTCAGGCGGCGCCTCGGCGAGCGCATCCCAGAGCTTGAGCAGAAAGACGTGAAAGTAGGTGTGCAGCAGCGCAGCCAGGAGCGCCGCCGTCCAGAAGAACGTCGTTGTCGGGATCGCGATGTTGACTATTGGCAGGTCGGTTGTGGCACTGACCGAGAAGAAATCGACGTCGCGGACACTGAACAACGTCAGGCCGATGAAGGCGAGGAAGCCGATCAGGCCTAGCCAGACGGCCCGAGCGTTGCCGACCAGCGCCTCGATGCGCGACAGCGCAAGATCGCCGTCGAGAAACTCGGGCTCCGGCGGCGGCGCTGGCGGCTCGGTCGTTTCCTCGGCCATGCCGGGTAGAACCCTGCGCTGAAGTAATCCGTAGTTCAGGCGTACTTCAGGCTGCGGGCGCCGGCAACGTGAAGCGGGCTCCGGCGACGAGGCGCCGAAGCCCGCCCACGCTCAAACCATGTATTGGCCGCCGTTGACGGTGACGGTGGAGCCGGTGACGAAGCCTTCCTTGTCGCTGGCGAGGAAGAGCACGCAGCGGGCGACCTCGTTGGGCTCGCCGAGACGGCCGACCGGGATGTGCGGCAGGATGCGTTCGTTGAGGACCTTCTCGTCGATCGCCTTGACCATCTCGGTGCCGATATAGCCGGGGCAGACGGCGTTGACGGTGATGTTGGAGCGCGCCCCTTCCTGCGCCAGCGCCTTGACCATGCCGATCTCCCCGGCCTTGGCGGCCGAGTAGTTGGCCTGGCCCGCCTGGCCTTTCTGGCCGTTCATCGAGCTGATGACGATGACCCGGCCGAACTTGCGCTCGCGCATCTTCGGCCAGAGCGGGTGGGTCATGTTGAAGAGGCCGGTGAGGTTGGTCGCCATCACCTGGTCCCACTGCTCGCGGGTCATGCGATGGAACATGGCATCGCGGGTGATGCCGGCATTGGCGACGAGGATATCGATCGGTCCGACCTCGGCCTCGACCTGGGCGATGCCCTTGGCACAGGCATCGTAGTCCTCGATGCTCCATTTGTAGACCGGAATGCCGGTCTCCTCCTTGAACTTCGCCGCCGCCTCGTCATTGCCGGCGTAGCTGGCGGCCACCTTGTAGCCGTGCGTCTTCAACGACTTGCAGATCGCCGCACCAATGCCGCGGGTGCCACCGGTCACGAGCGCCACATGCTCCATCGTTTTCCTCCCTTGCTTCATTGAACGCCTGCTTGCGATCACAGTCGCGAACGGCGCCGGAAAGTCAACCCGGCCGGCAGCGGACCGCCGGCCGGGGCAGAGATTCGGCCGATCAGCGCTCGAGGCACATGGCGATGCCCATGCCGCCACCGATGCAGAGCGTCGCGAGGCCCTTCTTCGAGTCGCGGCGCTGCATCTCGTGCAGGAGCGACACCAGGATGCGGGCACCGGACGCGCCGATCGGGTGGCCCAAGGCAATGGCGCCGCCATTGACGTTGACCTTGTCGGTGTCCCAGCCGAGGTCGCGGTTGACCGCGATGGCCTGGGCGGCGAAGGCCTCGTTGGCCTCGATCAGATCGAGATCGTCGACCGTCCAGCCGGCCTTCTCGAGCGCCTTCTTCGACGCCGGGATCGGGCCGGTGCCCATGATCGCCGGATCGACGCCGGCCTGCGCCCAGGACTTGATGTGCGCGAGCGGCTTGAGGCCGCGCTTCTCGGCCTCCTTGGCCGACATGATGATCACCGCGGCAGCGCCGTCATTGATGCCCGAGGCATTGCCCGCGGTGACCGAGCCCTCCTTGTTGAAGGCCGGGCGCAGCTTCGCCAGCTGCTCGTAGGTGGCGCCGAGGCGCGGGAACTCGTCGGTGTCGAAGACGATGTCGCCCTTGCGGTTCTTGATCGTGACGGGCACGATCTCGTCCTTGAACTTGCCGGCTTTGATCGCCGCCTCGGCCTTGTTCTGCGAGCCGACCGCGAACTTGTCCTGGTCCTCGCGGGTGATCTGCCACTTCTCGGCGACGTTCTCGGCGGTCTGGCCCATGTGGTAGCCCTGGAAGGCATCGAACAGGCCGTCCCGGAGCATCGAATCCTGGAGCTCGATACTGCCCATCTTCTGGCCGTTACGCATGTGCGCCAGATGCGGCGCCTGGCTCATGCTCTCCTGGCCGCCGGCCAGCACGATCGTGGCGTCGCCTTCGTTGATCGACTGCACGCCCATCGCGACCGACTTGAGGCCCGAGCCGCACAGCATGTTGACGGCATAGGCCGGCACCTCGACCGGAACGCCGGCGTTGACCGAGGCCTGCCGGGTCGGGTTCTGACCGCCGCCGGCGCAGAGGATCTGACCGAGGATCACCTCGGAGAGCTCACCCGGCTCGAGCTTGGCACGCTCCAGCACGCCCTGGATCACGGTCTTGCCGAGCTCTTGCGCCGGCAATGACGCCACCGTGCCGTTGAAGTTGCCGACCGCTGTGCGAGCCGCAGCGACAATCACGATATCGGTCATCGGAGTTCCCCTCAGTTGTTGTGTTCTTTTGCGGGGAACGACGGCCACCACTAGCCAACCACTAGAATGTTTGAGCCAGCCCCCCGCTACTGTCTCCGGTTTATACAGAGCGGCGGCCGCAACGGCGACCCCCGATAGCGCATTGCAGCAATTCGCCGCAATATGTCCGCATCAGGGTGGGGACGCGTTCGCCAGGATGCGGGGGTAAAGTCGACGCTGCACGATCGGCAAGAGGTAGATCGGGAACTGCGCCGCCGCGACGAAGACGAGCATGGTCGAGGGCGCCGTATCCACCACCGAAGCGAAGACGAGACCGAAATTGTTGTTGCCGGCGAGCAAGCCTGCCGTGAGCGCGGTGCGCAACGCTACATGGCGGATCAGGCACAGCGCCGTGAGCAGCTGCAGCCCGACATTGAGCGCAAAGACGGCGAGCAGATTGAGCGCGACCACGTCCGGCCGGTCGAGGGCCGTTACCATGAAACCGTCCATCACGCCGATGGCGAAGACGACGAAGCCCAAGACCGCGAGCCCGTCGATCGCCGGCGCTGCCCCGGCCAGGCGCACGGGGCCGAGCCGGCGCCGGATGACGAAGGCCACTAGCGCCGAGCCGAGGAGCAGGACGGCGAGCCGCAGTGCGAGCGCCCAGGCTTCGAGCTCCAGCGTCAGCCCGGCGAGCCAGAGCACCATCGGCGGCACGGTGAACGGCATCAGCGCCGTCGCCGGCACGACAACCAGCAGCGCCATCGTCACGTCGAGGCCGAGCAGCATGGCGAGCGCCGGTGTCGCCATGAGCGGCGCGCAAGCTGCCGTCGAGACGACCAGCGCCGCCAGGCCCGGCTCGACCCCGAGCGCGGCGACCACGAGTGCCACGACGATGGGCGCGCCCAGCAGCGACCAGACGACGAGCCCGAGCACCAGCGCCGGCTGACGCGCTTGGCGCAGCAGGACCGCCGGGTCGAGCTTGAGCAGCGCGGCCACGAACGGCAGCAGGATCGCCGGCAGCAGCAGCGGATGCAGGAGTGCCGCGAGCGGCGGCACGGCCACGCCGGCGAAGACGCCGAGGAAAAAGAGCGGGCTCGCGTGCCGGCCGAACCAGGCGAGCCCGGCCAGGAGCCGGCTCACCCGGCGACAGCGGTGGCAGCAGCGGCGGCGGCGCCCAATTCGTCGGCAGCACTGTCGATAACCTCGACCAGCTCGACCAGCCCGTGCCGGCCGCGTACCCGGTGCTCGCCGAGCGGCCGCGTGGCCGGCCGCTCCTTTGGCTTGATTGCGCTGATGCAGGCCTCGGTCGCGATGATCACGGTGGTGTGGTCAGGTGCCGCCACGTGGCCGGTCTGCAGTAGCCGCTGGGCGAGATTCACCGGGTCGCCGATCACCGTGTAGTTGGTACGGGTGGGTGCCCCGAGGTCGCCGACCAGGATCTCGCCCGAGGCGATGCCGATCCGCACCCGAAGCGGCAGCTCGCTTTCCCGGTTGTGTGCCCGCACCTTGCAGGCGATCGCCAGCGCCGCGTCGATCGCCCGCTTTTGGTGATCGGCCATGGGCTCGGGCGCGCCCCAGAACGCCAGGAGGCCGTCGCCCATGTATTTGTCGATGACCCCGCCAGTGGCACGGATGCAGCCCTCGAGATCGGCGAAATGCTGGTTCAGCAGCCGGCCCGTCAGTTCCGGGTCGAGCATTTCCGACAGCGTGGTGAAGCCAGAGATATCGGTGAACATGATGGTCATTGGCCGGAGCCGGGGGCGGCCGACATCGCGCTCGGGGTAGCGGAGCACGTAGTCGACCAGGTCGCGCGGCAAATAGCGGACGAAGCAGCCGAGCGCCGTGATCATGGCGTTCAACGATCGCTCGGCATCGTCGAGCTCGCGGATCCGCGATCCCTGCAAGGGCTGGATATGCTCGAGGCGGAGCGTGCTCACCGCGCGCGCCGTCTCGGCGATCTGCGTCGCCGGCCGCGCCAGCCTGCGGCCGAGCAGCGCGGCGCCCAGGAGGCTCAGCACCAGGAGCCCGAAGGCGATCGCCGTCACCTGGTTCACCCGCCGCCACTCGCGGCCGATATCCGAGGAGCGGAAATAACCGCCGACGATCCAGGGCTCGTCGCGGTCGGCGAAGATCTCCTCGTAGAGATAGACGTAGTTCTCGTTCTCACCCTCGAACCAATGCGCCTTGATCGGCAGCTGCTCGATCTGCCGCTGCTCCCAGCCATCTGCCCAGATGCCGGACAAGGCATCGTTCTGCAGCTCGGCAGTGGTCGGCAAGGGCTTCTTCGCGCTCAGCAGGCCCTCTGCCGCGATCAGATCCTGATGCGCCAGCACCCGATCGTGGCCGAGCAGAATGAAGGTGCCGATCTCGCCCGGCGTCTCGATCGACGCGATGAAGGTCGAGAGCTGCGCTATCGTCGTCGTGGCCACGACAATTGCCATTTCGCCGGTCGCCAGACGCACCGGATGGGCGAAATAGACGAGCGTCGTGCCGGCACCCTCGCTGAACAGCGGCTCACCCCAGTGCGGCGAATGCTCGGCGCCGGAATTGATACGCTCGACAGCGGCGACCACTGCTGGATCGGTGCGCCAGTCGGAGCGCTCGTGGCTGACGCCGCCGGTCTCGCGCTCGCGAAAGACACTGATCAACCAGCCGTCCGGATCGACGTAGACGGCCGCGTTGATCTGCGGCGCCGCGGCCAGCCCGTAGCTCAACGCATCGATCAGCCCCACCTCGTCGCCGGGGTCGATCTCGCCATTCTCGATGTTCTGCGCCACGCTGGCCGTCAATGCCTCGGCGGGCTCAAGGAATTGGCTTGTGCGCGCCCGGACCAGGGTCAGCACCAGCTGTGCCTTGTCGCCGAGCAGCCGAGCCGTGTTCTCGCGCGCAGTGCCGAGCGTCAGCCAGATCATCAGCCCCATGGCGACCAGCATGGCGAACCCGATCGCGCCGGCCAGGAACAGGCTGAGCGGCACGCGCTGCACACGGATCGGCCAGAAGCTTTCGGATGTCTCGCGCATGACGGACGTTTTTACCGCCGACCCGCCGCCGAGGCCAAGCGCCATTGGCGAGCCCGGCCATGGCCGGGCTTTCGGTGTGACCCGGGCACTGCTAAACAGCCTGCACCGCCCCTCGATGCTTCCATGCCGCCCCGCGGAGACCCGGATGATCCCCCGCTACAGCCGGCCGGCAATGACCGCCGTCTTCTCGCCGGAAAACAAACTCAGGCTCTGGCTCGAGGTCGAGCTGGTCGTCGCCGAGGCCATGGCCGAGCTCGGCCAGATCGACCGTGATGCCGTGACCCGGCTGCGGGCGCAGGCGTCGGGGTCCATGGAGCGGCTGATCGACCCGCCGGCCGTCGACGCCATCGAGGCCACGACACGGCACGACGTCATCGCTTTCCTCACCCATGTCGAGGCCATTTGCGGCCCCGAAGCCCGGCTCCTGCATCTCGGCATGACCTCCTCAGACCTCTTGGACACCACGCTCGCGCTCCAGCTGCGCGAAGCCGGCCGGCTCATTCTGGCCGAACTCGACGGGCTGCTCGCCGTGCTCGCCCGCCGCGCCCGCGGGCACGCGCTCGACATTTGCATCGGCCGCAGCCACGGCATCCACGCCGAACCGACCACCATGGGCGTCAAGCTCGCGGGCTTCCATGCCGAGTTCGCCCGCCAGCGCCAGCGCTTTGCCATTGCGCTGGACGATGTTGGCACCTGCGCCGTCTCCGGCGCCGTCGGCACCTTCGCCAGCATCGACCCCCGGGTGGAAGCCATGGTCGGGGAACGGCTCGGCCTCACGCCGGAGCCGGTCTCCACCCAGGTCATCCCCCGCGACCGTCACGCCGCCTTCGCCTGCGCCTTGGGCCAGATCGCCAGCTCGATCGAGCGGCTGGCCACCGAGGTGCGCCACCTGCAGCGCAGCGAGGTGCGCGAGGCCGAGGAGTTTTTCCACGCCGGGCAGAAGGGCAGCTCGGCCATGCCGCACAAGCGCAACCCGGTCCTGTCCGAGAATCTTACCGGCCTCGCACGGATCATCCGGGCCGGCGTCGTCCCGGCCTTGGAGAACGTCGTCCTCTGGCACGAGCGCGACATCGCCCACAGCTCGGTCGAGCGGGTGATGCTGCCCGACAGCTGCATCCTCACCGACTTCGCGCTCGCCCGCCTCGGCTCGATGATGGACAAGCTGGTCATCCACCCCGAACGGATGCGGCGCAATCTCGACTCCACCCAGGGGCTCTACAACAGCCAAGCCGTGCTGCTGGCGCTGGTCGATGCCGGCCTGGCGCGCCAAGCGGCGTACGAGCTGGTCCAGGCGAGCGCCATGCGCGCCTGGGAGGAGGAGCGGCCGCTGCTCGACCTGCTGCTGATGGAACCGCGGATCACCGACACGCTGCCGGCCGAGCGGCTCCGGGCCCTCTTCGACCCAGCACGCCACACCCGCCACGCCGCGATAATCGTCGAGCGCGGGCTGGCAGCCGCGTTAACCAAATCTTGAGCATGCCATGGCAGGCTACGGCCCGATCCTGCTCGCCTTACCCTGCCGGCCTGCCACTTGAAGGAACACCTGATGCGCCTGCTCGCCTGCCTTGCCTGTGTCATCTTGGCTGCCGTTGGCGACGCCCGGGCCGGCATCCTGGTCGAGGGCCTGTTCAATGGCCAGCAGCTCCGCGCCGAGCTCGGCAGCGATCGCAGCCTCGTCATCGTCTCGGTCGACGGCAGCCGTCATCTGGTCGATGTCGACAGCCAATACATCTACCCGCTCGACGGCGCGGGCGGCGCACCGATCCAAGCCGCCGTCGCCAACGACATTGGCAGCCTGCTGCCCTATACACTGCGCAAATGGAGCGCCGGCCCCCAGGTCGCCGGCCACGCCTCCACCTACAACGTGCTGCAGGTCGACGAGCAGATCTGCGGCGAGGTGCTGGCGTCCGCCTGGATGACCCGCTTCATCGAGCCCATCATCCGCTCGCTCGAGCTGATGCAGCGCGTCGACCCGAGCCTCCGCCCCGTCGACCGCGAGAACTGTGGTATCATCCCCTTTACCGTCTACGCCCGTAACGGCTGGCCCCTGATGGCCGGCTGGGTCGACGAAGCCACCTTCCTCACGGAGACCGTCCGCTTCGACCATCACCCGGACGACGCGCTGTTTCAAAAGCCGTAGCGCACTCGAGCCCCCATTCGTCAGTCGACCTAGAGCATTCGACGATCCTACGACTGTCGCGCTACTGCGCCAGCGCCAATCTTCGACCGCCAGCGTTAATTGTCAGCATGTCTGCTCGCACGAAACGAGCACGGCTCAGAGAGTTGTGTGAGCATTGCCAATGGCAACCTTGCGCAAGCTCCGCGGCCGCGCATTGGCGATTACTCGATTGACACTGCGCGGCCGATCTGTCGAAGCCTTCGCGGCGCCGTGCTGCCATGCTATGCTCCTTGGAATGGGGAAGTGGGCGCATGGGGTATCGGAAAGCGCTGGTAATGTCGTTGGTCTCGCTGCTCGTCCTCGCTGCCAGTCCAGCCGCTTCGGCGGAGAACGTGTTGCAAGCGGTTAGAGATCGCGGCTACGTCAAATGTGCGATCGGCAACCGCCCGGTGGGTGATACACGGATCGGCGAGCTGGGCTACGAGGGCTTCTTCCCCGAGTTTTGCCGCGTCGTCGCCCTCGCACTTTTCGACGACCGGAACGCCGTCGAGCTGTCGCCGATCCTGATCCGCCACGGCTTGAAGAGCGTCTCCGAGGGCAACGTCGACGTCTAGATCTCGAACGTCACCTGGACCTTCTCGCGCGATATCGGCCTCAATCTCACCGCTGCGGCTGTCCTCTACTTTGACGGCCAGGGCTTCATGTCGCATCGCGACGCTACAGAACGGCCGCTGAGCGCATTCGACGGCGGCACGGTCTGCGTCTCGCACTCGACGACGACGATCGCCAATCTCAAGGCTTATATCGCGCTCAATGGCTTGGACTGGGAGGTCCTGCCCTTCGAATTGTCGCAAGGGCGGAACGACGCCTTTTTTTCCCGCCGCTGCGACCTGCTCACTGCCGACCGCCTGGTGCTCGCAACACTCCGCGCGACGGACGTCGACGATCCCGGGAACTACGTCCTGCACGAGGAGATCATCTCCAAGGAGCCCTTCGTCGCCTACGTGTCATGCGTGGATATGCTCTGGGGCAACTTCGTCCGCTGGGCGATCATGGTGACAATCATCGCCGAGGAGAAAGGGATCACCAGCGGCAACTACACCGACCACCTCGACAGCGCCGATCCGGCCGTGCGTCGGCTGCTCGGTGTGGACCCGCTGCCGGCCAGCGACACCGCCGGTCTGGCCGCCGACTGGCCACGCCGTGTCATCGCCGGCGCCGGCAACTACGGCGAGATCTTCGAGCGCTATCTCGGGGAGCAGAGCCAACTCGGCATCGACCGCGGCCTCAACCGGCTCTGGCGCGACAGCGGGCTAATGTTCAGCCCGCCGCTGCGCTGACCGGGCTGCCCCTTCCTGATGCGCGCTACCATCAAGGCCAAGGAGCGCATTTCGACGGTTCTCCTCGGCGTTCTCGCGACTACTGCCGCCGTTGTCGTGCTGGGCCTTCTGCTGACCAGCCTGCGCCTGGTCGAGATCCAGACGGAGCTCGGCCGGCTGCAGGTCTCCGTGCTGCCTCGCCTGGTACAGCTGGCCCAGCTTTCGCAGGAGGCCTCGGCGACCAGCTCGATAGCACCTGCCTTGGGCATGCGCCCGACCTCCGCCGAGTTCGATACGCTGCTATCGCGGATCAAGGACAAGGAAAGCGCGCAGCGCATCCTGATCGACGAGTTGAGCCGGCTGATCGAGGCGACCGAAAGCGCCCAGGCCCTGCAGCAGAACGGCGATCTGCTGATCGCCAACCTGCGGGGTCTCACGGCCGCCGTCGGCGAACAGATCGCCGTTGCCCAGCGGCTCGAGGACCATGCCCAGGCGTTCACGCAGTTTCAAAGGCTGATCACTACCGCAGGCGTCGACGATTCCTCCGGGCTCGCCGTCGCGCTCACCCGGTCGCTGCTGCTCCTGCGCAACGTGCTCCTCGACGGCAACCGGTCGCGTTTCGCCCGGAACAGGCGGGAGCTCGAAGCGAGCATGGCGGAACTCAAGCAGGCGCTCGCAGCGGTGCCGGCGCAAGCGCCACCTGGGCTCTCGCCAACGGCCCACGATGTCCTGGCACTTTGGGACCAGAGGCGCGAGGCACTGCTCGAGGACAAGGCCGCCGAGCTGGCCAACGCATTTAAGATCAAGGCCCTGGCCGAGGAGAACTCGCTCATCGCCAATCGCCTTCTGAGCAGCGCCAGCAACGCGTTCTGGCACACCCGCATGGAGCTCGAGGAGCGCGTGCATTTGGTCAACGGCACCATCCATCCGCCTGACCCTCGGCGCCGTGGTCGTCGTCCTGCTCGCCCAGGCTACCGGCACGACAGTCGCGTGGCAGATCCTAAAGCGCCGTGTTTTCGAGCGGCTGCACCGGATGAGCGAGTTGCTGCGTGCGTATGCCACCGATCGCAAGCACGGGCTTGACGATCGGCGGCCCGACGAGATCGGCACGATCTCGAGTGCGATGGCCCGCTATATGGAGGTCATCGACCAGCGCGAGACCGAGCTGGCGGCCAAGACCAGTATGCTCGAGCAGCTATCGACCCAGCTCGCCAAGTACTTCTCGCCGCAGGTCTACGAATCGATCTTCACTGGCAAGCAGCAGGTCAGGATCGCAAGCAGCCGCAAGAAGCTGACGATCTTCTTCTCCGTTATCGTCGGCTTCACCGAGATCGCCGACCAGCTGGAGTCGGAGGAGCTGACGCAGCTGCTCAATCAATACCTGACCGAGATGTCGCGGATCGCACTGGCGCATGGCGCGACGATCGACAAATATGTCGGCGACGGCATCCTCATCTTCTTCGGCGACCCGGAGACGAAAGGGGTGCGAGACGATGCCCTGGCCTGCGTTCGGATGGCGATCGCCATGCGCCGCAGCATGCGCGAGCTCGGCTACCTCTGGCGCGCGGCGGGGATCGGCAACCGCCTGCAGATCCGCATGGGCATCCACACCGGCTTCTGCACCGTCGGCAATTTCGGCAGCGACGACCGAATGGACTACACCATCGTCGGCGGTGCGGTGAATACCGCCGCCCGGCTGGAGGAGCTCACGGCGCCCGGCGATATCCTCCTCTCCTTCGAGACCTTCGCCCTGATCGAGAACGAGGTCGACTGCGAGCCCCGCGGCAGCGTCGAGGTCAAGGGCATCGCCCATCCAATCCAGACATACCGGGTCGCCGAACGGGATACGGCGCTCGGGTCAGACGACCTCAAGCTCAGGGAAACGCGCCCGCATTTCCGCCTGGAGATCGATCCGACCGGCATGACCGACGAGGACCAGCAAGCCGCCCGAGATGCCCTCGGCCGCGCCCTGGCACTCTTGGACAGCCGAACCGCATCCCCACGCGACGGTCGCCAATAGCTGGCACCATTCGACAGCCGTATGGCGTGTGCCGGGTCAATTCAGCCACCCTCCTCACTCAAACCGACCGCTGCGACCACCAGCCGGATGATGCGCTGGTTCGAACCGGCTCTTGGGGAAGACTGGCGGGGAGGCACGCTTTCCCACCGGCCCAACCTTGCCTTAGAGCTTCTTAAGGACGCTCTTGCCACGTCAGCCTGAACGCTTGCAGCAATGCTGCTGCGCGCGCACACGGTCGTCAATCGGATCAAGGTGCACGTCGCTGGCAACCGCCGCTCTCCGGCCTGGCGCGCAACGGCATGCGTGACCGACTGCTCAACAATGATCGGAGGTCAGGTCGGAAACAACCAATGCTTTGCTGTCGTCCGGGCCACTGCCGCCCGCGAGGCACCACCGAGCGCCGGCGACGGGCTAAACCTCAAGCAGCCATCAGCTCCGCGAGATCGGCTACCACGATATCAGCGCCGGCATCGAGCAGCGCGTCACGACCGGCGCCACGGTCGACGCCGATCACCAAGCGGAAACCGCCGGCATGCCCGGCCGCCACGCCGACGACCGCGTCCTCCACCACCGCGGCATCGCGCGGCTCGACGCCGATCAGCGCCGCAGCCCTGAGAAAGCAGTCGGGCCGCGGCTTTCCCGGTAGCCCGTCCTGCGCCAAGTCGGTGCCATCGTAGACGAGATCGAACTGCCCGGTGAGCCGCGTTTTCTCCAGAACCTTGCGGCAGTTCAACGACGACGAGACGCAAGCCGTCTTGAGCGCCGCCGCGCGCGCCGCCCGAAGGACGGCGACGGTGCCGTCGAAGACCTCGACACCCTGGCTTTCGAGAGCCTGCATGAACAGCAGGGCCTTGCGCTTGCCTAGACCGCAAACGGAGTCTGTATCCGGGCCGTCCGACGGTGTGCCGAACGGCAGATCGATGCCCCGCGATAGCAAGAGCGAGTGCACGCCCTCGGCACGCGGCTTGCCGTCGACATGATCGTGATAGTCGTCGGGCCAACGGAACCGCATCTCGCCACGGCCGGGTGCCCGCCGGGCGAGGAACTCGTCGAGCAGCCGCCGCCAGACGCGCGCGTGGAGGCTCGAGGTCTTGGCCACGACGCCGTCGAGATCGAACAATATCGCTTCGAGGCCGGGCTGGAGGGCATCCGGCCCTGGCAAGGGCGCCAAAGCGGGTAGCGCGAGCCGGCGTAGTTTGCTGCGTTCGGCATCGGGCACGGCAGCCGCGATCCTTGCCGGCCTAGCTCTGGCATCAGCGCCGATCATGGTATCGGGGCTCGGGTTGCCAGCGGATGGCCGGCACCCGTGCGGCACGCCGCTCGAAACGCACACCTCCTCGGGCAGCGATCTCGGCGACGAGTCGGACGACATCGGATGAGACATGGCAAGGCACGCTTTCGCGGAGACTGACAAGGGAGAGCCTCGAGCGCGGTCCCAACAAGACCCGCGCCGCGCGCTCTCAGGTCGATCGAAGGACCAACACACCTGCAGCCCGAAAGATGGCCCGAGAAACGTCGGCGAAGGAAAACCGCTCGAGCGCTACTCAACTGAAGAGGGTAGCACACGAGGTCGGTCGCAACCAAATCACGGCGCAATCGACGACTCGCGGGCAGTTTATGGGGGAGAATCAATATGGTGGGCAGTCACGCCTGCCCACCGGCCCCTCCGGTACTTTTGGGTGATGCGGAACGGGCGCCTGGTCTGGCTAATCCGTCGCATCGATGCGGGAGTGAGGGAGGGCCTGGTCGATGCTATGCTGTTATTGATTGAGAGCGATGAGCGCAACTGCACCGGCGCAACGGCCGATGACCCAGAAATCCCCCCTGCCGAGCTGGCACGCCGTCTCGAGGACTGACGCGCTCCAGTCCCTGGGCGCAATCGAGACCGGGTTGACCTCCGGCGAGGCGGCGCGACGTCTGGCCGAACACGGGCCGAACCGTCTGCCCGAGCCGCCAAGACGCAGTGCGGTTTTGAGGTTTCTGGCGCATTTCCACAACGTGCTCATCTATGTGCTCATTGCGTCCGCCGCGGTCACGGCGATGCTCCAGCACTGGGTGGACACCGGCGTGATCCTCGCGGTCGTCGCCGTCAACGCGGTCATCGGCTTCGTGCAGGAGGGCCGGGCCGAGCAGGCGATGGAAGCGATACGCGGCATGCTGGCACCGCGCTCGGCCGTCCTGCGCGACGGGCTGCGGCAGAGCGTCGACGCCGCCGAGCTCGTGCCAGGCGACATCGTGCTCGTCGAAGCGGGCGACCGGGTGCCGGCCGACCTGCGACTGATCGAGGCCCGGCGTCTCAAGGCAGACGAAGCGATCCTGACAGGCGAGTCGGTGCCGGTCGACAAGGGTACGGCGCCGGTGGCCGCCACGGCCGTGCTCGGGGACCGCAGCTCGATGCTCTTCAGCGGCACACTCGTCGCCGCCGGCGCAGGGCGCGGCGTCGTCGCCGCCACCGGGACCGGCACCCAGATCGGCAAGATCAGTGGGCTGCTGTCGGACGTGCAGACGCTGACCACACCGCTCGTCCTCCAGATGGACATCTTCGCCCGCTGGCTCACGCTGTTCATTCTCATGATCGCGGCCAGCCTGCTCGTCTACGGCTATTTCGTCGGGCACTTGCCCTTCGCCGAGCTCTTCATGGCGATTGTCGGCCTCTCGGTCGCGGCGATCCCCGAGGGGCTACCGGCGGTGCTGACGATCACGCTGGCCGTCGGCGTGCAGGCCATGGCGCGACGCAATGCCATTGTCCGCCGCCTTCCGGCGATCGAAACGCTGGGCTCGGTCTCCGTCATCTGCTCCGACAAGACGGGCACGCTGACCCGCAACGAGATGATGGCGGCGTCGCTCGCCACCGCGGAGCGCATCTACTCCGTGGGCGGCGATGGCTATGCGCCTGAAGGTGCGGTGCGCTGGCGCGAGGCCGATGCGCATCCCGACGAGCACGAAATCTTGAAGGAATTCGCCCGCACCGCGGCGCTCTGCAACGACGCGGTGCTGCATGGTGAGCATGACGGCTGGCGCGTGGAGGGCGACCCGATGGAGGGCGCGCTCAAGGCGCTGGCCGGCAAGATCACGGGCGAGGGCCCCGAGCCCTTTCGCGACTGGAGCCGCACCGACGCTATTCCTTTTGACGCCGCCCACCGCTACATGGCGACGCTTCACCACGACCACGCGGGCCATGCCTGCATCGAGGTCAAGGGCGCGCCCGAAGCGGTGCTGGCCCTATGTGCCGACCAGCGTGCCGCCGACGGCAGGGCACAGCCGCTCGACAACGGCCACTGGCACGCCATGGTCGAGGAGCTCGCCGCGGAGGGGCAACGGGTCATCGCGGTCGCGACACGAGCGGTGCCCCAGGACCACACGATCCTCAACACCACTGATCTGGCGGGCCAGCTCACGCTCATCGGGCTGGTCGGCCTGATCGACCCGCCCCGCGCCGAGGCCATCGAGGCCGTCGCCGAATGCCACGCGGCGGGCATCCGGGTGAAGATGATCACGGGCGATCACGCCGCGACCGCCCGAGCCATCGCCGGGCTGATCGGCCTCGAGAACCACGCGAGGGTGCTGACCGGCACCGATGTCGAGGCAATGGATGACGCCGCCCTCGCCGCCACGGTGGTGGAGACGGACGTCTTCGCGCGCACGTCGCCCGCCCACAAGCTGCGGCTGGTCACGGCGCTGCAATCCCGCGGCCTGACCGTGGCGATGACCGGCGACGGCGTGAACGATGCCCCGGCGCTCAAGCGCGCCGATGTCGGGATCGCGATGGGGCGGAAGGGCAGCGAGGCCGCGAAGCAGGCGGCCGAGTTCGTCCTGGCGGATGACAATTTCGCCTCCATCGCGTCAGCCGTGCGCGAGGGGCGCACGGTCTACGACAACATCAAGAAAGTCATCAGCTGGACGTTGCCCACGAACGCGGGCGAGGCGATGACCATCATCGTGGCGCTCTTCGCGGGTCTGGCGCTGCCGATCACGGCGGTGCAGATCCTCTGGGTCAACCTGATCACCGCCGTCACGCTCGGCCTCGCACTCGCCTTCGAGCCCTCCGAGCCCGGCACCATGCGCCGTCCGCCTCGACCGCGCGACGAGCCGCTGCTGACGGGCGAGCTCATCTGGCACATCGTGCTCGTCTCGACCCTTTTCCTGGCCGCTGTCTTCGGCATGTACTTCTACGCGATCGACAGGGGCGATCCGGTTGCGCTCGCGCAAACCATCGCGATGAACACGCTGGTGGTGCTCGAGATCTTCCATCTCTTCTTTATCCGCAACATCCACGGAACCTCGCTGACCTGGGACGCGGCAAAGGGAACAAGGGTCGTCTGGGCCTGCGTGGTCGCGGTGACGGTCGCGCAGTTCTCCATCACCTACCTGCCCGCGCTGCAGTCCGTCTTCGGCACGCATCACGTCCCGTTGACGGACGGGTTGCTGATCGTCCTGATCGGCGTGGTGTTCTTCGCGCTCGTCGAGATGGAGAAGCAGATGCGCTTGGCTTTTCGGAACCGGCGGTTGCCAAGCTGAATAACGGGCTCATCGACCGCGCCGGGGGTGCACTGGGCTATCGGACAAGGACGATCCCCGGAGCGTCTTGATCACATGATCGCTTCGTCCGCCCAGCGAACGGCAGCCCTTGCCATAGCCATGCGGTCAAGAACAGTCACTTCTGTCCCGCTCCACCCGCCCCAACAGAAACCGAGCACCAGCGAGGGACGGAAACCGCAGGTAGGACACGTTCACGCTGATTGCGTTTCCTGCGGGGCGACAAGCCGTTTCGCGCCCGAATCCCCCGTAGGCCTCGGGGAGGCCGACCTCCTCGACCTTGTGTCCCCGTCCCTACTCCGCGGCGGCCGGCTCGGGCATGGTAATGACGGGTTCCATGGCTTCGAGTTCTTCGGGCGGGATGTGGCAGGCGATGCGGTGGCCGGTGTTGAAGGTGCGGATGGGGGGCTCCTCGGTTTCGCAGATGCGGCCGATCTTGCGCGGGCAGCGGGTCTGGAAGGGGCAGCCGGGGGGTGGGTTGACGGCGGATGGGATGTCGCCCTGAAGGACGATTTCCTTCTTCTTGATGCGGGTGTCGGCGATCGGCACGGCGGAGAGCAGCGCTTCGGTGTAGGGGTGGTAGGGAGGTGCGAAGACCTCGTTGGTGCTGCCCTGCTCGGCGATGGTGCCGAGATACATGACGACGACGCGATCAGCCAGGTAGCGGACCAGCGACAGGTCGTGGCTGATGAAGACCAGCGTGGTGCGGTTCTCGCGCTGGATGTCCATCAAGAGCTGTGAGACCGCCGCCTGGACCGAGACGTCGAGGGCGGAGACCGGCTCGTCGGCGATCACCACGCGCGGGTTGCCGGCGAAGGCACGGGCGATGCCGACCCGCTGCTTCTGGCCGCCGGAGAGCTGGCGCGGCCGGCGCTTGTAGAAGTCGCGCGGTAGCTTGACGATGTCGAGCAGCTCCATGACCCGAGCCTTGACCTTCTCCGGATCCTGCTCGACGCCGAACTTGCGGATGACCCGCGCGATCTGGCCGCCCACGGTGTGGCTGGGGTTGAGGGTGTCGAAGGGGTTCTGGAAGACCATCTGCAGGTGGCCCACGACCTGCGGCTTGCGCTTTTGCACCGGGGTCTCGGCGAGGTCCTTCCCATCGAGGTAGATGTGCCCCTCGGTGGCGGTCTCCAGGCCCATCATCACCTTGGCGAAGGTCGACTTGCCGCAGCCGGATTCGCCGACGATGGCGACGGTCTCGGCCTCGCGGGCCTCGAAATCGAGCTTCTCATTGGCCTTGACGGTGCGCGTGGTCTTGCCGCTGATGATCGCCATCAGTGATGTGTCGCGCAACTCGTAGTACTTCTTCATGTTCTCGACGCGCAGCACCACCTCGCCGAGATTGGCGGCGGCGCCGGCCTCGGCGACCGCGATATCGGCCGCCCAGTCGATCGCGGCGAAGCGGGCGCAGCGGGTGACGTGGCGCTCGTGCTCGGGCACGCTCGCCATGGCGATCGGCCCGGCGTCGCAGACGCCAGCCTCGAAATAGTCGCAACGCGGGCCGAAATTGCAGCCCTTGGGGCGCTCGTGCGGCAAGGGCAGCTGGCCCCGGATCGGCATCAGGGGCCTGGCGTTCTTGTCGGCGCCAGGCAGCGGGATCGAGTTGAACAGGCCCCGCGTGTAGGGGTGGCGCATCAGGTCGAAGACCTGCTCGACGGAGCCCTCCTCGACCGCCTCGCCCGAGTACATGACGGTGATCCGGTCGCAGGTCTCGAGGATCAGCCCGAGGTTGTGCGAGATGTAGATCATCGAGGTGCCGAAGCGCTCGCTGATCTCCTTGATCAGCTGGACGATGCCGGCCTCGACCGTGACGTCGAGGGCGGTGGTCGGCTCGTCGAGCAGGAGCAGACTGGGGTTGGAGAGCAGCGCCATGGCGATCACCACGCGCTGCTGCTGGCCGCCCGAGATCTGGTGCGGGAAGGCTTCCATGATTCGCCTGGGGTCGGGCAGGCGGACGTTCTCGAGCATCGCCAGCGACCGCTCGCGGGCCTGCGCCTCGGTACAGCCGTCCTCGTGGTAGAGCGGGACCTCCATGAGCTGCTGGGCGATGGTCATGGACGGATTCAGGGACGCCATCGGCTCCTGGTAGACCATGGCGATCTTCGAGCCGCGGAGCTGGCGCAGCTCCTCGTCGGTCTTGGCGGTCAGGTCCTCGCCCATGAAGCGGATCTCGCCCGAGACGATCCGTCCGTTCTTGCCGAGATACTGCATGATCTGCGAGCGCCACGGTCGACTTGCCGCAGCCGGATTCGCCGACGATGCCGACGGCCTCGCCCGGCATGACCTTGAGGTTGAAGTCGACCACGGCCGGGATCTCGCCGGCGCGGGTGAAGTAGGAGATGCAGAGATTCCTGCACTCGAGGATCGGGGTCTCGCCGCTCATGCCGCAGCTCCGCTTGCCGCATCGGGGCTCGTGTTCGAAGGACTGCCCTTGCTCATGACCATTAATCCCTGAGGCTCATCTCGCGCAGGCCGTCGGCCAACAGGTTGAAGCCGAGGATCAGGCTGGAGACCGAGAGGGCCGGGACGAGGAGCATGTAGGAGAACTTGAAGAGCAGCGCGGAGCTTGCCGCCTCCTTGATCATCAGGCCCCAGTCCGGGTCCGGCGGCTGCAGGCCGAGGCCGAGGAAGGTGAGCGTGGTGATGGCGACGGTGGTGTAGCCAAGCCGGAGGCAGGCATCGACGATAATCGGGCCGCGGGCATTCGGCAGCAGCTCGATCACCATGATGTAGAACGGCTTCTCGCCCCGGGTCTGTGCCGCAAAGACGTAGTCGCGGGTCTTGATGTCGAGGGTGAGGCCGCGGACGATGCGCATGATCGCCGGCGCCGAGGCGAAGGTCACGGCGACGATGATGTTGAAGCCCGACGGGCCGAAATAGGTGAGGATGACGATGAACAGCACCATCACCGGGAACGACAGGATGACGTTGCCGATAAACGAGATCAGCTCGTCCCACCAGCCGGCGAGGTAGCCGGCGACGAGGCCCAGCGTCGTGCCGATCACATAGGCCACGGCGGTCGCGGTGACGCCCCAGACGAGCACGCGCTGGCAGCCCCAGAGTGCCCTTGACAGCATGTCCCGGCCGCGAAAATCGGTGCCGAGCCAGAAGAACTGGTCGCGCGCCTCGCTGAACGGCAGGACGAAGGGCTGGATCGGCTGGTTCGGGTCGATCAGCGGCATGAACGGCACCGAGACCGCGATGAGCAGCCAAAAGCAGACCAGCGTCGAGCCGATCAGCGCCACCGTGCTCTCCCGCCAATTGATCATGGCGAGCGTATAGAGGATGAGGACCGCGGGGATTGCCGGCAGCAGCACGAGCCGGCTCGCCCCGAACATGACGTAGGCGACGAGCGGCACCCACGTGAGCGCCGCCAGGACGAGCAGCGTGCGTGGTGCGGTGAACCGCGCCATCAAGGGCACGGGCGGGGCCGGCTGGCTGTCGGGAAGGGTGACGGAGGCCATGCTCGGACCCTCCTCAGCTGAAGCGAATGCGTGGGTTGAGGAAGGTGTAGCCAACATCCGAGATGATCTGCGACACCACGGCCACGACCACCGCAACGAAGGTGGCCGCCTGGACGACATAGATGTCGCCGAAGAGCGCCGCCTCCAGCAGCATCTTGCCGAAGCCGTTATACTCGAAGAACACCTCGACCACGACGACGCCCGAGAGCAGCCAGTTGAGCTGCAGGACGATCACCGTGAAGGGGGCGATCAGCGCGTTCCTGAGTGCGTGGCGCATGATGATCCGATCACGCGGCAAGCCCTTGAGGATGGCGGTTCGGATATACTGGCTGGTCATCACCTCGGCCATCGAGGCGCGGGTCATCCGCGTCACGTAGCCGAAAGAGTAGATCACCAGCGTCAGCACCGGCAGGACGAGTTGCCAGCCGTCGAAGCCCTGGGTCATCGCCGACTTGGTCGGAAACCAGCCGAGCCCGAGGGCGAGAAAGACAGTGAGCAGGATCGCGGTGGCGATCTCGGGAATCGAGGTGGTGAAGACGGCGATGAACGAGACCGTCCGGTCGCGCTTGCCGCCCTCCTTCATCCCGGCGATGACCCCCAGGACCAGCGACAAAGGGATCATCAAGAGGAACACCCAGAAGGCCAGGATGCCGGTATTCTTCAACCGGTCCCAAAGAAGCGGCCCGACATCCGTGTTCTTCTCGAACGAATGGCCGAAATTGCCGGTCAAGACACCGCCAGCCCAGCTGCTGTAACGCTGGAAAAAAGGAACATCGAGCCCTTTGCTGGCGAGCCACTGCTGATAGTCGGCGTCGCTCAGCGCCGAGACGGCGAAGCCGCCCAGCTCGTTGACCGCGATCTTCTTCTTGAACTCGTCGCTGTCGAAAATCACGAACAGCACGAACGAGGCGACGATCATGATCAAGGCCATCTGCACGAGGCGCTTGCCGATCAGTGGCAGCATGGCCGAACTCCCAGATCACTTGCGAACTCAGAGACGAGACGATCACGGCATTCGCGAGCGAACGCACCGTCGGGGTCGGTCACCCTTGACCAGCGCCGATGCAATGCCGGCCGGGACCGATCGATTGATGCCGACCGCCGCCGTCAGCGCGATCGACTGTGGACAACCTAGCCCCGAGCTTTTCCGGCTGTCAAAGCGCGCGGCATCAGACGCGTCGGAACAGCCGGGCGTCGCCACGCGCGCCGATCTCGGCGAGCCGGCCCCGCAGCAGCAGGTAGTTGAGGTGCGCCACGGTCTCGCCGAGCGCGAAGCCGAGCTGCTGGACATCGAGCCGCCGGCGAAACAGCTTCGGCATGATCTCGGCCACCGTCACCGGCTCGGCGCTGGCGCGCAGCAGCAGGTCGCAACGCTCGTCATGATGGCGCGCGAGGTCCGCGAGCCGGTCATGCAGACCGTGAAACGGCGCATCGTGCGACGGCAGGACCAGGCATTCCGCCGGCAGGTCCTCGTATTGGCGTAGCGAGTCGAGAAACTCGGCCAGCGGATCGGCGGCCGGCAATGGCGGCCAGACGGCGACGACAGGGGAGATCCTGGGCAGAATCTGATCGGCGGCGATCAGGATGTTGCGCTCCGCCGAGAAGAAGGTGAGCATCTCGGGGCTGTGGCCCTCGCCGACCAGCACCCGCCAGCTCGAGCCGCCCATCGCCACCGTGTCCCCGGCGGCGAGCCGAGTGAAGGCCGGCGGCGGCGGGCTGACGCTCTGCCGGTAGCGGTTGCCGCGGGCATGGCGCGCCTCGACCATATCTGGATCGAGGCCGGCCGCGACGTCGAAGGTACGGCCGGCTTGCAGATAGCCGTCGGTGGTGTCCAGGGCCAGCAGCCGCGCCTGCAGCCATTCGGTGCGGCTGGTCGAGAACGGCACGGCCAGCCGCTCGGCGAGCCAGCCGCAGAGCCCGATGTGGTCTGGATGGAAATGTGTCGCGATGATCCGCCGAATCGGCTTGCCGACCAACGGTCCCTCGAGCAGGGACTCCCAGATCGCCTTCGTCCGGTCGTCGCCGATGCCGGCATCGATCAGCGTCCAGCCGTCGCCGTCGTCGATCAGCCAGACATTGACGTGGTCCAGGGCAAAGGGCAGCGGCAGCCGCAGCCAGAGGATGCCCGGCGCCACCTCCGCGGGCTCGCCCAGCGGCACGGGCGGCAGGAGGTAGCGGGGGGCGGCCGGCTTCGGCTTGGACAAGGCAGCATTTTCCTGTGCAGATGCAGCGAATTGGCGGGCGGCGTGGGCGCCCAGGCCGGCCAAAGGCACGAAAAACGGCCAACCGCGACAAGTCGCCCTTCTGACGCATCGCAACATATGTGACAATACGTCAGGGTTTGGTATGCCCGCCCGTTGATTAACGTCAATCAACAAAAGGACGTATCGATGAGCGCAACCGAGCACGTGGACATTGGCACCTCGCCGGGCTTGCGCGACCATGGTGCGCCATGACCGTCGCGGAGCCTGAAGCCAAGCCGGCGCCCGGGACCACCGTCCGTTCTCTCCTCCGGACTCAAGATCGGGCAGCGCTCGGTACAATCGACGGTCATGGCACACCCTATGTCTCGCTGGTCATGATGGCCGTCGACCATGACGCGTCGCCACTTCTGCTGCTCTCCGACCTCGCCGAGCACACGCAGAATGCGAAACGCGACGACCGCGTCTCGCTGCTCGTCGACGGCACCTACGGCCTCGACACGCCGCTCACCGGCACGCGGGCGACGCTCATCGGACGCCTGGAGCCGGCAAGCGCTGCGCACCAGCCCGAGCGCTATCTGGCGCACCACGCCGATGCCCGGGGCTATGCGGCGTTCAGCGATTTCAATTTCTACCGCCTCGCACTTCAGCGGGCGCATCTCGTGGCCGGCTTCGGCCGCATTCACTGGGTCTCGGCCGAGGACGTGCTCTGGCCCATGGCGCATGCCTGGCCCTTGGCTGCGGCCGAGGTCGAGATCGTCCAGCACATGAACGAGGATCACGCCGACGCCGTGGCGCTCTACGCGACAACGCTGCTCGGCCGTGCGGCAGGAGACTGGCATTTGGTCGGGGTCGACCCGGAAGGGGCCGACCTTGCCAATCGGGGCGAGCGGGCACGGCTTTGGTTCGACAAGCCGGCCCGCGACGCGGAATCGGCACGTGTCGAACTGGTACGACTAGTCAAGCGCGCGCGGCAGGGGGCGCAGATGGTCGGCTGAGACTGGACCAACAAGGGGGGGATACCCGAGATGACGCGCGAAGTGGTACGCAACGATATACTGGATGCCGCCAGGGCCGGCACGCTGCACTGGAACCTGATGCCGGCGCAGCTGGTGACCATGGCGATCCAGCGCAATGAGGCGAGGCTGTCGGCGGAAGGCGCGCTGGTCGCCGAGACCGGCAAGTTCACCGGCCGCTCGCCCGAGGACAAGTACGTCGTCGACCATCCCGAAATCAGCGAGAGCATCGACTGGAACAAGGGCACCAAGCGCCTACCGCCGGCGATCTTCGCCGATCTCCGGCAGCGCGCGCTGGCCCACATGGCCGGCCGCACGCTGTTCGTCCAGGAGCTCTGGGCGGGCGCCGATCCCGCGCACCGCATCAACGTGCGGGTGATCACCGAGCAGGCCTGGCACAGCCTCTTTGCCCGCAACATGTTCCTGCGCCCGTCGCCGGTCGAGCGGGCCGGCTTCAAGCCCGACTGGACGGTCGTCCAGCTGCCGAGCATGACCGCCGATCCGGCGAGCCACGGCACCCAGTCGAGCACCGTGATCGCCCTCGACCTCAAGCATCGCCTGGTGTTGATCATGGGCACCGCCTATGCCGGCGAGATCAAGAAATCGATCTTCACGGCGCTCAACTACATTCTGCCCGAGGCCGGCGTTCTGCCGATGCACTGCTCCGCCAACATGGGCGCGGCGGGCGACACCGCGGTCTTCTTCGGGCTCTCCGGCACCGGCAAGACGACGCTTTCGGCCGATCCGATGCGCACGCTCATCGGTGACGACGAGCACGGCTGGGGCAAGGACGGCATCTTCAACTTCGAGGGTGGCTGCTACGCCAAGGTGATCCGCCTCGATCCCGCGGGTGAGCCAGAGATCTACGCAGCATCAACGCGCTTCGGCACGATCCTCGAGAACGTCATCCTCGACCCGGTGACCGCCGCCTCCGACTTCTTCGACGCGACGCTGACGGAGAACACCCGCAGCTCCTACCCCCTGGACTTCATCCCCAATGCCAGCGCCACCGGGCTCGGCGGGCATCCCAGCAACCTGGTCATGCTGACCTGCGACGCCTTCGGCGTTTTGCCACCGATCAGCCGGCTCAACCCCGAGCAGGCGATGTACCACTTCCTCTCGGGCTACACGGCCAGGGTCGCCGGCACCGAGCGCGGCGTCACCGCCCCCCAGGCGGCCTTCTCGGCCTGCTTCGGCGCGCCCTTCATGCCGCGCCACCCGACCGTCTATGCCAAGCTGCTGGGCCAGCAGCTGCGCGAGCACCGTACGCCGTGCTGGCTCTTGAACACTGGCTGGAGCGGTGGCGGTGCCACCGATGGCGGAAAGCGCATGCCGCTCAAGGTGACCCGGGCGCTGCTGCACGCGGCGCTCGACGGCTCGCTCAACCAGGGAAGCTTCAACGTCGACCCGGTCTTCGGCCTCGAGGTGCCGCAGGCCTGCCCCGGCGTCGACCCAGGCCTGCTCAACCCGCGCGATGCGTGGTCGAGCCCCGCCGCCTACGACTCGGCCGCCCGCCAGGTCGCCTCGCTGTTCGAGCAGAACTTCGCCAAGTTCGCCGAGCGGGTCGACAACACGATCAAGTCAGGGGCCATTCGCGTCGCCGCCTAAGCCCGGCGCAGCTCAGCCGAGGGCGGTCACGAGCAGCACCTCGTGGCCGCCCTCCCAGATCATCTTGAGCGCCACCACCAGGATGACCGCGAGGCCGGCATAGGCGAGCCAGCGGTGCCGGTCGATCAGCCGGGCGATGAACCCGGCGGCGACCGCCATCAGCGCGATCGAAAGCACCAGCCCGAACACCATGATCCAGGGGTGGTCGCGCGCCGCGCCTGCGACCGCCAGCACGTTGTCCAGCGACATCGAGATATCGGCCACGGCCACCTGGACGACCGCCGAGCGGAAGGTCTTCTGGCCAATCGGCGCCGTCGACTCGACGCCAGGCAGCGTCGACGGGATCTCCTGCTTGGCCGCCGCCCGGTCGGCCTCAAGCTCGCGCCACATCTTCCAGGCCACCCAGAGCAGGAGCAGGCCGCCGGTGAGCAGCAGGCCGACGATGGCCAGGAGTTGGGTCGCCATCAGCGCGAAGATGATCCGTGCCACGAGCGCCAGCGACGCCCCGAGCGCGATTACCTGCCGCTGCTGACGGGCCGGCAGGCCAGCCGCCGCCGTGCCGACCACCACCGCATTGTCGCCGGCGAGCACGATATCGATCATCACCACCGCGAGAAAAGCGGTCAGCTGCTGCGCCAGATGCGGGTCGAGGAGTCCATCGAGCATGAGCGCATGGCTCTGCCCGAACCGGCGTTTGCGCACAAGCCCCGTCACAAGTGCCAGGGCAAGGCAGGAACGAGGATTGACTGCCGCCCCTACGCACGCCATGCCGGCATCCCATGAGCAACCAATACCTGACCCTCGTCCTCGGCGGCGCCCGTTCCGGCAAAACCCGGCATGCCGAGGCGCTGACCCTCGCCACGGGCCTCGAGCCCTGGTACGTCGCCACCGGCACGGCCGGGGATGGCGAGATGGCGGCGCGCATCGAGGCGCACAAGGCACGCCGCGACGCCAGCTGGACCGTAGTCGAGGAACCGCTGGAGCTGGCAGCGAAGCTTGATGATATCGCCCGATACGACCGTGCCGTCATGGTCGACTGCCTGACCCTCTGGCTCACCAACCAGATGATGGCGGAGCACGACCTCGAGGCGGAGACGGACCGCCTCCTGGCGGTTCTCGAGCAGCGGCGAGGCCCGGTCTTCCTGGTCTCCAACGAGGTCGGTCAGGGGATCGTGCCAATCGACGCCATGACCCGTGCGTTCGTCGATGCGGCCGGGCTGCTGCACCAGCAGGTCGCGGCGCTCGCCCGGCGCGTCGATCTGGTCACCGCGGGCCTGGCGCTCAGCCTGAAGCCGCGACTGTAACCTCTTGCATCTCCTGAGCGCCCGCGAGGCACCGAGCGACACCAGCGACGAGGCGGTCGACCTCGCACAGAGCCCGGCCGACCTCGTCATCCTGTCGGCGGCCGAGAGCGAGCTCGCATGCCTGGCCGCCGCGCACACCCGCCTGCCCGAGCCCAAGCCGTCGCTCCGGCTCGCCAACCTACTCAAGCTGCAGCACCCGCTCTCGGTCGACCTCTACGTCGAGAAGACCGCGTCCCAGGCGCGCCTGATCGCCGTCCGCCTGCTCGGCGGGCGGGGCTACTGGACCTATGGCATCGAGCAGCTGGTGCTTGCCGCCCGAACCAACGGCACCGCGCTCGCACTGCTCCCTGGCGACGACCGTCCGGACCCTGAGCTCGCCCGGCTCTCGACCCTGCCCCCCGACACGCTCGACCTCGTTCATCGCTATCTCTTGCATGGCGGGATCGACAACGCGGCGGCGGTCCTGGCGCTGATGGGCGACCTGATCGGCCACAGCGCCAGCCCGCCTCCCCCCCGGCCACTGCCGAAGGCGGCCATTCACCGAGCACCCAGCGGCGACGGCAGGCCCGTGGCTGCCGTCGTCTTCTACCGGGCGCTGGTGCAGAGCGGCGATCTGGCGTTGATCGAGACAATCATCGCGGCGCTCGATGCCGAGGGGCTGGACACCCTCGCCATTCACGTCGCCGGGCTCAAGGACCCCGAGGCCGGCCAGCTGGTCGAAGCCGCCATCGCCGAGCACGGCGCCGCCATCGTGCTTGAATCTCACGGGCTTCGCCGTCTCCACCCCCGGTGCCGCCACCAGCCGCACCCCCTTCACGGCCTCCGGCCGCCCGGTCCTGCAGCTGGTCGCCAGCTCGGGCAGCGAAAACGCCTGGACCTGTGGCATGAACGGCCTCGGCCCCCGCGACCTCGCCATGTCGGTGGCACTGCCGGAGATCGACGGCCGCATCCTGACCCGCGCCGTCTCCTTCAAGGGCGACCCGGTCACCGACGCGGCGACGGAGATCACGCTCACCCGCTACGCGCCCGTGCCCGATCGCATCGCCTGGGTCGCCCGCCTCGCTCGCGCCTGGGTCGATCTCGCCATGACCAGCGCCGGCGATCGCCGCGTGGCACTGGTGATGGCCAATTACCCGAACCGCGACGGCAGGCTCGGCAACGGCGTCGGCCTCGACACCCCGGCAAGCACCATTGTCCTCCTAGAAGCGCTCAAGAACGCCGGCTATCATCTTGAGCGCGAGCCGAAAAACGCCGCCGAGCTGATGGCGCTCCTGCAGGCCGGGCCGACCAACGCGCTCGCCGGCCGCAACGAGCGCCTCTCGACCGTCAGCCTGCCGCTCGACACCTACCGGCGCGCCATGGCGGCATGGCCGAAGGCCGCCCGCGACGCCCTCATCGCCCGCTGGGGTGCGCCCGAGACCGACCCGTTCGTCCAGAACGGCGCCTTTCACCTCGCCATCCACCGCTTCGGCCATGTCGTCCTCGGCATCCAGCCGGCGCGCGGCTACCACATCGACCCGACGGAGACCTATCACAGCCCCGACCTCGTCCCGCCGCACGGCTACCTCGCCTTCTACCTCTGGCTGCGGCAAGCCTTCGGCGCCCAGGCCGTCGTCCATCTCGGCAAGCACGGCAATCTCGAATGGCTGCCGGGCAAGGCCCTGGCGCTTTCCGCCACCTGCTGGCCCGAGATCGCGCTCGGGCCTTTGCCCCATCTCTACCCCTTCATCGTCAACGATCCGGGCGAAGGCAGCCAGGCCAAGCGGCGCACCGCCGCCGTCATCATCGACCACCTCACCCCGCCCTTGACCCGGGCCGAGACCCACGGCGAGCTGATGGATCTGGAGGCGCTGGTCGACGAGTACTACACCGCCCTCGAGCTCGATCCGCGCCGCCTCGAGCCGCTGCGCGCGACATCCTGGACCTCTCGCGCCGGCTCGGGCTCGACAAGGATCTCGGGCTTGATGCCGACGACGACGCGGCGCTGCAGACCATCGACAACCATCTCTGCGAACTCAAGGAGCTGCAGATAAGAGATGGGCTGCACATTTTGGGAAGGGCGCCGGCGGGGGAGCAGCGCACCGACCTCCTGGTGGCGCTCACCCGGCTGAAGCGCGGCGACGGCAAGGGCAGCCGGGCCTCGCTGATCAGGGCGCTGGCCCGTGATCTCGGCATCGCCCCGGACCCGCTCACCGCCGAGCCCACCGCCAGCCCGGATGGTGCCGTCCCGGCATGGCTCGGCCCCTGCCGCCACATGGGCGACGTCCGCGAGGCGCTGGAGCTGCTTGCCCGCGACCTCGTCGCCGGCACCCGGCCCGCCGAACCCGAATGGAGCGCCACGGCCAGCGTTCTCGCCTTCATCCAGAGCGAGCTGTCCCCCAAGCTCGAGCAGAGTGCTGAGGACGAGATCGCCAACCTGCTCGCCGGACTCGACGGCCGCTTCGTCGAGCCCGGCCCCTCGGGTGCGCCGACTCGTGGGCGGCTGGACGTGCTACCGACCGGCCGCAACTTCTACAGCGTCGACACCCGCGCGGTGCCCACGCCCACCGCCTGGGCGCTCGGCTGGCGGTCTGCCGAGACGCTGATCGAGCAGCATTTGCAAGAACATGGCGATTGGCCGAGGCGCTTGGCGCTCTCCGCCTGGGGCACCGCCAACATGCGCACCGGCGGCGACGACATCGCCCAGGCTTTGGCCTTTCTCGGCTGCCGCCCGCTCTGGGACGCCAACTCGGCCAGGGTCACCGGTGTCGAGGTGCTGCCCTTGTCGGTGCTCGGCCGGCCCCGGATCGACGTGACGCTCCGCGTCTCCGGCTTCTTTCGCGACGCCTTTCCCGAGCAGATGGCGCTCTTCGACGACGCGGTCCGCGCCGTCGCCGAGGCGGACGAGCCCCTGGACCAGAACCCGTTGCGCGCCGCCTACCTCGCCGAACGCGACACGTTGATCGAGGCCGGAACCGTCCCCGCCCTGGCTCGCCGCCAGGCCAGCTACCGCCTCTTCGGCTCGAAGCCCGGCGCGTATGGGGCCGGCCTGCAGGCGCTGATCGACGAAGGCGGCTGGCAGGACGAGGGCGACCTCGCCAAGGCGTATCTGGCCTGGAGTGCCTACGCCTATGGCCGCGGCAGCGACGGCGAGGACGCCGGATCGGCGCTGCAGACCCGCCTGGAAGCGGTCGAGGTGGTCCTCCACAACCAGGACAACCGCGAGCACGACATCCTCGACAGCGACGACTACTACCAGTTCCAGGGCGGCCTCGCCGTCGCGGTCCGCCACCTGCACGGCAAGGCGCCGATCATCCTGCACGCCGATCACAGCAACCCGGAGCGGCCGCGCATCCGCGACCTCAAGGAGGAGATCGGCCGGGTCGTCCGGGGCCGTGCCAGCAACCCCAAATGGCTCAAGGGCGTGATGCGCCACGGCTACAAGGGTGCCTTCGAGATCGCCGCCACGGTCGACTACCTCTTCGCCTACGCCGCCACCACGGGCGTCGTCGAAAGCCACCATTTCGAGGCGCTGTTCGACGCCTATCTGGTCGACCCGACGGTCCGCGACTTCATGGCCGAGGCCAATCCGGCGGCCTTGCGCGAGACCGCCGACCGCTTCGCCGAGGCGATCGACCGCGGCCTCTGGCAGCCCAGGCGCAACAGCGCGCCCGAGCTGATCGACCAGCTGCGGCACGGCACCGCTAGGGCGCTCGACGACGCCGCAACGTGAAGACCGTCCGCAGTACCAGCGCGGCCGCGAGCAGCGGCGTGGTGAGAAGCGCCATGACCAGCGTCCAGGCGGTCCTGAGATCGAGCTCGACGAAGAGGCTGGCCGTGAGCACCAGTGCCGTCGGCACCAGCACCAGCGCGGCGAGCCAGGCCCAGAGCCTGGCGCTCAACAGGCCGCTGTCGCCGTCCCGGCCGACATAGGCCGGCGCCGGCTCGGCCCGGGCAAGGCCGCTCACCACGGCAATGCCGAGCGCCCAGGCGAGCACGATGAGCCCGACCCAGAGCGCCCCGATCCGTCCGGGCTCGAGCCAGGCGAGCCAGTGGCCGACCGTCTCGTTGACCCGCAGCACGAACTGGTAGCCGCCCTGCAGCAGCACCGCCACCGCCTGCCAGAGGAGGGTCTTGCCGCCGAGCCCGTCGCGGGTCGCGAGGGTCGCCGCCGCCAGCAGGAGCGCGAAGCCGAGCTGCACCGGCGGGTAGACCACGGCGATGAGCAGCGCGCTCGGCGGCCAGATGCCGGCTCCGCCGAGCCGCAGCAGCGGTCGCGGTGAGCGCCAGGCCAAAGCCCAGCCCGGCGGCCAGCGCCACGACGTCGCCCCGCCGCCGGGCGGTTTGCCGGTGCAGCAGCAGCCCGAATTGCAGGGCGAGGCCGACGACGACGAAGTAGGTCGCGGCCGCAATCGCCGCCTCGATGCCGATCTCCAGCCAGAGGCTGACCCCGAGCACGGCCACCAGCCGCTCGATCGGGATCAGCTGGATGGCGATCACCAGCTCGACCCCGCCGGCCAGCAGCCCGAGCACGAAGCCGCTGAAGAGATAGACACGCCGGCCGCGCAGACCGGTGCGGGCATGGGTCGCGGCGGCCATCAGCAGGGTCAGAGCAAGGCTCGCAACGAGCGCCAGAACGAGCACGGGGATGAACGATTCCAAGACAACGAAGGTGGTGCAATCCATATTGGTGAAAGACGAGTATCACCGCCACCACCATACAGAGAAGGGCATAGCATGGCGCCGACGGTCGGGTAAGGTTGACGACACGTTGTGCACAGGCGTTCCCCGAGGTCGCGGTTGTGGGGCCATCATACTGGCGTGGACGTCCGCCTGAGCTAAGCTGCCCCTAGATAGCTATAGCCGTTCTGAGACCGCCATGAGCCAGCACGCCTCGGAAATCGACGTCTTCATCTCCTACAAGCGCGAGGATCGCGCCGTCGCCAAGGCGCTCGCCGAGGTGCTCGCAGCGCACGGCTACAGCATCTGGTGGGACATCGACCTCCTGCCCGGCGACCGCTTCGCAGACGAGATCGGAGCGGTAATCGAACGGGCAAGCACTACGATCGTCCTCTGGTCGGCGAAAGCCGTCGCCTCAGACTATATCCGCGGCGAGGCAGACCTCGCCCGCCAGTTGGGCAGGCTCTTCCCGGTACGCCTCGACGATAGCGCACTGCCCATTCCCTTTAACGCGCTGCAGACACTCGATCTCACCGGCTGGCAATCACTGGGCGACGACGCACAGCTCGAGCCGCTGCTCGCCGCGCTGAAAGCGAGGATCGGCAATTCTCGATCAGCTCAGCGGATACCCGAGACAACGGCCGTCAACCTGCATGCTCGCGAAGCCGAAGCCGAGGCGGCGGTCTGGCGCTCTATCAACGACCAGCCATCCGCCTCGGCCAGCGAATACGACTACTACCTCCGCAACTATCCAGACGGCGTGTTCGCAGAGCTCGCCCGCATCCGCCTTGCGAGATTGCGCCGACCGAACCGGCTCGGGCAGGTCAGGGGCAACATCCTGGCGCTCGGCAGTGTCGCTGGCGCCATAGCCGCGATCATCGGCGTTTTGGCCCTAGCCCAGGACAAGCTCGCGCCGCTCTTTGCGATCGTCACCGACACGCTCCAAGCGCCGGAAGCGGAACAAAGTGGGCAAGTGGCGACGCAGCCCGAGTCATTGGCGACAGGCGAGGCCTTGCCGCCGACCGCCGCCGAGCCACTGACCGATCATCAAGAGGCACTGGCCTTGGAACGCTTGCACGCAGACCCGGGCACGCTCCAGATCGAGCCGGCGATCGGGCAAGATCCGGTGGCGTCACCCCTCGAGGCCGGCGACGTTTTCGACGACTGCGACGGCGCGGGCTGGTGCCCAACCATGGTGGTGGTCCCCGCCGGCTCATTCATCAGGGGCCCGAATGACGGCGATGGCGACGAGGATGAGCGGCCAGCGCATCGCGTGGCGATCGACGAGCCCTTCGCGATTGGTGTCTACGAGGTGACCTTCGACGAGTGGGATGCCTGCGTGGCCAGCGGCGGCTGCAATGGCCACGTTCCGGACGATGAGGGCTGGGGGCGAGGTCGGCGGCCAGTCATCGACCTGTCCTGGGAAGACGCCAGAGCTTATGTCGACTGGCTCAACCGCAAACTCGGCCACGCCGAACTCTATGGCCTGCCAACTGAGGCTGAATGGGAGTACGCGGCGCGCGCTGGAACGACGACACCGTTCTATTTCGGCGAAACGATCTCGACCGAGCAGGCGAACTATGACGGCAACCGCACCTACGGGACTGGCGACGTAGGTGTCTATCGCGAGCAGACAGTCGAGGTGGGCTCCTTCCCGGCAAATGCTTTCGGCCTCCACGACGTGCATGGCAATGCGCGCGAGTGGGTAGAGGATTGCTATACCGACAACTATCGCGAGCAAGCGGAGTTCAACGGCGTGTCAACAGTAGACGATTGCAGGTTGCGTGTGCTTCGCGGCGGCGCCTGGAATCAAGGCCCCGGCAGCCTCCGCTCCGCTAATCGCAGCGATCGTCGGGGCGACTACCGGAGCGCTCACGCCAGCGGCTTCCGGGTTGCCCGCAAACTGATTTGAGAACGGTCGCACAGACTTAATTCCGGGCACAAGATCCAGAACCTACTCTCTCAACCTCCATGGCAGCCGCTCCTTACGCCACCGACAATTGGCCACCGCGAACCGCAGCCGATTTCGTGCCATAAGTGGCCGCCAGTCGAGAGTGCCGGAGGGACAATGACCACTACCGACGCCGACCACGCCGCAAAAAAGGCCCGGATCAAGGCGGCCAAGGACAAGCTCTATGCGTCCAAGACGATCGAAAAGGGCCTCCTCATCGTCCACACCGGCACCGGCAAGGGCAAGAGCACGGCTGCCTGGGGGCTGGCCATGCGCTGCCTCGGCCATGGGCTCAAGCTCGGCGTCGTGCAGTTCGTCAAAGGCAGGCGGGAGACCGGCGAGCGCCAGCTGCTCGAGCGCTTCCCGGAACTCGTGACGATCAAGGTCATGGGCGAGGGCTTCACCTGGGAGACCCAGGACAAGGCGCGCGACATCGCCGCCGCCGAGGCCGCCTGGGCCGAGACGGAGAAGATGCTCCAAGACCCCGAGCTGCACATGGTGATCCTCGACGAGCTCAATATCGTGCTGCGCTACGACTACCTGTCGCTCGATCGCGTGCTGCAGGCCCTCAAGAACAAGCGCCCGGATCTCCACGTCGTCGCCACCGGCCGCAACGCCAAGCCGGAGCTGATCGAGGCCGCCGACCTGGTCACCGAGATGACGCTGGTCAAGCACCCGTTCCGCCAGGGCGTGAAGGGCCAGCTCGGCGTCGAATGGTGAGCCTGAAACGCATGACCACCGCATGACCGCGCTGGCCGCGCAGTGGGCCAGGCTTTCCGACTACGCCAAGGGGCTTCTGGTCACGGCCACGGGCGTGGCCGTGCTCACCCCCGACGCGCGTGCTCCTCAAGCTGATCGAGGCCGATCCCTGGACCGTCCTGTTCTGGCGCGGGCTCGCCTTCTGCCTCGTCATCGGCCTCGTCTCGGCGATCCGCCACGGCACGGCGTTGCCCAACGTGATCCGCGCCGCCGGCGGGCTCGGCCTCACGATCGCGCTCTGCCATGGTGTCGGCCAGCTGCTCTTCGTCTTCTCGATCAACAACACCACGGCCGCCAACACGCTCGTCATCATCGCCGCCGCCCCCTTGGCCGCCGCCCTGCTCGCCCGGCTGCTGCTCGGTGAGCGCACGCCGGCCGCACCCTGATCGCCGGCATCATCGCCCTCGCCGCCGTGGCGCTCACCGTCCGGGGCGGACTCGGCGCCGGCGGCTTCAAGGGCGATCTCGCAGCGCTCGGCGTGATGCTGGTGATCGCCATCATGTTCGTCCTGCTGCGCAAGGCCGGCGGCCGCGACATGCTGCCGGCGCTGGCACTGGGCGGCTTGTTCACTGCCGGCATCGGCCTCGCCTTCGCGCCGACGCTCGCCGTTGCCGGCACCGATCAGCTCTATCTGCCGCTCCTCGTGACTCATCGTCGTGCCGATCTCCTTCATGCTGATCGCCACCGGGCCGCGCTATTTGCCGGCACCCGAGGTCGGCCTCTTGATGCTGCTCGAGACGATCATCGGCCCCTTCTGGGTCTGGCTCGCGCTGGCCGAGACACCGTCTGTGGCCACCCTCGCCTGCGGCGGCGGTGATCATCCTGACGCTCGCGGTCAACGCCTGGCTCGGCCTCAAGGAACGCAGCGCCGGCTGCCGTCCCGCCGTGACCGTCGCATGACCGCGGCGGTGATGCTGCAGGGCACTGCATCGAATGCCGGCAAGTCACTGCTGGTGGCCGGTCTCTGCCGGCATTTCGCCAATCAGGGCCTCGTCGTCCGGCCGTTCAAGCCGCAGAACATGAGCAACAATGCGGCGGCCACGCGCCGATGGCGGCGAGATCGGCCGCGCCCAGGCGCTGCAGGCGCTGGCCTGCCGCGCTCCCCTTTCGGTCGACATGAATCCGGTGCTGTTGAAGCCCGCCTCCGAGCTCGGTGCGCAAGTCGTCGTCCAGGGCCGGGTGCTGACCAGCTGCAACGCCCGCGACTACCACAAGCTCAAGCCGGAGCTGCTCACCGCCGTCCTCGCCAGCTTCGCCCGGCTCCGCAACGACGCCGACCTCGTTATCGTCGAAGGCGCCGGCAGCCCCGCCGAGGTCAATCTGCGGGCCGGCGATATCGCCAATATGGGCTTCGCTCGGGCGGCGGACGTGCGGGTCATCCTCGCCGGCGACATCGAGCGGGGCGGCGTCATTGCGCAATTCGTCGGCACCATGGCTCTTCTCGAACAGGACGAGCAAAGGCTGGTAAAAGGTTACATCACCAACAAATTCAGGGGTGATCCGTCGCTCTTCGACAACGCGCACTCGATCATCGAGGGGCGCACCGGACTCGCCAATCTCGGAGTCGTGCCCTGGTTCGAGGCTGCCGCCGAGCTGCCGGCTGAGGACGTGCTCGGGCTCACTGGCTCGAGCCGGCCCGGTGGCATCAAGATCGTCGTGCCGCGGCTGCCGCGAATCAGCAATTTCGACGATCTCGATCCGCTCAGGCTCGAGCCCGACGTCGATCTGCAGATCCTCGAGCCCGGCACCGCCCTGCCGGGCGACACCGACCTCGTGCTGCTCCCCGGCAGCAAGGCGACCCGCAGCGATCTCGCGGCCTTGCGGCAGGCGGGCTGGGACATCGACATCATCGCCCATCACCGCCGCGGCGGCTGGGTGCTGGGCCTGTGCGGCGGCTACCAGATCCTCGGCCGCCTGGTCCATGATCCCCGAGGTCTCGAAGGTGCCCCCGGGACCAGCGAGGGGCTTGGCCTCCTCGACATCGAGACGACGCTGGCGCCCTTGAAGACCGTCCGCCAGAGCGCTGCCACCGAGACCACGACCGGCCTCGCCGTCAGCGGCTACGAGATCCACCAGGGCCAAACGACCGGCCCCGACACCGCACGGCCGATGCTCAGGCTCCGGGACCGCCCCGACGGCGCCATCGCCGGTGACGGCCGGGTGATGGGCGCGTATCTGCACGGGCTCTTCACCAGCGACGCGTTCCGCCACGCTTTCCTCGCCCGCATTCGCGACCGAACGCCGAGCGATCTGGCCTACGAGGCGCGGATCGACACCGTCCTCGATGGTCTGGCGGCGCATCTGGCGGCCCATCTCGACATCGGCCGGATCGGCCGGATCGCCGGGCTCGACTGACCGTGCAGCCGGCTCAGCCGAGCAGCCAGAGCAGCAGGACCAGCACGAGCGCCAGGGCCCAGGCGCGATCGGCGAGGCGGAGGCCCTTGGCGATCTCGTCGCTGCCGATATCGGGGTTGCCCTCGCCGACCCAGGGCTCCTCGGTCAGCTCGCCATGATACATCCGCGGCCCCGAGAGCCGGAGCCCGAGCACGCCGGCAAACGCCGCCTCGGGCCAGCCGGCATTGGGCGAGCGGTGCAGCTGGCTGTGCCGCCCGGCGATCCGCAGCCCGTTCTGGACCGAGCCGAGCCCGGGTGCCGCAGCGACGCAAAGGACGGCCGTCAGCCGTGCCGGGACGATGTTGACGAGGTCGTCGAGGCGCGCCGCGGCCCGACCGAAATCGAGATAGCGGGCATTGCGGTAGCCGATCATGCTGTCGGCGGTGTTGATCGCCTTGTAGGCCAGGAGGCCCGGCAGGCCCAAGAGCACAGCCCAGAAGACCGGGGCCACGAGTCCGTCGGAGAGGTTCTCGGCCAGGGATTCCGTCGCCGCCCGGCCAACACCGGCGGCATCCAGGACGGTGGTGTCGCGGCCGACGATCTTCGCCACCGCCTCGCGCCCGGCCTCGACGTCGATGGCAAGCCCGGTGGCCACCGCCCGGACATGGTCGATCAGGCTCTTCTGGGCGAGCAGCGTGCTCATCACAGATGCCGAGCCAGAGCCAGCCGAGCGGCAGGGCCAGCAGGGCCAGCTGCAGGACCAAACCCACGACCACAGCACCCAGCACGAGCACGGCGACCAGCAGCCGGCCCCGGCGCTGCAGCGTGGCGGCGTCGTCCTCGGCCGTTCGCAAGCGCGCCTCGAGCCGGTCGATGAGCCGGCCGATCAGCACCACAGGATGCGGCAGACGGCGCCACAAGCGGTCCGGATCGCCGATCAGGCGGTCGACCAGCATGGCGACGAGAAGTGCCGGCAGGGCAAGGGCTGAGAGAAGCATGCGCCAGCCTACCATGCAGGAGCGCCACCATGCATCATCGCGACGCAACTCTGACGTCGAAGCCGTCCGCCCAGCGACTTGTAACCACCGGTGCCGACTGGTACCCAGCAAGATGCATCATTGATCGACGCGAGCGCCGCGGATCGGGCGCCGAACGAGGTTCATGACCACAGCAGCGAGCGACTACCTGCGCGAGCCGGCGGCGATCTATGCCCGCTCCTTCGCCATCATCGAGGCCGAGGCCGGCCCGGCGCTCGGGGCGCTGCCGGCGGCGCTCCGCCCCCTCGCCCGCCGGCTGATCCACGCCTCGGGCATGACCGACATCGCAAGCGACCTCGCCTGGTCCGGCGCGGTCGTCGAGGCGGCAACGGCGGCACTCGACGCCGGCCGGCCGATCCTGGTCGATGTCACCATGGTCGAAGCCGGGATCATCGAGAGCCGCCTGCCGGCCGGTGTCGCTGTTCGCTGCACGCTGGGCGATCCGGCCGTGCCGGGCCTGGCCGAACGGCTCGGCACGACGCGAAGTGCGGCCGCGGTCGAGCTTTGGCGACCGTTGCTCCCAGATGCCGTCGTCGTCATCGGCAACGCACCCACCGCCCTCTTCCACCTGCTCGACCGCCTGCGGGACTGGCCGGAGCGGCCGGCTGCCATCCTGGCTTTTCCGGTGGGTTTCGTTGGTGCCGTCGAATTCGAAGGAAGCCTTGATCGAAGCTGGGCTCGACATCCCCTACTTGACGCTGCGCGGCCGGCGCGGCGGCAGTGCGATGGCCGCCGCCGCCGTCAACGCGCTTCGGGACAAGCCCGCTTGACCGGCCACTGGCTCGACGTCATCGGCATCGGCGCCGACGGGGCCGCAAGCCTCGGCGCCCCTTTGCTGAAGCTGATCGGCGAGGCGCATCTGGTGGTCGGCGGTGCCCGTCATCTCAAGCTCGTGGCCGACCTCGCCCAGGGCGAGGCGGTGCCCTGGTCGAGCCCGATCCAAACGACAATGCAGCGGCTCAAGGCGCAGCGCGGCCGCCCGCCGGCCGTGGTGCTGGCCTCGGGCGATCCGTTGTGGTTCGGCATCGGCCGCTTGCTGCTCGAGCATTTCCAGCCCCACGAGCTCGCCTTCCATCCGCACATCAGCGCCTTCCAGCTCGCCGCCGCCAGGCTCGCCTGGCCGCTCGCCGAGACCGCCTGCATCAGCCTGCACGGCCGCGCTCTCGACCGGCTCAACCGTCATCTGTCGCCCGGCCGCCGGCTCCTGATCCTGACCAACGATGGCGCCGCCCCAGCGCTGATCGGCGACCGACTGAGCCGTGCCGGGTTCGGCCGCTCATCGCTTACCGTCATGGAGAATCTGGGCGGCACCGGCGAGACGGCGATCAACTTTCCGGCGAGCGAGGCAAGCCACCGCCGCTTCGGCGATCTCAACACGCTGGCAGTCGTGCTCGAGCCCGACGACGCCGGAGCCGCCCGCCCCGCCGCCAGCCTGGCCCAGGGGCTCGCCGACGACGCCTTCATCCATGACGGCCAAATGACCAAGCAGGAGGTCCGCGCCGTCACCATGGCGCGGCTGGCGCCCGAGCCCGGGCAGCATCTCTGGGACATCGGGGCCGGTGCCGGCTCGATCGCCATCGAATGGCTGCTCGCCGGCCGGGCGGCGCCCGACCGACCGACAACAGCGGTGGCGCTCGAGGCGTCGGCCGACCGGGTCGCCGTGATCATCGAGAACGCGCACCGGCTGGGCGTGCCCGAATTGCGGGTGATCGAGGGCAAGGCGCCGGCCGTGCTGCCAGACGGTCCCAATCCCGATGCGGTCTTCATCGGCGGCGGGGTTGCGGCGCCTATGCTCATCGAGGCCTGCCTGGATCACCTCACCCTCGGCGGCCGCCTCGTGGTCAACGCGGTGACGCTCGGCGGCGAGGCCCGCCTGCTCGAGTTGCAGCGCCAGCACGGCGGGACGCTCTCGCGCATCGCTATCAGCCACGCCGAATCCCTGGGCCGACAAGCCGTAGGCGCACCGGTCGGCTGGAAGTCGATGGTCCCGGTCACCCAATGGGTGCTGACCCGAACGACTGGGGCACAGCTGGCATGAGCCCTGCCGCTGCGACCACCGGCCGGCTGATCGGCGTCGGCGTCGGTCCGGGCGACCCTGGCCTCTTGACGCTCAACGCCGTGGCGGCGATCGGCGCCACCCGCATCATCGCCTATCTCTCCGCCGAAGGGGCTGCGAGCCTGGCGCGGACCATCGTCGAAGCGCATCTTCGCCCCGACCATGAGGAGCGCCTGCTCGAGGCGCCGATGCGCGCGGAGCCCGGGATCGTCGCCGCCTTCTACGACGAGGCGGCGGCCGCGATCGCCCGGGACCTGGAGGCCGGCAGCGACGTGGCGCTGCTCTGCCTCGGCGACCCGCTGCTCTACGGCAGCTTCGTCTACATTCTCGACCGGCTGCGCGACCGCTTCCCGTTCGAGGTGGTCCCCGGCATCATGTCATTCGGTGCCGCCGCCTCGCGCCTCGGCCGGGTGCTGGCGCGGCGGCGCGACAGCTACACCATCGTCTCCTCGCTCTTGCCCGAGGACCGGCTCGAGCCGCTGATCGCGCTCAGCGACGCCGTGGCGATCCTCAAGGTCGGCAAGCGCCTGCCCAGACTGAAGGCGATCCTGGCGCGCCAGGGCCGGCTGGAGGCCGCCGTCTTGGTCACCTGGGTCGGGTGGCCCAACGAGCGCATCATGGCCGTCGCCGACTGGCCAGACGACGAGGAAGCGCCCTATTTCGCCCTCATTCTCGCTGGTCCCGGAACGCAGCCTTGATGAACCCGGTGATCTGGCATCTGGGTCCGCGCTCAGCGGCGCTTGCCGAGCGCCTCGCCACGGCCATCGACGGCGGCGAGGTCCGCGGCCCGGCCACGGCCGACCTCGTGGCGGCCTTCCGCGGTGGCCGGCCGATCGTCGCCATCGCCGCAACGGGCATTGTCGTCCGCCTGCTGGCACCGCTCCTCGCCGACAAGCGGCAGGAGCCGCCGGTGCTGATCGTCGACGAGGCCGGGCGCTTCGCCGTGCCGCTCCTGGGCGGGCATCGCGGCGCCAATGCCCTGGCCGAGCGCCTGGCCACGGCGATCGGTGCCCAGGCGGTCGTCACCACCGCCGGCGACAGCCGCTTCGGCACCGCCCTCGACGACCCGCCAGAAGGCTTCCGCCTCGCCCATGCAGATAGCGCCAAGTCCTTCATGGCGGCGCTTCTCGAAGGCGCCGCCTGCCGGCTGGTCGATCCCGCGGGCCTCGCGGACTGGCTCAGGGCCAGCCGCCTACCGTTCGCCGACAACGCCGGCCTGACCATCGAGATCACCCACGAGCGGCGGGATGCGACCCCGGACCGGCTCGCCTACCACCCACGGACACTCGCCCTCGGCGTCGGCTGCGAGCGCCATGCCCCGGCCGCGGAGCTCGAGGCGCTCGCCTTGACGACGCTCGCCGAGGCTGGACTCGCGCCCGAAGCCATCGCCGGCGTGGTGTCGCTGGAGCTGAAGGCAGCCGAGCCCGCCATCCGCTCCCTGGCCCGGAAGCTGGACGTGCCTGCGCGCTTCTTCGACCGCGATGCGCTCGCCGCTGAGACGCCTCGGCTTGCAACGCCGTCGCCCGTGGTCGAGGCCGAGATCGGCATCCCCGGCGTCGCCGAAGCGGCAGCGCTGGCTGCAGCCGGGCCCGCCGGCCGGCTGATCGTCGCCAAGCGCAAAAGCCGCCACTGCACCGTGGCCATCGCCTTGGCGCCCGGACCCATCGAGCCTGAAACAGTCGGCCGCGCGCAGGGCCGGCTTACCGTGCTCGGCTTCGGCCCGGGCGAAAGCGCGACCCGCACACCGGCGGTGAGCGACGCGCTCAGACGTGCCGATCTGATCATCGGCTACGGCCTTTATCTCGATCTGGTGGCCGATCTCATCGGTGCTGCCGAGCACCGTCGCTACCCCTTGGGCAAGGAGCGCGAGCGCTGCATCGCCGCCATCGAGGCCGCCGCCGTCGGTCGGGACGTCGCGCTGGTCTGCTCCGGCGATCCCGGCATCTACGCCATGGCGGCGCTGGTCATGGAGGTGCTCGACAAGGGCGATGATCCGGCGGCGGAGCGCATCGACGTCAGGGTCCTGCCCGGCGTCTCGGCGCTCCAGGTCGCGGCCGCCCGCGCCGGTGCACCGCTCGGCCACGACTTCGCCGTCGTCTCGCTTTCCGACCTGCTGACGCCGATGGCCGTCATCGAGCAGCGCTTGCGGGCGGCGGCCGAAGGCGATTTTGCGCTCGCCCTCTACAACCCCGTCTCGCAGCGCCGGCGCAGGGCGCTCGCCACGGCGAGGGCGATTCTGCTCGGGCACCGCCCCGCCGATACCCCGGTGATCATCGCCCGCAATCTCGGCAGAGAGGCGGAAGCCGTGACGACGACGACGCTCGAGGCGCTAAGCGTGGACGAGGTCGACATGCTCTCGATCGTCCTGATCGGATCGAGCCAGAGCCGCAGCTTCAGCCGCGTCGATGGCAGTACCAGGACCTACACGCCGCGTGGATACAGCGTCGAATGACCGTTCACTTCATCGGCGCCGGCCCAGGTGCCGCCGACCTGATCACCGTCCGCGGCCTCAACCTGATCAAGAGCTGCCCGGTCGTCCTTTACGCCGGCTCGCTGGTCCCCGAAGCGGTCATCGCCGAAGCGGCTGAAGAAGCCACGGTGGTCGATACTGCACCCCTCGACCTCGACGCCATTATCGACCTCATGATCGAGGCCGACGCCAAAGGCCAGGACGTCGCCCGCGTTCATTCGGGCGACCCGTCGCTCTATGGCGCCATCTGCCGAGCAGATCCGCCGGCTCGACGGCCACGGCATCACCTGGACGATCACGCCGGGCGTGCCCGGCGTTCGCGGCGGCCGCTGCCGCGCTCGGCCAGGAATTCACGCTGCCCGGCGTCGCCCAAAGCGTGGTCCTCACCCGGACCGCCGTCCGCGCGTCGGCCATGCCCGACGGGCGAGACGCTGGAAGCCTTCGCCCGGACGGGCGCCACGCTGGCCATCCACCTCGCGATCAACAACCTCACCGACATCCGCCGCCGGCTCGAGCCGATCCTCGGGGCCGACGCGCCGGTGGTCGTCGTCTACCGGGTAAGCTGGCCCGACCAGCAGATCATCCACGGCACGCTCGCCACCATCCGCGACCAGGTGAAGGCGGCCGGCATCACCCGCACGGCACTGGTCCTGATCGGCAAGGTGCTGGGCGCCGAGGGCTTCAGCGAGAGCCGGCTCTACGCCACGAGCCATACCCACGTGCTCCGCCCGAAAAAGCCCTGATCGGGCATCTCCGGGTTGCACATCGCGCGACCGGGGAAAAAATCAGGCCCGGTGCCTTGCCCTCACCCGATTGACGCGCTACGGCTCTACCTATGATTGATTTTTTAGGAAGGTATGCTACCGACATGCCGCTCCCACGACGACGCCTGCTCTCCTGGCTGGCAGCCCTGCTGGCCGGCACCTTCACCCGACAAGCGCCCATGGCGGCCGAGCCGTCGCCAAAGCTGAGGGGCAGCAGCACCGCCGATCCGGTTCTTCTGGTCGACGGCTGGCTGTTGCGCCAGTCTGACCTCGAGGCCCTCGTCGACCCGCAAGAGCAGCGCCGTCATGATTCTTGACGCCGAGGCCCGACAGCCGGACTGGTTCGCCGAGGCCCGCTTCGATGTCTGCATCGTCGGCTCCGGCCCCGCCGGGCTCGCCCTGGCGCTGTCGCTGAGTACCAAGGGCTACCGGGTCGCCGTCATGGAAGGCGGCGGCGAGATGGTGACCCATGAGAGCCAGGACATCTATGACGGCGATATCGTCGGCACGGACTACTACCCGCTCGACGTCACCCGGCTGCGCTTCATCGGCGGCTCGTCCAACCACTGGATTGGCTATTGCCGGCCGATCGACGCGCATGACTTCGAGCCCCAGCCCTATCTGCCGATCAGCGGCTGGCCAATCGGCAAGGCCGACCTCGACCCCTACCGCCCGGCGGTCGACGCCTTCTTCAAGCTGGAGCCCGACACCCCGCCGGACCCGTCGCCCTTCGGCGCCGATGACGGCCCGTTTGATGCCATCCGCTTTCGCTTCAGCGGCGTCCAGAGCGTAGCGGATGCCAATCGGTCGGCCGTCGAGGCGAGCCAGAACCTGCACCTCTTCCTCAACGCCAATCTGGTCGACATCACCCTGGACTATCGCCACCAGACGGTGAGTGGGCTCACCTTTCGCTCGTTCGAGCGCGACGACCCGTTCGAGGTCCAGGCCCCGATCTATGTGCTCTGCATGGGCGGCCTCGAGAACCCGCGGGCACTGCTCAACGCCAACAAGCAGGTCGCGGCCGGCATCGGCAACGTCCACGACCTGGTCGGTCGCCATTTCACGGAGCACCCGCACCACACCCTTGGCCGGATCGTCCTCGAGCAGCCGATGCGCGGCCGGCAGTTCTTCTCGCCCAAGCCCGCCTTCATGCAAGAGCAGCAGATCCTCAACTTCGGTCTCCGCTTCATCGCCGATGTGGGCGAGCGCTCGTTCAGCGCCGAACTCATGCGCAGCGTCGCCTGCTCTGCCCCGTTCATGGAACGCTTGGCCGAGGCGGTCCGCGGCAGCCGGATGCGCTGCAACGATGGTGGCCTCATGACCTATATCGACGAGCAGCTCGACCGCGACGCCTTGCATGGCGCCAAGCTCCGCTGCGCCGCCGAGCAGGCGGTCAACCGCGACAGCCGGGTCAGGCTAAGCGCGACCAGGACCGACCGCTTCGGCCTGCCGCGGATCGAGCTCGACTGGAAGATCAACGAGATCGACACACGGACCATCAAGACCGCGGCAGTAGAATTCGGCAAGCTGCTGGCCGAGCGCAATGTCGGCCGGCTCAAGCTGGATCCCTGGCTGCTCGAGGACCCGATCACCTTTCCCGGCATCGACGAGGGTGCCGAGGTCGGCGGCCATCACCATATGTGCACGACCCGGATGAGCGACGATCCGCGGCAAGGCGTCGTCGACCGCAACTGCCGGGTCCATGACATGGACAATCTCTACATCGGCGGCTGCAGCACGTTTGCCACCGGCGGCCACGCCAACCCCACCTACACCATCACCCAGCTGGCGCTGCGCCTCGCCGACCATCTGGGCGATTTGGTGCTGACCAAGACCCCGCTGCAGGCGTCATCCGCGTCTGTGCCGGGCTGACGCTGCCCGGCTGCGCGCACGACGAAACAATTGCTCGTCAGCGCCGCTTGCGCCAACTGTCGCTGACCCGAAACGTCAGCTGGCAGCTCCTGGATGAGCCTTCGTGTCTGCTATTGTGCGACCGGCCCCTTCATCGAGCTCGCGCTCTATTCGGGGGCTTCTGTGTTCCTCGCCGCAGCCCGGCCGGACGATGTCGTCGTCGAGCTGTTCGTCGGACAGAGGGAGCTGGCGGATGCGGTGGAGACGGCTCGTCGGCTGCACGAAACGCACGGCTGGAAGATCAACGCGCGGCCGATGACGCGAGCCATCCCTGCTTCTGCCGAGACGCCGAGGATCAAGAACGCGTTCTTCTTCCGCTTCGTGCTGCCCGAGCTGTTTCCAGACGACGAACGCCTGATCTACCTCGATGCCGATACCATCGTTGTGGGCGACATCGCCCGGCTGGCCGAATGCACGCTCGAAGGCTTCGCCGTCGCGGCCTGCATCGATCTCCTGGCACCCAGCCGCGTCTACGACCATTTCAACTGCGCCGTGCACCGGCAAAGGGGCCTCTGTGACTATTTCAACAGCGGCGTTCTGCTGTTTGATTGCCGGCGCTGGATCGAGCTGCGGCCGGCTTGGCGGCAGCTGCTGGAGCGTGCCGAAAGCTTCGTCTTTCCGGATCAGGATGTCCTCAACCTTTTGCTGCACGACGCCATAGGCAGGCTGACGGACGACTGGAATGTTCCGCCGATCGCATCCTTCCTCGCCGGCGGGACGCCGACCGGCGACACGATTGGCCGGTACAGCCGTGAGGACATGCTGGAGCTGGAACGGACGGCCAAGCTGCATCACTTCATCAGCAATACCAAGCCCGGGCGCGGCAAGAACCCTGAGATCGGCGCCTCGTTCGAGAACTTCTACGCTATCGCCCAGCGGATCTCGTTGTGACGACCGAAGCCGAGACTGTCGTCACCGATCGCCGTTTCGGGCCTCAAGCAGCGGGCATGGCAATCCGGCCCTGGCCTCACTAGGTAGAGGTCGTGCCCTCGACCACCACCCGACAACAGAGTCCCGCCATGCCCCCTGCCGCGCCGGCCGATCCGACCAATCCGCTGCTAGCCGAGTGGACGACGCCGTTCGGCCTGCCGCCCTTCGCCGAGATCGCGCCCCCGCAGTTCCGCCCGGCGTTCGACGCGGCGCTCGCGGCGCACAAGGCCGAGCTCGAGGCGATCGCCACGACGCCGGCCGCACCCGATATCGCCAACACGATCGATGCGCTGGAGCTTTCGGGCCGACAGCTGCGCCGTGTCTCGGCGGTCTTCTTCAATCTCGCGGCCACCGACACCAGCCCGGAGTTGCAGGCGGTCGAGCGTGAGATCGCCCCGATCCTCGCCCGTCACCACAACGGTATCTACCAGGACACGCGGCTCTTCGCCCGGATCGAGGCCCTGGTCGAGGGGCAGGTGGATCTGGCGCTCGATGCCGAGCAGGCCCGCGTGCTGGAGCGCTACCATACGGCGTTCGTCCGCAGTGGCGCCGCCCTCGACGATGCGGCACGGCAACGGCTCGGTGCCATCGCCGAACGGCTGGCGACGCTCGGTACCCAGTTCGCGCAAAACGTGCTGGCCGACGAGCAGTCCTACCAGCTGGTGCTCGACGGCGAGGGCGATCTCGCGGGCCTGCCGCCGTTCGTTCGTGATGCGGCGGCTGCGGCCGCCCGCGCCCGCGGCCTGGACGGCAAGCATGTCATCACCCTCGCCCGCTCCAGCATCGAGCCCTTCCTCACTTTCTCAACCCGCCGCGACCTGCGCGAGATCGCGTTCGGTGCCTGGACCCGGCGCGGCGAAAACGGCGGTGCCACCGACAACCGCGCCATCATCAAGGAGACCATCAGCCTGCGGGCCGAGCGCGCCCGGCTCCTGGGCTACCGGAGCTTCGCCCACTATCGCCTGGCCGACAGCATGGCGCGGACGCCCGAGGCCGCCCTCGATCTCCTGCACTCGGTGTGGGGGCCCGCGCGCGAGCGGGCGCTGGCGGACGCGGCCGAGCTGCAGGCGATCGCCCAGGCGGACGGCCTGAACGACCCTCTCGCCGCCTGGGATTGGCGCCATCTGGCGGAAAAACGACGCCAGACCCGCTTTGCCATAGAGCCCGGCGAGGTCGAGCCCTATCTCTCGCTCGACGGCATGATCGAGGCGGCGTTCGCCACCGCGAGCCGGCTCTTCGGCCTCACCTTCACCGAGCGCTGCGACCTCGATCTCTACCACCCGGACGTGCGCGCCTGGGACGTGACCGGACGCGGACGGCAGGCATGTCGGGCTCTTCCTCGGCGACTATTTCGCGCGGCCCTCGAAGCGCAGCGGCGCCTGGATGAGCGGCTTCCGCGGCCCAGGAGAAGCTCGCCGGCGACATCCGTCCGATCGTCATCAACGTCATGAACTTCTCCAAGCCCGAACCCGGTGCGCCGGCGCTGCTCGGCTTCGACGACGCCCGCACCCTCTTCCACGAGTTCGGCCACGCTCTGCACGGCCTGCTCTCGGACGTCACCTACCCCTACCTCTCCGGCACCAGCGTCGATCGCGACTTCGTCGAGTTCCCCTCCCAGCTCTTCGAGCACTGGCTGGAGGAGCCGGACGATCCTCGAGCGCTTCGCCCGCCACCACGACACCGGCGAGCCCATGCCCCGAAGCCCTCGTCGAGCGAGCTGAAGGCCGCCCGCAATGCCGACCAGGGCTTCGCCACGGTCGAGTACACCGCCTGCGCCCTGGTCGACCTCGACCTGCATCTCCTGGAGGACGCCGAGACGCTCGACGTCGGCGCCTTCGAACGCGAGAGCCTTGCGCGCATCGGCATGCCCGACGCCATCGTCATGCGCCACCGCCCGCCGCACTTCGCGCATGTCTTCTCCGGCGGCGGCTATGCCTCAGGCTACTACAGCTACATGTGGTCGGAAGTGCTCGATGCCGACGGCTTCGTGGCCTTCGAGGAGACCGGCGACCCCTTCGATCCGGCCCTGGCGAAGCTGCTCCAGCGACCACGTCTACGCCGCCGGCAACCGCCAGGACCCGGTCCGAGGCCTACCGCGCCTTCCGCGGCCGCGATCCGTCACCAGAAGCGCTGCTGCAGAAGCGCGGGCTTGGCACGGCTGACTGAGAGGAAAATGCTGGCGGGCGACCTTCTCGACTTGAGCGACGCCCGAAGTCGGCAGAAACGCGATTGAGGCAACTTCCGATTTCTGACATAGTGCAAGTCGTTGAAAGAAATTCGAGATTGCGGTCGACGGTTGTGCGCGCGGGATGACGTCTGCCATCTGGCGTTGATTATCGGCTCGACATGCCCGCGAGGTGCCGATCGGCACCATAATGACAGGCATGCGTGCAATCCGTGACTGGCGATTTTTGCGGCACCAGACGTCTCGGCCCCAGGCCGGGGACACGCAGCCTCTTGCGTCAGAGAGATTGCGTGGGCCACAGAATACCGGCGCAGCCGCGCCGCTCCCTTGACGCTAGCCTTGCTTTTTCCGCCGCTCAGGGGCGATCTCGTGCCCGCAACGGTCCGGGTGGTCAATCGAGGACGTGGGCACGTCGGATGTCGCCCCACCGCACCTTGGCGGCGCCGCGTTCAACGCAGTCTACGTCGCCCAGCGCAACGCCCGCCTTCAGCTCGCCCTGGAGCTGCCCGACCGCACCGGCGCCGCCGTCGCCGTATTTCGGGTCCAGGTCGACCGTTCCGGCAGCGGCCGGGTCCAGGTCGGTGACTACATCAATCCCGGCATCGTCAAGGTGCCGAGAAACGGCAGAGCGACCGCCCATGTCGAGCTGATCGAGGTCTGCTGAGCCAGGCCTCGGCGGCATAGTCGGCGACGCCATCCTGCTGCCTGACCCGCCGCTACGCGTGGCACGCCCGTCGTCCCCCTATCGCCGAACCAGCCCGCTCGCGCCACCCGAGATCAGGGTCGCGACGTCGAGCAGCACTTTCGGCAGCTTGAGGCCGCCGCGGCAGGCGAGGTATTGGGGTGTCCAGACCGGGTCGAACTTCTGCTTGAAGGCGCGCAGCCCTTCGAAATGGTAGAACTCGTCGCCGTGCCGGTAGACGAAGGTGCCGAGCCGGTTCCAGGTGGAGGCGAGCGGGTGCGCCGACAGGCCGGCGAGGGGCGCGGCGCCAAGGCTGAACCAGCGGTAGCCTTCGGCCTGGCCATGGATCAGGAGATGGGCGAAGAGCGCGTCCATCAGGCTCTTCGAGACGTCCGGTCGGTAGCGCATCAGATCGATCGACAGCTCATGGCCGCCCGCCCCGCGCAGGACGTTGGCGAAAGCGACGACGGCACCCTTCTGGCGCAGCACGGCGATATCGAATTCGGCCAGATAGCGCTTGTCGAACCGGCCAAGCGAAAAGCCCTTCTCGCGGCCGGCCTTGATCGCCAGCCAGGCATCGGAGACCTCCTTCAGCGCCGGCAGCAATGCCGGCACATCGGCTTGCGGCACGACCTCGAAGGTGATCCCGTCGCGCTCGGTGCGGTGCAGCGCCTGCCGCAGATCCTGCCGCTGCCGGCCCTTGAGCGAGAACTCGGGCAACGCCACCCGGGCGACCTCACCGGTCTTCAGGATCGCCAGGCCGAGGTCGAGATAGAGCCGGCCAGTTCGGCACCGACCACCTGCCGCTCTATCTCGACCTCGGCCTGGCGATCCTGAAGACCGGTGAGGTGGCGGCGGGGTGAAGTTGCGCGGCCTCTCTCGGCCGGCAGCGCCAGGACCTCCGCCAGGCGCTGCACCGCACCGAGCGCGAGCGCACGACCTTCGACGTCGTGCCCGCAAGCCGACGTGCCGACTTCCTGCCCGAGCTGAAAACGGTCTCCGATGCCTGGCTCGCGATCAAGGCCGGCCACGAGAAGGGCTTCTCCCTCGGCCGCTTCGACGAGCGCTATATCGCCGAGTTCGACGCGCCGTGCTGCGCCAGACGGGGGCCGTCGTCGCTTTCGCGAACCTACACCGGCGGGGCCGACAAGCATGAGCTGTCGATCGATCTGATGCGCTACCGCCCGGACGTCACGAAGGGCCTGATGGACACGCTCTTCGCCCAGATCCTGCTCTATGGCCAGGCCGGCTACCAGCTGGTTGCAGCCTGGCGCAGCACCCTCGGCAGGCCTCTCCGACCACCCGCTCGCCTCCACCTGGAACCGGCTCGGCACCTTCGTCTACCGCCGCGGCGACGAGTTCTACAATTTCGAAGGGCTGCGCGCCTTCAAGCAGAGGTTCGACCCGATCTGGACCCCCCAATACCTCGCCTTCCACGGCGGTTCAAGCTGCCGAAAGTGCTGCTCGACGTCGCGACGATAGCGGGCTGGTTCGGCGATGGCGGCGGACGGGCGTGCCACGCGTAGCGGCGGGTCGGCGGCGGATGGCGTCGCCGACTGCCGCCGAGGCCTGGCTCAGCAGACCTCGATCAGCTCGACATGGGCGGTCGCTCTGCCGTTTCTCGGCACCTTGACGATGCCGGGATTGATGTCACCGACCTGGACCCAGCGGCTCGGAGGCGCGAACCTGGACCCGAAATACGGCGACGGCGGCGCCGGTGCGGTCGGGCAGCTCCAGGGCGAGCTGAAGGCGGGCGTTGCGCTGGGCGACGTAGACTGCGTTGAACGCGGCGCCGCCAAGGTGCGGTGGGGCGACATCCGACGTGCCCACGTCCTCGATTGACCACCCGGACCGTTGCGAGACCTGAGCGGCGGAAAAAGCAAGGCGGCGCGGCTGCGCCGGTATTCTGTGGCCCACGCAATCTCTCTGACGCAAGAGGCTGCGTGTCCCCGCCCTGACGTCTGGTGCGCAAAAATCGCCAGTCACGGATTGCACGCATGCCCTGCGTATGGTGCCGATCGGCACCTCGCGGGCATGTCGAGCCGATAATCAACGCCAGATGGCAGACGTCATCCCGCGCGCACAACCGTCGACCGCAATCTGAATTTCTTCAACGACTTGCACTATGTCGGAAATCGGAAGTTGCCTCAATCGCGTTTCTGCCGACTTCGGGCGTCGCTCAAGTCGAGGTCACCGCCGTTTCCTCTCAGTCAGCCGTGCCAAGCCCGCGTCTCGGTGACGGATCGCGGCCGCGGAAGGCGCAGGTGCTGGACCGGGTCCTGGCTGTTGCCGGCGGCGTAGACGTGGTCCTTGAGCAGCTTCGCCAGGGCCCGATGGGATCGCCGGTCTCCTCGAAGGCCATGAAGCCGTCGGCATCGAGCACTTCCCACATGTAGCTGTAGCTGAGGCGTAGCCGCCGCCGGAGAAGAGATGCGCGAAGTGCGGCGGGCGGTGGCGCATGACGATGGCGTCGGGCATGCCGATGCGCGCAAGGTGCTCTCGCGTTCGAAGGCGCCGACATCCAGCGTCTTGGCGTCCTCCAGGAGATGCAGGTCGAGGTCGACCAGGGCGCACGCGGTGTACTCGACCGTGGCGAAGCCCTGGTCGGCATTGCGGGCGGCCTTCAGCCGTTCGACGAGGGCTTTCGGGGATGGGCCGGCCTGTGACGTGGTGGCGGGCGTAGCGCTCGAGGATTTCCGGTTGCTCCAGCCAGTGCTCGAAGAGTTGGGAGGGGAACTCGACGAAGTCGCGATCGACGCTGGTGCCGGAGAGGTAGGGGTAGGTGACGTCCGAGAGCAGGCCGTGCAGAGCGTGGCCGAACTCGTGGAAGAGGGTGCGGGCGTCGTCGAAGCCGAGCAGCGCCGGCGCCCCGGGTTCGGGCTTGGAGAAGCTCATGACGTTGGTGACGATCGGACGGATGTCGCCCGCCAGCTTGGGCGCGGAAGCCGCTCATCCAGGCACCACTGCGCTTCGAGGGCCGCCGAAATAGTCGCCGAGGAAGAGCCCGACATGCCTGCCGTCCGCGCGGTTCACGTCCGGCGCGCGCCTTCCGGGTGGTAGAGATCGAAGTAGCAGCGCTCGGTGTGAAGGCGAGGCCGAAGAGCCGGCTCGCGGTGGCGAACGCCGCCTCGATCATGCCGTCGAGCGAGAGATAGGGCTCGACCTCGCCGGGCTCTATGGCAAAGCGGGTCTGCGGCATCATTTTTCCGCCAGATGGCGCCAATCCCAGGCGGCGGAGTTCGTCAGGCCGTCCGCCTGGGCGATCGCCTGCAGCTCGGCCGCGTCCGCCAGCGCCCGCTCGCGCGCGGGCCCCCACACCGAGTATGGAGGGCGGCCTCGGGCGTCCGCGCCATGCTGTCGGCCGGCGATAGTGGGCGAAGCTCCGGTAGCCCAGGAGCCGGGCGCCTCGGCCCGCAGGGCATGGTCTCCTTGATGATGGCGCGGTTGTCGGTGGCACCGCCGCTTTCGCCGCGCCGGGTCCGGGCGCGTCGCGGCGGGTTGAAAGTGAGGAAGGGCTCGATGCTGGAGCGGGCGAGGGTGATGACATGCTTGCCGTCCAGGCCGCGGGCGCGGGCGGCCGCACCGCGCGTCGCGAACGAACGGCGGCAGGCCCGCGAGATCGCCCTCGCCGTCGAGCACCAGCTGGTAGGACTGCTCGTCGGCCAGCACGTTTTGCGCGAACTGGGTACCGAGCGTCGCCAGCCGTTCGGCGATGGCACCGAGCCGTTGCCGTGCCGCATCGTCGAGGGCGGCGCCACTGCGGACGAACGCCGTATGGTAGCGCTCCAGCACGCGGGCCTGCTCGGCATCGAGCGCCAGATCCACCTGCCCTCGGCCCTCGATCCGGGCGAAGAGCCGCGTGTCCTGGTAGATACCGTTGTGGTGACGGGCGAGGATCGGGGCGATCTCACGCTCGACCGCCTGCAACTCCGGGCTGGTGTCGGTGGCCGCGAGCAGCCGCCGAGACACGGCGCAGCTGTCGGCCAGAAGCTACCATCGATCGTGTTGGCGATATCGGGTGCAGCAGCATGCAGTGGCGATCGCCTCGAGCTCGGCCTTGTGCCGCGAGCGCCGCGTCGAGGGCCGGGGGCGCGATCTCGGCGAAGGGCGTCGTCCCACTCGGCGAGCAGCGGATTGGTCGGATCGGACGGCGCGGGGCATGGCGGGACCCTGTTGGTGGCAAGAGGGCACGACCTTTACCTAGTGAGGCCAGGGCCGGATTGCCATGCCCGCTGCTTAAGGGTTTAAAAATAGGCGATGCTCGGCTTCGGTGCCGTCAACGAGATCCGCTGGGCGATAGCGTAGAAGTTCTCGAACGAGGCGCCATTTCAGGTTCGCCCCAGCTTGGTATTGCTGATGAAGTGATGCATGTGGCCGTCCGTCTTCC
>CAVOZQ010000040.1:0-310902 GCA_963700945.1 uncultured Alphaproteobacteria bacterium
CTGGCTGGACGCGTATTGCTCGTACGGCGGAGTTTCGCCAACCCGTACATCGCGGCCGGCCGAGGCTACGTGGACGACGTGATCGATCCGCGCGATACCCGCGCCCGCCTCATCAGCGCCCTCGGCATGCTCGCGACGAAGAGAGACCGGAATCCGGCGAAGAAGCACGGCAACATTCCGCTATGAAACGCGTTCTCGTAGCGAATCGGGGCGAAATCGCCCTGCGGATCATCCGCGGCTGCATCGAGGAGGATCTCGAGGCGGTGGCGGTCTATTCGGACGCGGACGCGCAGTCGCCGCACGTCGCGGCCGCCGACATGGCGATGCCCATCGGTGGCAACGCGCCGTCCGAGTCGTACCTCAGGATCGACCGGATCATCGCGGCGGCGAAGGAAAGCGGCGCCGACGCGGTGCATCCCGGCTACGGCTTTCTCAGCGAGCGCGCCGAGTTCGCCCGGGCGGTGGCGGACGCCGGGCTGGATCGGCCCGCCGGCGTCGGCCATCGCGGTTTCTGCGTCAGGATCCCGACATCATCCTCGTGGGCGAGGTTCGCGATCTGGAAACGGCAGAGGTCGCGATCAAGGCCGCTCTAACGGGCCACTTGGTCATGAGCACCCTTCACACCAACGACGCGCCGAGTTCCATGACGCGCCTGGCCAACATGGGTATCGAGCCGTTCCTCGTAACAGCGTCGCTGAACATGGTCGTGGCTCAACGTCTCGTGCGCCGGGTCTGCGGCGAATGCGGCGAAACCTACTCGCCGCCAACCGAGCTTCTCGTCAAACTCGGACTCGACAGCAGCGCCGGGCTGAACTACACCAAGGGGGCTGGCTGCCAGCGTTGCCGCGGCACAGGTTACCGTGGCCGGCTTGCCTTGTATGAAGTGATGATCGTCAGCGAGCGGTTGCGCGAATCCATGCTTTCCGGAAACCACACGGGTGTGCTCAAACGCATTGCCATCGAAGAGGGAATGGAATCGCTCCGCATGGCCGGCATTCAAAAAATTCTGGCGGGCCAGACGACCATTGAGGAAGTTCTGGCCGTGACAGTAATTGATTGACGCGGAGTTTTAGTTTCACTGAAAAAAGGGCATGATCACAGGCAACACACCGTTGGGAAATGGTGTCGTCATCATATAGGGAGGTATTTATGCCACTATACACTTATGTGGCCCGCAATCCCCAAGGTAAGACCGTCAGCGGCGAGCTGGAAGCCGCCAATCAGGCCAGCGTGGTCAAGAGTCTTCGCGACCAGGGCCTGATTCCCACGTCCATCCAAACAGGCTCAGTATCAATGGGCGGGCGGCATGTTAATAAACGGCGGGGCAAGCCGAACATTACTGACAAGGTGATCTTTTCGCGTCAGATGGCGACCATGATTCGAGCCGGTCTCCCGCTGATCGAAGTGCTCGATATTCTGTCCGAACAGTCTGACAAGCAATCTGTCACGGATATCATCAAGACCGTTCAAAAGGATGTGGAAGCCGGCGCCTCGCTCACTGAAGCCATTCAGAAGCACCCTCGCTTTTTCGACAGTTTTTTCGTCAGCATGATTCGCACCGGCGAGGCCAGTGGTATGCTCGATGCCATTCTCGACCAGATTGCCATTTATATGGAAAAGATTGCCTCCATCCAGCGCAAGGTGAAATCGGCTCTTGCCTACCCTGTGATGGTTTCCATTGTTGCCTTCCTGATCACTGTCTTCCTTCTCCTCAAGGTTGTGCCCGTGTTTGAAGACATTTTCGCCGACCTGGGCGGAGACTTGCCCATTCCCACCAAGATAACGCTGGCCATGAGCGCCGTTATTCAACATTACTGGTGGCTTGTGTCCATCCTCGCCATAGCGGCCGTCATCGCGCTGAACTGGTGGAATAAAACTCCCAACGGGCGTTTCATGATTGATTCATACAAAATAAAAATGCCCGTGTTCAGTAGTCTATTTCTCAAGATGGCCATTGCCCGGTTCGCCCGCACATTTGCCACGCTGATCCGGGCCGGTGTCAATATCCTGCTCGCCCTCGAAATTGTGTCCAAAACGGCTCAAAACGCCGTGCTGGAACGCGCCATTGAAAACACCAAAGTCAGCATTCAAAGCGGAGGGAGCTTATCCCGGCCTCTCATGGACAGCGGGGTGTTCCCTCCCATGGTCACTCGCATGATTGACGTCGGTGAACGCACCGGCGCACTCGAAAGCATGCTGACCAAGGTGGCGGAATTTTACGAAGACCAGGTGGACGCGGCCGTTGCGGCGCTGACGTCGCTGATCGAACCATTGCTCATCGTGTTTCTTGGTCTCGTCGTTGGTTTTATCGTGATCTCGATGTTCATGCCGCTCTTCAAGATGATTGAGCTGGTTTCATCGTAATTCGAGGCGATTCAGGCAAATAGAGTTCTGAAGCAATCCCGGCAAATGATGGTCTGCCGGGTTTGCTTTTCCCGACTGGCTGGCCGCGGGGGGCTCATGTGGCGAATTTGAAAATTTTCATAGACCGCGCGGCCCGGGCGTGGTCTAAATAGTCTCCCTGATGCTTAACACTAAGATAACGTGCCGATGTATCAGACTCGCGGCTTCCAAGGACATGCATTCATGATTGACCCAAAACTTGAAGAGCAGATTAATTCCACTCAGCAACTGCTTCAATTTTGGCAGCGATTTCATGATTATTTCGCCTTCGGCGTGAAGGGGACGGACATTGATCAGCAGCGGGAGCGCGAATTCCTGCAGATCAAATCGCAAGTCGCCATGCTCCATGACTCCTTCATGGAGGCTCTGACCCATGATCGCAGCATTGGGCAAAACATCATGGGCATCTGCAGCCGGAGCATAACGCTCAAGAATCTCAAGAAACTCTCCAACGCCGATATTCAGAAAATGGAAATTGAGTGGCACGAGTCTTACCTGCTGCTGAACGAAACACTGGGCTCGCTCCAGGAAAAACGCCTTCAGATGGCCAACATCAATCCGATTGTTTTCAAAACGAAAAGATCGCTGAACAACTTGACGATTCAAGTGGGGAACTTTTTCAAGCAGGGCTGGGTCAAGGGCGCGCTGGTCTTCGTTGTCATCATTGGAGCCATCATCGGCGTGTTTGCCTTCGGCATTGTTGATCTGGAAATGCTGCGCGGCAACAAATACACCAAACCCATCCACAACATATTCAAGAAATATATGTCAGACATCGCTTACGAATCCTTTGATGAAGTTGAACGCAAAAAAGATTGGCCCGGCAGCGAGGTCAAACTGGAAACAGCATTATGGGGAACCGACACGATCAAACAACGATTCTTGCCCAAACACAATATATTCGATGGCGAAGGTCAGATCGCCAATGTTCTCGGCAAAAATGTCGAGATTGATTACGCCATCGAATCGCAGCCCAACAGAAGTTCCGTTCCTCAAGCGGAAATTGTCATGATCAGATTTCCCGAAGTCAAAATGGCTACCGAATTGGTCCATCAAATCAAAAAGGAATATAGCGCGCATGTAAGCGCAACAAGCCAGCCGGAGTATTTGCAGGTGTTTGCAATTCGAAATATTGTTGTCATGGTCAGTTCCGCGGACAGCGATCTGTCGAAAAGAATTAAACAGGAAGAATTTGACGTTTACTAAAGGATTATAATGGGGCTCAATCATAGGATGCATTGTGCCAGATTGATTGATTAGCAGACAGACTGGCTGTATCGCCTCAAAATGGCCGCGTCGAAACCATGCCAATTAATAACTTCAAGAGTAGTCAGCGGGGGCGCTTTTGCTGGAATTTAAATAAAGTGGCCAAATGGGAAATGCGGTAGTGGGATCGAGTGGGCGTCGAGTATCCATCGAGGGAGCAAGGCCTGAGGGAATAATTGGGATTATGCAGAAAATAATGAAAGCGGAGCGAAAACGGCAGCAAAGCGGTGATCTTTGATTACATTTGCAAGAAACCACCTTAATGGAATTTGATGGACATCAGCACAATCCGGACGCTTCCGGCCATATCGCGGGCTTGATCGTTCGATAGTGAAAACGGCGATCCGGCTCCGGCCAGACCCAGTATTTACCCTTTATTTCCCACGCCCCAATCCAGCCAATTTCCACCTGCACGTTACATGCACGGATCCTGCTCGGATCATGAACGGATCATAAACGAGGAATCAATAGAACGGCCATGGGGTTTCCCCCTGATTTACCTCCAGCCCCATTGAAGGAAGTCCCTTCAAACAATGGCTGCCCAAAGTCCCCAATACAGCAGCATTGTGAATTGGGCCGCCCTTGTGGGGACTATGTCGAATTACTGCTCACGCATTGCCTCCCTTTTTTCCTTGCCCGGCCGTGATGTAATTTGGCTTGGTTATTCCCCTTCATTGCGAAACCCGGCAAAGGGCGGTGCCAGACCCGCGTGTTGATGGATCATTACAGTGATTGGCTGCGGCTGCGGTTGATCCCCGGGTGACGACGACGGCGCTTCAACGCCTCATCATCGCCTTCAAATCGCCAGCCGCCATATTCGATGCCGGCCCGGAACGATGGCGGGAGGCGCTCGGGTCGCGCATGAAAATCCCCGAGATGATGATGGCCGGGGGCGCTCCTGATGATGTCATTGAGCAGGAACTCCAAGAGATGGACAAAGCCGGGGTTGCCCTCGTTTGCCTGGATGATGAGGAATATCCAACCCTGCTGCGCCGGGCCGCCACACCGCCCCCGCTTCTCTATGTCAAGGGAAGCCTTGAGACTGGCGATGAGCGCAGTGTGGCCATTGTGGGGTCGCGGCAATACAGCCAGTATGGCAAGGAGGCCGCCCGGAACATTCGGCGAGGAACTGGCGCGAAGGGGCCTGACGATCATCAGCGGCTTCGCACGGGGCATTGACACAACCGCCCATCGCGCGGCTCTCGAGGCGGGGGGCAGAACTCTGGCCGTTCTGGAAAAACGGACTCGGACGATGCTATCCGCCGGAAAACAAATCCTTGGTGGAAGACATCGCACAAGCCGGGGCCATGATTTCCACGTTCCCCATGCGCGAGACGCCGGAGCACTACAATTTCCCGGAACGGAATTATTACCTTGCCTGCCTGGCGCCAGCCACGATCGTCGTTGAGGCAGGGTATTGCAGCGGCGCATTGCTCACAGCTGGATGCGCGCTGGATGAAGGCCGGTTGGTGTTCGCCGTTCCGGGCGACGTGTTTAGAACAACATCGCGGGGAGTGAATGGCCTGATTCGCCAGGTCTGTTCCCCCGTGGCCCCCTCCGGATCTTTGGGTGGTGGCGGGCTTCGACGGTGGTGGTTGGTCTTGATCGGCTGAGCGTGCCGGGTAGGGGTGACGGGTGCCGACGGATGGCGGGGCCATGAGCGCGAGAACGGATCGCGACAGCCCCGATCAGCGGGTGATCGTCGGCAAACTGCGCTGCGTGGCCGACATGCTGCCGTCCCCAACCAGCTCGTGCCGCGTGACGACACGGTGAATGTGACCCTCGCCCTCAGCCGCCGATCGGTCACGTTCTTCGAGCGCGAAGCCGCAAAGCAGCGCGTGCCCCACCAGCGCATGATGCGGGGTGCTGGTGGGCGCATACGTGCGGCGGATGGGGTGAGGAAGCGACGACAATGCGAGGCGCGAGCGTCGGCAGCGCTTGATCAGGAGGGTCTCTTGGATGCGAGCTTCGCTGCCGGGCACGAGAGGAGGTCAGCCGGTTGTGTGGGGTTGTCGGGCGTCGAGCCCCGCGTAGGTCAGCCGTCGCAGCAGCCATTCGAAGGGGCCGAGCGCGTAGCGCTCGTGCCAGACCGACAGCGCCGCGATCAGCGCTGCGGTGACGGCGATGGCGATAGCCACGGCCGTCAGCCTGTCGACCTGGTGCCAAAGGCCGAGCCCGTAGCCCGAGAACACGGTGGACAGGATGATCGACTGGCCGAGATAGACGCTCAGGCTCGATCCGCCCGCGGCGCGGGCGCGGGCCATGAGCGGCCCTGGCAGACGTGACAGCGCGGCGATCGCTCCGAGATAGCCGAGTGTCGCCACAGGGGCGACGGCGATGGTCAGGGTGGCGCCCGGCATCGGCGCGCCCCACTGCCAGATCGCTGCGCCTGCCAGGCTGAGCGCCACGCCCGGCAGCAAGCAGACGCGCCGTGCCCGCCGCCAGACTTGATGGTCGACATCGTCAATGATGCCCGACTTGACGGCCGCCAGGCCGAGGCAGAACCAGCCCAGGGCTGCGAGTCCCTGGATCACGAGGAAGGACGGCATGACGAAGGCGAACCCGATGCTGCGGAAAACGACTGCGGCCAGGAAGCTGCCTTCGGTCGAGATCTCCCGCTCGAGGGTAAGGATATCGACAGGCGTGTTGGCCGGGGCCAGCAGCAGCGGTGGGGCGATGATCGCCTGGAGGAGCAGCAGAGCCGCACCCAACCGCACGAGGCGGCGCACGGAATAACCCCGAAACAGGTACAGGAGCGATCCGGTCACCGCGTAGATGGCCAGAATGTCGCCCGGAAAAAACAGGCAGCCGTGGACAATGCCGAGGAGCAGCAGGCCGATCATGCGGTTGCGATAGAGCCGACCGAACGGCAGGCCCCGGCGCTCCGCCGATTGCATCATGAAGCCGAGGCCGACACCGAACATGAAGGAGAACAGGCCATAGGTCTTGAACAGCGCCAGCCCGTTGACGACCCAAAGGGTGATCGCGTCCAGGGTCGTCTCACCGGCCGGCCCGGCGAAGTCCTGAAGGGCCGAGAAGGCGATGAACTGGACGTTGACCACGACGATGCCGAAAAGGGATGCCAGCCGGAGGTAATCGGGCATCAGGGCGCGCCCAGGCCCCGTCATTACAAGAAGCCCCCGCTGCGGCACCCGAGGGCCGACAGGATCAGGCCGAGCATTTGCCGCTCATCCTCGGGATGCGCGCCCGTCACACGCCGGGTCACGGCCAGCCCGAGCCCCGCAGCCGGACCGCCTGCACCATCATCGACGGGGCGGGGACCGGCCCGCTCACCGGCATCGCCGCAAACTTGCAGGATAACTCTGTTAGCGCCGCTATAGGCCCTTGACTTGCACATTCAGCCGACTCGAAGCCTCGGCGAGCGCGCGGTCGAGGGTGGCCAGCGGTAGGCGGCGGCGTTGGGCGAGCTCGAGGTAGGTGGCGTCGTAGAGGGTGAGGTCGTGAGTGTCGGACAGGGTGAGTGCCGCCGACCAGCAATGGACGTCGCATTCGGAGTCGATCGTGATGGGCAGGGCGTCAAGGTCGCGGAGGTTGCTGTCACGAAAGTCCCGGTCGATGCGTTTGCGGCGTACGGCCATCTGCAAGGCATTGCCGACTTCGATCCGCCAGAGCGGGGGCACGACGGCGTCGCTGTTGACCACTTCGTCGAACACGGCTTCGACCGCGGGCGTTGTCTCGTCCTCGAGAAACCAGGCGAGCGTTAGCGACGCGTCGAGGACAACGGTCAAAGGCGACCTTCCTCGATCAGCTCCTTGATGGTGGTATCGCCGAGTGTGACACCCTTGCGCCTGGCGCGAATGCGTGCGGCAGCTTCGCGGGCCGCCGCCCGATCGACGCGTTCGACGGGAGCCACCAGCCGAGCGACTGGCTTGCCATGCCGGGTGATGGTCACCTCCTCGCCCTTCTCTACGAGATCGAGCAGGGCGCCGAGCTTGTTCTTCGCCTGGAAGGCTCCAATCTCATGCACTATCAAACTCCAACTAGCTCAAGCTAGCTTAAGTTTTTCCTGCCATTAAAGCAAGCGCCAACCTGGAGTCCCGAGGGCGCGCGGGGGAACTCAGTTCCCCCGCAACTCTTTGTTTTCCTTACCGAATCCCCGCCTCGATTAGCGGAATCAGCTCTTCGATCGTGTCCGGGGTGACGGTGCCGGCGCCGGTGTTGATGGTCAGGCCGGCGAAGCCGTAGGCTTCGGAGAGGACGCATTGGGTGACGGGGAGGAAGCCTTGGAGGTAGAGTTGCTGGTCGAGGGAGGCGGTGATGTAGCCGTCGAGGAGGCCGTCGATGGTGGAAGGTGCGAGGTCGATGCCGCCGACGACGATCTCGCCGGGTTCCTTGCCGGCCTGTTCCATGACCCGTCGGATCTGGCCGGTGACGCCGCCGTGCTGGGTGCCGAAGGCTTTCACGTCGGGGTTGGATTCGAAGTAGGAGACGAGGATCGGCACGGCGAGTGAGGTGTCGTTGTTCACCTCGGGGCTGATCTCGAGGTAGTCGACGACGACGCCGGCTTCCTCGAGGCCTTCCTTGAGGCCGCGGGTGGATTCGCCGCGCTCGGCTTGGCCCAGCAGGCCGTAGACGAGGGCCTTGTCGCCGGGCTGGAGGTTGCCTGCGGCGACCATCTGCTGGGCGGTGAGGTAGCCGCCGTCGTAGAGGATGACGCCGGCATAGCCCATGCCCTGGGCGCCGTATTGCTGCTGCAGCGCGGAGAGCGGGGTGTTGTTGACGGTGACCCGGATGCCGGCGGCCTCGGCCTCGTCGACCAGCTCCTGGAAGGCGTCGCCGCCGGGGTGGCCCATGATGACGATGCAGTCCGGGGAGGCGGCCATGGCTTCGCGAAACTGCTGGACCATGACGTCGGGCAGCCAGCCGGAATACTGCTCGACCAGCTCGGCACCGAGATGGCGGGCGGCGTCCTTCGCACCGTTGGCGCGGGGCAGCGTGGCGGGACCGCCGGGGGGGCCGCCCATCTGCATGTAGATGGTCTGGCCTTCGCCGAGGAGGTCCTGGCTCAGGGCGGGGAAGGCGATGGCGCCGGTGCCGATGAGGGCGGTGGCGGCGAGAAGGTGCTTGAGCATGACGATTCTGGCTCCCTGTCAGTGCCGAGGATTGCCTGTTCCGCCGAAGCGCTCGGCCCGCTCCAGCGAGAGGTGGAAGACGACGGCGGTGATGAAGATCAGGCCGATCACGACGTCGTTCCAGAAGCCCTGGACGCCGGCGGCGACGATGCCGGCCTGGACGACCAGGACGATGAGGATGCCGAAGACGGTGCCGACCATGCTGCCGGAGCCGCCATAGATCGAGGTGCCGCCGATGAAGACGCCGGCCATGGCGAGCAGCAGGAAGCCTTGGCCCTGGTTGGTGTAGAAGGTGATGTTCTCGGCGGTGAGGAAGACGCCGGAGAGGCCGGCAAGCGCGCCCATCAGCGTGAAGAGCTTGATCCGCGTGAGGCCCACATCGATGCCCATGACGCGGGCGACCTCGGCGTTGTCGCCGAGGAAGAGGAGCGCCTCGCCGAAGCGGTGGCGGTTGAGGATGAACCAGAGGCCGATGGCGATCAGCACGACCCAAAGGGCCTGCAGCGGCAGCCAGTCGAAGAGGCGGCCCGTGGTGACCTGCCAAAGCGCGGTGTCGCGCACGCCGCGGAGGTTGTAGCTGAGCCCGCCGGCCAGCACCACGGCGACGCCGCGCCAGAGGAAGAGTGTGGCGAGCGTCAGGATGATGGACGGAATGTTGAGCCTGGCGATCAGGATGCCGTTGAGCCAGCCGGCGGCTGCACCGGCGAGGACGGCCAGGATGGCGCCCGGCCAGATCAGCCAGGCGCGCATGGCGTCGATCTCGGCGGGCTCGGCGCCTTCGGCGAGGAACGCCAGGATGGGCAGCTGGTCGAAGCGGTAGAAGGCGGCGAAGACGAAGCCGGAAAGGGCGATGATCGACGGGAAGGAGAGGTCGATCTGCCCCGAAGCGATGACCAGGGTGAGGCCCAAGGCCACCAGGAGCAGAGGCGCCATGGTGATCAGGAGCGAGACGTAGATCCGATCCGAGAGGAAGGTGCCCGGCGCCAGGTACATGAAGATGCCGACCACCACGAGGAAGACCAGGATGATCGGCAGGCCCTCGATGCGGGTCAGGTGACGGAGCATCAGGCGGTCTGCTCCTCGCGCTCGCCGGCGCGCTGCAGCTCGAGGAAGTGCTCGGTGAGCTCGCGCACGCTCATCTCGTCGCGCATCACCTGGGCGACGATGCGGCCGCGGTCGATGATCAGCATGCGGTCGGCCATGGCGTGGACGTGCGCCAGGTTGTGCTCGACATAGAGGCAGGCGCGGCCGGAGCTCTTGATCGTCTCGATGAAGGAGAGGACCTTGCCGACCTCCTTGACGGCGAGGGCGACCGTGGGCTCGTCGAGGATGATGAGGTCGGCGTCGAAATGCATGGCGCGGCCGATGCAGATGCCCTGGCGCTCGCCGCCGGAGAGGTTGCCGGCCGTGGCGTCGACGTCGATGCCGACGCCTCTGAAGCCGATGGCACCCTTGAGGACGTCGTTGGCGAGCTCCTTCTGCCGCTTGACGTCGATGAAGCCCCATTTGTTGGTGATGTTGCGGCCGACGAAGAAGTTGCGCCAGAGCGGCTGCTTGTCGCCCAGGCTTTTTTGCTGATAGACGGTCTCGATGCCGTGCTCGTGCGCCTCGCGGACGCCATAGGCGGCGAAATCGATCGTCTGTCCCTTGACCCGCATGGTGCCGGAGGTCGGCCGTTCGACGCCGGTCAGGATCTTGATGATGGTCGACTTGCCGGCACCATTGTCGCCGATCAGGCCGAGAATCTCGTTGCTGCCAACCGCGAGGTCGACGCCGTCCAGCGCCTGCACCTTGCCGTAGCGCTTGGTGATGCGCTCCAGCTCGACGACCGGGCGCCCGGTTGTATCGGTTGCATCGGGCACCAAGGTGCCGCGCCTCCCTCGCAGGTCCTTTTTTCGACCGGAGCTTGGACGCTGGGGCCTGGGCGGTCAAGCCGCCCCGGTGCCATGGCCGGTCGGCGCCGCAACATGCCGGCGCCGCGGAAGCGGCCTAGTCGGCGAAGCGGAACAGCGAGGCCCGATCGCGCATCGCCTGCCAGTCGGCGAGGCTGCGCGGCATCGCCTGGCTGGGCGGCGCCTGGGTGGGTGGAGGCTGGGTGCTCGGCGCCGCGCTCTGCCTGGGGACCTGGGGGATGGCAACGTTCATGCGGCGCTGCATGTCGAGTCGCTGGGCCAGGCTCCACTGCGGCGGGGCAGCGGGTTCGGGCGCCACCGTGGTTTGCGGTGCTGGGGGCGATTCGGGCGTTGCGACCTCGCCGGCCGCTGAGGCGGCAGGCGGCTGCGGCTCGGGCTCGGCCGTTCGTGTCGGCTGGGGTGGCTGCTCGGGCGCGGGCGTCGGCTGCGCCGCCGTGACCGGCTCGGGCTCGCTTGCGGGTTGCGGCGCGGCGGCCGGCTTCGGCTTTGCGGCTGGAGCCGGGGCTTCCGATGCGCTCACCGGCTCGGGTGCTGCTTCGCTCGGCGTTGGCGTGTTGGGGGCTGGCGGGTTGGGTGTCGGGGCTGGGGAACTGGTGACGGTCTGGCCGGCAGGCGCCTGCTCGTAAAGGCGCACATAGTCGATCTCGACCTCGCCCGGCCAGGGCGTGTTGCCGGTCGGCATGCCGGGCCAGTTGCCGCCGATTTCCCAGGAGACGAGGAAGTAGAGGCGGTCGTCGCCGTAGAGATTGTCGTGCTCGCGGACGGTCTTGCCGTCCACGGTCCAGCGCATACGGTCGTCGGTCCACTCGAAGCCGAAGACGTGCCAGCCATGCCGCCCATTGGGCGCCCTGTAGCCGGTAATGTAGGGTGCTTCGCCCTCGCGCACGTGCGTGTTGGCGTGGAACAGGGCGGGGTCGAGGCCGACCACCTCGAGGATGTCGATCTCCGGCGGCCACTCGTGCTCGTCGTTGAGCAGCCAGACGCCGAGATGCATGCCGTCGCCCAGCCGATTGATGCGCAGCCGGGTTTCCCAGTAGCCCTGGTTTTGCGCTGGCAGCCGCTCGCCGCTGATCATCGCGGCGATGAAGGGAAAGCCGAAGGTCTTGGCCCTGCCGGCACTGCTCAACGGGTAGGCGCGCAGCTTGAGCGTGCCGCCCGAGGCCTCGTGCAGGTAGGGGCCGTCGCCCCAGCGGCCCTCGCGCGCGAGCATGGCGCCGGCGGTGATGCCGCCCTCGAGCGTCTCGTCGTCGGCGAACTTGCCGGCCTGATCGTTGTTGCCGGAGAGATGGCGGACGCCCCAGGTCCGCCAGTAGGGCAGCCAAGCACCCGGCCGGTCGCCCAGGTTCAGCGTGTCGAACTCGTCGCTCCAGACGAGGCGATAGTCGGCGGGTGGTTGGGCGGCGGCGTGCCGCGCGGATGCGAAGAGACCGAATGAAGCGATGGTCAGCGCCAAGAAAAGGCTTGTCCCCTTCAGGGTCTCTATTGCCCGGTATTGGTTCAACCACATGGTTTATTCCCGGCTTGCGAGGGCAGTCGGCGGATCGCCGCAAGCTATCCTTGGCCGGAATTTTGGCCATACGCAATGCTAACCCGAGGTTGTAGTCCGGAATATCAGCCGCCGGCTGCGGCCTCGAGCCTGGCGATCCATTCCTCGAGCCGCGCCTGGTTGACACCCATGTCGCTGTAGCCGAGCTCCGACCTCGAGTAGGCGGCAAAGGTGCTGCCGCCGTCGCCCGCCGGCAGGACGTGGATGGCGATGGTGTCGACGAAGCGGAAGATCCGCGAGCGCTGCTCGGCGTGGATCAAGAGCGTCGTCTCGTCGATCTCGAGGACCCGCGCGCGCGGGCTGGCGATGATGACCTCTTCCCACAGCCGCAGCTGGTCGGCCGGCGCCACCGGCAGGACCGGCCCGGTCCGATCGGCGACCGCCTGGCACATGCCCTCCGGGCAGACGAGGAAGTCATTGCGCTTGCCGGTGCGCTCCAGGGTCAGCGGATCGAGGGCCAGGCGCTCGGCCTCGGGGGCCGTGCCGAACCCGCATGCGGCGAGCAGGCTCACCAGCATGACGAAGGGCAGCAGGCGACAGGTGGGGGCGCGGGGCATCGGGACTCCAATCGGGCGAGGGCCAGTGGCAGCCCACTGCCCATGCCGGTGTCGAGCGACGCTGGGGGCGCATCAAGCTCCGTCATGCTCCGAGAATACGTCTGGGTCCGGCTGGCGACAAGCGACACCCGCCGCTCAACGTCCGTCCGGGGTGTCGGGCCCCGGGGACCGGTTGGGTCCGGGAGCGCTGTCGAGCTCGGGCGGCGTGCCGGGGATGGGCAGGCCCACCGGACCGAGCACGGCCAGGACCGCCGAGCGGTACTCGCGGCGGTAGATGATCAAGATCACCAGGACCGAGCAGAGGATGAAGAGCCAGGACTGGACGAACCAGGAGAGCGCGGCGAGGCCGAAATAGTAGGCGCGCATCGCCCGGTTGAAGTGATCGCCGGCCCGCGTGGCGACGGTGGCGATCTGCTCGGCCATTCGGTTGTTCTCGGGCGAATGGCCGTATGGTGCGGCACCGATCAGGATGGCCACGTAGTTGAACTGGCGCAGCGACCAGGTGAACTTGAAGAACGCGTAGACGAAGATGACGATCAGCAGCAGGATCTTCAGGTCCCAGATCAGCGGGCTCGAGCGCTCGGCGAAGGGGATCTCGGCGGCGATCGCGCGGGCCTGCTCGCTCGCACCCAGCACGGCGACGAAGCCGCCGACAATGAGGATGGTCGAGGACGCGAAGAACGAGACGTTCTGCACCAGGGTCTGCACCACCTGGACGTCGACCATGCGGTTGTCGCGGACCAGCATCTGCAGGAGCCAGGCGCGGCGGTACTCGTTCATCCGCTGCATCAGCGAGCGGTGGCCGAGCTGCCAAAAATCGGCGACCAGCCAGTAGCCCACCCAGCAGGCGAGAAAGACGGCGGGCGCTGCCAGCTCGACCCAGCCCGCCTCGGCGACGATGGCGCGCACCGCCGCGAATTCGAGGCTGCCGCTTGCGGCCGTGTCAGCCAAGGCCTAAGAGCCTGTTTGAGAAGTTTTCATGGTGTTTCATGAGCTTGGCGGCGAGCAGATGCGGAGGAGTTGGTCGACCGACGATGCTCGAGCATCGTCGGTCGACCAACGACGACGCAGGTGCTGCTGCCAAGCTCACCTGCGGTCGACTTGCGATCGGCTCCGGCTTTGTCGCCGAGCGCGTCCCGATGCCACGGCATCGGGACGCGCTCGGCTTCGCGCCGGCGGTCGATCGCAAGTCGATGAAACACCATGAAAACTCCTCAAGCAGGCTCTAGCTCTCCGCCATGCCAGCAATATCCCCGAGCAAAACCCGTCCGCGTATCGGCGTCACCTTGGACTTCGAGGCGCCCGGCGGCTACTCCAAGTTTCCGTGGTACGCGCTGCGGCAGAACTATGCCGGCTCCGTCATCGGCGCCGGCGGCCTGCCGGTGGCGCTGCCGCATGCGCCGGTCGAGCTGATCCCACGCCTATCTCGACCAGCTCGACGGCCTCGTCGTCACCGGCGGCGCCTTCGACGTCGATCCGGCCCTCTACGGGGCCAGCGAGCGCCACCCGACGGTCGATCTGAAGACCGAGCGCACCGCGTTCGAATGGGCGATCACCAAGGAGGCGCTGGCCCGCGACCTGCCGGTGCTCGGCATTTGCGGCGGCCAGCAGCTGCTCAACGTCGTGCTCGGCGGCACGCTGATCCAGCACATTCCCGACACCGTGGCCGACGCCGCTGGCGCACGAGCAGCCGAATCCGCGGGACGAGGCCGGCCATGTGGTCACCGTGGTCGCCGGCACGCTGCTGCATCGCCTGGTCGGCACCGACAGCCTCGAGGTCAACACCGCGCACCACCAGGCGGTCGATCGCGCGGGTGCCGGCGTGAGCATCTCGGCTATGGCACCGGACGGCGTCGTCGAGGCGATCGAGCATCCGGGCTACCGCTTCTGCCTCGGCGTGCAGTGGCACCCCGAGTTCCTCATCAGCCCGGGCGACGGGCTGATCCTCGAGGGCTTCGTCCGGGCGGCAGCGGCGTGAGCGGCGAGGCTGGCGCCGGCGCCCGAACGGTCGAGCGGATCGCCAAGCGGATCGCGCGGTCCGGCTACTGCTCGCGGCGCGATGCCGAGCGGCTGATCGCCGAGGGCCGGGTTTCAGTGTCGACGGCACCGCGATCGAGAGCCCGGCGCTCAACGTCACGGCAGGGCAGGAGATCCGGATCGACGGCGAGCGGCTGCAAGGCGGCCGAGCCGACCCGGCTGTTCCGCTACCACAAGCCCGAGGGCGTGGTGACCACCGCGCGCGACCCAGAGGGTCGGCCGACGGTGACCGAGCGGATCGGTCCCGATCTGCCGCGGCTGATGCCGGTCGGCCGGCTCGACATCAACTCCGAGGGCCTCCTGCTGCTGACCAATGACGGGGCGCTCGAAGCGCCTGCTCGAGCTGCCGGCGACCGGCTGGCTCCGGCGCTATCGCGTGCGGGTCTACGGCGCGGTCGATCACAAGGCGCTCAAGGCGCTCGAGGAGGGGATCGAGATCGACGGCGTGCGCTACGGCCCGATCAAGGCCGAGGAGGAGACCCGGCACCGGTGCCAATGCCTGGCTCAAGGTGCGGCCTGCGCGAGGGCAAGAACCGCGAGGTGCGCCGGGTGCTGTTCCATCTCGGGCTCGAGGTGAGCCGGCTGATCCGCACCGCCTACGGCCCGTTCCAGCTCGGCGCCCTGAAGCGCGGCGGGATCGAGGAGGTGACGCCCAAGGTCCTGAAGGAGCAGCTGGGCGGCATGGCGGACGGGCTCAGCCTGCCGCCGTCGCGCAGCCCCAGTGCGGCCAAGGCCGGCGCCGGCAAGGAGCCGCCGGCTGGTGCTGCAGCGCCGGGTCGCCCGGCCCGGCCGGCGGTGCGCGCCCGCCGCCGGTGAGCCCACCCCGGATCATCGCCGGGCGGCATCGCGGCCGGCGGCTCGAGGTGCCGGCGGGAACCGTCGTCCGGCCCAGCGCCGAGCGGCTGCGCGAGGCGCTCTTCTCGATGCTGGCGCATCGGCCACCAGGGCTCGACGGGGCCAGCTTCGTCGATCTCTTCGCCGGCAGTGGCACCATCGGCCTCGAGGCGTTGTCGCGCGGTGCCCGGCAGTTGGTCGCGGTCGAGGCCGACCGGGCGGTGGCGGCTTCACTCAGGCGCAACGTCGAGAAGCTCGGCGAGGGCGAGCGGTGCCGCCTGCTGGTTGCTGATGCGACCCGCCTGCCGCGAGCGGCCGAGCCCGCCGACATCGTCTATCTCGATCCACCCTATACCAGCGGTCTGGCCGCGCCGGCGCTGGTGTCGCTGGAGACGGGTGGCTGGCTGACACCGGCATCGCTGGTCGTCGTCGAGCTGGCCGCGAGGGAGGATTTCTCGCCGCCCGAAGGCTTCGCCGTCAGTGACGAGCGCCGCTATGGTGCCGGCAGAATCGTGGTGCTCGAGCGGCCCCTGACCCTGGACAGCACGGCCGAACGGTAGCATTCGTAGGGGCAACGAGTGCTTGCGGGCTGGGCATGGCCCGACGGGCGCCGAAACGACAGACCACCAACGCACAACCTCAGTCGGGCCAACGAAGCATGCCGATCAAGCAGTATGGGCCATCGGCCGGTGCGGCGACGGAAGCGTCGTCGGCGCCACCGGGCGCGATGCGCGTGGGGGTCCAGACCCGGCGATGACCTCGAGCCTCGACTTTCTCGCGGGCGGGTTCGGCGTTCTGGCGTTTCTCGCCAACGGCATGCTGGCATTGCTGATAGCCGCCGGCCGGCCGCGCCCGGCGAACGGGCTCGCCGGGCTCTACTTCATCGCCGCCGTGACGACCGCGCTCACCGGCATGGTCGCGGCGCTGCTGGGGGTCGCGGCGTCGCGGCCCGTGGTGCTGATCGAGGTCGTGCTCTGGGTCATCCTCTTGGCGGCGGTGGGCCACGTGCTCGACGACAAGCTGGCGCGGCTGGTGGCGGTCCTCGCCGTGCTCTTGACCATCGCCATCGCGATCGTGGCGCCTGCCGACCCGTGGCTGATGGCCATGGCGGCAACGGCGATCATCGGCCTCTTCATCGTCACCGCGCTTGCCGGCAGCTTCACCAGCCTGCCGAGCTTCGGCGGGCGCGTGCTCTTCCTGGCGCTCGGCATCGGCTTCGCTTTCGACGTGGTGCTGGCCGCACTGACGCTGGCCGACGCCGCGCTGCAGGGGACCGTCGAGATGCTGCGGCCGCTGCTCCGCGCCTTGCTCGTGCCGTTCCTGCTGCTGGGTGCTGCAGCCCCACCCTTGCCCACCCGCACCGTGGCGCTCTCGCCCAAGGCGCGCCGGCTGGCGCTGGTCGCCACCTCGACGGCCATGGCGCTCTTGGTGGTCGCGGCCGCCGGCGCCATGCTCGGCCGCTGGATCGGTCCGGCCGTCGGTCTGGCGCTCTTCCTGCCGGCAACGCTCGCGATTCTCGCCTTGGCGCTGGCGCCGGGCGCGGGGCGGCGGATGGATGCTCTCTATAGCCGCTGCTTCAGCGCGCACCGCTATGACTACCGGGCCGTCTGGCCCGGCTTCGTCAAGGTCCTGACCGGCGCCGATCCACGGCTGAGCGACGATCTGCCGGAACGCGTGATCCGGGCCGTTGCCGGGACCGTCGGGGCTGGCGGCGGCGCGATCTGGCTCGCCGAGGGCGACGATCGCTATCGTTGGGTCGCGGCCAGCGGGCTCGCCAGTGTCGGCTTCCGCTCGGGCAGCGCGCCCGGCTTCGGCACGACCCTGCTCGCCGCCGAGGCGCACAATGACGTGCTCGAGCCGAAGGCGGGCGATTGGCGGTCGGTGCGCCCGGCGGTGGCGCCGCCGCGCGGTGAGGAGTGGCCGTCCTTCCTGCCGGCGCGCGAGACGGTTTGGCTGGTCCTGCCCCTGGTCTACAAGGACGTCCTGTTCGGCTTCCTGACGCTGGGTCAGCCGCCCAGCCCGCGCCCCCTCGACCACGAGGACCGCGAGCTCTTGACGCTCGTGGCGCGGCAGGCGGCGTCGTATCTGGCCGAGGACGAGGCTGCCCGGCAGCTCAGCAACGCGCGGCAGTACGAGAACTTCACGCGGCGCTTCGCCTACGTCATGCACGACGTCAAGAACGTCGCGGCCGAGCTGTCCTTGACGCTGGGCAACGCCAAGCGGCATCGCGGCAACCAGGCCTTCTACGACGACATGCTGGAGACGCTCGAGTTCTCGGTGCAGCGCATGAACCGGCTGATCGACCAGCTGCGCCAGGAGCGCAACCCGCGCCTCGATCGCGTGCCGCTGGCGCCGCTCTTGCGCAAGGTGGCATCCAGGCGGGCCGACCGGCGGATCGTCGTCGACGAGCCCCTGACCCCGGTGTCGGCCAGGGTGGAGGCGGACGCGCTGGAGACGGCGATCGAGCATCTGGTCGACAATGCGCTGCAGGCGGTGGGGCCGGGCGGCCGGGTGCGGCTCGGGCTCGAGCAGCGCGACCGCATGGCCGCCGTGGTGGTCGCCGATGACGGTCCCGGCATGCCGCCCGAAATTCTCGTCAGCGCCAGCCGGCAGCGCTCGTTCACCAGCCGCAAGCCTGGCGGGCTGGGGCTCGGGCTGGACCAGGCGCGCAACACGGTGGAGCGGGTCGGCGGGCGCTTCGATCTGGAATCGAGCCCGGCGCACGGCACCACCATCGCCCTTTGCCTGCCGCATCTCGAGGAGGTGACGATATGACCGAGCGGCGGCTGCTCGTCGTCGAGGACGATCTGGCATTGCGCAAGCAGCTCCGCTGGTCGCTCGATGCGTTCGAGGTGCTCGAGGCGGGCACGCGCGAGCAGGCGCTGGCGCTGCTGCGCGCCGACGAGCCTCAGGTGGTGCTGCTCGACCTCGGTCTGCCGCCGGACGAGGGGGGCGTGCGCGAGGGCATGGCGACGCTGGGCGAGGTGCTGGCGCTGGCGCCGGCGACCAAGATCATCGTGATGACTGGCCAGGAGGGGCGCCAGCACGCGCTCGACGCGATCGCCGCCGGCGCCCATGATTTCCACAACAAGCCGGTCGACCCTGATCACCTGGCGCTGCTGCTCGATCGGTCCTTCTATCTGAGCGAGCTCGAGCAGGAGAATGCAAGCCTGCTCGCCCGCGGCTCGCCGTCCCGGTTCTTCGGCATGATCGGCGACAGCCCGGCCATGCTGCAGCTCTACCGTGCTTTGGAGCGAGCCGGACCGACCGATGTCAGCGTCACCCTGCTCGGCGAGAGCGGCACCGGCAAGGAGCTGGCGGCCCAGGCGCTGCATGCGGCAAGCCCGCGCCGCGACCATCGCTTCGTCGCGATCAATTGCGCGGCTATCCCGCCGACGCTGCTCGAGGCCGAACTCTTCGGCTATGAGCGTGGTGCCTTCACTGGCGCCTATCGGCAGACGCCGGGCAAGATCGAGCTGGCGCAGAGCGGCACGCTGTTTTTGGACGAGATCGGCGACCTGCCGCTGGAGCTGCAGGCCAAGCTGCTGCGCTTCCTGCAGGAACGGATGGTCGAGCGACTGGGCGGCCGGCAGGAGATCCCGCTCGACGTTCGGGTCATCTCGGCGACGCATCGCGATCTGGGCGAGCTGATCGCCGCCGGCACCTTCCGCGAGGACCTCTACTACCGGCTGACCGAGATGACCTTGGAGATGCCGCCCTTGCGGGACCGCGCCGGCGACGCGATCCTGCTCGCCCGGCATTTCCTGGCACGCTTCGTCGACGAGCTCGGCAAGAAGCGCGTGACGCTGACGGCCGAAGCGCTCGACGCGATCGATGCCTATGCCTGGCCAGGCAATGTGCGCGAGCTGCAGAACCGGCTGAAGCGGGCGATCATCATGGCCGAGAGCAAGCGCATCGGCCGCGCCGACCTCGATCTCGCCGCCGAGGACGAGGACTACGCCGTCTTGAACCTCCGGCAGGTCCGCGAGCGGTCCGAGATCGGTGCCTTGCGTCGGGCGCTCGCCCGGGCCGATGGCAATATCTCCAAGACGGCGCGTTTCTTGGGCGTCAGCCGCCCCACGCTCTATGATCTCCTGCGTAGCCACGGCCTGCGTGATTGACTAGAAGGCGTTTTGCTAGGGCTATGTGTTCTTCTTAAAGTTGAAGTGCTGTAATACCTAAGGATGAGGTGTTGCGATATTGGACACTATTGGGCGCTTTGACTCGCCTTATTATCCTTTCTCTTGACATTGCGCGTACCGGCGTGCTCAAGGCGGCAGATAACGTCGGTGCTGCAGCCGTTGCAGAGCTGACGGTCACCATGGCCCGGGGCTTTGCGATCCATCCCCGTGTCGTGGCCCGCCGGTTGCTGTGGCGCCGCCGTTGCGAGAGGGCGCTTGCGCCCGTAGCTTGAAGCCCGTCCGGTCCTACCGGACGGGCTTTTTTTCTGCCGGGACGCTCGTCTGTTCGCTTCCGAGGTGACAAGGCACTTGTCGTGCCCGGCCGGCGCGCCATTGTAGCGCTTCCACCAACCCTTCGACTGCAGGCGGCACGCTACGACCGACGCGCCATTGCGGGAGGACCGATGGCGAACGACACTCTATCCCGCGACGACAGCCACGCGACTGGCAGGGCGGCGGAGCGTTTCGGGCTTCCGCACTGGCTGCGCCGGCTCGCCGCCGGGGCCGGGCCGGGGCCCGGCGAGGGCCAAGTGCGCTTCTTCACGCTCGCGGTGATGCGCTGGGTGGCGCTCGGCGGCCAGGTCTTCACCATCCTGTTCGTGCATTTCTCACTCGGTATCGAGCTGCCGATGGTCTGGCTGGTGCCGGTCCTGTTGCTCACCCTGGCTCTCAATATTTTTCTGCAATTCATTGGCGGACCAGCTGATCGTTTGGGTGAGAACCCGATCTTCGCACTCATGCTGTTCGACGTGCTGCAGCTTGCCTACCTGCTCGCGGTGACCGGTGGGCTGCAGAACCCCTTCATGCTGCTACTGGTACTGCCGGTCGGTCTCGGCGCCGCGACGCTCGGCCGGCAGCGCACGGCAGCGCTCACCGCCGCGGCCCTTCTGGCGGTCGCCGCCATGGCGGCGCTGCCGACCGAGCTCCCCTGGCTGGCCGGCGGCCTTCGCCTGCCGCCGCTCTATCTGTTCGCTTCATGGCTGGCGATGTCGCTCACCGTCTTGATGGTAGCGGGCTATGTGTGGCGGCTGGCCGACGATGCCAGGCGGCATGCGCTGGCGCTTTCGGCGACCCAGCTCGCCTTGGCGCGGGAGCAGGAGCTCTCGGCGCTGGGTGGCCAAGCCGCGGCTGCGGCGCACATGCTCGGCACGCCGCTCGGCACCATCAACATCATTGCCAAGGAGCTGGTGCGCGAGGTGCCGGCATCGAGCCCGCTGCGTGAGGAAGTCGAGGAGCTCCTGGCGCAGGCCAAGCGGTGCCGGGAGATGCTGGCGACGCTCGGCCGCGGCGGCGATGGTGACAAGCGCCATACCAGCTTCTCGCGGGCGCCGCTCTCCAGGCTGCTGAGCACCATGGCGGATGCCTATCGCGGCAGCGACGTCGCGGTCGAGCTGACCGTCTCGGTGGATTCGTCGCTGGCCGAGCCGGTTCTCGCCCTGGCGCCCGAGCTGCGCCATGCGGTCACCAACCTGATCGACAATGCCGTGCGCTTCGCCCGGAGCCGCGTGACCATCGGCGTCGTCGTGCGGCCGGGCTCGGTGAGCGTCGAGATCGCCGATGACGGCCCGGGCTTCACGCCCGAGGTGCTCGACTGGCTGGGCGAGCCCTATTTGTCGACCCGCCGGGACGAGGGCGGGCTCGGGCTCGGCGTCTTCATCGCCAAGACGCTCCTTGCCCGGACCGGGGCCAAGGTCCATTTTGCAAACCGAGACAAGTTGTCTCACCGGGAAAAAGGTGCTTTGGTCGCCATCGAGTGGCCAACCGGCGCCCTTGAACAGCTAGGGCGGGAGTCCTCCCTGTGACGATCGAGATGGAAACGTTGAACGAGCCGGTTCACCAGCGCCTCACCAGCGGCGAGTCGCCGGTGCTGATGCTGGTCGACGACGACGCGCCCTTGCGGCGCAGCCTGCAGCGGGCGATGGAGCGGCGCGGCTTCGAGGTCTATGCCGGCGAGAGCCTCAAGGAAGGTCTCAACATCGCGCATTCGATCAAGCCGGCCTATGCGGTGATCGACCTGCGCCTCGAGGACGGCTCCGGCATCGACCTGGTGGCCCGCATCCGCGAGCTGCATCCGGGCGTGCGGATTGTCGTGCTCACCGGCTACGGCAACATCGCGACGGCGGTGGCGGCGATCAAGGCCGGTGCCGTCGACTACATCGCCAAGCCGGCGGATGCCGACGATGTCATTGCGGCGCTGTTGAGCACCGGCAGCGGCCTGCCGCCGCCGCCCGCCAACCCGATGTCGGCCGACCGGGTACGCTGGGAGCATATCCAGCGGGTGTTCGAGCAGTGCAACCGCAATGTGTCGGAAACAGCACGACGCCTGAACATGCATCGCCGTACCCTGCAGCGTATCCTCAACAAGCGGGCACCCAGGGAATAGGGTCGCGCCGGGCGGTGAACTGCCGGGGGCGCAGCAGCGATGGGCGGTGCGATCGGCAAGAGAGAACAGGAGGCTCTGATGATCGGCGGAACCGAGACGGGTACCGGCGCGGCGCCGGCAGGTCAGGCAGGCCGCTTGCTCCTGGTCGACGATGACGCGCCCTTGCGCCGCAACCTGGTGCGCTCGCTCGAGCGCGAGGGCTACGAGGTCGCGACCGCGGAGTCGCTGCGCGAGGCCTATGACGTGGCCGCCACCTTCCAGCCCGATTTCGCCGTGATCGATCTCAATCTCGCCGACGGGCATGGCATGGAGCTGGTCGAATCGCTGCAGACGCTGCGGCCGGGGCTCAGGGTCGTGGTGCTGACCGGCTATGACAGCATCGCGTCGAGCATCGTCGCCGCCAAGGCCGGTGCCGTGGGCTACCTGGCAAAGCCGGTGAAGCCCGAGGAGCTGGCGGCCGCGCTCGCCGGCGATGTCGGCACGGACGTCGACGATTTGCCGATGTCGGCCGATCGGGTGCGCTGGGAGCACATCCAGCGGGTGTTCGAGCAGTGCAACCGCAATGTTTCGGAGACCGCCCGCCGGCTCAACATGCACCGGCGCACGCTGCAGCGCATCTTGAGCAAGCGGGCGCCGCGCCCGTAGATCGAGTGCGGATTTCGCCAGCCGTTCGGCCCGGGACTAGCTGAAGATCGAGACGACCAGCGCGATCACCAGCGTGTAGGCGACGACGCTCGCGATGATGGTCACCGGCTGGTACCGCTTGGACACCGTTGCCTGGGCCGTCTGCCGGGCAAGCGACAGAGCCTGGGGCAGGGTGGTCGCGACGAAGTCGCGCTGGCTCACCATGCCGATCGGCTTCTCGTCCTCGTCGACCACTGGCAGATGGCGAAAGCCGCCGGCGGCCATCAGCTCGAGACTGTCGATCGCCGCGTCGTTCCCCTTAACCGTCTTCGGCGACCTGGTCATGACGTCGGCGATTCGCGTGGCACTCGGGTCCAGGTCCTTGGCCACGACCTTGGTCATGAGGTCCCGCTCGGTGAAGATCCCGGCAACCTTGCCCTGCTCGACGATGAGGATGGCGCCGATCGATTTCTCGGCCATCGTCTTCACCGCTTGCTGCACAGTAGCGGTGCCGTCGATGGTGACGAGCGCCTGATTGTCGAACGCCCGGAGTTCCGACACGCGCATCATCGTCCTCCCTTGTTGGTTCTGTGCGCGCCATTGATAACGGCCGGGGCAGGAGGCACAAGAGGTCACGAAAGGACGAATTGTCGATGATCGAGGCCGAGCGGCCGCTCCTGGCGAACTGCCTCTGGACGCGGGACCCCGAGGCCCGGCGGCGCTGGCCGCCGCTCGCGGGCGAACTGCGGGTCGAGATCGCGATCGTCGGCGCCGGCTATACCGGGCTGGCGGCGGCGCTTCACCTGGCCGAGGCGGGTCGGGCCGTGGTCGTCCTGGAGGCGGCGCAGCCGGGCCACGGCGCGTCGGGGCGGAACGGCGGGCAGGTCATCGGCGGGCTCAAGGAGCCGCCGAAACGGCTCCTGGCGTTGTTCGGCGAGCGTCCTGCCGAGCGACTGGCCCGGTTCGCCGCCGGCTCGGCCACGGCCGTCTTCGCTCTCGTCCGCCGCCACCAGATCCGCTGCGACGCCGTGGCCAACGGCTGGCTGCAACCGGCGCACGATGCGGCGAGCCTGGCCGAGCAGACGGAGCTGGCGCGGCAGTGGCAGGCGGTGGGGTTGCCGCTCGGGCTGCTCGACGCTGACGGCATGGCGCGCCGACTGGGCAGCAGCGCCTATCGGGGCGGGCTGCTCGATCCGGGATCGGGCCAGCTGCAGCCGTTCCTCTACGTCCAGGGCCTGGCCGTCGCGGCCGAGGCAGCGGGCGCCCGCCTCTGCGGCGCGTCGAAGGTGACCGCCCTCCGCCGGGAGGCAGGGAAGTGGCGGCTCGAGGCCGGGCAAGGACGGGTTGTGGCCGATCAGGTGGTGCTCGCCACCAATGGCTATACCGGTGACCTGCTGCCGGGCTTGCGGCAGAGCATCGTGCCGGTGATCTCGGCACAGATCGCCACCGAGCCGCTACCGCCGTCGATCGCGGCGGCCATCCTGCCGGAAGATCAGCCGGCCTCGGATACCCGGCGGCTCCTGGTCTATTTCCGCAAGGACGCGGCCGGGCGGTTCGTCATCGGCGGCCGCGGCGCCGAACACGACTGGCAGCTCGGCCTGGCCTTCAAGCGGCTCGAGCGGATCGCCCGGCGCCTCTACCCGGCGCTCGCCGGCATCACCTTTCCGCTGGCATTGGGGCGGCCGCGTCGCGCTCACCACCGACCACCTGCCGCATCTGCACGCGCCGGCGCCCGGGCTCACCGCGGCGCTCGGCTACAACGGGCGTGGCGTGGCCATGGCCACGGCGATGGGCGGGGTGATCGCCCAGCGCCTCACCGGGTGCGCGGACGCGGACCTGCCATTGCCGGTGACCCCGCTCCACCCCATTCCGCTGCACCGGCTTCGCTCCGTCGGCGTCGCGGCCATGGGTGCCTGGTACCGCCTGCGTGATCGGGTCTGAGCGGTTTTTCTTGATTAATAAAAGACTTTAAGCATATGTAGTAAATAAAGAAAATTGAGTCAGGAGGTCAGATCGGCATCCATGCCAGTTGTGGCGGCGGCGCTGGCTCGGGCTGATGCCGGAAAACGTCGCCTGCTGGAACGATCGATCGATCAAGGCGTGCCGAGCTTGAGCTTGGCCAGCTCGCGCTCGAGCCCGCGCTCGCGGGCGCACTCCGCGAGGAATGCCAAGAACCGTGCGTCCAGCATGCCGGTCCCGGTGGCGAGCTGCGGCAGGTTGTAGTCGCCGCCGATGTTCACCTCGACCAGGAGCGGGCCAGCCGGGCCGAGCGCCACGTCCCAGGCCTGCATGCGCACGCCGGGCAGCGCCGTGGCGGCACGGTCGACAAGATCGAGCACCAGGGGCCAATCGGGCAGCTCGAAGCCCAGCAACGGCGCACCGCTGCCCGGGTGGCGGTCGACCTCCGCCGCCTCGGCGCCCACCCCCTGCACCACCCGGGTGATGCGGCCGGTGGCCGGCTCGAGGGCGGCGAGAAGATTGCCCTTGCGCCAGAAATTGTCGGCGACATTGCTGCCGGCGGGCAGCTTCCAAAGCGCCCGATGGACGACGCGGCCTTGCGGCGTCAGCAGCACGACGAGGCGGACGGTGGCGACGGCCGCGCCGCAGATGGCCTCCAGAGCCGGATGCTGGGCCAGCCGATCCTGCAGCAGGTAGCCTTCATTGGCGTAGGTTTGGATGCCGTCGAGCGCGTCCTCCACCGGGACGGTCTGGCCGTGCGCCAGCCTCAGGCGGTCGGTAGCGCTGTCGTAGCCGTCGATGCTGAGCACGCCGACGCTGCGCATGCCGCGCACCGGCTTGCCGAAGAGCGGGCCCTCGAGGCCGCCGCGCAGCGCGGCGGCGAGTGCGGCGCGGTCGGGCAGCGAGTGCAGACCCTGGCCCCCGGCGAAGGCGGCGCCGTCGCGAAACAGCGCGCGGTTGGTGGGCATGGGAAAGCCCAGCGACTGCAGCAGGGCGTGGCAGACCAGCTTGTCGTGGGCGACGATGCCCCAGTCCTGGTCGCAGGTCAGCAGGTGCAGCTGGCGTTCCAGGCGCTTGCCGACGAACTGCCGCTGGCTCTCGGCATCGAAGCCGGGCTCGAACAGGCGGTAGTAGAAATAATCCTCGGGCTGCAGCCGTCCGGGTGCCCGGCTCAGGCGCAGCATCTCGATCAGCTGCTGGCCGAGGCTGCGGCCGCTCCGGCTCTGGGCGAAGCGCAGGCTCTGGCCGAGCGGGACGGCAGGTAGGGCGGGGGCGGTCTGCCAGACGTCGGCCATGCTCATGCGCTGCTGCTCCGGGGCTGCGGGACGCGGCCGAGCATAGGCAGGCTTGGTTAACGGCGGCTTAAGACGGTTAGACGCCGCCGGGCGTTGCGGCGCGGCCGGCACGCCCCTATGTCACCCGTGGGCGTCAAGCGAAGGAGCGTTATGTCGCGATCGGTTTGTCGGGCTCTGGCACTCGGGATGCTGCTGGCGGCACCCTTGCCGGCGCTGGCGCATCCGCATTCCTGGATCGATCTCGAGAGCCGGCTGATCTTCGACGACGCCGGCCGGCTCGAGGCGATCGAACTGGATTGGCTGTTCGACGAGTTCTACACGGCCTTCATCGCCGAGGAGTTCGTCGCCGCCGGCATCGAGCCTTCCGTGTTCCTGACCGAGGTAGCGGTCGACAACCTGGCCAATCTGCGCGCCTACGACTACTTCACCGATCTCGCGCAGGATGGGCAGAAGCTCGCCCTCGACGAGGTGCGCAGCTACGAGACGGGACTGCGCGGCGAGCGGCTGTGGCTCAGCTTCGAGGTGCCGCTCGCGGTGCCTGCCGATCCGGCCGACGGCGCCTTCACGCTCGCGGTCTACGATCCGACCTACTACATCGAGGTGCTCTACCACGAGGGCGTCTCGCCGGTCCTCGACGGCATCGATGCCGAGGCCTGCAGCGTCTTCGTCATGCCGCCGTCGCCCACCGCCGAGCAGGTCTCGCTCGCCTTCATGCTGGATGCGAGCCAGACCGGCGAGAACGGCCTCGGCCGGCATTTCGCCGAGCTCGCCACCATCGATTGCCGCTAGGGGTGGCGGTCCAGGACCAGCTGCTGACGGGCCGGCGCGGTGGCACCGCGCGGCGCTGGCCGTGGATCGTGGCCCTGCTCGTCGGTGGCCGGTGCCGCTTTCGCCGTGCTGGGCGGCGTGGTCGATCCGGCCGCCGCCTGGGTCGGGCTGATGGGCTGGATCGTCGCCACCCAGCGCGAGCTGCACCAGGCGCTTGCCACGGCGTTGCGCGCGGTGCCGGCGGGTGGGCAGGCGGCGACGCTCTGGCTCACGGTCCTGGGCTTTCTCTACGGCGTCTTCCACGCCGCCGGCCCGGGGCACGGCAAGGTGGTGATCACGACCTATCTGGCGACGCAGAAAGAGACGCTCGGGCGCGGCATCGCCCTTGCCGTCACGGCGTCGCTGATCCAGGGCGTGGTCGCGATCGCCGTCGTCTTCGCCGCTGCCCTGGTGTTCGCGCAGACCGCCCGGCAGAGCCAGTGGCTGGCGGATCGGATCGAGCTCTTGAGCTTCGCGCTGGTCGCCGGCCTCGGCCTCTTCCTGGTCTGGCGGCACGGCCGCAATCTCCTGCGGCGGACGCCCGAGGCGGCGTGCGGCGGTTGTGGCGGGCATCACCATCACCACCACGCGCCGCCGCCGCGCCAGGCGTTCGCTGCCGGCATCCTGTCGATCGGGCTGCGGCCGTGCTCGGGCGCCGTCCTGGTGCTGGTGCTGGCGATCGCCCTGGACCTCAGGCTCGCCGGTGTCGCCGCGGTCGTCGCCATGTCGATCGGCACGGCGCTCACCGTCTCGGGCCTGGCCGCTCTTGCCGTGCTCGCCCGCGATCAGGCCGGGCGGCTGGCCGACCGGCTGGAGATGGGTGGCGAGCGGGTGGCGCGGGCGGTCGACGTGGTGGCGCTGCTGGGTGGGCTGCTGCTGGCGGCCATGGGCATCGCGCTGCTGCAGGCCGGGCTGGTCACGCCGGTGCATCCGCTCATGGGGCGCTGAGCGCTCCGGTATGGGCGCGTGATCGGCGGGACATCAGCGGGGGGCTTCGCCTTCGGCGGTGAGCGGCGGCGTGCTGCCGATGCGCTGGTGGTCGGGCAGGGCCTGCCAGACCGCGAGCCCGGTGGTCACCGGCTCGATGGCGAGCCAGGCATAGGGCAGGCTGGTCCAGGGGCGCGGCGTCGGGTAGCGGTTGTCGAAGATCAGCGTGCCCTGGTCGGTGTGGATCGCGAGGACGGCGTGGATCTCGCCCTGCTCGGTCTCGGCCACGGCGACGTCGAGGGCACCGCGCGGCAGCCCGGCGGCGACCAGGGTCTCGCGCCAGGTGATGGCGTAGTCGTCGCAATCGCCGGTGCCCGGCTGGTCGATCTGCCGCCAATGATCCTCGCCGGGCGGCTCCTCGACCGGGGTGATCCGCGCATGGACCGTGGCAAAGACCTGGGCCAGCACGGTCGCGGTCGCCTCGTCCAGCTGGATGACGGCCGCCGCCTGCCGCCGGCATTTGGCGGCGGCCTCGCGGCACCATGCTTCCCAGCCGGCCGGGCCGCGAATCGTGCCGGCAGCGAAGTCGCGCAACAGCGGCGCCGACGATCCCGCCTCGAACCAGGATGCCGCCAGCTGTGCCGCCGATGCCGTTCCGACGAGGCCCACGATCGCGAGCGCGGCCAGCGGCCAGCGCCAGGCTCTCCCGTCCCACATGGCCGGGTCTCCATCCCATTTCGCACGCTTCCTCGGCGAGCGCGCTTTATCTTCCGGGATAGAGTTACGCCGAGGCGATGCTCGTTAACAATATGTTAACGTATTCACGCGTAGTGACGGATGACCCGGCGTTAGGGCTGAACCCGGCTCAGGCGTGGCTGAACCCGGCTTTTTGCGGCAGCCCCAACTTCTTCAGGAGCATTACCACGGGGCACATCCCGGTGAAGCTCGCCTGCATCAGATGCGCGCCGAGAATGCCGGTGACCCAGAGCCAGTTGAGGTTGTGGTAGACGGCAAGCAGAACCGTGAGTAGCACCAGCAGCCCGACAACGAACAATACCGCACGTTCGACCGTCATCGCGTTTCCTCCGAGCTAGACTTCTTGTTCGATTATGTCGGCACTGAACGCGGGTGGTGCAAGCGGCGAATGGCAGCTCGGGGCGTGCTATGGTGCGGTAGCCGTCGATGGCGTCAGAAACGGGTCGGGATCACCTGGCCGCCGCCGAGGCCTTGCTCGAGCCCCTTCGGCCGCGACTGAGTCTTCGGAATCTTCGGCAGTTCCGGGGGCACCTTCGTGTAGGGGATGCTGTCGAGGAGGTGGCTGATCAGGTTCAGCCGGGCGCGGCGCTTGTCGTCGGCGGGGACGATGTGCCAGGGCGACTCGGGCGTGTGCGTCGCCTGGATCATTCGCTGGTAGGCCTTGGTGTAGTCCCACCAGCGGCGCACCAACTCGGTGTCCATCGGGCTCAGCTTCCAGTGCTTCATGGGCTCGTCGATCCGGGCCTCGAAGCGCCGCCGCTGCTCCTCCTGGCTGACGTCGAGGAAGTATTTCAGGAAGATGATGCCGTTCTCCTGGAAGTAGCGCTCGAAGGCCGGGGCGCGCAGCAGGAAATCCTCGTACTCTTCGTCGGTGCAGAAGCCCATCACCCGCTCGACGCCGGCCCGGTTGTACCAGGAGCGGTCGAACAGGATGATCTCGCCGGCGGCGGGGAAATGCGCAATGTAGCGCTGGATGTAGAGCTGGCTCTTCTCGCGGTCGGAGGGTGCGGGGAGCGCCACGTGCTTGTAGACGCGCGGACTGGTGCGCGCCGTGATGCGGCTGATCACGCCACCCTTGCCGGCCGTGTCGCGGCCCTCGAAGACGACGATGATCCGCTTGCCTTCGGTCTTGACCCAGGCCTGGAGGCGGGTCAGCTCGACCTGCAGCTTCTCCAGCTCCTTCTCGAACGTCTTGCGTTTCATTTTCTCAGGCGCCGGAGCGGCCTCTGGCTTGTCGTTGCTCTTGTGTTTTTTCTTCGCCACGCCGCTCGCCTCCTGGTCATCGATCATCGCAATTTGGCCGCCGAGGGATGAGGGCGCAAGGCCCCCCTGCCGCTGTCAGGCAGGCTCTCGGGCGCAGCGTCGGGTCCGCCAGAGCTGGACGCCGGGCAGCGACTCCCAGCCGAAGGCATCGGCCGACGGGCCTTCCGCATCCAGCCGATCGAGTTGCTCGAGCGCTTCCTCGAGGCTCGGCCGGTGGCCGATCGGCACCCACCACATCACGAGGTGGTGCGCCTTGGGCGGCTCGAACCACTTGGCCTTCTTGGCATAGACCTTGGCGTGGACGGTGCCCCAGACGAAGCGCTCGAGATCCTCGGCCGTGGCCCAGACCGAGAGATTGACGACCAGGCGCGGATCGTTGCGCGCTCGGATGCCCGTGGCAGCGCCGAACTCGTCCTGAAGCCGCCAGACGAAGCCCGGCGACAGCTCGGCCCGCTTGTTGACGCCGCGGATGGCGGCCATGAAGCCAGCGAGCCGGTCGCTGTCGAGCTCGTCCAGCGCCGTCGCCACGTTGAGCTGGGCCAGATGCGCGCCCGGCGGCTGCTTCATCACCGTTCCTTCGTCAGGGCGCTTCGCTGTCGGGCGTGACCGGGACCTTCTCGCGCTTGGGCTTGTCGCCGACGTCGAAGATGGCGGCACGGACGTGGGCGAGGCGCGGTTCGGGTTCCTTGATGAAGGGGAGTGGCCGGGTCAGGCGGATGGCCTCGAGGCCGAGGCGGCCGGCAAGCAGCGCGTTGCCTGCCCCCTGGCCGGCACGGGCCGAGAGCAATGCGGTGAGCGAGGCGCCGACATGCTCCAAGGCGGCGTGGCTCACCGCGTCGGCGAGGCCGGCGAGCGCGGCATTCCTGATGCAGCTCTTGAGCAGGCTGAAAGAGGCGGCGGGGCTGAGCGCCAGGCCATAGGCGCGGGCGATGCTGCGCAGCATCATGGTGGTGCGCCAGAGGACGAGCACGCCGTCGAGCAGGCCCAAGGGGCTGAGCGCGGTCAGGATGCCGATGTCGCGGCTGCCCTCGAGCACCAGCCGGTAGGCGCGCTTGTCTCTGGGTGCCAGGACCTGGCGCTCGTAGAGGGTGACGATCTCGGCATCGGCGAGGCCGCGCTCGGCGGCCGCCACCACGTCCTCGCGCGGCTGCTCGTCGAGCTGGTGGTCGAGGGCCTTGAGGAAGCCCTTGGCCTCGCCGTGCAGCTCCGAGGTGGCGAGCCTGGCCCCTGTCGAGCGCAGGCTCTCGGCCTTGCGCACCCGGCGGATGTCGAAGACCTCGCGCCAGATGGTGGCGACCGCCGTGCCGACCGCGACCAGGAGCAGAACAAGGAAGGGCCAGCCGAGCAGCGGCGCCGTGCTGATCAGCTCGCGGACATAGTTGATCGCCTGGATCAGGACGAGGCCGACGATGGCGGTGAGCGCCAGGAGGCCGGGCTTCTGCCAGAAGCGCGGCTCCTTCGGCAGCTTGGCAGGCACCGGCGGCTCGCGCTCGGGCAGCTCGCGGGGCGGTGCCTCGATCTCGAAGCGGCCGCTTTCGGGATCGAGCTCGAAGGGGCGGATCGGGTCCCTGGCGGTCATCCGAGCTTGTCCCCGATGAGGAACTCGATCGCCTGGTCGAGGCGGAGATGCTGGCCCTTCTGGCCCGGGATCAGCCGCCGCGGGCGGAAGTCCTTGAACTGGAAGCGGCCGGAGCGCCAGTCGTCGTCGTCCGGCAGATCGGGTGGGATCTCGCCCGGGAAGAGCACGGTCTCGCGGTCCTCGTTCTTCAGCCGGCCGCGGACGCAGGAGAGCTGCTGGCCCTGATAATCGGCCTTCACCGTATCGGTGGCGCGCAGCGCCGAGAGCGCCAGGACGTCGGTCTCGAGCCCGGCGAAGCGGGCCTTGCGCCGGGCCGGGGCGATCATCAGCTCGAGCAGCTGCTTGAGGTTGGCGTGCTGGTTGGCGGCGACATGGTCGGCCTTGCTCGCGGCGAAGAGCAGCTTCGTGATGTTCGGGTTGAAGAGGCGGGACAGCAGGCTGCTGGAGCCGTAGCGAAAGCTCTCGAGGATGGTCGAGAGCGCGTCCTGGCAGTCGGTGAAGTGCGCCCGGCCGGCATTGAGCGCGTGGAACAGGTCGACCAGCACGATCTGCCGATCGAAGCGGCTGAAATGGTTGGTGTAGAAGGGCTCGACCACCTCGTTCTTGTAGCGCTCGAAGCGCTCCGCCATGGCGGCAACGAGTGCCGGCGGCGCGTCGCTCGGGCAGGGGCGTGAAGCCCGAGTTCATGTCCGGATCGGCAGTCACCAGGCGGCCCGGCTGGACGAGGCTCAGGGCGAGCTCGCGCTGCACCCGGGTGAGATAGGCGCGGTAGGCCTGGACCAGGGTTTCCGGCTCGGTCGTGGGCGTGATCGCGTCCATGGCCGCCTGCCAGGCGCCGGCAACGGTCCGCCTGGGTGCCCGCCGGTCGCGGGCCATGGCCTCGGCCGAGAAGCTCGCATAGTCCATGGCCAAGAGCGGCAGGTCGAGCAGCCATTCGCCCGGATAGTCGATGATCTCGACGATCAGGCTGCCGGTCGGTGCGAGCATGCGCTGCACCATGCCGGTCGCCTGGAAGCGCAGCTCGAGGCGGAGCGTCGTCAGCCGCTCGGTGGCCTCGGGCCAGCCGGGCGGGTCCTCGGCGAGCTGGCGGCGGAAGGTCTCGAAGGGGAAGGCGGGGCCGCGGGAGGGGACGAGCCGGGCGCCCTGGTAGCGGTCCTCGTGCACGGCGGCGACGAAGGGCAGGTCGTGGCCGTCGAGCAGGTGGTGGACCAGGGCCGTGGTGAAGACGGTCTTGCCGCTGCGCCTGAGGCCGGTGACGGCGAGGCGGACATGGCGGTCGATGAGGCGGTCGCCGAGATCGACCACCTCGCTGCCGATGTCCTGGACGAAATTGCCCAGGCGATCGAGGTAGAGCCAGTCGGTGATGGTCGAGGCGGTGAGCGACGCCGCGGTTCGAGGGCGCGCGCTGCGGTCGATGCCGAAGGCCGCTGAGTGGGTGGTGGTGCTCGGCATCGACAAGGGTCGCTCTCGGGCTCTCGCAGGCGGGTGATGGAAGAGGGTAGGCTGGGGGGCGGTTGCGGTCTCGGTGCCGGGTCATTCCGGCGGTGTCGCCGGCATCGCTAGTCGGGTTGGGCTTTCTGGCTTTGATACAGGCCGACGAGCCGGGCGACCAGGAGCGCCATGTAGAGCGTGCCGCAGACCGCCTCCATGGTTGCCCAGATCTGGGCAAAGGGGTTGACGGGGGTGATGTCGCCATAGCCCACCGTGGTCAGCGTCGTCAGGCTGAAATAGAGAAACTGGTGGAAATACGGCCGGCTTGCCCCGTGCACCAGCGAGAAGGCCTCGGGTTCGAGCTGGATGATGATCAAATAAGAGGTGGTCCAGGCCAATGCAAGCAGCAGGTAGACCGAGGCGGCGCCCAGCAGGATATTGAGATCGACCGTGTCGGCGTCAAGAAGATGGCTCAGCACGATCAAGATGACGTAAATGCAAAACAGGCTCGCCAACAGGTTGGCATAGATCCCCACGGCTTGGAGATCGACGAGCAGCGCAAACAAGCTGAGCGCCAACCACGGAATACCGATTATCAGGGCAATGATCCGGTGATGGTGTCGAGTGCCCGCAATCAGGATCGCGGCGAGCAGGACGAGCGCGAACAGCACGACCATGTAGGATTGGTGCAGCAGGGAGTCGTCGAGAAAGGGCGAGACGAGCATCACCAGCAGGAGTGCGAGGAACAGAAACAGGAAGCGCATCCGGAACAGGCGCAACGAGAGCGCGCGGCGCATGATGGCCGCGGCCGTGGCGTGCGGCGTCACGATCACGGCAGCGTCCAGTGGCCGAACAGGAGGGCGACCAGGACCAGGAGGCCGAGACTGCGATTGGCGCGAAACCGGGCGAGGCAGTCATTGGCGTCGTCGATGTCGAGCCCTTGCACCTGCCAGGCGAGCACGCCGGCGATCGGCAGGAGCGCCATGAAGAAGAGGCCGCCGAGGTCGGCGCTGATCCCGGCGAGCACCAGAAAGCCCAACATCGCGGCGTAGAAGCCGTAGAGCCAGCTTTGGGTGGCGTCACCGAGCTTGAGGGCCGAGGAGAGGACGCCGATCAGCGCGTCGTCCTCCTTGTCCTGGTGGGCGTAGATGGTGTCGTAGCCGAGCGTCCAGGCGATGCCGGCCAGGTAGAGGAAGAGCGCGGGCAAAGCGAGCCCGCCGGTGATCACGGCAAAGCCGACCAGCACGCCCCAATTGAAGGTGAGGCCCAGGAAGGCCTGCGGCCAGTAGGTCACCCGCTTCATGAAGGGGTAGGCGACGACGAAGGGCATGCTGCACAGCGCGATGATCGCGGCCGTCGGCGGCAGGAAGAGCAGGACGACGAGGCCGATGCCGAGCTGCAGCGCCAGGAAGGCCACGGCCTCGCGCAGGCCGAGCCGGCCGGCGGCGAGCGGGCGGGAGCGCGTGCGCTCCACCTTGCGGTCGAACTCGCGGTCGGCCATGTCGTTGATGGTGCACCCCGCCCCGCGCATGGCGATGGCGCCGATGGCGAACAGCGGCGCCCAGAGCATCGCCTCGGTGCCGCCGGCGATGGCCAGCCCCCAGAGGCAGGGAATGAACAGGAGCCAGGTGCCGATCGGCCGGTCGAGCCGCGCCAGCAGGCCGTAATCCTGCAACGGGCGCGGCAGCCGCACGAGCCAGCCGAGCTGCTCGTCCGGGACGCGGGTGTACTGATCGCCGGCTTGTCCACTCATGGCGCTTCACTTAGCGTCCGCGGTAGTAGCGGTAAAGGCGACGACCTGAAGCGATGCGCGACACGCGACTGCATCTCGACCAGCCGATCGATGACGGGGCCGTGCTGACGCTCGATTCCGGGCCGACCCACTACCTGAAGAGCGTGCTGCGCGCCCGTGCCGGCCACGCGCTCAGGGTCTTCAACGCCGGCTCGGGCGAATGGCGGGCGCGGCTGGAGCGGCTGGAGCGGCATGGTGCCACGCTCAGGATCGAGACCCGCCTGCGGGCGCCCGCGCCCGAGCCGGGGCCGACCCTGCTGTTCGCGCCGATCAAGCGGCCGCGGCTCGAGCTGCTCGTGGAGAAGGCGGTCGAGCTGGGTGTGGCGCGGTTGCAGCCGGTGCGCTGCCGGCACGGCGTGGTCGAGGGCATCAAGCCGGAGCGGCTGCGGCAGCGGCTGGTCGAGGCGGTCGAGCAGTGTGAGCGGCTGAGCGTCCCGGAGCTCTTGCCCGCGGGCGATCTGCTGGACGTGGTGAGCGCGGCGCCGGCGGTCGTCTTTGCCGACGAGCGCGGCGGTCGGCCGTTGCTGCCGGCCCTTGACGGCAGGCTCGATACTGCGCTTCTGGTGGGCCCGGAAGGTGGGTTCAGCCCCGAGGAGCGGGCCGCGCTGCTGCAGCTCGGCCATGTGACGGCGGTCAGCCTGGGCCCGACGATCCTGCGTGCCGAGACCGCGGCCTTGATGATGCTCGCCTGCCACCGTGCGCGGGCCATGGAGACAGGTGCATGATGTTCGTTCCAGCGCCGGTGCGCGCGCTCGCGCCCCTCATCGGGCCGGCCTGGCTGATCGGGCCCGCATGTCGCTGACGGAGCACCCCGACCGGCTGGAGCTCGCCGAGGAGCTGCACAGCCGGCCGCATTCCGAGCTGGCGAGCCCTTGTGCAGTCTCGCACATCGCGCTGATCACCACGGCGGACGGCCCCGGCCTGGAGCCCGCGATCGCCGATCTCTGCCGCCGCTACGGGGCGCCGCCGCCGCATCAGGAGCGTCACCATGCGGCAACGCTCGGCGCCTTTCGGCTGCGCTGGGAGCGGCACACCGAGTTCGATTCGATCATCATCATCCAGGAGAGCGCGAAGGTCGGCTTCAAGCGGCCGCCGATCGAGCTCTTGCCGGAGGACTGGCTCGCCGGGCTCGACGGCCAACTGATCGCGGCGACCCATGTGCTGGTCGAGCCCGCGGGCAGCCCCGAAGAGCCTGACGTCGCCGACATCGAGCGGTTGTTCGAGGGCCAGCGGGTGGTCGGCGGCAAGGTCCTGGGCGGCAGCGGCGAGGCATTCACTGCTTTTCGGCACGGCGGCGACGGCTTCGGCCGCTTCTACGTGCGTGACCACGGGATGAGCCGCGGCCGGATCGGCCGGCTCGTGCAGCGCCTGGTCGAGATCGACACCTACCGGATGATGGCGCTCCTGGGCCTGCCGGTGGCCAAGGCGACGACCCCGTCGCTCAACGATCTCGAATCCCGGCTGGTGACGCTGGTCGGCCAGCTCGGCGCCACCGCCGACCTTACCGAAGAGCAGGGCCTCTTGGATGAGCTCTTCGCCGTGGCCCAGGAGTCGGAGCGGCTGGTGGCGCAGAGCGCCTTTCGCTTCTCGGCGACCCAGGCCTACGGGCGCCTGGTGCACGACCGATTGAAGGATTTGCGCGAGACACGGCTCGAGGATGTTCAGCCGATCGCCGAGTTCCTCGATCGGCGGTTCGAGCCGGCGCAGCGCACCTGCGCGTCGGTCGCCGAGCGGCAGGAGAGCCTGAGCCGGCGCATCGCGCGGACCGCGGACCTTGCCCGCACCCGGGTGGATGTCGCGCTGCAGAAGCAGAACCGCGCGTTGCTCGCGTCGATGGAGCGGCGCGCACGGGTGCAGCTCCGGCTGCAGCAGACGGTCGAGGGTCTGTCGGTGGTGGCGATCAGCTACTACGCGCTCGGCATCGTCACCTACCTGCTCGGCGGCCTGGTCGGCAACGACCTGCTCAAGCTGGCGGTCTCGGCGGCGGCACCGGTGCTGCTGGTCGTCATCTGGTTCGTGCTCCGCCGCTGGCGCGAGCGGCTGGCCAAGGAGGAGTGAGCCCGGCGGGAGCGGCGGCAGGAGCCGGGCAGAACCGCAAAGTGCTCGCCAGCTGCGCGAAATTTTGCGACATCGTGTCACTGACGCGCGGGGCCCCGCCAATTTATCTTGCTGATCGACGGCGCGACTGAGGTAGTAGTCCCTTCGTGCTTCGCTTTCACCGATGGTCCAAGCCAACAAGGGAATTGTGGTTCATGCGCTGGCTGATCGCCTGCCTGATTGGCAGCATCGCACTCATCGAGAGCCTCGCCGGCGGTGGCAGCGCCCTCGCTGCCCAGCCCGAGCCGTGGCAGATGGGGCTGCAGCCGCCTGGCAGCCCGCTGATGGAGCGTATCGTCAGCTTTCACACGCTGCTGCTCGTGATCATCACGGTGATCTGCATCTTCGTCCTGGCGCTTCTGGTCTACGTCGCGCGCACTTTCCGCGCCAGCCGCCACGCGACGCCCTCCAGGCGCACGCACAACACGCTGCTCGAGGTGGTCTGGACGGCGGTGCCGGTGCTGATCTTGGTGATCATCGCGATCCCGTCCTTCCGCCTGCTCTACTATGCCGACGTCGCACCGCCGACCGACATGACGATCAAGGCGATCGGTCGGCAGTGGTACTGGACCTACGAGTACCCTGACCACGGCAACTTCACCTTCGATGCGTTCATGCTGCCCGAGGACGAGCTCGAGCCCGGCATGCTGCGGCTGCTGGAGACCGACAACCGGGTGGTCGTGCCGACCAACACCAACATCAAGATCCAGGTGACGTCGTCCGACGTGCTGCACAGCTGGGCGATGCCGTCGATCGGGCGTGAAGATCGACGCGGTGCCCGGCCGGCTCAACGAGACCTGGATCAACGTCACCGAGCCCGGCGTCTACTACGGCCAGTGCTCCGAGCTCTGCGGCGTCATGCACGGCTTCATGCCGATCACCATCGAGGCGGTGCCGCCGGAGGAGTTCGCCCTTGGGTCGAGGAGGCGAAGTCGATGTTCGCCCGGGTCGATGACGACGGGACAATGGTAGCCAACCGGTAGATGGCACACGCAACCCTGCGCTGTTTCTTGATGCGACGCCCGGGCAGCTGGCTAAGTCGGCGCCGGCCCCCTTCGCGGAGACGTTTTGATGGCTTACGCTGCCGCTCACGACCACGACGACCATACGCCCACGGGCTGGCGCCGCTGGGTCTACTCGACCAACCACAAGGACATCGGCACGCTCTACCTGGTGTTCGCCTTCGTCGCGGGCATCATCGGCATGCTGATGTCGGTCGTCTTCCGCCTCGAGCTGATGGTGCCGGGCGATCAGGTGCTGGGCGGCGACTACCAGCTCTACAACGTGCTGGTCACCGCGCACGGCCTGATCATGATCTTCTTCTTCGTGATGCCGGCCCTGATCGGCGGCTTCGGCAACTGGTTCGTGCCGCTGATGATCGGCGCGCCGGACATGGCCTTCCCGCGGATGAACAACATCAGCTTCTGGCTGCTGGTGCCGGCGTTCCTGCTGCTGTTCGGCTCCGCTTTCGTCGACGGCGGCTTCGGTGGCGGCTGGACCGTCTATCCGCCGCTTGTCGTCGGGCCTCGGCCATCCCGGCGCGTCGGTCGACATGGCGATCTTCGCGCTGCATCTGGCCGGCGCCAGCTCGCTCCTGGGCGCGATCAACTTCATCACCACCATCTTCAACATGCGCGCGCCCGGCATGACCATGCACAAGATGCCGCTCTTCGCCTGGTCCATCCTGGTCACCGCGTTCCTGCTGCTGCTGGCCGTGCCGGTGCTGGCCGGCGCCATCACCATGCTGCTCACCGACCGCAATTTCGGCACGCACTTCTTCGAGCCGGCGGGCGGTGGCGATCCGGTGCTGTTCCAGCATCTGTTCTGGTTCTTCGGCCATCCCGAAGTCTACATCATGATCCTGCCGGCCTTCGGCATCATCAGCCAGATCGTCTCGACCTTCTCGAAGAAGCCGGTCTTCGGCTATCTCGGCATGGCCTACGCCATGGTCGCGATCGGCGTGGTCGGCTTCGTCGTCTGGGCGCACCACATGTACACGGTGGGCATGGGCGTCGACGCCAAGGCCTACTTCACCGCGGCCACGCTGGTCATCGCGGTGCCGACGGGCATCAAGATCTTCTCCTGGATCGCCACGATGTGGGGTGGCTCGCTCACGTTCGAGACGCCGATGCTGTGGGCGATCGGCTTCATCTTCCTGTTCACGGTCGGTGGCGTGACCGGCGTGGTGCTGGCCAATGCCGGCATGGATGCGGTGCTGCACGACACCTATTACGTCGTCGCCCACTTCCACTACGTGCTTGAGCCTGGGCGCCATGTTCGCCATCTTCGCCGGCTTCTACTACTGGATCGGCAAGATGACCGGGCGCACCAGTACCCGGAGCACATGGGCAAGATCCACTTCTGGATGACCTTCATCGGCGTCAACCTGACCTTCTTCCCGCAGCACTTCCTCGGCCTCGCCGGCATGCCGCGGCGCATCCCGGACTATCCGGACGCGTTCGCCGGCTGGAACATGATCAGCTCCATCGGTGCGCTGCATCTCGGCGGCCAGCGCCTTCTACTTCTTCTACGTGCTCTACAAGATCTTCACCTCCGAGCCGAAATGCGCCGACAATCCGTGGGGCGAGGGTGCCACGACGCTGGAGTGGACGCTCAGCTCGCCGCCGCCGTTCCACACCTTCGACGAGCTGCCGCAGGTCCGCTGAGGCCAGCTTCCGCCTGCCGGCTTCGATGGCCGGCAGGCGATCCCTTTTTTTCCGTCCTTCAGGTGCTCCATGGCCCGCGCGATCGATACGGCAACCTCCGACACCCGGCCCGGCAGCCCATCCGGCAGCCGGGTCGGCCACGCGGAGCTCGTCGACTACTGGCCGCTGCTCAAGCCCAACGTGATGAAGCTCGTGGTGTTCACGGGCGGTGTCGGGCTCGCCATCGCGCCTGGCGCCTCCATCCGCTGATCGCCTTCGTCGCCATCCTCTCCATGGCGGTCGGTGCGGGCGCCTCGGCCGCGATCAACAACGCTTACGACAGCGACATCGACCGGATCATGATCCGTACCCGCCGGCGGCCCACCGCCGCCGGGCGGATCGAGCCTGCCGAGGCGCTGGCCACCGGCATCACGCTGGCGATCGGCTCGGTGGTCGTCATGGGCCTCGCGGTCAATTGGGTCGCGGCGTCGCTGCTGGCGCTCACCATCGCCTTCTACGTCTTCGTCTACACGCTGTGGCTGAAGCGGCGGACGCCGCAGAACATCGTCATCGGCGGCGCCGCCGGCGCCTTTCCGCCGCTGATCGGCTGGGCGGCGGTGACCGGCTCGCTCGAGCTGATGCCGATCCTGCTCTTCCTCGTCGTCTTCTTCTGGACGCCGCCGCATTTCTGGGCGCTGGCCCTCTACCGGCAGAAGGACTACGCCGACGTCGGCGTGCCGATGCTGCCGGTGACGGCGGGTGCCGAGGCGACCCGGCGCCAGATCCTGGTCTATTCGGTGGTGCTGTTCGCTGTCAGCCTGCTGCCCGCGGTGGTCGGCACCTCGGGCTGGCTCTATGCCGCGCTCGCCGCTCGGGCTCTCGGGCAGCTTCCTGCGCGATGCGCTGGCGGCTCTATCGGCAGCCGAGCGACCGGCTGGCCATGCGCCTCTTCAAGTTCTCGATCGTCTACCTGTTCGCGCTGTTTTCGGCTCTCCTCGCCGATCATCTGGTGATGACTGTGGTGGGTGGCATGATGAGCGGCGACGAGCAGCGGCGGCGGCAGCGCTCCAAGAACATCGCGCTCGGGCTGGTGCTGCTGGCGCTGGTCGTGCTGTTCTACTTCGTTACCATCGTCAAGATGACGGGGACCTGAGCGCCATGGCCGGTTCGCCCTTGCTGCGCAACCGTAACCGCCGCACCGCGATCTACGCCGCCAGCGTCATCGTCGGCATGCTCGGCCTGACCGCGGCCTCGGTGCCGCTCTACGATCTCTTCTGCCGGGTGACCGGCTACGGCGGCACACCCAGGTGGCCTCGAGCGTGCCGGGTGCGGCCGCGGGCGGGCGGACGATCCAGGTCAGCTTCAATGCCGACCACGACCCCGATCTGCCCTGGAGCTTCCAGCCGGCTGCAGCGGCGGATCGAGGTGGTGCCCGGCGAGAGCTACCTGGCCTTCTACGCTGCCGAGAACCGCGCGACCGTGCCGATCGTCGGGCGCGCCGTCTACAACGTGACGCCGTTCAAGGTGGGCAGCCTATTTCGCCAAGGTCGCACTGCTTCTGCTTCGACGAGCAGCTGCTGCAGCCGGGCGAGCGGGTCGACATGCCGGTCTCGTTCTTCGTCGATCCGGCGATCTTCGAGGATCCCGACACCAGGGATGTCGTCGAGATCACGCTATCCTATACGTTCTTCACGAGCGATCCCGAGGCGACCGCCGCCGCTGCACAGGACCAGACGGCGCGCCTCCAGGGCGACTGACGAGCAGATCTGAATCGGGGGGACGGGACTGACCATGGCAGAAGTCGCAGCCGGCGAGCACGCGCATCACGGAGCCCATGGCGGGCCCAAGCACGACTACCATCTCGTCGATCCGAGCCCCTGGCCGTTCGTCGGCTCGATGTCGGCGCTGGTGCTGACCTCGGCGGCCGTGATGTGGATGCACGGCTCGACCGTCGGCGGCTGGATGCTGACCGCTCGGCTTCCTCGGCGTCGCTCTACACCATGTTCGTGCTGGTTCCGCGACGTGCATCAAGGAGTCGGTGCCGGCGACTACAGCGAGCGGGTCGCCTCGATGCTGCGCGTCGGCATGGTGCTCTTCATCTGCTCCGAGGTGCTGTTCTTCTTCGCGCTTCTTCTGGGCCTTCTTCTGGGGCGCCCTGGATGCCGCCGGAGCTGATCCGCTACCACCTGGCCGCCCGAAGGCGTGCCAACCGGTGCCGACCTGGGACATCCCGTTCCTCAACACCCTGATCCTGCTGCTCTCGGGCTGCACCGTCACCTGGGCGCATCACGCGCTGCGCGAGGGCGACAACGCACCACGACGCAAGGCGCTGGCCCTCACCGTGGCGCTCGGCGTGATCTTCCTCGGCTTCCAGGTCTACGAGTACGTCCACACCATCCACGAGGGGCTGCATCCATCGACAGCGGCATCTTCGGCTCGACCTTCTACATGGCCACCGGCTTCCACGGCTTCCACGTGATGATCGGCACCACCTTCCTCATCGGTCTGCACGATGCGCGCCTAGTACGGCCCACTCAAGCCGGAGCGGCATGTCGGCTTCGAGGCGGCGGCCTGGTACTGGCACTTCGTCGACGTGGTCTGGCTGTTCCTGTTCGTCTGCGGTCTACTGGTGGGGCGGCAATCTCTCCTGGATCTCCGAGGCGGTGCAGTAGGGCCCGCCTGGGGAAATCGTGATCGGACAGCCGCTCGCCCATCGCCACTGGCCTTGCTGGAAGATGCCCCGCCTGCGGTCGGGGGCGGCTGTTCAACGGCTTTCTCGAGGTGGTCGAGCACTGCGAGTCGTGCGGTGCGGATCTGCGTGAGCAGGATAGCGGCGACGGGCCTGTGGCCTTCATCACGCTGCTCGCTGGCGCCATCGTCGTGATCGCGGCCCTGGTGGTCGAGGTGAAGTACGCCTGGCCGATCTGGCTGCACATGGTGGTCTGGCTGCCGCTGGCGGCAGCGCTCTGCGTCGGCCTGATGCGGCCGCTGAAGGGGCTGCTGATCGCACTTCAGTACCGCCACCGGCGCAGCGACTTCGAGGCGTCCGACTGATCCGACATGGCGGCGTCGCTGGCTTCTGCTTTCCGCCCGGGCTGGGCGCTGACCGTCCTGGTCGCGGGCGCGCTCGTCGTTCTGGTCGGGCTCGGTACCTGGCAGCTGCAGCGGCTGCAGTGGAAGCTGGCCCTCATCGCCGAGGTCGAGGCCGGGCTCGCCGCCGAGCCGGTGCCGCTGCCGGCCGAGCCTGAGCCAATCTTGGCGCTCGACCACCGGCCCGTCACCACGGCGGGGCTGCTCCGCTACGACCTGGCGTTCGCGCGGGGCAGCGCGCAGAAGGGCGGGGTGCCCGGTGCGCGGCTGGTGGTGCCGCTCGAGCGGCCGGGGGGCGTGCCGATCATCGTCGACATGGGCTGGATCCCCGAGCCGGTCGAGGCCGTCCTGTCGGCGCTGCCGGCGCCTGCCGAGACGACGCTCGACGGCACGGTCTATCTCGACCACCTGCCGGGCAAGCCCCTGTTCCGGCCGGCGAACGATCTCGAGGCGCGGCGCTGGTACTGGTACGACAGCGATGCATTGCGCGCCTGGACGGGGCTCGATGACCTGGTGGCGGCGACCCTGGTCCGCCGGCCCGGCGGCGTCGAGCGGACGCCACCGATTGCCGATCCGCCGGCCATGAACCTGCGCAACGACCATTTGGGCTATGCGCTCACCTGGTATGGCCTCGCCTTTGGGCTGCTCGTCATCTACCTGATCATGGGCCGGAACCGGGCCAAGGACCTATCGACATGACGCCGCTTCGCACGCTCTCCCTGCTCTCCATCGTTCTCACCTACGGGCTGATCATCCTCGGCGGCTGGGTGCGCTCGACGAATTCCGGACTGTCCTGCCCCGACTGGCCGACCTGCTACGGCGAGTGGCTGCTGACGCCCGGCGACTTCGCCGCTCTGGGCGATGTCGGCTACAGCTATTTCCAGGTGATGCTCGAGTGGGTGCACCGGCTGGTCGCCGGGGTCTTTCTCGGGCCCTTGATCCTGGTGATCGCCGTTGTCGCCTTCTCCAGGCGGCAGGTCGACCCTGGTGGTTGGCGGCTGGCCCTGGGCATCTGCTTCGTGCTCCTGATCCAGGCCAAGCTCGGCGGGCTCACCGTGCTCGATGCCAACAGCCCGTGGTCGGTGGCGTTGCATCTGGGCAATGCGCTCTTCTTGTTCACGCTGCTGATCGTCTTCTTCGTGCGGCTGCTGCCCGACGCGCCTTTCGCGGCACCCGAGCCCGCGGCCTGGCGGCCGCTTCTGGGCGGCTTGTGGCTCCTGGTGCTGGGCACCATGCTGACCGCCGCGGTGACCGCCAAGAGCGGTGCCTCGCTCGCCTGCTACGAGTGGCCCGCCTGCAATGGCGGCTGGCTGCCGGATCTGGGCGATCCGCAGGTCCGCATCCACTTCATCCACCGCACGCTGGCGGCACTGACCGGCCTCGGCATCCTGACCTTCCTGGTGGCCGCATTGCTGGGCGACAACCCCATCCTGCGCGTGCTGGCCGTCGTCGCCACGGCATTGGTCGCGCTGCAGATCAGCCTGGGCGCCGTCGTCATCGTGCAGCTGGTGCCCGTTTGGGCTGCCGTGGCGCACCAGGGCATTGGGGTGCTCCTGTTCGCTACCGTCGCCGCTGCGCTGGCGACCGTGCTGCGGGCACCCTCCATCGCCAAGCCGGAGATCGGCCATGTCGTCCAGCGTCCCCTACGTAGCGCTTGAGCAGCGCTTCAAGCGGCTCGCCGACCTCGGTGGTGCGGCTGCGGTCCTCAACTGGGACCAGGCCGCGATGATGCCCAAGGGCGGCAACGCGGCGCGGGGCGAGCAGCTGGCGGCACTTGGCGGGGTCGTCCACGAGATCCTGGCCGCACCCGAGACGCGCGAGCTGATCGAGGCGGCGCGCGCGGCACCGTTGGACGACTGGCAGGCGGCCAATCTGGCGCTGATCGAGCGGCGCTACACCCGCGCCACCGCCTTGCCGCAGGACCTGGTCGAGGCCCGGGCGCGGGCCACCAACACCTGTGAGATGGCCTGGCGCCAGGCCCGGGCGGACAATGATTTCCAAGGCCTCCGGCCGCATCTGGAGGAGGTGTTGCGGCTGACCCGCGAGGCGGCGGTGCTGGAGGGACGCAGGCTCGGGCTCGAGCCTTATGCGGTGCTGCTCGACCAGTTCCAGCCGGGCCTGGACGAGGCCACGATCGACGTCCTGTTCGAGCCGTTGGAGACGCGCCTGCCCGGGATGATCGAGGACGCCTTGGCCCGCCAGGCGGCGCCGCTCGTGCCCGAGGGACCGTTCCCGGTGGCCGGGCAGAAGGCGCTGGCGCAGCAGCTCATGGGGCGAATCGGCTTCGACTTTACCCATGGCCGGCTGGACGAGAGCACGCATCCCTTCTGCGGCGGCACGCCCACCGACATCCGGATCACGACCCGCTACGACGAGCGGGAGGTCGTGTCGGCGCTGATGGGCGTGCTGCACGAGACGGGCCACGCGCTCTACGAGGCGGGGCTGCCGGAGCGCTGGCGTGGCCAGCCGGTGGGCGAGAGCCACGGCATGGCGATCCACGAGAGCCAGTCGCTGATCATCGAGATGCAGGCCTGCCGCTCACCGGCCTTCCTGCGCTTTCTCTCGTCCCGCCTGATCGAGACCTTCGGCGACCAGCCGGCCTTCGCACCCGACAACCTCGTCCGGCTCTACACCCGGGTCGAGAAGGGCTGCATCCGGGTCGACGCCGACGAGCTGACCTACCCCCTGCACATCGTCCTTCGCTACCGGCTGGAGAAGGCGCTGATCGGTGGCGATCTGGCGCTCGGCGACCTGCCCGGCGCCTGGAACGACGGCATGCGCGAGCTCTTGGGCATCACCCCGCCCGACGACCGCCAAGGCTGCCTGCAGGACATCCACTGGCCGGTGGGCGCTTTCGGCTACTTCCCCAACTACACGCTGGGCGCGCTTCTGGCGGCACAGCTCTTCCAGGCGGCCGAGCGGGCGCTGCCGGGGCTCATGCCGGCGATCGAGACCGGCGATTTCGCGCCGCTGCGCGGCTGGCTGCGCGAGCAGGTGCACGCCCGGGCGTCCAGCATGGCGATGCGGCCCTTGGTCGAGGCCGCGACCGGCGCCCCGCTGGCCACCGACGCCTTCCTCGCCCATGTCGAGGCGCGCTACGGGTTGACCTAGCCGCGGCGCGAGTTGCTGGTCTGGGCCGCTCAGATGGCGGTGGTGCCCTTGCGCGGGCCCATGATCAGCCAGGCGATCAGGCCGATCACCGGCAAGACCAGGATGATGACCACCCAGAGCACCTTGCCGCCGGTGGAGGCCGGGCTGCCCAGCACGTTGATGATCGCCCAGATGTCGGCGATCAGGATGATGAGGCCGATCAGGCCGCCGACTTCGATACCCATGATCTCGTTCTCCTTCGTGGCCCAGGTGCATTAGCGCTGCGGCGGCCAATTGGCGTCCGCCATCGGCATTCATTCTACGGCATGGTTGCGGACAAGGTGTTTGGGCTGACCTCGCCTCCGCCAACGTGGCGCTGGCTGTTCAACTGTCGGCCGCAGTGGAGGTTCCGCCGTGCCGGGCGGCTCGCGCTTCGCGCGTTGCATCGCTAGTCTCGTGCGAGACGGCCTATCCAGGCTGAAGGTCAATATCAGGTGAGGTGCTTCGAGCGATGACAACCATTCTCTGCTTCGGCGATTCCAACACGCACGGCACCAAGCCCTTGCCGGCGCAGGACGTGGTCGAGCGGCACGGGGTCGAGAGCCGCTGGCCATGCGTCATGGCCGCCGAGCTCGGTGCCGGCTTTCGGGTGATCGAGGAGGGGCTGCCGGGGCGGACCACGGTGCATGACGACCCCATCGAGGGGGCGCACATGAACGGGCTCACCGCCCTGCCGATGCTGGTCGGCAGCCATTCGCCGCTCGATATCGTGGTGGTGATGCTCGGCACCAACGACCTGAAGACCCGCTTCTCCGTCGGGCCATCGGACATCGCCGCATCGCTCGAGCGGCTGGTGACGATGCTGCGTTTCTTCTGCGCGGCGCCGGGACGCACCCAGCCCAAGGTGCTGCTGGTGGCACCGCCGCCGATCCAGGAGGTCGACTGGCTGGCCGAGAAGTTCATCGGCGGCGCGCTGAAGTCGCAGGGGCTGGCGGCGGCCATCGGCCGCTCGGCCGAGCGGCTGGGGGTGGCTTTTCTCGATGCCGGCGCCCATGTCGCGGTTAGCCCCATCGACGGCCTGCACTACGACGCGGCGACGCATCGCACGCTCGGTCTCGCGATTGCCGAGCAGGTCCGGGCGCTGGCCGGCTGAGACTGCCTTCGTTCTGTTGGCGGCGCCTGTTGGTCGTTGGAACCTCCGCCGGCGTCGGCGGTTCGGTTGCGGGCATTGCGCGAAAGGAGAGCATGAGCGAGACGCCACATCTCGGCGAGGAAGAACGCGCGCAGGCCGATCAGCTCGAGACCGTGCCGACCTCCGTGATCTTCGAGGCGATCCGGCGACAGGGCGAGCACGAGCTGGCGCGCACGTCCAGCGCGCTCTGGTGGTCGGGCGTGGCCGCCGGGCTGGCGATCAGCACATCGGTCCTCTGCAAGGGGTTTCTGGTCGCCGCACTGCCGGACGCCGACTGGACCAAGGCGGTCTCCAATCTCGGCTACTCGGTGGGCTTCCTGATCGTCATTCTCGGCCGGCTGCAGCTCTTCACCGAGAACACGATCACGCCGATCCTGCCGCTCTTCCTCTCGCCGACGCGGCGGAGCCTCGCCCGGACGGGACGGCTCTGGGCGATCGTGTTCGCGGCGAACATGGCCGGCTGCCTGTTGGCGGCAGCCGTGCTGGTCAGCAGCAATATCGTGCCGCATGCCCAGTTCGAGGGGATTCTCGAGGTCTCGCGGCACTATGCCGAGGCGACGGCGATGGAGCACCTGACCTGGGGCATTCCGGCGGGCTTTCTGATCGCGTCCTTGGTCTGGATCCTGCCGCGGCTTGAGGGGGCGGGCGAGGTGCTGATCATCTTGATCATCACCTACATGATCGGGCTCGGCGGGCTGTCGCACGTCGTGGCCGGCGCCACCGAGCTCTTCATCCTGCTGCTCCGGGCGGAGATCAGCCTCGTCCATGCACTTTTCGGCGGCATCCTGCCGGCCTTCGTCGGCAACGTGATCGGCGGGACCGGAATCTTCGCGGCGCTGGCCTATGCGCAGGTCCGCCAGGAAATCTGATCACTCAACGGCCAAGGAGACCGAGGCACATTGTTCCACGAGACAAAGCAGCGGCTCGAGCTGGCGGCCGCGACCATGGGCGTTCACGAGGACGTCATGGCGGTGCTGCGCTACCCCAAGGAGACGCTCTGCGTCAGCCTGCCCGTGCGCCTCGACGACGGCAGCATCGAGACCTTCAAGGGCTTTCGCTGCCGCTACAGCGACACGCGGGGACCGACCAAGGGCGGCATCCGCTTCCATCCGTCGGTCGATATCGACGAGGTGATGGCGCTGGCCTTTTGGATGACGATGAAGACGGCGGTGGTCGACCTGCCGTTCGGTGGGGCCAAGGGCGGGGTCGCGGTCGACGTCAAGCGGCTGAGCCCGGCCGAGCTCGAGCGGCTGAGCCGGGCCTATGTCCGGGGCTTCGCCGAGATGATCGACGAGCATCGCGACATCCCGGCGCCCGACATGTACACCGGCGGCATCGTCATCGCCTGGATGGCCGACGAGGTGGCGACGCTCAAGCGCCGGCCGATGCCGGCGGCGATCACCGGCAAGCCGCTGCAGCTGGGCGGCTCGCGCGGCCGCGACACGGCGACCGGCGACGGCGCCTTCATCTGTCTCGACGTCCTGGCCCGCCGACTGGGCCTGGACGAGGGGGCGAGCGTGGCGCTGCAGGGGTTCGGCAACGCGGCCCGGGTCTTCGCCGACCGCGCGGCTGCTGCCGGCTACCGGATCATCGCCGTTGCCGACAGCAAGGGCGCGACCTGCGACCCACACGGTCTGGATCTCGAGGGGTTGGCCCGGCACAAGGATGAGACCGGCTCGGTCGGAGGCTTCGCGGGCGAGCTCGACCCGGACGCATTGCTCACGCTCGATTGCGATCTCCTGGTGCCGGCGGCGCTCGGCGGGGTCATTGACGCGGGCGTCGCCGAGAAGCTGCGGTGCCGTGCCATTCTGGAGATCGCGAACGGCCCGGTGACGCCGGATGCCGATAGCGTGCTGGCCGAGCGCGGAATCGAGGCGGTGCCGGACATTCTCGCCAATGCCGGCGGGGTCATCGTCTCCTACCACGAATGGGTGCAGGGCAAGACGGGCGACTACTGGCCGGCCGAGGTCGTGCGCGAGCGGCTCGAGGCGCGGCTGGTGGCGGCAACCGAGGCGGTGATCGAACACGCCGATCGGCACGACACGGGTCTGCGCCAGGGTGCCTATCTCCTGGCGCTGGAGCGGCTGTGTGCAGCCATCTCGGCCACTGGCACGCAGACCTTCTACAACGGCGAAGCGACCGGCTAGCTGCCGGACGCCGCGGCATCGGGCGACCGTCGCTTGTTGCCGGCCAAGCCCTCGGGTGGGTAGTCGAAGGTGCCCGAGAGCTCGAAGCGGAAACGTTCCTCGTAGTTGGGGAACGGCAGTCGGTTCTCGTCGCGCCAGCGCTCGACCAAGCTCTCGGCCTCGGCCACCGCCAAGCGGGATGAACGCCTGGATGGTGAGATCTTCTCCTCGCTGGCCGCAGCCCGCCGCGTAGTCGAGACGTAGAGCCGGCACGACGACCGTCGCTATTGGCTCATCGGCCGCCTGCTTTCGGGGCCATGCAATGGACGATGTCGCGAGCCAAGCCAACATCAATCGCGACGCCTGGGTCGGCAATAAACCCGTTTTTGCACCATGAATTGCTCCGAGCTTACCAAATAGGACCGAGCGAACAGCGGAAATCGTTTTGCGAGCTGACCGCATCGACCCTATTATCGTTATCTTGGTGTGGAGGATTTCGGCCTGAAAAGAGCTGCCGGCGCTAGGGAAACATCATTTGGCTCGCCGACGTTTTAGAGGTGTCGCGGCTCCGGATTCCGTTTGTCAGAATTAGCAACGGTCAGGGGGACGAGCCATCAGGGCAAATCGACGTTTAGCTGCAATACTCATAGCCGATGTCGTTGGTTTCTCGCGAATGATGGCCGCGAATGAGGTGAGCACGCTTGCCGCTCTGAAACGACACCGGGCGACGGTTTTCGATCCGGCTGTGGCTGTGCATGGCGGCCGCATCGTCAAGCTGGTTGGTGACGGGACCCTGGTTGAATTTTCGAGCGTGGTCGATGCCGTCAACTGCGCGCTCGCCATTCAGCAAAGGCCGCGGGAGGAACAGAGTTCTGCCGACCCGCAAATCGCCCTTCGCATTGGCATTAATCTTGGGGATGTTATTGTCGACGGGGACGATATCTATGGCGATGGCGTGAATGTTGCGGCACGTCTGGAGCAGCTTGCTGATCCGGGAGGTATTTGCATCGCGTCAACGGTCAAAGACAGCCTGATCGGCAAGATCGATATCGATTTTGTCGACGGCGGCTGCGTGAATGCCAAAAATATCGATCGACCGATCCGTATTTGTAAGTGGACGTCTGACACGACGGCCGACGGCGCGAAGATCGAGCTCAACATTCCTGGAGCGTCCCTGGTGCCCCCGGCGCTTCCACCGATTGCCGACAAGCCTTCGCTGGCCGTGCTGCCGTTTGCCAACCTCAGCGGGAATGACGAACAGCAGTACTTCGCTGACGGTATCACCGAGGACATCATCACGACCTTGTCCCGGATCGGCTGGTTCTTCGTCATCGCGCGCAACAGCACGTTTTCTTACCGAGGTCGGGCAGTCGATGTCCGCCAGATCGCCCGCGAGCTTGGTGTGCGGTACATCCTCGAAGGAAGCGTGCGAAAGGCGGGGAACCGGATACGGATTACCGGCCTGCTCGTGGAAGGCGAAACCGGCAAGCACCTTTGGGCCGAAAAGTACGATCGGAATCTGGAGGACGTGTTTGAGGTTCAAGACGAGATAACCGCCAACATTGCCGGCGCACTGGAGCCGCAACTGGCTGCAGCGGAAAATATTCGGTCGCAACGAAAAACGGAACAAGATCTGGACGCCTGGGACCTCGTCGTCCAAGCAATGGCGAGAATCGCCGAGTTCTCGAAGACCGGCAGCGGCGAAGCGTTGGATTTTCTTGATCGAGCAATCGCGATCGATCCGTCCTACGGCAGGGCTTACGGCCAGAAAGCCTTGGCACTTACCTGGCGTGTGCTGCAAGGTTGGGAGGACGCCGATACAGTATTGCCCGCTTCGATCAGGGCGATCGAAGATGCGATCAGGTTCGATCCGGACGACCCATGGGCCTACATCGCTCGGTTCTTCATCGCTTTGATCAAGCATGACGGTAGGCTGATGCTCGTCTCGGCGAGCAAGGCCATCGAGCTCAATCCCAACTTCGCCCTCGCTTATTCATTCCTGGGTGTCGCCCATGCCTTGAACGGCATGGGTGCAGCGGCGTTTCAATATATCGAGCGGGCAAGAAAGCTGAGTCCCAAAGATGTCTTTAGGATCGAGTTCGATGTTCACACCGGCTTCGCGCACTTTCAACTTGGCGAATACGAAAAGGCGGCCGAGTTCGTCGAAGCGGCGTTGGCACCAAAGCCGGACCATCTTTACCCGCATCTACTACTGGCTGCCAGCTATGCCCATCTGGATAGGTTGGATTCCGCCAGAGCTGAAATTGCCAAGATCCTGAGCTTGGAGCCGCATTACTCCCTCGCTTATGCCGCTGAGAATTGCGTGTACGTGACGGCAGATGACAAGGCGCGCTTTCTCGGTGGTCTTCGCAAGGCCGGGTTGCCGATGTAGGGGCTCGAAATCGTCGTTCGGCACTCGACCTTGATCGGAGAGTTCTCGATCAGCGCGGCCGGATGCGATGGACAACGTGAAACCAGCTCGCGCGCGCCCGTGGTTGCCCGTCGTGGCGACGACCGACTTCCGGGCATGGGTGTTCCAGTTGGCAGGGTCATTCCCTTTGAAGAGAATTCCGGGCTAGCTGTCGGACGACGCGGTATCGGGTCGCTGCCGTTTGTTGCCGGCCGAGCCCTCGGGCGGGTAGTCGAGGGTGCCGGAGAGCTCGAAGCGGAAGCTTTCCTCGTAGGTCGGGGAAGGGCAGCCGGTTCTCGTCGCGCCAGCGCTCGACCTGGCTCGCCGCCTTCTCCGCCGCTTCCGGGTCGAGGCCGTGGCCGCGCTCCATGTAGAGGGTCTGCGAGGGGAAGGCGAAGTCGGTGCCCGCGGCCTCGACGATGTCCTTGATGCGGAGGTTGATGTCCTCCTGGATGGCGAGGAACTCGCCCCAGTCGCGGGTCTGGATGAAGGCGAAGATCTCGACATCGAGGGAGTAGTCGCCGTAGCCGAGAAAGCGGACCCGGGCCGGCTCCATCGACACCTTGGGGTGGCGGATCAGGAGCTCGCGCAGCCGGGCCAGGACGAGCCGCAGCTGGTCGGGGGTGGTCTCGTAGCGGAGCCCGAGCTTGGTGTGCAGCAGGTTCGAGTCGCGGCGCGAGAAGTTGATGATCTGCAGCTGGCAGAACTCGGCGTTGGGGATGGTGATGACGGTTCGATCGAGGCCGCGCACCTGGACGGAGCGGAGGCCGACGCTCTCGACGGTGCCGAGCTTGTCGCTGAAAGCGCAGAACTCGCCGACCCTGACAGGCTTGTCGGCGAAGAGGACGAAGCCGGCGACGAGGTTCTCCAGCGTCGGCCGAACCGCGAGCGCTACCGCCAGGCCGCCGACACCCAGGCCGGCGATGACCGGGGCGATCGGAATCTCGAGCCGGTCGGCGAGATGGACGATGACGTAGAGCGAGAAGAGGACAGCCACCACCTTGGCGATGAGGCGGGTTAGCTGGCTGTCGAGTGCGTGCACGCCGAGGTCGCGGATGTGGATGACCCAATCGGCGGCGCGGCTGGCAAGCAGGAAAATCAGCCAGATGAACGTAACGTGCGCAACGATCATCAGCAGTGCAAGGACGACCTCACGCTGCGCGCCGGTCATGCGGATGATGTCGATCACCACATATTGCAGCCACGTCGTGATCAGCACGATGACGATCAGGATCAAGGGCTTGGCCCAAAAGGCCCGTCCAGGGTGTCGTTCCAAGTTGCGCTCGAGGCGACCGGCCAGCATGTAGCCGAAGCGGAAGAAGAGAAGCGCTGCGGCAATGGCAATCAGCAGCGTCGCCCATTTCCAGACGGGCTCGCCACCGACCAAGGTGAATGCGGCCTGAGGGAGGTCGTTTACGACGGCCGCAAGGACCGCTGGCGCGGCGAACCCCGGCCGCAGCTGGAAACGTTCGAACATGCCGCCATAGCCCCGAAATTCGGCCAACGGCGGCAAATCTGCGATCTGGTTCAGAAACAGGCGCGCGCGAGAGACTGTCTCGGCGGTGAACTGGTAGCCGATGAATTGCCCAGCGTCGGTGACCTCTCTTTCCAGGGTGATCTCGGTCTTGGGCAGGGTCCAGAACTTCGGTGCCTCGCCTTCTTCATCGACCGCCTGCTGGTAGCTTTCCGGCGTCGGTATCTGGAGCCGGATCAGAACCTCGAATAGAGCCAGCGCCTGCTCTGCGGTCTCGACGTAGTCCGCCTCGCTTCTCGGAAACTCGACGCCCATCGTGCGAAAGGCACGCTGGGCCCGGTTGCGCATTTCCGAGTTGTTGCCACGAATGTGAGCGTCGATCGCCGCCTTGGTCTCGCCGAGGAAGCTGTCGATGGTGGCGATAGGCGTCGACATGTCGGGCGGGCTCAAAGGGTTGAGCGATAGATTCTCGGCTTCCTGGGCAGCGGCGATCGTGGGCAGCAGCAGGCCAATCAACAACAGTGCATGGCACAGCCACGCCGCGATCGGATGTCGGGTCACGCCAACCTCTTCTGAATGTCTGGTATATCGGCGCAAGGTGCTGCAGACCCACGGGCTTGGCAAGGGCGCGGCCGGGCTTTGGCCGGTGCCGCCTGATGGCGCTCATGTCCCCTTGCACAAGGCGACGATGTCACTGAAGCTTGGTCGGCATATGTTGATCAGAGTCAAGCCGGCGAAGCGGGCTGTTCGAGCAGGGAGTCGGGGATGCGCATTCGGGTAGGCTGTGAGCTGATCTACGACGTGCCGGCAGCGACCCCGATGATCATTGTCCTGAACGTGCATCACTCTCGCTTCGGCGATCTCGAGCGGCCGGACTACCTGCTCACCGAGCCGGCGGTGCCGATCGAGAGCTACCGCGACAGCTACGGCAATTGGTGCTGCCGGCTGGTTGCGCCAGCCGGACGCTTCAAGCTGGGGACGGACGGTATCGTCCGCGACCAGCCGCCGGAGCAGCCGGACCCGGCGGGTGCCGTCCAGCACGAGGTCCAGGACCTGCCGGCCGACACGCTGCAGTTCCTGCTCGGCAGCCGCTACTGCGAGACCGACCGCCTGTCCGACACGGCGTGGCAGCTGTTCGAGAGGAGCCCACCCGGGTGGGCGCGGGTGCAGGCGATCTGCGACTACGTCCACCAGCACCTTACTTTCGGCTATGCGCACTCGAACCCCTGGCGCACGGCAGCCGACGCCCATGCCGAGGGCAAGGGGGTTTGCCGCGACTTCGCCCATCTGGCCATCGCGTTTTGCCGCTGCATGAACATCCCGACGCGCTACTGCACGGGCTATATCAGCGATATCGGCGTCCCGCCGCCGCACGGGCCGATGGATTTCGCGGCCTGGATGGAGGTCTTTCTGGGCGGTGCCTGGCACACGTTCGACCCGCGCAACAATGCGCCGCGCGTCGGCCGGACCCTGATCGCCCGTGGCCGCGACGCGGCCGACGTGCCGCTCACCCACACCTTCGGTCGGAACGTCTTGAGCGGCTTTCGCGTCTGGACGGAGGAGGCGGCGGCTTGAGCGGGGTCGCGTCGGCGCAGGTGGCCATCGGGGCCATGCCCTGGCGCCGTGATGGCGAGGCAATGGTGATCGACCTCAAGGTGGTCCCCAATGCCCGGGCGGAGGGAATCGAGGGCGTGGTCGCGGCGGCCGATGGCCGGCCGCGGCTGCAGCTGCGGATCAAGGCGCCGCCGGTCGACGGCAAGGCCAACGCGGCGGTGATCAGGCTCCTGGCCGGGCAACTCGGCTGCCCGCGCGGCGCCCTGGCGGTCACCGCCGGTGCCACGGCAAGGCTGAAGCGGCTGCGGTGGGCCGAGCCGCCGGCCGATGCCGCAGCGCTCCTGCTGTCGCTGCTGCCACGTCTGCCCGATGCGTGAGCCTGAAGCCGGGCCTCAGAGCGCCGTCGTCAGGTCGATGCCGAGCCGCGAGCGCAGCGCTTCGGCGAGCGGCCCGGTAACACCGCGGACGGCGCTCAGGCAGCCTTCGCGGCGCATCCGCTCGAGCAGTGCCGCCACCTGCTTGCCGTCCTTGGCGAGCGCGCGCTTGAGGTCGCCCACGTCTATGACGACCAGCGCCAGGTGGCCGAGGGTGAGCGAGCGGTAGTCGGCCTCGAGCTCGGTCAGGTGCAGCGCCGGCTTGCCACGGGCGGTGCCCATCGCCCGGATGGTCTTTGCGAGGGTCGGCACGTAGATGCCCTTGGGCACGCCCTTGAGCACCAGCACGAGTTGCTCCGCCAGGGCCGGTGGCAGCTTGTCGACCTGGCCCAGCAGCTGCTCGAAATGCGGGCGGTTGGCGGCCGTGCCGTAGTGGATCTCGAGTGCGAGGCGCTGCGGCAGGCTGTTGGGGGCGCTGGCAGCGATCGTCTTCCAAGCGGTGATCTGCAGGGCGTCGACCGCGACCGCCAGATCGGCGTCCTCGGCGATGGCGGAAGCGAGATGGGCCAGGGTCTGCGCCGAGCCCTCGTCCACCGCGAGAAAGCCGAAGGCCTCGTCGCCGCCGGTCGTCTGGCCACACCGCCACACCGCCGTCTGGGCCAGACCCTCGATCATCGCCAGCGAGCGCTGGCCGCCATCCTCGGCGGCTGCGGCAGCCGGTTCGTCGCGGGCCACCTTGTGCGGCGCCCGGTGGCCCTCCGGTGCCGGCGTGGGTTGCCGGCGCTGGCTGCGGCTCGGCTCCTGGGCCGGCCCGCCGGCGTGGACGAGCGTCGCTGACCGCCTCTCCGTGCGGCCCACCTCGACTGCCGGCGCCGGCGTGCTGGAGGCGAAGTCGGGGGTCAAGTCGGCGGCGAAGTCGGCGGCGATCTCACTCACCTTCAGGAGCCTCGGGCCGTCGGCCGGTCGATCAGCAATGGCCATCGGCTCGAGCTCGATCATGCGCTTGGCACCACTGGCCGTGACCCCGAAGCTGGCCGGCCGGCTTGGTCCTTCGGCGGCGAACAGGCTGGCGAGGCGCGGCCGCTCGGACCAGGGCAGGTGCTCGGCGAGGCCGGTGCCGATGGCGGTTTTGCGGTCGAGTCCGAGCAGCTCCGCCGCGGCTGGGCTCAGTCGCTCGATCGTGCCCGCTGCATCGGTCTGCACCACCGCCTCGGCGGGGGCGGCGACCAGGGCATCGAGCAGCCGGGCGAGGTCGGCGGCGGCGCGTTCCAGCACCCGGCCACGGCTCTCGGAGATGGCCCGCTCGATGGCGTAGACGAGGATGCGCGAGAGCACGGCCAGCGCCCGCTCGCTCTTCGTGACGACGTCATGGGCACCGGCGCGCAGCGCCTCGCGGGCGAAGGCGAGGTTGGGGTCGTCGGCGAGGACGACAATGGGTGCTGTCGGAAAGGCGATGCGGCAGCGGGCAATGAGCGCCTCGGGATCGGTCCCGGGTGGCATGCCGAGCAGCAGCGCGTCGGGCGGCGGCTCGGCCGGTGGCTCGGCCGGTGGCGCGGCACACGCGGTCACGGTGAAGGGCAGCGGGCCCTGGGCGAGGGTTGCCTTCACTTGCCGGCAAACGGCCTCGTCGGCCTCGATATGGGTCAGTCGGTACATTTGGTGTCGTCCGTTCGGCGAACGCTGGAATACACCGAATGTGCCCGATCATCCTTAAGCCGTGGTTAACCGACCCGGCTGCGCCTAGGCGGCCTCGCCGCGGCGGAACTGCAGGTCGGCGAGGCGCGCGTAGAGTCCGCCCCGGCGAATCAGCTCTGGATGCGTCCCGGCGTCGACGATCCGGCCTTCCTCCATGACCAGGATGCGGTCGGCCTTGAGCACGGTGGCGAGCCGGTGCGCGATGACGATGCTGGTGCGGTCGCGCATCAGGTTGTCCAAGGCGGTCTGCACGGCGTGCTCGCTCTCGGCATCGAGCGAACTGGTGGCCTCGTCGAGCAGCAGCACCGCCGGGTCGCTGAGGATGGCGCGGGCGATGGCGATCCGCTGCCGCTGGCCGCCGGAGAGCCGCACCCCCTTCTCGCCGAGGAAGGTGCCGAAGCCGTTGGGCAGCGCCTCGACGAAATCGCGCGCGGCTGCGGCCTCGGCTGCGGCCAGCACCTCGGCGTCGCTGGCGTCTGGCCGGCCGTAGCGGATATTCGCCCAGGCGTCGGTCGAGAAGATCACCGGCTCCTGCGGCACGAGGCCGAGCCTGGCCCGGTAGGCCATGGGATCGAGCGCGCGGATCGGCTGGCCGTCGAGGCGGATCTCGCCCGCCAGCGGGTCGTAGAAGCGCATCAGGAGCTGGAAGACGCTGGTCTTGCCGGCGCCCGAGGGGCCGACCAGCGCCACGCTCTCGCCGGGGCGGACGGTGAGCTCGAGGTCCTCGAGGATGAGCCGGTCGGGTTGCGAGGGGTAGGCGAAGCTGACGCCGTCGAAGCGGACCTCGCCCTTGGTCTCGGCCGGCAGCTTCAGGGGATTGGCCGGCACCTTGATCTCTGGCTCGCTGTCGAGCAGCTCGAACAGCCGCTCCGTGGCGCCCGCAGCGCGCTGCAGGTCGCCCAGAATGTCGGAGAGCCCGCCAACGGCCGTCGCCACCACGGTGGCGAAGAAGACGAACGCGGAGAGCTCGCCCGCCGTGATCCGGCCGGCGAGCACGTCGCGGCCACCCATCCAGAGCACGGCGACGATGGCGCCGAAGACCAGCGTGATGACCATGGCGGCCAGCATCGCCCGCGCCCGCGCCCGGGCGGCGGCGGCCCGGAAGGCGGCGTCGCTGGCCGCCGTGAACTGCCGCGTCTCGCGCTCTTCCTGGGCGAAGGCCTGGACCGTGCGCACGGCGTTGACCGTCTCCTCGGCCTGGCCGCTGACGTCGGCCAGGCGATCCTGGGCCTCGCGCGACAGGCGGCGGACCATCCGGCCGAAGACGACGATGGGCACCACGACCAGCGGCACCACCAGCAGCACGAGGCCGGTGAGCTTGGGGTTGGTAACGACGAGCAGCGCCACCCCGCCGATGGTCAGGAGAAGGTTGCGCAGCGCCTGGGTGACGGTCGAGCCGATCACCGTCTGCACGACGGTGGTGTCGGTGGTCAGCCTGGAGAGCACCTCGCCCGTTCGGGTGGTCTCGAAGAAGCCGGGCGGCATGCGGATGATGTGGCTGTAGACCTCGCTTCGAATGCGCGCCACGATCCGCTCGCCGAGCCAGGCGACGAGGTAGGAGCGGAGGAAGGTGGAGACCGCGAGCGCCAGGATGATGACCATGGACGCCCTGAGCGCATGGTCGAGCGCCTCGGGCCGGGCCTCGGCGAAGCCGCTGTCGATCAGGTAGCGCAGGCCGACGCCGAGCGAGAGCACCGACGCGGCGGCGATGACCAGGGCCAGGATGGCGCCCGCGACCTGCGGCTTGTAGGCGGCGAGGTAGCCGGCGAGGCGGCGGAGCTGGCGGAGATCGCGGCTCTTCACCCGCTCGCTGGCGTCGCCGTTCGGGGTCGCTGGTCGCTGCATGAAGTCTGTCCAAGCTCCGCTGGTGCGCGTGGTCGTGAGGTCAGGGCGGTGGGATCGCCGCCCGGTAGCCGATACGTGCTGGCCGAGGGTTGAGTTCGCCGCGGGGCACCGCTATATACCGGCGGCCCTGGCTAGAGGAAAGTTCCCGTGAAAAAGGATATCCACCCGTCTTACCACGAGATCAACGTGGTGATGACCGACGGCACGACCTACAAGACCCGCTCGACCTATGGGTCGGAGGGTGACACGTTGACGCTGGACGTCGACCCCAAGTCGCATCCCGCCTGGACCGGCGGCTCGATGCAGCTGCGCGAGCGTGGTCAGGTCGAGAAGTTCAACCGGCGTTTCCAGAGCTTCCGCCGCAAGGCGTGAGCGATCTGTTCGGAGAGACGAGATGAAGGTTCGCAATTCGCTGAAGACGGCGAAGACGCGCCACAAGGATTGCCGCCTGGTGCGGCGCAAGGGGCGTGTCTACATCATCAACAAGAAAGACCCGCGCTTCAAGGCCCGCCAGGGCTGAGGGTTCAGCCCCACCGGGTAGCGAAAGCCGGGCGGTGCCCGGCTTTTTTGTTGGGCTGCTAGGGGAGCGGGTCATGGGCGAGCTGTCGGCTGAGGTGCTGTTGCGGCGCATGCTGGATGCGGCAGTGGCTGCGGCCATGCCCGATCGTGCCGTGCCGGCGCACTTGCCCGGGCCACCCGCGGGCCGCACCCTGGTCATCGGCGCCGGCAAGGCGAGCGCTGCCATGGCGGCGGCCGTCGAGGCGCACTGGCCGGGCGAGCTCTCCGGCCTGGTGGTGACCCGCTACGACCACGCCGTTCCGTGTGAAAAGATCGAGATCGTCGAGGCGGCACATCCGGTGCCGGACGCCGCGGGTGCGGCCGCGGCCAAGCGAATTCTCGAGCTGGTGCAGGGGCTGGGCCCGGACGACCTGGTTCTGGCGCTGATCTCGGGCGGCGGCTCGTCGCTGCTGGCGCTGCCGGCGGACGGCCTGACGCTCGACGACAAGCAGCAGGTGAGCAAGGCGCTCCTGCGCTCCGGCGCCTCGATCGACGAGATGAACTGCGTGCGCAAGCACCTCTCCGCGATCAAGGGCGGCCGGCTGGCGGCGGCGGCGCATCCGGCCCGGCTCGTGGCCTTGATGATCTCCGACGTGCCGGGCGACGATCCGGCGGTGATCGCGTCCGGGCCCACCGTGGCCGACCCGACGACCCGCCACGACGCGCTGGCGCTGATCAAGAAGTACGGTATCGAGCTTCCGGCACATGTCCGCTCCCACCTCGAGAGCGACGCGTGCGAGAGCGTCAAGCCGGGCGATCCCAGGCTCGCCGGGGCCGAGACCGTGATGATCGCGACGCCGCAGGCCTCGCTGGAAGCGGCGGCCAGCGTCGCGCGCCAGGCCGGGGTCACGCCTTTGATCCTCGGCGACAGCCTCGAGGGCGAGGCGCGCGACGTCGCCAAGGTGATGGCCGGGATCGCCAAGCAGGTGGTGCGGCACGGCCAGCCGCTGCCGCGGCCCTGCGTGCTGCTCTCGGGTGGCGAGACGACGGTCACCGTGCGCGGTGACGGCGAGGGCGGCCGCAATGTCGAGTTCCTGCTGGCCCTGGCCGTTGCGCTGGGCGGGCTGCCCGGCGTCTCGGCGCTCTCGGCCGACACCGACGGGGTCGACGGCGCGGCCGAGGTGGCCGGGGCCTGGATCACCGATGCGACGCTCGCCAAGGCCGAGAGCCTGGGCATCGACGCCAAGGCCAGCCTGGCGCGCAATGACGGCCACGGCTTCTTCAAGGCACTAGGCCAGCAGGTGATCACCGGGCCGACGCTCACCAACGTCAACGACTTCCGCGCCGTCCTGATCCGCTAGCGGGGGCGCCGATGCTGCTCCTGCCGTTCTGGCTCGATGCCTTGGGCGTCTTCGTCTTCGCGGTGAGCGGCGCCTTGGTCGCCTCGCGCAAGCAACTCGACATCGTGGGCTTCGTCTTCGTCGCGTCGGTGACGGGAATCGGCGGCGGCACGGCGCGCGATCTGCTGCTCGGCCGGGCGCCGGTGTTCTGGGTGGAGGTGCCGGAATATCTCTACGTGACGACGGCGGCGGCCGTGCTCGTCTACTTCACCGCGCATCTGGTCGAGCGCCGCTACACCGTGCTGCTCTGGTTTGATGCCGTGGGCCTGGCGCTGTTCTCCGTGCTGGGCGCCCGGATCGCGTTGCTCGCCGGGACCGGGCCGGCCGTGGCGGTGCTCATGGGGGTGATGACGGCGACCGCCGGCGGGCTGATCCGCGACGTCGTCTGCGGCGAGCGGCCCTTGATCCTGGCGCGCGAGATCTATGCCACGGCGGCGGCGTTCGGCAGTGCGGTGGTCGTCGCGATGCTGGCGCTGGACCTGCCGGACGTGGCGGCCGAGGCGGCGGGCTTGGTCACCGCGCTCGTCGCCAGAGGCGCCGCGATCCAGTTCGGGCTCGGCCTGCCGGTCTACAGGGCAAGGCCCGGCCGGCCGCCGCCCGGCTCAGGCTAGCGGCCGGCGGACCTGCCAGCCGGCTTGCCTGTGAAGGTGATGTCGGCGGCCACCGGGCAGCTCCAGCTCGCTGCCGGTGCCTGCCAGCCGATGCGCGGGTAGCGCGGGCCGCAGTGGCGCTCGGCGCGGTAGGGCAGGCCGGCGCGGATGATGCGCATCCGGCTGTCCTGGTTGCGGGCGGCGAGCGCGGGCGAGAGCAGCAGCTGGTCGTGGCGGGCGTAGCGCTCCGTTGCCGGGATGAAGCGGGTCCAGCCGTCGCTCGGCGCGTCCGAGCTGTGCTCGGCAAGGTCGATGGCGAAGCCCCGGGCGACGAGTGGCCCGAGGCCGTGATTGGCGACCGGCCGTCCTTGTTGGTCGGTGGCCTGGTCGCCGAGGCTGCCGAGCACGATCCACTCGGCCCGCTGCGGGCTCGTGAAGCGCTGCTCGATGATCCAGCGCACGGCCTGGGCCTCGGCGAGCCGGCGCTGGCGGGCGCGCTCCTCGTCCGGCAGGGCTGCCGGGCCGGGGATCAGGGCCCGGGGTGGGTCGGTGAAGTGGCAGACGAAGAGGCTGAGCCGCCGGCCTTCCTGCTCGATCTCCACCTCCAGGCAGTCGCGGGAGAGCACGGGCGTCTCTGGCTCGACGTGCTCGGGCGGCATCCGGCCGATCTCGGCGAAGGTGAGCGTGCGATGGCTCCTGGCGTGGACCAGCGGCAGGTCCGAGAGGACCGCCGGGCTGCCGGTCAGGCCGTCATTGCCCGGCAGCATCAGCGCCTGGCCGTAGCGGCGGCCGACCGCGGCGCCCATGGCGTTGCGGAAGGCGTCGAGCGCGGCCATGTCCGCCACCGCCTGGAGGACGATGACATCCGCCCTGGTGTCGCGCACGGCGAGTGCCTGCAGCACCAGGCGCTCGTCATCGGCAGGCCAGTGCGCCAAGCCGTTGGTATCGAAGGTTGCGAGCCGCAAAGTCGGCATGTCCCCTCTCCCTCTTGCCCCTTGCCGGCAAGGGTGGGAGGGGAGGGTTTACATGGCGTTACGGTGTGGCCGGATAACCGGTCCCGCCCGTTGCCGGGCGATGCTGGCGCTACCCGAGTATGACCTCAGGCGGCCTTCGGCAGGGGTGGCGCCTGCTCGAGCACCTCGAAGGCGTCGTGGCGCACATGGTTCTCTTGCATGTGCTCCTTTAAGAGCGCCTCGGTGACCGTGCCGTTCTCCAGGCATTCCTTCAGCAGGCCGAAGAACAGGTTCTCCTGGGCCTTGTCGGGGTGGCTCTTGTAGTTGCCGAGGAACGCATAGGGGCCGAAGAGGCGGCGGCGCAGATACATGATCCAGGCCATGGCCGAGTAGGGGTTGCCCTCGGCCGGGACGAAGTCGACCGGCAGGCCGGTCTTCCAGGGCTGGGTCTTGCGCTTGGTGTTGTGGATCATCCGCGTGTTCGGCCCGAGCTTGTCGAAATCGTTCCACTCGTGGCCGAGCGTGCCGATCGAGCCCGGCGCCTCGTAGCCGAGGTTCATCCACTTCTTGTACTCGCGCTCGCGGCGGAAGAGGGCGTCGAAATCCTCGGCGAGCTTCCAGTGCTTCAGCTTGGCGCAGTCGAGCAGCATCACCGAGGAGGCGGGGTGGCCGCTCTTTTCGCAGCACCAGATGGCCTTGCCCTCCATGTCGCGGTCGAGCAGCTCCCAAACATCCTTGACCGCGAAGACGTCGGGATCGACGACGACGGCGCGGCCCTCGTAGCCCATCAGCTCAGGCGGCGTGAAGCGCAGCGGCGTGAACGACTGCAGGTCGTCCCAGTACCAGGTGCGGCTGACCCCGTCGCGCAGGTAGTCGCGGCCCTCGTAGGGCTTGAAGAAATCGGCCCAGTCCTCGAGCTTGATCAGCTCGACGTCGAACTTGTCGGCATTCTTCGAGTTGCGCTTCATCGAATGCGCGGAAACCAGAGCACCGACATACTGCTTGTGATTGGTATGGATGTAGACGGTGGGACGCTTCGCCGACACGGCTATGATCTCCGCTGCTGATGACTATGCTCGCAGCGCACATATAGCGTGCGTGACCGACTGGACCAAGATGGCGGACGGCAATCGAGAGGTCTTCCAGATCAGGGCGTTGCAAAAGGTCTACGGTGACGGGCCTTTGGCGATCCGCGCGCTGGATGGCGTCGATCTCGATCTCTTCCAGGGCGAGCTGGTGGTCCTGCTGGGGCCCTCGGGCAGCGGCAAGTCGACCTTCCTCAACATCCTTGGCGGGCTCGACCGGCCGACCAGCGGCGAGGTGCTGTTCGAGGGACTCTCGCTCGGCGGCCTGGACGAGCGGGCGCTCACCCGCTTCCGGCGCGATCACGTGGGCTTCGTCTTCCAGTTCTACAATCTCATTCCGTCCCTGACCGCGGCCGAGAACGTGGCGCTGGTGACCGAGATCGCGACCCGGCCGATGGCACCCGCCGATGCGTTGGCCCTGGTCGGGCTGGGCCAGCGGCTGCACCATTTCCCGGCCCAGCTCTCCGGCGGCGAGCAGCAGCGGGTGGCCATCGCGCGCGCCATCGCCAAGCGGCCCGCGGTGCTGCTCTGCGACGAGCCGACGGGCGCACTCGACAGCAAGACGGGCGGTCAGGTGCTCCGCGCCATCGACGACGTCAATCGCGAGCTTGGGGCGACCACGGCGGTGATCACGCACAACGCGGCGATCGCCGGCATGGCCGACCGGGTGGTCCGCTTCGCCGACGGCCGGCTCGCCGAGGTGCGCGAGAATGCCCAACGGCAGCCGATCTCGGAGCTGGCCTGGTGACGGCCCTGCACCGCAAGCTCTGGCGCGAGCTCTGGGCGATGCGCGGGCAGACCCTGGCGATTGCGCTGGTCACCGCGTCGGGGATCGCGGTCTTCGTCATGGCGATCGGTGCGCTCTCGTCGCTCGAGGCGACCAGGACGGCCTTCTACGAGCGCTACCGCTTCGCCGAGGTGTTCGTGAGCCTGAAGCGGGCGCCGGAGCGGCTGGCCGAGAGCATCCGCGAGCTTTCGGGCGTGCAGACGGTCGAGACGCGGATCGTGGCGGCGGCCGATCTCGCCGTCGAAGGTTTCACCGAGCCGATCCAGGGCCAGCTGGTGTCGCTGCCGGAGCACGGGGCGCCGCTGCTCAACCTGCCGCATCTGCGCAGCGGCCGCATGCCCGATCCCGGCCGGCTCGACGAGGCGCTGCTGAGCGAGGCCTTCGCCGAGGCGCACGGGCTTCGGCCGGGGGACACGCTTTTTGCCAATCTCGAGGGCAAGCGGCGCCTGCTGACCGTCACCGGCACGGCCCTCTCGCCCGAATACGTCTATGCGCTGGCGCCAGGCGCACTCGTCCCGGACGACCAGCGCTACGGCGTCGTCTGGCTGCCGCGGCCGGCGCTGGCCGCCGCCTTCGATCTCGACGGCGCCTTCAACGAGTTGTCGCTCACGCTCTTGCGCGGCGTCGAGCCGCGCTCGGTGATCGAGCCTCTGGACCGGCTGCTCGACGCCTATGGCGGCAAGGGCGCCTATGCGCGCGCCGATCAGCTCTCGAACTATTTCCTGACCCAGGAGATCGAGCAGCTGCGGATCATCGCCGGGCTCCTGCCGGTGATCTTCCTGGCGGTCGCGGTGTTTCTCCTGAACACCGTGACCGGCCGGCTGGTCGCCATGCAGCGCGAGGCGATCGGGGTGTTGAAGGCCTTCGGCTATACCGACACCGAGGTCGGGCTGCACTACGTCCAGATGGTCCTGGTGATGAGCCTGCCGGGGATCGTGCTCGGGCTCCTGGGCGGGGTCTGGCTGGCGGGGGCGCTCACCGAGCTGTACACGCAGTTCTTCCGCTTTCCCTTGATCCAGCTGGTGATCGAGCCTTGGCCAATGGTGGCCGTTGTCGTGGTGACGCTGGCGGCAGCGCTGCTGGGCTCGACCGGCGCGGTCAGGGCGGCCAGCCGCCTGGCACCGGCCGAGGCGATGCGGCCACCGGTGCCGGCGAGCTATCGCGGCCTCGCCTGGCTGGCCCGGCTCCGGCTCGACCAGCCGAGCCTGATGATCGTCCGCCATCTGGCCCGCTTCCCGTTGCGCGGGCTCCTGTCGATCGCCGGCATCGCCGCTGCCATGGGCATCCTGCTGGTCTCGCAGCATTTCCTCGATGCGGTCGAGGCACTGCTCGAGCACGAGCTGGCGACGGCAAGGCGCTACGATCTGGCCGTCACCTTCTTCGAGCCGGAGCATGGCCGTGCGGTGGCCGAGCTCGCGAGCATCGAGGGCGTGCTCATGGTCGAGCCGCAGCGGCAGCTTGCGGTGCGGTTCCTGGCGGGTCCGGTGCGTGAGCTGGGAACGATCACCGGTCTACGGCCCGACGCCCGGCTGGAGCGCATCCTCGATGCCGACGGCCAGGCGCTGGCCGTGCCTGAAGACGGGCTGGTGCTCTCGCTGGCGCTGGCGCAGAAGCTCGGCGTCGGACGTGGTGATCGATTGCTGGTCGAGGTGCTGGAAGGTCGGCGGCCCCGGCTCGAACTGCACGTGGCGGGTGTCGTCGAAACCTATCTTGGGACCGCGGCCTTCATGGATCTCGATGCGATGGCGCGCGCGCTCAACGAAGCGCCGCAGCCGGGTGCGGCGCGGCTCATGGTCGATCCCCTGGCCGAGGGTCGGGTGATCAGGGCGTTGCAGGAACGGCCGGAGGTCGCCGGCGTGAACCGGCGGCAAGCGTTCATCGACAGCTTCCGGGCCACGGTCGGCGAGACCATCCACATCGTCGTCGGCTTCTACGTGCTGTTCGCCAGCCTGTGCACCATCGGCGTGGTCTACAACGCGGCGCGCATCGGGCTTTCCGAGCGTGGCCACGAGCTGGCGTCGTTGCGGGTGCTGGGCTTCAGCCGCAGTGAGGTGAGCTATATCCTGCTGGGTGAGATGCTGCTCTTGATCCTCCTGGCATTGCCTTTGGGTGCGCTCTTCGGCAGCTTGCTGGCGCTGGTGATCACCAGCGGCATCGACAGCGACCTCTTTCGCATTCCCTATGTCATCGAGCCGGCGAGCTTCGGTTTTTCCGGCCTGGTCGTGCTCGCGGCCGGGCTCGGCTCGGCGTTGCTCGTCGGCCGGCAGCTCTGGCGGCTCGATATCGTCGCCGCCCTGAAGACGCGGGAGTGAGCGGCATGGCGATCCCGGCCGCGGGCAAGCGGCTTCTCCTCTGGCTGCCGCTGCTGCTCCTGGTCGCTGCCGCCGCTGTCTGGCTGCTGCGCCCGCAGCCGGTGCCGGTCGATCTCGCCACGGTGTCAACCGGTCCCCTTCGCGTCACCGTCGACGAGGAGGGCAGGGCCAGGGTGCGCGAGGTCTACACCGTGGCGGCGCCGACGCACGGCAGGCTGCGGCGGATCACGGCCGAGGTTGGCGATCCGGTGGTGGCCGACGAGACTGTGCTGGCGCGGATCGAGCCCGCAGAGCCGGCCTTCCTCGACATCCGCTCGATGCGCGAGGCCGAGGCTGCCGCCAGTGCGGCGGAGGCCGGGCTCGTCCTGGTCGACGCCGAGATCGCCCGGGTGGAGGCCGAGCTGACGCTGGCAGAGGCCGAGCTCAAGCGGGCGCAGACGCTGGTGCGGAGCAACGCGGTGAGCCAGGCCGTGGTCGACCGGCGGGAGAGCGAGGCCCGCGCCCTGGAGGCGGCGCTGGATGAGGCCAAGGCGCGGCGCGAGATGCGGGAATTCGAGCTGGAGACGGCCCGGGCACGGCTGATCCAGCCGGGCGACGAGCGGCGGCTGACGGTGGCCGAGGACGGCTGCTGCGTGCCGGTGACCGCACCGGTGACCGGGGTGGTGCTCGCCGTGCTCGAGGAGAGCGAGACCGTGGTCGACCCCGGCGCGCCGCTGGTCGAGGTGGGCGATCCCGCCGATCTCGAGGTGGTGGTCGACGTGCTCTCCAGGGATGCCGTCCGGGTGGCCGAGGGTGCCCGGGCGACGATCGAGGGCTGGGGCGGGCCGCCGCTCGAGGCCACTGTGCGACGGGTGGAGCCCGCCGGCTTCACCAAGATCTCGGCCTTGGGTGTCGAGGAGCAACGGGTCAACATCCTGCTCGACCCGGCGCCGGACACGAGTGGCGCCTTGCAGCCCGGCTGGGCGCGGCTCGGCCACGGCTACCGCGTGGATGTGCGGATCACCGTCTTCGCCGCCGATGCGGTGCTCAAGGTGCCGCTCTCGGCGCTGTTTCGCGAGGGCGACAGCTGGGCCGTCCTCGTCGACGTGGACGGTCGGGCGGCGTTGCGGCTGATCGGGATCGAGGCTCGCGACCGGACGGATGCCATGGTGACGGCTGGGCTCGATGAGGGGGAGCGGGTCGTGCTCTACCCGTCGGAGCGTATTGCCGACGGCACCCGGCTCATCGAGCGTCGCTGAAGGCCGCTGGCGGGAGCGCCCCCGCTTCCACGAGCCAATGCCGCCAGTCACCGTCGGGCGCGATCGACGCAGTTTGCAACCGCCGACGCGGCCGTTCAGCGGCGCTTCTCTCAAGGTGGAAGGTGAAGAAAGGCAAATCTTGATACGCTCTTATGTCTCTTATTCTTGAATAAAACGCTTTTTAATATTTGTTCTTCTTAAGAAAGATCATTATAAATCTGATTCGAAATCGTTTCGATATCCCAGAATATCGGCGTGGCAGGCGATGGGCCTTGCGTTCTTCTGCAAGGCTTGCCGAAAAAATCTGACAATAGCCAAAGCAACGCCGGGTCGAGTTCCGCCGTCAAAGAATTCCCGGTTGGCCGTGCTGGCCGACAGACGCAACGTTTCTTCGCCCGACCGCCGGCTCGGTGCGCCTGGCGGTGACGAAACCGGCACGGCCCGGACGACCCGGACACCGGCCCTTGCAACAATCCGAGGACTTTCAATGCCCAATGCCCCGCTCGCCGAGACGACGACGCTCGCCAGCATTCCTTCCCCGCCGGCGGCGAAGATCAGCGATTTCTCGCCGCGGGCTCGGCCTCGGGTCCGCGCGGCGACGCCGCCAACCGCCGTCGTTTACTGCGAGGGGAATTTCGGCGCGCTCGACGGCAAGACCGCCAACGGGCTGGTCCGCCATTCGGAGACATACGAGATCCTCTCGGTCATCGACAGCGAGCAGGCCGGCCGCGATAGCGGCGTGGTGCTCGGCGACGGGCCGAACGCCATCCCGATCTACCGCGATCTGGCGCAAGCGGTGCAGCTTGCCGGCAGCGTGCCCGGCTACTTCATCTTCGGGATGGCGCCATCGAGCGGGATGCTGTCGCCGAAGGAGCGGGCGCTCGTGCTCGAGGCCATCGGCATGGGGATGAACGTCGTCAACGGCCTCCACGAGTTCCTCAACGACGACCCGGAGTTCAGGGCGGCGAGCCTGGCGCACGATGTCTCGATCCTCGACGTGCGCAGGCCGCGCGCGAAGAAGGACCTGCGGCTGTTCAGTGGCCGCATCGCCGAGGTGACCTGCCCACGCATCGCCGTGCTCGGCACCGATGGCGCCATCGGCAAGCGCACCACGGCCACGATCCTGACCCGCGCGCTCAACGACCGGGGCTTGAAGGCGGTGATGGTCGGCACCGGCCAGACCGGCCTGATCCAGGGTGCGCGCTACGGCATTGCGCTCGACGCCATCCCGTCCCAGTTCTGCTCCGGCGAGATGGAAGCCACCGTCGTTGAAGCATTCGAGCGCGAGCGCCCCGACGTGATCGTCGTTGAGGGACAGGGTGCCTTGAGCCACCCGGCCTACCTGACCTCGGCCTTCATCCTGCGTGGCAGCCGGCCAAACGGTGTCGTGCTGCAGCATGCACCCGCAAGGGTCAATCTGGGCGACTTCGACCAGGTGCCGATGCCGACACCGGCAAGCGAGATCAACCTCATCGAGACCTTTGCCGACACCAAGGTCATCGGCCTCACGATCAACCACGAGGACATGACCGACGCCGAGGTCGACCTGGCCATCACCCGCTATGCGGCGGAGCTCGGCATTCCGGTCACCGATGCGCTGACCCGGCCACCCGAGCGCCTCGTGGACATGGTCCTGCTGGCGTTCCCGGAGCTGGCGGCAAAGGCCACTGCCGGCCCGCAATGACGGCGCCGCGCCTGGCGATCGATCTCGGGAAGATTGAGCACAACGCCCGTAGCCTGGTGGCGCGGCTGGTTGGTCGCGGCGTTTCGGTCACCGGCGTGACCAAGGCCATGCTCGGCGCGCCGGCGGTTGCCCGCGCCATGCTGCGCGCCGGCGTGCGCGGGCTCGGCGATGCACGGATCGAGAACATCGAGACGATGCGCCGTGCGGGCATCGCGGCGCCGATGACGCTCATTCGCTCGCCGATGCCGAGCCAGGTGCAGCGCGTCGTCGCCCACGCCGACGCGAGCTTCAACACCGAGCTCGAGGTCATCGCCATGCTCGCCTCCGCCGCGCAAGAAGCCGGAGCGACGCACCGGGTCGTGCTCATGGTCGAGCTCGGCGATCTGCGTGAGGGCATCATGCCCGGTGACCTGGAGGCTGCGGTGCTGCGAACGCTCGGCTTCAGGAACATTGTGCTCGAGGGCATCGGCACCAACCTCGCCTGCCGCAGTGGCGTGACGCCGGACGCCCGAAACATGGCCGCGTTGTCGGCCCTGGCGGGGTCGATCGAGGCTAGGGTCGGCTGCCGACTGGAGGTCGTCTCGGGCGGAGGCTCGGCCAATCTGCCATGGGCGCTCGGCGGAAATCACAGCGGACGGATCAACGACCTCCGTCTCGGCGAAGCGATCCTGCTCGGCCGTGAGCCGCTGCAGGGCCGGCCGATCGAGGGCCTGCACACCGACGCCGTCACCCTCGTCGCCGAGGTTATCGAGGCGAAGACCAAGCCGTCACGCCCGTGGGGCGAGATCGCCCAGGCCGCCTTCGGCAAGCAGTCGCCGGCGCGGGATCGGGGCCCCATCGCGCAGACGATCCTGGCCGTCGGGCACCAGGACACCGATCCGGACGGCCTCACGCCGCCGGCTGGGATCGCCATTATCGGCGCCAGCAGCGATCACCTCGTCATCGACGCGGGCGGTCTCGATATCGACATCGGCGCCGAGATCACGTTCCAGCTGACCTATGGCGCGCTGCTTCGCGCCATGACCTCGCCCTTCATTGGCAGGGTCTTGGTCGGCGACCGGCACCAAGACGCATGCTCGTCGAGCGCCACTCGGCACCGCCACCGCGCTGGTCAGCCGGGTTTGCGGCCAGGCCGGGCGGCGAGGTGTGGCGTTCTGGAGCACGCCTGTCCCTGATCGATGCGCCTGCTGCGCGGCCCTGGACGGCGCGGCACCGGTCGAGCGTCGCTGACGCTCGCGATGCGGCGCATACTCGGCTAAGAAGTGTCGATCAGCAGCGGAGGAAGCCATGCGGCGGAGCGCCCATTTGCTGGTCCTGGCAGTGTTTCTGGCGGGATGCAGCTATTCGAACGGTGAGCGGCAGGGGGCCTTTCCGACGGCCGAGCGGCAAGCGGACGGCACCGTCGTCTACCGTGAGCCCAGGCGGGACGGGTCGACGGCGGTGGCGATCGTGGGCACGCCGTTCTTTGCCGTGTTCAAGGCCGTGACCTGTGTCGCGACCGTGGTCGTGGCGGCGCCGGCAGCCGGGATCATTGCGCTGACCGACAACCCGGACCGCTACGAGATGCGCCGCAGCCTCGACGACGGCGTCGGGCACAATTGCGGCGGCCCGTACTACCTGCGCGGCTGAGCCGTCCGGCGCCGCGGGCTCAAGCGGCCGCCCGCCGGGCCTCCTGGATCGCCCGCCAGATCTTCTCCGGGCTTGCCGGCAGGTCGAGATCGGTGATGCCGAGGGGCGCCAGGGCGTCGAGGATCGCATTGACGATGGTGGGCGGTGCGGCGGTGACCCCAGCCTCGCCGCAGCCCTTGACGCCGAGTGTGTTGGTCTTCGCCGGCACCGCATGGAAGCCGAGCTCGAAGCTGGGCAGGTCGTCGGCCCTGGGCATCGCATAGTCCATGAAGCTGCCGGCGAGGAGCTGGCCGTCGGCATCGTAGGTGGCGTTCTCGAGCAGCACCTGACCGATGCCCTGGACCAGCCCGCCATGCACCTGGCCCTCGACCAAGAGCGGGTTCACCATGGTGCCGAAATCGTCGATGGCGGTATAGGCGATCAGCTCGACGACGCCGGTATCCGGGTCGATCTCCACCTCGGCAATGTGGGTGCCGTTGGGAAAGGCCGAGGGTGGCGTGTCGGCGACCAGCTCGGCGGAGAGCTCGGCTGGTGACTGCTTGGCCAGCTCCATGAGCGGCACCCTTCGGTCGGTGCCGGCGACGACGAAGTCGCCGTTATCGAACTGGATGTCCGCGGCTGCCGCCTCGAGCCGGTCGGCGGCGACCTGCTTGCCCTGCTCGATCACCTTCTGCGCCACCATCTCGATCGCCTGGCCCGTCGCCATGATCGAGCGCGAGCCGCCGGTGCCGCCGCCGAAGAGGAGCTGGTCGCTGTCGCCCTGCAGCAGCTCGATCGCCTCGAACGGGATGCCCAGCCGGTCGGCCAGCACCTGGGCGAAGGGGGCACGGTGGCCCTGGCCGTAATCCAGCGTGCCGGTGACCAGCGTCACCGTGCCGGACGCATCGAAGCGGACGCCCCCCATCTCCTTGCCCTGGGGGGCGGTGACCTCGAGATAGGTGGTGACGCCGATGCCGCGCAGCTTGCCGCGAGCCTTGGCGGCGCCCTTGCGGGTGTTGAACTCGGCCCAGTCTGCCCGCTCCAGCGCCAGGTCGAGGTGCCGCTCGAACTCGCCCAAATCGTAGGTGAGGCCGGAGGCGGCCTCGAACGGCATGGCGTCGGCCGGGATCATGTTGAGGCGGCGCAAGGCCACTGGATCGCGGCCGGTCTCGCGGGCCGCCGCATCAACCAGTCGCTCCATGATGTAGATGGCCTCGGGCCGGCCGGCGCCGCGATAGGCGGTGGTGGGGGTCGTCGTGGTGAACACCAGCTTGACGTCGATCGACGCGACCGGGGTCCTGTAGAGGCTGGCCAGGTTCTTCTGCAGCACCATGGTGGGAACCGCTGCGCCGAAGCCCGCGGCATAGGCGCCGAGATTGCCCAGCCCATCGAGGCGGACGGCCAAGAAGTTGCCGTCGGCATCGAGAGCCAAGGCCGCGTCGAATACCGAGTCGCGGCCGTGATAGTCGGTGGTGAAGCTCTCGCTCCGGTCGTTGATCCACTTGACCGGGCTGCCCAGCTGCTTGGCCGCATGCATGAGCGGCAAATGCTCAGGGAAGACCGAGGCCTTCATGCCGAAGGAGCCGCCGATATCGTTCGAGAGCACCCGCATCTGGTCGATCTCGACGCCGAGCTGGCCGGCGAGCTGGGCGCGCAGGCCGAAGACGCCCTGGCAGCCGGTCTCCACGGTCCAGCGGCCGTCAGTGAAGCTGGCGATGGCGCCGCGCGGCTCCATCGGCACGACGGAGACGCGGTTGTTGGTGAGCCTGAGCCTGGTGACGTGGGCCGCCCTGGCGAAGGCGGCGTCGACCGCGCCGTGGTCGCCCCAGGACCAGTGCAGGGCGACGTTGCCCGGCGCCTCGTCGTGCAGCTGGACTGCCCCGGCGGCGACCGCGCCCGCAAGGTCGGTCACCGCAGGTGCTGTGTCGATCTCGATCTCGATGCGCTCGAGCGCATCGGCGGCGGCGGCTGCCGTCTCGGCCACCACCATGGCGATGGGCTGACCGACATAGCGGACGGTGCCGCGGGCGAGCGACGGGTGCGGCGGCACGATAATGCTCGTGCCGTCGGCAGCCTTCAGGGGCACGCTGCAGGGCAGGTCGGTGTAGCCCTGGCCGTCGAGCTCGGCCGAGGTGAGGACGAGGCGGACGCCGGGCACGGCCCTGGCAGCGCTGACATCGAGCTTGCTGATCCGGCCGTGCGCATGGTCGGAGCGGAGAAAGCGGGCGACCAGCGTGCCGTCGGGGTTCGTGTCGTCGGTATAGTGCCCATGGCCGCGCAAGAGGCGCGGGTCCTCGCTGCGCGGCACCGATTGGCCGATCCCGAATTTCGGCACAGCGTTCATGGGCGAGTCTCCAGACGAGTTGGTGAAGCGTGAGCCGATCTTGGCGGAGCCGAGCCTATGATCCAAGGGGCTTGGCGCGAATTTAGACCGTGGGTTCCGCATTCACAGTGCAGCCGCGCCACGCAGCGCCGGCCGATCGTGGCGGCGTTGCCGACATCAGCGTGCGCATCATCGCTTCGTGCAGCGCCGCTTCATGCCGCCAGGCCGAGCAGGCGCGAGCCGTGAACGAGCTTCTCGCGCATCGGCTCGGCCCAGCCGTGCTCGAAGAACAGCCGCGTGCGGAAGCCTGGCTCGAGCGCCAATCCGTGGCGGACTTTGGGTAGCGCAAGAGCGGTGTGTCCGGCCAGGGTCAAGGCGATGCCTTGGAAGATATGGGCCGTGCTGAAGCTGGGCCTGGCCCGCGCTGCCCGGCCGAAGCATGCGGCCGCGTCGTCGTAGCGCTCGTCCAGCACAGCGGACTCGGCGAGCGCCATGTGGGCTTGGAAGGCCAGCGGGTCGAACGGGCTGAGCCACAAGGCCCGATCGGCGAATGATGTCGCTCTATCGCATTCGCCAGCCAGAGCGTGGGCCTGCGCGCCGAGATAGAGGACGGTCGCGGATGACGGGTTCGCCGCCAGGCCGCGATCGATCGCGCCGAGGGCTGCGTCTCGATCCGCCGTGAGCAAGCTCGTCACGAAACCGGCAACAGCGAGTGCCGTACCGTCGTCCGTGTCGTTGGCGAGGACCGTGCCGGCGTGCCGGAGCGCGGCGCTCTTGTGGTCCGCGGCAAAGCCACCGCGGGCGAAGCATAGCTCGTGGCACCAGGCGATCAGCGCATGCGCCGCCGCGTAGTCCGGATCGAGCTGCAGGGCTCGGTCCAGGAGCTCTATCGCCTGCCTGGCATCCTCCGGCATCTGTGCCGCCACGTAAGGCGAGGCGCGGAGATAGCAATCGTAGGCGTCCACGGCGTCGGTCTGCTTGCGCTTCGATCGTTTGATCTCGGCGCGGCGCAGGCTCGGCTCGACGATGCCGGCCACCCTGTCGGCGATCTCGTCCTGCAGGTCGAAGACCTCGTCGAGCATGCCGTCGAACCTGTCGGCCCAGAGCTGCCTGCCGGTCGCGGCGTCGAGCAATTGTGCGGTGATGCGTAGGCGATTGCCGGCCTTGCGCACCCCGCCTTGCAAGAGGTAGCGCACGCCGGGCGCTTGTTTGGGCTGGCTCGTATCGCTGGCGTTGCCGTCGTGGCTGAGCCCCCTGCTCCGTGTCCTCACGGACAGCCAGGTGATCCGCGATAGCGCCGCCGTGATGTCCTCGACGATCCCGGCGGCGACATGGTCCTGCTCCGGATCGCCGCTGAACTTCTTGAAGGGCAGCACCGCGATCGACGGCCGGTTGGACAGGCGCGCTTCCGCAACGGGGCTTTCCAGGGCCACCGGCCCAGCTTGCTCTGGTCCGGCACGGAGCGTGCAGACGGTCGCGTCGTTCAAGAGCAGCAGCTCGCGCGCCGGTCCCAGGAGGTCCTGGCCCTCGGGTGTCAACTGCACGATGGCGCCCTTGCCGCGCACGAAAAGGCGGTGCCCGATCAGCGCCTCCAGCCGCTGCACCTGCAACGAGACGGCCGACTGGGATCGGCCGACCCGTTCCGCCGCGCGGGTGAAGCTGCCGCTCTCGGCGATCAGCGCAAAGCTGCGCAGCAGATCGATGTCGAGTGCCGGGTGCGAGGCCATGGTCATAACTTCCGCCAATGACCCCATTGGCACAACTCATTTCCCTTGGACCGCGAAGCGGCGGCAAGGTCGCTCGCGCCAATCGGCGACGATTGCTGCACCAGCCGAGGGGGTATCGATGCCTTTCCTGCCGCTCTTGACCCTGACGCTGGCCACCTTTGCCATTGGCACCACCGAGTTCGTGATCTCGGGCCTGCTGCCGGAGATTTCGGCCAGTCTCGGGGTCAGCATCCCGACCGCCGGGCTGCTGGTTACCGGCTACGCGCTCGGTGTGGCGGTCGGCGGTCCGATCCTGGCCATCTCGACCAACAGACTGCCGCGCAAGCGGGCCTTGCTGCTGTTGATGGGGATTTTCGTCATCGGTCACGTGCTCTGCGCCATCGCCCCGGACTATGCGCTGCTCATGGTGGCGCGCGTGATCACCTCGTTCTGTCACGGCGCTTTCTTCGGTATCGGCTCGGTGGTGGCGGCCGGCATGGTGTCGGCGGAGCGTCGCGCGTCGGCGGTGGCGCTGATGTGGGCGGGGATCGCCGCCTCGAATATCCTGGGCGTGCCGGCCGGCGCCGCGCTCGGCTATGCCTTTGGCTGGCGGTCGACCTTCTGGGCCGTGACGATGATCGGCGTCATTGCGACGGCAGCGATCGCCGTATGGTTGCCGGACATGGGCCGTGCGGAGCGCAGCAGGCTGGCAAGCGAGTTCAAGGTACTGGCCAGGCCGCAGGTGCTGCTGGCCCTCGCACTCAGTGTGCTGATCTGTGCTGGCACGTTCAGCGTTTTCACCTACATCGCCCCGCTGCTGATCGAGACGACCGGCATCGCGCCGAGCAGCTTGCCACTCTACCTGCTGCTCTTTGGCATCGGCGGCGTCATCGGCATGCAGGTCGGCGGCCGTTTCGCCGACCGGAACCTGATGGCATCGATCATCGGCGTCTTTGCCGGTCTCGTTGTCATCTATCTCACCTTGCTCGTCGCTCTGCAGAGTCCGATCCCGGCGATGGTGATGATGTTCGTCTGGGGCTTTGCGTTCTATTTTCCGGCAGCCCCCATCCAGATCCGCGTGGTCAACGCCGCGACCGAGGCGCCGAACCTCGCCTCGACGCTGATTCAGTCCGGCTTCAATCTCGGCAATGCGATCGGCCCCTTTGCCGGCGCCGCCGCTTTGTCCGCCGGCTTCAGCTACGGCCTGCTGCCCTGGCTCGGCGCGTTGCTGGCCCTGGCCGGCGTCGGCATCGCGCTCTGGTCGGTGGCACTCGAACGACGGACGGCGGCGTTGGCCGGGGCGTGAGCGACGTCTTGCCCGAGGGCATCAGACACGAGCCGAAGATGACGCTGAAACCAACTCTTAGCTCTTGGGCGGCTCGCGGCGCAGCGCCGAGCCGTCGGGCGGGTAGGGCAGGGTGTCCAGGAGCTCGCCTCGCATCCCCGGGTCCATGTGCGGGAACGGCAACATGCCGTCCTTGCGCCAGCTCGCCACCTTGGCCTCGGCTTCGTCGCGCTTGGTAGCGTCGGGCTCGGGGTCGCGGCGGAGATAGACGGTGCGTGACGGGAAGGCGACGCTGGTGCCGTTGCGCTGGGCGATCTCCATGACCCGCAGCATCAGATCCTCGCGGATCGCCAGGTAGCCATTGTAGTCGGACTCCCTGACATAGGCGAAGATCTCGATCATCAGCGCGCTGTCGCCGAACTCGAGGAAGCGGGCGCGGGCAGGCTCCGCGGTGACCTCGGGGTGGGCAACCAGCATGGCGCGGATGTCGGCGAGAACGGCCCTGAGCTGATCGGGCGTCGTCTCGTAGCGGAGCCCGATGGTGGTGCGCAGCAGGTTGCTGTCGCGCTCCGAGTAGTTCTCGATCTGCATGGCCGCGAGCTCGGTGTTGGGGACGGTGACCACCGTGCGCTCGAGGGTGCGGATGCGGCTCGAGCGCAGGCCCACGGTCTCGAGCGTGCCGAGCCGCTCGCCGAAGCGGCAGAAATCGCCGATCTTGATTGGCCGGTCGGCGAGCAGCGCGGCGCCGCCCAGGAGGTTCTGCAGGGTGCCCTGGGCTGCCAGCGCCACGGCGACGCCGCCGACGCCAAGGCCGGCGATGATGCCGCTGACCGGCACGCCCAGCCGGTCCAGCGCGTTGACCAGGACGCCGAAGGCGACGACGAGGCTCAGCAGGCGAAAGACCAGGCGCGCGGCATGGGCATCGCTCGGCCGCTCCTGCAGCCGGGCGACGCGGACGAAGATCTCGGCGGCCATCCGGATCAGGCTGTTGGCGAGGAGCACGGCGCCCATCGAGAAGACCGCGACCCAAAGCACCTCGAGGATCGGCAGGAGCGGGCCGGTGACGCGCAGCTCTTCGACGACGGCGTAGCGCAGGCCGATGGCGAGCGGCATCAGCACCAGCGGCAGCACCAAGGAAAGTGGGCGCAGGCTGTTGCGCTGCGCGTAGCGCGGCGAGGCGCGCTGCACCACGAGCATGACCAGGGCCGCGACGCTGAGGGCCGCAGCGTGCAGCACGAGGGTCGTGGCCAGCTTCCAGGCCGGTACGCCGATGATGCGCTGGCGCGACCACTCGGGTGTACGAAGCCCCTGGCCCTCGCCCATGAGCCGGGTCAAATGGGGGCCGACGCCGTCGCGCAGGACGACGAAGGTGTCGAAGGTGAGCGCGCCCTGCCGCCGCTGTCGCGCGGCAATCAGCGCGTAGGTGGCATCGGCGAGGTCGGTCGTGTCGGCGGCGAAGCGAAAATGCGGCAGGCCGGTGCCCGGTGTCGCGTCGACCAGCGTCAACCCGGTCCCCGGCACCGCCCAGCGCGTGAGCCCGCCCTCGTTGACGGTCTCCAGGTCGGGTATCTCGTCGAGCGGCGGCAGCTCGGCCCGGGCCAGGATCTCGTAGAGCTGGACGGCGGTCTCGACCGCCTCGGGCAGGCGCAGCTCGGGTGGCACGTCATCGAGGTCGATCAGCGCGTAGGCGCGGGGGCCGAGCAGGCTGGTGATGCTCTCCGAATCGCTGCGCGCGCGAATGCGAAAGGCCCGCTCGACCTCGCTGAACAGCGAGCTGATGGTGGCACGCGGGCTGTTGGTCTCGGGCGGGCCGATCGTCGGCAGGTCGTACTGGGCCGTGGCGGGTGTCGCCAGGACGAGCCAGAGCGCCGCCGCGACTGCGGTCAGGATGATCGGTGATTGCCTGCCCCAGAGGCCATATCGCGTCGTCACGTGTCGGCTGCAGCCCTCTATCAGGTACGGCGCCTGGAGGGGCCGTCGAAAGGATCGGCTGTCAATGGCCTTCGAAGGGAAAGCTGTCCAGCCGTACGGCACCGGTCTCGGTGATTAGGACCTGGGTCTCGAGCTTGATGGCGTCCGGGCCGCCGACCTCGCCGATATAGCTTTCGACGCAGACCGTCATGCCGGCTTCGAAGCTGCCGCCATGGGCGTGGGCGAAGTCCTGGTGGATCGGCACGGTCGGCCATTCGTCGGCCATGCCGACGCCGTGGATGGCGCAGGAATAGCGCTGCGCAGCGAAGCGTTCGGGCAGGCGCCAGGAGCGCTCGTTGAAGTCGGCGAAGGCGAGGCCGGGGCGCAGCAGCGCCAAGTTGTGCTCGATCTGTTCGAGGCTGTGGGCGTAGAGGTCGCGTTGGCGGTTGGTCATGGGCACATGGCCAATGGTCCAGCTGCGCGAGAGGTCGGCGCAATAGCCGTAGGGCCCAATCATGTCGGTGTCGAAGGCGAGCATGTCGCCGGCTTGCCCGACATGGCCCGAGCATTCCTGGAACCAGGGATTGGTCCGCTGGCCGATGGTGCAGAGCCGGGTCTCGATCCATTCGCCGCCGGACCGGGCGTTCTCGTGATGCAGCTCGGCCCAGATCTCCTGCTCGCTGCGGCCGGGCTCGGAGAGCGCGTGCATCCGCGCCATGCCGGCCTCGGCGACGCGGATGGTCCAGCGCATCAGCTCGATCTCGTCTGGGCTCTTGATCGAGCGCGCCGTTTCGGTCAGCGCCTGGCCCTCGACGAGCGTGACGCCCAGCGCCCCAAGCGCCCGCACGCCCAAGGGCTCGAGCTTGTCGACGGCGAGGCGGCGGTTGCCGCCGCCGTGCTCGCGCAGAAGGGCATCGATCTCGGCGGCCCAGCTGCGCGCGCTTGCCTCGGCGTGCTCGCCGGCGATGGCATAGAACCAGCAGGTGCCGTGGCGGACCTCGTCGATGGCGGCTAGGCCGCGGGTGAGGTGCTCGCTGCCGTGGAACTGGAAGTCGACGGCATGGCCGTCGGCAGAGACGAGCGCGAAATGGAACGGGTTGTGCAGCGCCCAGACCTGCATGTTGCTGACATCGAGGGCGTAGCGGATGTTGATCGGGTCGTAGAGCAGGATGGCCGCGCAGTCGGCACGCCGGACCTCGTCGACGAGGCGCTTTTTGCGGTAGTGGCGCGCCCGCTCCAGCAGTTCGGACGCGATCCTGCTCCGAAGTGGCCGGTCGGCACCCTCGGGGTTCAGCCACTCGCGCTTGCGGCGGTCCTTGAAGATGGCTGCCATGTGGCCCTCGTGCGGCAGGCGCCCGCAGCTCCGGACGCCACGCGATGGTGAGGCCGGACCTCGATGCGGTCTATCGGCGAGGAGACAGGACTAGCGGAATGGCGGCATGGCCGCCCGCGGGCGCTGGCGTCGAGCTAAGCTCGGCCGGGGTCGAATGGCCCGTCGTCGGCCGTCCTTTCGATCTCGTCGAGGAAGCCTTGCGGCTCCATTCATCGAACGGGTGTGCTCCGCCATTCGGCGATGCGGAAGCCGACTTCCTCGTCGCGCAAACTCCTGCCGTCCGTGAGCTGAATCTCCGGCAGCTCGCAGGCGATGCCGAAGGCGACCGATCGCTTGCCCCCGCCGGGCACCGAGAGGATGACGAGCACTGCTGCGCTCGCGCGGGACACGCGCTGCCTGTTGCCGGAAACGAAAAAGGCGCCCGCTCTGGCGGACGCCTTTCTCGAAGCCCGATGGTGCGGCTAGCCGAGCCACACCTTGTTGAATTGGTGGTAGGTGGTCGGGTGCGCCGGGTAGCCGTGCACGTTGGTCCTGGCGATGGTGTAGACCGGCTGCCAGGCCGGCAGGAAGACGAAGGCGTCGTCGCGCATGATCTGCTCGACCTCCTGCATCACGGCGCTCCGGGCTTCCGGATCGAGGATCAACTCGGCCCTGTTCAGGGCGTCCTCGAAAGCCGGGTTGTTGTAGTTGCTCTCGTTCCACGGCACGCCGGCGCGGTAGCCGACCGACAGCACCATGGTGCCGAGCGGTCGGTGGGTCCAAGACGTGGCGCCGAACGGCGTCTGGTCCCAGATCTCCCAATAGCGCGAGCTCGGCATCACGTTGATCGAGAGGTTGATGCCGCATTCCTGCCACTGGTCGCGCATCGCCTCGCAGACCGATTGCTGCCAGACGCCGTTGGTGTTGCCGACGTCGACGGTGAGGTCGATGCCGTCCGGGTAGCCGGCCTCGGCGAGCAGCGCCTTGGCCTTCTCGACGTCGCGCTGCAGCGGCGGCAGGTCGTACCACTCGGGGTGGACCGGGGCCACGTGGTAGTCGTCGCCGACATCACCCGCCTCGCCGAACACCAGCTCGCGGATCCGGGCGCGGTCGAGGCCGGCCTGCATCGCCTGGCGGAGCAGCTTGTTGTCGAACGGCGGCTGGTCGATCTTGACGCGCACTGCCAGCGTCTGCGCGGTCCGGGCCGGCAGGATCTCGCCCTCGAGCGCCTCGGCGAAAGCCATCTGCTCGTGGCCGAAATTGTAGATGGCGTCGACGTCGCCGCCGGCGAAGGCGACCAGCTGATTCTCGACGTCGAAGTTGTAGTAGTGGATCTCGTCGAGGAAGACCTCGCCGCCCCAGTATTCGAAGGGCTCGCCGTTGGTCATCTCGGTGACCCGCCTGAGCGTGCAGCGCTCGCCGACCGCGAGGTCGACCAGGGTGAAGGGACCGGTGCCGATCGGGTTGTCGGAGAACGGGGCCACGAAGGACGGGTGCACCATGGCGGCCGGGTAGTTGTAGAGGTCCTCGGGGAAGGAGAGGACCGGCTGCTTGCAGGTGAAACGGATGGTGAGGTCATCGACCACCTCGATGGCGCCGTCGCGCAGCCGCTTGTCGATCTTCGGCGTGCCGTCCTCGTTCTGCTCTCCCGTGTCGATGTCATCGACCAATGCGGAAATGGCGGAGAGCCCGATATTGGACGAGCCCAAGCGTCGGGTCGCACCAGCGCTCGACGTTCCACTTGACGTCCTCGGCGGTGAAGTCGTCGCCGTTGTGCCACTTGACGCCGGGCCGCAGACTGGAAGGTCCAGACCGTGAGGTCGTCGGACGCTTCCCAGGACTGGGCCAGCATCGGCCGGGTGACGTTGTCGACGCCGGTCATCGCCAGATACTCGACGATGTGCCGGCCCTGGTTGGACATTTCGGTCCAGCTGAAGGTGGCCGGATCGTCCATGCGCTGCACCAGCATGGCGACCCTGAGCGTGCCGCCGCTGACCGGATCGCCCTCGGGCTCGGGGAACGGCAGGTCGGCCTGCGCGAAGGCCGGGCTCGGCAGGCCGGCCATGCTGTAGGCCGCGGTGGCCCCGACGCCGAGCAAGGCTGCGATCCGAACGAAGCCGCGGCGGTCGAGCTTGCCGCGCTCCATGAGATCACGAGCCTCCTCGACCTTGGGATGTAGGCGTTTGGACGTCTGATCCGTCGTCATGGTTGAAGCTCCCTACGGTGTTGCCCGGACGGGCGTTGGGCCGGAGGGGACTACCTCAGCCGATCAGGGTCAAGCCCTAATGGGCGCATCGACGGTGGTGCCGCGGAAGCCGGTCGCTCCCCGGCGAAGTGCGCGGCGCCGTGTCGGTGTCGATCCCGACGGCTGGTGGCACTAACCCGGGTGGCACGGGCGGCGGCCTTCCGGGCCTGCCGGGCCGGGCGCCGCCGAGGCGCCGATCATGGCACAGCCTTAACCGTTTGTTAGGGTTGCGGCGCTAGTCTCTCGTCGACCAGTGAGCAGCCGGGATGACGAGATGGCCGAGCGACCAACCTGCCGGGGCCGGGTGCAACGGGTGGCGGCCCTAACCGTGGCCTGGCTCGGCCTGAGCCTCAGCCTCAGCCTCAGCGCTACGGCCATGGCCCAGGAGGATGACGCCGACGAAGCAGACGGCGGCCTTGCGGTGTATGGCGAGGTCGGTGTCGTCTCCGACTATATCGACCGAGGCATCACCGCGAGCAATCACGACCCGGCTCTGCAGGGCGGCTTGACGGTGGAGCTGCCGGTTGGCGAGGGCGACACGGCGGTCTATGCGGGGGCCTGGGGCTCGACCATCGACTATGACGAGGAGGGCGACGGCACTGTCGAGCTGGAGCTGTCCGCCGGTGCCTATGGCACGATCGGCGAGACGGCCATCGAATGGGATGTCTGGGGCGCCTACTACCTCTATCCGGATTCCCGGAGCTCGCTCGACTACGACTATGCCGAGGTGACGGGGCAGCTGGGCTATGCGCTGAGCGACGAGCTGACGGCGAGCGTCGCCTACGCCTTCTCGCCCGACTACTCGGGCTCGACCGGCATGTCCCATTACGTCGTGGCGGCCGCGGCCTATGCCCTGCCGTTCGACCTGCCGGTGCCGCTCACCATCGACGGCTCGCTCGGCCGTCAATGGTTCGAGAGCAACAGCCGGACTTGGCTCGAGGACTACTTCGACTGGAGCCTCGGCGTGACGGCCGAGGTGGGGTCGGTAGCCCTGGGTCTGCGCTACACCGACACGGACCTGAGCGAGAGCAATTGCTATGGCGGCAGCAATGCCTGCGACGCCCGGGTCGTCGTGAGCGCGACCTTCTTTTTCTAGCGCTGGCTTCCTTTTTTTGGCGTTGGCTCTGCTTGCGCCGGCTTCTGCTTCAGGTGGATTTCTTGGGCAGCGGCTTCCTCTGGCTGTGGCATTTGCGCGGGCCGTTTTGCCAGACTGGGCCCGGTCATAAACCGCCGCTGGACGTGCAGGCGATCCCTCTCCCGAGCTGGAGAAGAGCTCTCGCGCGCTGTCGCGGTCTCGGGAGTTCCTGCGTGTCTCATCGGGCTCGTGAGCGCCTGTCGGGCTCCTCGCGCTCTGGCCGGTGCTCCAGCCGCTGTGGCGCCTTCGGGGTGTGTGACCGGGGTCATCTCGTCACTTCGGCGAGCCTTTGGCGATGGCGTCGCTTCTTGCGGATGTAACCGGGATCAGGCCGGCTCCATCTTGCCGGTGGCGACCTCTTCGGGCTAGATCGATGTTCGGCGCGTGCGGGGCGGCACCGGCTGGAAGCGGCGCATGGGGTGACGGCGAATGGCTGCAGATGTCGCGGAGATGATCGAGGCCATCGATCGGCATGCCCGGAGCTGCACGGCGGCGCTCGGTCGCGATCACATCGCGCCTGCGGTGCTCGAGGCCATGCGTCGGGTGCCACGCCAGCGCTTCGTCCCGGATATCGAGCGGACGCTCGCCTATGGCGACCATCCCTTGCCGATAGGCCACGGGCAGACGATCTCGCAGCCCTTCATCGTCGCCTTCATGACCGATCTGCTCGATGTCCGCCCCGGGCTTCGGGTGCTCGAAGTGGGGACGGGTTGCGGCTATCAGGCAGCGGTCCTGGCGGAGCTCGGCTGCGAGGTCGACACGATCGAGATCGTCGAGCCGCTGGCCCTGCAGGCGCGGCAAACGCTCGCCGAGCTGGGCTATGCGGGAGTGCGGGTGCACCATGCCGACGGCCATCGTGGTCTGCCCGAGCGGGCACCCTTCGATCGGATCATCGTGACCGCGGCACCGGCGGCCGTGCCTGCCGTGCTGGTCGAGCAGCTGGCGCCGGGCGGGCGGCTGGTGATCCCGGTGGGCGAGCGTTTCGGCCAGGAACTCATGGTGATCGACAAGGACGAGGCCGGCCAGTGCCACGAGCGGACGACCATCGGCGTTGCTTTCGTCCCGCTGACCGGCGGCGGCTTGCCTGATCCGGGCGTCGCGTAAGACGATCGCGGAGAGCGGCAGTGCGGCTGGCGTCCCGGCCCCGGGATCGTGCCAACCGACGGCGTGTCCGAGCGACCCGGTGTGCCAGGAACGCGGCCGCGACGCCGGCCTCGCCCTCGCCGATCGACCCCGGCAACGTCGACAGCGGCAAAGAGACGGCATCGGGTGTGAGGAACGAGGTGGTCAACTCCCCTTAGATCGCGTCTGCCGCTGCCTCGACGTTCGCCCGACGCCGCTGCGGACGACCCTGGCTTTTGGCTGCAAGCTGCCGGTCAGGTGACCGTGAGCGGCAACGCCCGAGGGTGAGGGCACCGGCGGCGCATCACCCGGCGCCGTGTGCTTGACGCAGGGCGGCTCTTCGATAGGGCAGCGCCTTGCCGAAGTGCTGCGCAAGCGGCGATTTTGGCAGGTCGTCATGGCGCCCCCTGGTCACCGCGGGATTGACGGTGACGCATGGGCCGGCGGCTGGCCGGATCACAGCCGGAGGCTGGTCCCGGAGCGTGAGCGCACCGAGAGGTTCACTCGCGCCAACCCGGCTGTGGCGACTGCTGTCGGATCGCCGAGCACGCAAGAAGGTGCGGACGACCAGGCAGGGCTTCGGCGGCAATCGATCTGCCGGCGTCTCGCCGGCGATAACGACGTCGCCGATGCCGGCCGCCGGTGTGGCGATCCGGTGATGGGCGCATTCGTGGGTCGCCACACGCTCGAGCAGGGTGCGGCCTCGGCGAGCTCCATCGGCCGGCTCGCGGCCATAATGCCGGTGCGGCCCGACGACCGTCGCGTTCGCTGGATCGAGGCGATGCTCGGCGATCGGGCGGTGCGGACGGGTGGTTGCGCTGCTGGGCGCAGGCGATCGTCAGCGTGTTCGGCGTGATCAGCCGCGGGCGCGGGGTTTTTCCGTGGCGATCCGGGCCTGGCCGGACTCCCACTCAGGCCGGCAGCCGGCAACGCCGATGATCGAATGCGCGTGACCGGAGCGCGGGCATAGCCTGCGGCTCGCCGTGACTGCTTCCGCGGTTGCCGTGTTCGGCCTGGCTGAACCGAGAACCGAGATTTTTTCAATTGCTACTGGCCCCCGGGCGAAGGCTCTTCGCGAGGGGGCCGAATGCCAACGACCATGGAGGGCTGGCTTCACCTCGGCAGTTGACCTGCCGTGATCGTGCCGCGCTGTCCTGGCAACTCGCAATCGCCCTCATCTGGTACGGCGCCAAGCGCGGCGATCGGCGAGCGAGAGTTCCGATAAGGAGTTGTAGACAAGACCGCCCTCCAGAGCGTTTTCCGATCATTTGAAGTCGTAGTCCGCCGCCTGGACGTCGTTTTGGCGTTCATCGAGCGTGCACTGTTCGATGGCGGCGCCGATGGCGTTCCGGAGGTGCGTCGATGGTCCGGGCCGCCGTCTTCTGGAGCCAAGCCTTGATCTTGGCGAAAGCCATCTCGATCGGATTGAAGTCCGGTGCGTAGGGCGGCAGGAAGCGCCGTTCGGCACCGGTGGCTTCGATCGCCTGGCGGACGGCCGCGGGCTTGCGTGCGGGCAAGTTGTCGAGAACGACGATGTCTTCGGGCCGCAATGTCGGTGCGCGAACCCGCTCGATATAGGCCTGGAAGGCGACGCCATTCATGGGACCGTCGAGAACCATCGGTGCGGTCAAGCGCTCATGGCGACGGGCACCGACGAAGGTGGTCGTCTTCCAGTGGCCGTGATTGGCCAGCAGGCCGCTCGGGAGGGCGGCAGCTGGCGCCCGGCAGCGCTCTGCCCTGGCTGCCCGGCCGCAGCGCCTGGCCGTTCCTCGTGGGGCGCGGGGACCCCATGGCCGCGCCGGGCCTGGTCGAGGCGCCGGTCTCGTCGATGCAGACGCGGCGCTCGGGCGCCAGCCCGGGCTGGGCCTCGAACCAGGCCAGCCGCCGCTGCTCGGCGGCGTGCGCCGACCCTTTTTTGAAGCTGACGCCGTGGCGGTCGAGCAGCCGCCACGATGCGGCGGCGCAGATCGGCGCAAAGCGCAAGAGTCACGGCTGGCCTCCTTCACCAGCCCCAAGCTTGAGCCACCAACCAATGCAGATGCAATTCCCAAACGATCCCATTGGGTTGGAGAGTGCTCCAGCGAGGCTGTGATGGAGATTCCTGCCGCCGAGACGCCGGAGCCGCGCTCTGCCTGCCGGCCCGTGCTCCGTCACGATCCGCTTCGGCGATGATCGAGGCGCGCTGATCATCGGCCAGGCGACCAGGCGCCGCTTCCTCATCCTTGGGAACCCGGGCCTGCCGGCGGTGGATGACGGCGATGGCCTGATGCTCGGCGGCGCTCTGTCGGGCGAGCGACGCCACCGTCTTCATCTGCAGCAGGCGAGCCGGAAGGTGGTGCAGCGGCAACGCGGCGATCCCCTGGGGAGCCCTCGACAGGCTCGCGGCACGGATCCGGGCGCCTGCCGTTCACGCGGTCGCATTGGCGGCCGTGCCGTTCGCATGCGGCGACCGTGCGGCGCGGGAGAAGCTCGACTGCTGGCGCAAGCGCTGCTTGCCGATGCCCTCGAGGCGCTTGCGGCAAGCAGATCAGCGCCATGGGCGGTGGCGGGCCCGCAGCAATGGTTCGGGGTTGCAAATGCATTCTAGGGAATATAAAAACATTCCAAGGAATTCAATGGAGGACGCCGGATGCCGTCGCGACGCCGCTTTATTCGAACGATCGGGGGAACCGGGGTGGTGTTGGCGGCGGGCGCCGCCGGGCTTGCCACCTGTGACCGGATGCCGGCGGCGGCGATCGCGCCCTGGCAGGGGCCGGGGGCGGCGCTCGACGATCCGCGCGAGCGGGCGCTCGCCTGGGCGATCCTGGCGCCCAATCCGCACAACATCCAGCCCTGGCTCGCCGATCTGCGCGAGCCGGGCGTCGTGACGCTGCGGGTCGACCGCACTCGGCTCCTGCCGATGACCGATCCTTTTGGCCGGCAGATCACCATCGGCCACGGCACCTTCCTGGAGCTGCTCGACATTGCGGCGCGGCAGGCCGGCTACCGGCTCGATATCGATCTATACCCGGAAGGCGGTGACGACCCGCTCGAGATCACCGACGCCCCGGTGGCACGGATCGTGTTCAGGGCGGACACGGGCGTGGTACCGGACCCACTGTTCGCCATGATCCCCGAGCGGCGCTCGACCAAGACCGGCTACGACATGGATCGGCCGCCGTCGGCGGCGGCGCTGGCGGCTCTCCGTGACGCCGCCGGCCGAACGGGCATCGAGGTCGATTTCGCCGCCGAGCCCGAGGCGGTGGCACCGCTCGTGGCGCTGGCCGGCGAGGCCGTGGCACTCGAGATGGCGACGCCGCGGACGCTGGCGGAGAGCATCGACCTCACCCGGATCGGCGCCGGCGAGATCGCCGCGGCACCGGACGGCATCGATCTGCACGGGCCCATGTTCTGGTGGCTGAAGCGGCTCGGGCTGATGACGGCGGCGAAGGCCAAGACGCCCGGAACGATGGCCTATCAAGGCGGGCTCGATTATGCGATGGGGTGGGTCGAGGGCACGCCGGCGCTCGGTTGGCTGACCACGGGCGGCAACACGCGGGCCGACCAGATCCAGGCCGGCCGGGCGTATCTGCGGGTCGATCTCGCGGCGGTTGCCGCCGGGCTTGCGATCCACCCGGTGAGCCAGCTCTTGCAGGAGTATCCCGAGATGGCCGAGCTCAACGCACGCTTCCTGGCAGCGACCCGAACGACGGCGCCGGCCACGGTGCAGATGCTGTTTCGCCTCGGCCATGCGGAGCGGCCGGGGCCGTCACCGCGGCGGCCGGTCGATGCGATCATCGAAGCCTGAGCGGCGGCAGGGCGTGGACCGCTACGGTGAGACGCCGGCCCCCGCGCCAGAGCTGACGCCGACCGAGGAGCGGTTCCGCATCCTCAATTGGATCGGCATCATCGCCCAGCTGCAGGAGACGCTGGGCCAGCATCTGCTGCAGCCGCTCGACCTCTCGATCAGCGAGTTCGTGCTTCTGAACCATCTAAGCCACCGCCCCGAGGTGACCCCTACGGTCATGCAGATCGCCCGCGCCCGGCAGCAGCCGCAGCCGGGGATCAGCAAGCAGCTGGCGCGGCTGGAGGCCAAGGGCTTGGTGCGGCTGCTGCCGCACCCCGACGACCAGCGCTCGAAGCTGGTGCAGGTGACACCGGCCGGGCGAGAGCTGCACAGGCGAGCGCGGGCGATCCTGGGCCAGATGGCCGAGGCGCCGTTCCGGGAATGGCAGCCGGGCGACTTCCAGCAGGTGTTCGCCCGGCTCGACCAGCTCAAGCGCTGGTTCGACGAGAACCGGCCCGGCTAGCGCTGGGCCAGCCGGGCCCGTAGGCTCAGGGCAGCCCGCCGGCGCGCTCGACCGGCAGCTGGATCGGCGATCCAAGCAGCTGGCGGCGCAGCACCGTCGGCATGGTGGCCAGGATGAACGGCCAGTAGTCGACCAGATAGCGCCGCCAAAGGCGTCGGGGCTCCTGGTAGATCCGCCAGGCCCAGCGCAGCTCGAGCTTGTCGATCCATGCCGGGTAGTAGCGCTGGGCGGCGGCGAGTTGGTCGACGAAGCCGCCGCAGCTGATCATCAGCCCGCCATAGCCGGCCTCCTTGAGGGTCAGGAGGAAGCGCTCCTGGTGCGGCACGCCCATGCCGCAGAGCACGACGTCCGGGGCGGCCTCGATGATCGCCTGGCGGAGCGGCTCGCGCTCCATGTAGCCGTCGCGGCAGCCGCGATAGTCGATGTTCGGGAACTCGGCGCGCATCCGCTCCACCGCGCGCTCGGCGACGCCGGGGCCGGCGCCGGTGACGAAGACCGAGGCGCGGCGCTCGTTCAGGGCGGCGAACAGCGGCAGATAGAGGGACGACGCGTCGAAGCTGAACCGCCCGGCATTGGGGTTGTCGAGCCGGCGCAACGCCCAGGCGACGCCGATGCCGTCTGGGAGCACCAGATCGAAGCGCCGCAGGATGCCGAGATAGTCGTCATTGCGGCGGCTGATCGCCCATGCTGCCGGGTTGACGAAGGAGAGCAGGAACGGATTGCCGGTGCCGAGGCAGGCGAGCATGGCGTCCATCACCTTGCTTTCGTTGTCGATGCTGTCCACCGGAATACCGTGTAAATTGACGCGAGCCATGTGTCGTCACCTTTGCGATGATGCAAAGAACTCAATGAGAAATCGCCATGAAGGCGACCCGACACATGCCTGAGATTGGCCGACGAGGTGTTAAGGGTTCTGGTTAAAGCCGATACCATGTTAGGCTTCGTGGTGTTTGAGGCCGGATAAAGGCTCGATGAGACAAGTAAGGGTGCGATGATGATTAACGATCTTGGTTAATCGCCTGATAAGCGTGCGGCGTTGCGGGCCGCGCGGGCCGCTTGCGCATCATGCTGCGACGCACCATAATTCGTGTTGCAGCTGCACAGGAGCACGCGATGGCCGAGCGAAACGTCAAGCAGATGGATCTTGCCCTGCAGGGCGGCGGCTCGCACGGCGCCTTGACCTGGGGGGTGCTCGACCGCCTCCTCGAGGACGACCGGATCGACATTCCCGCGGTGAGTGGCACCAGCGCCGGGGCGATGAATGCCGTGGTGATGGCCGACGGCCTCTTGAACGGCGACCGCGACGAGGCGCGCCAGGCGCTGCACGATTTCTGGAAGGCGGTGAGCGATGCGGCGCGCTTCTCGCCCATCCAGCGCACGCCTCTGGGACCGGCTCTCGGGCAATTTCAGCCTCGAGAACTCACCCTGGTACCATCTCTTCGATCAGCTGACGCGGGTGCTGCCGCCGAGCCAGCTCAACCCGTTCGACATCAACCCGCTGCGCGATCTCCTGGCCGCGACCATCGATTTCGACCGGGTCAATGCCTGCACGGCGACCAAGGTCTTCGTCACCGCGACCAATGTGCGGACCGGGCGCGGCCGGATCTTCCGCCAGGGCGAGCTCTCGGTCGACACGGTGATGGCCTCGGCCTGCCTGCCCTTCATGTTCAAGCCGGTCGAGATCGGCGGCGAGGCCTACTGGGACGGCGGCTATATCGGCAATCCGGCCCTCTATCCCCTGGTCGACGACCCGACCTGCCGGGACATCGTCATCGTCCAGATCAACCCGATGTACCGGGCCGAGCTGCCGACCACGGCGCGCGAGATCATGAACCGGGTCAACGAGCTCACCTTCAACGCGGCGCTGATCAAGGAGCTGCGGGCCATCCATCTCCTGCACCAGCTGATCGACGCCGAGGGGCTCGAGACGCGAGCGCTACCGCGACGTCCGGATGCACGTGATCCACGCCGCCGAGGAGGTCCAGCACCTCGAGGCGTCGAGCAAGCTCAACGCCGAGTGGCCGTATCTTACCCATCTGTTCGAGAAGGGCCGTGCCTGGGCCGAGTCGCTGGCTCGACGACCACTTCGATGACCTGGGCGAGCGCTCGACCATCGATCTCGACGATCTCTTCTCCGACACCTTCAAGCCGGTCGACTCGCTCGAAGACGTCATCTACGAGCCAGAAGCGTTGCCGGAGGCCAAGGTCGAGGCAAAGGCTGAGCCAGAGACGACGGGTGAACCGGAACCGAAGCTCGAGTCAAAACCGGTCCCTGCGCGCAAGCCAGCGGCGCGCAATCCGGCCGTGGCTAAGGCTGCGGCCGCCCAGACCGCAGCTGGCAAAACCTCAGCCGCCAAGCCTGGCCGGGGCTAGCCCGATGTACGAGATCGGTGTGCTGGTCCTGGCGCTCGTCCTCTTGATCTACCTGGCCTATCGCGGGCTCAGCCTGCTCATCCTGGCACCGGCGCTCGCCACCTTCGCCGTGGTTGCGACGGACGAGCTGCCGGTGCTCGGCGAGCTACACGCAGATCTTCATGGGGGCGACGGGGGGCTTCATCGCCAGCTTCTTCCCGCTCTTTCTCCTGGGCGCCATCTTCGGCAAGCTGATCGAGGATTCCGGCAGCGCCGAGGTGCTGGCCAACACCATCATCCGGTTGCTCGGCGACGACAAGGCGATCCTCGCGGTCGTGCTCGCCTGCGCGGTGATGACCTATGGCGGCGTCTCGCTGTTCGTCGTGGCGTTCGCCGTCTACCCGATCGCGGCCGCGCTCTTCGCCAAGGCGGACCTGTCGAAGCGGCTGATCCCGGCGACCATTGCCTTGGGCGCCTTCACCTTCACGATGAGCGCCCTGCCGGGCACGCCGGCCATCCAGAACGCCATCCCGATGCCGTTCTTCGGCACCTCTGCATTTGCCGCCCCGGGGCTCGGCATCATCACCGCCGTCGTCATGCTGGTGCTGGGCCTGCTCTGGCTGCAGTACCGCAGCCGGGCCCTGGCGCTCGAGGGCTACTCGGGCACCGGCGCCTTCCAGATGGCGCCCGCCGCTCCCGTTGGTGCACCGGTGACCAGCGATCGGGACCTGCGCGAGCTCAGTGCTGGGCAGGGCTTCGACCTCGCCGAGGTGCCCATCGACGCGGCTCCCCGCAATCTGCCGTCCGCCTTCGTCGCCGCCCTGCCGCTGGTCCTGGTCATTGTCTTGAACTTCGTCTTCACCGGCTTCGTCATCCCGCGGCTGGACACCTCGTACCTGGCGCTGCCCGAGTTCGGCTCGACCGATATCAGCCAGGTGCGCGGGCTCTGGTCGGTGATCGCGGCCCTGGTGATCTCGACGCTCGTGCTGGTCCTCTTCAACTGGCGCAGGCTCGGCGGACTCAAGGCTTCGCTCGACAGCGGCGCCAATGCTTCGCTCCTGCCGATCTTCAACACCGCGAGCCTGGTCGGCTTCGGTGCCGTCGTCGCCTCGCTCTCCGCCTTCGCGCTGATCCAAGACAGCGTCGTCACGCTCGGCGGCGACAACCCGCTGATCTCGCTCGCGGTCGGCGTCAGCCTGCTCTCGGCGATGACCGGCTCGGCCTCGGGCGGCATGAGCATCGCGCTTTCGACCATGGGCGACACCTACCTGGCATTGGCCGAGGCGGCCGGCATTGCACCCGAGCTCATGCACCGGGTGACGGCGGTCGCGGCCGGCGTGCTCGACGTCCTGCCGCACAACGGCGCGGTGATCACGCTGCTCGCGATCTGCGGGCTGACCCACCGCGAGGCTTATGCCGACATCGCGGTGACGGCCATTCTCCTGCCGCTGGTGGCGCTGGTCGTCCTGATCGTGCTCGGCACTCTTTTCGGCAGCTTCTAGACGGGGTAGCGTCAGCCCAGGCAAGAGCCGCGCGACGACGTGGCCGGATGACACTGGAGGCAACGCATGAGGGCAGCCGACGAGCAATCGGCCGACCGCTCGATGTTCTCTGCGGCATCGCCCGCCTTGCGCGCGGCGATCGAGCGGACGGCGATGGAGGTGACCCTCGCCCCTGGCGCCATGCTGTTCAACCAGGGTGACGACGCGGACGGCTTCTACATCCTGGATTCAGGCGAGATCGAGATCGGGGTGCTGTCGCCCGGCGGCCGCAAGCTGACGCTCGAGGTCATGACGGCGGGCGAGATCTTCGGCGAGATCGGGCTCTTCGCCGGCAAGCGCACGGCCAGTGCCGCGGCGATCGGGCCGGTGCGCCTGCGGCTGGTCCGCCGCAGCGATCTGATGGCGGCGATCCGCGACGAGCCGGAGCTGGCGCTGCAGTTCATCGACGTGCTGTGCGAGCGGCTGCGCGTGGTCAGCGAAAAGCTCGAGGAGCGCTCTTTCATGCCGCTGCCGGCGCGGCTCGCGCGCCGGCTCAGTCACCTGGCGGACAAGCTGGCGCCGGCGGACGGCAAGATCCGGGTCTCCCAGGCAGCGCTCGCGGATTTTGCCGGTGCCAGCCGCGAGGCGGTGGCCAAGACGCTCGCCATCTGGCGGGCCGAGGGCTGGATCGACCTCACCCGCGGCGCCATTCAGGTCCTGGACAGGGAGGCGCTCGAGGAGATCGCCGACAGCGTCGACGATTGAGCCCGTGTGTCGCCCGGCAGCGGCGCCGACGCGCGTGGCCAGGCGCTCAGCGAAAGCCCGTTCGACCCTGCCCAGGCTCGTGCCCTGTCCCGCTCAATCGCTCGACAGCAAGGCCACTGGGTCGTCGGCGCCGTAGAGATAGCGCCAGACCGGCTCGAGGACGAAGACGCCGTCGGTCTCGGGTGACATCTTGCCGGCATAGACCGCGCTGTGCGGCTTCTCGCTGGTGACCCCGGTGACCAGCCGGTGGCTCTGCTCGTAGGGCGGCGGGACCTGGTCGACATCGACCTCCGGTCCGGGCAGGCCCAAAGCGGCGAAGGCCGCAAGATGGCCCGCATGCTGCTTGTCGGCACTGTGCGTCAGGCCGAACTGGCGCTCGGCTGCGGTCATCCCGGGCTCCTCCAGCCACGCCTGCCCGACATCGTAGGGGCCGGAGAGGAGGACGATCCGCTGCACGTCGTGCGTCTTGCCGATCAGGGCTGCGGTGCTGGCGCCGTGCGAGTGGCCGGTCAGGACGATCTTCTCCCAGTCCGGGCGGCCGTCCTCGGCCAGGAACGTGATCCAGCCGTGGCCGGGATCGACCTCCTCCAGGTGACGCAGGCCGTTGCTGATCCGCTGCTCGATGCTGTCGGCGGGCTGGATGGCGATGGCCGGGTGGCGGTCGACGCCGTCGAAGGCCTCCAGTCGGCAGGCGGCGATGGCATCGCCGCAATTCTCGACGCCGTAGTCGGCAACGTAGCAGGGGCTGAGCACGTGAAAGCCGAAGCCCGCCAGAAGCTTCAAATGCGTGGTGGGGCCGCAGTTCTCGGCAACCCCTGAGCCGTGGAGAAAGACCACGAGCTGGCCTCTGGACGGCGTTCGCCGGTCCAGGAACGCTTTCTGGTTGCCGAGCGCTACACTTGCGGAAGGGTCGGCATCCGAAGCGAGGAAAGTGGCCCTGAACAGGGCGTCGTCGGCGGCGGTTGCCGGCGCCGGGACCGCGATCAAGAGGGCGAGGAAGCTGCCGGCCCAAAAGCGCCAACCGAACGTCATGCGATGCCCTCCGTCGAAGCTGCCTGTCCCTGACGATGGTAGCAGGAGCGGATCGCAAGTCGAAGGTTCTGCGCGCTGATCCCGCGTGGCTCGGCTGGAATGTCGTCCTGTGTGTGATGGTATTCACAGATGGACGCCCGGCTGATCCTCAGGGTGCACCTGCCAGTCGGAAATCGCAGCTGATTGGCTGCCACGGCCGAGGCGGGGCAGGCGCCACGTCACCTGCAGCGACCCGGCACCGGCATCACGCAGCGCCAAGTCAGGAGAACCATCATGCTGGATCGACGCAACCTCCTCGGCCGTGCGGCCGCCGCCATCGCTCTCGCCGCCGTGCCGGCGATCGCTGCCGCACAGAGCACGACGACCACACCGGCAGCGCCGACGGAGCGTGCTTCCACGGGCTCCCCACGCTACCGGCGGCGTCAGTCCGCCATCGCACCAAGCGAGGGCGTCGTGACGCCGACCTCCGGCGACGGTGGGGCCACGGGCGTGCATCCGCGCCGGGCGGCGCGCCAGCAGCACGTGCCGGCGACCGAGCCCGAGATTTCCCTCGCCGATGCCGATTTCAGCGAGGCGGCCGGCCGTGACGGTCGCGGTGCGCGGTCCGCACTTCCCTGATCACCATGGCCCGAGCCGCGCTCCAGCTCGGGCCATGTTCGACCGGGTGCCAAAGTGTCCGGTCGAACGTCCTTTTCTGGTTGCCGCTCTCGGCTATGCGGCCGCGCGAGACGCGCGACGGCCCGATCTTCGCCCTGTTCGCCGATCCGGCGCATTTCGGTCGGCCCGGCCATGGCAATCGCGACGGAGCGCGGTCGGAAGGCGTCTGACGCCGGCGCTCAATCGCTGGCGAGCGGCGGGAAGCGCGGCTTTACCGGCGACGACTTGACAATCGCGGTGTTCGTCTCGGCACGATCGTGCAGGGGATCGAGCAGCGGGTCGAGCTCTTCGATCGAGCGCAGGCAGAGCTTGGCGATGAAGCAGTCGTCGCCGGTGACCTTGTCACATGAGATGAAGCGCGACTCGTCCTGGATCATCCGCTCGACGATGTGCAGCTGCCCTGGCCGCGGCTTGATGCGCACGATTGCGGCCAGCGTGTAGCCGAGGGCGGCAGGGTCGATCTCGATCGTGAACCCGCGCACGATCCCGGCGGCCTCCAGGCGGCGGACCCTCTCGGTGACGCTCGGTGCCGACATGCCGACCTCGCGCGCCAAGTCGCTCATCGCGATCCGTGCGTTCGCCGTCAGCGTCTCGACAATGCGCCGATCGATGGCATCGAGCGGCTTTTCTGCATTTAAAGGCATAGAACGTCACTTGCCTCTTATTTATGGATCATTTTGTGTTTCTGGACTTTGATAGTGCATAGCATGGGCGCTGGAGCGGTGGCAATCTCATGGTCATCAATGACCCACGCAGCAGCCGAGCATGCGGCGTGCATCAGAAAGGAAGGACCATGACCGTTCAGCGTATTGCAGCCTTCTCGAGCGGCCAAAGCGGGGGCAATCCGGCCGGCGTGCTGATCGGTGACAGCTTGCCGAGTGTCGAGGCGATGCAGCGGATCGCGCGGGAGGTCGGCTACTCGGAGACCGCGTTTGCCGCACCCGAGGGCGACGGCTGGCGGGTGCGATACTTCGCGCCGGAATCCGAGGTGCCGTTCTGCGGCCACGCGACCATCGCTCTTGGGGCGGCGTTGGCCATGCGGCATGGCGAGGGCGTCCATGCGCTCGAGCTGAACGATGCCCGGATTAGCGTCGAAGGGCGCCGGGAGGCCGAGTTGTTCGCCGCTTCCCTGCAATCGCCGCCGACCCGGAGCGCTGCCGCCGATCCGGAGCTGGTCGAGGCCGCTTTGCGGCTGTTCGATCTCAAGGCGGCGGATCTCGATGCGCGGGTGCCTGCGGCTCGCATCCATGCCGGCGCCGACCATCTGCTCCTGGCGCTCGCCGATCGGCGGCGGCTCGCGCGCATGGACTACGACCTCGAGGCCGGCCGTTCGCTGATGGCAAAGGCCGGGCTGGTGACCATAGCCCTCGTCCATGCGCGTGCGCCGCAGCATTTCGACGTCCGCAACGCCTTCGCGTCGGGGGGCGTGCTCGAGGACCCCGCCACCGGGGCCGCGGCGGCGGCGCTCGCCGGGTATCTGCGCGATCTCGGCTGGCCGCATGGCGGCGCCATTCGGATCAGCCAGGGCGACGACATGGGGATGCCATCGCGGATCCGGGCGTCCATTCCAACGGCGCCCGGCAGCAGCATCCAGGTGTCGGGCACGGCGCGGCTGATGAGTTGAGCGGACGGCGGGCGGCCCGAAGGCGCCGATCTTGCGACAACGCGTGTGATGCCGATCACAGAACGGCGATCGACACGGTGTCAGGGTGATCCTGCCAGTCGGAAGCCTTCTCCGATCGGCTGCCACGGCCGAGACGGGGCGAGGGCCACGTCATCCGCAGGCGGATCGGCAGCGGCATCACGCAACGCCAAGCCAGGACGACCAGCATGCTCGATCGACGCAACTTCCTCGGCCTTGCCGCCCACGCTGTCGTTGTCGGCGCTGTCGCCGCCCCCGTCATCGCCAACGCCCAGGCGAGCGATCCGTCGGCGGCAGCCGACCGCAAGATGACGGGATCGCCCCGCTATCGCCGGCGCCCGCCGATACAGCCGTCGTCGGTAGCCCCGAAGCAGGTGCTGGACGGCCCGCTCAAGGGCGGCAGCCCGTCCAGCCGGGGCCATTCCGGCAGGGCGGCGCGGGCGCAGCCGGCCTCTGCGACCGATGCTGGCGTCACCGTCGCCGACGCCGGCGTCGGGATTCGCACCGGCGCTACCCAGGCCGCGCGGATCAACCCGCCTCGCTGACGCCCGGCGCGGGCCCGCCCGATCCCGACAAGTTGCTGTCGCCGCCGCCAGGCTGATCTTTCCGGTCTGGTGGCGGCGCGCCTGATCGTCTAGCTTCCGCGCATCGATATGAAAACACAGCGGGGAGGCTGGTAAACATGCTCAGAAGAACCCTTCTTGGAACGTGCGCCGCGGTGATGACCCTCGGTTTGGGGCTGGCGGCGGCCGAGGCCGCTTATCCGGATCGGCCGATCACCATCATCGTGCCGTGGGGTGCCGGCGGCGGCACCGACGCCACCGCGCGCATCCTGGCCTCGATGATGGAGCAGGAGCTGGGGCAGCCGGTCAACGTGGTCAACCGGACGGGCGGCTCGGGCGTGGTCGGCCACAGCGCCATCGCGACCGCCGATCCCGACGGCTACACCCTGGGCATCGTCACGGTCGAGATCGGCATGATGCACTGGGCCGGCCTGACCGACCTCACCTACCAGGACTACACGCCGCTCGCCCTCTACAACGAGGACCCGGCCGGCGTGCAGGTCCTCGCCGATTCGGCGTTCGCGACGGTCGACGAGCTGCTCCAGCATGTGCGCGACAACCCGGAAGGCACGCTCAAGGGCTCGGGCACGGGCCAGGGCGGCATCTGGCATCTGGCCTTGGCCGGGATGCTGAAGACGGCGGGCATCGAGCCGGCGATGGTGCCCTGGGTGCCGTCCGAGGGTGCGGCACCGGGGCTGCAGGACCTGGTCGCGGGTGGCGTCGACGTCGTCACCTGCTCGGTGCCCGAGGCGCAGTCGCTGATCGACGCCGGCCGGGTGAAGAGTCTGGCGGTGATGGGCGCTGAGCGCAATCCGAGCTTCCCCGACGTGCCGACGCTCCAGGAAGTGGGCATCGACTGGCGGATGGGCGCCTGGCGCGGCGTCGCGGGTCCCGCCGGCCTGCCCGACGAGGTGGTCGAGACCATCGTGCCGCTGCTCGAGAAGATCCACGCCAGCGACGAGTTCCGCGAGTTCATGACGGGGCGCGGCTTCGGCATGGTCTTCGAGGGGCCCGAGGGCTTCGAGGCGTTCATGGCGAGCAGCAACGAGTCGCTGGGCGGCGTGATGAAGGATCTCGGCCTGGCGCAGTAGCGCCGCCGGCGACTAACTGGCGGATGATCGGGCGAGACAGCCGATGAAGCTCAACGACGCCATCTCCGGCCTCGTCGTGCTGCTCGGCGGTCTCGCCATCATCCTGCAGGCGCGCACCTTTCAGCCGACGCACGGCCAGGCCTACGGGCCCGATCTGTTTCCGACCATGATCGGCACGGGCTTCGTGCTCGCCGGCATCGGCCTCGTGGTCGGCGGCTGGCGAGCGCGCCACGTCACCGGCTGGGTCGATCTCGAGGGCGTCGTGGCGAGCCGCGTGTTCGACGCGGCCCTGGTGCTGGCGGTCATCCTCGCCTTCATCCTCTTCACCGGCCAGCTCGGCTTCGTCCTCACTGGCGGGCTCGGCACCTGGCTCTTGATGGTGCGGTTCAGGGGCGGCCACTGGCTGAGCTCGCTCGTCATCACGGCCCTCGTCGTGCTGGCCGTCGACTGGTCGTTCCGCGCCATGCTGCTGGTGCCCCTGCCGCAGGGCCGGCTGTTGCCGTCGCTGCCATGGTGACCGCCCGGTCGCGCGCAGGTGTCGGCCAATGAGCGACACGCTGATCTTGGCCTTCGGGCTGGTCTTCGACCCATATGTCCTGGCGGTGATGGTGGCGGCAGGCGCCTTCGGGCTCTTCGTCGGCGCCATGCCCGGGCTGACGGCGACGCTCGCGACCGCGCTCCTCGTGCCGGTCACCTTCTTCATGGAGCCGATCCCGGCGCTGGCCGCGATCGTCTCGACGACCGCCATGGCGATCTTCGCGGGCGACCTGCCCGGCGCGCTGCTGCGCATTCCCGGCACGCCGGCCTCTGCCGCCTACGTCGACGACACGCACAAGCTGACGCTCAAGGGCGAGGCCAATCTCGGGCTCGGCACGGCGCTGGTCTGTGCGGTGATCGGCGGGCTCGTCGGCGCCGCGATCCTCGCCTTCACGGCACCGCTGCTCGCCGAGGTGGCGCTCAGCTTCTCGACCTTCGAGTATTTCTGGCTCGCCACGTTCGGCCTCACCTGCGCCGCCTTCGTCGCCACCGGCAAGCCGCTCAAGGGCTTCGTCTCGCTGCTGCTCGGCCTGTTCATCGCGACCATCGGCATCGACATCATGGCGGGCCAGCCGCGCTTCACCTTCGGCTCGCATCGAGCTGATGGGCGGGGTCAGCTTCATCCCGGCGATGATCGGCATGTTCGCGATCTCCGAGGTGCTGCGCTGGGCCTTGGGCTCGACCGGCGGCCGCGAGAAGGTGGCGGCCGTCAAGCAGACCACCGGCGCCATCTTCCGGCCGGCCTTGACGGTCGTCCGCCGCTACAAGCTGGGCCTGCGTGCGCGGCAGCATCGATCGGCACGGCCATCGGCGTCCTGCCGGGTGCGGGCGCCGACATCGCCGCCTGGGTCGACCTACGCGATCTCGAAGAAGTTCTCGAAGGAGCCCGAGAAGTTCGGCACCGGCCACGTCGAGGGGCTGGTCGATGCCGGCTCCGCCAATAATGCGAGCCTGGGCGGGGCCTGGGTCCCGGCCCTCGTCTTCGGCATTCCCGGCGACACCATCACGGCCATCGTCATCGGCATTCTCTACATGAAGGGCATGAATCCCGGGCCGATGGTCATGATCAACCAGCCCGAGCTGCTCTACGGCGTCTTCATCGCCTTCTTCGTCGCCAATCTGCTGCTGCTGCCGCTGGGCTGGCTCGCGATCAAGTCTTATGGGCAGATGCTCAAGGTGCCGCGCGAGGTCTTGATGCCGATCATCCTCATCCTCTGCATGGTCGGTGCCTTCGCCATCAACAACACGGTCTTCGGCGTCGCCATCATGCTGGTCCTGGGCGTCATCGCCTTTCTCATGGAGGAGAACGGCTTTCCGGTGGCGCCCTCGATCCTCGGGCTGGTGCTGGGCACGATGATCGAGCGCAATTTCATGCAGTCGATGATCAAGGCCGACGGCAATCTCCTGGCCTTCTTCGACCGGCCGATTGCCGCGACGTTGGGCGTCATCACCATCGGCATCTGGGTGCTGGTGGTCATTGGCGCCATCCGTGGCCACCGCCGTAGGCGGCCGGCACCGGCGGCGTAGCCGCCGCCCGGCGGTCGAGCGCAGCCCGCAGCGCCCGGGCGGGCTGCGCGCGCCGTGCGCAGTTGTCGAACCTTTCGGCAGGCCGGAGGGCACTTTGTTTCCGAGACACGGCTCCAAGTCCAGCGAAACCCGGACATCGCCACTGCCGCCGCGATTGGCATGGCCATTGCTTCAAAAGCCGTCAGGCGCATGCAATCGTGCATGCAGTAAGGCACTGGCGGGCTGCGGAACGATGGAACGGCCACTCATCGAGGGGCGCCATATCAGCAAGGTCTATGGTACGGCGACCGGACCGCTGGTGGCGCTCGACGACGTCTCGTTCGATATCGCGCCTGGTGAGTTCATCTCGCTGGTCGGGCAGAGCGGCTGCGGCAAGTCCACGCTCCTGAACCTGCTGGGCGGGCTCGACGAACGGAGCGACGGCACGCTCAGCCTCGAGGGCCACGCGCTCGATCGGCCGCGTGCCGATATCGGCATGATGTTCCAGACCTCGGTCCTGTTTCCCTGGCGCACGGTGCGCGAGAATGTGCTGCTGCCCGGCGAGGTGCTGGGGCTCGACATGGCCGAGCAGGGTGAGCGTTGCGGCCGGCTGCTCGATCTGGTGGGCCTTGACGGCTTTGCCGACCGCTATCCGCACGAGCTCTCCGGCGGCATGCGGCAGCGGGTCTCGCTGGCACGGCTGCTCGCGCACGACCCGACCGTGCTGTTGATGGACGAGCCCTTCGGCGCGCTCGACGAGTTCACCCGAGAGACGATGAACCTGGAGCTGCTCCGGGTCTGGGCCGCCACCGGCAAGACCGTCGTCTTTGTCACCCACAATATCGGCGAGGCGGTCTTTCTCTCCGACCGGGTATTCGTGATGACGCCGCGGCCCGGCCGGCTCGCCGGCATCGTCCCGGTCGAGCTGGAGCGACCGCGGGTGCCCGAGATGATGCGGGACCAGCGTTACGCCGATCTCGTCTTCGACATTCGCCGCCTGCTCGGCATCGACAACTGACCGGCTGAGGAACGAGCTATGGCCCATGCCCAAGGCTTGCCGACCACTGTATCGGGCGCCGCCCCGGTCGAGGCGCGGATCGAGCGCCATCTGGCGCTGGAGCGGCAACGCGAGCGGCGCCGGCAGGTGAGCAACCGGCTGATGGCGCTGGGCTTCGGCATCTTCGTGCTGGTGCTCTGGTGGGCGGCGACCGCGTTCGGCTGGGTGCACGCGCTGATCATCCCGTCGCCGGGCGAGACCGCCTTGGCGTTCGTCCGGGTGACGTCGGCCAACTACTTCTGGCCGAACGCCCTGGTGACCCTGAACGAGATCGTCATCGGCTTCGCCATCGGCCTGTCGAGCGGCGTCGTGCTCGGCGTCGGTGTGGCCATGTTCTCGGCGGTCAGGGCCACGATCTATCCCTATCTCGTGGCGCTGCAGGCGCCGCCCAAGATCGTCCTGGCACCGATCTTCATCACCTGGTTCGGCTTCGATCAGGCCTCGAAGATCGCCATGGCGGTGGTCATCAGCTTCTTTCCGATGTTCCTCAACACGCTGGCCGGGCTCTCCTCGGTCGACCCCAATGCGATCAAGCTGATGCGCTCGCTCACCGCGAGCAAGTGGCAGACCTTCCGCTATTTGCTGCTGCCCAACGCGCTGCCGACGATGATGGCCGGGGTCAAGCTCTGCTGGACGCTGGCGGTGCTGGGCGTGATCGTCGGCGAGTTCGTGGGCGCGTCGGCCGGCATCGGTTACCTGATTTATGCGTTGAATTTTCAGCTCGATATTGCCGGCGTCTTCTCGCTCATCCTGATCCTCTCGATCTTCACCCTCATCGTCTACCAGATCATTGAATGGCTGGAGGACCGTCTGGTCTTCTGGAAGCAGCTCTAACCGCCCGACAGCCCTCAGCAGCGAAGGAAACGACCATGATACAGCAACCCAGCAGGGTAGCGCGCCGCCCGGTTCTTGCCGCAGCGCTCACCAGCGCGCTCGCGCTCCTCGCCGGCACCGGCCATGCCGAGACCATCAAGCTCAGCGGGGTCACCGCGCAGGGCGGGCCCACCGCTCAGATCTTCCCCTTCTTCGTCGCCATGGAGAACGGCTACTACGCCGAGGAAGGCCTCGAGGTTGAGATGAACTACAGCCGCGGCAGCTCGGATGCGGCCCGCCAGCTCGCCGCCGGCAACGTGGATTTCGGCGTGTTCTCGGCGGCGGCCACCATGCAGACACAGCAGCGCGGCTTTCCCTTGAAGATGATCATGCAGGTCTACTACCCGGACAGCTTCGACATCGTCGTGCCGGTGGACAGCGACGTGCAGACGATGGCGGACATGGCCGGCAAGACGCTGGGCCTCTCGGATCTCGCGGGTGGCGAAGTGCCGATGGTCCGTGCCTCGCTCGCCGAGACCGGGCTCGCCGAGGGCCAGGACGTGGCGCTGGTGGTGGCCGGCGAAGGCGATCCGACGACCGTTCGTTCGTTCAACGAGGGGCGCATCCAGGGCTATGCCGGGCGCCAAGCGCGACATTCTCCTGATCCCGGCGCAGGGCGTGCCGGTGCGCAGCATCACCCCCGAGCTTATCAGCGCCTTCCCGGGCGACGGTCTCTCGGTCCGGGCCGAGACCCTGGAGAGCGACCCCGAGACGGCGGTCAAGCTGGTCCGGGCGACGCTCAAGGGCTGGGCCTGGGGCATGGCCAACCCGGACGAGACGTTCGAGCTCTTGAAGACCAAGTATGCCGAGGCGTCGCTGGGCGACAATCCCGTGGCCGTCGAGTTCTGGGAGCTCGTGCAGACCTATTACACGGCGCCCGACAGCGTCGAGCTGCACGGTACGCCGATCCCGGCGGCCTGGGACACCTACATGACCTATCTGCAGCTCGGCGAGGAGGAGCAGAAGGCGCTGGCTGGCCCGGTCGATCTGGATGAGCTCCTGACCGACGAGATCGTCATCCAGGCGTGGGAGGGTCTCGACGTCGACAAGCTCTAGGGAGCATCGGCCGGTCGGCCGGCATCGGCGCATGGGCGCGGCCCTTGCGTACCGGTGCCGGCTGGCGGGGGGGTCAGTCGTTGCCCCAGACGGCGCCGCTGCATTTGCCGTCGCCGCTGATATCCGGGCAGATCCCGCCGCTCCCGGTCCCGGCCTCGAGCGGCTGGCCGAAGCCGGTGCTGGCCTTGTGGTCGTCGGCCAGGCCGTCGGCGAGTGAGTCGCCGGTGCCGCTGCCGAATTTGTAGACGTAGACGTTCTCCTGGCCGGCGAAGAAGTCGTCGTGCCCGTTCCAGTAGTCGTCGTCATGATGGTGGTGGTGGTTGCCGTCGGCCTGGGCGGCCGACGCCAGGAGGGTCAGTGCCGCGGCGAGAACGATCGGCCGCCTCAAGGCGCGGGCTCGACGAGGGCGAAGGCGCTCTTCATGTCGGCCCATTGCGCCAGCAGCTTCGGGCAGTCGAGCCGGTCCTCGGGCACGGCCGAGCCGTAGCCGAGTGACACGGCAAAGAGGAACGCCGTGTTCGAGCCGACATCCTTGAGCATCAGGTCGAAGAGCGTGTGCGCATGGTCGCGAAAGGCGCTCTTGGCATCGGTATCGTCGATGCAGGCATAGGTGTTGCCGACGGCGAGCGCCATGTCGCGGATCTCGTCGATCCGCTGCGTGTCCGTGGCTTCGCCATCCTGCGCGGCAGCGCCCGATGGGGCAGTAGCCCAGAGCCCGATCGCGGTGATGGCCAACGCTTGTCGCAACTTCACGCGTTCCTCCTTTGCCGGCCTCCATCCTGCCGGAGCCGTGGGCGCGGACGATGGCGCTCGGCCGGGTGTTTGTCCAGTGCTGCTGGCGGCCCGCCTCGACGGCTGGCCGGGGGCCGTGGCGCAGGCTTGCGATTTCGCCGAAGCTCCGGGCCGGGCCATGCAGAATCAGGGCTCCGACGGCGCCTCGGCAATGCTTATCTTTGCGCGATCGCCGAAGCTGGCGGGCGGGCAGTTCCGCCGATCGCCGGCCCGGCCTGGAAAGACCAAGCTGATGATCATTGCCATTCCGGCCGGGATTGCCATGGCTCTCTCCGGCCTTGTCACCTACACGGTTGCCAGGAGCTTCGACGGCCAGCCGCCGGCGCGCTGGACGGCGCGGCGGCATGCGCGGGAGTATGCCTCCTTTGTCGTGCTCACGCTCTGGGTCATAGCCCTGCTCATGGCCGGCGAGGCGGTGCTGCGCGTCGAGAATGGCCAGGAGACCCTGCGCCTGCTGCTCCTGGGTGCCGGGATCGCGGCTCTCGGTGCGTTGCCGGCGCTGCTGGCGGCCGGCCGCGGCTTGGTCGGACAGCGGCGGGTGTAACCTTCCGTTAACCCAGGGCTGGTAACCTCTCGTTCAGGATTTGTCGCCGTGCGGCGACCGTTTCGAGAGGTGACCGATCATGGAGATCAGTCGGACGCCGGGCGGGTTGCCGCCTTTGGCGCGCGAGGAGGTGGCCCAGCGGCAGCAGAATGCGCGGGGCGGCGAGGTGGGCGGTGATCCGACCAGCGCCGACCGGCAGGCGGCCCTGGAGCGGCGTGCTGCCGATGCCGCCGCGGCCCGGGCGGCGGCGGTGCAGACCAGCGAGGCGGTCGGCCGGCCGACGCGGCCGGACCTCGCCGAGCCGGGCCACGACGCCGTGGCCCAGCGCCCGCCCATGGAGCGCGGTGCAAGGCTCGATCTGAGGATCTGAATGGGTCTGATCGTCAATAGGGCAGGCGCTCGCCGTCATAGGCCAGGACCCGGCCGCTATCCTCGGGCGATGACTCGTCCAGGGTCGCGAGCAGGCGCGCCGCCGAGTGGTCGGCTGTGAACAGCTGGCCCTCGGGCACCCCGGACTGGAAGGGCTCGGAGAGCGGCGTCGCCACGGTGCCGGGATGGAGCCCCACGATCACCGCCGCGTCGTTGCGCCGGCCGGTCTCGATCGCGAAGTTCTTGAGCAGCATGTTGAGAGCGGCCTTTGACGCGCGGTAGCTGTGCCAGCCGCCGAGCCCGTTGTCGCCGATCGAGCCGACCCTGGCCGAGATGGCGGCGAAGATCGCCCGGCCCTGGCGGGGTAGCAGCGGCAGGAAGTGCTTGGCCACCAAGGCGGGGCCGATGGTGTTGATCGCCAGCACCCGCGCCATCGCACCGGCATCGAGCTGGCGGTAGGACTTCTCGGGCTTCAGGCCATCCGGCCCGTGCAGGACGCCGCTGGCGACGATGACGAGGTCGAGCCCGCCCATGACGTCAGCGGCCATGGCAGCCGCGGCCGCGATGCTGGCCTCGTCCTCGAGGTCGAGGCGGCAGGGGTGCAGCTTGTCGCCTTTGGGTGCCCTGCCGCTCCTGGAATAGGCCATGACGCCGTCGACGGCGGCATCGGCGGCGAGCGCCTGGGCCAGCGCACCACCGATGCCGCCGGAAGCACCGATCACGGCCGCCCGGATCGGGCGGTCGAAGCTCTTCAAGGTCAAGACGTCTCTCCAGATCGTTCAACCGAGATACGGTTGAACGATGGGTCTGGTTCGCCGGTCCAGCTCGCTGGCCCTGGCCTGGCCGTGCCTCAATAGGCGTTAGGGCGTTCCGGCAGGGCCAGGAGATAGGCCGCGATGGCCGCGAGATCGGCTTCGGGCAGGTGGGAAAGGTTGTCCTGGACCGAGACCATCGAGCCGCCGAGCGTGTCGTAGTCGGGCTTGAAGCCGCTTTCGAAGGCATAGACGAGGTCGCTGGCCGACCAGCCGTCGAGGCCGCCCGGCGTGATGTTGGGCACCGTGCCTTCGCCCTCGGGTGCCGTGGCGCCGGCGAGCCAGGCCGTGCGCTCGGGGCCGCCGATGGCGTTGCGGCTGGTGTGGCATTCGCCGCAATGGCCCGGACCCTCGACCAGGTAGCGGCCGCGCGCCAGCATCGGGATCGGCCGCGTCGATCTCGGCAACCCAGGCCGGATCGAGGTAGAGAAGCTTCCACAGGCCGACGAAGCGGCGGATGTTGTAGGGGAAGCCGAGGTCGTGGCCTGCCACCTCGTTCGCGGTGGCGGGCAGGGTGTCGAGATAGGCCTTGAGGTCGAGGAGGTGCTCGACCGGCATCCGGGCATAGGATGTGTAGGGGAAGGCAGGGTAGTAGTGCGCGCCCTCGGGCGAGACGCCGTAGCGCATCGCCTGGACGAAGGCGGCCTGGCTCCAGCCGCCGATGCCGGCGTCCGGGTCCGGGCTGATGTTCGGCACGCGGAAATTGCCGAACGGTGTCTCGAGCACGAGGCCGCCCGCCAGCGTCAGCTTGGCCTCGCCCTTGGCGTCGGGTGCCGCATGGCAGGAGCCGCAGCCGCCGATCCAGAACAGCTCTTCGCCATTGGCGAGATCGGGCTCGTGCGCTGGCAGGTCGATGGCGGCGTATTCCTCAGGTGCCGTGAGGTACCAGAAGCCGGCGCCGGCCGCCGCGACGAGGGCCAGCGCCGTGACGAAGAAGCCTTTGAACGCCATCAGTTGCGGGAGACGCGGTACGTTTCATGACAGGAGTTGCAGTTCTCTGCGATAGGCGTGAACACCGCCTTGAACGCTTCGAGGTCGGCAGGCTTGGCGGCCACGCCGGCGGCGGCAGCCTCGGCGAACTTGGTATCGGCAGCGACGAAGCCGTCCCAATCCGACCAAATGGTATCCTTGGCCCGCGTATCACCGCCGGTCTCGCTGCCCTCGGGGAAGAAATCGACGAAGCTCTTGCTGACGGCGGCGAACGTATTGAGAGCGAGGTTGGCAACGTCTTGATTAAAGGGGATGTTGCCCTTGATCATTTCACCGGACACTTTGGCCGCGGAACTGTTGGCCCACATCAGCAACTGGCGGTTCTCGATCGGGTCCGCCTTGGCGATGCCGGCGGCACACAGAGAGCCGATCGCGGCAAGGCCGAGCACAAGATGACGGAATGCCATGACGTCGATCCCTATCGGTTGAAGGTTGCGAAGCACAAGTGGAGCCCCGCACCGACCAGCTTATAGCGGTGCCGATCGCGATAGTCGAACCCCTGACACATGCGGGTTCGCGGCTGCGTGATCAGGCGCGGCCCTCGCGCCACCAAGCCATGGCGGCGGTGCCGATGAGCAGGATGGCTGCGAGCCATGCCGGCATCAGCGGCGTCTGGCTCAGGCCTTCGACCGTGTAGGCGCGGTTGCGCTCGAGGCCGATCCAGCCGGCGCCGGAGGCCCGCCGGTCGGTCTCGATCCGGCGGAGATCGGGCAGGCCGCGCTCGTCGAGCCAGGTCACCGCGCCGCCCGTGGCGGCGGCGAACGGGGCCAGGATTTCGGCCGTTGCGGTCATGTCGGCGAGCTCGATCGGGGCGATGGGCCGGGGCGTGGCAAAGGCCAGGTGCTCGCCGTCGCGGACCCGGTAGAGCCCATCCTCGGTGGCCTCGATCTCGGCTGCCGCCAAGCCGTCGCCGACCGGTTCCAGGGTGACGGCGAACCGCTCGCCCGAAGGCGCAGTGACCTCCACCTCCGCGGCCTCGGCGGCGAGCGACTGGCGCTCGATGCGCAGGCCCTCGCCGGTGGCCGATGCCCGGAGCGCCTCCTCCTCCAGCTCCGGCTCGCGCATCAGCCAGTGCACCAGCCGGCGGAGCAGCGTCGCCTGCGGTCCGCCGCCGTCGAGGCCGCGCGCCCAGAGCCAGGCATGATCGGAGAGGAGCTGGGCGACGCGGCCCTCGCCCACCCGCTCGAGCACCAAGAGCGGGCGGTCGGAGACGCCGGTCATCAACACCTGAGCGTTGGGCGCCTCGACGTCGATCTGGCGGAACCACTCGCCCCAGGGTGCGCTGTCGCCGTCGGCGGCGAGGCCCCGGGTCACCGGGTGGAGGTCGCCCATCTCGGTGACCGTCGGCAGGAAGCCGCGCTCGTAGACCTCGCCCGACGGGCGGCCCGGCAGGACCCTGGACAAGGGGGTGCGGAAAAGGCTCTGCGGCTCGGCGAACTCCGGCCCGGCGGCCTCCAGTAGCGCGCCGCCGTTTTCGACATAGCGGGCGACGTTGTCGAGGTAGACCAGTGGCAGCAGGCCGCGCCTGGAGTAGCGGTCGAAGATGATGAGGTCGAACTCGGCCAGCTTGACCTCGAACAGCTCGCGGCTCGGAAAGGCGATCAGTGCGAGCTCGCGGATCGGCGTCCCGTCCTGCTTCTCGGGCGGGCGGAGAATGGTGAAGTGCACCAGATCGACGGCGGGGTCGGCCTTCAAGAGGTTGCGCCAGACGCGCAGGCCCGGATAGGGCTGGCCGGAGACGAGCAGCACCCTGAGCCGGTCGCGGATGCCGTTCACGGTCACCGCCTGGCGGTTGTTGAGCGCCGTGAGCTCGCCCTCGGCGACCGGCACCTGGAACTCGAAGACGGTGGGGCCGGCCTTGTCGAGCAAGAGATCGATCTCGGTGGTGACGCCCGGCTCCACCACCATCTCGACAAACGGCTCGCCATCGCGCGAGACGCTCAAGGGGATCGGCGCGGCACCCTCGTCGAGCGCCTCGGGCGTCGTGGCGACGCGGACGGTGACCGGCAACGGCTCGCCCACGACGCCGAAGCTCGGCGCCTGCTCGACCGTGAGCCGGCGGTCGTACTCGTCGTCGCGGCCGGTGAGCAGGACGTGGAAGGGGGCATCGACCGGCCAGTCCTCGGCCGCTGCTGGCGCATCGTGCACGCGGCCGTCGGTCAGGGCCACGATTCCGGCGAGACGGCCCTGATCGATTTCGCCCAGGCGCTCGCGCAATGTCGCGAAGAGGTCGGAGCCGCGCCGGCTGCTGCCGTCCATGGTAAGCCTGCGGACATCGACGTCGGGGTAGGACTGCAGCCGCTCGACCAGGGCGTCGGCGGCATCGCGGCTCACCGCCTCGCGATCGGCGATGCGCTGGCTCGGGCTATGGTCCTCGACCACGACGACGATGTCGTCGAGCGGCTCGCGGTCCTCGCGCAGCAGCTGCGGGCCGGAGAGCGCGAGCAGGAGAAGGGCAGCGAAGGCGGCGCGCCAGAGCGTCCCCCGGGCCCGCCGCCAGAGGCCGAAGCCGGCGAGGCCCAGCATGACGAGGCCGAGTGTGACAATTAGCCAGATCGGCACCAGCGGCTGCAGGACGAGGCTGCTCTCGATCATTGGCCGAGCCTTTCGAGCAGGGCCGGGATGTGCACCTGGTCGGTCTTGTAGTTGCCGGTGAGCGCGTACATCACGAGGTTCACGCCGAAGCGCCGCGCCATCTCGCGCTGCCGCTCGCCGCCCGGCACGACCGGGTAGAGGGTGCGGCCATACTCGTCCTCGGCCCATGCGCCGGCCCAGTCGTGGGCACCGATGATCACGCTGGAGACGCCGTCATTGACGCTTTGCGGCTGCTGGTCGACCCAGATCGGCCGCCCGGCAAAACGGCCCGGCAGATCCTCCATGAGGTAGAAGGAGCGGGTCAGCACGTGATCGTCCGGGATCGGCTCGAGCGGTGCCAGGTCGAGGTCGCGGAGCAGCGTGGCGAGGCGCTGCTCGCCCGGGCCGCGGACATCCTGGCCGGGCAGCAGCCGCGCCGCGTCGCCGGTGTCGAACAGCACCATGCCGCCGTTGCGCAGATAGGTCTCGAGCTGGTCGATGGTTTCCTCGGCGAGCGCCGGGTGTTCCGGCGGCACCGGCCAGTAGAGGAGCGGGAAGACGGCGAGCTCGTCGGTTGCGGGGTCGACCGCCACAGGCTCGCCGGTCTCGATCGAGCTGCGCCGTTCGAGCACCCGGCCGAGCCCCACCAGGCCCTGCCTGCTGCGCTCGTCGACGTCATTGAGGCCGGTCCGGACATAAGCGAGGCGGGTCGCGTTGGCGAGCTCGGCGATGCGGGCGTCGTCCTGGGCGAGCGCCGGGTTGCCGGTGAGGATGAGCAGGGCGAGCCCGGCTGCCGCTGCCCTGCCGGCCCGCCGGCCGGGCAGCGTGGGTGCTAGCCCGCGCAGCATGAAGGAGACGATGAGGTCGGCGAGCGCCAGCAGGGTCGCCAGGGTCAGCAGGGCCGGCATCAGGTTGCGCTCCTCGCCCTGCCGATAGGGGATCGTGCCCTCGGCGAGGCCGGCAAGCTCGAGCGGACGCGCGCCGTCGAGCGAATTCCTGCAGGTTGCGGGCGACGCGGCCGCGCCCGGGTTCATCCTGGTCCAGGGCCTGCTGCTCGATCGCCGAATAGAGGCCGGCGGGGCCAGCCGGGCCGATCGGCAGCTCGGCCAAGCGCTCGGCGTCGAGCGGCTGCAGGGCGGCCTGCGGCTCGACCAGCGTGCCGTCGGCGGCCAGCACCAGATCGGCGCGGACCGGGCCGACGAGATCACTGCCGGCGCCGACGCCGAGCTCGGCGATCCGGCGGAGCATGTCGACGAAGACGCCCGAGAGCGGCAGGCTGGTCCAGCTTGTGTTGGCGGTGGTGTGGACGAGGATGGTCCAGCCCTCGCCGATCATCCGCCCGGTGACGATCGGGGTGCCGTCGACCAGGCTGGCGAGTGTGGTCTGGGCCAGCTCGGGGCTGGGCTCGGCCAGCACCTGGCGGAAGACGACGGCCTCCTCGCTCACCGGCAGGTCAGCGAAGGGACCGTCCGCCGGGAAGGGTGCCAGCGGCAGGGGCTCGGACCAGGAGAGCGCCCCGCCGAGCTGCCGGTCGCCGGCGCGGAGCGGCGCTGGCAGCAGGGCGTCAGGGTCGGCGGCGACGCCATCGGCCTCGAGTCCGGCGAGCCGCGGCCCGGCGAAGCGGAGCAGCACGCCACCGGCCTCGATCCAGCTGGCGAGCGCCGCCTCCTCGTCGGGGTGGAGCTGGCCGCGATCGGTGATGACGAGCAGCGACAGGGGCGCCTCGACCAGCTCCTCGATCGGGCCGCGGCGAATCTCGGCGAAGGGGGCGAGTGCCCGCTCGACGAAATAGGGCTCGGCGAGCAGCGGCTGGTCGCTGCCGGTGCCAGGCTCCCCGGCGATGCCGACGGTGCGCCGCCGCCAGCTCTCGTCGAACAGGAGCACGCCACCGATGCCGTGGTCGCCGGTGAGCTCGAGCCGGGCGATGCGGTTGCGCAGATCGAGCGGCAGATCGAGCTCGACGGTCACCGTCAGCTCCGGCGCGCCGGTCGGGATCGGAAACCGGCCGAGGATTTCGGCGGCCGGGCCGATGGCGACGATCTCGGCCGGCCACGGCGTGTCGGTGCTCGGCCGGGTGACGGTCACCGACTGGCTGCTCTGGGCGAGCTCGCCCGGCGCCAGCAGGAGGGCACGCTCGGCCACCGGGTCGGCGACGACCTGCAGCTCGCCCAGCTCGCCCAGGGCCCGGGCCAGCGCGCGGCTCGCCTCGGCGCCCGCCTCGCGGTCGGTGATGCCGTCGGCGAGCCAGATCGGCTGGGCCTCGGCGAGGCCGCTCGCCTCGAGCCGCTGCAGCGCCAGCGCATGATCGGCCTGCCAGGGCCGCGCCTGCCAGCCGGGGAGGCCTTCGAGCACCTCGCGGGCCGGGCGCGGCTCGAGCTGGGCGTCGCGGCCGTCGGGCGCGGTCGGCAGCACGATCACCGGGCGGTTGTCCCGCTCCGCCTGCTCCAGCCGTTCGCGGGCCGCGTCGATCCGCCGTTGCCAGTTGGGTGCCGCGGCCCAGCCATTGTCGACGACCAGCAGCACCGGGCCGCGGCCGCCGAGCTCCGGTGCCGGGTTGAGGATCGGGCCGGCGAGCGCCACGATGATCAGGGCCGCAATGGCGAGCCGGAGCAGCAGCAGCCACCAGGGCGAGCGCGCCGGCGTCTCCTCGGGAGCGACGAGGCGGAGCAGGAGCGCCAGCGGCGGAAAAGCGACGCGGCGCGGCGTCGGTGGGGTCAGGCGCAAGAGCAGCCAGATCGCCGGCAGCGCCAACAGCCCGGCGAGCAGCCAGGGCTGGAGGAAGGCGAGGGGGCCTAGTGCCAGCATGACGGGCGGGCTCGCATGCCGGAAGGGGCGGCGTGGCGGGGGGTGGCCGGCACGCTCAGTGCCGCCCGGCGGCGCGGGGCGCCAGCATCTGGTAGAGGGTAAGCAGGCCGCTTTCCGGGCTGCGATCGGTGCGGTGGGTGGCCAGCCGCCAGCCGTGGCGGCGGACCAGATCGCCGACATGTGCGCGATGGGCGTCGTAGAGCTCGCGGTAGCGGCCACGAATGCCGCCGACATTGCCGATCAACGTGCGGCCTTCGCCCTCCAGCCCCTCGAACAGCACGCGGCCGCTGAAATCCAGCCCCTCTTCGGCCGGATCGGCGATCACCAGCACGGAGACCTCGGCGCCGACCGCGGCCAGCTGGGCGAAGCGCCTGGCCAGCGCCTCGGGCGGCTCGAGGAAGTCGGAGACCAGCACCAGGCGGGCGTGGCGCGGCAGGTTCTGGTGCGGAACGGTCGAGGGCGCTGCCTGGGCGCTCTCGAGCAGGCGCTGCACGACCACGATTGAAGCCGTATTGCCCGCCTCGCGGCCGCTCGCCGCTGCCAAGCGCGGCGATCCGCTCGCCGGCGCGGATCAAGAGGCCGGCGACCGCCAGGGTCAGAACGAGCGCCCGGTCGCGTTTGGTCGGCCATCTCTTGGTCGAGCGGTAGTGCATCGAGGCGGACTGGTCGGGCCAGAGCCAGACGCTCTCGGCAGCCTCCCATTCCTGCTCGCGGACGAAGAGGTGGCGCGAGCGCGCCGATTGGCGCCAGTCGATCGAGCCTGCCGGATCGCCCGGCTGGTACTGGCGGTATTGCCAGAAGGTCTCGCCGACGCCGGTTCGCCGGCGGCCGTGCACGCCCTGGCTCACGGTGGCTGCGACCCGCTCGGCCTCGACCAGCAGACCCGGCAGTCGGCCGCCGAGCTTCTCGGCTTCGCCACGCTGGATGGTGAGCGCGTCGGCCTGGTTCATGGTCGTGGCCACGCGGCCTCCCGGCACCGCTTGCCGGGACCCCCGCGGCGGCTCTGGCCTGGGGCGATCCGGGCGCGGTCAGTCAAGCTGCCGGACCAGCCGGTCGACAACGTCGTCGACGCCGATGCCGTCCGCCCGTGCGGCGAAGGTGACCGCCATGCGATGGCGGAGCACCGGGGCCGCCAGCGCCCGCAGATCGTCGAGCGAGGGCGCGAGGCGGCCATCGAGCAAGGCGCGGACCCGCGTCACCAGCATCAAGGACTGGCTGGCACGGGGACCGGGACCCCAGGCGACCTGCTCGCGCACGCCCTCGACCGCGCTGATCTCGGGCCGGCCGGCACGAACCAGCTTGAGGATTGCCTCGACCATGCTTTCGCTCACCGGCAGCTGGCGGACGAGCGCCTGCATCGCCATCAAGGTGGCGCCGTCGATGACCTGCTGTGGCTGGGCCTCGCTGCCGCTGGTGGTGGCGATCATCATCTGCCGCTCGGCGTCGGCCGACGGGTAGTCGATATTGACCTGCATGAGGAACCGGTCGAGCTGCGCCTCGGGCAGCGGGTAGGTGCCCTCCTGCTCGATCGGGTTCTGCGTCGCCAGCACATGGAAGGGGGCCGGCAGGCGGTGGTCGTGGCCGGCCACGGTGACCTTGCGCTCCTGCATCGCCTGGAGCAGCGCCGCCTGGGTCCGCGGGCTCGCCCGGTTGATCTCGTCGGCCATCAGCAGCTGGGCGAAGATCGGCCCCTGGATGAAGCGGAAATGCTGGCGACCGGTCGAATCCTCCTCGAGGATCTCGGAGCCGATGATGTCGCCCGGCATCAGGTCCGGGGTGAACTGGACCCGCTTCTCCGAGAGGCCGAGGACGGTGCCCAGGGTCTCGGCGAGCTTGGTCTTGGCGAGGCCCGGTACGCCGACCAGCAGCGTGTGGCCACCGGCGAGAAGCGTGATCAGCACCTCCTCGACCACCTCCTGCTGGCCGAAGATGACCCGGCCGATCTCGGCCTTCATCTTGCCCAGCTGCTCGATCGTCCGGTCGATCTCGAGATCGAGGTCTTTACCTGCCGTTTCGTCCAACCGCCTGTTCCTTCGTGCTGCGGCCGCTTCGGCCGCTGCGTCGCCGCATCGCCCGACAGCACGCCTTTGCAACTAGAAGTCACGACACGCCAACGCTAGTTGGTTCATAACTGCACGGCGTTCGGGCGAAGGCAAGGGGGCGATGGGGCAAAGTATTGCAGTGGCTGGACGGGGGTGTGACGGTGGCGACACCGCTGCGCCGACGCTGCCGCCGACGCTGCCGCCGCACCTTCGAAACCCGGATCGGGCGGCACTGTGAGGCGCGGCTTCGACATCGATGCGCGGCTCGAGGCCTTGCTCGAGGGCGACGCCCCGGTGGCGCCCGTGGACATGCGGATCGACATGGAAGGCAGCTGGTACCACGACGGCGGTCGTATTCCTCGGCCGGCGCTGGTCAAGCTCTTCGCCTCGGCGCTGCACCGGGCCGGTGACGGCAGCTACTGGCTGGTGACCCCGGTCGAGGCGGTGCGGGTCGTGGTCGCCGACGTGCCGTTCACCATTGTCGAGCTCGAGCGGCGCGGCGCCGATGCCGGGCAGGTGCTGCGGCTGCGAAGCAATCTCGATGAGTGGATCGAGCTCGACGCCGCGCATCCCCTGGCGATGCGGCCACCGCCGGGCGGCGGGCCGCCGGTGCCCTATGTGACGCTGCGGCCGGCGACCGGCCGGCGGCTGGCGCTCGAGGCGCGGCTGCTCAGGCCCGTCTTCTACCATCTGGTCGAGCTCGCCGAGCCGGCCGCGGGCGGCATCGTCGAGGTCAGGAGTGCCGGCAGCCGGTTTTCCCTGGGCTCGGTGGACGCCGCGTGAGCCGGCCCGACCTGGCGTCGCTCGACCGGGCGGCCCTGCGCGAGCGGCTGCGCGATGCCTTGCCGTTGGACGAGCCCTGGCAGGTGCTCGGCGACGAGGCGCGGCCGGTGGACGGGGCGGTCCAGCTGACCCCGGCGGCGGTCCTGGTGGCGCTGGTCGCCCGGCCGGGCGGCCCCCGGGTCATCCTCACCCAGCGCGCAGCGCATCTGTCGGCGCATGCCGGGCAGATCAGCCTGCCGGGCGGCCGGATGGAGGCGTGGGAGCTGAGTGCTGCAGCCACGGCATTGCGCGAGAGCGAGGAGGAGATCGGCCTCGAGCCCGAGCGGGTCGAGATCCTGGGCAGCCTTCGCGCCTACGACACGGTTACCGGCTTTCGCATCTACCCGGTGGTCGGTTGGGTGGCCGAGCCGCCGTTGGCCTTCCGGCCCGACCCGTCGGAGGTGACCGAGGTGTTCGAGGTGCCGCTCGACTTCCTGCTCGACCCTGCCAATCACCGCCGCGATTCCTATGTGAGGAATGGCCAGCGGCGGCACTTCTTTGTCCTGCCCTACGAAGACCGCTACATTTGGGGGGCGACGGCCGGCATTCTCGTCAATTTCGCCCGGACGCTCGCCCTTTGACAGCCGCAGGGGGCGCGGCCGAGCTCTGGGGCCCTTGCGGATCGCTGAATCGACATGCTGCGCATTTTCCTCTTCTACGTGTTGCCGTTCCTGCTGCCGTTCATCGGCTTCTTCGCCTATCGCTTCCTGGTAACCCGCGGCCAGGCGCTGCTCGACGAGACGCCCTGGTTCGTCTTGACCGTGCTTGGCCTTGCCCTGGCGATCGGCACGCTCGTGACCGTCGCGCTCACCGGCGGCGGTGAGATCGATGCCGACTACCTGCCGCCCAGGATCGAGGACGGGCTCATCGTGCCGGGTGAGATCAGGCCACCGGTCGCCGACCCGGCGGCCGATCCGGGCGCCGGGGACGACGCCGCGGCGGGGGCGGCGGGTGGCTGAGGAGCGGCCGCTGGCGCGGGCAGCCTGGTTGACCGCCCTGCCGACCCTCAAGGTCCTGGATGCGCTGGAGGCCGATGGCCAGGCTGTTCGCTTCGTCGGCGGCTGCGTCCGCGACACGCTTTTGAACCCGGCGCTGGATGCGGTTGATCTCGATATCGCGACACCGGTGCCGCCCGAGCGCAACCTCGACCTCCTGGCTGCTGCCGGCATCCGCACCGTGCCGACCGGGCTGGCGCATGGCACCATCACCGTGATCGAAGGCGGCCGCGACTTCGAGGTGACCACCTTGCGCCGGGACGTCGCGACCGACGGCCGCTGGGCCGAGGTGGCCTTCACCGATTGCTTTCGTGAAGATGCGGCGCGGCGGGACCTCACCATCAACGCGATGAGCTGCGACCGCGCCGGCCGGCTGTTCGATCCGTTCGACGGCCGGGCCGATCTCGCCGCCGGGCGCATCCGCTTCGTCGGCGAGCCCGAGGCGCGAATCCGCGAGGACTATCTGCGCATCCTCCGCTTTCTGCGGTTCTTCGCGCGATTCGGCCGGGAACGACCCGAGGCTGCGGTGCTGCAGGCGCTGCACCAGGCGCGGGGCGGCCTGGCGCGCCTGTCGGGCGAGCGGCTGCGCGCCGAGCTCCTGAAGCTGCTGATGGGCGTTCATGTCGAGGCCAGTCTGGCGCTGGCCCGCGAGACCGGCGTCTGGCGGCAGCTGTTCGGTGCGGAACCGCGGCTGGAGCGGCTCTCGGCCCTGCTCGCCGCGGCGCCCGATGCCGGCCCGATCGTCCGGCTTGCGGTGCTGCTGCGCGGCTTGGTCGCCAGCGAGGCTGTGGCGGATCGGCTGCGGCTCGCCAATCATGAGCGCGACAAGCTTGCCGACCTGACGACGGCCCCGCTGCCGCCGCTCGACCTGGCACCGGCGGAGCTGCGCCGGCTCGCCTACCGGCTGGGTGGCGAACGGCTGCAGGACCGGTTGCGGCTGGCCGCCGCCGAGGCCGGCGCCGGAGCGGCCGCGCTGGCATCATCGCTCGCGGTGGTAGGTGCCTTCACGCCGCCGCAGCTGCCCGTTTCCGGACACGATCTCCTGGCCTCGGGGGTGCCGCCCGGCCCGGCGCTCGGCGCGCGGCTGCGGGCGCTTGAGGACATCTGGCTCGCCAGCGACTTCGCCGCCGGCCGGGAGCAGCTCTTGGCCGAGCTCGGGCGCCAGGCCCGCGATCTGGAACGCGGACCGGAACAGGGAGACAGGGCATGACGGGACGGATCGCGGTGATCGGCGCCGGCGTGGCAGGCGTGGTCTGCGCCCGCCAGCTCGCCCAGCACGGGCAGATGGTCAGTGTCTTCGACAAGGGGCGCTCGGTGGGCGGCCGGCTGGCCCAGCGGCGCCGGGACGGTGCCGTCTTCGACCACGGCGCCCAATTCATTCGAGCGCGGGACGAGACGTTTACTTCACTGCTCGAGGCCGGCATCCAGGCCGGCGTCGTGGCCAGATGGTCGGCTGCCGAGCGCGACGGACGACCGGTCTACATCGGCGTGCCATCGATGGCGGCGCCGTTGAAGCTGATCCTGGGCGAGCTCGACGTCCATATCCAGTGCCGGATCACGACGCTCGAGCTTACCGGCACGTCCTGGTGGCTCCGGGCGGCATCGGGCCACAAGCATGGGCCGTTCGCCGCGGTGGCGCTGGCGGTCCCGGCACCGCAGGCGGCCGAGCTTTTGGCGACCCTGGGCGAGCAGGCGCCGGCGCGGCTGATCGCCGCGACAGAGGCGGCCAGAATGGCGCCCTGCTGGGCGCTGCTGCTGGCCTTCGATCCGCCGCTGGTGCTCGACGGGCACGATGCGCTGGCCGTCGCGGATGGTCCCATCTCCTGGATCGCGCGTAACACCAGCAAGCAGGGCCGCGCCGGCCGCGACGCCTGGACCGTTCATGCCTCGCCCGACTGGTCGGCGGCGCATCTCGAGGAGCAGCCGGAGGCGGTGGCCCCGCTGCTTCGCGATGCATTCTTCGCGGCCGTCGGGATCGCGCCGCGCCCGCCGGCGCACATCGAGGCCCATCGCTGGCGCTACGCGCTGGTGACCGAGCCGGTGGGCGAGGCGGCGCTGCTCGATCAAGCCAGCCGGATTGGTGCCTGCGGCGATTGGTGCCTGGGCGGCAAGGTGGAGGCGGCCTTCCTCTCCGGCCGGGCGATGGCCGAGCAGCTGCTCGGCCGAGTGACCTAACGACAGGTGATGAATGACGATGATGCCGAGCGAGACGATCGACCGCCCGATTTGCTACTACAACGGCGGCTGCCCGGTGTGCCGGGCCGAGATCGAGCACTACAAGAAGGGGCCCGGCGGTGACCGGCTGACCTGGCTCGACCTGAGCAGCGCGCCCGAGGCGCTGGCCAGCTTCGGCATCGACCGGGCCGGCGCCAAGCGGCGGCTACACGTGCTCGACGAGGTCGGCCGGCTGCATGTCGGGGTCGATGCGTTCGTGCTGCTTTGGCGACGCATGCCGCGCTATCGCTGGTTGGCCAGGCTTGTCGCCTGGGGGCCGGTGCGTCCGGCCGCGGGCGCCCTCTACGACAAGGTGCTGGCGCCGCTGTTGTTTTGGTGGAACCGGCGTCAAGGCCGTATCTGAGGGCGCTGTTTTTCACCGCCCCTCGACTTGCTTTTGTCGTGGAGCGCTAGTAGACACCCGGCATCTCTCACGCGGATCGTCCCGCGCGCTGTTGCGCGCCCCCGGTGTTCGGCCTTGGTCGAATTCGGATCCGCGGTGGCACAACCGGATCAGGAAACACGAAAACCATGGCTTTTCCCTCCTTCACGATGCGCCAGCTGCTCGAGGCTGGCGTCCACTTCGGTCACCAGACGCGGCGCTGGAACCCGCAGATGGAGCCCTACATCTTCGGGGTCCGCAACGGCGTCCACATCCTCGACCTGACGCAGACCGTGCCGTTGATGCACCGGGCGCTGCAGGCGGTGCGCGACGTCGTCGCCGGCGGCGGCCGGGTGCTGTTCGTCGGCACCAAGCGGCAGGCGCAGGAGCCGGTCGCCCGCGCCGCCCAGCGCTGCGGCCAGTACTACGTCAACCACCGCTGGCTCGGCGGCATGCTGACCAACTGGCAGACCATCTCGAACTCGATCCGCCGGCTGCGCGAGCTGGAGGGCCGGCTCGGCGAGCAGCAGAGCGGCCTGACCAAGAAGGAGCTCCTGCAGCTGACCCGCGAGCGCGACAAGCTCGAGCGGGCGCTGGGCGGGATCAAGGACATGGGCGGCCTGCCCGACATCCTGGTGGTCATCGACACCAACAAGGAAGCGATCGCCGTCACCGAGGCGAAGAAGCTCGGCATCCCGGTGATCGCGGTGGTCGACAGCAACTCGAGCCCGGCCGGCATCCGCTACCCGATCCCGGGCAACGACGACGCCAGCCGCGCCATCAACCTCTACTGCGACCTGATGGTCGGCGCGGTGCTGGACGGCCTGCAGGCCGAGATGTCGGCGAGCGGCATGGACATGGGTGAGATCGAGCCGATCGAGCCGGTTGCCGCCGAGCCGGAGCCGGTGGCGGCCGAGCCGCGGCTGCGGCGCCGGCCGAGGCCGCCGAGCCTGAGGACGAGACCGCGTCCGTCGAGCCGGCTGCCGCCCCCGCCGACGCTCCGGTGGAGGAGCCGGCGCGGGCTTGAGGCACGGCGCCCGAGGAACGAGACGAGGCCAGGCCCCGCGGGCGGCTGGCCGCTTCGACTGACAACACCACCGGGGCTGTGGCCCGTGCCCGGTCCGGTGGTGCAACGGATACGGAAGAACGATGGCTGAGGTAACCGCGGCACTGGTCAAGGAGCTGCGCGAGCAGACCGGCGCCGGCATGATGGACTGCAAGAAGGCGCTGACCGAGACCGGCGGCGACCTGGAGGCGGCGATCGACTGGCTGCGCAAGAAGGGCCTGGCGGCGGCGGCCAAGAAGGCCGGCCGGGTGACCGCCGAGGGGCTGGTCGGCGGTCGCGTCGACGGGCACCAAGGGGGCCATGGTCGAGGTCAACTCCGAGACCGACTTCGTCGCGCGCAACGAGGACTTCCAGGCGCTGGTCGCGCCAGATCGCGGCGCTGGCGCTCGCGGCCGGCGGCGACGTCGAGGCGCTGCAGGCGGCGACCGTCGCCGGCGACCGGCGCAGAGCGTCGCCGACGCGATCACCCAGGCGATCGGCGTGATCGGCGAGAACATCAACCTGCGCCGGACCGCCGTGGTCGAGGTCGGCAGCGGGCCGTGGTCGGCACCTATGTCCACGCAGCGCTGGCGCCCGGCCTGGGCAAGATCGGCGTCCTGGTCGGCGCTGGAGTCGGCCGGCGACCCGGAGCGCTGGCGGCCTCGGCAAGCAGCTCGCCATGCACATCGCCGCGGCCAACCCGAATGCGATCAGCGTCGACCGTCTGCGACCCGGCGGTCGTCGAGCGGGAGCGCGGCGATCTTCGCCGAGCAGGCGCGCGCCAGCGGCAAGCCGGAGGCGATCATCGACAAGATGGTCGACGGCCGGATGCGCAAGTTCTACGAGGAGAGCGGTGCTGCTCGAGCAGGCCTTCGTGATCGACACCGACATCAAGGTCAAGGACGCCATCGACCGGGTCGCCGAGGAGCTCGGCAGCTCGGTGGCGGTGACCGACTTCGTCCGCTTCGCGCTGGGCGAGGGCGCTGGCGAGCGAGCCGACGCGATCTCGGCCGCCGAGGTGGCCGCAGCTGGCCGGGCGATGTGAGCGCAGGGCGTGCGCCGGGCGAGCCGGCGCCGTGGCCCTTCGACCGCACCGGCATGAGCGACCGGCAGTCCGGCCCATGACCGGCGCGAGCGAGGCGGCCCCACGCTTTCGCCGGGTCCTCCTCAAGATGTCCGGCGAGGCCCTGATGGGCGAGCGCGAGCTTCGGCCACGACCAGCGAGGTGCTGAGCCGGCTCGCCGAGGAGGTGCAGCGCGGTCGCACGCCCTCGGTGTCGAGCAGCTGCCTGGTGATCGGCGGCGGCAACATCATCCGCGGCGCAGCGCTGGCGAGCGGCCACGGCATCGAGCGCGCCACCGCCGACTACATGGGCATGCTCGGCCACCGTGATCAACGCGCTCGCGGTGCAGAGCGTGCATCGAGCAGGCCGGCCTGCCGACCCGGGTGCTGTCGGCGATTCCCGATGGCCGTCGGTCTGCGAGCCCTACATCCGCCGCCGGGCCATCCGCCACCTGGAGAAGGGCCGGGTGGTGATCTTCGCCGCCGGCACCGGCAACCCGTTCTTCACCACCGACACCGCGGCCGCCCTGCGCGCGGCCGAGATGGGCTGCGACGCGCTGCTCAAGGGCACCCAGGTCGACGGCGTCTATTCCGCCGATCCGCAGCGCGACTCCACGGCGGCCAGCGCTACGACCGGCTGACCTATCACGAGGTCCTGGCCAAGGACCTCAAGGTGATGGACGCCTCGGCGATCTCCCTGGCCCGCGAGAGCGCGATTCCCGATCATCGTGTTCTCGCGTTCAGCGCGCCGGCGCCTTGCTCGCGCGTGCTGCGTGGCGAGGGCCTGCACACCATCATCACGGAGCGAGGCGGCGGCGCAGGAGGCGGTATCGTGAGCGAGTTCGATCATCGGCGACCTCGAGCAAGCGCATGAACGGCGCGGTCGAGGTCCTGCGCAAGGAGTTCCCGGGCCTGCGCACCGGCCGCGCCTCGGCCAGCCTGCTGGAGCCGATCACCGTCGAGCGCCTATGGCGGCGACGATGCCGCTCAATCAGGTCGGCAACGATCAACGTGCCGGAGCCGCGGCTGATCTCGGTCCAGGTCTGGGACAAGGGCCTGGTCAAGGCGGTCGAGAAGGCCATCCGCAACTCGGACGCTCGGCCTCAATCCCGCGGTCGACGGCACCCTGATCCGGGTGCCGATGCCGGAGCTGAGCGAGGAGCGCCGCAGCGAGCTGGCCAAGGTCGCGCACCGCTATGCCGAGACAGGCGCGGGTCGCGGTGCGCAACGTCCGCCGCGACGGCATGGATCAGCTCAAGCGGCATGGAGAAGGACGGCGACATCTCGCCAGGACGAGCACAAGATCTGGGCCGACGGGTCCAGGAGCTGACCGACCAGCGAGATCAAGCAGATCAACGAGTTGCTGGCGGCCAAAGAAGCCGAGATCATGACCATCTGAGGCGCGCCATGACGCATCTCAGCAGCCTCGATCGCAGCCAGCGACCGCGCCGGCGCCCAGCGACACCGGCTGCCGCGGCGCCGCGGGCTCCAGCATCTCGCCGATCATCATGGACGGCAACCGCCGCTGGGCGCGGGCCCGCGGCATGCCGCCGGTGTTCGGCCACCAGCGCGGCGCCGAGGCGGTCCGCCGGACCGTCGAGGCCTGCCGCAACCGCGGGATCCGCTATCTCACGCTGTTCGCCTTCTCGTCGCGAGAACTGGCAGCGTCCGGCGGCCGAGGTCAACGAGCTGATGAACCTGCTGCGGTTCTATCTGCGCAAGGAGATCAACGAGCTGCGCCAGCAACGGCGTCCAGCTCCGCTTCCTCGGCGAGCGCTCGCTGCTGACCACCGACATCGCCGAGCTGATCGAGAAGCCGAGGCGCGCACGCCGGCGCAACACGGCGCTCGACCTGACCATCGCCCTCAACTACGGCAGCCGGCGCGAGATCTCGCGGCCACGCGCGGCTGGCGAGCGGGTCGCTCGCGGCGAGCTCGACGCCGGAGGCGATCGACGAGGAGCCGTTCGCGGCGGCCCTCGACACCGACGGGCCTGCCCGACCCCGACCTGCTGATCCGGACCAGCGGCGAGCAGCGCCTCAGCAACTTTCTGCTCTGGCAGCTGGCCTATACCGAGCTCGTGTTTCTCGCGTCCACTGGCCGGATTTCGAGCGAGGCGCATCTGCGCGCAGGCGCGTCGACGAGTTCCACCGGCGCGAGCGCCGCTATGGGGCGTCGGGTGGCGAGCACTGCCGGCCGATCTCGGCATTCGGCGCTGTCGCTCGGGCTGGTCATGGTGGCGCTGGCCGCGCTGGTGATCATGCTCGGCGGCTGGGACTTCGCCGCCGTCTGGTGATCATGCGGTGATCCTGATGGCGCGCGAGTGGGCCCGGCTGACCATGCACGACAGCCAGCAGCGCTATGCCGTCCTCGGCGTCGTGCTCCTGCCGCTGGCGCTGGTCATGACGCTGGTGCAGCTCGCCGTGCATGGTCGCGCCGAGCGTCGGGCTGACGCTGGTCATCGGCGCCGTGGGCGCGTCCTGCTGCTGCTCGCGCCTGCTGATCCGCCGGGTCGGCGACTGGCGCGGCGCGGCTCTGGGCGATCGCTCGGGGTCGTCTATCTGGCCTGCCGGCCGTGGCCCTGATCTGGCCTGCGCGAGCTCCGAGCAGGGCTTGCAGCTGCTGCTTCTGGCTGGTGCTGATCGTGGTCTGGCCACCGATATCGCGGCCTACTTCGTCGGCCGCACGCGTCGGCGGGCCGCAGCTGGCGCCGACGATCAGCCCGGGCAAGACCTGGTCGGGCCTGGTCGGCGGCATGCTCGGCGCCGCCCTGGTCGGCGTGGCCGCCGCCGGGCCTGATCGGCTGGGCGCCGGCTGCAGGCCGCGGCCTCGGTCGGCGCGATCCTGGCGCTGGTGGCGCAGCTCGGCGATCTGTTCGAATCCGGCGCTCAAGCGGCGCGCCGGGGTCAAGGACAGCGGCCACTCTGATCCCCGGCCATGGCGGGTGCTCGACCGGGTCGACGGCTACCTGTTCGCCGCCGGCCCGGCTGCTGTCGCCCTGGCCGGCTCTGGCGGCCATGCTCGAGTCCGCGCCGGGCGCCTGTGCCATGGCCGTGGCCTGGACCTGGCCGCCGCCGCCGAGCGCCGCGGCGCCGCGATCGATCACCATCCTCGGCGCCACCGGCTCGATCGGGCCGCAGCACGCTCGACCTGGTCCGGGCGGATCCCGAGCGCTACCGGGTCGAGGCGCTGGTCACCGGCACCGCCACGTCGACGCGCCTGGCCGCGGTCGCCCGTCGGTACGGCGCCGGCTCGCGGTGGTCGCCGACCCCGCGGCCTATCCGGCGCTCAAGCGCGCGCTCGCCGGCAGCGGCATCGAGGCCGCGGCCGGCGCCGAGGCGGTGCGTCGAGGCGGCCGGCCGGCCCGGCCGACTGGGTCATGGCCGGCGATCGTCGGCGCGGCCGGCCTCGCGCCCGACGCTGGCGGCGCTCCGGCGCGGCCGCGATGGTCGCGCTCGCCAACAAGGAGTGCCTGGTCTGCGCCGGCAGCGCTGCTCATGGCCGCGGTCCGGGCCGCGCGGGGCGTCGTGCTGCCGGTCGATTCCGAGCACAACGCCATCTTCCAGGCGATGGCCGGCGCAGACGATCGGCGCCGTCGACCGGCTGATCCTGACCGCCTCCGGCGGGCCGTTCCGCGACTGCGACGCAGGCGGCCGATGGCCGCGGTCGACGCCGGCGCCAGGCGCTGGCCCATCCGAACTGGTCGATGGGCGCCAAGATCAGCATCGACAGCGCCACGATGATGAACAAGGGCCTCGAGCTGATCGAGGCGCATCATCTGTTCGCCGTGCCCGAGGAGCGGATCGAGGTCCTGGTCCACCCGCAGTCGGTCGTCCACAGCCTGGTCGCCTACCGCGACGGCTCGATGCTGGCGCAGCTCGGCGAGCCGGACATGCGCATCCCGATCGCCTATGCCCTCGGCTGGCCGAGCCGGCTCGACGGTCGACGGCACCCGGCTCGATCTCGCCAGCGTCGGCCGGCTCGACTTCGAGCCGCCCGATCTCGAGCGGTTTCCGGCGCTGCGGTCTCGCCCGCGCAGGCCCTGGCCGCCGGGCGGCTCGCGCGCCGACTGTCCTGAATGCCGCCAACGAGGTGGCGGTGGCGGCCTTCATCGACGGCCGGATCGGCTTTCTCGACATTGTCGGCATCGTCGAGTGACGTTTTGGCACGTCTGCCGGGTGACGAACCGGCATCGATCGACGATATATTGCTATGTGACCGGGACGCGCGGCGTGAGGCCGCCGCCCTGATCGAGAAGCGCGCCTAGCGCGGCTGCATCTTTAAAGAGCGAGTGCATGGACATCATCGTCGGCTACGTCATCCCCTTCTTGATCATCCTTTCGGTGGTCGTGTTCGTCCACGAATACGGCCACTACTGGGTGGCGCGGCGCAATGGTGTCAGGGTCGAGGTGTTCTCGATCGGCTTCGGGCCCGAGCTGTTCGGCTTCAACGACAAGCACGGCACGCGCTGGAAGGTGAGCGCCGTGCCGCTTGGCGGCTTCGTCAAGATGCTGGGCGACGCCGACGAGACGAGTGCCCGCGCCGACGCCGCGACGGCCTCGCTGCATGACAGCTTCCCGGCGAAATCCGTGCTCCAGCGAATGGCCATCGTCGCTGCCGGCCCAGCCGCCAATTTCCTCTTCGCCATCGTCGTCTTGAGCATCCTCTTCGTCTTCAGCGGGCGGCCTTTCACCCCGGCCGTGGTCGGCGAGGTGACGCCCGCCAGCCCGGCGGCGATGGCCGGGCTCGAGCCCGGCGACCGGATCAGCGCCGTCGACGGTGCCGCGGTCGACAGCTTCGAGAGCCTGCAGGGCATGGTTCGCGATCAGGCCGAGGTGCCGCTGGCGTTCACCATCGAGCGCGATGGCCAGGTCTTCGAGGTGACGGTGACGCCGGCGCTGCAGGAGATCGAGGACCGCTTCGGCAACACCCATCGGGTGGGGCTGGTCGGCATCAGCCGCAGCGGCGTCGAGTTCAGGCGCAGCAATCCGGGCATGGCGGTGTTCGAGGCGACGAGCGAGACCGTACGCATGGTGACGGCGACCCTGGGGGCGCTGGGCGAGATGATCGTCGGCTCGCGCGGCACCGAGGAACTCGGCGGGCCGCTCAGGATCGCACAGATGTCGGGGACCATCGCCCAGGACGGTCTGGTGCCTGCCATTTGGTTCACCGCCGTACTTTCGATCAATCTTGGATTGATCAATCTCTTCCCCATCCCGATGCTGGACGGCGGCCACCTCGTGCTCTACACGATCGAGGCAGCGCGCGGGCGACCGCTCGGCGAGCGCAGCCAGGAAATGGCCTTCCGCGTCGGTTTGGCGATGGTCTTGACCTTGATGATCTTTGCCACGTGGAACGACCTCGTGCAGATGAACATCATCAAGTTCTTCACCGATCTGATCTCCTGACACGGCAGCAGGTCGGCCCCCGTTCCTGACGACTGACGGCAGCGCACGCATCGGGCCAGGTCGCGGCCAAGCGCACGACAAGAAACGGGGGTTGGTGGATGCTTCGCGCGCTCGGCTGTCTTTTGGGCGTCTTCGTGTTGGCCGCTGCGCTCGCCGCGGGCGAGGTCCATGCGCAAGCCGAGCCACCGGCGCAGCCGGCGCTAGAGGCCGTGCCGGTCGGCCAGGTTCGCGACATCGTGGTCCGCGGCAACGAGCGCATCGAGACGCTGACGGTCGAGAGCTATCTCACGATCCGCCGGGGCGATCCCTTCGATCCAGAGGCCATCGACCAGTCGCTGCGCAACCTGTTCGCGACCGGGTTGTTCGATGACGTGGCGGTTGGCCAGGTCGGCGACACGCTGGTCATCGAGGTGGTCGAAAATCCGATCATCAACCGCATCGCGTTCGAGGGCAATCGGCGCCTCGACGACGAGACGCTCGAGGCGGAGGTCCAGCTGCGGCCGCGGATCGTCTTCACCCGCGCCCGGGTGCAGGCGGCGGTGTCGCGCATCCTCGAGCTCTACCGGCGCAACGGCCGCTACGCCGCCAGCGTCGAGCCGAAGATCATCGAGCTCGACCAGAACCGCGTCGACCTCGTCTTCGAGATCGAGGAAGGGCCGCTCACCAAGGTCAGCGGCATCACCTTCATCGGCAATGAGAGCTTCTCCGCCAACACCTTGCGGGGTGTCATCGAGACCCGCGAGGCGGCCTGGTACCGCTTCTTTTCGAGCGCCGACACCTATGATCCGGATCGGCTCGCCTTCGACGAGGAGCTGCTCCGCCGCTTCTATCTGGAGCGCGGCTATGTCGAGTTCGCGGTGCTCAACTCGCTGGCCGAGCTGACGCCGGAGGGCGACCGGTTCTTCATCACCTTCACGCTGGAGGAGGGCCCGCAATACCGGCTCGGCTCCGTCGGCCTCGAGACCTCGATCCGCGACCTCGAGGTGGCGCAGTTCGAGGATCTGATCACCGTGCGCGAGGGGCAGATCTACAACGCCGAGGCGATCGAGAACGTCGTGCAGGCGCTGACCGAGCGCGCCGGCCAGCTCGGCTACGCTTTCGCCGACATCGAGCCGGTGAACGAGATCAACCGCGAGGATCTCACGGTCGATCTGGTCTTCCGCATCGACGAGGGCCCGCGGGTCTATGTCGAGCGGATCGACATCATCGGCAACGTGCGGACCCTGGACCGCGTGATCCGGCGCGAGTTCCGGCTCGCCGAGGGCGACCCCTACAATCTGGCGCTGCTGCGCCGCTCCGAGCAGCGCATCCGCAACCTCGGCTACTTCGAATCCGTCGACGTGCGGACCGAGCGCGGCAGTGCCCCGGACAAGGTGATCATCCTCACCGAGGTGGCCGAGCAGTCGACCGGTGAGCTGTCCTTCGGCGCCGGCTTCTCCAGTGCCGACGGGCCCTTCGGCGACGTGCGGCTGGAGGAGCGCAACCTGCTCGGCCGCGGCTACGAGCTGACCGCGAGCTTCACGATCTCCGGTCGTCGGCAGGATGCCGTGTTGAGTTTCACCGATCCGTGGTTCCTCGGCTACGAGATCGCCGCCGGCGTCGATCTCTTCCGTACCAAGACCGACTTCCAGAGCGAGAGCTCGTTCGATGAGACGAGCACTGGCGGCACCGTTCGGGCCAATTATCCGCTCACCGAGCGGCTGCGCCACGGCCTGCGCTACACGCTGCGCGAGGACCAGATCGAGAACGTCGACAACAGCGCCTCGGTGTTCATCCAGGACGAGGAAGGCACCCAGGTCACCTCGCTGATCGGCCAGACCTTGACCTACGACCGCCGCGACACGCGCTTCCTGCCGTCCGAGGGCTACCTCTTGCGGTTCGACCAGGACCTCGCCGGGCTCGGCGGTGACAGCCAGTTCATCCGCCACGAGCTGCGCGGCGAGTACTACTACTCGATCATTCCGGACTTGGTGCTCATCCTCGACGCCAGCGGTGGCTACATCAAGGGCCTTGGCGAGGACGTGACGCTCTCCAACCGCTTCTTCATCGGTGGCACCAATCTGCGCGGCTTCCGGGTGGCCGGCATCGGCCCGCGCGACACCGAGACCGACGACGCGCTGGGCGGCAATCTCTACTATACGGGTACGGCGGAGCTGCGCTTTCCGCTCGGCCTGCCGGACGATCTGCGGATCTTCGGCCGGACTTTTGTCGACGCCGGCAACCTCTACGAGATCGACGTCAATGGCCCGACCCTCTACGACGGCGACTATCTCAGGGTCTCGGCGGGTGTCGGGATCTCCTGGCTGTCGCCGCTCGGACCCTTGGCGCTCGACTTTGCTCAAGCCGTCAGGAAAGACGATCGTGACGAGACCGAGGTGTTCAGGATCTCGTTCGGCACGCGGTTCTAGCCGGGCCTGGCGCGGCACGACCTTGCGACGCGGCCTGGCTCTCGCAATCGTCCTGGCCATGGCGGCTATCGCCGCGCCGCCGGCGCATGCGCAGAGCGGGCCGCTGCCGCCGGCCACAGCCGCCGTCATCGACTACCAGCGGGTCATGAGCGAGGCCAAGGCCGCGCGGAGCATCCGGTCCCAGGTCGAGGCGCGGCATCTGGCCTACCAGGAGCAGATCGCCGCCGAGGAGCAGCGCCTGCTCGAGGAGGACGGCGAGCTGGCGCGGCAACGCTCGGTGTTGTCCACCGAGGCGTTCAGCGAGCGGCGCAAGGCATTCGAGGCCGATGTCACCAAGGTGCAGCGCTTCGTCCAGGAGCGTCGCCAGCAGCTCGACGACGTCTCGGCGATGGCCCTGGGCGAGGTCCGCGAGGCGGTGATCCGGGTGGTAGGCGAGCTCGCCGACGAGCGGGGCTTCAACCTCGTCCTGCCGAGCGCCGGCGTCCTGCTGTTCTCGCCGCAGCTCGACATCACCGACGACGTGCTGGCCAGGCTCGATGCCTCGCTGCCGGATGTGCGGGTGCCAGACCAAGCGCCGCGCTAGCGCCCGGTCGGCCGACGGTCCTGGTGATGCCTCTCGTGGCGAAAAGGCTTGGCCTTACGGCCTGGCTGTGCTGGTTTCCGCGCCCCGACGCCTCGAGGTAAAGGAACAAAGAGATGAGCGAGACCGCGCCCGGGCCGGTCACGAAATTGCCCGACATCGACGTTCAGGGCATCATGCGATTGATCCCGCACCGCTACCCGATGCTGCTGATCGACCGCCTGACCCAGATCGAGGCGCCGGAGCGGGCGGTCGGGATCAAGGCCGTGACCATCAACGAGCCGTTCTTTTCAGGCCACTTCCCGGATGATCCGATCATGCCCGGCGTCCTGATCATCGAGGCCATGGCGCAGACCGCAGCCGCGCTCGTCGTCGTCGGCAACGGACGCGCCGGCAAGGGGGATTTGGTCTACTTCCTCGGGATCGAGAACGCTCGCTTTCGCCGTCCCGTGCGGGCCGGCGATCTCCTGCATCTCGAGGTGGAACGGCAGAAGAGCAAGCTCGGCATCCATTGGTACAAGGGCCGGGCGCTGGTCGACGGCAAGCTCTGCGCTGATGCCATGTTCAACGCCAGGGTGCCGCAGCGCGAGGACGAAGCGCCGGGCTAGCGGCCGTGCGGGCAACCCCGACCGGCCCCGCGCTGCGAGGCCGGTCGTTGCTCGATGAACCGTTCTAGCCGCGCTTCTCGATCGGCACGAAGGGACGCTGGGCGGCGCCGGTGTAGAGCTGGCGTGGGCGGCCGATCTTCTGCTCTGGATCCTCGATCATCTCGTTCCACTGGGCGATCCAGCCGACCGTCCGGGCCAGCGCGAAGATGGCAGTGAACATCTTGGTCGGGATGCCCATGGCCTCGAGAATGATCCCCGAATAGAAATCGACGTTGGGGAACAGCTTGCGCTCGCGGAAATAGTCGTCCTCGAGCGCGATCCGCTCCAGCTCCTTGGCAATGGCGAGCTTCGGGTTGTTGCCCTTGCCGAGCTCGTCGAGCACCTCGTCGGCGCTCGACTTCAAGACGCCGGCACGGGGGTCGTAGTTCTTGTAGACGCGGTGGCCGAAGCCCATCAGGCGGAACGGGTCATCCTTGTCCTTGGCGCGTTCGATGAACTCCGGGATCTTGTCGACCGACCCGATCTGCTGCAGCATGTTGACGACGGCTTCGTTGGCGCCGCCATGCGCCGGCCCCCACAGGGAGGCGATGCCGGCCGAGATGGCCGCGTAGGGGCTGGCACCGGTCGAGCCGACCAGCCGGACGGTCGAGGTCGAGGCGTTCTGCTCGTGGTCGGCGTGGAGAATGAAGATCTTCTCCAGCGCCTTCGACAGGATCGGCTTTTCCTTCCAGGGCTCGCACGGCACGCCGAACATCATGTACATGAAGTTCTCGGCGTAGCTGAGGTCGTTCCTCGGATACATGAAGGGCTGGCCGACCGAGTACTTGTAGGCCATGGCGGCGATGGTCGGGATCTTGGCGACCAGGCGGTAGCTCGCGATCATGCGGTGGTGCGGGTCGTTGGTGTCCAGGTCCTCGTGGTAGAAGGCCGAGAGGGCGGCGACCACCGCGACCATGACGGCCATCGGGTGCGCGTCACGGCGAAAGCCGCGGAACAGGTAGTTGATCTGGTCGTGGATCATGGTGTGGTAGGTCACACCATTGGTGAAGTTCTCGTACTCCTCGGTGGTCGGCAGCTCGCCGTAGAGGATCAGATACGCGGTCTCGAGGAAGTTGCTGTGCTCGGCCAGGTCCTGGATCCGGTAGCCGCGATGCAGGAGGATGCCCTCGTCGCCGTCGATATAGGTGATCTTCGAGCGGCAGGCGGCCGTCGAGGTGAAGCCCGGATCGTAGGTGAACAGGCCGGTCTCGCCGTAGAGCTTGCGGATGTCGATGACGTCGGGACCGACCGTGCCCGAGAGAACGGGAAACGCCGCATTGCTGCCGGCACCGCCGACGGTCACTGATTTCTGGTTGGTGCTCTCGGTCATCCTCTCGCTCCTCGCTTGTGTCGTTGGCCGCGCCGGGTGCCGTGGACCCTGCCGGCATGGCAATCGCGCCAGCTATCGCATCTGGGCTCGCCGCCTGGCCCGAGCCGCGGATCGCGTTGTCGGGTGGTCGCCCTGCTATCGTGGCAGCAACGCTTTGGTGATTGAGTCTACCGGTCCGAGCCGCCGGCTTCAATCATTCTGCTGCAGCGCGGGATTGCGGCCAGATGCAGCATCCTCCAGGCGTGCCAGCACCGCCTCGCGGCCGAGCACGGCCATCACCTCGAAGATCCCGGGCGATACCGCGCGGCCGGTGAGCGCCGCGCGCAGCGGCTGGGCCAGCTTGCCGAAGCCGACCGCCTGCGCCTCGGCCGCCGCCCGCGCGGCTGCCTCCAGGGTCGCTTCGTCGAAGGGCTCGGCGGCGGTGATCGCCGGCAACGCCGCCCGGAGCCGCTCGCGGCCGGCCTCGTCGAGCAGCTTGGCTGCCTTCTCGTCGAGCGGCAGCGGCCTCGCCTGGACCAGAAAGGCCGCATTTTCGGCAAGCTCGACCAGGGTCCGGGCGCGCTGCTTCAAGCCGCCCATGGCCGCGGTGAGACTGGCGTACTCTGTGCCGCCGACCTGGTGACCGCTGGCCTCGAGCAGCGGGGCTATCAGGGTCACGAGTTCGGCATCGGGCCGCTCGCGCAGGTAGTGCGCGTTGACCGAATCGAGCTTTGCCGTGTCGAAGCGGGCCGGTGAGCGGCCGACCGCGTCGAGGTCGAACCAGGCGATCGCCTGATCGGTCGAGATGATCTCGTCGTCGCCATGCGCCCAGCCCAGGCGCAGCAGGTAGTTGCGCATCGCCTCTGGCAGGTAGCCCAGGTCGCGATAGGCGTCGACGCCCAGGGCACCGTGGCGCTTGGAGAGCTTGGCGCCATCGGGCCCGTGGATCAGCGGGATGTGCGCGAAGACCGGCGGCTCGTGGCCGAGCGCCCGGAAGAGGTTGGCGTGGCGGGCGGCGTTGTTGAGGTGGTCGTCGCCGCGGATGATGTGGGTGATGCCCATGTCGATGTCGTCGACCACGACCGAGAGCATGTAGGTGGGCGTGCCGTCGGCCCGGAGCAGCACCATGTCGTCGAGCTGCTGGTTCTGGAAGCGCACCTCGCCCTGCACCCGATCCTCGATCACCGTCTCGCCGGTGAGCGGCGCCTTGAAGCGGATGACCGGATCGACACCGGCGGGCGCGTCGCCCGGATCGCGGTCGCGCCAGGTGCCGTCATAGCGGATCGGCCGCTTCTCGGCCCGGGCCTTGGCGCGCATCGCCTCGAGCTCCTCGGGGCTGCAGTAGCAGCGATAGGCCTGGCCGGCGTCGAGCAGGCGCCGCGCTGCCGCCTCGTGCGCCTCGATCCGGCTCGCCTGGTGGACGATCTCCTCGTCCCAATCGAGGCCGAGCCAGCCCAGCCCGTCGATGATCGCCTCGATGGCGGCCTGGGTGGAGCGCTGCCGGTCGGTATCCTCGATGCGCAGACGAAACGTACCGCCGTGGTGCCGGGCGAACAGCCAATTGAACAGCGCCGTGCGGGCGCCACCGATATGCAGATAGCCCGTGGGTGAAGGAGCAAACCTAACAATTATACTCATGGTTGATTTTGAGCCATGTTTCGCCGAGGATGGGAGGGGCCTCGTACCACGATCGGAGCGCGCTTGCAGCAGCCGGCCGCCACTCCCGCCGCCTGGCGCCGCTTCGCCGCAGAGGCGCAGGCGCGCGCCGCCGAGCTCGTCGCCCGGCCGCCACAGCCGGGTGAGCTGCTCGGCCAGCTGCATCGCCACCTCCTGGCCGAGCGCGAGCGCTGGCCGCTCCTGGCCCCGGTCTGCTTCGGCCTCGGCATTCTCATCTATTTCGCCCTGCCGCACGAGCCGAAGCCGCTGCTGCTCGCCGTCCTGGCGCTCGGCGTGGCCGGCGCGGTCGCGGGTGCGCGGCGGCAATCGGGCGCGTTCGCCGGCCCGGCGCTGATCGGCGTCGCTTTGGCGCTGGCCGGCTTCGCCACCGCCCAGCTGCGGACGTTGAGCGTGGAGGCGCCGGTGCTGCCGCGCAGCTCGGTTTACGGCGTCGAGGGCACGGTGCGCATGGCCGAGCCGCGCAATGCCGGCCAGCGGTTGCTGCTCGAGGACCTGGTGATCGAGCGCCTCGACGCGGCGGCGACGCCCGAGCGCGTGCGGCTGACCATCCGCGCCGTCGAGCCACCGATCCTGCCCGGCCAGCGGGTCAAGCTGCGGGCGAGGCTGCAGCCGCCCTCGGGCCCGCTGGTGCCGGGCGGCTTCGACTTTGCCAGGCGCGCCTTCTTCGAGCGCCTGGGCGGGATCGGCTTCGCCTACGGCACGCCCGAGGTGATCGGCGGCACGGCAGCGCTCGGCGCCCGCCCGGTCGCGCAGCTCCGCTATGCGGTGGCGGCGCGTGCCGAGGCGGTGATCGGCGGCTCCGACGGTGCGGTCGCTGCCGCGCTGCTGACCGGGCTTCGCGCCTCGATCCCGGACAAGGTCTGGCGCGACATGCAGGTCGCTGGCCTGGCGCATTTGCTCGCGATCTCCGGCCTGCACATGACGCTGGTCGCCGGCACGGTCTTTTTGGCCGTGCGGTTTCTCCTGTCCCTTTGGCCGGCGCTCGCCCTGCGGGTGGTGCCGAAGAAGCCGGCTGCCGTCGTGGCTTTGCTCGCGGCCCTCTTCTATCTCGTGCTCGCCGGCGCCACGGTGCCGACCCAGCGCGCCTTCATGATGGCGAGCGTGGCGCTGCTCGCCGTCCTGCTCGACCGCAACCCGCTCTCGCTCAGGCTCCTGGCCTATGCGGCGCTGGCGGTGCTGGTCATCGCACCCGAGAGCCTGCTCGGTCCTTCCTTCCAGATGAGCTTTGCCGCGGTCACCGGACTCATCGCGTTCTACGAGCATCGCCGGCTGACCCAGCGGCGCCGCGCGCCCGACGACGCGCCGCCGGCGGCGCCGAACGTCATCCTGGCCTACTTTCTGGGCGTGCTGCTGACGACGCTGATCGCGAGCCTCGCCACCACGCCGTTCGCGGCGTTCCATTTCCAGCGGATCGCCACCTACGGCACGGTGGCCAACCTGGTGGCGGTGCCGCTCACCGCGTTCTGGATCATGCCGGCGGGGCTACTCGCCATGCTGCTGATGCCGTTCGGCCTGGACGCGCCGTTTCTGGTGGCAATGGGCTACGGCATCCGCATCGTGCTCGACGTCGCGGCCTTGATGGCCCAGCTGCCGGGGTCGGTGATCGATGTGCCGCCCTGGCCGACCTTCGGGCTCATCGCCATGGTGGCTGGCGGTCTCTGGCTCTGTCTCTGGCGTGCCAAGTGGCGGCGCTGGGGATTTGCCATGGTGGCCGTCGGCGTCGTCGTCGTCCTGCTGGCGCGGCCGGCCGACCTCTTGATCGACAGGCGGGGCGATTTCGTCGCCTACCGGGCGGCCGACGGCACGGCGCATCTGCTCGAGCGGCAGCGCGACAACTGGCTGAGCCGGCAGATGCTGCAGGGGGTGGGCGTCGACGAGGCATTGCCCTTCGCCACAAGCACAGACAGCCGGCTGCGCTGCGACCCGCTCGGCTGCCTGATCGAGATGACGCCGGCGCGGCGGCTCGCCCTGTCGCTCACCGCCGAGGCGGTGGCGGAGGACTGTGCGCGGGCGGCCTTCGTGGTGCTATTGAGCGGACCCGAGAGCTGCGCTGGCGCCACGCCGTCGCTCGGCCAGCGGGCCCTCTGGCAGAGCGGCGGCGTCGCGCTGCGCTGGCGTGATGCCAGGGTGGCCATCGAGCGGGTGGTCGACGAGCGCGGCGAGCGGCCCTGGACACGCTGACCTGGCGCGACCTGGGCATACTTGGCCGGCCGTGGCGAAACGCTTGAACTAAATTCAATCTATGATAGAAACAGAGTAGCTAAATTTGCCTTTTACGAGGGTAGAAGCCGATGCAGCGCCGCCCGTCGCTCGCCACTCTCGCTCAAGCCCTGCCGCCAGGCGCGCGCTGGCGGGTCGTCGGGCTGGTGCGGCCCCTCGCGGTGCTGGCCGTGCTCGCCGTCGGCACCAGCGTGTTCTCGGCCGGCGCGCGCCTGCTCGGTGACCGCGATGGCGCGGCCATCGGCCCTGTGATGGCAAGCCCGAGCCGTCCGGCCGAGCTGCAGCCGCTGGCGGCGTGGGCGGGCTCCACGCCGCCTTCGGCAGAGCTCGGTCCGTCGGTGTCCGAGGCTTTGCTTCATGAGCTGAAAGAGGGCTCCTTCGGGATCACCTTCACTGCTGCCGACAGTGCGCCTGCGACGGAACTGCAGCCGACCGTGCTGGTCGATGCCGAGCTGCCGCCCCTGCGCATCGAGATCATGGGCATGGGCTATGTGCCGCACTACGCCCGCGGCTACGGCAACGCTTTGGTCCGGGCGCCATGACCGCCGCCGGTCCCGCGAGCGGACCGGCGGCGATGGCCGCGCCGGGCCCCGCCGCCCGGCCGGTGCCGCCATCCGCCGAGTTCACCTTCGTCGACCTCCTCCTGGTGCTGCGCCGCTACGCGACCCTGCTCCTGGCGAGCCTCGGCGTCGGTGTCGGGCTCGCCGTCCTGGCGCTGGCGTGGCTGCAGCCGATCTACGTCGCCACCGCCCAGCTGATGATCGAGCCGGCCAGGGAGGCGCCCAGCGACAGCATGCTGGCACCGGCCGCCATCGCCGACGATGACGTGTCGATCGAGAGCCAGGTCCAGCTCCTGGCCTCGCGCAGCATGGCGCGCGCGGTGATCGACGCGCTCGACCTCGGGGTCGAGCCCGAGCTGCGGCAGGCCCTCGACCCCTCGGAGCGGCTCGCGGTTGGCCTCGGCATCGCCCAGGCGGCGGCGGACACGGGCAACCCGGCGGCGTTGGTCGATCGCTTCCTCGAACGGCTGACGGTGGAGCGTGCCGGCGAGACCCATGTGATCAGCATCGCCTTCAAGAGCGGCAATGCGCGGACCGCCGCGCGCATCGCCAACGGCATCGCCGAGCAGTACATCGCCGGCCGCCTCGACGCCAAGGCGGACATCGCCGGCGGCGCCGGTGCCTGGCTCGAGCATGCCCTGGCCGAAAGCCGGGCCAGCCTCGAGCAGGCGGAGGCCGAGCTCGCCGCCTACCGGGCCGAGGCCAGCGGCGAGCTCGGCGACGCGATCACCCTCGACAACCTCGACCTCGCGACGCTGCGGCGCGACGTGGCCGCCGCCGCCGCCGACCGGGCGGCGAGCGAGGCGCGGCTACGCCGGGCGCGTGCCGTGCTGGCGCGGCCTGGCATCGACATCGCCTTCGAGGAGCTGGGCGGCTCGATCGTCCTGCAGAACCTCTATGCCCTGAAGAACCAGACGACCCGGCGCGAGGCGGAGCTCGGCCACCCGCTACGGCGAGCGGCATCCGCAGATGCTCAACATCCGCGCCGAGCGGCAGGAGCTAGAGCGGCGCATTCAGGCGGAGCAGCAGGCCGTGCTGGGCTCGGTCGCGGCCGAGATCGAGGCGGCCAGGGCACGGGAGTCGGCGCTCGCCGCCGAGCTGGATGCGCTCAAGTCGCAGAGCGTGGTGCAGGGCGAGGCGGCCGCTGGCCTGGCGCGCCACGAGCGCGCCGTGGCCAGTGCCCGCGCCCAGCACGACGCCTACCTCAGCCGGTTTCGCGCCCTGGGCGATCTCGTCGAGACCAGTCGCGCCGATGCCCGGCTCATTTCCGAGGCGACCCCGCCGCAACGCCCGTCCTTTCCGCAGCCGGTGATGCTGTTCGGCCTGTTCTCCGCTGCTTCGCTCGGGACCGGGCTGCTCTTCGTCTTCTTCCTGGAGCAGCTCGATCGCGGCTTTCGCACCCAGCGCGCGGCCGAGCAGGGGCTCGGGCGGCGCTGCATCGGCTGCCTGCCGCTGGTGCGCCAGGGGCGCCGCGACGTTCCGGTGATCGACCTGCCGCTCGAGCGGCCGAGCGCGCGCTTCGCCGAGGCGCTGCGCACGCTGGTGGCCGAGTTCAGCTTCGCCCGCCCGGGCTCGAGCCCTGGCGCCGCTCCGGCGACGCTCGATACCGGCGGACGCGTCGTGCTGATGACCTCGGCGGTGCCGGGTGAGGGCAAGTCGACCACCTGTGTCGCCCTGGCCAGGCTGGCGGCGGCTGAAGGGCTGCGAGTGCTGCTGATCGACGCCGATCTCCGCCGGCCGCGGCTCGCCGAGCTGCTCGGGCTTGCGGCCCCGGTCGGGCTGGTCGAGATCCTGCGCGGCGAGCGCGAGACCGAGGACGTGCTGCTCGAGGACCCGGCGACCGGGCTCGCCTTCATTCCCGGCAGTGCGCGGGTCAGCCAGCCGACCCGGCTGCTCGGGCCAAAGGCCATGGGCATCCTCCTGGCCGAGGCGCGGGCGCATTTCGACCTCGTGCTGGTGGACAGCCCGCCCGTGCTCGCCGTCACCGATGCGCGGGTGATGGCGCCGCTCTGCGACGCCATTCTCTTTCTCGTCCGTTGGCAGAGCACGCAGCGGGCGCTGGCGGGCCATGCGCTCGACCAGCTCGAAGGCGTGGCCGACAAGGTGCTCGGCACGGTGCTCACCATGGCCGACCCGACCATCGCAGCACCTTTGGGTGCCGCCGAACTCGCGACTGGTGCGGCGGGAGATCAGCAAGTATTACGCCGAGGGCTGACGGCGCCGCCGTCCGGCATTCCCGCGGCTCCAGCTTTCTGGTCCCTCGCCATGACCCCGGTCCTCCGCTTCGCCCCGAGCCCCACGGGCCGGCTGCACCTCGGCAATGCCCGCGCGGCACTTCTGAACTGGCTCTTCGCCCGGCACCACGGCGGCAGGCTCGTGCTGCGCATCGACGATACCGACCAGGCGCGTTCGACCGCGGCGTTCGAGACCGGGATCGAGGCGGATCTGCGTTGGCTGGGCCTCGACTGGGACATGAAGCACCGACAGAGCGAGCGGAGTGCCGTCTACCTCGAGGCGTTCGAGCGTCTGGCAGCGGAGGGGCACGTCTACCCGGCTTTCGAGACCCCGGACGAGCTTGCCGCCAAGCGGGCGGCGCAGCGGGCGCGGGGCCTGCCGCCGGTCTACGATCGGGCGGCGCTGCAGCTGAGCCCGGCCGAGCGACGAGCCCTCGAGGCCGCCGGCCGCCGGCCGCATTGGCGCTTCAGGCTCTCCGGCGCCGCCGCCGGGTGGGCCGATCTGGTGCAGGGACCGTTGAGCATACCTGGCGGCAGCCTGAGCGACCCGGTGCTCAGGAAGGCCGATGGCGACTGGACCTACACCATGGCGTCGGTCGCCGACGACATCGCCTTGGGCATCTCGCACGTCATTCGGGGCGATGACCATCGGACCAACACGGCGGTCCAGCAGGAGCTGTTCCAGGCCCTGGGTGCGAGCCTGCCCGCTTTTGCCCACCTGCCGCTGCTCTCCGGGCCGGGTGGTGCCCCGCTCTCCAAGCGGACCGGCGACTGGAGCCTCGCCGACTACCGCGAGCGCGGCATCGAGCCGCGGGCCATCTGCCTCGTTCTCGCCGCCATCGGCACTGATCGGGCGGCCTCGGCCGAAACCAGTCTCGAGGCCTTGGCAGTGGATTTCGATCTCAGCCGTTTCGGGCGGAGTACCGCGGTGCTGGACGACGAGCAGCTGGCCCGAATGAGTGCCGCGGTCTTTCAGTCCCTGCCGCTGGAGGAAGCGCGCGCGCGTCCGGGCCTGGCCGACCTCGCGCCTGAGGAGTGGGCGGTGCTCAGGCAGAACGCCAGCGACGCGGGCGAGGTGCTGGCGTGGCGGCGGCGCCTGGTCCTGCCGCTCGAGCCGGTGATCGAGGAGCCGGGCTTCCTCGCCGAGGCGGCCAGCTTGCTGCCGGAGAAGTTCATCGATGCGGCCGCCGCCGCCGGCTGGCTCAAGACGGTGCAAAAAGCCACCGGCAGGAAGGGCAGGGCGCTCTTTCATCCGCTCCGGCTGGCCTTGACCGGCCGTGACGATGGACCGAAACTGGCCGATCTGCTACCGCTCATCGGCCGCGAGCGGGCCTATCGCCGGCTCATGGGCGAAACCGCCTGATCCTCCGCCATCTTTCGGACTGCCGCACCATTGCCTTTGGCTCTGCACAACACGCTCACGCGCCGCAAAGAGGCGTTCTTGCCGATCGACCCGGACCATGTCCGGCTCTATGTCTGCGGGCCGACCGTCTATCAGCGCATCCATATCGGCAACGCCCGGCCGCTGATCGTCTTCGACGTGCTGTTTCGCCTGCTCCGGCATCTCTATCCGCGGGTCAGCTATGTCCGCAACATCACCGATGTCGACGACAAGATCATCGACCAGGCACGGCGCAACGGTGAGCCGATCGAGGCGCTTACCGCGCGGACGACCGCCGCTTTCCAGGCCGATGCGCTAGCGCTCGGTTGCCTGGCGCCGACGCTGGAGCCCAAGGCGACCGAGCACATCGTGCAGATGGTGGCGCTGATCGAGCGGCTGATCGAGCGTGGCAACGCCTACGAGGCCGAGGGCCACGTGCTGTTCCACACGCCGTCGATGCCGGCCTATGGCAGGCTCTCGGGCCGTGACCGCGACGACCAGATCGCCGGCGCCCGCGTCGAGGTGGCGCCCTACAAGCGCGATCCGGCCGACTTCGTCCTGTGGAAGCCGGCCGCCGAGGACGAGCCGGGCTGGCCCAGCCCCTGGGGTCGCGGCAGGCCCGGCTGGCACATCGAGTGTTCGGCTATGGCCGAGGAGCATCTGGGCGTACCCTTCGACATTCATGGTGGTGGGCAGGACCTGATCTTTCCGCATCACGAGAACGAGCTGGCGCAGACCTGCTGCGCGCACGGCCTCGAGACCATGGCGCGCTACTGGCTGCACAACGGCTTCGTCGACATGCGGGGCCAGAAGATGTCGAAGTCGATCGGCAACGTGCTCCGGCTCGACGAGGCGCTGGCGGCAGTGCCGGGCGAGGCGATCCGGCTTTGGATGCTGGGCGCGCACTACCGTGCCCCGATCGACTGCAGCGAGCAGGGCTTCGCCGAGGCAAAGACCCAGCTCGACCGCTTCTACGGTGCGCTCGAGCGGGCGGGCGCGGCGCCTGAGGCAGCGCCCGAGGCAGCGCTGGTCGAGGCCTTGGAAGACGATCTCAACACGCCCAAGGCCTTGGCCGTGCTGCACGAGCTGCTGGGGCAGCTGAACCGGGCGAAGCATGGCACGGCGCCATCGATCGCGGCACGGCTGAAGGCCTCGGCCGGGCTGCTCGGGCTTCTGCAGCAGGCGCCCGGCGACTGGCTGCGCGGCGACGACGAGAGTGGCGACCAGGCCATCGAGGGCTTGATCCAGGAGCGTCTCAGCGCCAGGAAGGCCAGGGACTTTGCCCGGGCGGATGCGATACGTGACCAGCTCGCGGCCGAGGGGATCATTCTCGAGGACGGACCCGGCGGTACCTCCTGGCGGCGGGCCTGAGCGCCCGTCGAGCGGGCTCCGAGGGACAGGCAAGGCAGCAGATGGCCGAACGCATCTATCTCTACGACACGACGCTTCGCGACGGCGCCCAGACCCAGGGCGTCTCGTTCAGCCCGGAGGACAAGCGGCAGATCGCGCGCGAGCTCGACGCCCTCGGCATCGACTACATCGAGGGCGGCTGGCCCGGCGCCAACCCGACCGACGACGCCTTTTTCAACGAGCGGCCGTCGTTCGAGAAGGCACGGTTCTGCGCCTTCGGCATGACCAGGCGATCCGGGCGCTCGGCCGCCAACGATCCGGGGCTGCAACCGCTGTTCCAGGCCGGCTGCGACGTGATCACGCTGGTCGGCAAGAGCTCGCGCCGTCACGCCGAGGGCGCTTTGGGCGTCGATGGCGACGAGAACCTGCGGATGATCGCCGAGAGCATCGCCGAGAGCCTGAAGCACAGCCCGGAGGCGATGCTCGACGCCGAGCATTTCTTCGACGGCTACAAGGCGGATCCGGCCTATGCGCTGGCCTGCCTCGCGGCGGCGCTCGAGGCCGGGGCGCGCTGGATCGTGCTCTGCGACACCAATGGCGGGACGCTGCCGCACGAGGTGGCGCGGATCGTCAAGGACGTGGCGCGCCACGTGCCGCCCGAGAAGCTCGGCATCCATACCCACAACGATACGGAGAACGCCGTCGCCAACACGCTGCTCGCGATCCGCGAGGGCGCGCGGCAGGTCCAGGGCACGCTGAACGGGCTGGGCGAGCGCTGCGGCAACGCCAACCTGGTCTCCTTGATCCCGACCCTGAAGCTGAAGCTCGGCTACGATGTCGGCATCGACGACGCGGCTGTCGCCAGGCTGACCGCCTTGAGCCGCGGCTTCGACGAGCGCCTGAACCGGGCGCCGGACCGGGGTGCCGCCTATGTCGGCGCCAACGCTTTCGCGCACAAGGGCGGGCTGCATGCCTCGGCGGTGGCCAAGGACCCGGGCTATTACGAGCACATCGATCCGGCGCTGGTCGGCAACGCCCGCGACATCCTGGTCTCCGACCAGGCCGGCCGCGCCAACCTGCTGCAGCGCCTGTCCGACATGGGCCTCGACGTGCAGCCCAGCCCGGAGGCGGTGGGCGAGCTGCTGGCCACGATCAAGGAGCGCGAGGCGCGCGGCTTCAGCTATGACGGCGCCTCGGCGAGCTTCGAGCTGCTGGTGCGCCGCGGCCTCGGCCAGATCGGCGATGCCTTCGAGTTGCTGAGCTTTCGGGTGATCGACGAGCGGCGGTTCAATGCCGTGGGTGCCCTGGTGACGCAGTCGGAGGCGACCATCAAGGTGACGGTGGCCGGCCGTGACTTCTACACCGTGGCCGATGGCAATGGCCCGGTGAATGCCCTCGACCATGCGCTCCGCCAGGCCCTGGCGCCGACCTACCCGTCGCTCGAGCAGATGGAGCTGATCGACTACAAGGTGCGCATCATCTCGCCGGAATCGGGGACGGCCGCGATCACCCGCGTGATCATCGAATCCGCCGATGACCAGGGCCGGCTCTGGCAGACGATCGGCGTCTCGGCCAACATCATCGACGCCTCCTACAACGCCCTGCACGACGCCATCACCTACAAGCTCCTCCTGGACGGCGTGTTCGCCGGCCCGGCCGTCCTTGCCGGCTGACCCGCCGCCGCCGATGAAGCGGACGAAGGCGGCCAGGGGCGGCATCGACCGCCTGCCGCCGGCGCCCGTGGTGATCCTGGTCCGGCCGCAGCTCGCGGAGAATGTCGGCAGCGCCGCCCGGGCGATGCTCAATTTCGGGCTGTCCGAACTCCGGCTCGTGGCGCCCGGCTTCGGCTGGCCCAACGCCAAGGCGGTGGCGGCGGCCTCGGGCGCGGCCGAGGTGCTGAACCGCATGACGGTCTTCGCCAGCACCGCCGAGGCGATCGCCGATCTGCATCACCTCCATGCCACGACGGCCCGTTCCCGCGAGCTGCAGAAGCCGGTGGTCGAGCCGGCCGAGATGGCAACGGCGGCCAAGGCGCAGCTGGCTGCCGGCCGCCGGGTCGGGCTGATGTTCGGGCCCGAGCGGACCGGGCTCGACAACGAGGATCTGATCCTCGCGGACAGCCTGGTGACGATCGCGGTCAACCCGCTCTTTCCGTCGCTGAACCTCGCCCAAGCGGTGCTGCTGCTGGGGCATGAATGGTACCGTGCGGCCGATGCCGGACCGACACGGGCGGGGCCCGAGCAGCCGCCGGCCACCAAGGCGGAGGTCGCTGATCTCCTCGACCATTTGCTGGCCGAGCTCGACGCCGTCGGCTTCTTTCGTGCCGCTGATCGGCGGGTGTCGCTGGCGCGGACCATCAAGACGATGGTCGAGCGGATGCCGCTCAGCTCGGCCGAGGTGTCGCTGCTCCGCGGCATCGTCAAGGAGCTGCGCCGGGGCCCGCTCGACCGCGGCACGGCCGTGTCACCGACGCTTGCCGCATCTGAACGTTAGCCCGCGGTCAATCGGCATGGGAACAGGGCCCCCGGATCGGCGTGCAACAGGGACCCCTCTGCCGCGTTGGCTAGGCTGCGCGGTGGAGATCGTCGTGGAGCCTTAGGCGGAGCGACGATCGCCCCCGCGATGCGGCCAGGAGCTGGGGGTATTCAGGCGCGGTTCTTGAAGCTCCAGCTTTCGTTGCCGGTCTCGACGATGTCGCAATGCTGGGTCGGCCGGTCGAGGAGGATCGTGGTCATCTTGACGTCGCCGAAGACGCTGGGCCGCTCGCCAAAGCTCAGGTTGATGGTCACGATCACTTAGGTCCGCTTGTAGAGCCGGCTGATCAGTTGGAAGAGCAGCTGGCCACTAGTCTGGGCACGAGATGTGATGAGGGGGCAGGTAGCCGAGTTCGTCGAGGATGACCTCGATCGCCGAGCAGTGGGATCGAGGCGGCAGGGGTGATCGACGGTACAACCTTGGCGGCTGGCTCGCGCCTAGCGTGTTGACCAGATCGACAGCATTGAAGAAGCGGCCACGAGCACCGCCCAGGGGTCCCCATGCGATCCTGATCGCATGGGGTGGGCTGCGAATGCAGGCACGGGCGATGCCGACCGCCAGGTGCGTCTTGCCCGAGCCTGTGCCATCGACCAGCACCAGATCGCGTTGACTGGCCGAGAAGCCGCCGCGCCGCATCGTAGTCGCCCGCATGGCCAAGCCCACGCAGATGCTCGAAGACCCGCGACAACCTCAGCTGCTCGTGGCTCGACCGCAAAGCGCCGGTCTTTGGGTTCGTTGCAAGCCGCTGCTCCAACGCCTCCCGCCAAGGTCCGAGCTTCGGCTGCCGCTGGACCGTCCACTCATAGGCGACCGCCGCGGCACCCGATCGGATTACCTTGCGCACGACCTTCGGTGAGCTCTTCAGCTCACGGAAGGTCGTCTTGAGCGCTTTGCCCCGAACGAAATACGCCCGACAGAATTTTCGCGATCGTCTCCACAGCCAGCATCTTGAACGCGGCTCCCGATGATCTCGGAAGCACAGTGGACCCCTATGCCAAAGGGGGGCCGGATTGGACGCCGATCACCCCTCAGACGGGATCCTTCTTCCACGCCGATCCACAGGTCGTCACATGTGCCGCGACCCAGCCCGCGCAATTCCAAGGCCTCGAGGGCCTGGCGCAGCGGGACGAGCGGCCGGGCGCGCTTCAAGCTCGCAGTGTTCACCGAGACGAGTTGGTGCTCCGTCGCTGGCTCTGTCGTGCCGGACCGCTCGAAGCTAAGCGGCTGCCTGGGTGGTATGCTCCAGGCTGCTGAGCGATCAGCTTGACCATCGCGCCGGGCACGGCGATCCTCGGCCCTTGCAACGAAGGGGAGCGGCATGGCGGTGGACGAGGTCTTCGCTCGGCAGGGGTTCGGGCAGACTGTCGGGCTCGGCCGGGCGCCGGCCCTGATCATCGTCGACTTCGCCAACGGCTTCGCCGATCCGGCGATGTTCGGCGGCGGCAATATCGGTGCGGCGATCACGGCGACGCGGCCGGTGCTCGATGCCTGCCGCAGCCGTGGCCTGCCGATCGTCTTCAGCCGCATCGTCTATGCCGAGGACGGCTCCGATGCCGGGGTCTGGTGCGCCAAGGCGCCGGGCCTCCGCCAGCTCACCGAAGCCGCGCATGCCAGCGCCATCGTGCCCGAGCTGGCGCCCCGGCCGGGTGAGCTCGTCGTCCGCAAGACCCAGGCATCGTGCTTCTTCGGGACGGATCTGGCGAGCTGGCTGGTCGGCCGCGGGGTCGATTTGCTGGTCGTCACCGGCTGCACCACCAGCGGCTGTGTCCGGGCGACGGTGGTCGACGCGATCAGCTGGAACTTCCGGCCGCTCGTGCTGAGCGACTGCGTCGGCGACCGGGCGATCGGGCCGCACGAGGCGAGCCTCTTCGACATGGGCCAGAAATATGCCGACCTCTCGAGCTCGAGCGCATTCCTGGACACTCTCGAAGCGCGCTAGGCGGTGTCCGGCTCGCCGGGCAGCTGCAGGGTGACCCGCGTGCCGGGCTCGCCCGGCGCGAAGTCGAGGTCGCCGCCGAGCTGGCGCGCCAGGAGTTCGGCGAGGTTGATGCCGGTGCCGTCGCGATCGGCCTCGGGATCGAAGCCGATGCCGTCGTCGCTGACGGTGAGCGTGATGCCGCCATCGTCGTCGGCTGCGATGGCGATCTCGACCTTGCCGCGGCGGCCCGCCGGAAAGGCATGCTCGATGGCGTTGCTGACGAGCTCGGTGACCAGGAGCGCCAGGGACACGGCCCGGTCGGTGGCGAGGCGGGCGCGGTCGAGCCCGCCGGTGACGGTGACCTGGAGCCGCTCGTGGCTCAGGCTCTTGCGCAGATGGTCGATCAGCTCGCCAAGGAAGACGCCGAGCTCGACCTCTTCGACCGCGCCTTCCTCGTAGAGCCGCCGGTGGACCAGCGCGATGGCCTCGATGCGTGCGTGGGCGTCGCGGATCGCGGCGCGGGATTCCGCCGTCTGTCCGCTGCGGGCGCGCATCCGCAGCAGGCTGGCCACGACCTGGAGGTTGTTCTTGACCCGGTGGTTGACCTCGCGGAGCAGGAGGTCCTTCTGCGCGACTGCCCGTTTGAGCGACGCCTCGCGGGCCTCGAGCGCTGTGGCGAGCTCGGCGAAGCGCGTGCCCAGCTCGCTCAGCTCGTTGGGCGCGTTGGCGGTTGCCTCGACGGTCGCTGCCGCCAGACCGCCGTCACCCGGGCGATAGTGGCGGACGGCCCGGGCCAGACGCTCGACATGGCGATTTACGACGAGGTGCGTGCCCGCGAAGGTCGCGATGACCCCGACGATGAGCAGGATCGGCGGCAGCAGGATCGGAATGAGCACGTCGGGGCGCAGCCAGTCCAGCGGCCCGATCTCCCGCGCCACCACGACCCTGAGTTCGGAGAAGCCGATATTGGCCGTGGCCAGGAGGCTGGTGCGCTCGTCCGGTAGCGCCAGCTCGACCGTCGGGAATTCTCCCCTGAGCAGCGCGTCGATGGCCGAGGCGTTGACGTCGCTGTCGCTGAACGGGATCTCCGGCACCCGCTTGCCGACCCGGTCGACGAGGTAGATGTCGGTGTCGCTGGGGAAGAACGAGGCAGCGGGACTAACCGAGAATTCGGTGAGGTCGAGCGTGGCGCTGAGCACGCCCACTGGCCTCCAGGGCGCGTCGCGCCAGCCGTTCTCGGTATAGGCCGGGACGGCGGCCACCAGGAACTGCAGGTCGGGCTCCTGGCCGAGCAGCTCGCTCACCGTGAACGGATTGCCCCGGGCAGCGCGCTGGAACCAGTAGCTGTCGCCGACATCGAGGGCGATCAGGTCGGGATTGGCGCTGCAGACGATCTCACCCTCGATCTCGGCGAGGGTGAGCTGGGTGATAAGGTCGCTCTGCTCGCGCTCGGTCGCCAAATGCTCGTTGCAGCCCGGATCGCGCGCCGGTGGCTGGTCGAGCCGTGCCGTCTGCTCCAGCCAGGTCTGCAGGTTGTTCAGCTTGTCGGCCCTGGCGTCGGCGATCAGCCGTGCCGTGCGCTGCAGCTCGCGCCGCTGGGCTTCGCTCTGGTTGCTGTACTGGTTGACGGCATGAACCACGGCATAGGCGGTCGGCAGGGCCAGGACGGCCAGGAGCAGCAGCGCCATGCGGCCGCGCAGGCCGTTGAACCGCGATGACCAGTGCTCCGGCGCGGCGTCCTGGTCGGCGCGGGCCGGCATGGGCGGCTCAGGCCTGCTCGCTCGCCGGCATGGCAAGGCCGAGTTGCAGGGCCTGCGCGATGGCGACCTTCAAGAGATGCTCGCTGAACGGCTTGGTGATGAGCAGGCTGGGCTCGACCCGCTCGTTCTCGAGCAGGCGCTCGGGATAGGCGGTGATGAAGACGACCGGCACGCGGCCCCGTTCGAGGATCGTGTCGACGGCGCGGATGCCCGAGCTGTCGTCGGCGAGCTTGATGTCGGCCAGGACCAGGCCGGGCGGCTGCCGCTCGGCCATGGCAACCGCGTCGTCCTGGGTCGTGGCGATGCCGAGCACGCGGTGGCCGGCCTGGCGGACGATGCCGGCGATGTCCATGGCGATGACCGGCTCGTCCTCGATGATCAGCACGTCGCTTGCGGCCTGCCGCTCCAGCGCCTGTTGGGCTTCCCTGAGCTTGGCCTCGGCGCCGTCGGTCGAGAGCCGCATGATGAAGGCGATGTCGGGCACGGCAAAGCCGTCGAGCGTGGCGAGCAGGAGGGCCACGGCTGCTTCCGACGGCAGGGTCCGGACCCGGGCGGCGACGATTCCCTCGTCGGCGACGGTGGCCTGCAGTGCCCCGCCGCCACGGCCATCGGCCTCGCCCCAGTAGGTGTCGAGCAGGGCGCGAAACAACAGGCGGGTGTCCGCGTTCGCCTCCAGCCCGAGGTGGCCGCCGACCCTGTCGAGCGCCTCGGCGACCAGGCGGTCGGCCGCCGATTGGCGGCCGAGCAGCGCCCGGGCAAAGCGGCGGAGGAAGGGCAGCTTCTGGCGGATGAGATCGGTCATGCCTGGGTCCGTGGGCGCGTTTTGAGGCTCAGCACTGCGCGACTTTCAGCATTGGGCGAGCCTCAGCACTTGGTCGGCTTCTCGGTCGGGTCGCCCGTGTCAGGCTCCGCGACATCGCTCGTCGGTCGGTGCTGGACCGGGGCCGCATCGATCCGCTCGACCAGCCGCAACAGCTCGTCGGGCACCGGCTCGCTCAGGACTTCGTCATAGACCTTGTGCAGCTGACGGGCGACCCACTGGTCGAATGCCTGGTCGGTATCGGTTGCCGCCATCTGCTTGGTCTTGCGTTGCTTCTTGCTCATGCGCTCCAGCGGGTCGGCATGGCCGATGGCCAGTGGCGCATCGGCGTCGGGATCTGGTGTAGCAGCGCTCTGTGGAACAGCTCAATCAGCACTGCGTACCCCCTTTCGCCGCCGCATCTCAGTGCGGCGCGGGCGGTGCGGTCGCGTTCCTGGCTTGCGGTCGCGCGCCGCCGGTGGCGGTCGCAGCTGTGGCGGTGTTGGTGCCCGCTGGCGTCGGCGCCAGCGCGCCGGCCCGGACGCTCGGGCGCGGCTGCATCGGCAGGTCGCCGTCGACCAGCATCGACTTGAGCTGTGCCCGGGCGCGGTTGACCCGGCTTTTGACCGTGCCGATTTCGCAGCCGCAGATTGCCGCTATGCTCTCGTAGGAGTGGCCCTGCAGGACGGAGAGGACCAGCACCTCGCGGTGGGTTGGGCTCAGCTGGCGAAAGGCGCGACGAAAGGCCAGGGCCTCGAGGCGGCCTTCCTGCGGTGCGGCGGACCAGGCGAGGCTCTCGAGATCCTCGTCGTGCACCTCGACCTTGAAGCGCTTGCGGCCGACATGGCTGAAGAAGGTGTTGCGCAGGATCGTGAACAGCCAGGCGCGCAGGTTGGTACCCGGCGCGAACTGGGCTTCGGCCTGCATCGACTTGACCAGCGTGTCCTGCACGAGATCGTCCGCGAGCTCAGGATCGCCGCCGGTCAGGCTCCTGGCGAATCCGCGCAGTTGCGGGATCAGCGCCGTCAGCTCCTGTCGGTAGTCGCTTGCCGTCTCGCTCAAGGTTGGTCGCTCCTCTTCCCGTCTGCCATCGCCCGAGGGCACGGTCTACCGCGCCTCGGTCTCTCATTACACGTCTCAACGTAGCACAGACCCGAAGGTTCCCCAAAAATCCGCGCCGCCGGATGGTTTTCTCGGGCCCCGAGGCGACGCCGCCCGGTTGCGGAACTTTCCACCCCGATCGCCCGTTCATCGGTGCGTCGGCCAGCTGCGGCCGGCGCAATCGCTAGCAGAGGGAGATCACGATGAATTGGGACCAGATCGCCGGCAACTGGAAGATCGCCCAGGGCAAGGCCCGCGAGCAGTGGGGCAAGCTGACCGACGACGACCTCGCGGTCGTGGCCGGCAATCGCGACCAGCTGATCGGCAAGGTGCAGGCCCGCTACGGCATCGCCAAGGAGGAGGCGGCGCGCCAGGTCGACGACTGGGAGCGGGGCGTCACCGACAAGCTCTGATGCTGCCGAGACGACGACATATCCACAACGCAAGGACATTCAACATGCAGACCAGGAAGCTCGCTCTTCTTTCGACCATGCTGGTCGGCCTCGGCGGCGCCGCTTGGGCGTCCGAGACCACCGATACGGCCAATGACGCGGCTGCCGGCGCCCCAACCAAGGTCGAGGCGACGGCGGCGGACACCACGAACGCCGCCCAGGATGCGCTGACGCAGGACCGTGTGCCGTCGATCGGCATGTCGGACCAGCCCTATGACGGTGAGGTGCTTGCCGGCATGACGGCCGAGCAGGTCATCGGCATGCCCGTGGTCGACGCTCAGGGACAGGCTGTCGGCGAGGTAACCGACCTCTTGATCGGCGATGATGGTGTCGTCGATCGGGCGGTCGTCGATGTCGGCGGCTTTCTCGGCTTCGCCACGAAGTCGGTAGCGCTCGACGTCACCAGCCTGACCGTGGCGGAGGGTGACGGCGAGATCGTCAGCGATGTCACCGAGGAGACGCTCGAAGGGATGCCGGAGTGGCAGCAGGACGACAGCGGCTGGTTCAGCTACTGAGCGCTGCCAACCGCTAATCGCCCGCTCCTGAGGTCGGACCCGGGGGCGCTATTGGGCGGGTGTCCTCGTGGGCACCCGCCCTTTTTTCAGCCGTCGTCGAGGCTGGCGAGCGCTTTGAGCTTGGCGTCGCTCAGATAGCCGTAGCGGTTGAGCCAGATGCGGCGGTTCGAGGCCTGCCACGCGACGCGCGCCCGGGCGATCACGTCGCCCGTCGGGCCGTAGGCATGGGCGGCGGCGTGAATGCTGGGCGCCAGGCGGCTGGCTGCCCCGATCTTGCGCGCCTGCGCGTCTGCGCTCACCGGGTGTGCCTCCTCGGGCTCCGGGTAGCGGATGTCGGCGAGCGGTGCGTCGCCGGTGTCGAAGAGGCGCTGGATGGCGGCGGCGGCGTCGGCGTCGAGCCGGCCCATGCGCTCGAGGTAGCCCTTGAGCATCATCGGCCAGTGCATGGTGTAGAGCTTGACGGCGATATCGTCGGCGATGGCGCCGACGCGGGCGAAATCGAGGCCGGAGAGCCGGTTCCAGGGCGGCGGGAAGGCGTGGGCGACGAGCTTGATGGGCTGCGGCAGGGCGGCCCTGGCGGCGGTGACGAGGTCGACCGCGAGGTCCGCCTTGAAGCGACCGAGGGTGTCGAGCGAGGCCAGGCCCTCGTCGAGCACCAAAGCCGGATTTGCCTGGAGACGGCCGGCCGCGGCCCGGAGCCCCCGCCAGTCGTAGCCCTTGGCGCACGCCACCGCCTCGGCGTGGGGCGAGAAGTCGAAGAGCCAGCTGTCGAGCGTGTAGGGCGGGTATTCGGGCCAGTCGAGGCGGAGCGCGTCGATGCCGGGGTAGGCGCTGGCGACGTCGGCGACGAGCGCGACGAGATAGGCCCTGATCTCGGGTGCGGCGAGGCTGCCGTTCTTGTCGACCCGGCCCTCGTGGTGGCTGCCGTCGGGCAAGAGCGGCTGGTCGTCGGGCACTGGCCCGCCGAACTGCACGCGGTAGCCGGGCGGGATGGCGGCCTGGACCTGGAGATGCACGGTCATGCCCCGCGCCTGGGCCTGCTCGATGAAAGCCCCGATCTTCGGGCCTTCGCGCCTGGTCAGCTCGGTGGGTTCAGCTGGCTGGTAGCGCAGCCCTTCGTAGAGCGCGCGGTCGGGGACGAAGCTGGGCGACGTCGTGCAGCGCAGCTCGCGCTTGCCCCAGAGGTCGCGGTCGAGCAGGCGGACCTTGCCCGCACCGGCATCGATCGGGGGCTCGCGGCCGGCACTCGGGTCGTCGCTCGGCGCCATGACATAGGGCGAGGTGGCGACCGCGTTGGCGCCGGCCATCTGCAGATTGTCGAGCACCCGCTCGATGCCCTCGGCCTGGATCCATTCGGGCATCACGGTGATGCCTAGGAGGCGGCTCACGACGGCATCTCGTCGAGCCAGTTGTCCTCCATCTTGACCTCCCAGAGATGCTGCTCCGCCGGCTTCACCGCTTTGGCCCAGGCGCTCAGCAGCTGCTTGCTCGCGGTTTTTTGCGCCATGCGGCGGGCGACGGCGTCGGGATCCCAGCCGTCGAGCACGCGGTCGATCAGCGCCTGGCGGATCGCCTGGTGGCCGGGCGCGTCGGCGAGATCCGTCGTCTCGTCAGGGTCGGCCTCGAGGTCGAAGAGCTGCGGCCGCTGGCCGTGATAGTAGACGAGCTTGAAGCGGCCGTTGCGCACCATGCGCTGCTGCACCGGTGTCGAGCCGGCCCATCGCGCCACGCCGTCGGTGCAGTACTCGGCGAAGGTCTCGTCCAGCCAGGGCGAGGCGGCGTTCCGGGCGATGCCGAGGAGGCTTCGGCCCTGGCCCTGTGGCAGGGCCGGGGCGTCGAGGGCGTCGGTCATCGTGGCGGCGAGATCGAGCAGGTTCACCACTTGGCGGCGCCGCTCGCCCGCCGGCAGCTGGCCGGGCCAGCGCATGATCATCGGGATGGCAATCGAGTGGTCGTAGAAGGTCTGCTTCCACCAGAGCCCGCGCTCGCCCAGCTGATCGCCGTGGTCCGAGGCGTAGACCACGAGCGTGTCTTTGGCGAGGCCGGTCTCCTCGAGCTTGTCGAGGATCGCGGCGATCATCCGGTCCATCGAGGTGGTGAGGCCCCAATAGGCGGTGCGCGCCCGGTGCTCCCATTCCGGCGGCAGGTCGAGCGAGCCGGTATGCTCGCGCCAGGCACGCAGGTAGGGGTGCTCCGCGTTGTCGCCGGGCTTGGCGAGGCGAGGGGCCGGGACGCGGCCGTCATAGTGCCTGTAATCCTCGGTCGAGCAGACATAGGGCTGGTGCGGCAGCATCAGGCCGACGGTCGCGGCGAACGGCTCGCCTGGGCGCTGGCGCTCGAGATAATCGAGGGTTGCCGCCAGCACGTCGCGGTCCTTGGCCTCGTAGGAGGACTGGCCCGGCCCAGCCCGCTCGATGCTGATCCGGAAGGGCTCATTTGTGCGCTCCAGCACACCCAGCGAATGGGCGTGGCCGCCCGGCCAGTTGGTGCTGTGGTCACCCACCAGCCGGTCGGCATAGCCGTGCAGCTGGTCGGGGCCGATCGAATGCAGCCGGCCGATCAGGGTCGGCCGGTAGCCGGCGGCACCCAGGCTGTGCGCGTGGGTCGGGATGTCGGAGGCCAAAACGTCGGAGTTGGTCCAGCAGCTGATCCGATAGCTGTATTGGGCCGTCAGCATCGCCATGCGGGCGGGGGTGCAGAGGGGGGCCGTCGTGTAGGCGTTGTCGAAGGTGACGCCTTCGGCGGCGAGGCGATCGAGGGCCGGGGTATCGACCACGGGGTCGCCGTAGGCGCCGGTGACATGCCGGGCGTGCTGGTCGGAGAAGAGGAACAGGAGATTGGTCATGCGCGGCCTCCCCGGCCTTGCGCTGGCGCGCGCTAGCCCGGAAAGCCCACGGACTTGTCGGGATCGAGGGCCGGCGGCTCGGGGTAGTGGATGCCGCGCTGGCCGGAGAAGCTGCGATCCGCCTTCTTGACGTACAGCCCCGGATCGAAGCCCGCGAGCCGGCCGTCGACGACCCAGCCCTGGTCGAGATCGGCGCCGTAGCAGGTGCTGGCGAGGCGGCCCTCCAGCGTCTTGCGGATGCCGGCATAGGCCGGGTCCTCGGAGCGGTCGTGCAGCTCGGTCGGGTCGGTCTGGAGGTCGAAGAGCTGGATCAGGTTGCCGGCCGGGTACCAGATCAGCTTGTGGCGGCCGTCGTGCAGCATGCGGCTGGCACCTTGCGTCTCGAGGCAGTCGCCGTAGAGCATCTCGCGCTCGGTCTTGCCCAGCATGTCCATGCCGTCGCAGGTCTTGGGCACCGGCAGGCCGGCCATGGTGAGCAGCGTCGGCATGATGTCCTGCAGCCCGACGAGGCGGCTGTCCGTGGTGCCGGGCTTGATCCGCGCGTGGCCGGGCGGACCCACAAGTATCATCGGGATATTGGCCGAGCGTTCGTAGAAGGTGCGCTTGGCGAAGATGCCGAAATCGCCCAGCATGTCGCCATGGTCGGCGGTGAGCAGGATGACCGTGTCGTCGAGCAGGCCCTCCTCGCGCAGCGTGCCGATGACGAGGCGGAGCTGGTGGTCGATATGCGTGCAGAGTGCATAGAAGGCGCGGCGGATGTCGGCCACGATCTCTGGCCGGAAGGCCGGATAGAAGTCGCGGATCAGGCGCAGCGCCCGCGGCAGCCGGTCGGGCTCTGCCGCCCATGCCGCTTCCAGCGCCGGCTCGATCGACATGTGCCGGTACATGTCGAGATAGCATTGCAGCGGCACCAGCGGCGGGTGCGGGTGGGTGTAGGAGAGGGTCCAGAAGGCGGGTCTGGTCGGATCGCGCCGCTTGATCGTCCGGCACATCTGCGCCGTCGACCAGTTGGTGTCGTGGCAGTCCTCCGGCAGGTGCCAGGGCCGGTGCATGTAGTTGTTGTTGTTCATGCCGTGGACGAACTGCTGGCCGGCATAGCCGCGATCGGCGAGGTACATGTCGTAGTCGTCGACCGCGCCCAGATGCGGCCGGCCTTCCTCGGCGAGGATGACGTCGTCGAAGCCGATGCGGTTGCGCGGCGGGTAGACGTGCAGCTTGCCCACGGCATAGGCCTGATAGCCGCCATCGCGGAAGGTCTGGGCGATGGTCGGCAGGTCCGGCATGCGGCGTGACCGTGCCGAAGACTCGGTCGCCGTGGGTCTTGGGCGTCGTGCCGGTCATCAGCGTGCGCCGTGCGGGGATGCAGATCGGGCACTCGCTGTAGGCCCGGTCGTAGCGCACGCCCATGTTGGCGAGTGCATCGATGGTCGGGGTCTGGATCACCGGGTGGCCGGCGACACCCAGGAGGGGACCTGGCCACTGGTCGACGGTGATGAGCAGGACGTTGGGGCGGTTCTTCGCTTCGCTCGTGGCCATCAGGAGGCCCCTCCGACGGAAAAGCGCGGCGCCTCGCCCGGTGCCGGCGTGTAGGGATAGCTGCCGAGCTTGCGGACCTCGGCTTCGCCGCCGGCTGCCTCGATCTTCGCCCGCTGATCGGCGAAGGCCCGCCGGTTGACCGCTTCCGGATCGCAAATCGCGCGCAGCCGCCGCTCACCTTCGGCGAGCGTCGCTTCGTGCAACGGGTCGGATGCCAGGTCTGTCGTCTCGAAGGGATCCGCCTCGAGGTCGTAGAGCTGCGGCTGGTAGCCCTCGTAGTGGACGTATTTGTAGCGGCCGAAGCGGACCATGAAGATGCCGGTGATCGAGGCGACGGCGTGGTATTCGGAGAGCACCGTCCGGTCGGGATCCCCGCCCTCGGCGATGGCGAAGAGCGAGCGGCCGGGCAGGCTGTCGTCAACGGGTGCGCCCAGGCATTCCATGATGGTCGGGTGGGCGTCGATCAGCGAGACCGGCGTCGTCACGCGGCGGCCCTCGGCGATGTCGGGGCCGGCCATGATCAGGGGCACGCCGGCGCTCTCGTCGTACATGTTGGATTTCCCCCAGAAGGTGCGGGTGCCGAGATTGTCGCCGTGATCCGAGGTGTAGACGATGCGGGTGTCGGCATCGAGTCCGGTGGCCCTCAAGGTTGCGAGAATGCGGCCGATATTGTCGTCGAGGAAGCTCACCATGCCGTAATAGGCGGCGATCGCTGTGCGGATGTGGTCCTCGTCCCTAAAGCTGTCCTCGTAGCACTGCACCTCGCGCAGCTTCTTGAGCACCGGGTGGTCGGGGAACTCGTCCGGCTGCCTGAGCCTGGGCAACGGCAGGCTGTCCAGCGGGTAGAGATCGAAGAACTCCCTCGGCGCCACCAGCGGGAAGTGGGGGCAGACGAAGGAGACGAAGAGCATCCAGGGCCGCTCCGGCGGTGCAGCGGCGGCGTCCTCGAGCCACGTGCAGGCGGCGTCGCGGATGTCGCGGTCGTAGCGGATATAGGTGCTCTCGCCCGGGCCGGCGTCGGCGGCGAGCTGGCTGGTGCTGGGCCGCTGCGGCGGGGGGGTTCTGAGCATCCCCTGCAGGTCGCCTTTGCCGTTCAGCACATGCAGCGGCAGGATCTCGTTGTCGAAGCCGTTGGGGTCGTCGGTGCTGCGGTAGTGCAGCTTGCCGATGGAATCGCAGCGGTGGCCGGTGCGCGCCAGAGCGTGGCCGAAGCTCTCGGGCTCGCCCTGGTACGGGAAGGCGTTGTCCCAGTTGCCGATCTCGTGGACATGGCGGCCGGTGGCGAAGCTCGCCCGGCTGGGCACACAGATCGGGCAGTTGCAATAGGCGTTCTCGAACAGCGTGCCGCCGGCGGCGAGCGCATCCATGTTCGGCGTCTGGACAATGTCGTTGCCGTAGGCGCCCAGGACCCGCTTGCTGTGCTCGTCGGACATGATGAAGAGCAGGTTGGTGGGCTTCATGACGGGGTCTCCAAGGGCAGACGTTGCCGCCGCGCGCGCCACGTCTGGACGAACGGCCAGAGCAGCATCACGACGGAGATGAGGACGAAGGTCATCGCGATCGGCCGCTCGAGGATGCCGAGAATGCCGTTGTCGGACATTTGCAGGCTGGAGCGCAGCTCGGCCTCGAAGATGCCGGAGAGGACGAAGCCGATGACGAACGGCCCGAGCGGCACCTTGGCCCTATCCAGGAGGAAGCCGATGACGCCGAAGGCGAGCACCACCCAGACGTCGTACATCCGGTTGCTCAGCGCATAGGCGCCGATCACGCAGCAGACGAAGATGACCGGCAGGATGAACGCCTTCTCGACCGTCACCACCCGCGCGATCCAGCGGATCGAGACGGTCATGATGGCGAACATCAGGATGTTGGCGACGAGGTAGGCCGCCATCAGCGCCCAGACGAACTCGCCATTGGTGATGAACAGCAACGGCCCCGGCTGGATGTTGTGGAGGATCAGGGCGGAGAGCAGGATGGCGTCGATCGGGCTGCCCGGAATGCCCATGGTGATCAGCGGGATCAAGGCGCCGCCGACATTGGCGTTGTTCGCGGATTCCGAGGCGACGATGCCCTCGGCGTGGCCGGTGCCGAATTTCTCGGGCGTCTTGGAGAGGTTCTTCGCCGTGACGTAGGCGACCATCGCCGAGATCGAGGCGCCGACGCCCGGCAGGATGCCGATCCAGGTGCCGATCACCGACGAGCGCAGGATGTTGACAGCGTGCTGGCGCCATTCGCGTAGCGGCACCAGGACCCGGTCGGTGCCGAGCTTCAGCGATACCGGCTTCTTGCGGATCTCGAGCGCATCCTTGATGACCTGGCTCATGACGAAGATGCCGAGCAGCATCGGCAGGAGCTTGAAGCCGTCGGCGAAGGCGTCGATGCCGAAGGTCAGCCGCAGCTGGCCGTCGCTCGGGTTCAGGCCGGGCATGGCGAAGACCATGCCGAGAAAGCCCGCGATGCAGGCCCTTGACCATGCTGCCCTGGCTGATCGAGGCGATCAGCACGATCGCCATCAGCACCATGGTGAAATATTCCCAGGGGCTGAAAGTCATGGCCCAGCGGGAAAGCGGCGGCGACAGCAGGACGAGGACGACACCGGCGATGAGTCCACCGATCAGCGAGGCGCCGATGCCCAATGCCAGCGCCCGCTCCGGCTGCCCGGCTTGTGCCATCGGGTAGCCGTCGAAGGTGGTCATGACCGAGGACGGCGTCCCCGGCATGCGCAAGAGCGTGGCGCTGATCAGCCCGCCGGACACCGAGCCCACGTACATCGCCACCATCATGATCAGCGCCAGCGTGCTGTCCATGTAGAAGGTGAGCGGCATCACCAGCGCGATCAGCATGCCGCCGGTGAGGCCGGGCACGGCGCCGACGAAGACGCCGAGCGAGGTGCCGAGCAGGACGAAGAAGAACGGCCACGGCTCGGCAATGTAGAGCAGGGCCGTGCCCAGGTCGCCGAGCACGGTTCAGCCTCCGCCCAGCAGCGAGCGTTGCGGCAGGTCGACGTAGAGGACGTTGGTGAAGAGGTAGTCGAGGCCGTAGCCGGCAAGGAAGGCGACCGGCACCAGCGCCAGCAGGAGGCGCGGCTGGAACCGGGCGAAGAGGGCGCCCAGCGCCAGCACCAGCAGGGTCGAGGCCTGGGCGAAGGCGAGCACGCCCGCCTGCATCGCGGCGACGTAGATTACGGGCAGGACAATGCTGGCGAGCGCCGTCCAGACCGCGGGTTCGACCGGCTCCTCGTCCACAGGCGTCTGGACGCCCGCATCGGGATCGGTCATGCCCGGCTTCGCCTTGAGCCTGAGCAGCACTACCGCGGCCGAGAGCGCCACCAGGACGAGCGCCACGAACTTCGGCACCGCAGCCGAACCCAGGGGGTCGAAGAAGGGCGGTGGCAGCTGGTCGGCCTGCCAGTAGACCAGGGCGGCGAGCAGGGTCACGGCGAGGGCGAGCAGGAGGTCCACCCGTCCTGCCGCATCGTCCCAGAGCCGTTGCCGAAGGCTCATGCGGGCGGCCTCGCTGCTATTGCTGCAGTTCGCGCGCCTTGGCGACGAGGGGGCCCGCCTTGGCCGCCCACCAGTCGAGCTCGGTGAGCAGGGCTTCCGGCTCGACGAAAACCGGTACCAGGCCCTGATCGACCATCTGCTCCTGGATTACGGGATCGGCCATCGCCGTGCGGAACGCGTTCTCCAGATGCTCGACGATCTCGGGCGGCGTGCCCTTGGGCGCCAGCCAAATGCGGTTGGCGCGGGCGACGACGTCGACGCCGAGCTCCTTGGCGGTCGGCACGTCGGGCAGCAGCGTGTTGCGCTCGTCGGCGAAGAGAACGATCGGGACCAGCCCGGCGTCGCCCCACTTGACCATCTCGATGGCGCCGAAGATGGCGAAGTCGGTATGCCCGGCGACGACGGACGGGAAGCGCTTGGCGCCGCCCCCGACCTGGACGTAGCGGAACTCCACGCCGGCCTCGTCCTGGACCATCAACGGCACGAAATGCACCGGCAGGCCGATATTGGTGGCGCACTTGACGGTGTCGGGGGCCGCCCTGGCGGCATCAAGGAGGGCGTCGAACGTCTGGTAGGGCGAGTCCTCGCCGACGCCGAAGCCGAGATCGCCATAACCGGTGACGCCCAGCAACTCGAAGGCGGTGTGATCGAAGTCGGCGACGCCCATGACGTTCGACGTGATCAGCCCCTCGTGCCACATGCCGATGGTGTAGCCGTCGGGCTCGGCGTCGCGCACCGCGCGGGTGCCGATGGTGCCACCGGCGCCGTCCATGTTGACGACGACCATTTTCTGGCCGAGCAGGTCGTTCTCGTCGAAGTAGCGCTGGAAGATGCGCGCCACGCTGTCCATGCCGCCGCCGGCCTGGGTCGGCACGATCACCCGGATCGGCTTCTCGGGATAGGCCGCCTCCGCCGTGCCGCCGCCGAAGGCCAGCACGGCACCAGCGGCGGCCACCGCCAGCCCGCAGGCCAACCGCCGGGACAAAGCTCGGAATGTCGTCATTGCCTCTCTCCTGATCGCTTCTGGCGGCGCCGCGCTCGGCCGGGGCCGGCGGTACGCCATTGTCCGTCAAGTGATAACGATATTGACAAGCTTTGACGGAATCGAGCAAGAGCTAATGGGAAGCAAAGCGATAACCTTCGGCAATCGCTGCTGATCGGGAGGAAAGGTCGGGCGCTTGGAGCTCCGGACGATCGCGTATTTTTCGACGGTTGCCAGTGAAGGCAGCATGCGTGGTGCCGCCAAGAAGCTGGGGCTGAGCCAGCCGGCGCTGACCAAGGCGATGCGGCGGCTGGAGGACGAGATCGGCGTCAACCTTTTCGACCGGCGCTCGCACGGCGTCGTGCTCACGGTCTTCGGCGAGTGCTTTTTGCGCCATGCGCGCACACTCCGGGCCGGCATGACCGAGGCCGCGTCCGAGATCGCGGCACTGCGCGACGGCACGACGGGCCTGGTCCGCATCGGCGCCGGGCCGTCCTGGCAGAGCCGCGTCATCCCCGATGCCATTCGCCAGTTCCGTGACCTGCGCCCCGGCGTCCGCTTGCACATCGTGGGCGGCATCGACCACGCGCTGAAGGCGCAGCTGCGGGCCGGTGCGCTGGACCTGGTGGTGGCGGCCGTCCCGGACCACGACGACGCGCCGGATCTCGAGAGCCGCCGGCTTCGGGTCGACGAGTACCGGGTGATCGCCGATCGCAACCACCCGCTGCAAGACAAGGACGATTGCACGCTCGCCGACCTCTTGACCTATCCCTGGATCCTGCCGAGCCCGGAGACCTACCTGGTCAGGCGGCTGGGCGTGCTGATGCGGGCGCATGGCCTGACGCCGCCGCAGCCGATGCTCGAGACCGACATCGTCAGCCTCAAGCTCGAGCTGATGCGCGACAGCCTCTATCTCAGCTTTCATGCGGTCGATCAGCTGGCGAGCTCCGGCGTGCCGGAGATTGCGCCGATCGCGCTCGCGACCGCGACCTGGCAGCGGGTTACCGGCATCATCATGCGCCGGGGCGTCGAGCCCAACCCGGCGGCCGCGCTCTTCGTCGATATCATCGAGGCGCTCTGCCGGGAGAGCGGTGATGTGGCGCCGCCAGGGCACAAATCGACCCGGTCCGCGGCAAAGCGGGGCGCCATGGTCTAGTGCGGTGATGGCCGGGGGTTCCGGCGCGCCGGCATTCGTGCGACCACTGGCACCACCAACCAAGAAAGTTGCAACCAAGGAGGCTGAACATGCAACGAGGAACACTGATCAAGGCGATGCTCTGCGGGGCTGCGATCCTCGCCACCGGCGCGCTCACGACGGCGGTCGCCGAGGCGGCGTGGCCGGAGAAGCCGATCCGCGTCATCGTGCCGTTCAATCCAGGTGGCACCTCGGACCAGGTGACCCGTGCCTACCAGATGGCGATCCAGGAGAACGATATCCTGCCGCAGCCGATCAACGTCATCAATGTCGGCGGCCACTACTCGATCGGCGCCCGGCAGGTGATGGAGGCCGATGCGGACGGCTACACCTTCCTCACCCTGCATGTGGCGCTGATGGGTGGCGAGGCGGGCGGCATGCTCGATTTCGGCTATCGCGACTTCGAGCCGGTGGCGGCCACCGGCCAGTTCTGCGTCCTGCCGGTGGTCAGGAAGGACAGCGGCATCGACAGCGTCGACGACCTGATGGCGAAGGCCGCGGCCGAGCCCGACACGCTGATCTTCGGCGCCAATCTGGGTGCCATCAACCACATGGCCGGCATCATGCTGCAGAACACCGAGGAGGGTGCCCAGTTCCGCTTCGTGCAGATCGGCGGCGGCACGGCCAACTTCACGGCGCTGACCGGGGCGCAGACCAACGTCTCGGTGCTCTCGGCTGCCGAGGTGATCAACTTCACGCAACTGCCCGACGGCAGCGAGAATCCGGAGAGCCAGATCAAGGCGCTGGCCTACACCGGGGCGGAGCGCAACACGGCGCTGCCCGAGTTCCCGACCGTGCAAGGAGCTCGGCCGCGACATGGAGTTCTGCATCGACAGCTGGTGGTTCGCGCCCAAGGGCACGCCGGCCGAGGCCGTCGAGGGCTTCGCCGACGCGCTGGAGGCGGCGACCGAGACCCCGCAGATCCAGGCGTTCTTCGAAGAGAAGGCGTTCGCCCCGCTGTTCCTCAGCGGCGACGAGCTTGCAGGCCAGCCTGGACGACGACCTGGGAGCGGATCGAGCCGGTGGCCAAGCAGGCGGCGCAATAGCCTGCTCTCTTTGACCCTGCCCGGCCGGCGCGTTGCCGCCGGCCGGCGCACTGTCTGCCTGGAGGCCTGACCTTGAACGAGCGTCTCGACCCGCGCCTCGAGATCGGTGTGGCGCTGCTCTTGATCGTGATCTCGGCCACAGCACTCTTCGGCACGCTGGACATCCCTCCCGGCAAGTTCGAGCCCTTGGGCTCGGCACCGGTGCCGCAGGCAGTGGCCGGGCTGATCATCATCCTGGCGCTGGGCCTGATCGTGCGCGCCTGCATCGACCAGCGGCCGCTCGCGGCCGCGGCTGCGGATCGCTACCTGGATGCGACGGCGGTGGTGGTGCTGACGCTCCTGTTCGTTGCGGCCATGAACTACCGCCTCGCCACCTTCGCGGTGCTGACCTCGGTCTACCTGATCATGACGGTCGGTTTTCTGACCCGCTTCAAGCGGCGCTCGCTGCCGGCGGTGATTGCCGTCGGGCTGATCACCGGCTTCGGCTGCCAGTACGTCTTCACCCGCATCTTCGTCGTCGACCTGCCGGGGCTCTGAGCTGATGGCCTGGACCTTGATCTGATGGAAGCCGTGCTCACCGGATTGGTCGGCGGCCTCGCCATCGTCTTCACGCCGATGGCGCTTCTTCTACGTCGTGCTCGGCACCGTGCTCGGCATCGTGGTCGGCGCCATTCCCGGCCTCATCAGGCGCGATGCTGATCGCGCTCACGCTGCCGCTCACCTACTACATGGTGCCGACCGAGGCGATCGTGCTGCTGATCGGCATGTATGTAGGCGCCATCACCGGCGGGCTGATCACCGCGACGCTCTTGCGCATGCCGGGCACGCCGTCCAACGTCATGACGACCTTCGACGGCTATCCGATGGCGCGCTGCCGGCAGGCCCGGCCGAGCGCTCGGCCTCGGCATCGCGCGCCTCGTTCGTCGGTGGGATGATCTCCTGGGTCTTCCTTCTGGTGCTGGCCAAGCCCTTGTCGATCTGGGCCACACGGTTCGGCCCGTTCGAGTATTTCACGCTGATCTTGATGGCGATGGTGCTGATCGCCTCGGTGAGCCAGGGCAATCTGGTCAAGGGCCTGATCGCCGGGCTCCTCGGCATGCTGGTCTCCATGCCCGGCGTCGATCCCTCGGCCGGCCAGCCCCGGCTGACCTTCGACTGGTACATGCTCAATAGCGGGCTCAAGCTGCTGCCGGTGCTGATCGGCATCTTCGCGGTGAGCCAGATCATCAGCGACATCCTCGATCTCGGGCGCAAGATCGAGCGGGTCGAGGCGCAGCGCAGCGGCATCATGATGCGGCTCCGCGACTGGATCCGCCATGGGCCCAACATGCTGCGCTCCGGCCTGATCGGCACCTTGGTCGGCATCCTGCCCGGCGTCGGCGCCTCGATCGGCTCGGTGATCGCCTATACCGACGGCGAAGAACCTCTCGAAGACGCCCGAAGAGTTCGGCAAGGGCTCGGAGGAGGGCATCGTCGCGTCGGAGACCGCCAACAACGCCACGGTCGGCGGCGCGTTGATCCCGCTGATCGCCATGGGCATCCCGGGCTCGGTGATCGACGCCATCCTGATCGGCGCCCTGATGATCCACTCGATCCAGCCGGGCCCGACCCTTTTCATCACCAATGCCGACGTCGTCTACGCGATGATCGCGGCCTGCCTGATCGGCAATCTGGTCATGCTGGCGGTCATGACCGTCTCGGTCGAACTGGGTCGCGAAGCTCACCTACGTGCCGCGCAGCTTCATGCTGCCGGTGATCATCGTCTTCTGCGTGATCGGCGCCTTCGGCCTCGACAACGTGATGTTCGACGTCTGGGTGATGCTGGTCTTCGGCGTGATCGGCTTCCTGCTCGAGCGGGCCGCGCTACCCGCTCGGGCCGTTCGTCATCGGCTTCGTCCTGGCGCCGCTGATGGAGGCCAAGCTGCGGACCGGGCTGATGATGACCGGCGGCTCGATCGAGCCGATGTTCACGCGGCCGCTGTCGTTGACCTTCCTCTTGATCGCCATCGTGCTGCTGGTCTGGCCGCTGGTCGGCGAATGGCGCCGCCGACGCGCCGCCGCCGAAGCCTGAACGACGGCTAGAGAATGAGGATCAGCCCGGTGATCACCAGGGCCAGCGTCCAGAGGAGATCGAGATTGATCCAGGCGCGGCGCAGGAAAGCGACTCCCAGAACTTGATAGACCGCAACTGCGATCGCCGCCGTGACGGCGAGCATCGCCGCCGGTGTGCACACCGAGTGCCGCCAGCGCTATGGGAAGCGATCCCGACGCGGTCAGCTCGCGCGCCGGCGTGGCGGCGAGGCACAGCGACAGGACCACCGGCAACAGCATCAGGCCGGCGCCATGGCTCGTCGCCATCAGGAACGACCAGACGCCAAGGCCGACCATGCCGGTCCGCATGCCGAACCGGACCCGTCCCTTGTGGCCGAAGAGCACGTGGTAGCCGGCCCAGGCCAGCAGCAGCAAGCCGGCACCGACCTCGAGGGCTCGCTGGTCGACGATCAGCCCCAGTATCACCACCAAGGCCAGCACGACGGCGACCGACAGTCCGTGCCCGGCGGCGATCGGCAGGAGCGAGAGCCAGACGACGCGGCGGCTCTGGCGATGCAGGCCCAAGGCGACCGCGAAGAGCCAGCCCATCGCCGGGTTGGCGCCATGAAAAGCGCCGAGCCCGGCGACGGCCAACCAGGGCGCCAGGTCAGACATGGCGCCCCGTCAGGCGGACGGATTGCTCACGGATAGCAGTAGGAATCCGACGAGCAGTCACCGCCCTCGAGCCGGATCTGATGCGGCCGGTGGCCCTTCGGCCAGTCGACGAAGAACTTCGGGATCGAAGTCGATGCCGCCATTCTCGCCAACGTCCAGCTTTACCATCCAGCCATCGACGCCGTCCGGATAGAACTGTTGGTCGATCGCACCATAGAGAGAGTTGGTGAAGTAGACCCGTTTGCCGTCGCGGCTGATCTCGACCATCTGCGGGCCGCCGTTGAGCGCACCGTTGCTGGCCTTGGCATGCGTTTCCCGGGCGACGATGCCGCCGATCCGAACCTTGCCGGCAAGCTTCGGATTGAACGGGTCGGAGACGTCGTACTGCTGCATGTCGCCGGTGCCCCAGCAGGCGACATAGAGGAACCGGTCGTCCATCGAGAGGTCGATGTCGGTGACCAGCGGCGGCACTGCCTTGAAGCTCTTGAGCATTGGTGGCAGCTGGTCCGGGTCGGCGGGCTCGGCCGGGATCTCGATCACTTTCTTGACCGCCCATTTGTCGCCGTCGCGGTACCAGGTCCAGATCGAGGCGGAGAGGTCCTTCAAGCTGATCACGCAGCCGACGAAGCCGTAGGCCTTGGTCGGGTCGTGCGCTGGCCGCAGCTCGAAGACCAGTTGGTGCTCCTCGCCGAAATCGATCGACTGCTGATGCTTGCGTTTGTGCAGATCCCAGAAATGCAGCCGACGGCCGTATTGGCTGCCGAGGAGCACTTCGGGCACCAAGCCGTTCTCGAAGGTGGCCGGCAGGCCCCACTCGCTGGTCACCATGGTATCGTGGCCGAGATGCCACCAGAAGTCATAGGCGAGCTCTTGCGGCCCGCGGTCCATCTCCCAGCGGCCGAGCACGTTGAAGCTTTCGTGGTCGAGCAGGAAGATGCCGCCCGGTGCGTTGCCTTCGGCGTCACCGAGCGCGTTGACGTAGATGCCTTCAGGCCCGCAGTGCGTCGTGTGGAGGCGGGAGTAGTTGGCCTTCTCGGCCACTTCTCCGGGCTCGATCACCTTCACGATCTTCGGTTTGCGCGGATCCGGCTTGGTGTCGATGATGTAGATGCGCGACGAGCGCAGTCCGGGCACGACCAGGTAGCGGCGCTCGACATGCGGGTGCGGTGCGTTCGGGCACAGGCACGACGAGCATGCGTTCCAGCCGAAATGGTGCAGTTCGTCACCGAGATTCGGCATCTCGACCTGCCCGACGATGCTGCCATAGCTCGCCGAATCGGGATCGACGTCGACCACGGCGAGCGCATCGGGTTTCTGGCGTTCCGGGTCGAAGGCCGCCACGAAGGCCAAAGTCTCCCTGGGTGCCTTGGCCGCCATGCGTGGTGATGGGTAGAACGATGGATCGGGTTGCCAAGTCGGCATGCTTTCTTTCCTCCCCTGAACCCCCGCCAATGCGGGAGGAAGCGGGAAGTATTCGATACTGCGCAAGACTGCGCAACTGCTTTTCCGCGCGGTCTAGACGACCGTAAGCAGCCGGCCTTCGGAATCGAAGCTGAGCGGTGCTGCCGGCGTGTCCTGGCCGAGCTCGTCGAGCAGCGCGCGGGAGACGAGGACTTCGTCGAGTGCCAGTGTGCTCTTGATCTGGCAGTAGCGGCAGCTTGCCGTGTCCTTGGCCCAGCTGGTCGCGACCAGCGCTTGGACGGTTTCACGCTCGGTGGGCAGCACGATCGGTAGCCGTGCCTTCTCGCCGATGGCAGCGGTGATCGCGTTCTCGTACATGCTCTTGAGGTCGATGCCGTTGGCGGCGGCACGCGGCATGTAGTCGGCGAGGCCGATGCCGATGGCGTTGCCGTGGGTCGCCTCGGTCAGGCGCAGCACGGCGAGCTTGCTGACCAGGATGTGGTCGGGGTTGGGAATGCCGCGCAGGTCGGTGCGGCCGGTCACGGCGTAGTCCATGCCCGAGCCCGAGATCTCCTTGCCGATCTCCTCGACTAGGAGCGCGTCGAGCTGGCGGAAGGGCAGGCGGGCGAGCAGCGACTTGGCCTGCGTCAGCAGGCGCTCGTCGGTGGCGGCGAAGGCTTCGGGTGCTACCGCCTCGATGGTGACGATCTGATGCGCGGCGTTCTCGACGACGGCGAGGCCGCAGGCGATCGGCGCCTTGGCGAGGCCGATGCCGGCGAGCTCCGGGATGGTTTGGGTGAAGCCCTTGGGGCCGAGGCGATGGACGTTCACGGCCCCTGCCTGCTTGCCGAGCCCTACTGCCAACATCTTGCAGAGCCCGCTCTCGATCGGCCGATCGAAGCTGGTGTGCGACTTGACCCGGGCGATGACCAGGATCGCGTCGGCGGCCGCCGCATGAGCGTCGAAGCGGCAAGGGATGCCATCGCTGGTCCGGCCGAGCTCGACGGTCTCCATCGTTGCCCGCACCGCAGCGCCGACCCTTGCTTCGTCGATGCCGAGCTTGGCGAGCACGGCTTCCTGCCCAGGTGCCGTGGCGCCGCCATGGCTGCCCATGGCCGGGACGATGAAGGGCTCGAGGTTCTGCGCCTTCAGCCAGGCGACGCTGGCCTTGACCAGGGTTGCAAGGTCGGCGATGCCTCGGCTGCCGACGGCGATGGCGACGCTGGCGCCGGGCCTGAGCGCCGCCAGCTCGGCGCTCTGGCCGAGCATCTCGCCGACGGCACTTTCGATGTCGGCGATCGCGGGTGCCGTCGGCTGGACGAGACGGACGCGGTGCACCTCAGGCAGGGCCACATCGGCGAGGATCGGGATATGCACGTCGGGGAAGATCGGGCTTTGCATGCGAGGCCTCCGCTGCGTTCGGCGCCGTTTGTGAGGGCGTCTCGATGATGGGCCAGTTCGAGGGGTTTCGTCGAGCCTCGGGGCGGCCCGGCGTGCGCAATCTGACGCTGGTGCTTTCGGTTACCGGATTGACCACGCCGGCAGCGCGACGGATCGGCACCATTCTCAAGGGCGTCACGGTGCTCGGCACGCCGTTCGGCTCGGGCGTGCTGGGCCGCGACCGGGAGGTGCAGCGGCGCGCGCTTGCCGCTTTCGCCAGCCATCCGAATGTCGGTGCCGTGGTGGTGATCGGCGCCGACCAGCCGGTGGTCGATCTGGTCGCCGGGGCCGCGGCCGCTGCTGGGCGACTGGTCGAGGCGATCTGCTTCGACGATTGCGGCCATGACGTGCTGACGCTCACCGACCGGGCGGTGCGGGTTGCCGCCGGCTTCGTGCGTGAGCTGTCGTTGGCGCGGCGTGAGCCCCTGCCTGGCGGCGAGCTGCTGGTCGGCCTCGAATGCGGCCGGTCGGACCCGAGCTCCGGCCTCGTGGCGAACCCGTTGCTGGGCGTGCTGGTCGATCGGCTGGTCGACGCCGGCGGTGCCGCCATCTTCGGCGAGACGACGGAATGGATCGGTGCCGAGGGCCCGCTGCTGGCCCGGGCGGCCACGCCCGAGGTGGCGGATGCGATCGGTGCGGCCGCTGCGGCGCGGGAGCGCATGGCGGTCACTGCCGGCATCGATCTCACCTACAACAACCCGAGCACGACCAATATCGAGGCGGGCCTGTCCAGCATCGAGGAGAAGTCCCTGGGCGCCATCGCCAAGGGCGGCAGCCGGCCGATCCGGGGCGTGATCGACTACGCCGCAGCCGCCGCCGGGACCCGGTGTCTGGGCCATGGACGCGCCGGCCTATGCGCCCGAATCGGTGACCGGCTTCACGGCAGCCGGGGCCAGCATGGCGCTGTTCACGACCGGCGTCGGCAACAGCTATGCGAGCGCGCTCGCGCCGACCTTGAAGGTTACCGGCAATCCGGCGACGGCAGCGCGGGTGACCCAGCAGATCGATTTCGATGCGAGCCCGGTCTTCACCGGCGCGGAGGGCCTGGAGGCCGCTGCCGACCGGCTGCAGGCGCGGCTCCTGGAGATCGCGTCGGGGGCGCTCACCTGGGGGGAGGTTCTGGGCGAGAGTGACGAGGTGATCAGCCGCTTCGGTGCCGTGCTGTGAGCTGGCCGCGCCGTGCTCAGGCTGGCTGCCGGCGACAACGTGGCGACAGCGTTGCGGCCGCTCGCGGCGGGCGAGGTGGTCGAGCTCGACGGCAACCCGATCACGGTCAGGGAGCCGGTGCCGCTCTGCCACAAGCTGGCGCTGGGCGATCTCGAGGCCGGTGCGGCCGTGATCAAGTACGGCCAGCCGATCGGCGTGGCGACGGCGGCGATCCGGGGCGGATCGCACGTCCATGTCCACAACATGCGCAGTGCCCGGGCGCGTCAGTCGCCGCCCGCATAGATCCCAAGCGTCCGGGCCAGGCGAATCAGCAGCGCCAGCACGGTATCGAGGGTGGGCGTGGCGATGCCGCCCTGACGCGCGAAGTCCTGGACGATGCGTACCATGCTATCGATCTCGACGGCCCGGCCGCGCTCGACGTCCTGGAGCATCGACGGTTTGTGGTCGGGCCTCGAGCCCGTGGCCGAGAGGGCCGCAGGATCGATCCCGAGGTCGCGGAAGCCGTGCGCCTCGGCCACCGCCAGCGCCTCCTCGATGAGCTTGCGCGAGACCACGGCCGTACCGGGGTCCTCGACGACGCCGGCTGCGGTCGCCCGGGTCAGCGCCGTGACCGGACCGGTCGAGACATTGACGAGGAGCTTCTTCCACATCGCGGCCCGGATGTCGGAGGCGAGCTCGAGGTCGAACCCGGCGTTGCCCAGGGCGTCCGCCACATCGTCGAGCGGCCGGCCGGGCTCGGCGGCGCCGAGAACGAAGCGGCTCCTGGCCGATGCGGTGGTGACGACGCCCGGTGCCTTCACCTCGTTGGGCGAGTAGACGATGAGCCCGAGCCGGCGCTCGGGCGCGATGGCAGCGGCCAGCTTGCCGTCCGGGTCGAGGCGTGTGGTGTCGGCTGGCACCGCCGGTCGGAAGCCCTGACCGTACCACCACAAGACGCCATTCTGCGCAAAGACGACGGGCGTTGTCGGGCCAAGGAGCGGTCCAATGCCGGCGGCGATGGCCGGGTTCGCCGTGGTCTTGGCGGTGACCAGGACGAGGTCGACCGGGCCGATGGCCGCCGGGTCGTCGCTGGCCTCGAGGGCGACCGTGAAGCGCTCGTCCGGCGTCTCGAGCGTCAGGCCGTCCGCCTGGATGGCCGCCAATTGGGTGCCGCGGGCGATGACGGCCACCTCGCGTCCCGCCCGGGCGAGCTGGGCCGCGAGAAAGCCGCCAACCGCACCGGCGGCGTAGACCGCGATCTTCATCGGCTCAATCCCCTGTGACGTCGAATTCGGCGAGCACCGCCGGATCGATGGTGATGCCGAGGCCGGGCCCACCCGGCAGCTGCAGGCGGCCGTCGATCACCTCGGGCGGCCGGTCGACGTGGGTGAACAGGGGATTAGGCTTGGCGTCCATCTCGACCAGGTCGACATCGTCGCGCGCCGCCGCCAGCTGGGCGCTGGCATAGAGGCCGACCGGGCCGCCATACATGTGCAGCGCCACGTGCTTGCCGGCTGACTTGCTCATGGCGCAGAGCCGGCCGCCCATGGTGATGCCGGCGGTCTTGGTGATGTCGGGCTGCACCCATTCGGGATCGATCTGATCGAGCAGTGTGCGGAATCCGGCCTCGCCGTAGCTGTTCTCGCCCATGGCGAGCGGCGGCCGGGCGAAGGTGGCGTGCCACGCCTTGTACGAAGTCGAGATCATCGACCGGAAACGGCTCCTCCAGCCAGTCGAGACGGGTGTCCTCGAGCACGTCCATGATGGCCATGAGGCTTGCCGGGGTCTGGCCCTGGCTCGCATCCATCATCAAGGGCCGATCGCCCGCGGCGGCTCGTGCGGCCGGCAGATGGCGGGCTCCGGCCTTGGCATCGGCTGGCAGCTTGACCTTGAAGCGGGTGTGGCCTTTGGCCGCCATGGCGTCGATCATCTCGGGCCGGTCGATCGGCAGGTTGGTCGCGTAGACCGTGACGGCGGTGCGCGAGCCAGCATTGAGCACGGTCCGAAGCGGCAGCTCGAGCGCCCGGCTGTGGGCGTCCCAAAGGGCGATATCGGTGCCGGCCAGCGCTTGCTGGAACGGGCCTATTGCACCCATCTGGTTGGCGAGGCCGCGCATCGCCTTGGCGAGCTTCTGGTGCAGCCGGGCCGGGTCGTCGAGCGTCTCGCCAATGAGCGCCGGGCGGACGACGCGCCTCAAGATCTCGACCCGCTCGGGGCAACCCCAGGGCGGGAAGTTGGCCCAGACTTCGCCGAGGCCGGTGACCCCGCTGTCGAGGTGGATCTCGACCAGCAGGTTGTGGCGCACATCGACCGTGCCGAAGGGGGCGATGATCGGCGCCGCCAGCGGCGCTTTGATCAGGATGACGCGAAGCTCGGTGATGCGCCGGCTCATCGTCGCTGGCTCGTGATCGGGTGCAAGGCTCGTCCTCCGTTCAGCGGCCACGGCCGAGACGACGCTCGAGGGCGCGAAGCGCGAGCGACAACCCGATCACCATGACGAGGTAGGTATAGGCGACGATGTTGTAGGTCTCAAAGAAGCGGAACGAGCCGGCTGCATAGACCTTGCCCATCTGCGTGATGTCGGCAACGCCGAGCACGGAGACCAGCGAGCTGTCCTTGACCATGGCGACGAAATCGTTGCCCAGGGGCGGCAGGATGATGCGGATCGCCTGCGGCAGGACGACGAGGCGAAAGCGCTGGTAGCCGGAGAGGCCGAGCGCCTTGGCGGCCTCGATCTGGCCCTTGTCGACGGCGAGGATGCCGGCGCGGAAGACCTCGGCGATGAAGGCGGAATAGCCGATCGTAAGTGCCAGGATCGCCCGCCAGAGCAGCGAGATGTCGCGCACCCGAAGCTCGGCCACCAGCCCCAGCTCGCGCGGCAGGGTCATGACGGCGTTGTAGAGCCAGACCACGCCCGGTGCGGCGACGAAGGCGATGTAGAACAAGAGCACCAGCATTGGCACGCCGCGGATCACCTCGACGTAGAAGCGCGCGACCTGCTGCAGCGGGGTGAACCGCGAGAGGGCGGCCAGCGCCACTCCGAGGCCGAGGGTCGTCGCAAGCGTGAACGCCACCACCGTGACGAAGACGGTGATGCCGGCGCCGCGGGCCACGATGGCGAAGATCTCGCTGTAGAGCTCGCTGGTCGCGATTTGCCAGGCGAGCACCGCGCCGATGCTGATGATTGCCACCAGCCACCAGGGAAAGGTGCCGTCCTTGGAGGGCCGCCGGCCGCGCGCGGTCGGTGCCGACAGCGGCCTAGCCGCCGAGCTCGTAGTCGCGGAACCACTTGATGTTCAGCGCCTCGATCGTGCCGTCGGCGCGCGCCGCCTCGATCGCCGCATCGAAGGGGCCGACGAGATCCGAGCCTTTGGGCAGGATGAAGCCGAAATCCTCGCTGCCGAGCGGCTCGCCGACCAGCTTCAAGGCACCGTCCGAAGCGTTGACATAGCCTTCGCCGGCGGTGCCGTCGGTAAGCACGAGATCGACGTCGCCCGTGCGCAGCGCCTGGACCGCGGCGCCGAACGTCTCGAAGAGGCGAATGCGCGGATTGGCCTCGTCGCCGTCGAGCACGTCGTAGACGGCGACGTAGAAGGGCGTGGTGCCGGCCTGCGAGCCGATCAGGCCGTCGTCGAACGGCGGCGAAGCTCGCGGCATCGGCGAACCGATCCTCGTCGCCGCGGACCAGTATGAACATCTCCGAGCGCATGTAGGGGACGGAGAAATCCACCAGTTCGCGGCGTTCATCGGTGATCGTGATGCCGGTCATGCCCAGGTCGTATTGGCCCTCGGCGACCGCCGGGATCATTGCGTCCCAGGAGACGTTTTCGTAGGCGATGGTGATGTTCAGGCGCTGCGCCAGATCGGCCATGAAGTCGTACTCCCAGCCGATGGCCTCGCCGGTCTTGGGGTCGACGAACTGCAGGGGCGGATAGGCGTTTTCGGTCACCACGACCACCTCGCGCCCCTGCAGATCTGGCAGATCCTGCGCCCAAGTGGGGACCGCGGTTGCTACCAGGAGAGAGCAAAGAGCAAAGCCTGCTAGCCGCACGGTCCGACCTCCTCGGTGTGATTTCCTGCCGTCTTAAGTGTCACAGGTCGCGGCCAGCGGGCAAGCCGCTCCGCGGGCCCCGTCGGGATGAGGGGGATCGGCGCGCGCGGGCGGCAGCGCGGATGCCGAGGCCGGTTGGCGAAGGTTGTCAGCGGCCCGAGCTTGCCCGGCTGGCAGAGCCTTCCAGCTCGGCGATGGACGCGGCCATGGCCTCGAGCAGCCGGTGCGCGGTCTCGACCGGGTCGGTCGGTTCACGGTCGACGCACGGCCGGCGGTCCAGCAGCATAGCCTCGTATTCCGCCAGCAGGTGGCGCGCCGGATGGCTGTCGAGCAAGCGCAGAAGCTGCGCGGCTCGCTCGTCGAGCGCGGCGATCATCGGCGCGATGCTGGCAACAGCTTCCGGCATGCGGGCGAGCATGCACCGCAGGTGCTTAAGAAACGGTAAGCGCTTCGAGTAACCGGTCGAGCTCGGCGCATGTTGGCGCATGCATATCATGGTGTGGCGTTGACTTGAGAACGATTGAAGAACATCGCCGCAAAAGGTAAAAGCCCGATAGCTCGATCGCGCCGGTTCATGACCCGAGTCGAGCTGTGCTCTTGGTAACCGTGCCGCAAGCGCGGTGAGACCGAGCCGATGCCAGTGGGCCTCGATGCCGCTGGCCCAACAGTCACGTGGCGAAGGAGGTGGGGTGGCAATCGCGACCGACACGTTACCGACTCCGGACGTCCAGCGAGCCGCGCTCAGACTGCCGATTGCCGATATCGTGGTCATTCTGGGGGTCGTTGTCTTCGGCACCAACCTCCTCGAGGTCACGCTGCGACCCGGTCCGCTCGCGCAATTCGTCGGCCCGATCTACATGCTGACCTACGGCATCGGGTTCGTGTTTGCGGTGCTGTCCGGTGCCGTTCCGCGGGCAATGCTGGCCAATCCGCTCCTCGCAGTGCTCATCATGCTGCCGCTGGTCTCGGCACTCTGGTCGGTCGACCCCAACATGACCCTGTTTCGTACGCTGATGCTCCTGGGCACCAGCGCCTTCGGTCTGTTCATCGGTTGGCACTACGACCGGACGCGCTTGATCCGCCTGCTGGGCATCGGTGTCAGCATCAACCTGGCGATCAGCGCCCTCTTCATCGTGGCCGTGCCGTCGATCGGGATCGACAACAGTGAAGCCTGGGGTGGCACGTGGGTCGGTGCCTTCATGCACAAGAACGGGTTTGGGGCCGCCGTGGGTGTCGCCATGCTCATTCTCTTCTACGCCATAGCAACATCGCGGGGCCTGCTGCGATTGGCCTTCCTCTTCTTCTTCGCGCTGGCCGCCGTTCTGCTCGTCGGCTCACGCTCGGCCACAGCGCTCGTCGTCGCGCTCATCGGCCTCCTGCTTGCGGCCTTCTTTCGAGCCTGGCAGTCCGCGCGCGGCTTGACCTTTGCATCACTTCTCGCGGTTGTCATCTTCGCACCGCTCCTCGCCTTGCTGCTGTCGCAACAGGATCTCGCGGCGCTGCTATTCGATGGGCTCGAGAAGGATGCGACAGTCAGCGGCCGAACAGACATCTGGCAGCTGGTCTGGCCCTACATGATGGATCGCTTCTGGTTGGGCTACGGCTATGGCTCGTTCTGGCAGCCTGGATTCCCGTGGTTCAATCAGCTGCAGGCCCGGCTGTTCTACGCGCCCTTCTACTCGCACAATGGCCTGGTCGAGCTCTGGATCGCCGGGGGCGCACTCACTGCCGGCCTCGCGGTCTACGTGTTCCTCACTGCTCTCGCCAAGTCCTCCGTGCTGGCATTGCGCGAGGCACGCTCGCCAGCGGCTGATTTCGCCCTCGTCTTCTTCGTGTCTTTCGCCCTTCGCAACATCACCGAGGCTTCGCTGCTGCAAGCGAATGATTTGCTTTGGCTGCTGTTCGTGGCGTTGCTCGTGTCAATCTCGAAATCAGTAACTTTCAGCTTCAAGACTGCATAATCGGAGCGTAATACTAATGATCGAATACCAACTCAGGCAAGCTCGGTTGCCCGCGTCATGCTGAAGTCCGCGGGCATTTACTTTGCGGTGCGCGTGGTTGCTGCATTGTGCGGATTGCTGACGGTCGCCATCTACACGCGGCTCGCTTCCCCGGAAACCTATGGCGTGTTCACGCTTGTCATGACGGGCGCGATGACGGTGTTCGCCGTCTGCTTTCACTGGATTCAGAGCTCCGTTCACCGATACCTGCCGGCCGAGGACGGTGAGCGACCGCGAGCCCTTGCTGCCGCACTCGCGGGCTTCATGATCGTGTCGGCGATCGTAGCGGTTGTTGCAACCGCATTCGTCGTGCTCGAGCCCTTCGGCGTTGCGAGCGACAGCGTGGCGCTGGCCGCAGCAATCGCCTGGACCTATGCGGGCTTGGAGATTGCCTTGGCGGTCGTCCATGCCCGCCAGAAGCCGAAGCTCTATGCCACGTTGCTCGCTGGGCGGGCGGTTGGCAGCCTCGCTTTCGGCAGCCTCCTCTTGCTCGCCGGCTATGGCGCTGTCGGGTTGCTGGTCGGCGTGCTGGTAGCCCATGCGCTGCCAGTTTGTGCGCTTGCGCTCAAGTTCCGGCGTCGGCTGATGGCGCAGCGTCCTGACTTCCCGGCCGTCAAGCGCATGGCGACTTTCGGCTTGCCGCTCGCCGTGGTGGCGATTGCCGCGTCGATAATTGGGATCTCGGATCGCTATCTGTTGGCTCTGCTGGCCGGAGTCGACGCCGCCGGTGTCTACGCAGCGCCCTACGACCTCGCTCAGCGGACACTGCAGATTGTCATGCTCTCGGCTTTTCTCGCCGTGTCGCCACTCGTGTTTCGCACATTCGAGCTTGGTCAGCATGAGCAGTTTCGCGAGCATTTGATGCAGCAGGCGCGGCTGCTCTTGGTGACGGCATTGCCGGCCGCCACGATATTGGCCGCTGGTGCGCCCCTCGCTGCGAGGATGCTGTTCGGCGCCGAGTTTCGCGATGCCGCGACGACGTTGATACCCTGGATCGTGGTTGCGACCGTGGTTCAGGGTATCCAGTCCTATTATTTCTCCTACTGCTTCACTCTCGCAAATCGAACACTCATGAACGCTCTCGTGGTCAGCACCGGCGCGGTGTTGAACATCGGCTTAAACCTGCTGCTGATCCCGGCCTACGGGCCGCTCGGCGCGGCCATCGCAACGCTGGCGAGCTTCGTGGTCGTGCTTGTCGTTGCGCTGTATGTCACGCGCCGTTGGCTGGTTCTTCCTTGGCCCACGCTCGACACGCTCAAGGTCGGCGGTGTTTGCTTCGTTGCTGCGCCGTTCATCGCCGTCGCGGCTCGGCTGCCGGGGCTGACCGAAGCCGTGCTCTGGACGGGGGCCGCAACCATCTTGCTCGCTGCCTTGTTGTTGGCAGCCGACGCCGCGTCGAGCCGCACCATTGGCGCCGAATTGCTTGCCAATCTGCGGCGACGCATGGCGGGCAACATGGTGGCGCAATCATGAGCGCGGCTCTGATTGATCGGCCGCGGGTCGAGACCGTCGCAGCAACGACGGAAGCGGCATCGGCCCCCGAACTCCACGTCGCGATCGCAGCACCTACGCTCAACCGTCCAGACGGGCTGCGTCGGTTGCTGGAAGGTTTGTCGCGGTTGACGTTCACGCGCGTCGCCGAGCCGCAGATCACGATCGTGATCGTCGACAACGACTTCACTCCGTCAGCCGAGCCGATCGTCGATGCCTATCGGCCGCATCTCCGTTGGCCGGTGGTTTACCGCCATGAGCCGAGGCGGGGCTTGGTTTATGCCAGGAACGCCCAGCTCGAGGCGGCTCCTGCGACCGCGGACTGGCTGGCGATGATTGACGACGACGAGGTCCCGGTGCCGGGCTGGCTCGATTCGCTTCTGGCCGTCGGCTTGGCTCATGATGCGCATTTCGTGGCCGGTCCGGTCGTGCCGTCCTTTGTCGAGAAGCCGCCGCGCTGGGCCCGCGACGGCGGCTTCTTCGAAGTCGGGCCGCTCGAGGATGGTGCTGCTATCGACTTCCTGTACACCGGCAACGTGCTGATGGCGCTGGGTCAGGTCCGTGCGGCCGGTTGGCGCTTCGAGATGGCATTCAATCACTCCGGCGGCGAGGACGAGCAGTTCTTCCGGCGGGCGATCGACTCGGGCTTGAAGGCGGTTTGCTCGGCCGACGCGACCGTGATGGAGACCATTCCAGCAAGTCGCATGACACCACGTTGGGTCCTGCGGCGGTACTTTCGCATGGGAACGACCATTGCGGCGATGGAGCTCATGCGCGACGCTTCCATGGCCGTCCGAGCGCGCCGCGGCCTCAGAGGTGTGGTTCGGGTGTTGATCGGCCTCACCACGATGGCGCGCGCGATCTCGACCGGAAGCGTGGGTCTCTTCGTGGGCCTGAGCGATATAGCGCGCGGCTGCGGCGCGATCGTCGGCGTGTTCGGCGTGCGCTACAGCGAGTACCGCCCCGACCGCCGGTGACGCTGATCACGGTCTGAGCGATGGCTCTTCCTCCGCCCGAGGTTTGGCTGCGACATCCCTGACGACTTCTCGGACACAGAAGAGGTATCGGGATGGCGGATGAGAGGCGAGGAGGCGCCCCGGGCGCTGCGACCGCCGAAGTCGGAGCCGTCCTGGTTCTCCGGCTATGCATTGTTGCCCGCTGATGTCCGGGACTGCGGGGGACCGGAGATGGCGCGGAAGCGTTACGGGCGGAGGCGAGTGTCGGCAGGCTGCGGCGGGCGGCGGTTCTGGGCGGCCGAGGCATGCCGATGGCGGAGGCGATCCGGCAACCGGGTGCCGGCGAGGTCACGGACGACCGCTGGCGCAAGGCGTATGGCGGGTTCGGCGGTGACCAGCTGGGCCGGCTGAATGGGCTGGAGCCGGCGTCGCACCCTGAAGAAGGAGAACGAGCGGCTTCGTCGGGCGGCCTCGGATCGCACGCTCGACAGGCAGATGCTGGGGGGAGGCAGCGCGGGTAAACGTCTGAGCGCCGTCGCCAGTGGATCGGCCCTGTTCGGACGCTTCTCGGAATCGCCGGGCCTGCCGGGTGCGCGGGGGAGCACCGCTCGACGCGGCGTCATGCCCCACGCGGTCGCGACGACGAGGGCCATCTGGTCGCGGACCGGCTCGAGCTGGCCGGCCAGCAAGGTCGTTGCGGCTGTCGCCGGATCGCTGCGCGATGCCGGATGGTCGGTCGACGACAAGCGGGTCGAACGCCTGGGGCGGCTCCCTCCCCTCGGCGGTCTGCTGACCGCCGCCGCGCCATGGCCGGATCGCGCCGCCTGCTGGCGCGCGATGGGCTCGAAGTACCTGCTCGTCAACCGAAGCGGGGGCGTCTCTTGCTGAACGACGGGCCGTGCGTTCGGCGGCGCGCCGAACGGCCTGGCCACGTTCCTCGGCAGCCTCCCGACTGCCGTCCCGCCGGGAGGCGAATCATCGGCCTGCCGACGGATGATGGCCAGACGGCTTCGTCCATCATCGCACCCATGACGGCCGGGCCTTGCGGACGCTGAACGGGCTGAACGCGTTGACCCGCTAGAGCCTGGCGAGTCGGCTCCGCAGGAGCCTCGCGTCAGTCGACGTAATCGATGGGCTGACGGACCTGTTGATCCTGCGCGGCCCACCAGCCCTTTTCCGGTCGGACAACGGCCCGGCGTTTGTCGCCGAGACCGTCCAGCGATGAATCACCGCGGCCGGTGCTCGAACTGCCTTCATCCACCCAGGCTCGCCCTGCGAGAACGGCTGCCGTCAACGCCCGAGGCCGCGACGAGCTGCTCGACGGCACGGTTGCCGTCGAGCAGCACCTATGGGAAGGCCTACCGCTCGGCTCGCCCGCCGCGGTCTGCTGACCGCGTTCCCTTCAGGGATCGGATCAATGGCCTCATGTTCATTGCTGGCGCCCGAAAGACGCCTGATTATCCATGATTCTCACCCTCGAGTATGCGTTGAGAATCAGACGGTTGGGGCGGATTGAAGGCGGGCACGGCGATGAAGTTGGCGGGCAAGATGCGTGGATTGAGCGAGCCGGCGTTTCGGGTGCGGTTCGGAACACAGGAACAGTGAATGTCGATGTTGCTAGCGATACGCTGGGGCCGCGGCTTTATCTGTGAGCGGTGTGGTTCTGAGAAGTATTCGCGGATGAGGAGCCGCAAGCCGATCCAGTGCAACGCCTGCAAGCACCAGACGGGTTTACTTCTGGCACGATCTTCCACAGCACGAAGCTGCCGTTGGCCACCTGGTTTCGTGCGATCTTTGAGCTGACGCAGGGCAAGGGCGGGATCAGCTCGATCGCATTGGCGCGACGACTGGGTGTGCGCCAGCTGACCGCCTGGCTGATGACGCAGAAGCTGATGTCCGCTATGGAAGAGCGCGATGCCGGCAAACCGAAGATGAGCGGCCGGGTCGAACTCGACGACGCCTATCTCGGTGGGGTTCGCTCAGGCGGCAAGCGGTGACGCGGTGCTGCCGGCAAGACGCCATTCGTGGCAGCGGTCGAGACGAGCCTGGATCGCAAGCCGAGACGTTTGAAACTGCAAATGGTTGAAGGCTTCCGCAAAGCTGGATTGGGCCAGCTTGGCGATATCTCGGCTTTGCCACCGGCAGCAACGTCGTCAGCGACGGCCTGTCGTGCTGGCGGAGCGTCTAGGCCGCGCCGGTTGCGATCACTTCCCGATGCTCAGCAGCAGCGGCAAGAAGGCGGCGCAATGGCCCTCCTTCAACCGGGTCAACACCACGCTCGGCAAGATCAAGACTGCGCTCGCCGGCACCGACCACCACGTTAGCAAGAAGCACGCGCAACGCTATCTCGCCAGGTGGACGCCTCCGGAAACCTCGCTCATTCGGCTGTGATCGGCTAGTTTTGGGCTGTCGAGGGAGGGAGGCGGCAATGCCGAGGCAGGCGGGGTTCTGGAGTGTCGAGGATCGACTTCGCCAGCTGTCGGCTCAGGGGGATCCTTTGGAGAAGCTCCTGGAGATCGTCGATTTCGAGCTGTTCCGTGCGGTACTGAATGAAGCTGTTGGCAACATGGACCGGCCGCGGGGCGGCCGGTCACCGTTCGACGCCGTCTTGAAGTTCAAGATGCTGTATCTGCAGGCGCAACATGGTTTGAGCTTCGAGGCGACCGAGCATCTGGTGCGCGATCGGTTATCCTGGATGAGGTTCTGTGGCCTGACGATCGCCGATCCGGTGCCGGATGCGAATACGCTCTGGGACTTCCGCGAGGCGCTGCTCCGGGCCGATGCCCTGGACCAGTTGTTTGCCCGCCTCGACCAGGCGATCAAGGATGCCGGCTATTTGCCGATGTCCGGCCAGATCGTCGATGCGAGCCTGGTGGCGGCACCTCGCCAACGCAACACCAACGAGGAGAAGGCGGCGATCAAGGCGGGCAAGAAGGCGGCCGAGATCTGGTCGGACAAGCCGGCCAAGGCGGCGCAGAAGGACACCGACGCGCGTTGGACGTTGAAGACGAGCAAAGGCAAGGTCGAGGCCGACGGCACCATCAAGCGCGACCTCGCGATCCCCGCCTTCGGCTACAAGTCCCACATCGGCATCGACAAGCGGCACGGTTTCATTCGCCGCCAGAAGGTCACCGACGCCGCCGCCCATGATGGTGCTCGATTGCGCGAGGGGCTGATCGATCCCAGCAATACCGCATCGGATGTGTGGGCCGACACCGCCTATCGCTCGAAGGCGAACGATGAGTTCCTCAGCCACCGCGGCAAGACCAGCCAGATCCACCGGCGAAAACCCACCGGCAAACCGATGCCGAAGCGAACGGCCAAGGCCAGGAAATCCGCGGTGCGGGCGAAAGTCGAGCACGTCTTCGCCCAGCAGAAACACCGGATGAAGCTCACCATCCGCAGCATCGGCATCAAGCGTGCCGAGGCGACCATCATGATGGCCAACATCGCCTACAATCTCGGCCGATGGCGATGGTGGGAGGGGCGAACCGCGTCCGCTTGACGGCAAAAAGCCAGATCTATCGGCACATCGGCCCGAATCCACCTCCATAGAAGCATGACCCGCTCCCAAAACCACGCCATCAACGTCAGAGCTCGGTCAAAGACCGGAAATCAGCCGATTCCCGGAGGTGTCCAGCTTCGCCTGGCGCTTCAATCGTCGTTGCCAGCTCAATTCCATGACCGAGAGATTGATGTGGGCCGCGCTGCACGCCAAACCCCGGCCGTAACGCGTCGCCATCGCCGGATGAGAATAGCGGATCATCAGGAACATACTTGGCGCAGGATCAGGCGATTGGCGCCTCGCGAGGCGGGCGTTCCACGAAGATCCACCTCGTCACCGACCTCCTCGGTCGGCCGATTGCCATCGACCTTACCCCCGGTCGGCACTGCGGCATCAGGAGCGTCAAAGCGCTGCTCGCCAAGATCGGGGCCTGCAAACGGCGCTTCGCCGACCGCGCGTATGGTGCTGATGCTCTGCGACAGCGGTTGCATGGCAGTTGCATCAAGTTGGTCATTCCCGGCAAGCAGACCCGTATCGTCAATATCCGCCATGGCCAAGGGGTTTACAGGCAGCGATGGTGGGTCGAAGCGGCGATCGGCCGACTAAAAGACCTCCGCCGTGTCGCCACGCGCTACGACAAGCTCACCAGACACTTCGGGGCATCTTGGCGCTCGCAGCAATCTACTTGTTCTAGTGGTAAGTCTTTGACAACTGAGTCCCCTGGTATACTCTCTCGATGCGAGGGAATCTGGGACTTTTCGTCTCCTCGGCGGATCGTGCGCGACTGGCAGCGATCATCGCCGACCGCAACAGCCCGCAGAAGCACGTCTGGCGGGCGCAGGTGGTGCTCATGACCGGTGACCGGGTCGGCACCAACGAGATCATGCGGCGGACCGGGCTCGGCAAGGTCTCGGTCTGGCGCTGGCAGGAGCGCTACATCGAGGCGGGCGTCGACGGGCTGCTGCGCGACAAGACCCGGCCGTCGCGCATCCCGAGGCTCGCGGACGCGAAGGTGGCCGAGGTGATCCGGCGGACGACGGAGGATGCACCACCGGACGGCGGCACGCACTGGACGGTACGGGCCATGGCGGCGGCCACGGGCGTGTCGCGGGCCAAGGTGCACGTCATCTGGCGCGAGGCGGGCCTCGTGCCGCATCGCTGGCGGCAGTTCAAGCTCTCCAACGATCCGGCCTTCGCCGAGAAGGTCGAGGACGTTGTGGGCCTCTACGTCGATCCGCCAGAGCATGCCGTGGTGCTCTCGATCGACGAGAAGTCGCAAATCCAGGCGCTCGATCGGACCCAGCCCGGCCTGCCGATGAAGCGCGGTCGGCTCGGCACCATGACCCATGATTACAAGAGGAACGGGACGACGACACTGTTCGCCGCGCTCAACGTGCTCGACGGCAAGGTCATCGGCCGCAACATGCAGCGGCATCGCCACCAGGAGTTCATCCGTTTTCTCAACGCCGTCGAGCGCGAGGTGCCGAAGGGCAAGGCGATCCACGTGATCCTCGACAACTATGCCGTGCACAAGCATCCCAAGGTGAAGGCCTGGCTCGCCCGCCACCCGCGCTGGACCTTCCATTTCACCCCCACCTCGGCCTCTTGGCTCAACGCCGTCGAGGGCTTCTTCGCCAAGCTGAGCCGCAGAAAGCTGCAACGCGGCGTCTTCCATTCCGTCGTCGCCCTGCAGACCGCCATCAACGACTTCGTCGAGCAGCACAACCAGACCCCCAAGCCCTTCGTCTGGAAGGCCGATCCGAAGGACATCATCGCCGCCGTCAAGCGCGGGCATCAAACGTTGGAGACTATCCACTAGTTGCGATTGATTCCAGACCCTAGCTGATCAGGCGGATGCGCTTGTCGCCTTCGAACTCCATGACCGGGCAGCCGATGATCACGCGGATGTCGTCGTAGTCGCGGTCGGTCCAGCCACGGCCGGGCGGGCGGTCCTCCCAACCGTAATACATGTACTTGCCGGGCTCGCAGGGTTGGGTCGTTTGCTGTGGCACACGATTTCGGCCGGTGGGGATCACCCCGCCATCACGCTGCGGGACGCAATCCTCGAGGGTGTCGCACAAAGCTGTCTCGAGGATATCCCAGTCCAGGTCGTACTGCTCGAGGCCGTTCACGAGTTGCGTGTCGGTGTAGTACTCGTAGTGCTCGCGCAGCGGATCGTCCCACAGCTCGGGCTGCGTGCGGGCCATGCGGACGTTCAGCAGGTGATAGCTCAAGACCTCGCCGGCGGCGCAGCGCGGCATGGTGAAGTCGTAGCTGGTGCCGGCGTTGTCGGCGATCACCGTCATTTGCGAGCGGCCGTCGCCCCTGTTGCCTCCATTGCCATTGCCGTTTCCGTTTCCGCGTCCATTGCCGTTCCCGTTCCCGTTCCCGTTGCCATTCCCACCGGCGCTCGGATCGAAGCAGTAGGCGGAGATGCGGTTGTAGTCGCCGGCCTCCGGATCGAGCTGGGCGACCTCGGGCTCCTCGTAGACGAGCGTCGGCAAGGCGAGCTGGGCGGTTGCCGCGACGTTGATCTCGACGGTGTCCGGAATGCCCGGGACGATGCGCAGCAGGGTCAAGTCGATCGTCGCTTGCGCCCGGGCAACGTATTCATTGGTCGACGTCCATTCGCCGTCGACAACGATGGTTGCCGGCCAAGCGGCGCCCTCGAAATGCGCGCTCGTCGCCAGCGCGACCCGATCGAGCCAGCGGGTGGAAGTGCTGTCCGGGCCAGCGCCGGCTGTGCCGATCGCGGCGGCGTCGACCTGCGTCTGCATGAACTGGTGGGCAGCGGAGATCCTCTGGTAGTCGACCGCCAAGCCGACCGTGCCCGTCAATGGCACTGCGAGCAGCGCGAACACTACCGCTACGGCGCCGCGCCGGTCACTGCCCAGGCCATGGGGCCGGGCGGCTCGCTCGGCGGGCCCCGACACGTCGAAGTCATGTCGGTCGGACTTCATGGCGCTTACTCCCAGGTGACGCGATCGTTGATTCGCGGGTAGACGAAATGGGTCTGGGTGAATTGCCAACCGCTCGGAATGCCGAAGGCGGTGGGCGACGCGTAGTCGAACCAGGCCTCGGCCATGACGATGCCCTCGTCGGGCACCCGGAGATCGGCCGGCACGTCGACGCTGCTGCCGACGGCAAGCGCATCGGCCCCGTCACCGACGCTCCACTGCACCCTGGCGACCCCGCCTGCGTCGATGACGATCGCGGTCAGGCGTTGATCAAAGTCGGCGACATTGAACGGCGCCAAGGCCGCTGCAGCCGCCTCTTGGATGCGCGCGACCGTGGTGGCGTCGATGGTCGGGCTGTGCGAGGCGAGCTCGGCTGCGACGACCGCCGCATTGCCGAGCTTGCGATAGGCCATCAGCGCCATCGTCACTTCGGCGCTGCCGAGATAGATGATGATGAGAAGAGGTGCCACGAGCGCGAACTCGAGCGCCGCGAGGCCATCCTGGCCCATAGCAGCGAGTCGCCGGCGCAGCCGGCGCATCAGCCGGCCTCCGAGCGGAAGGCGCTGGTCGAGACGAAGTTGAATCCCGGATCGTCGCCGCCGGCGGCGAGAACGCCGGATACGATGGGGTTGATCAAGGGCCAGTTGTAGACCGCGCGGACGATCACGATGTCGCTCTGCCCGGCGGGTGTCTCCAGCTCCTCGATGGTGACGGTAAGCGCCGCGGCACAGTCGCGGCCGAATGTCGGCATCTCATTGCAGATATTGGTCCGCAGCGCCGCTGCAGTCGGCGAGGTCGAGGCCATGCCGCCCTGCCGCGCGGCGATGCCGACGGCGGTGTCGAGATTGCCAGCGACCAGCAGCATCAGCGCCAGCTCGAAGATGCCCATGACGATGACGATGAACGGCCCGCCCAGGAGCGCGAACTCGAGCATCGTCGCCCCACGGCGATCGCCGGCAAATCGCCCGTATCGTGCCAGGGCTGCGACCCATCGGCGGGTCGCCCGCTCGAGCGGCGCGCACTGCATCTCGGCTGCTCCTGAAATGAACAACCATCAGGCTAGCCGCTGATCACTAATTTACCGTTAAGGCCCGGCAATTTTCAGCCCTCGCCCGGGCGAGCCCTTCGCGTGGCCGCGCTCAGAGCTCCCAGACGGTCCACTCGGCCATCTCGAGATGCAGCGCCTGGCCGTCATAGGGGTGGGCGCGCGCCACCTCGATATCGACTTCGACGCCGATGCCGGGCTCGGTCGGCGGGATCACCCAGCCGGCCTCGAAGCGGATCGGCTGTTTCAGCAGGGTGGCGTGGAAGCCGCCCCAGTCCTGAATGCTCTCCAGGATCAGGAAATTGGGCAACGTGGTGGCGAGCTGAATATTGGCGGCACCGACCACCGGGCCGCAATAGAGGTGCGGCGCCACCTGGGCGTAGTGGGCCTCGGCGAGCCCGGCGATCTTCTTGCCTTCGAGCAGGCCGCCCGAGCGGCCGAGATTGATCTGGATGATCGAGGCGGCCCCGGTGGCGAGCACGCGGGCGATCTCGTACTTGGTCGCCAGCCGCTCGCCGGTGGCGATCGGGATCGAGGTGGCGCGCGCCACCTTGGCCATCTCCTCGGGCATCTCAGGGGGCGTCGGCTCCTCGAACCACAAGGGATCGAACGGCTCGAGCCGCTTCGCCATGCGGATCGCGCCCGATGCGGTGAACTGGCCGTGGGTGCCGAAGAGGAGGTCGGCGCGGGCACCGACGGCGTCGCGGATCAGGCGGCAGAATCGCGCCGAGCGCTCGAGCTGGGCCTGCGAGGGTTGGCGGGGGTCGAAGGCCGAATAGGCGCCGGCCGGGTCGAACTTCACCGCGGTGAAGCCTTGCGCCACGGCGGCAGCGGCGGCGGCGGCCGAGCGCTCCGCATCCTCGTAGAAATCCGCACCCTCACCAGGGCCCGGGTAGAGATAAGTGTAGGCCCGAAGCCGCTCGTGCACCCGGCCGCCGAGCAGCGCCCAGACGGGCTTGCCCGCGGCCTTGCCGGCGATGTCCCACATCGCGATCTCGAGGCCGGAGAGGATGGCGACGAGGGTAATGTCCGGCCGCTGGCCGTAGCCGGCCGAATAGACACGGCGCCAGACGCTCTCGATCGCCGTCGGATCGGCGCCGATGACGTAGCGGGCGGCCGTGTCCTCGATCATCCGGGCCACGACATGCGGGCCGAAGGTGGCGCAGTAGACCTCCCCCCAGCCGACGATGCCGTCATTGGTCTCGAGGCGGACGAGGATGAAGTAGCGGCCACCGAAACCGGGCGGCGGGTTGCCGACGACCAGAACCTCGCAGTCTTGGATGTGCATCATTGGCCTCCGGGGACTCGCGTCGCGTGTGCCGGGCTTGTCGCACGCCATGGGCCGCCCGCCCACTGCAAAGGGGCCGCGGCAAGCCGTTGCCGCTGCCGGGACGAAATGGCGGCTACCGGCGCCGGGCCCGGGGGGCTATGCAGCCCGCTCTGCGATCACCGTCGCGCCCGTTTCGAGGTTCCTGCCATGCTGGCTGCCGTCTGTCGGACCTTCAATGCGCCGCTCACGATCGAGGAGGTCGAGCTCGACCCACCCGGGCCCGGCGAGGTCGAGGTCGTGCTCAGCGCCTGCGCGATCTGCCACAGCGACGTGCATTTCATCGACGGGGCCTGGGGCGGCACGCTCCCGGCGGTCTATGGCCACGAGGCAGCGGGCGTGGTGGCGGCTGTGCGGTGACGGGGTGGGCGACGTGGCGCCCGGCGATTTTGTCGTGGTGACGCTGATCCGCTCCTGCGGCCGCTGCTACTTTTGCACGCGGGGCGAGGAGACGGCCTGCGGCCATGATTTCCCCCGGGCGCACGCGTCGCCACTCCGGGATCGGGCGGGACAGACGCTGCACCAGGGGATGGCGACGGCGGCCTTCGCCGAGCGGGTGGTGGTCGATCGCTCGCAGCTGGTGCGGATCGATGCCGAGGTGCCGGCTGCCGCGGCCTCGCTTCTGGCCTGCGGCGTGATCACCGGCGTGGGCGCGGTGACCAACACGGCAGCCGTGCCGGCAGGCGCCTCGGTCGTGGTGATCGGTGCCGGCGGGGTCGGGCTGAACACCATCCAGGGTGCCCGGATCGTCGGCGCCGAGCCGATCATCGCGCTCGATATCGTGGCCGAGAAGCGGGTGGTGTCGCTGGCTTTCGGGGCGACGGCGGCGCTCGACCCGACCACGGGCGACTTGGCTGGCGCAGTCAGGGCGCTGACCGGCGGGCGGGGCGCGGATTATGTCTTCGTCACGGTCGGCAGCACCGCCGCGATCGAGCAGGGGATCGGCCTGTTGCGTCGCGGCGGCAGCCTGGTCATCGTCGGCATGCCGCCATCTGGCGTCACCGTCGATCTCGACCCGGCGAGCTTGGCGGCGGACGGCCAGCGCGTGATCGGCTCGAAGATGGGCTCGAGCCGCATCGCCAGCGATATCCCGCAGCTGGTCGGCCTCTACCGCCAGGGCCAGCTGAAGCTCGACGAGCTGGTCTCGGGCCGCTACCCCTTGTCCGCCATCAACGAGGCGATCGCGGATTTGCGCCGGGGGACGGCGCTGCGCAACGTCATCGTGTTCTAGCAAGAGCGTGGAGAGAAACCTTGGCAGGTATCAAGGGGGCCATCGTCCCGGTGACGGCGTTGCAGCAGAACTGCAGCGTGTTCTGGGACGAGGAGACGAAGCTGGCCACGGTGATCGACCCGGGCGGTGACGCGCCAAGGATCGTCGAGCTGCTGGAGACGCAAGGCCTCGACCGTCGAGCAGATCCTGCTCACCCACGGCCATTTCGACCATGCGGGCGGGGTCCAGGCGCTCAACCGGCTGCTCGCCGAGCGGCAGGGCCAGGCGGTGCCGGTCAGGGGCCCGCACCGGGCGGATGCCTTCCTGCTCGACTCGCTCGCCGAGACCGGTGCCGCCTACGGCATTCCCGAGGCGCAGGCGGTGACGCCGGACGCGTGGCTCGAAGAGGGCGCAACGATCGAGATCGCCGGCCAGTCCTTCGACATCTACCATTGCCCGGGCCATAGCCCCGGACAGCCTGGTCTACGTCAACGGGGCAGCGCGCTTCGCGATTGTCGGCGACGTGCTGTTTGCGGGCTCGATCGGCCGCACCGATTTTCCCTATGGCGATCACGACGGCGCTGATCGCTGCGATCCGTACCAAGCTCTTCCCGCTCGGCGACGACATCTCGTTTATCTGCGGACACGGGCCGGGCTCGACCTTCGGCGAGGAGCGCCGGTCTAACCCGTTCGCCGGCGAGGGCGCCTAGCGCTGGCTCAGAAGATGCCGCCGATCGAGCGGGTCAGGCCGTCGACCATGGACGGGGCGGCCTCTTCCCATTCGACATTCGCCTGATTGGCGGTGGCCACGATCCGCGTCTGGTAGTGCTTCCAGTTGGTGATCTTGCTCGACGACTGGGTGACGTTGCCGCCCGAGCCCTGGCCCAGCGTCTGCTGCTCGGACTGGCTGACGACGACGCCGTCCTCGGCGCGCTCGGAGACCCGGATGTCGGTGATCACCGTGTAGGTGACGTCCTGGACATAGGCGTCGGCGATCGTGCCGATCGCGGCGCCGAGCAGCCCGCCGGCCACCGAGAGGCCGACATCACTGCCGCCGGCCTGACCCAGCAGGTAGCCGGTGCCGGCGCCGATGGCACCACCGCCGACGGCACTGCCGAAGGCGCCGCCGCCGGCCGCCTCGGCCGCCGTCTCGCTGCTCCGCCCGGCCTGCAAGACGTTGGCCTGCAGCATGAACTGGGCATCGTCGGGATCGTCGACGACGCGGTAGCCTGCGGCCTCGAACTGCTGGCGAATGGCGGGCTCGACGGTGAAGTCGGGCTTGTCCGAGGTGTTGCGGACGCTGACATAGATGGTCCGCTTGTCGGGCGTGACCGGCTCGATGAAGATCGTGTCGGTCATCTTGGTCTGGACGTCGAGATTGCGCTTGGAGACGGCGGTGCTGGTGGCCGCGCAGCCGCTCAGCATGACGACAAGCGCCAGGGCCGTGACGATGCCACGAACGGGCGACGGGGTGGACACCACTGCTATCTCCTTCACAAGGCTACGGGGGCCGCTCCAAGGCGGCCCCGAGCCGACGGGGTCCGGACCTCAGCCGACGGCGTTGTGCAGCTCCTTCTCGACCTCTTCCCAGTTGACGAGGTTGTTCAGGAACGCCGCGACGTATTCCGGCCGACGGTTCTGGTAATCCAGATAATAGGCGTGCTCCCAAACGTCGATGCCGAGAATCGGCACCATGTCGTGCACCAGTGGGTTTTCGCCGTTCGGGGTCTTCACGACCTTGAGCGTGTCGCCCGAGACCGCGAGCCAGGCCCAGCCCGAGCCGAACTGCGTCGCGGCCGCCGTCTTGAACTGCTCGGCGAAGGTGTCGTAGTTGCCGAACGCATCGTCGATCCGCCGGGCCAGCTCGCCGCCCGGCTTGCCGCCACCGCCCTTGGTCATGATCCGCCAGAACAGCTCGTGGTTCCAGTGCTGGCCGGCATTGTTGAAGATGCCCTGCTTCGCCGGGTCGCCGAAGGACGCCTTGACGATCTCCTCGAGGCTCTTGTTCTCGAGATCGGTGCCCTCGACGAGATTGTTCAGGTTGGTGACGTAGGTCTGGTGGTGCTTGTCGTGGTGGAGATGCAGCGTCTGCGACGACATGTAGGGGGCTAGCGCCTCGTACTCGTACGGCAGATCGGAAAGCTTGAAGGTCATGGGATCCTCACCTTGTTGGCTGTCGTTGCATGTGCTGTCGTCGCGCCCGGCACGGGTGCCGACCGGCCCCGACAGACCTCGTCTACGCGCTACATAAGGCCTGCCGCCCGGCAAAGGAAGGCCCCGGGCGGCAATCTCCGAATACGCTCGGGTCGTCTTGCCCTGCCGACCAGGGACGGCCGCCGACCCGGCCCGCTACCTGCCTGAAAGCGATCGCCGCCGATGCCCGAGCCCGCGCTCGACCTCTTGACCGAAGCCCGCCGACTCGACCCGGATCGCAGCCTCGCCATGGCTTTCGCGGCGACCGGCGACCGGCCGATCCTGCTGTCGCTGGTGCTGTTCAATGCGGAGCTGGCGCGGATTCCCGAAATCGTGCGGGAGCCCATGGCGGGGATGATCCGCTACCAGTGGTGGCGCGATGCGGTGGCCGACGCCGCCGGTGGACGGTCGCCGGACCGCCATCCGGTGCTGCCGGGCCTGTCCGCCGGCCTGGCCGACGGGCGGCTGGACCGGCCCAGCTGGACGCCTTGATCGAGGCGCGCGAGGCCGAGCTCGACCAGCTGCAGCCCGCCGACCTGGCCGCGCTCGAGGCCTATGCCGGGGCGACCTCGGGGCGGCTGCATCGGCTGCTCGCCGGGGCTTGCGGTGGCGACGCGGCGCTCCAGGCGCTGGCCGAGCGTGCTGGCACCGGCGTTCGCGCTGGTCGGTCTGGTGCGGGCACTCCGCTTTCATGCGGCACAGGGCCGCCTGCTGCTGCCGGCGGACCTGCTGGATGACGCGGCGGTGACGGCCGAGGCGATCCTGGCGGCGGGCAATGCCGAGGCGCTGGCGCGGGCGACGGGCGCGGTGCTGGACCGGGCGCAGGAGCATCTGGCCGCGGTCCGTTTGGCCGGGCCGCTGCCGCGGCGGGTGCTGCCGGCCATGCTGCCGGCGGTGCTGGCGCGGCGGCACGCGCGCCGCCTCACCGCTGCGGGGCCGCTCGGGGGTGTGGCCGAGCTGCGCGACGGCGGCGCCGTTCCGGCACTGCTCTGGCACTGGCTCCGGCGGCGGGTCTGACACATTTCGTTCTTGTCAGCGCTCGGCTTCTCGCCTTTGTTGCAGCGCGAAGCCGCAGAGACGGCAGCCGGGCCGAAAAACTGGAATGGGCGACCCTCGGCACAGCATGCCGGCGGGCAGGAAAGGGATACCGACCTCATGCAGATTCGCACCCCATTGGCGGCGCTCGTCGCCTGCGGCGGCTTGGCCGCGCTTCTCGCTGCTGCGCCGGCCGCGGCACAGACCGACATCAAGTTCACGCTCGACTGGGCCTATCAAGGCCCGACCTCGGCGATCATTGCGGCCGAAGCGCTGGGCTATTTCGACGAGGAAGGCCTGAACGTCACGATCGACAGCGGCAACGGCTCGGCCGGCGCCGTCACGCGCGTCGCTTCCGGCGCTTATGAGATGGGCTTCGCTGACATCAACGCGCTGGTCGAGTTTACCGTGCAGAACCCGGACCAGGAGGTGAAGGCCGTCTTCATGGTGTATGATGCGGCACCCTTCGGTCTCTACACGCTCAAGTCGTCCGGCATCGAAACGCCCGAGGATCTGGTCGGCCGGAAGCTGGGCGGTCCCGTGTTCGATGCGTCCTACAAGCTCTTTCCGGCCTTCGCGGCCGAGGTTGGCATCGACGAGGCTGCCGTGCCCAGGGTCAACATGGACCCGCCCTTGCGCGAGGCGATGCTGATCCAGGGCGAGGTCGACGTGATCTCCGGCCACTACTTCTCCTCGATGCTCGACCTGCAGTCGCGCGGCGTGGCCGAGGAGGACATCGTCTACATGCTCTATGCCGACTACGGCATGGACTTCTACGGCAACGCGGTGATCGCATCGGGCGCCTTCATCGAAGAGCACCCCGACGCCATCGCCGGGTTCAACCGGGCGGTCGCCAAGGCGATGCAGTACATCATCGAGAATCGCGAGGAGGCGGTCGCGATGGTGGCCGAGTACGATCCCCTGATCGACCAGGAGCTCGAGGTGAAGCGGCTGGGCCTGGCGATCGATATCAACATCGACACCGACTACACGCGCGCCAACGGCTTCGGCGGCGTCGACGACGAGCGGCTGGCGAGCGCGATCACCCAGCTCTCGACCGCGCTGAAGCTGGAGAACCCGCCCACGGTGGACGACATCTGGACGGACGCCTTCCTGCCCGACGCCGAGCTCCGCCAGCTGCCCTGATCGCCGCCGGGCAGCGCAGCGGTGAGCTTCATCGGCATCGATGCCGTCTCGCTCCGCTATGGCGGGGCGGACGGCACGCTCGCGGTCGAGGATTGCAGCCTGTCGATCGAGAAGGGCGAGTTCGTGGCCCTGGTCGGCCCATCGGGCTGCGGCAAATCCACGCTCTTGAAGATGGTCTCGGGCCTCGAGCTGCCGTCCGGCGGGCGGATCGAGCTCGAGGGCAACGAGGTCAGGGGGCCGCAGCACGGCATCGGCATCGCCTTTCAGAACGCCACCTTGCTGCCGTGGCGGACGACGCTCGACAACGTGCTGCTGCCGCTCGAGGTCAGCCGTGATCACCGGCAGAGCTTTCGCCGCGAGCGCAAGCGGCATGTCGAGCGGGCGATGGCGCTCTTGGCGACGGTCGGGCTCGACGAGTTCGCGAGCCACGCACCCTACCAGCTCTCGGGCGGCATGCAGCAGCGGGCCAACCTCTGCCGGGCCCTGATCCACGAGCCGGAGCTGCTGCTGCTCGACGAGCCCTTCGCGGCGCTCGACGCGTTCACCCGCGAGGAGCTCTGGGGCGTCCTGCAGAAGCTCTTCATGGACCGGCGGTTCACCGTGATCCTGGTGACGCACGACTTGCGGGAATCCGTCTATCTCGCTGACACGGTTCATGTCGTCAGCAAGCGGCCGGGGCGGATTGTGATGACCAAGCGGATCGAGCTGCCGCGGCCGCGGACGCTGGAGATGACCTTCGAGCCCGGCTTCGTCGACATCGTCCACGAGCTCAGGGATGCGATCAGCGAGGTGCGCGCGAGTTGAGCGATGACCTGAAGCTCAAGCTAGCGCCCTGGCTCGCCACCCTGGCGCTCTTCCTCGTCTGGGAGCTGGGCTGCCGCGTGTTCCAGGTGCCGGAGTTCATCCTGCCGACCCCGTCGGCGAGCATCGGCGCGCTTTTTCAATACTTTCACGCCATTCTCTTCAATGCTTGGTTCACGCTCTGGGTGACGATGGTGGGCTTTGCCATCGCCGTCGCGTTCGGGCTGTTCCTCGGCGTCCTGACCGGAGCGTCGGCGCTCTCCTACGCGGCGCTCTACCCGATCCTGGTGGGCTTCAATGCGATCCCCAAGGTGGCGATCGTGCCGGTGCTGGTCATCTGGTTCGGGATCGGCGCCGTGCCGGCAGTGTTGACCGCGTTCCTGATCAGCTTCTTTCCGATCGTCGTGAATGTGGCGACGGGCATCGCCACGCTCGAGCCCGAGCTCAAGGACGTGCTCCGTTCGCTCGGCGCCCGGCCGCTCGACATCCTGCTCAAGGTCGGGCTGCCGCGCGCCATGCCCTACTTCTTCGCGAGCCTCAAGGTGGCGGTGACGTTGGCCTTCGTGGGCTCGGTGATCAGCGAGACGATCGCCGGCAATCGCGGCATCGGCTATCTGATGCTGCAGGCTTCATCCAGCTTCCGGGTGCCGCTGGTCTTCGCCGGGTTGATCGTCGTCGCGATCATGGGGGTGGGCATGTACGCCATCTTCGCGCTGATCGAGAAGCGAATGACCGGCTGGGCGTTCCGGGGTCAAGTCTGAGCGGCGGTGCCGAAGAAGCGGGCGCAGCGATTAATCGCTGAAGCCGCGTCGGCGTCGATTGCGCGCACGCACTCGGTGATCATCAGGTTTTCGACCAGCCCGAAATCCTCGACCAGGAGACCGTCGGCATCGACGGGCCCGCGTGGTCCCTGGCCCACTGGTCCAACGCGATCCGCGTATGCTCGCAGGTCGTGGCTGTAAGCGAAGACCGGCAGGTCGCGCGCCACGGCGTAGCCGATCTCCCAGGCCGTGCCCGGGTCCATGCCGGCACCGCGAAACGGGCTGATGTCGGCGACGACCGCGTGGCTTCGGTCGATCAGCGCCACATTCCCTTGATAGATGGCGCGGGCGAGCGAGACGCCGTGGCCCGTCGGCCGCTCGGCATCGGTGGGAAACAGCCCCTCGAGGCCCGCCGCTTCGCACAAGCGCTTGAGCTCGGCCGCCACCTCGGCGACGTCGGGGAAGAAGACCTCGGGGCCGGCGAGATAGACGGCGGGTCTTGGCACCGGCTTAGAAAGTCGGATCGAGGCGGAGGAAGCTCAGCCGGTCGATCGACTTGACCTCAATATCCAGAAGCTGCTCGCCGCGCTCGACACGCATCGGCACGACGACGCCGGCGCCGCCCAGCTTCCAGACGGACCGGTAGAGCGTCTCGAGGTTGCCGATCGCAGCGTCACCCACGGCGACGACTCGGTCACCGGGCCTGAGGCCGGCTGCCGCGGCCGGTCCGTCCGCGGTGACGCGGCCGAGGACCACGCCTTCTTCACTCTCCCGGCTGATGATGCCGAGCCAGGGCTTGGCGTCACCGGCGTGGCCCGTGGTCAGGAGCTCGCCCAGGATCGGCGGCAGCAGGCTCGCTGGCACGAACATGTTGCCGGGCGAGGGCCGGCCGTCGCCGCGGCTGTCGCCAACCCTTAGCGAGCCGATGCCGACCAGCCTGCCAGCACGTGTCGATCAGTGCCGCACCGCCGAACTGGTTGTGCATCGGCGTGGTGAACAGCGCCTCGTCGAGCAAGTATTCCCAGTAGCCGGCGAAGACCCGCCGGCCGGCAAGGCTTACCTGGGTGCCCTCGAGAGGGCCGGCGCGGCTGACGACGAGTAGCGGCTCGTCCGTGTCGGGGCCGGCATCGGCAGCGAGCGGCAGCGGCTCGGCGTCGATCGGCAGTAGCGCCCGCACAAGGCCGAAGCCGGTGTCGTGGTCGTAGGCCACGATATCGGCCGGAACTGTCCGGCCCGCCGCATCGAGCAGGTCGACCTGGCTCGCCTCGAGGACGAGGTAGCCGATCGTCAACGCCAGGCCGGCGCTGTCGATCAGCACCGCCGAGCCCTGACGCTGGCGGCCGAGCGTGGCGGCGGTGCGGGCATTGCTGGGCACCTCGGCGCGCAGGCCGAGCACCGCGTCGAGCGGGCTTGCCTGCGCCCTGGGCAGCGCGGCTGCCAGCATGGCGAGCCCGACAAGGACGGATGCTAGGACCGCCGACGCGCGGTGGTCCGAAAGCCGTCGGGCGGCGGTGCCGAGGCTGACCGCGAGAGCAAGTAGCGTCGTGACCCGCATCTCCTTCTCCTCTACTGGCTTCCTGGCGCTGAGGGGATTGATGAATAACATGTAACGCGGCTGCGCCAGGCGCCCAGGTCTGGGTTGCCCGTTCTCGCATGGATGTTCGTCATGCCGCTGGCGGCGACGGTGTCTCCTGCTCTATACGCTGATCCCGACATGCCTGAAGCCTGCTTCGTCCGGCCAGCGCCACTGCCTCGGCCAGTGGTCGAGCTGAGCCCGCCCGATCTCGGCCCGTTTGCGCGCGGCGACGATGGCATTCCGTTCGCGCTGCGTCTCGGCGGCCGCCGGCCCGGGCCGACGGTCGTCATCAATGCGCTGATGCACGGCAACGAGATCTCGGGTGCCATCGCCCTGATCGAGCTGCTGGATCGGCAGATCAGCCCCGCGCAGGGCACGCTCTGGCTCACCTTCGCCAACGTGGCGGCCTACGCCCGCTTCGATCCGGCCCGCCCCTGGGCCAGCCGCTATGTCGACGAGGACATGAACCGTATCTGGCACGAATGCGTCCTGGATGCGCCGGCGACGACCAGCGAGCGGCGGCGCCTGCGCCAGCTCTGGCCGCTGTTTCAGCGCGCGGACTACCTGCTCGACCTGCATTCGATGCAGGCGGACGGGCCGCCGCTGCTGCTGTCCGGCCTGTCGCCGCGGGGCCGCGACCTCGCCAATGCCATGGCGTACCCGGCGGTAGTGGTAGCCGACGGCGGCCATGATGGCGGATCGCGGCTGATCGATGCGGCCGTGTTCGCCGATCCGCCCGGCAAGGCCAGCGCCGTGCTGCTCGAGGCGGGGCAGCACTGGGCGCGCCGCAGCGTTGCCGTGGCGGTTGCGGCTTGCCTGCGTTTCCTGGCGGCGGTGGGCTGCATCGGGGCGCCACATCTGGGCCCGCTGCTGCCGCCCGGGGCGGTCCGGCGGCAGCAGCTGATCAAGGTGAGCAAAGCCATCCGGGTCGAGCACGAGCCCTTCGCCTACACCCGCCCGGTGCAGCCGCTCGAGGTGGTGCCGCGGGCGGGCACCGTGATCGCCACTGACGGCCCTATGCCGATTCGTACCCCTTACGACGATTGCGTCCTGGTGATGCCGACGGCGATGCCGCGGCGCGGCCAGACGGCGGTCAGGCTCGGGCGCTTCGTGCGCTGAGCTGGGCCATCCCCCTTGATCTGGTCTGGCTGGCCGTCAGCTCGCCTTGGCGATGAGCACTCTGTTGGGCAGCTCGACGTTTACTTCCAGGGTCGAGAACCCGGTCCCCGACTGGAAATCTACACTGACCTTGTCCTGGTCGATCTCGACGTATTTTCGAATGACCGCCAGCAACTCACGCTGCAGCAGCGGTAGGAAGTCGGGGCCACCGCCACCCTGCCGGTCCAGCGCAACCAGAACGGTGAGTCGTTCCTTGGCCTTGTCAGCTGACGGATCAGGCCGGCGCAGGTTGAAGAAATCGAAAAATCTCACGCGCTCCTCCTGAGCAGCCAGTCGACGAGGCCGCGCTTTTCTGGGTTGACGTAGCGGAGGTCGACATCCTCCCCGAGCAGCCTAGCGGCCGCGTCCTTGTAGGCCTGGGCAGCCCGAGAGTTGTCATCGAGAACGACCGGCATGCCGAGATTGGAGGCCGCTAGGACGGAACCGCACTGAGGGATTACGCCGAGCACGGGAATGGCCAGGATTTCCAGGACGTCATCCAGCTTGAGCATCTCACCGCGCTGTACCCGGTGAAGATCGTAACGGGTAAGCAGCAAGTGCGTCTTGACCGGCTCCATGCCATGCACGGCGCGCTTCGATTTGCTCGACAGTATACCGAGGATGCGATCACTATCTCGGACAGACGAGACTTCCGGATTGGTGACCACCACGGCCTCATCGGCGTGGTAGAGCGCCATGTAGGCGCCCTTTTCAATTCCCGCCGGGCTGTCGCAGATAATGAACTCGAACTCTTTGCGAAGCTCATCGATCACACGCTCGACGCCTTCGTCACTGAGGGCATCCTTGTCGCGGGTCTGGGATGTCGGCAAAATTGAGAGATTGTCGATACGCTTATCTTTAATCAAGGCTTGGTTGAGGCGAATCCCGTCATTGATCACATTGATGAAGTCGAAGACGACACGTCGCTCACAGCCCATGATCAGGTCGAGGTTACGCAGCCCAACGTCGAAATCGATGATCACGGTCTTTTTGCCTCGTAACGCCAAAGCCGCGCCAATAGCGGCAGCGCTAGTGGTCTTACCGACCCCGCCCTTGCCCGATGTGACGACGATGACCTTCGACAATTCGTGCTCCTTTGGATGATTCGCATGGGATCGTTCTTGCCCAGCGGATGCGACCGATTTTTCTTGCCTCTTTCAGGTCTGGTCAGGTCCCCAACTATGGCATCGGCTCAACCTTCAGCCGCTCACCGACAAGCGATGCCCTGATTCGCTTGCCGAGAAGTCGTTCGTCCAGCTCCTCGTTCACCAAGTGGACACCGGCGACGGAGATGAGTTCGGCATGCAGTTGCTCGCAAAAAAGAATCGCCTCGGAGTCACCGTTCATGCCAGCGAAGGCCCGCCCACGCAATGGAGCGTAGATGTGGATGTGGCCGGCAGCCGCTACCTCCGCGCCGGCGCTGACCGGCGCCATAACGATGAGGTCACCGTCCGGCGCCACCACCTGCTGGCCGCCGCGCACAGGCTCGCGGATTATCTTGCCTGGCTGGGCCTTGTCGTTGGCCTTGGCGATCTTCGCGCGCTGCTCGTCCTTGCTGCTGCCGCCGGCGCCAAAGATTGCGAGCCCGAGCGCCACCGCCGCGTCGTTCCATTCCGGCGAGCCGTTCTGCAATCCCACCGGCACCACCCGGTGCTGGCGCAGCCGCTCGACGATCTCGGCCAGACAGTCCGGCGACTTGGCCTTGACCGCCGCGCCGTCTAGAATCAGCGGAGCGTTCCTAAAAAAGTCAGGGGCATGCGCCACCTTCTCGACAAGCGAGGAGAAGAACGCCGGATCCTCCGGTTGAAGAATCTTCAATGACAACACTGTCTGGAGAGAGCCGCGGATTTGGAACGGCAGCCCGCCACCCATCTTCGAGGCCTGTTCAGCAGCCGACAAACGCACCCCAACCCCCTAACGGCGCTCTACGACAGCAATCAGCGCCACCACATTCACCTTGTAGTCCGACCACGCGCAAAGCACAAGATATTGTGTCGTCAGCGATGTCAGCCATTTGCCGTCTCGGGCTGTCCGACGGCTGCCCACGGCATCGCCCAGCCGGCCAGCGCCACGAGCGCGCGCTCGGCCATGGCCCGCTTGCGCTCGTTCTTCCTGACCTTGGCGGGAAGCGGCGGAAAGAGGCCGAAATTGATGTTCATCGGTTGGAAGGTCGTGGCGTCCGCGCCGCCGGTGATGTGCCGGATGAGGCTGCCGTGCGCCGTCTCCTCTGGCGGCAGTGCGAGCCTTCGGCCAGTGGTTTCAGCCGCCGCCAGTCGGCCGGCAACCAGGCCAACGGCGGCGCTCTCGACATAGCCCTCGCAGCCGGTGATCTGCCCGGCCATCCGGATATGCGGCGCCACTTTCAGCCTGAGCTCGGCGTCGAGCAAACGCGGGCTGTTGATGAAGGTGTTGCGGTGCAGCCCGCCCAGCCGCGCGAACTCGGCGCGCTCGAGGCCGGGGATCATGCGGAAGACGCGGACCTGCTCGCCGTGGCGGAGCTTGGTCTGGAAGCCCACGAGGTTGTAGAGCGTGCCCAAGGCATTGTCCTGGCGGAGCTGGACGACGGCGTGTGGCCGACGGCCGGTCCGGGGGTCGGTCAGGCCCACGGGCTTCATCGGCCCGAAGCGCAGGGTCTCGGGGCCGCGCTCCGCCATCACCTCGATCGGCAGGCAGCCCTCGAAATAGGGGGTCGAGGCCTCCCATTCCTTGAAGGTGGTCTTCTCGCCGTCGATGAGTGCCTGGATGAAGGCCTGGTACTGAGCCTCGTCCATCGGGCAGTTGATGTAGTCGGCGGTGCCGCCGCCCGGGCCTTCCTTGTCGTAGCGCGACTGGAACCAGGCGGTGTCGAGGTCGATGCTGTCCTTGTGCACGATGGGGGCGATGGCATCGAAGAAGGCGAGCGCGTCCTCGCCACCGGCCGCCGCTATCGAGGCGGCGAGCGCCGGTGCCGTGAGCGGCCCGGTCGCGATGATGGCAAGCCCGGCCTCGGCCGAGGGCAGGCCGGTGACCTCCTCGCGGACGATCTCGACCAGGGGGTGCGCCTCGAGGCGGTCCTGGACGAGGCCAGCGAAGACGTCGCGATCGACCGCGAGCGCGCCGCCGGCCGGCAGCTTGGCTTGGTCGCCGGCCCACATGACCAGCGAGCCCAGTCGGCGCATCTCCTCGTGCAGCAGGCCCACGGCGTTGCCAAAGGCATCGTCGGAGCGGAACGAGTTGGAGCAGACCAGCTCGGCCAGACGGTCGGTCTGGTGCGCGTCGGTCCGCCGCACCGGGCGCATCTCGAAGAGCCGGACGGGCACGCCGGCCTCGGCCAGCTGAAAAGCGGCCTCGGAGCCGGCGAGGCCGCCACCGACAACGGTAACGGGTCGCATGATGGTCCCTCTGCCTCGGGGCCGGCCGGATGGGGGTCGCGTGGGACGCGGATCCGGTCGGGCTTGCGTCGTGGTTGCGCTTGCGCTCCAGTCCGGCTGGATACCGAACCCGACCGGCAGGAGCAAGGGCATGAATGCGACCCAGGACCCGGATGCGATCATCGCCACGCTCGGCATGGTGCCGCATCCCGAGGGCGGCCACTATGTCGAGACGTTTCGGGCAGCGTCCGCCCCGGGCGAGCGGCCGGCGATGACGGCCATCTATTTTCTCCTGAAGGCCGACGAGCGGTCGCATTGGCACAAGGTGGACGCGGTCGAGACCTGGCTCTGGCATGCCGGCGGGTCGCTGGTGCTGTCGATCGACAGGGCGGACCTGACGCTCGGCCCGGACCTCGCGCGTGGCGAGCGGCCGCAGGCCGTGGTGCCCAAGGATGTGTGGCAGGCGGCGCAGAGCCTGGGTCCGTGGACGCTGGTCTCGTGCGTCGTGGCGCCGGGGTTCGATTTCGCCGGCTTCGAGCTGGCACCACCCGGCTGGGCGCCGCCCGGCCGTTGAGACTACTCGGCGGCGGTCGCCTCGGCTGCCGGGCGCCGGCCGGGGATGCTGGTGGCGGTCAGGATCATCAACAGCGTGACCGCGGCCACCAACGGGAAGAAGGCGCCAGCGTGGCCGTGATCGAGCAGCCAGCCTACCGGCAGCGGCATCAGCATCGAGCCGAGATCGAGCCCGGAATAGACGAAGCCGAAGACCTTGCCGGTGCCTCCTGGTGGCGTTGCGCTCCTGACCAGCATGTCGCGTGACGGTGTGGTCATGCCCTGCAAGGCACCGGCGATTGCCAGCAGGCCATAGAGCGCCGCGGTTGGCAGCTCGACGAAGCCCACGGCGAGGAGGCAGAGCGCGCTCAGGCTGAAGCCCGTGGCGATGATCGTCTGGAAGCGTCCGCTGGCGTCGGCGAGCATGCCGCCGCCGATATTGCCCATCGCACTGCCCAGCATGAAGGCGGTGACGGTCGCCGTGGCGACGACCATGGCGGTGCCGTAGAGGTAATGCAGTGCCAGTGGCATGAAGCTCTGCACGGCGATGAAGGCAGCGGCCTGCAGGGTGAAGAAGGCGAAGCAGAGCAGGAGCGCCGAGGACAGGAAGAGCTGGAAGACGGCACCGCGCGCCTGGCGGCGGTTCGCCGTGTCGGCGATGTGCGCTTCGGCCGGGGTCTCCAGGTTGTGACGGCTGAGCAGCACCATGAGCGTAAGCACCACGCCGATCAGGACGGCAACGAGGAGGGCGAAGCGCCAGGAGACCAGGGTGGCCGTGGTCGCCATCAAGACGGGTGCCAGCGCCCAGCCGAGCGTGCCGCCCACGGTGTGCACGCTGAATGCCCGGGCCATTCGGCTGGGTGTGACGTGGTGGTTCAAAATCGCGTAGTCGGCCGGGTGGAAGACCGAGTTGCCGAGGCCGAAGAGGATGGCGGCCGGCAGCATCGCCCAGTAGCTGGGCGCTATGGCGATAAGCGCCGCGCCCAGGGTCAGGCTGGCGAGGCCAGCGGCCAGGACCCTGGCGGCGCCGATCCGGTCGACGACGAAGCCGGCCGCCGCCTGGGTCAGGCCCGAGGTGGCGAAGAACAGGGTCATCAGCAGCGCCAGCTCGGTATAGGAGACGCCGAACGCATCCTTGAGCCAGGGAAAGAGCGGCGGCAGCACCAGCTGGAAGAAGTGGCTGCCGCCATGCGCGGTGCCGACGACGCCGATGGTGCGGAGATCGCGTTTCAGGCCGCTGGCGGTGGCGCTCATGCTGGGTGGACCTCGATGCGGTGCCGGCCTGGAGCCGGACCGGAAGCGTGCCGAAAGAGAGGGTCGCTTTTACGTCTTCGGGTCATTCTTGGCCAGCCGTTCGAGGGCCGCACCCGTGCAGCGATAGGGCAGCCAGTCCTGCATGTGGGTGATGCCGAGACGCTCGTAGAAGGCGCGGGCCGGGTTCCAGTGCAGCACCCAGAGGTCGAGCCGGGCGCAACCCCGCTCGAGCGCCAGCGCCGCGAGGTGGCGGAGGAGCGCTTCACCGACCCCCTGGCCCCGCGCCCAGTCGTGGACGAAGAGATCCTCCAGATAGATCCCCCGCCGCCCCGTCCAGGTCGAGAAGTTGTGGAAGAAAAGCGCGAAACCGGCGGGACGGCCGCCGCTTTCGGCGATTAGGCATTCGAAGGCCGGGTTCGGCCCGAAGCCCTCGCGGCGAATATCCTCGATGGTCGCCACCACTTTGTCACTCGCCGCCTCGAAGGTGGCGAGAGCTTGGATCAGCTCGAGAATGAGGGTGGCATCGGCGGCCTCGGCCAGCCGGACCCTGGTGTTCGGCATGCGCCGCTCCGGTCGGGTGTTCGCTGACGCCTGCTGTAGCCGGTCGGCCGCGCCGGGGTCCAACCGTTGCCACGAGGACGCTTAGTGGCAGTTCATCAGGGTTGAAATCAACTAAAGCGTTAGTTTAAGGTTGCCCGATCGACTGTCTCCGAAGCAGCGGATCGAGAGGGATGGCGGACCATGCGCGTTCTGGTGACCGGCAGCGACGGCTATATCGGCCATGTCCTCGTGCCGCTGCTGCAACGGGCCGGCCACGAGGTGGTCGGGCTCGATAGCGGGCTCTATGAAGGGTGCGACTTTCCCGACCTGCCGAAGCCGCGTCTGCGGACGATGATGAAGGACCTGCGCGACATCGAGCGCCCGGATCTCGCGGGCATCGACGCCGTCGTGCATCTGGCGGCCCTCTCCAACGACCCGCTGGGTGATCTCGATCCCGAGGTCACCTACGCCATCAACCACAAGGCCAGCGTGCGGCTGGCGGAGCTCGCCCGCGATGCGGGCGTCGGCCGTTTCGTCTTCTCGTCCTCTTGCAGCAATTACGGCTCCGCCGGCGACGCCTATCTGGACGAGACCGCCCCCCTCGAGCCGCTCACGGCTTACGCCGAGAGCAAGGTCTGGACCGAGCGGGACGTGGCGCCAATGGCCGGCCATGGCTTCACCCCCACCTTCCTCAGGAGCGCCACGGCCTACGGCCTGTCGCCGCGCCTCAGAGGCGATCTCGTCGTCAACAATCTGGTTGGCTATGCGGTGACCACGGGCGACGTCCTGGTCAAGAGCGACGGCACACCCTGGCGGCCGCTGGTGCATGTCGAGGACATCGCCCAGGCGTTCCTGCGCGTGCTCGAGGCGCCGACCGAGCTGGTCTCGGGCGAGGCCTTCAACGTTGGGGACACGGCCGAGAACTTCCGGGTCAAGGACATCGCCGAGCAAATCGCCTGGCGGGTGCCGGGTGCGGCGGTGCGCTACACCGGCGAGGCGGTCGACAGCCGGAACTACCGAATCGATTGCAGCAAGCTCCGGCGGGTGCTGCCGGATTTTCGCCCGCGCTGGCATCTGGAGCAGGGGATCGACCAGCTGCAGGCCGCCTTTCGTGCCGCGCGGCTGAGCGAAAGCGGCTTCTTCGGGCCGCGCTACTTCCGCATCGCGCAGATCAAGGCGAAGCTTCGGCGCGGGGCCCTGGACGGTCAGTTGCGCCCGCTCCAGCTCGCTGCCTGAGCCCGGCTCAGGGCCGGAGCGCGCAAGGTCGGCACGCTCAGGGCCGGACGATTTCGGTCCGGTGCAAGCCCAGCGCCTTCGCCACGCTCTTCAGCCGCTGCCGCACCGGGTCGCTGTCCGGCACGTCCTCCAGCGTTGAGACGATCAGCCTGAGCGTGTCGCCGGCGAGCGCCAGCCGGGCGTGGGTCAACAGCTCGGGCACGCTGCCGGAGAAGCGGTAGCCGAGCTGCAGCGCCGAGCCGAGCACGATCGCGCGTTGCCGCTCGGCCGGGGTCAGCAGCTGCAGGACTGTCTGGATCTCTGGTTCACTGTCGCTGCCGCCATAGCGGCTGTAGATCGCCGTCGCGATGAACACCCGCTCGGCATGGGCCAGACCGGTAAAGGGAAACTGCGTCAGCCGGTGGAAGCTCTGCAGCGCCCGGAGCTCCGGGTGATCGCGCCAGCCGAAATCCGAGAGCTCGCAGGCAGCGAGGCGCAGCCTGGCCTCGGCCTCGGTCTCGCCGGCGAAAAGCGGCGCCGTCCAATCCTGCATCGCCTCGCCGATATGCGGCACGCGGGCCCGCGGCCGGCCGAACGCGGCGGCACCGACGAGCAGCGGGTCGAGCGCCTGCTGCTCCGGCGGCAGGCAGGCGAAGAGCCAACCCTCGCGCAGGCCCAGCGCCGAGAAGACGACGCGACCCGGCTGCATGGCCTTGACCAGGCGATCGAGGGCGAGCGCCGCTGCCTGGATCGTCTCGACCCGGCGGCTGGGCACGCCCGGCAGCTGGGCAATCTCCTCTGGGCTGAGCTTCAGGATCGACTTGGTGAGCTGGCGGGTGGTCTCGAGGTCGAGCTCGAGACCGTGGACGACGCGCAACGGCGCTTGCTGCCGGGCGAGATAGACCCGCGCCAGCGCCCGCCAGCCGCCACCGACCACGTAGAAGCGATCGGTCGAGGCATCCCCCCAGGGTCGCTTGGCGAAGATGTCGTCGAGGTGCTTCTTCGCCGCTCGTGGGTCGACCGCGAGCAGCGGCTTCAAGCGCAGCGCCCCGAGCGGCAGGCTGGTCGTCGCCGGGCTCACGATCGGCAGGTTGTCGATGCGGGGCTCGAGGCTCGACAGCTCCAGGCTGCCGCCGCCGAGATCGCCGACGATACCCGCCGGCCGCCAGAAGCCGGCAGCGACGCCGAGCGCCGCGTACCGGGCCTCCTCGGCGCCGGTCAGGATGCGGGTGGTACGGCCGGTCCGCTCCTTGATCGCCTGGACTAGCGTATCGCCGTTCGAGGCGCCGCGCACCGCCTCGGTGGCGATGACATCGATGCGGTGCGCCTGCATCGCCTGGGCGATCGCGCAGTAGCGGTGGACGGCATTGACCGTGGCCGCGATCGCCTCCTCCGGCAGCTCGCCCGTGGTGTCCAGGTCGCGGCCGAGGCCGCAAAGCGATTTCTCGTTGAAGCGCGGGAAAGGGGCTCGGCTCAGATCGTCGTAGATGACCAGGCGGACGGAGTTCGAGCCGATGTCGATCACCGCCACGGGCGAGGTGTCGGCGCCCGGCGAGGGATCGGCCGCCGGCAGTCGGATGAAATCCGGAGCCGGAGCCTCGGCCAGGGCTGGGGCGGGTGCCAGGGGGGTCAATCGGCGCTGCCACTGCTGTTGGGGACGACCAGCTGCAGCCGCTGCGCCCTGAGCTTGTCCTTGCGCAAGGCGCTGCCGCGGCCGGAGAGGCTCGGATTGGTCATGAAATGGGTGTGCGCCGCGAAGGGCTCGCCCTTGGGCCGCACCCGGTCATAGATGCCGTCCGGCCCGAGCAGCCAGCTCTGCGCCGTGTCCTTGAGGTTGGCGACCATGACCTGGGACATCACCTGCTGGTGCACGGTCTCGTTCTCGATCGGCACCAGCGTCTCCACCCGGCGCGACAGGTTGCGGCTCATCCAGTCGGCGGACGAGATGAACACCTTCGCTTGCTTGGATGGCAGGCCATGGCCGTTGCCGAAGCAGACGATGCGCGAGTGCTCGAGAAAGCGGCCGATGATGCTCTTCACCCGGATGTTCTCGGACAGGCCCTTTACGCCCGGGCGCAGGCAGCAGATGCCGCGAATGACGAGGTCGATGACGACGCCCGCCTGGCTCGCCTGATAGAGCTTGTCGATCACCTCCTCGTCGACCAGCGAGTTGAGCTTGGCCCAGATCGCTGCCTTGCGGCCGGCGCGCGCATGCTCGCACTCGGCATCGATCAGCGACAGCAGCCGCTGGCGGAGATTGACCGGTGCGATGGCGATCTTCTCGAGCCGGCGCGGCTCCGCGTAGCCGGTCATGTAGTTGAAGGTCTTGGCGGCGTCACGGGCCAGCGACGGGTCGCAGGTGAAGAAGGAGAGGTCGGTGTAGATGCGCGCGGTGATCGGGTGGTAGTTGCCGGTGCCGAAGTGGCAGTAGCTGCGCATCCGCCCGCTCTCGCGGCGCACCACCATCGACACCTTGGCGTGGGTCTTGAGGTCGATGAAGCCGTAGATCACCTGGACGCCGGAGCGCTCCAGGTCGCGGGCCCACTGGATGTTGCGCTCCTCGTCGAAGCGCGCCTTGAGCTCGACCAGCGCGGTCACCGACTTGCCGGCATCGGCGGCGGCGCAGAGGGCGGCGACGATCGGCGAGCCTTCCGACGTGCGGTAGAGGGTCTGCTTGATTGCCACGACGTCGGGGTCGCGGGCCGCCTGGTCGAGGAACTGCACCACCACGTCGAAGCTCTCGTACGGGTGGTGGACGATGAAATCCTTCTGCCGGATGGCGGCGAAGCAATCGCCGCCGAAATCCTTGATCCGCTCGGGGTAGCGCGGGCTGAAGGGCTTGAAGGCCAGCTCCGGACGGTCCTTGGTGATGATCTCCTTGGTGTCGACGAGGCCGAGAATGCCGTCCATCGCGAACACGTCGGTGGGCTCGACATGCAGCTCGCGCATCAGGAAGTCGCGCAGTGCGGGTGACATCTCGGAGTTGATGGTGAGCCGGATCACATGTCCCCGCCGACGCCTCTTGAGCAGCGTCTCGAACAGCCGCACCAGATCCTCGGCTTCCTCCTCGATCTCGATATCGCTGTCGCGGATCACCCGGAAGTAGCCGTAGCTCTTGACGCCGAAGCCGGGGAACAGCATCGGCGTCCAATGGGCGATCAGCGCCTCAAGCGGCACGTAGCGGGCCTCGGGGCCGGGCAGGCGAATGAAGCGGTCGAGCTTGCCGGGCAGCAGAACGAGGCCGATCAGGTCCTCGTCGCGGCGCTGGGTCAGCTGCAGGACCACGCCCATGCCGCAATTGCCGATGAACGGGAAGGGGTGGGCCGGGTCGATGGCGATGGGCGTGAGCACGGCCAGGGCCTCGTCGCCGAACCGCTCCTTGAGCTCCTCCCATTCCGCCTCGGCCACCTCGTCGATGCCGAGCACGCTGACCCGCTCGTCGCGCAGCTCGCCGATCAGAGCGTTCCAGATGCGCTGCTGCTCGGCCATCAAGCGGCCGGCGCGCTCGTTGATGGCGGCCAGCTGCTGGACCGGGGTCAGCCCATCCTGGCTCTCGGCGGTGACGCCGGCATCGGCCAGGCCCTTCAGGCCGGCGACGCGGACCATGTAGAACTCGTCGAGATTGCTCGCCGAGATCGACAGGAAGCGCAGGCGCTCGAAGAGCGGATGCTCAGCGTTGGTCGCCTCCTCGAGGACCCGCTCGTTGAAGGCCAGCCAGGAGAGCTCGCGGTTGAAGAAGTGCTCTGGCCGGACGGCGAAAGGCTCCGGCGCGCCGGTCTCGTGGCCGCGCTCGGCGACGGGCGAGACCGGCTCGACCGCCTGATTGACGGCAACCTTCTCCTCGTTCATCGCCTTTTGCTTCGGCTACGCATTCGACATATCCTCGTGCTACTCGCGGTCGATGACAGCGATGGTACATAAGCGTCGCGGACGTGTCATGCGCGGGAGCGCCGGCTCGGCCCGAGGCAGGTCCCGCCCTCCGTCCGGTTGCCAGGAGCCCCATGCGCGAACTCATCGTCTTGCGACATGCCAAGTCCAGCTGGGACGAGATCGACACGAGCGACCACGACCGCAAGCTGGCGCCGCGCGGCATCGAGGCTGCCAAGCGCATGGGTGCTTTGCTGCTGGAGCGCGGCTGGGTGCCGGATTGCATCCTCTGCTCCACCGCGGTTCGAGCCCAGGAGACGCTGGCGCTGGCGCGGGCCGACTGGCCGAGCGAGCCGCCGATCACGACGAGGACGCTGGCCACGCTCTATCTGGCGACGCCAAGCCGGCTCCTGGAGATCGTCCGGCGGCAGCCCGACACGGCGCGCCGGGTGCTGGTCGTCGGCCACAATCCGGGGCTGCACAGCTTTCTGACGCGGCTGGTCGGGCACGGCGACAAGGCGGCTCTGATGTCTTTGTCGCTGAAGTTTCCGACAGCAGCGCTCGCCGTCGTGGCACTCGAGATCGACAGCTGGGAGGCGGTCGAGTGGACCACCGGGCGGCTGATCGACTACCAATTTCCCAAGAAGCTGGACGACACCACGGCCTGACCGGCGCGCCGGGTCGCAAGCGGTATTTGGTCAGGCAGTCTCGATGGCCGCATCGACCAGCCGCGGGTCGACCTCCGGCAGCAGCACCCGGCCCGTGCCATCGGCGCGCGGCCGGTAGCCGGCGAGCTGCACGGTCAGCGGTGCCTCGCGCTCCTCCGGAACGGCGCAGAGGCCGAGCCGGGTCAAGGCGCGGCCGAGCGACGGCAGCGAGGTCGCCCAGGCGAGCGGGATCGCGAGCAGGAGGCCGGCGACCACGGGCACGGTCCAGGGAAGGACGCTCGGCATCGCCAAGGCGAAGCCGATGAACAGCACAAGGCCGAAGAGCAGCTGCGGCCAGAGGCCACGTGCCGCGTCCCAGAACGGCACGCGGTGGTCTGCGCGCTTCTGTGCCTCCCAGCGCATCATCCGGCCGAATGGCAGGCCGGCGATGAAGATGGTCTGCGCCACCGCCATGGCCGGGCCGACGACCAGGGCGAAGAAGAACTCGGTGATCGCGGACAGCGCCAGGACGCCACCGCCGCCATAGGCGCGGCGGGTATCCGGTCGCAGCGCCACGTCGATGAGCCCGGCGAGCTTCGGCGTGAGGTTGACGGTCATCATGATGGCGAAGAGCCCGATGCCGAGCGCCACGACGGTGGGCGACCATAGGTCGGGATCACCGACGACGGCCGTGGTGTCGCCGAGGCTGATGGCCACGGCCTTGCCGAGGCCGGCCAGCATGAAGACCAGCCAAGCGGGACCGGCGAGGTACATCAGGATGGCGAGCGCCAGCTGCAGCCGGCCCATGGCACGAAAGCCGCCGACCGGCAGCAGCTGCCAGTACTGCATGTTACCCTGGCACCAGCGCAGATCGCGGCGGATGAACTCGGGCAGGGTTGGCGGGTTGACCTCGAACGAGCCGCCTTCCTCGGGCATCACCCGGACCTGGTAGCCGGCGCGGCGCATCATCGCCGCCTCAACCTGGTCGTGGCTCAAGATCAGGCCGCCAAGCGGCGGCTTGCCGGGCAGATGCGGCAGCCGGCAATGGCGCATGAAGGCCTCGGTGCGGATGATCGCATTGTGGCCCCAATAGGGGCCGGCATCGCCCATCCACCAGGCCGAGCCCGTCGTGTAGGAGCGCATGCCGTGGCGCATGCCGAACTGGAAGATGCGGGCGAAGGCGGAGGCCGAGGGAAGGCCTACGATCAGCGTCTGCAGGATGCCGAGGTCGGGGTTCTTGTCCATGACGCGGACCAGGCGGGACAAGAGCCGGCCGCTCATCAGGCTGTCGGCGTCGAGCGTGACGAAATAGGCGTAGTCCCGGCCGTGGTGTTCGAGCCAGTCCCAGATATTGCCGGTCTTGTGGTCCGTGTTCTCGCTCCGGCGGCGGTAGCGGAGCCGCTCGGGGGCAGCATCGACGCGGCGCCATGCCTCGAACTGGCGCTCCTCCTCGGCGGCGATCGCCGCATCGCGGGTGTCGCTGACCACGAAGATGTCGAACTGGCCGCCGCTGCCGGCCCGGTCCAGGCTCTCGACGGTGGCGCGCAGGTGCCGGAAGACGGCGTCCGGGTCCTCGTCGTGGATAGCCATCAGAATGGCAGTGCGACCGATCAGCGGCGCGTCGCTGTCGCCGTCGCGCACCATCGGCGTGACATAGCCCACGGGATCGCTCTTGAGATGCAAGATCAGAAGGCCGATGACGGCATTCCAGAAGCCGATGACCGTCCAGGGCAAGGTCAAGGCCAGGCAGGCGAGCATGAGCCAGTCGAACACATCGAGGCCATCGCGGCCGATGAGCCACGCGAAGGCGCCCATCACGGCGCCGATCGACGAGAGCACGAGGAGCGCGAAGATGGATCGGCGCAGAGAGAGGCGTTCGGCGCCCGGGACGTGGGGGCTGGTCATGGTCAACTTTACCGTTCTTGGTTTGCGACTTTGAAGCGTTCAGAGCGAAATTTGATGCAGTCGCAGTCAGTTACGACTTCGCGCACTGCAATATAGGAGAGACGCGCAACGCGACACGTTCATCCGTCAAAAATTTCGCGATCGTGACTGGACAATCGAGCGGCCGCTCGCGCGACGGCTCGCGGCGACCACGAGAAGGAGGTCTCAAGCCCATGCAACAGCAAGAGTTTTCCCGTGCCCGAGGCATCACACACAAGGTGGAAAGGCGGGCTCTGGCTGCGACGTTCCGTCTCGCCGTCCGGTTCGAGATGCACGAGGCGATCGACAATCATTTCAGCCTGGCCGTGGATGAGGAGAGGTTTTTGATCAACCCCTACGGCATCCATTGGTTCCAGCTCACGGCGCGCGATTTGCTGCTCGTCGATGGCGAGGGCCGGGTCCTCGAGGGCGATGGCGAGGTGGAGGCCACGGCACTGCACATTCATGCCGCCATCCACCGCCGGCATCGGGCGGCGCGCGCTGTCTTTCACACGCACATGCCCTATGCCACCGCGATCGCCTGCACCGAGGGCGGCCGGCTGGAGCCCGTGAGCCAGACCGCCGCCATGTTCGCCGGCAGGATTGCCTATGACGACGCCTATGGCGGGCTCGGCGACAACGCGGCCGAGGGCGACCGGCTGGCCGCGGTGATGGACACGAAGCCCGTCCTCTTCATGGCCAATCACGGCATCATCACGACCGGCATCGATCCGGCCGAGGCGTTCAACGCGCTTTACTACATCGAGCGGGCCGCCCGGTTGCAGGTGCTCGCATCCTCGACCGGCCGTCCGCTGAAGCACTTGTCGCCCGAGATCGTGGCCAAGACAGCGTCGGCCTGGGCCGGCATGGCGGACCATGCGCAGCGGCATTTCGCGGCGCTGGTCGCCATCCTCGACGCGGAAGAGCCGGATTATGCCGCGATCTAGGAGCGGTTTGCGTGCTGGTCAGCTGTCGTTTCGGACGCTGATCAGGCGCCGTCAAGCCACCCCGCGCTTCTTCCCGACGCTTGGCAGCATGCGCGCCAGGTACTCGCCGGTGAAGCTGCCGGCGGTTGCGGCGACCTCTTCGGGCGTGCCTTCGGCGACGATGCGGCCGCCGCCGGTGCCGCCGTCGGGGCCGAGGTCGAGGATCCAGTCGGCCGTCTTGATGACCTCGAGGTTGTGCTCGATGACGATCACGGTGTTGCCCTGCTCGACCAGGGTGTGCAGCACCTCGAGCAGCTTCTTGACGTCCTCGAAGTGCAGGCCGGTGGTCGGCTCGTCGAGGATGTAGACGGTCTGCCCGGTCGCGCGCCGGGACAGCTCCTTGGCGAGCTTGACCCGCTGCGCCTCGCCGCCGGAGAGCGTCGTCGCCTGCTGGCCGAGCTTGATGTAGCCGAGCCCGACCTCCTCCAGGGTCTCGATCTTGTTGTGGATCGGCGGCCAGCGGCCGAAAGAACTCGGCGGCCGCTTCGACGGTCATGTCGAGGACATCGGCGATCGACTTGTCGCGATAGGGGACCTCGAGCGTCTCGCGGTTGAAGCGCCGGCCGTGGCAGACGTCGCAGGTCGACATAGACGTCGGGCAGGAAGTGCATCTCGATCTTGATGACGCCGTCGCCCTGGCAGGCCTCGCAGCGGCCGCCCTTGACGTTGAACGAGAACCGGCCGGGCTTGTAGCCGCGCGCCTTGGCCTCGGGCAGGCCGGCGAACCAGTCGCGGATCGGGCCGAAAGCGCCGGTGTAGGTGGCCGGGTTGGAGCGCGGCGTGCGGCCGATCGGCGACTGGTCGATGTCGACCACCTTGTCGACATATTCGAGCCCCGTCGATGCGTGTCGTGGTCGCCCAGCGATGTGCCGGCCGTGGGTGAGGCGCTTGGCGAGCGCCGGGTAGAGAGTGTCGACGACCAGGATCGACTTGCCGGAGCCGGAGACGCCGGTGACGCAGACGAAGCAGCCGAGCGGGAAGCGGGCATCGACGTCCTGGTCAGGTTGTTCGCCCTGGCACCCGTCAGCTCGAGCCAGCGGCCGCGCTTGGGCTTGCGCCGCTTGGCCGGCAGCGGCATCTGACGGTGGCCGGCGAGGTACTGGCCGGTCAGGCTTTCGGCTGCGTGCCATCGACCTCGGCGGGGGTGCCCTGGGCCACCACCATGCCGCCATGCACGCCGGCGCCGGGGCCCATGTCGATCAGGTGGTCGGCGGCGCGGATCGCGTCCTCGTCGTGCTCGACCACGATCACCGTGTTGCCGAGGTCGCGCAGCCGGACCAGGGTCGCCAGCAGCCGGTCGTTGTCGCGCTGGTGCAGGCCGATCGAGGGCTCGTCGAGGACGTAGAGGACGCCGGTGAGGCCGCGAGCCGATCTGCGAGGCGAGGCGGATGCGCTGGCTCTCGCCGCCGGAGAGCGTGCCGGAATCGCGGTTCAAGGTGAGGTAGGCGAGGCCGACATTGTCGAGGAAGCCGAGGCGCTCGCGGATCTCCTTGAGGATGCGCTCGGCGATCGTCGCCTGCTTGGCGTCGAGCTGGTCGGCCAGCTCGTCGAACCAGGCGGCGGCCTCGCTGATCGAGAGCTCGGTCACCTCGCCGACGTGCCGCCCGCCGACCTTGACCGAGAGCGCCTCGGGCTTGAGCCGGTAGCCGCCGCAGGCGGCGCACGGCGCCGACGACATGTAGCGCTGGATCTCCTCGCGCATCCAGGCACTGTCGGTCTCGCGCCAGCGCCGCTGGAGGTTCGGGATGACGCCCTCGAAGGGCTTGTTGGTCTTCATCGCCCGCAGGCCATCCTCAAAGCGACATCGGGATGATCTTCGTCGCCGGAGCCGAAGAGGATCGTCCGCTGGGTCTCCTCCGGCAGCTCCTCCCAAGGCGTGTGCAGGCTCTCGTCGAAATGGCGGAGAACGGCGGCCAGGGCCTGGGGGTAGTAGTGCATGGTCTGCGACGACCCAGGGCTCGACCGCACCGTCGCTGCACTGTTTTCGTCGGGATCCGGGACGACCAGGTCGGGGTCGACCAGCAGCCGCTTGCCCGAGCCCGTCGCAGGACGGGCAGGCGCCATAGGGGTTGTTGAACGAGAAGAGCCGCGGCTCGATCTCGTGCAGGGTGAAGCCGGAGACCGGGCAGGCGAACTTGGCCGACAAGCGTCAGCCGCTCGCCGCTGTCGGCGTTCTCGACCACCAGCAGGCCGTCGGAGAGGCCGAGCGCGGTCTCGATCGAAGTCGGCCAGCCGCTGGGCGAGGCTCCGGCGTCGGTCGACCAGCCGGTCGACCACCACCTCGATGTCGTGCTTCTTCTTCTTGTCGAGCGCCGGCACGTCGTCGATCTCGTGGAACTCGCCGTCGACCTTGACCCGCTGGAAGCCCTGCCGCTGCAGCTCGGCGAGCTCCTTGCGGTACTCGCCCTTGCGGCCGCGGACGATCGGCGCCAGCAGGTAGAGCCTGGCCCCTTCCGGCATCGCCATGATGCGATCGACCATCTGCGAGACGGTCTGCGCCTCGATCGGCAGGCCGGTGGCCGGCGAGTAGGGGACGCCGACCCGCGCCCAGAGCAGGCGCATGTAGTCGTAGATCTCGGTGACGGTGGCGACCGTCGAGCGCGGGTTCTTCGACGTGGTCTTCTGCTCGATCGAGATCGCCGGCGACAGGCCCTCGATCAGGTCGACGTCCGGCTTCTGCATCAGCTCGAGGAACTGCCGGGCATAGGCCGAGAGGCTCTCGACGTAGCGGCGCTGGCCCTCGGCATAGATGGTGTCGAAGGCGAGCGACGACTTGCCCGAGCCGGAGAGCCCGGTGATCACCACGAGCTTGATGCGCGGGATGTCGACGTCGATCGCTTTCAGATTGTGCTCGCGCGCGCCGCGAATGCGGATGAACTCGTCCATGCGATCCGACCACGGGCTAGGGGGAAGCGCGGCCAGGCGCGCTGCAGACACCTCTACTTGCGCGCTGGCGGGCGGATGGCAAGCCATGCCCGCCTCGCTGCCGTTTCCGTTGACGGCGATCCCGTGTAAGCTCACCTCATGTACAGTCACAAGCGAGGGCGGAACGGATGGCCGGCAGCGTCAACAAGGTGATCCTCGTGGGCAATCTCGGCCGCGATCCCGAGGTTCGCTACACGCAGTCGAACCAGAAGATCGTGCATCTCGCGATCGCCACTTCCGAGCGCTGGAAGGATCGGCAGAGCGGCGAGCAGCGCGAGAAGACCGAGTGGCACCGTGTGGTGATCTTCAACGAAAATCTGGGCGATGTGGCCGAGCGCTACTTGTCCAAGGGCCGATCGGTCTACCTCGAGGGCCAGTTGCAGACGCGCAAGTGGACCGACCAGTCGGGCGTCGAGAAATACACCACCGAGATCGTGCTGCAGCGCTTCCGCGGCGAGCTGGTGCTGCTCGGCGGGAGCGGCGGTGAGGTGGTGGGTGACGATCGCGGTGCCTTCGGCGCCGACGATTACGGCGGGCGGCCGTCTGCTCCGGCGCGACAATCCCAAGGGCCGGCCGCGGGTGGTGGCGGGTCGATGCGCGACGAACTGGACGACGACATTCCTTTCTGAGCGCCTCGCGTGCCGTCGCGTTTCTTGGCGAGCTATCGGAACCTTCCCCGCAAGTTGACCGTTGCGGCATGGCGGCGCGACAGCATTTCCGCCGCCAACGGTCTTTAACCTGGAGCAACAATGGCCACGAGCCGCACGAATCGATGGACCGTCTGGCCCGGGCGGAACTACCCGCTTGGAGCCACGTTCGACGGTTTCGGCGTCAATTTCGCGCTCTTCTCGGCGCACGCGGAGAAGGTCGAGCTTTGCCTTTTCGATCCGTCGGGGCGCCGCGAGCTCGAGCGTGTCGAGTTGCCCGAATTCACTGACGAGATCTGGCACGGCTACCTGCCAGAGGCGCGTCCCGGCCAGCTCTACGGCTATCGGGTGCATGGCCCGTATCGGCCGCATGAGGGGCACCGGTTCAATCCGCACAAGCTGCTGATCGACCCCTACGCCAAGGCATTGGCCGGGCAGATCCGCTGGGCCGACGCGCATCACGGCTACCGGCTCGGCCACCGACGCGAGGACCTGTCGTTCGATCGGCGCAACAACGCCATGGGCATGCCGAAGGCGGTGATTGTCGATCCAAGCTTCTCCTGGGGGCCCCACCGTAAGCCCGATCATGCCTTCGGCGACACCATCATCTACGAGGCGCATGTCAAGGGCCTGACGAAGCGCCATCCCGATCTGGCACCGCACCATTGCGGCAGCTATGCGGCGCTCGGTGACCGGGCGGTAATCGACCACCTCGTCAGGCTCGGTATCACCGCGATCGAGCTCTTGCCGATCCATGCCTTCGTCGACGATCGCTTCCTGCTCGAGAAGGGGCTCGTCAACTACTGGGGCTACAACTCGATCGGTTTCTTCGCGCCCGAGCCGCGCTACGTCTCTCCCGGCGGCGACCTCGACGAGCTGAAGATCGCGGTGCGCCGGCTCCACGAGGCGGGCATCGAGGTGATCCTCGACGTGGTCTACAACCACACGGCCGAGGGCAATCACCTGGGGCCGACGCTGTCCTTCCGGGGCATCGACAACCGCAGTTACTACCAGCTGGTGGGCGAGGACCCGCGCTACTATTTCGACGTGACCGGCTGCGGCAACTCGTTGAATCTGGCACATCCGCGGGTGTTGCAGATGGTCGTCGATTCGCTCCGCCACTGGGTCGAGACGTACAAGATCGACGGCTTCCGCTTCGATCTCGCAACGACGCTCGGGCGTGACAAGCACGGCTTCGACCCGGGTGCGGGTTTCTTCGACGTGCTGCGCCAGGACCCGGTCCTCAATGGCGCCAAGTTGATCGCCGAGCCCTGGGATGTCGGACACGAGGGCTACCGGCTCGGCGGCTACGGTCCCGGCTGGGCCGAATGGAACGACCGGTATCGCGATGGCGTGCGCGCGTTCTGGCGCGGCGACGAGGGCATCCTGCCGGAGCTCGCCGGCCGGCTCCTGGGCTCGTCCGACCTCTTCGAGCACCAGGGCCGCAAGCCCTGGGCGAGCGTCAACTTCGTCGCCGCGCACGACGGCTTTACCCTCATGGATGTCGTGAGCTACGACCACAAGCACAACGAGGCGAACGGCGAGGGCGGCCAGGACGGCCACGACCACAACCTCTCTTACAACTACGGCGCCGAGGGGCCGACCGACGACCTGGAGATCAACGCGATCCGGGCGAGGCAGCAGCGCAACATGCTGGCCACGGTCCTGCTCAGCCAAGGCACGCCCATGCTGCTGATGGGGGACGAGCTCGGCCGCAGCCAGCTCGGCAACAACAACACCTACTGCCAGGACAACGAGCTCTCCTGGGTGGACTGGGAAAATGCGGACCAGGGGTTGATCGACTTCACCGGCCGGCTGATCGCGCTGAGGAAGAAGCACTCGGTGCTGCGTCGGCGGCGCTTCATGCACGGCAATCAGGTCTCGCCCGAGGGCCACAAGGACGTGACCTGGCTGCATCCCGACGGCCGAGAGATGGCGAGCGATGACTGGCAGGAAGGGCATGGCCGCTGCCTTGGGGTGATGCTCTGCGGCACCGCGGCGCCGGACATCGACTTTGCCGGCAACCCGCACGACGACTCGATCCTGCTCATCCTGGCCAATGCGGCACCGGAGCCGTGCGGCTTCAAGCTGCCGGAGGAGCCGGCCGGGAGCTGGCGATTGTTGATCGATACGGCCGAGCAGCATACGGGCGAGAACCTGGCTCCAGGCAGCGATGTCGAGCTGGACGGTCGCCACCTGATGGTTCTCGAGCACAACGGCTAGGATTGCGCTGCCATGCGATTTGGACCCAAGCCCTCCGACAGGGGCACCCGGCTCGACCTCTGGGCGCCGGACGTCGAGGCTGTCGCCCTCGTCGCGGGTGACGCGAGGCTGCCGCTAGCGTCAGCAGGCGCGGGCTGGTGGACGGTCGAGGCCGATCTCGGGCCAGGTGATCCCTACGCGTTCGAGCTGGCGGATGGGCTCGTGGTTCCCGACCCGGCGTCGAGGGCGCAAGCCGGCGACGTGCATGGCCCGAGCCTGGTGCCGGAGCCGATTGCCGCCGATCCGGACTGGCGGGGCCGGCCCTGGGCCGAGACGGTGCTCTACGAGCTGCATGTCGGCACGTTCACGGCTGAGGGCACGCTCCGGGCCGCGGCGCGGGAGCTGGGCAATCTCGCCAGCCTCGGCGTCACCGCGGTCGAGCTGATGCCGCTTGCCGGCTTTTCCGGCAATCGGGGCTGGGGCTATGATGGGGTGCTGCCCTATGCCGTGCAGAGAAGCTACGGCACGCCGGCGGATCTAGCGGCGTTCGTCCAGGAGGCGCATCGCCACGGTCTCATGGTCTTCCTGGATGTCGTCTACAACCACTTCGGGCCGGACGGGAACTACCTCGGCGCCTATGCCAAGCGCTTCTTCCGCGACGACATCGCGACGCCCTGGGGGCCGGCGATCGACTTCCGCGAGCCCGCCGTGCGCCGCTTCGTCATCGAGAACGCGCTCTACTGGCTCGACACCTTCACCATCGACGGGCTCCGCCTGGACGCCGTGCACGCCATCCATGATGGCAGCGAGGTGCATCTGCTGAGCGAGCTCGCCGAGGCGGTGCGTGAACGGTTCAAGGGCCAGCGGCACATCCATCTCGTGCTCGAGAACGACGACAATGCGGCGAGCTACCTCGATCATGCCTACGAGGCTCAGTGGAACGACGACCACCACCACGTGGCGCATGTGATCGCCACGGGTGAAACCGACGGCTACTACGCTGATTACGCCGAAGACCCGGTGGGCCTGCTGCTCAAGAGCCTGGGCTCCGGCTTCGTCTACCAGGGCGAGCCTTCGGCGCACCGCGGGGGTGCCAGGCGCGGGCAGGCGAGCGGGCATCTGCGGCCGCAGGCCTTCGTCAACTTCATCCAGAACCATGATCAGATCGGCAATCGGGCGATGGGCGAGCGGCTCACCGTGCTGGCCCGGCCGGAGGCCGCTCAGGCGCTGCAGGCCCTGCTGCTGCTCGGCCCACAAGTGCCGCTCTTGTTCATGGGCGAAGAGTGGGGGGCGCGGACCCCCTTCCTCTTCTTCTGCGACTTCGAGGGTCAGCTGGCGGATGCGGTGCGCGAGGGACGGCGCAGCGAGTTTGCCCAGTTCAAGGCGTTCGCCGATCCGGCGATGCAGGCACGCATTCCCGACCCGCTCGATCCGGCGACGATGGCGGCGAGCCGCCTCGACCGGGGCGAGCTGGACCAGCCGGCGCATGCCGCCTGGCTGGAGACGGTCCGGGCGCTCTTGACCGTACGGCGTGAGCAGATCGTGCCGGGGTTGGCGGGCATGGCGCCCACGGCCGCGATCGAACGCCACGGCGAGCGCGGCTTCAGCATCGCCTGGCGGCTCGCGAACGGGAAGCGGCTCGAGCTGCAGGCCAATCTCGGCGATGCCGCGCTGGGCGGCTTCAGCACGCCGCAAGGCGCCGTCGTCTGGGCCACGGACGGCACCGATGCCTCGAGCACCGAGCGGCCCGGCTGGTCGGTCGTCGCAGCGCTCGGGCCCGGCTGATGACCAAGGACCTCGACGCAAGGGCGGCTGCGGCCGGGATCACGCCCGGCTATCATGACCTTGCCGGCAACTGGCACGCGACGTCGAAGGCCACCAAGGAGGCCCTGCTCGAGGCGATGGGCGGCGTGGCGGTCGATCGGCAACAGCAGGAGGTGGCCAGCACGTTGCCGCCGGTCACCTGTGTCGGCCCGGCCGAGCGCGGGATCGAGCGGATTTGGGGGGTCGCCGCCCAGACCTATGGGCTGCGGTCCGCTCGAAATGCCGGGATCGGCGACTTCGCCGATATCGCCCGGCTGGCCGAGCTGGCGGCGGGCAGGGGGGCGAACGTGCTCGGGCTGAGCCCGCTGCATGCCCGGTTTCGTGACCAGCCCGAGCGGGCCTGCCCCTACGCGCCGTCGAGCCGGCGCTGGCTCGATCCTTACGCGATCGCCATCGATCAGGCAGCGGCGGAGCTGCAGATTCCTTTGCCGAAGATGCCGGTGCTGCCGGACGGTGAGCTGATCGACTACCCGTCCGTGGCCGCCGCCAAAGAAGCGGCTTTCCAGGCCCTCTTCGCAGGCTTCGGCCCGGCGAGTTCGGGCTTTGCCGACTTCCGCCGATTTTGCGACAGCGAAGGTGCGGCGCTCAGCGATTTTGCGCGTTTCGAGGCGATTTCGCTCACGCTGCGCCGGCAGACGGGCGCGCCCGCTGGCTGGCAGGACTGGCCGCCCGAACTGCGCCGGAAAGCCAGCCCTGGCGTCGCGGCCTTCGCTGCCGAGCACGACGACCTCGTCGAGCAGTCGCGGTTTCTACAATGGCTGGCCCGGCGCCAGCTCGAGGGTGTCCAGGCGAAGGCGCTGGCCGCTGGCATGTCGATCGGGCTCTATGCGGACATCGCCGTCGGTGTCGTGCCGGATGGGGCAGATGTATGGGCAAATCCGGACGAGGTGGTGGCCGGCGCCTCGATCGGCGCGCCGCCGGACCCGTTCAGCCCGACCGGGCAGAACTGGAACGTGGCACCCTTGTCGCCCACGGCGCTGCTCGGCCGCGACATGGCGCCCTTGCGGGCCCTGCTCGATGCGGCCATGGGGCCCGCCGGTGCGGTGCGCATCGATCACGCCATGGGCTTGATGCGGCTGTTTTGGATTCCCGCTGGCGGCACACCGGCCGACGGCGCCTATGTCAGCTACCCGCTGCCGGCGATGCTGCGCACCGTCGCTGAGCGCTCGCGGGCGAATGACTGTCTGGTGATCGGCGAGGATCTGGGCACGGTAGCGCTGGGCTTCCGCGAGGCGATGATGGCCGCGGGCCTGCTCTCCTACCGCGTGGTCTGGTTCGAGCGCTGGGACAGCGGCTTGTACAAGGCGTCAAAGACCTATCCGAAAGCGGCGCTCGCGACCGTCTCGACCCACGATCTCGCCACCATTCGCGGCTTTCTCGTCGGCCGTGACATCGACTGGCGCGAGACCGTGGGCCAGCTCGATGCCGCGGCGGCGACTTCGGCGCGGACCGGGCGTGCGGCGGATGTCCGGAAGCTGAGCGACGCGATGGCGTACGAGAAGCTGCTCGACGGCGAGGGCGCCGAGGCGCTGGTCATCGCCCTGCACCGCTTTCTCGCCCGGACTCCAGCCGCACTTGCCATGCTGCAACTCGAGGACCTGGAGGGGGCGGTGGAACAACCCAATCTGCCGGGCACGATCGACGAGCACCCGAACTGGCGGCGGCGCATGCAGGGCAGTCTCGACGAGCTGGCGCGCGCCCCGCTGGCGACCAAGATCTTCGAGGTGATGGCGGAGGCACGGCCGTGAGCGAGCGCGCCGGCCCCGAGGCCGCCGTTCGCGCCACCTATCGGGTGCAACTGCGGGGTGGTGTCGATTTCGCCGTCGTCAAGGCGGCATTGCCGTATCTGGCGGCGCTCGGCATCAGCCATGTCTACCTCTCGCCGATCTGGCGCGCCTCACCTGGCTCGACGCATGGCTACGACGTGATCGATCCGAACGCGATCGAGCCCGAACTGGGCGGCGAGGCCGGCTACCGCCAGCTGTCCGAGGCGGCGGCGGGCTGGGGCTCGGGCTGATCCTCGATCACGTGCCGAACCACATGGGCGTCGGCGCCGAGAACGCCTGGTGGTGGGACGTGCTGGCGAAGGGATCGGCCAGTCCGTTTGCCCGGCATTTCGACATCGACTGGAACGCTACGGCCGGTGCCACGCCCGGACGCGTGCTGCTGCCGGTCCTGGGGCGGCCCTATGGCGACTGCCTCGCCGCCGGCGAGCTGGAGATCGAAGCCACCGAGGATGCCTTCGAGCTGCGCTACTTCGACCAGCGTTTTCCGTTGCGGGTCGATGCCTTGCCGGAATCGACGGAGGCGCTGCACGAGCTCTTGGAGCGGCAGGCCTACCGCCTCGCACATTGGCGGCTCGGCAGCGAGGCGCTCAACTACCGGCGCTTCTTCGACATCGACGGGTTGGTCGGCGTGCGGGTCGAGGATCCGGCGGTCTTTCAGGATTGCCATCGGCGGCTCTTGGGGCTGGTGGCCGAGGGCCGTGTGCACGGCGTGCGGCTCGACCATATCGACGGGCTGGCCGATCCAACGGGCTATCTCGAGCGGCTCGACCGGGCGCTCGCCGAGGCTGCCGGCGAGGCCTTGCCGCCGCCGGTCTGGGTCGAGAAGATCCTCGAGGGTGACGAGCGGCTGCGGCCCGACTGGCCGATCGCCGGGACCACCGGCTACGAGGTCGCCGACCGGCTGAACCGCCTGTTCGTGGCGCCCGACGGGGCCCCGATCCTGGATGCGCTGTGGCGCGCCATCGCCGGCCACCGGGCCGATCTTGACGGCATGCTGGCGGCCGCCAAGACCACGATCCTCGGCGGCAGCTTTGCCGGCGAGCTGACCCGGCTCCGGCGGGATGCGGCCAGGCTGGCCGCAGCCGATCTCCGCTACCGTGATCTGGGCGCTCGCTCGCTCGAGCGGGCGCTGGCAGCCCTGATCGAAGCCTTTCCGGTCTATCGCAGCTATCTCGACGGCAAGCCGGCGAGCGAAGCCGACCGACCGCTGCTCGCCGGCGTCATCTCGGCCGCCAAGGCGGCGGCCGGTCTCGAGGACGATCTGGCCTTCGCATTCCTCGCCGATCTCCTGGATCGGACCGCGAGCGACCCAGAGGCGAGCGCTTTTGCGACTCGGCTGCAGCAGCTGACCGGGCCGATCATGGCGAAGGCCAAGGAGGATACGGTCTTCTACCGCTACCACCGGCTGGTGGCGCTGAACGAGGTGGGCGGCGAGCCCGGGCACATGACGCTCGGGCCCGACGCGTTTCATGCCTTTGCGGCACGGCTCGGCGAGTTGCATCCGCAGAACCTGCTCACCGGGTCGACGCACGATACCAAGCGCGGCGAGGATGTGCGGGCGCGATTGGTCGTGCTTGCGGAGCATGCCGATGCCTGGGCCGAGGCGGTGGGCGACTGGCTGCAGTCCAAGCCCGAGGCGCTTCGGGCGGCAGATGCGTATCTGCTCTACCAGACCATCGTCGGCGCCTGGCCGGAAGGGCTGGGGGCGGACGACGAGGCGGGGATCGACGACTTCGCGGCACGGCTCGACGCCTATATGGTCAAGGCGGCCCGCGAGGCCAAGGAGCGCACCAGCTGGACCGCGCCTGATGCTGCCTTCGAGCAGGCGCTCGGTGCCTATGCCAGGGAGTGCCTGGCTGGCGACCTCCGGGCGAGCCTGAACGCCTGGCATCGCCGCCTGCTGCCGGCCGGGGTGGCCTACGGCCTGGCGCAGACGGCCATTCGCCTCGCGATGCCGGGCGTGCCGGACATCTATCAGGGCAGCGAGGGCTGGAACCTGTCGCTGGTCGATCCGGACAATCGGCGCCGGGTCGATTTCGCGGCGCTGGCGCAGGACCTGGCGGCGCCGCCGCCGAGCTTCGCCAGCGAGTGGGAGACGAGCCGGGTCAAGCAGCACTTGGTGCGACGGCTGCTCGATGACCGCAAGCGACGGCCCGGCCTCTACGCCGAAGGGCACTATCTGCCGCTCGAGGCCGAAGGGCCACTCGCCGCCCACGTGCTGGCATTCGCGCGGCTGCAGGGGACGGAGGCGCTGATTGTCGCCGTGCCGCGCGGCGTGGCCAAGCATCTGCAGAGCGACCAGCCGCCCCGCCTCGGCGAGATCTTCGCCGGCACGCGCCTGATACTGCCGGAAAGCCTGCGCGCAGCCGAGTGGCGCGATCTCATGGGTGGACACCCGCAAGGCGGGGCGAGCGATCTCGGTCAGACGTTTTGTGACTGGCCGGTGACGGTTCTGGCGAGCCAGCGCAACGGTTGAGGCGTAAGGCGGCGCTCGGCCTCAGCCGGCCGGTGCGAGATCGCCGCCCGCACGCTCCGGCTTGGCCGCCGGCGCAGCGGCCTGCCAGTTGAGGCGGAGCGCGTTGCAGACGACGACGATCGAGCTGGCCGACATGGCGAGAGCGGCGATCAGCGGGGTGACGAAGCCCGATGACCGCGAGCGGAACGGTCAGCATGTTGTAGCCGAAGGACATGGCGAGGTTCTGCCTGACCAGGCGGCGGGCGCGGCAGGCCACGTCGAGGGCGGTCAGCACGGGCTCGAGGCGCTGTCCCTGGAAGACCGCGTCGGCGGCGGTCTGGCTGATGTCGACGGCGATCGCGGGCGACAGCGAGACATGCGCGGCGGCCAGCGCCGGCGCGTCGTTGAGGCCGTCGCCGACCATCAGCACCTGGCGGTCCTGGGCGGCCAGCGCCTCGAGCCGCGCGACCTTGTCGGCCGGCTTGCAGCCATGCCGCCGGTCGCGATGCCGAGAGCGGCGGCCAGGGTCGTGACCGGGCCCTGCCCGGTCGCCCGAGAGCAGCTCGACCGCGAGGCCGCTGGCCATCAGCGAGGCGACCACTGCCGCGGCGTCCGGCGCGCAGCCGTCGGTGAAGGCGAAACGCGCGGCGGCTTGCCCGGCACGCGCCAGCCAAAGCTCCGGCCCGGCGGCGGCGGGCGTGTCGCCCGGCCAGCGCCGGCCGCATCGACCGCCCAATCATGCCGGCCGAGGCGCACCTCGCCGCTGTCGCCCGGCCAAGCAAGGCCGAGCCCGGGTCGCTCCTCGACGCCGTGGACCACGGGCGCGCTCGGGCGCGGCGCGGACCAGGGCGCGGGCCAGCGGGTGGCGGCGAGCTGCGGGCGATGCCGGCGGCCAGGGTCAACGACGCTGCGTCGGCGCTGCCCTCGGTGAGCTCGAGGTCGCCCACGGGTGAGGGTGCCGGTCTTGTCGAAGACGACGGTGTCGACCTCGGCCAGCCGCTCGAGCGCGGTCGCCGACTTGAGCAGGACGCCCTGGCGCAGCAGCCGGCCGCTGGCGATCACCTGGACCGCCGGCACGGCGAGGCCGAGGGCGCAGGGGCAGGTGATGATCAGCACCGCGATGGCGTAGAGCAGCGCCGTCTGCCAGGCGAGCCCCATCACCAGCCACCAGCCGAGGAAGGTGCAGGGCGGCAAGCGCGTGGACCACCGGCGCGTAGGCGCGGGCGATGCGGTCGGCGAGGGCCACGAAGCGGCCGCGTTGCTGCTCGGCCAGCTCCATCAGCCGGACGATCTCGGCGAGCAGGGTGTCGTCGCCGGTCGCGCGCACGGTGATCTCGAGCGGCGCCTGGAGGTTGATGGTGCCGGCGAAGACGCGGGCGCCCGGGCCGACCGACGCCGGCACGGTCTCGCCGGTGATCGGCTGGTGTCGATCTCGCTCCGGCCGCTCTTGACGCTGCCGTCGACGCCGATCCGCTCGCCGGTGGCGACCAGCACGGTCTGCCCGGCCTCGAGCAGCTCGGGCCGGCAGCGCTGCGGCTGCGGCCGTCGGGCAGCGAGCAGGGTGACGGCGCTGGCGCGCGAGCGCCATCAGCCGCTCGACGGCCGAGCGCGCCACGCCGCGGGCGCGGCGGTCGAGGTAGCGGCCGATCAGCAGGAAGAACAGCAGCATGATGGCGCTGTCGAAATAGGCATGCTCGCCGCCGCGGATCGTCTCGAACAGGCGACATCGCGGGGGCCAGGATAACGGCGAGCGAGATCGGCACGTCCATGTTGGTGCCGCCGGCCTTGAGCGCGGTGAGCGCCGAGCGGAAGAACGGCCGACCGGCATAGGCGATCGCCGGCAGCACGATCAGCGCCTGGACCCAGTGCAGGAAGGTGCGGGTCGCCTCGCCCATGCCCTGAAATGGCCGGCCCAGACGGAGACCGCGAGCAGCATGACGTTGCTGGCGGCGAAGCCGGCGACGGCCATCGCCTGGAGCAGCTCCCGCTCCTGGCGGTCGTCGGCGACGGCGAGCGCCTCGGGGTCGTAGGGGACCGCCGGATAGCCCATCTCCTCGACCTTGCGGACCAGGGCGTTGCCACGGCTGATCGGGCCCGTCCAGGCGATGGTGAGGCGGCGCGTCGTGAGGTTCATGCGGCCGATGACGACGTCGGGCTCGGCCTGGAGCGCCCGCTCGATCTTCTGCACGCAGCCGCCGCAATGGACACCCTCGACCATCAATTGCAGGCTCTTCAGCCCGGTCTCGGGGTCGTCCTTGACGAAGCCCGTCACCTCGCCGGCGGCGTCCTCGGCCGCGGCTTCGGTCCCGGGTGCTGCCGGCAGGGTCATTGCAGCAGGACCCGCTCGGTCGTCACCAGCCGGTCGTCACCATGGCTGACGATCAGGCGCAGGTCCCAGAGCCCGGGCAGCGGCACCGTGAACGGGGCCGAATAGTGCCCGTCGCCCTCGGGCTCGAGCTGCAGCGCGAAATCGTAGCCCTCGTGGGTCGGCCGCTCGAAGGCGAGCGACGCCGTGGCGCGATACAGCGGTGCGCCCGCCGCGTCGGTCACGGTGACCCGGGCCGTGCCGGCGAGCGAGCCGGTGAGCGTCGTCTCGATCGACGCGGTCCAGCCGAGCGCTTCCTGGCGGGCTGCGGCTTCCAGGTTGCGGTTGTAGGTCAGGCCCTTGTCGTAGGAGCGATTGACCGCGATGCCGGGCCAGGTGGTGGCCGCCACGTACACCATGATGGCGTTGACGGCGAGCACCAGGCCGAAGCCGGCGACGAAGATCCAGGGAATCCAGCTGCCGCGGCGGGCGGCGCGCTCAGGCTGTTGGCCAGGGTCGGCGATCATGGCTCCGGTCCCCGAAAGACGGTCGATATCTCCCGCGTCTCGCCCGTCGTCGTGTCGGTCAGTTGCATGGTGATCGGCGTCGACGCGGCGGTCAAGCCATCGGCAGGGACCCGGACGAAGACGCGATGCGTGGCAACGCCGTCGGCAGCGGCCACCAGTGTCAGCTGGTCGCCGCGTCTCGCCCGCCGGTGTGCTCAGCGTCGCTCTGAGCTCGGGGTCGTCGAGGCTGAGCAGGTAGGAACGGTCGCTGTGTTCCTTGTTGATGATCTTGACGTCGTAGCCGTTCCTGATGCTGCCATCGGCGAGGGTGACGAAGAGCGGGTTGCGCTCGGGAATGACGCTGAGCTCGGTCGAGGCGCGCAGTACGAACGACGTTGCCATGACGAGCGCCACGGCCGCGAGGACGGCAACGTAGACGAGGTTGCGCGGGCGAAACAGGCGATAGACGGGGGCCTCGCCCGCGGCGCGGCGCTCCTGGTTGCGCTCGCTGTCATAGGCGATCAGGTTGGGCGGACGGCCGACCTTCGCCATGACGTCGTTGCAGGCATCGATGCAGAGCCCGCAGCCGATGCATTCGAGCTGGAAGCCGTCGCGAATGTCGATGCCGGTGGGGCAGACGGCGACGCATTGCTTGCAGTCGACGCAGTCGCCGCGGCCCTCCCAGCTCGTCACCCTTCTTGTGCTTGCCGCGCGGCTCACCGCGCCAGGCCTCGTAGGTGACGGCCATGGTGTCCTGGTCGACCAGCGCACCCTGGATGCGCGGCCAGGGGCACATGTAGGTGCAGACCTGCTCGCGGGCCATGCCGGCGAGGAGATAGGTCGTGGCGGTGAAGAGGAAGGTGAAGAAGTATACCGCGCAGACCGGCTTGCCCGGTGAAGAAGGCGACGACCACCGTGGGCGCGTCTTTGAAGTACATGATCCAAGCACCGCCGGTGAGGAAGGCGATCAGCAGCCAGACGGCGTGCTTGGTCAGCCGCTTCTGCGAGCTTGGCGCCGCTCCAGGGCTGCTTGTCGAAGCGCATGCGCTCGTTGCGGTCACCCTCGATCCAGCGCTCGACCGCCATGAAGAGGTCGGTCCAGACGGTCTGCGGGCAGGCGAAGCCGCACCAGATGCGGCCGAAGAGCGAGGTGACGAGGAAGAGCGTGAAGGCGGCGAGGATCAAGAGGCCGGTCAGGTAGTAGATCTCCTGCGGCCAGATCTCGAGCCAGAAGAAGTAGAGGCGGCGGCCCTCCATATCGACCAGGATCGCCTGATCCGGTGCGTTCGGGCCCCGGTCGAAGCGGATCCACGGTGCGATGTAGTAGATCGCCAGCATGATCGCGAGGCCGACCCACTTGATCGTCCGGAACTGGCCCTTGATCGCCTTGGCGTAGACCTCGACACGGCCCTGGTAGAGGGGCGAGCTGCGTTGCTCTTGCCGGGATTGGATGTCCTCGGCGTCGATCAGTTCATTCAAGCGGCACCTGCCTTGCTGCTCGGGCACGGTTGACGGGCACGACGATCGGCTTTTTGCGCAACTGCGGCGCGCGGCGCATTGACATGCCTCAACCAGGATTTTTCTATCACGGCACGCGCGCCACCGGGCCGCGACGCTGTGGCGCGGTGGCTGCGGAAATGCTATTGGTTAACGACAAGCTCGTTAACGAAGGCAGGCATTTACGACAAATGGTTGAGTGCGGTGGCAATCGCGTGATGGGGACGGAGCTCCATCCCTGGCGGACGCCAACACCCAATCGACCCGCCAGGGTGCTTCTCTATGTCGGCCATCCGGAAGGTCGGCGACGCCGGCGCTCGCGCTCCGGATCGACCGGCCTGCGCCGGCGGCGCTATTGGCCGGCGTTGCTCGGTGCGATCATCGGCTGGGGCCTGGCTGGGCTGGAAGGTGGGATCGCCGGCACGGTCGAGGTGCCCGTGCCCACTGCCGATTTCGTCGCCAGCGGTACCATCACCTCGTCAGAGCTCGGCAGCGGGATGTTCGATCTCGCGTCCAACGGCCAGGTTGTGCGGCAGGTTCTGGTGCTGGCCGAGAAGCGCGACGAGATGGTCTACACGGCGGCCTCGAAGGTGACGCTGATCGACGGCCACGACATCGTCGAGATCCAGCTCGGCTCCGACATGGCGAGGATGCTCGAGCCCTTCGACCGTGCCAAGCGGGTCGCCGACGGCCCCCTGGAGATCGTCCGCGACGGTGCCGCCAGCCATCTCGGCATACCCTGCATCCGCTACCGGGCGGTCGGCACGGCCGACGGTCATCCGCTCTATGCCTCGGCCTGCATCACCGTGGACGGCATCCCGCTGGTGACCGAGATTCTCGGCACCGACCTAACGGTCCGCACCCAGATCACCCGGCTCGATCGCGACGCGTCTGAGCCCACCCACTTCCTGCTGTCGACCAGTCAGGCCGCGGTCGAGCCCAGCGGCGGCTGACGGTCGCAGGACACCCGGCGGGCGGTTTCCGTGGTGCCAGGATTGCCGGAGAGAACCACGGTCATGCGGCTCTACCGCGAGTTCACCGACCAGGCGTCGTTGGATGCCGAGTACGACCCGACCCGGAACGTGCCCGAGGCGGCGGCGATGATGGCGGGCTGGTCGGAGCGCAGCGCGCGCGCTGTCGATCGGCTCGAGAGCCGGCTCGCGGTGCGCTACGGACCGACCCTGGAGGAGCATCTCGACATCTTTCCAGCTGGACCGGGCGCGCCCGTGCACGTGTTTGTGCATGGCGGCTACTGGCGCCGCTTCGCGGCGCGCGATTTCGACTGGGTGGCCGAGCCTTTGGTGGCGCGCGGTGTCACGGCCGTCGTGGTCAACTATGCGCTCTGCCCGACGGTCTCGCTCAGCGAGATCGTGCGCCAGGTCCGCGCGGCCATCGCCTGGTGCCAGCTTCGGATCGAGCGCCATGGCGGCGATCCGACGCGCATGACCCTCTCCGGGCACTCCGCTGGCGGGCATCTGGTGGGCATGGCGCTGGCGACGGATTGGGCCGGCGTGTACGGGATGGCGGAGCCGCCGGTGCGGGCGTCGCTCGCGCTGAGCGGCCTCTTCGATCTCCGCCCTTTTCCCTACAGCTACCTGCAGCCAGCCTTGCAGCTCACCACGCGCGAGGTCCTGGCGCTCAGCCCGATCGACCTCGAGCCGCAGCTTGCGGCACCGCTGACCGTCGCGGTGGGTGGCGCCGAGTCGGCCGAGTTCCGCCGGCAGAGCCGGGAGCTGGCGACGTGCTGGGGACGCCATCTCCCGGACTGCACCTATGAGGAGATTGCCGGCGCCAACCACTTCACGGCGTTGGATGCGCTCTTTGCCGATTCCAGCCCGCTGCTCGACCGCCTGTTGCGGGTGTAGTCCGCCGCGGACGGCTCAGCCGCCGCGGCGCTCGTCGTCGGCGCGGTTGTCGTTGGCCGGCTGGCCGGTGAAGGGCACGGGCGTCGGGGCGAGCCCATGGGGCTGCCGGACGACCGTCTCGGCCGAACCAAGGGCGGCCGTCTTGCCGATGTCACGCTGGGCCTCGAGCAGACGGAAAAGGCGGTTCAGCTCGCCCAGCGCCTGGCTGCGGTAGCGAAGCAGCAGCGCCAGCGGGCTGGTGCCGCTGGCCCGGCGGAGAAACGTGGTGGTCAGGCCGTCCTCCAGGGCGGGGTCGCGGCGAGGGCCCAAAAGCTCCTCCTCCAGGCGTTGCGCCCGGCGCAGCCGCCAGAGCGCCATGGCGATGCCGTCGGCGAGCTCCGTTTCAATGGCACCGCGCGGCGCCAAGCGCTCGTGCACGGCGTCAGCCAGGGCTTGCGCCGGGTCGTCGGCGGCGCGAGCGATCAGTGCCAGGGATGCTGCCCGCATGCCATGCCGAAGCGCGTTCCTGCTGGAGCGGCTCTTGCCCTTGGCACTCCTCGGGCCTTTCGATTTGCGGCCATTGGCGCGGCTCGCGGCACGCTGCGCCTCACTGCGGGGCGGTTTCGCCATGCTTCGGCTCCAATCGTCACTTGAGTGATCATAGCCCCAAATAGGAATTAATTCAACATCACATTCGAACGATTTCAAGACACCCTGCGGCGCTTGGCCCTTGGCGTTGGCAGGCGGCGCATCCCATGTCACGTTTTGGTTGTGACAAGCTTGGAACGACGCATGGCTCGATCTTCTGCCAGTCCCTGGATCAAGTTCGGCTTGGTGCTGGCGATCCTTGCCGGCGGGGCCGCCTTCGTGCTGGGCCTCGGTCCGTTCACCGGTCAGCTGCGGCAGGTGGCGGAGGAGCAGGGGGAGGCCCTGATCGGCGGGCCGTTCACGCTCACCGACCATACCGGACGAACCGTCACCGAGGCCGATTTCGCCGGGCGGATGATGCTGATCTACTTTGGCTACACCTATTGCCCGGATGTCTGTCCCCTGGGCTTGGCGACCATCGCCGCGGCCTATGACCGCTTGAGCCCTGCCGAGCAGGAGCAGCTCGTGCCGATCTTCATAACCGTCGATCCGGAGCGCGACACGGTCGAGGCGGTGGCAGACTATGTCGATCTTTTTCACCCGGCCCTGGTCGGGCTCACCGGCTCACCGGAGGAGGTGGCGGCCGCCGCCGCTGCCTACCGGGTCTACTACCGCAAGGCAGAGAGCGACACCGCGACCGACTACCTCGTCGACCATTCCTCGTTCACCTATCTGATGGACGGCGAGAACCGCTACCTTACCCATTTCGGCCATGGCGACACGGCCGAGGCGATCGCCGAGGGGCTGCACGCGCATCTGGGTGGCGGCGCCTGATGCCGCCGTGTTGCGGCACGCCAAGCGCGAACAAGGCTTGAACCGAACCCGGCGACCCGCTACATCGCCCACCACGCGCTCGTAGCTCAATGGATAGAGCATCTGACTACGGATCAGAAGGTTGGGGGTTCGAGTCCTCCCGAGCGCGCCATTCCACACATTCCCTGATCCGGCTGGCTGTTGGGCGGTTTTGCCTGGATCGCGTTGCGGGCGGTCAGGTGTCCGCCAGGCGGTTTTGCCACGTCCTTGGGAACCGTGCCGCTGGTAGGTGGTTGGTGCTGGGATCGCGACCGCCGGCGCCGTCGATGGAGTGTGTCATGTCGAGCCGACCCGAGCCCGTGCACGGGCGGGCATTCCCCAGCCCTGGACGGCTGCGAGCGGGCAACTGGTGGCGGGTGGCCAAGCGGATCTTCCGTGATCTGGGCGAGGACCACCTCTCGCTGGTCGCCGCCGGCTGCGCTTTCTACGCCATGCTGGCGATCGTCCCGGCGCTGACGGCCCTTCTCTTGATCTATGGCCTGGTGTTCGATCCGTCCTCGGTGCGCGATCAGGTGGGGGCGCTCGAGGGTGTCGTGCCGGACGGCGTCCAGGCGCTCTTGCGGGATCAGCTCACCCGGCTGGCCGATACCTCGCAGAGCCGCCTCGGCTGGAGCCTGGTGCTGACGCTGCTCTTGGCCTTGTGGCCGGCCTCGGCTGGCATGAAGGCGCTGATCCAGGCCATGAACATCGCCTTCCACGAGGACGAGAAGCGGAACATCCTGGTCTTCAACGCGGTCGGGCTGGGCTTCACGCTGCTGGCCATCGTGGCCATGGCGATGGCCCTCTTCGTCATTCTGGGTGTGCCGGCGCTGCTCGCCATTGTCGGCCTGGGCACCATCGCCGAGCAGACGATGCAGTGGGCGCGCTGGCCGGTCCTCGCTGCGTTGGTCGTCCTCGGCCTGGGCTTTCTCTATCGCTACGCGCCGTCACGCCAGGAGCCGCGGCTCGCCTGGGTCACCATCGGCGCCGTCGTCGCCACGGTCATCTGGACCTTGGCCTCCGCCGGCTTCTCCCTCTACATCGCGAGCTTCGCCAACTACAACGAGACCTACGGCTCGCTCGGCGCGATCATCGTCGTTCTGTTGTGGCTGTATATTTCGGCTTTCGTCGTCATCCTCGGCGCCAAGCTGAACAGCGAGGTCGAGCACGAGACGTCGGTCGACACGACGGTGGGAGCACCGCAGCCGCGCGGCGAGCGTGGCGCGTTCGTTGCCGATCATGTGGCGGGCGTCACCGACGGGCGAGGGCGCGTCGAGGGCTGAGTGTCAGCCGGGCCGACCCGGCCATCATCATCACCCAAACAGGTCGTCGGCACGCCCGGGAGATCGGGCCTCCCAGCCGCACATGCGCGCCGTCGTGCAGCGCGCGCCGCGATTGCTGCCGAGCGCGGCGCGGCGCTGGCTACCGCCTGCCAGAGAAAGGCCCGTGCCGGGAAGTGGCCCCCTGATGCAACCATCGCCGGGCTGATCCGTTGTCTTGAAAGTCAAAGCAACGGGAGAAAGCTTCATGGGTCTCGAAGTCGGCGGCATTTCGGCCTGCTCATTCTCATCGCCGATATCTGGGCGATCGTGCATGTTTTCGGCAGCACGGCCTCGACGGGCGCCAAGGTCGTCTGGACCCTGGCCATCCTCTTGCTGCCGGTCATCGGCTTCATTGCGTGGTTCGTCCTCGGACCCCGCAGCGGCCGGACGGCGCGCGCCTGAAGCATCTGAACGCAAGTCAAAGGAGCTTACGCATGAAATCGCGATATTCTCGAAGGCAACTGGACCCAGCTCAAGGGCGAAGCCAAGGAGCAGTGGGGCAAGCTGACCGACGACGATCTCGACGTGGCCGAAGGCCAGTTCGAGCAGCTGGTCGGCAAGATCCAGGAGAAGTACGGCAAGAGCCGCGCGGAAGCCGAGCGCGAGGTCGAGCAGTGGCGGAGTACCCGGCATTGAGGCGGCTCCTCGTCCTCTTGCCGTTCGTCGCCCTGCTCGGCCTTGCCGCCTGCGACGACGGCCCGGCCGAGGAGGCCGGCGAGGCGATCGACAACGCCGCCGAGCAGGCCGGTGACGCCGCTGAGGAAGCTGGCGAGGCGGTCGAGAGGGCCGTCGACTAGAGCGTCATCGAAGGACTGATCCGGGGCTTTTGGCGCCTCGGATCAGTATTGACGAGAAACGACAGAAGAGCGGCCCGATCCTCTGCGGATCGGGCCGTTTCGCCCTCTCTGGCCGTCAGCTCAGCCCGCTGGGCGCACGATCGCGAGGGGTTCCTTGAAGGTCAGCGTGCGGTGCGGGAAGGGGAATCTCGATGCCGGCCTCGTCGAGGGCTGCCTTGATCGCGGTGACGACGTCGTCGCGCGAGCGGCGTACCTCGAACGGGGTCGAGGTCGTCCACCAGGTGACCTCGAAGTCGATGCTGCTCGATGAGAAGGCGTTGGCGAAGACGTCGACATCGCGGTCGGCGTCCACCGTGCCCAACGGCCGGACGGCATCGTGAATGGTGCGGCGTGACTGGTCGATATCCTCGCCGTAAGCGACGCCGACGATCAGCGAGACGCGACGCTTCTCGAGGTCGGTGCGGATCTCGACCGGGCTCTTGAGCAGCACGGCGTTCGGCAGGATGGTCAGCTGGCCGTCGGCGCGGCGCAGATGGGTGTCGCGGATGGTGATCCGCTCCACCTTGCCCTCGACACCGGCGCAGGTGATGTAGTCGCCCAGCCGCATCGGCTCGCGGGAGAGCACGAAGACGCCGGCGATGAAGTTCTCGAACACGTCCTTGAAGGCGAAGCCGATGGCGATCGAGCCGACGCCGAGCGCCGCCGCCAGATCAGTGGGCGACATCTCCGGAAAGAGCACGGTCATCGCCAGCAGCAGGCCCAGCATCCACGTCCCGATGGCGGTCAGGTTCTTCAGGAGCTCGACCAGCGAGGGCCGCAGCCGGCGGCCCCGGGTGAGCCAGGCGACCAGCTGTTGGGCCGCCTTGGCCGCCAGCCAGGTGCCGACGATAACGCCGACCGCGCCCAGCGCCTGCGGCAGCAGCCTGACCAGCTCCTGACCGCTCGAGAACAACTGCCCGAACCCTCGCTCCATCGGTCTTTCTCCTGCTCGCCGGCGCCACGACAACGCCGCGCATCGGCAAAGGTGCCATCGCGGCTGCGTGTCGAGACAAAGCCCGTTCGGCTGCCTGCCGCCCCGGCGAGCCCCGCTCTGACCATCGCTGCGACCACGCCGACGGTGCCGGGCATGGCGGTGCGGGTCGCCATCGCGCCCGCCTTGGGCTAGAGAACATGCTCCAGCCTCGAGGCGTGCTCGAGGTGGCACGATCGCTCCAGACAGCATCGCGACTTGCGACCCGACAGAATCGAGGGGGGAAGCCCTGGGCCGATTCGAGCAACAGCCGAGACCGGCAGGAGATGGTGGCGCGGGCTGGGCCAGCCGCGTCGCGGCGGTGCTGGCCGCCTTCGTCGAGGACGAGGCGCTGCCCGGCACCGGGGTGGCGGCGGATGCGTTCTGGGACGGGTTTCGCGCGGCTGGTCGCACGACTTCGGGCCGCGCAACCGCGCGCTGCTTGCACATGCGCGACGAGCTGCAGGCGCAGATCGACGCCTGGCACATCGCAACGGCGCAACCAGCCGCACGACCACGACGCCTACAAGGCGTTTCTCGGCCGAGATCGGCTATCTGCTGCCGCGAGGGCGACGCTTTCGAGATCGACACCGGCCAACGTCGACCCCGAGATCGCCACGGTGCCGGGGCCGCAGCTGGTGGTGCCGATCACCAATGCCCGCTACGCGCTCAACGCCGCCAATGCCCGCTGGGGCAGCCTCTACGACGCGCTCTACGGCACCGACGCGATGGGCAGCGCCGCCGCCGGCAGGCGGCTACGACCGCGGCCGCGGCGCGCGGGTGGTGGCGCGGGCGCGGGTGTTCCTCGACGAGGCGTTTCCGCTCGCCGGCGACCAGCCATGCCGATGCGCGGCGCTACCACGTGCAGGGCGGCGCGCTGCTGGTCGACGACCTGCCGCTCGATGGACGCCGGAGAAATTCGTCGGCTATCGCGGCCATCCGCGCGGCGCCGGACGCCGTGCTGCTGCGCAACAACGGCCTGCACGTGGAGCTGGTGTTCGACCGCACCCACCCGATCGGCGCCGCGACCAGGCCGGGCTCGCCGACGTGCGGCTCGAGAGCGCCGTCTCGGCGATCATGGATTGCGAGGATTCGGTCGCCTGCGTCGATGCCGAGGACAAGGTGCTGGCCTATCGCAACTGGCTCGGGCCTGATGAAGGGCGACCTGACGGACACCTTCGAGAAGGGCGGCCGGACTGATCGCGCGGCGCTCGACCCGGACGACCGCGCCTACACCGCGCCCGACGGCGGCGCGGTCGCGGTCAAGGGCCGCGCGCTGATGCTGGTGCGCAATGTCGGCCACCTGATGACCAATCCGGCGATCCTCGACCGCGACGGGCCAGCGAGGTCTTCGAGGGGCTGATGGACGCGATGGTCACCACGCTCATCGCGATGCACGACCTGCGCAAGACGGCAGGGCCCGCGCAATTCGCGTCGCCGGCTCGATCTACGTGGTCAAGCCCAAGATGCACGGCCCCGAGGAGGTGGCCTTCGCCGACGAGATCTTCACGCCGCGTCGAGGAGGTGCTCGGCCTGCCGCGCTACACGGTGAAGCTCGGCGATCATGGACGAGGAGCGGCGCACCAGCGTCAACCTCAAGGAGTGCATCCGCGCGGCGAAGCACCGGGTCGCCTTCATCAACACCGGCTTCCTCGACCGCACCGGCGACGAGATCCACACCTCGATGGAGGCCGGCCCGTTCAGCCGCAAGGACTTCATCAAGCGCAAGGCCTGGATCACGGCCTACGAGAACCGGAACGTCGATATCGGCCTCGAATGCGGCCTGTCCGGCCGGGCGCAGATCGGCAAGGGCATGTGGGCCATGCCCGACCGGATGGCGGCGATGCTGGAGGCGAAGATCGAGCATCCCGAAGGCCGGCGCCAACTGCGCCTGGGTGCCGTCGCCCGACCGCCGCGACGCTGCACGCGCTGCACTACCACAAGGTCGACGTCTTCGCGGTGCAGGCGGCGCTGAAGGCGGGCGGCCGGCGCGCCCATGTCGACGAGCTGCTCGACATCCCGCTCGCGACGCTACCGCAACTGGTCGCACGCGCAGATCGTCCGCGAGGTCGAGAACAACGCGCAGGGCATCCTCGGCTACGTGGTGCGCTGGATCGACCAGGGCGTCGGCTGCTCCAAGGTGCCCGACATCAACGACGTCGGCCTGATGGAGGACCGCGCGACCTGCCGCATCTCGGCCCAGCACATCGCCAACTGGCTGCACCACGGCGTGGTGAGCGCGGCACGAGGTGCATGGCGATCATGCGCCGCATGGCCGAGGTCGTGGACCGCCAGAACGCCGGCGATCCGGCCTACGAGCCGATGGCGCCCGGCTTCGACGGCATCGCCTTCCAGGCGGCCTGCGACCTCGTCTTCGAGGGCGCGGAGCAGCCCTCCGGCTACACCGAGCCGGTGCTGCACGCGCGCCGGCTCGAGCGGAAGGCGGCCGCATCAGCCTGACCCGACACGGTCGCTGCTCTGTCGAAGCCGCTGGCGCCGGTCGCGAAGCTGGCGCCTGGCCGATCGCTCAGGCCGCATAGACGCTCTTCGCGCCGCCCGATTTCTGCGTCTTGAAGAGCGAGCCCGAGTCGGGAGCAGGTGGCAACGGCAGCCGCACCGGCACGTTCTCGACGCGCGGCGTCAGGCACGGCTCGCCAATGATCGTGCGGTTCTTGAGGTCGTGGAAGATCTCCGCCTGCGACAGCCGATGAATGTAGGAGGCCGCACCGGCGAGCGGCCAGGCGTCGGCAGCCACGCATTCGTAGAAGCATATGAGCCGATCGCGATCGCTGCGGTTCGGTGCCGAGCCGTGCAACGCACGGACATGATGCACCGTCATGCTGCCCGCCTTGCCGGTCAACGTGACCGCTTTGGAATAGTCGAACGATGGATCAGACGGATCGACGGCACCGCAGAACACACCGTCCTTGTTATGATGGCTCAACACCGGACCACGATGAGAACCTGGAATGACTTGCAGCGGTCCATTCGCCAGATCGACGTCCTCCAGCATCAGGCCGCATGCGAGCAGATTGTCGTTGGTGTGCGGGTAGAATGCCCAGTCCTGGTGCCATTCGACGGCGGCGCCGCCCCCCGGTGCTTTGGTGTTGAGCTTGGACGTCAGCAGCAGGACGTTGTCGCCGATCAAGGACGGGCAGAACCTTCGTAATCCGCGAAGCTCAGCACGGTCCCGAAATAGGGGTGCTGCTTGTCGGCAGCTTGATACGGGTCAGCTTGGGCGTCGGACCGATGGCCGTCGTCCAGATCGTAGACATCGTTGCTTTCGGTGACGCTGCGCGCGACTGCTCGATGAAGTCGTAGGTGACCCGGCGCAGCGCTGTCGAGGTGCTCGTCCGACACCGCGTTCTCGACCATCAGGTAGCCGTTCTCGCGGTAGAAGGCGAGATCGCCCGTGCTCAGCCCGCCCGTGGTCAGCGTGTCCGTGGTCAGCGTGTCCGTGGTCAGCGTGTCCGTGGTCATGCCTGTTGAACCTCCCTCTGGAGCCGGCATCATGGTTGCGCTAACATTTCGCTGTCAAGGCGAAACGCGAGGCAGCGGACGGAGGATTTCTTGAGCGGCGGCGGCTGGGTAACGATGTCGGACGTGGCGCGTCGGGCCGGGGTCTCGGCGATGACCGTGAGCCGCGTGCTGCAGGAGCCGGCACGGGTCAAGGCCGCGACCAGGGACCGGGTCGAGGCGGCGATCGAGGCCCTGGGCTACGTGCGGCATGCCGGGGCCGGGGCGCTGGCGTCCAAGGAGAGCCGGCTGGTCGCGGCACTGGTCTCGACCCTCGGCGGGTCGATCTTCACCTCGACCATCGCCGGGCTGGGTGCTGAGCTGCGTGCCGCCGGCCACGAGCTCCTGCTCGGCACCACCGACTATTCGCCAGCCAGCGAGGAGGCGCTGCTCGAGGCGACGCTGGGGCGGCGGCCGGACGGGCTCGTCCTCAGCACCGATCGGCACACCGCGCGGGTGCAGGCACTGTTGCGCCGGGCCAAGGCGCCGGTGGTCGAGATCTGGCAGCTGCCGGAGCGGCCTTTGGACATGGCCGTGGGCTTCTCCAACCGCGCCGCCGGCCGGGCGATCACTGCGGCACTGCTGGAATGGGGCTATCGGCGGATCGGCTTCGTCGGCGCGTTGGGGGCGGACGACCATCGCGGCAAGCGGCGGCATCAGGGCTATGCGGGAGGTGCTCGCAGAGCACAGGCTCGGGCCGGCGCGAACCGTTGCTTCCGGAGCTGCGAGCGCCAGCATCGCCGATGGGGCCGGCGGGCTGCGGCGACTGCTGCAGCGCTGGCCCGACTGCGACGCGGTTTTCTGCGGCAGCGATCCCATTGCCTTCGGCGCGATCAGCGAGGCGGCGCGCGCGGGGCTACGGGTGCCCGAGGATCTGGCGGTCGTCGGCTTCGGCGATTTCGATTTTGCCGGCGCGGCCGGGCTCGGGCTGACCACCGTGCGCATCCCGGGTGAGCGGATTGGCCGCGAGGCAGCCCGCCTGATCCTCTTGGCCAAGGCCGGGGCGGCCCCGGCGTCGACCGTCATCGATGTCGGCTTCGAGATCGTCAGGCGGCGCAGCGCCTGATGCGCGCCATGGGCGGCGAGGCACGTGACTTCTCGGCCGGTGACGCTAGCTTGCGCTGCGCCTCGTCGCGGCTCACCAACCACCCCGACCAATTCCCTGATTGATGAAAGAAGACCGATGACCGACCGGCCGACGCCGCATCTTTTCCGCCCCTTCACTCAGCGCGGGGTCACCTTCAAGAACCGCGTCTTCGTCTCGCCGATGTGCCAGTACCGGGCGGTCGATGGGCGGATCACCGACTGGCACTCGACCACCACGTCCGCTTCGGCACTGGGCGGCGCGGCCGTCGGCATGGTCGAGGCGACCGCCGTGGCGGCCGGAAGGGCGCATCACCCATGGCTGCACCGGGCTCTGGCCGACGGCCAGATCGCGCCCTTGCGCGGGTGACGCCCGCTCTACGAGGCGCATGGCGCGGTGCCCGCCATCCAGCTCGGCCATGCCGGACGAAAGGCCGACCCGGCGTCCCGTCGACGGCGCCCAGCCCGATCGGTCGGCGGGCGAGCGGGGCCTGGCCGACCATTGCACCAAGTGCCGATCGCCGGTGCGCGACGGCTGGCACACCCCGCGAGCCATGGACCGAGGCCGACATCGCGCGGGTCCAGGCGATTAAAAGGCGGCGGGGCGGGCCCGGCGGCCGGCTTCAGGTGGTCGAGATCCACGGCGCGCATGGCTACTTGATCCACGAATTCCTTCGCCGCTGCCAATCGCGACCGACCGCTGGGGCGGGGCGGCGCCGAGGACCGCATGCGCTTCGCGCTCGCGGTGGCGCCGATCGTCGGTTCGGCCGATGGCCGGGCGATCTGGCGGTGTGGTACCGGTCTCGGTCGTCGACACGGGGTCGACGACGGCCTGGAGGTCGCGAGGTGCCGTGGCGCTCGCCCGCGAACTCAGGGCGATGGCATCGATCTCGTCGATTGCTCGTCGGGCGGGATCGTCGACACTCGAGCCTCGCGACAGCCTCCGGCGCCGGGCTTCCAGGTGCCCTATGCCGGGCGGTGCGGGCGACGCGGACATCGCCACCATGGCGGTCGGATTCATCACCGAGCCGCCGCAGGCCGAGCCGATCCTCGCCGAGGGCCGCGCTGACATGATCGCGATCGGCCGCGAATTCTGGCCGATCCGGACTGGGCTTATCATGCCGCTCTGGCGCTAGAAGCGCCTGAGCCCCACGCGCTCTTGCCGCACCTCTACGAGTTCTACCTCGCACGGCGGGCGCAGCTCAGCCGGGCCTGAAGCAGGGGCGACTAGGGCTTGCCTTCGAGCCTGCGGGGGGCCACCTCCGGGCAGCATGTCAAAATTATCACTTTAAGCCCAAAAAACTGTACGAATTTTAGTATACATCCTTAATAATCAAGCGTTCACCGTGGTCCGACCTCATTTCCGAACTATTTCACCATGAAGCTTACATCCGGCGTATCCTGATATTGCCCCGATCCATCCGGCCACATACGAACCCTGACCGAATGCACCCCCCGCTGCAACCGCCACAAATAGTCACCGTTGGCGGTGGAACCCACCAGCCGGTCATCGACATACCAGTCAACCGGCGTGCTTTGCGGCAGATTGGCCAGTCTGAAGACAAATGCCTCCTGATCATCCGGAATTCGCGGATCCATGGCCAGCTGCATACCCTGGGTGGGATGCCGCAGGTAAACCGGCTTCATATCCTTTAACGGCTCGCTTTTTGTTCGGGGTTCGGTTCCGGCAACAAACCATTCACTGAGGCTGGCGCAATGCCCGTCGGCCTGCAAACCGGTGTCCCTGCAGATCTCGGCTTTTACCAGTCGCGGGCTGAGATACAGCGGGCGTGTATCCTGATGGCGATTGAGTTCCGCCAGGACGGATCGCAATATCAGGGCCGGTCCGTTGGCGCCGGTGATACCGTCTGTGGCGTCATGATCCAGGTTACCGATCCAGACCCCCACCGTAAACCCATGATTAAATCCAACGGCCCAGGCATCCCGATAGTCACTGGAGGTTCCGGTCTTAACCGCGGTTTGGACCGGAAACCGCAACAGGCTGCCGTTGCCGAACTCCAGCCGGCGAGCTTCCGGATCCGACAGGATGTTGCCGATCAGCGATGCGGTTTCTGCTGAAAAGACCCTGCGGGTGTCTTCCCGGCGGGGTTCTTCAGTCATAAAAAATTTCAGTGGGCGGTAAGTTCCCTGCCGGGCCAGAACGGTATAAGCCTGCACGAGTTCCAGCAGGGTAATCTCGCCGTTGCCCAGGGCCAGCCCATCCCCGTAAAAATCCGGGTGCTGCTGCAGGCTCCGAATACCCAATTCGTGCAGACAGGCCAAAAATTCATCGACGCCCACAAACTGGATGGCCCGCACCGCAGGAATGTTCAAAGAATTGCCGAGGGCCTGCCGCACCCTTAAGGGTCCGTAATGGATGCGGCTGTAATTATGATACGCATGCAGCCCGCGCCCGACGGGCTCGGACAGCGGGGAGTCATCCACCAGGGTGGCCGCCGTCCAGCCTTTTTCCAATGCCAGGGCATATAACAGTGGTTTCAGGGTAGAACCCGGCTGTCGGGGGGTCGTGACCGCATCGATCCAGCTTGCCGGAACATCATCCAGACCGGCGCCGCTGTTTACCCAGGCCAGGACCTCATTGCGTTGATGGTCCACAATCAATAGCGCCCCATTTTTTGCGCCGCGATTTGAAAGATCTTTGAGACGATGATCCAGAATGGTTTGAACGATATGCTGCAGGCCGGAATCAAGCGTGGTGCGCAGACGGCCTTTCCCCCGCAAGCCCGCCGGTGGTTGCAGTTGATAGACATGCTGAACAAAGTGCTCGGCCCTCACGGGCAGGACGGCTTCTCTGCTCTTGAGGTCAGCCGTGCGGATCGTCGTATACTGCTCTTTATCGATGATTCCATATTTGAGCAGGCGATCAGCGAGTTGCTCGATCGATCGCAACAGCCCCTCGGGGTTTTTACGCACATCCAGGCGCGCCGGTGCCCGCACCATCACCACCAGGGCCAGCATTTCTTTGGTGCTTAAGGTATCGGGATCGCGGTCAAAAAAATCTCGGGCGGCCTGCACCACGCCCCGGCGCCGGCCGGCGTAAGGGACCTGGTTTAGGTAAAACTCGAGAATTTCGCTTTTGGAAAATTCTTTTTCAAGACGACCGGCCTCGATCCCTTCCAGCCAGCGGGACCAGAGAGTGCGCGGTCGCGGGTGCCACATGCGAATCACCTGTTCGCTGATGGTGCTGGCACCGCGTATCGGATCCAGGGCTTTGATGTTCTGAAATATCGCATGCAAACGCGCCGGCCAGTCAACGCCCTGGTGGCGATAAAAGTGCTGATCCTCGGATGCCACCAAGGCCTGCTGCAAAAAATGCGGAATATCATGCAGGGAGATAGGGTCATGCATGTTCCACCGATTCTGGTAGGTCACGGTCAAGGGCAGGTAATTGCGGTCCATGACCTGAACCTTGCGCACATTGGAACCATCCGGCGAGAGAGAGGCCGGCAGCGGCAGGAGGTCGGCGCTGGTTTTCCAGAGAAATGCCCCGGCGGTGATCGTTGCCATCAGCAGGATTGCTGAGATCCATCTATTTTGCAGTCTGATTTTCATAGTAGTATTGAACGGGGCGCGAGTATTAGGTATTGGGTATTGGGTATTGGTTACGAGTTATCGGTATTGATCCAGCTGCATTTATTAACCTGGCAATTAAATAGACCATCTATATCCATCATTCCGTCATTTCTTCGAAGGCGGGAATCCAGTAATTGCAAGGACTTCTCTGGATTCCGGCTCTCCGCTGCGCTGCGGCCGGAATGACGAGTTTAGTTGCCGAGTTAATATCGCGGCTGGAAGCCGCTCCCACCGGCTAATATTTGCCTTTAGTCAATGGAGTCGAGGATAAACCCCGTTTCTACTCGATCCACATTACATTCGATCCAAGCGCAGCGCTCCTTTTGACCCGGCCTCTTCCTATGAACTATGGGCTATGCGCTTTCTAATTCAAACTTTAGGCCGAATCCTTTTAATTTCCGCATTCCAAATTCCAGATCCCCATTCCCAATACTCCTTCCCTTTGCACTTTGCTCTCTGCCCCACGCTCAATGCCCCTTGCCTTACATTTCCGCATTCCGCATTCCCAATTCCGACTTCAATTTATTCCGCCCTCAATCCCCTCTGCTCCATGCCCTACGCCTCATATTTCCCCATTCCGAATTCCGACTTCCGACTTCAATTTATTCCAACTTCCCACTTCTTCCCTCTATCTTCTGTCCTCTGTCATCTGACTTCCATCATCTGCCCACCGTCAAAGACGCCGCCACCCCCTGCCCATACACATCCGGATCATACATCTCTTCGGCGCGTACCGGCATCACGACAAAATCACCCGATGCGATGGCCTGGGCCGTGTAGGACAAGTGATAGTTGCCGGCCGGCAGGTAATCGGAGTAGAAGCGTGCGGCATTATGGCGCAGTTCCTGATGATAAAAGCTCCAGCGCGAAACACCATAAGAGGACCAGTCGCTGTAACGAAACCACCACGAACCCTCGGCATGGTTAAACGCGCCTTTGTCGGCATCCACCGTGGAAGCCGTCGCCAGGTCCCGATTGACCGGTTCCAGGCCGCCGGGCACCGCATCATCCACCACCACAAAGTTTCTCGCCGTCGGCAGGGACAAGAAAAGATCCACCCGCACCAGATCACCGCGCTGAAGCTGCATGGGGCTTTTTAAAATTTCCCATAGCCCGTTGTGCTCCCGGCTGTATTCGCGATGAATTTCGATGCCGGCATTGATGGGGTCTGTTCTCATGGCTTGAGGCGCATACGAAAGCCGGGTGCTGTAATACAGGCGGCCTTGTCCTGCCCGTTCCAGTTTAAGGGTTGCCGTGCGGCCCGGATCATCGGCGCCGATCGGTTTTTGAAAGATCACCGGATCATCCCGCAAATCTGAAAATTTGGCCCGACCCATCTCTTCCGTTTCAAAAAATACGCGCAGCGTCATATCGGGCGATTCACTTTCATACCCGCGACTGTAATCAATCAGGGCGTTCATGCAAAACATGTTTTCCTGGGTGTTTTCCCAGTGATCGCGATTCTTGCGGCTCTGGGTGATGAAGCGCACGAGTTTGAAGGGAATATCACCGACGAGTTGTTTCCCCTGGGCGGTGAGACCATACGCCGTCAAGGCACTTAAAACAGCCCCGTTGGTCCGCAGAGCGGACGAGAGGATCCGCGAGTAGCTGTCATCAATCACTTCACTGAAAACAATTTTACCGCCCGATTCGCCGGCGTGGGCCAGTATCCGGTTGCAAACGTCGGTGCGGATGGATTCCGAGTCCTTGACGCCCAGAGCCGCCAGCAAAAAATGGGCCTTGCCGAAAAGACTCATTTGCGGCACATGGGGCTGGTAACGCTGCAGATCGGATAGGTTTATTTTTCCGTGATCAACCAGCGCCGCCAGCGCCACGGCCCGCACGGTGGAGGCCATTCCCTTGGTATAGAAATCCGGCATCACGTCGCGGCGCAGCATGGTGAGAAGATATTCGTGCAGCTTTTCCTCAACCGCCGCAGGTACTTCATAGCCGCTTTTGCGCAGCCAGTTGAACGCCAGTGCCGTGTAAGCACTCAGATAAGGGCTGGCATAACGATCCTGCGCGATGAAATACGTCATTGCGCCATTGGGTGCCTGGTATTCCGCAGCCCTCTCCAGCATGGATCGTGGCAGGTGCTCGCTGTCCGGCCAGGTAAAATCTTCGGCCAGATACGCTTTAAGGTTGTTGTAATGGGACGCCATCACCCCCCTGGTGAGGACCTGCTCCCAGCAACTATAGCTATAATCGCGCAGGTACCTGAAAGCGCCTTCGAGGTTGCCGATCACGGACGGCGACAGCATCAGACTGACTTGCCCGACATCCGTGCGAATGTCTTGCGGGAAAAGGATTCGTTCGATGACCGTCGGCGCCACCGTCGATCCATAAGTGGCCGCGGTTTCCAGACGATAGCGCTTTTGGACGACGATGGTGTGAACCATGCCGTCCTGATCCAGCGCGTCACCACCGCGAGCCGTCAATGTTATGAGACCGTCTTCCGTGGTTTTCAAGGGCAGCCAAGCCGTGGCGCGCTTATAAGGCTCAATCTCCAGGGTTTGGGTTACCTCCCGGGTCTTTTGCCCGTCAGCGGTTGCAATCACGCCCTTGCGCCGATAGGGTCACGGTCAGCTGACGCTTTTGGGGAGTGCGATTCATGATATTGAAGCCGGCGTCAAAACTGTCGCCTTCGGTCACCTGGTTGGGCATCACCGGTCGAATCTCGGTGGCTCGATTGACTTTAAAATGGCCCTCTCCCAGCCCCATGCGGTCACCGGGCGTCACCGCCATGGCCAGCACCCGCCAGCCGGTCAAATTGTCCGGCACTTCAAACTCGATGGTCGCCCGGCCCGCTGTATCCGTAATAATCGAAGGATTCCAATACCCAACAAACTTAAACACCGACCGCAGGCTGATATCCAGGCCGCCGCCCCCGCCGGTGTTGGCCCCTTTTTTCTCAAATTTCTGCCGCCCCACCAGCCGCATGAGCAAACTGTAGTTTTCCAGATCGAGTCCGTCGACCGTGTAGAATCCCTTGTAGGGATCGAAATAATCCCGGCCCTGTTCCAGCAAATCAAACACCGCTTCATCCAGCACGGCCACAGCCAGTTCAATCGGTTCACCATCGGCGGGATGGCGGGGTGCCGCCTTCATTTGTACTTTCACCCGATCCCGGGGCTTATAGGTATCCCGCAGGGGCTCCACCTGTACCACGATCTCTTTATGGGGATCTGTGACCGGCACTTTGACATAGCCCATGCGAAAGGCAGGCTTTCCCAGATCTACCTGGTTGTCGGCTGGTGCTGATTCAACCCGCGGGGAGGTAACGACCACCGATAGAAAAAATCCCGGCAGATAATCTTTCTGAATTTCAAATTCGATGATGGGGGTGGCGCTTGTCAATGTTTGCAGCCAGCTTTGCAGGACGCCGTAGCGTTCGACGGTAATCAGGGCCCGGGCGCCGGGGAAAGGGTTTTTGACCAGATAGCGGGCCCTGTCACCGACGCCATACTGCGATTTTTCCGCAATGATTTCAAGGCTGTTGTCCGGTCGCTCCTGCCACACGACCCGTCCCTTGCCGACAACCCATTGATAGATTTCACTGCTGTGGGGCCGGTTGCGGGTGTCTTGAATCGTGGCCGTAATCCGGTGGGATCCGGGGTCCTGAGGTGTAAACGCACATTGAACCGGCGCCAAGGTGGATTGCAGGTCGCATTGAGCGACCTCGACCCATTGATGTGTGTAGTGGGTCAGGTAGGCATTGCCGGCGCCTTTGACCCGGGCGGCCCTGGTTTCCCGGCGTTCAACTTTAACCTGGATGGGCACACCTTCCCGGGGGTTGCCCCCGGCGTCCACCACCAGCAGATCAACCGCGGCCGGCTCATCTTCATTCATCACCCAGTCCGTGGAGCGCAGGCCCACATACCGGTCTCGGCCGGCATAGTCTGCCGTGGCCCGGCCCGCGATATACTTTCCGCGATCATCTCTGACCGCGCTTTCAACAACCAGTCGGCCATATAAGATGTTACTTTCGGCAAGGGTGAATCGGGTCGTCAGATTGCCCCGGTTGTCAAGAGCATTTTCAATTTGATGAACGGTTTGTTTGGCAGGGGCTCCGGGAACATACGTGTTGAATTGAAATCCTCGGGCAGACGGGTCTTCCGAACGAAATGGGCGCGCTTCCAGCGTCGTGGTCACCCGGCTGCCGGCATCGGTATAAGGGCCGCCGGAATGCAGTCTGGCCCGGGTGGCTGCCTCAATGCTGTCTCCCGGCTGAAAAATGCGGCCGTTAAGGTCCGTGGTCACTTTAAAAGGCGCCGGGGTAAAATCACTGACCAGCACCCGCAAGGGCTCCCAGCTGTCCTCGGAAAAGGCGGCCTTTAACTGAAAGCGATACCAGCCCACGGCGCCGCTTCGGGATATGGTAAATTCCCCGTCATGGGCACCAAAATCCGATAGGGATAGTTCGGAAACCGTATGAACTATTTTACCGGTAGGATCGACAACTTCAAGGGTATAGCCCTCCCCGGGGGCCGGCACAAATGTCTCATTGTTCTGGTCTCGAACATACAGCTTGTATTGAATCGTATCACCGGCCTTATACACACCCTGGGCCGTGGTACCCCAGGTGTGAATGTGGCCGTAGCGCCGGCGCAGAGAGGGAAATACCGAATAGCGCGAGGCCCGGTAAGTATCGACTCGAAACTGCTGATCCAGCGGCACCAGGGCCAGATCACCGGCCTTCTCGATTTTCACGAACAGTCGCGGCTCAGCCATGTCATAGGCCTGGATGAACTTTAAAGCGGGGTCGATTTCCCGGATGCCGGCCAGCATGGCAACACCGGCGCTGTCCGTCTCCGCCCGGGTCAGGATCTCAGGCAGCTCCGGCAAAGCCGGGTAGGTATCGCGGTATATTTTTACCGTGGCATCCACCACGGGCAGTCCCGATGTAAACTCGGTCACCCATACCAGGGTGTTAAAATGCCCGATCTTTACATGCACCTGAAAGGGCGTTACCTGGGCAAAAAACCAGCGCTCCCGGAAATGCTTTGCGACCGGCGGCCTTGAACTCACCTGACCCTGGACCACGCCGGATCGCCCTTGGAGCAGGTCGCGAACCTGCAGCGGCATGCGGAAAGCGATATCTTCCGCCGACGGAATTTGAAGCTCATGTGTTTGGCCGGTTTGCTTTCCGTGGGCCGTCAGACGATCATAAGCCACCGTTACCCTTTCAAGATTGGTCACCACCAGGGGCATCTCCGTGTCTGCATCCTTTTCCAGCACCGCCTGGGGATGGGTCAGGGTAAAATCCGGCGGCCGGTGATCGGTGGCAAATTGAAAATCGATGGGGATCGTCAGAGTCCGTCCAAATTCATCCTTAAATTTATCGGTATCGCTCTGGAGGGAATAAACCTGATGGGCCTGCAACACTTCAGGCAGCCGGATGAGATACTTGCGCCCCTGTTTGTGGGGGGAACCCAGCCTGGAGTAACCCCGGCGATTGGCCCAGGGATCATAGTCCGTCCTCGTTCCGGCCAGGTCGGGCGTGATCTTCACATGGTTTTTAACCGCTTCATCGATAACAGGGGCCGTGAAAACCAGTGCCACCGGGCGCAATGGATTACAGCGCGCCTCTTGTTCGACCCCCGCTTCGGCGGATCTCAATGCTATTCTTTGGTTGCGATTGTCGACGCATTCAATGCCATCAAAGGCAAATTCAGGAAAACTATCAAACGCCACCAGGACACGGTTTTCAACGCCCCGTTCAGGACCGCTGAACGACACCAGACCCGGCTCCACTTTCAACGCCACTTTGGTGTCGGGGGCAAGTTCAACCACCGGAGATATCAGCCAGATCCGCCGTGCAGCGGTCTCCTGGTTCGCCGGTGATTTCGCATGTTCAATTCCGGATTTATCAGCCGATGGTTCGGCACCCGGCACCAGAGTTATCTTTTCACCCGGCAAGGGGAGAATGAAAGGTGTCTGCTTGTCATCAGGATCCGGTTCCACATGCAGCCCAATCCGCTGCTCGTTTGGGCCATCCACCATTATAAAAACGTGCTTTTCCACGGATTCTCTGGAAACCGGTTGATTAAAGGTCAGACGAATAAAAGGCATACCGGGGGCTTTCCAGGTTTTAAACCAGGCATGCCGCACCTTGGGACGTTCGGTAATAAAGCTGTGTCTCATCGATTTGGCAAACAAGACACCGTCTTCGGCCTGGATGCCGGGGTTTACAACAATATTATAACGGGTAGCGAACTTTAAAGCAGCAGTTTCATCTAGCTGGCAGGCCAGAACACGGGTATTGAGCCAGCGCCAGCGGCAGTCTGTTTCAGGTGAAATAGTGATGGGAACTTCAGCTGCATCGCGTTCCATGCGCCCCACCGGCACCACCGCCCGATTGAACTCAAAAACAATTTGTCGTCCAGGCGGCACATCCGTACCGGCAGGGGTGATGCGCACGACATTCAGCCCGGGGAGCCCGGCGTCGGAGTTTACGGCATCCGGCAGTACAAAATTGAATAAGATCAACAGCGGGGTTAGATAGGCAACGGGCAGCAAACACAGACGACGCATTGTTTTTCCTCCTGAGTATCTTTCCTTTTTTTGTGTCTTAGTGTCTTAGTGGCTGAACTTTTATGGTAAATTTAGGTCGGACGACGATTTGTAATGGCCCCCAATTGTACTAAAATTTGCTGTTACTGCAATCAAAAATTTGGGTGTATTTTGCTGGACAGCAATCTTATTTTGACATCTTTCCAATTCTTTTATATGAAAAGCTGAATACAAAGGGGAATTTATGTTGTTAGCCCGAATCAGGAAAAAATTTCAGGAAATTTCAACACTGGTGAAATTTAGAAATAAAAAGCGGTTTTCGACCTACCTGGTAACAACCTTTGTCGCGCTTACCACCCTGTCGGTCTTCGTCATCCTGATCGCGTTATACGGATATTTCGGGAAACGCGTCGAGTCTGAATTTCGCAAAAAGATTCTGGCGGAAAAAGGTCAGGTCGAAATCATTCTAAACAACCGCATCTCCAGTATCAGCGAGTATGTTAAAAGACCTGGGATCCGACAACATTATCCGGGTAACGGTGATGCTCGACGGTAAATCCCAGCTGCAGGAACGGGTCTCCGAGTTCTATCCATCACGGGAAGGTGTTTACTTTTTTGTTAAGAAACAAGGTGACAAATCAGTTATTCCGGAGACCTACCCCCAATTATCCACAAACCTGATGGATCTCGTTCAGAAAAGATATCCGTACGGGGAAATTTTGGAAGACGCGGGCAAAAACCACCTGGTGTGGTGGCTTTCAACTCCCATTATGCACCAAACCCAGCTCATGGGAACCGCCCATGCCCTTTATGATATGACCCAGGATTTAAAACTGATTAATTCCGTTCTTCAAACGGTAAGCGGCGATGTTTCCATAGCAAAATCCGATAAACTCTACAGCCTGACCTCTGAGAAGACGTTACAGTTAAATGACGATATCCGTAAAAGCATTGCCATGAACCTGGAACTGGTTCCGCTGGGCGAAAAATTAATATTATCTAAAATTTACGGATTTGATAACCTGTATTTCCAATCATCACTGGAAGCCCTGGTCGCTGAAAAGCGAAAAGTCACCTTATGGATTGGATTGCTCTCGATTGTCATTCTGGCGGTGTCTGCTCTGATATCCATCTATCTTGGCAAGAAAATGGTGGAACCGCTGCGCCAGATGACGCAAAAGGCAATTCAAATCTCCGAAGGCGAAAAAGATCTATTGTTTGAAGACAAAATCAGCAATTACTGGGAATTCAATCAATTGTCTCAGGCCTTCAATTACATGCTGGCCAATTTGAAGGATGCCGAAGAGCAATCCCGATATAAGGAACTGCTGGAGAACGTCGATGATGCGGTGTACATCCTCGACCTAAAAGGTAATGTACTGGAAGCCAATGAAGCGGCCTATTCCTGGTTGGGATACACTCCGAAGCAGTTTTTCGAGTTAAATATAGCCGACATCATACCCCGCGAAGATGCATGCTCGATCATCGACCAACTTGGCAAAGGCATTCAAGACGGCAGACCCCAAAAAATCATCGTCGAAACCTCCCATACAAAAACAGACGGGCAGCTTATACCGGTGGAAATCCACTCCCGGGCAATTTCCTACAGAGGCCGCAATGTGATACTCAATGCTGGTCAGAGACATCACGTTACGAATTGAAGCCGAAAAGGAGAAAAAACTTCTGCAAAGCCAGTTGCTCCATTCCCAGAAAATGGAAGCCATCGGTACCCTGGCCGGCGGCATTGCCCATGACTTTAATAATCTTCTGATGGGAATCCAGGGATATATTTCTCTGATGCGGCTGCAAACAAACCCGGATGATCCCAATGGTGAATACATCCAGGGTATTGAAAATGCGGTCAGGAACGCCGCCAACCTCACCAATCAGCTGCTTGGTTTTGCCAGAAAAGGAAAATATGCGCTAAAACAAACCTGTCTCAATGACCTGGTAATAAATAGCACCAAAATGTTCACCCGCACCAGAAAGGAAATTGTGACCCACAAACAGCTCCAGGACAACATCTGGAGCGTCAGGGTCGATCCGGGGCAAATCGAACAGGTACTGATAAACCTATACCTGAATGCCTGGCACGCCATGCCGCACGGCGGCGATCTCTGCATACAGACGGAAAATGTCTATTTGAGTGATCATTACTGCAAACCATTTGAAGTGCCTGGCGGAAATTATGTAAAAGTTTCCGTGACGGATACCGGGGTCGGAATCGATGAGGAGATACATTGAAAGAATTTTTGAACCGTTTTTTACCACCAAAGACGTCGGCAAAGGCACCGGTCTCGGTCTGGCCTCTGCCTACGGCATCATAAAAAATCACAACGGTATTATCCGGGTTTACAGTGAAAAAGACCACGGAACCACTTTCAATATCTACCTGCCCTCATCGGATCTCGAAGAGCCGGTTGATGCCGAGGTAAACAGCGAGTTATTGAAAGGAAAAGAAACAATCCTTCTGGTAGATGATGAAGAAGGCACGATACTGGTTGAAAAATTAATGCTCGAGGAGCTCGGATATACGGTAGTTCCCGCGCGCAGCGGCAGACAAGCCATCGAGCTGTACAACGAAAACAAGGCGGGGTTTGATCTGGTTGCGTTGGATATGATTATGCCTGAAATGAACGGCAAAGACACCTATGATGAATTGAAAAAGATAAATCCGAAGGTCAAGGTTCTTCTGGTGAGCGGCTACAGCTTGAACAAACAAATTGAAGAATTAATGGACCTGGGTTGTAAGGGATATATTCAAAAACCTTTTGACATCGTTCAGCTGTCACAAAAGATCAGGGAAGTGCTGGACACTTCCATAAAAATGCACGAAGTGTCTCAAATGAAAAATACCTAAATTTATTCAGGCGGTCCCAGAACAATTTCAATGCGTCGGTTCTGACGGCGGCCTTCTTCAGTATCGTTGGGAGCAACCGGTCTGTAAAAACTGTATCCGCGGGCGGAAAGCCTTTGCGGATCAATCCCCCTTTCCTCCTGAAAAAAATGGGCGACTGCTGAAGCCCTGGCAGTTGAAAGTTCCCAGTTGCTCGGAAATCGTTTCATCAGATTCGCAGTCAAAGAGACATTGTCCGTATGGCCCTCAATCACGATATTCTGATTTTTGTTTTCTTTCAGAGACTTTGCCAGCACCCGCAGCAATTCTTTTCCCCTGGGATTAATTTCAGCACTTCCTGAATCAAAAAGGATCTTATCCACAAATATGACTTTCAGTTTATTTTCTGCTTCGATCACTTCGACCTCTTGGGCCGCAATCTGATCTTTCAAGCTGGTTTGAATGGTCTTCTTGGTATCATCCAACAGCTGAATGACTTTTTCCTGGAGCTCGACGACGGATTTCTTCTTATTTAGTTCCAATTTAAGGATCTTGATGTTTTCCGACAATTGCAGGTTGATATTTTTCAGATACGTGTATTGAGTCTGAAGATCTTCTAAGTCTTTGGCGCATTTATTTCTTGCTTCCTCCGAGTCTTTAAGCTCAGCTGCCATCAGTTGAAGTCTTCTCTCAGCCTGGGACAATTCACTCTCCAGATATTCCAGCCGGTTTTTAGCCTGAGACTTCTGAATCCGTGAATCTTCCAGTTGAGCTTCCAGCGTCGTATATTGCGGTTTAAGAAAACAGGCGGATAGTACCATCACAATCGAGCATGAGATAACCAACAGAATTCTGCTGTGCATGGGAATGTCTCCGTGCTGTGATGCATGGGATACAAGGTTAGGCGCACTTTGCCGGGACTGGATAATAGTTCAGCCACCAAGGCACTAAGCCACAAAGATTATATTCCTTTTTTGTGCCTTCGTGACTTAGTGGCAGATTCTTCACGATTTTAGCAAAATTCCATGCGTTTTCATAACAATATTTTCCCATTTGATTACATCGGTATATCAAAACTGTCAGCATAACCGGTAAGTTCCACGTAGCCGTGACCTTTGATCGGATTTGCGTCCTTTGTCCCCCGGATGGACACACATCCTTCCCAGTAGGTGACACCGGTGCTTTCTAAAGTCTGCATTTCCTGATCTGCCAGGTTGGGAAAAATGGTTAAATCCAGGAAATATGGAAAAACCCGCAGACGCCATCGTGAAGGGTACACGGCTTTTGAATGGGGGCTTATCCAGGTATCCAGTATGGTCACAGCGAATTCATCCTTTCCGATTGCCCTGGTTTTTCCTTCAGGGTCGACAAATGTTCCGCCGGAAACAGCGCTGATACCACCATCATCCGTCCTTAATAGAAGAAGCATGACCTCTGTCCGGTCGGACAATTGCAAACTGAACCAATCCCATCCCTTTAGGCCCGGCTCTAGCAACGCCGTGCTGAATTCATGATCCATCCATCCTTGCCCGCTGATGGCAAACGTTTTTCCTGCGATGGTTAATCGACCATCCACCGCCAGCCGGGTATAGGAGTAATAGCAGCTGGCTTTTTCCGGTGATGAGCCTTTCAGGCTGTAACCGGCCCGACCATGCAAAACCGGTGGTTTCACGGGCTTTAAAGTCAGCTCGTAGGAGAACTCATCCGTATCTACATTAAGCACCTGGGCTTCTGAGCCGATTCGAGCCGACCAGTTTTTTAAATAGACCACCGTCTCAGGCGGCTTATACAGAACACCGGCCATTGTCAGCGCCTCCCGGGAAACCAGTTCGGCCTGCAAATGCCGCTTGCCGGCAACATCTGAAACGGCAGCGTGGGCCGAATAAATCTGCTGGGTGCGCCAGGCGGACGGCGGGTTGGGCCAGGCTTTATCGGCACCCGGAGGACTGATTTGTCTGCGGAAAAAAGTCAGCTGGAATCCATAGAGATCCCCGGTTTCCGAGCGCAAATTGCCGGTGTAATACCACCATTCGGTGCGGTACCCCGGATGCGCCCCGTGGTCTTTTGGGAATTCCAAAAAGCATGGACCAGTTACCGGGAAATAACCTGTTGGTTCGATGGCAAATACCGGAGAGACAACATTGAGACCAAAAACGACAAGGATCAGGCTGGAAATTACGGTAGCTTTATTGAAACCTCTCCTAACGCGGGCTGTATGTATATCTGTAACCATGTTGAAGGCAGATATCCCCCTAAACCGGATTCGCATGAGGCGGAGAACCCAAAAAGTGGTTTTTGAAACATTCATTCTATGTTAGGGTTTTTTATCTCGCTGGGAACGCTTTTGTAGCACCCATTCAATCAACGCCCCTGGATCAGGAACTGTATCGATCTTAGTCGTCTTGCTGACTGCGCTTTTAGAAGCCTCCTTGAAGTCAGGCGAAAATCGGCAACGAGTGCCCCAATAGTATGAAATTCCCCCAATCTCGATTAGTAAAACGGCTAGGATGCTATAAAATTTCCATTTACGACTAAAATTTTGGCGGCTGGCAAGCATATTCTGCTGTTGTCTATTGATATACTCTTTTTCAGCTTGTTTCAGAGCTTGATGTGTTTTGCCCATTTGATTCCGAGACGTTAAAATTATGCTGACAGTGGTGTCCGTTTTTTACCTTTGATCAAATGCCCCTCCAATTCCTAGCACCCGACACCTGAAACCTTAAGTTTCTGAAAACATGTTGTCAGAAAAATGCTCCTAAGGGCCTAGTTCAACCGCGGTAGTTTGATCACCTGTCCTACGTTAATCCGATTGATATCCCGAATCTCTGGATTGTTACTCAGCACTTTAAGGAGGGTTTCCTTGCGGTAAGTACCGTAATTTTGCTTAATGATTTTCATTAGAGTATCCCCACGCTTGACAACCACCTCCTGCGGCAAGCTTGGCGATGGTTCGACCTCGGTCTCCGGCGCCGCTTCGGCTTTCATCTGAGGCTTGGGGGATACGATGTCGGGTTGGGTTGTGGCGCGCTTTGCGGCCGACAGCTCACCAGTCTGGTTGTCGGACTCAAAAACTTTTAAAGTATTATTTTGGGATTCACTCTCCGAGGCGATTTCCGGTAGCTCAGGCTCAGATAAAAGAACCGTCGTTGGTTCAAGTTTTTTTTGGGGCTTAACGGGTACTGAATCTTGCTCGGCAAGATGGTCAGACTCTGCAGTCTGTAATTGGACATCTCCAGCGGATTCTAACAAAGAGGTGCCTTGAGTTGAAACCAGCTCTTGGCGATCAATGGGTTGGAGATTACCGTTCGTTGCAGATGGTGACAAAGACTGTTCGCGGTTCGGCGGCTCAAGGGTCGTTCCGGCCGGCTCAATCTGATCGATTCCGGATATATTGAATCGGAAATTATCCCAAAATAAGCCACATAGAAAAATGAGACCACCAAGGAGCATCAAACTTGCGGCCCATGCAAAGCGCCGACCGAGGCTACGCGGCTTGGCCTGCAAGGCTTGATTCACAGCAGATGACGCCGCAGGAAGCGCGGGCGCTGCCGTTTGCGTTGCGGCGGTTTCGACGGAATCATTTGCCGTGAGCCTTGCTTGCAAACGAGTGCCCCAATTGTACGAAATTCTCCCAATCGCGATTAGTAAAACGGCTAGGGTTCCATAAAAATTCCATTTACGACTAAACTTTTGGCGGCTGGCAAGCCTATTCTGCTGTTGTCTATTGACATACTCTTTTTCAGCCTGTTTCAGAGCTTGATGTGTTTTGCCCATTTGATTCCGAGACGTTAAAATTATGCTGACAGCGGTGTCCGTTTTTTACCTTTGATCAAATGCCCCTCCAATTCCTAGCACCCGACACCTGAAACCTTAAGTTTCTGAAAACATGTTGTCAGAAAAATGCTCCTAAGGGCCTAGTTCAACCGCGGTAGTTTGATCACCTGTCCTACGTTAATCCGATTGATATCCCGAATCTCTGGATTGTTACTCAGCACTTTAAGGAGGGTTTCCTTGCGGTTATTACCGTAATTTTGCCTAAGGATTTTCATTAGAGTATCCCCACGCTTGACAACCACCTCCTGTGGCAAGCTTGGCGATGGTTCGACCTCGGTCTCCGGCGCCGCTTCGGCTTTCATCTGAGGCTTGGGGGATACGATGTCGGGTTGGGTTGTGGCGCGCTTTGCGGCCGACAGCTCACCAGTCTGGTTGTCGGACTCAAAAACTTTTAAAGTATTATTTTGGGATTCACTCTCCGAGGCGATTTCCGGTAGCTCAGGCTCAGATAAAGGAACCATCGTTGGTTCAAGTTTTTTTTGGGGCTTAGCGGGTACCGAATCTTGCTTGGCAAGATGGTCAGACTCTGCAGTCTGTAATTGGACATCTCCAGCGGATTCTAATAAAGAGGTGCCTTGAGTTGAAACCAGCTCTTGGCGATCAATGGGTTGGAGATTACCGTTCGTTGCAGATGGTGACAAAGACTGTTCGCGGTTCGGCGGCTCAAGGGTCGTTCCGGCCGGCTCAATCTGATCGATTCCGGATATATTGAATCGGAAATTATCCCAAAATAAGCCACATAGAAAAATGAGACCACCAAGGAGCATCAAACTTGCCGCCCATGCAAAGCGCCGAACAAGGCTACGCGGCTTGGCCTGCAAGGGTTGATTCACAGCAGATGACGCCGCATGAAGCGCGGGCGCTGCCGTTTGCGTTGCGGCGCTTTCGACGGAATCATTTGCCGTGAGGCTTGCTTGCAAGCGATTCCAGCCGAGGTCATTGACAGCTTCTGTTACGAATTCTGATCTGATTTTGTTTTTCCCAAGCCCATACCCAATCAAAAGCGCATTGTCGCAGAGGTTGTTGATCTTACGCGGTATGCCCTGGGAATATTCCCAAATTAGCTTAAGCGCTCGGCTGCTAAAGAGAGAGGGCTTCTTGCAGTTCGCCTTAATCAACCGATGCCGGATATACTTGTAGGTCTCTTTTTCATTCAACGGGCTAAGATAACGCTTGATACTGATTCTTTGACTTAGCTGCCGCATCTCTTTCCGGCCCAGCATTTCGTCCAACTCAGGCTGCCCTGATAGTATAATCTGGAGGAGCTTGTGTTTGGGCGTTTCCAAATTCGAAAGGAGTCTTAGGTTTTCCAGAGACCGTCGGTCAAGATTTTGGGCTTCATCGATAATCAGTACGACGTTCCCACCGGTTGCGAGTTGCTGGATGGCGAATTCATTCAATCGGTGAATCGCTTCAACCTTGTCAAGCGTTTCATCCGGATTTAATATTCCTAAATCGACGAGAGCCATCCTGAGCATTTCTTCAAAGCTGACGTCGGTATTAAATATATTGGCGACTTTTGTATTTTCATCGAATCGATCTAGAATAGCATTCAATAGAGTGGTTTTGCCCGTGCCCACCTCGCCGACGATAACAATGAAGCCTCGCCTTTCCTGAATTCCATAAATCAGGGACGCCAATATCTCATCATGACTAGGGCTCGAGTAGAGAAAAGAAGGATCCGGCGTTACTTCAAACGGCTTTTCGTCTAATCCAAAAAACTTTCGGTACATGATTTACTCAACCTGTTGGGTTCACTTTTATAGACCTATTTCTCTAACCCAGATAGTTCTCATTTGTCAAATATAAAAAGCATACATATCAGAACGATAGCAACTTCTCGATAGGTTCGGGTAAGTCTCTGAATTCGGATTGATTCCTGATGCAACGGGAAGGGTTGCCGTTTTCGATCGTAAAACACAAATTTAAGAACCACGCACAAATGGGTTATGCGCTTTCCACGCCATACCCTATGCCCTAAGCTCTCTGCCCTATAATTCCGCATTCCGCATTCCGACTTCCCTCCGGGGCGCAGGCCCCTATGTCCCCTACGGGCCGGAGGAAGCATTCAATTCCTTCTACCCTATATTTCCGCATTCCCCATTCCAAATTCCGCCCTCAAGTCATTCCCGCAACAGTGTCGCCGGTGGTTGCCGAAAAACCATCTTGATGGCCGGAAGCGCCGCAGCCAGTGCGGTCAGAATAATCAAGGGCAGCGACATGCCCAGCGCTCCCCAGTCCACCCCGTATAAGAACGTCCAGCCAAATGATTGTCGATTGATCACATACACCAGTAGATAAGACAGGATGAAGCCGCAGACAATCCCGGCCAGTTCACCCGCCACCACTATGAATGCCGCCTCCCAGAAAATCATGGATCGGATCTGGCCGAAATCGGCTCCGATCGCAAACAGCGTATTCAGCTGCCGGGAGCGTTCCAATACCAGAACCGTCAGGGTCGTGGCAATCCCCAGTGCCGCTATCACCAGGGCGATGAGCAATAGCACCGTGGTAACGGCAAATGTTTCGTCGAAAACCCGCAGAATGGACGCCCGCAGATCTTCGCCGCTGATCATATCCAGGTCGCCACCCCAGCGCTCGACTATTTTCTTTCGCAAATCGGCAACTGCGCGGCCCAGATCCTGGTTTCGATCCCGAAAGTACACCCGTAACCCGCTCCAACGCGGATCATGATAGCGCGCCTTGAAATGCCCCAGGGAATAAAAGACCACACCGCCCTGGGTACGATAATCCCGCACCACTCCCAAAACCGGTAATTCAACCAGGGACGCTTCAATCCGGGCCTTGAATGTATCCCCGACGGTCAACCCCGTGCGGTTTGAAAACACTTCGGAAATAATCACCCCTTCGCCGCAACCCAGGCGGGATCGAATTTTATCCGGTTCACCCTTCATCCAGAAAAAATCCGCATACTTTAAAAAAACATCCAGATCCAGGGCCTCGAATTCATAAGGAAAATTGTCATATCTGAGAAAATATCGGCGATTGGGTACAATTTCGATCTCTTTGTCCAGGGTCTGAAACCAGGCCGCCACCGGTGGGGAAATCGGCTGACGAAATTGGTTTATCTCGTTGAGTTTCGGTGTCAGAAACAGATCACCGCTGATGGTCTGATAGGTCCATATTTCCACCGTCCGGCGAAAGCTGTGGATCATGATAACCAGCGATGCAAACAACGCCACGGCCGTAATAAGCGCTCCGACGGAAACGGCGGTGCGGGTTCCGCTGTCCCGCACATACCGGGCCGCCAGATACGCCGTCACCCCGGCAAATCGGCGCAGCAGGGGCGAGAGCGTATTGCCCATATGTACCATAAAGGAGGGAACGAGCAAAGAAAATCCCACAAAAAGAAGCATAAAAGCAAAATAACCCGGCAGCGGCACACCCAGCACGCCGGGAAGCCGCGACAACGGTAAAACCAGTATGATACAGATCAGACCAGCCAGGGCGAGGTTGCGAGGAGATTTTTTGACCCCGATGCCATGCTGGGATATTTCCAGAGCTTCTTTGGGTGACACCTGCATGGCTTCGCGGGCAGGTTGCAGCGCCGCCAGGACGGATATGAACACCGTTACGCCAAAACTCAATGCAATCTCCCACAAGCTGAGAGAGATCGTATCCACCTGCACGCGAACAAACAAGGTAGAAATGGTCTGGCTCACCCCGTGCAGCAAATACTTCACCAGAAAGCTGCTGACGGGAATGGCTGCAATCCAGCCGGCAATGCCAAAAAGCGCACCTTCTGCCAGAAACAGAAGTAACAGCAGGTAGGGCGATCCGCCGGTGGATCGCAACACCGCCAGTTCGTGACGACGGGAGGCGGCATTCAAGGCTACCAGACTGTAAACCAGAAACATACCCACAAACAAAGATGCAAAACTTAAAATGGAAAGATTGAGCTGATAGGCCCGTATCAACGCCTGCCCGCTCTCTTTGGCAGCCAGAGGAGAACTCAGCACAACGCCCTCAGGCAAAATTTGGCGGATTGCTGCCAGATCGCGGTCCGCGATACCGGGTTTGAAGCGCAAATCGATGCGGTCCACCCGGCCGTAGTCCCCGGTGAACTCTTGAAAGGTGGCGATGTCCGTGAGCGCCACGCGGCCGCCCTCAGCCAGGGCCAAACCTTTTGATGCCAGAGTCCCGGTGATTCGAAACCGTGCTGTCCGGCGGGTATTTTCCAGATAAATGAAGTCGCCTTGACGCCATTGATACTTGAGCGCCAGGGGTTTACCGATGATCAGGGTGTAGGGATCTTTTAATAGATTGAGCCAGGAATCGGTTGCTTTGTTGGCGTTGCCGGCAATTTGCCAGTTACGAAAGGAGTGATCCAAAATGGGGTCAAAGCCAATCAGAAGAAAAGGATCTGAATGTGGCCGTCCGGGCCGGATGTAAATGGTAAGCAGTGGCGAAACGCTCTCAATGAGGGGATGTTTTATTAATTTCGCAACCAGTTGCTCCGGCACGCTCCCCCCCGGTCGGATCAAGACCCGGTCCGCCCGTCCGGCAATCAATTCCATACTTCGGCTGAATGAATCCAGCGATGCATGGATGGATAGTCTCACACTGGTAAATACCGAGGCTCCCAGTGCGATCCCGAGAAGCACGGTCAGGGCCCGGCCCGGGTGCTTTCGCATGTTGCGCAGACTGAACCAGATAAAAAAATTAAAGAAGAAGGAAATGCGCTGCATGTTTGATATTTTATTTAAAACCTAAACTGAGCGGTTCGGGGTTCAGGGTTCAACATTCAGGGTTAAGGACAAGGAAGACATTAAAGACCCGAAGTATTCATAAAAATGCTCATTTCCCCAGATAATTGTTAATTTGATTCCAAATTTTGGATTATACCTGACGAAGCTGACACTTTTCGCGTAAAAACGAATCCCAAATGCAGTCCAGGGACGAGAATGCAACCTTGAACCCGTGAACCTTTGAACCCGTGAACGCCTACCGGATTTATAACCAGATGAAGACACGATCCCTTTGATACGAACCGTCTGAGGTTTTCAACCCAGAACGGTGAACCCTGAAACACTCAACCTGACTATACCATCAGATATCATTCCGTCTTTCAGACAGATTTTAATGGTGGCCAGAGAGTCTGCCAGGCTGCTGTGGGTCGCTATGATGACGGTTCGTTTCCATTTCCGGTTCAATTCGGCCAATAAATCAACCACAATCTGCCCGTTGCGGCTGTCCAAATTCCCGGTGGGTTCATCGGCAATAATAATGTCCGGATCATTGATCAACGCTCTGGCAATCGCAGTGCGCTGCATTTCACCACCGGAAAGCTGAGCCGGCAGGTGATCCCGCCGTCGGCTGAGGTCGAGCCACTCCAGCAATTCTATTGCCTTTGACTTGACGGCGGCGGCGTTTTTCCCGGCCAGCAATCCGGGAAGGCTGGCATTTTCAAGCACGTTTAAGGTCGGCATCAGGTTAAAGGCTTGAAAAACCATCCCAACGACTTCCCGCCGAAAATGAGTAAGATTCGCAGGTGTCGCTGTCGTGAGATCATGATCGGCCACCGTCAATTCACCACGGGTCGGCCGATCCAGACCGGCCAGCAGAGACAGCAAGGTACTTTTGCCGGAGCCGCTGTCTCCTTTCAAAATCAACAGCTCCCCGGCGGCAATACTTAGATCGATCGTGTTGATACCGATGACTTCACTACCGCCCAGAGCATATATTCGCGTCAGGTTCTTGGCATCAATGATGATTTTAGGTGATTTTGGTTCCATCTTCGGCGGATGCAGACTTCGTAATTTATTATGAAAATAGATAGAATTCCTTAATTCGATGCAGCGGATCAATCGACATTCGACATTTGTCGTGCGGGTTTCTCCTGGCTTATTCGGCCAAAAATCCTTTTTTCACCCCATCATCGATCAAAGCACTGACATAATTCCAGAGAATCGGAGCGCCGTCATCTAACGGGCGCATGCGTGCTTTTACCTGGGCGCTTTTGATGTTGTTTTCCTGCCAAATTTGCCCTTCGGTAAAATAATTGTGCAAAAAGGGCTGCAGCCGATCCAATGCATTGGCAAACTGTGACTCGGGTGTTTTCCTTTCTTCAAATTCATCCCACAGTTCCCGCAGAGTCGCTGACTGATCCGCCGGCAGGAGATTAAAGATCCGATCCGCCGCATTTTTTTCCCGCCGGGCCTGATCCTTTCTTCCCTGATCGTCGTAACAGTAGGTATCGCCGGCATCGATCTCGATGAGGTCATGGACCAGCAGTATTTTCATCACCCGAAATAAATCGACATCCGAATCTTTGGCATATTCAGACAGGATAAGAACCGTTAAGGCAATATGCCACGAGTGCTCGGCCGAATTCTCCCGCCGCGAGCGATCCATCAAAATCGTCTTTCGCAGAACATTTTTCAGCTTATCAACCTCGAGGATAAATTCGATCTGCTGCCTGAAGCGATCTTTCTGACCGGGTGCCAATACATTTTCTGAATTATCCGGGAAAACATTCCCGCCACTCGAATCCAACAACATTAAAAACCTCCCCGCAATTGTTCATCATTAGCAGTCTTAATACCTCAACACCATATCCTCTGGTGAAACTTCATGAAATGACGATTGACGAATGGTGGATGTCGCTCTCCGAGGCGCAGGCGCTACAACCCTACGAGCCGGAGGCTTCGCTCCGCTCTTTTTAACAAATAAGATAGAAAGAATTCCTTACTTACCATAGAGCTTCGCCATTTTTTCTTTTTCCTCAGCCGATAAAGACTTGAGATAGGATTTCCAGCCCGGGCACCAGCCGATATGCCATTTCCACATACGGCCTAACCAGGATCGGGGATTTTTATCATATTTTGCCCTAAATTTGCATGTTTCACAGCTTTTCATTTTTAAATCCCCTTTTAGAAGCAATTATCCATTGATTGATCGTGATTTTAAGCGTTCCAGTAGTTTCCTTCCACGCGCCTGGACTGCAGAACTGCCGGTTTCTGTATGAACCCGAATTGTTTGGGTAACCGCCTCTATTATGCCTTTATTTCTTTGCGCCAGATCTGTGAGTGCTTCCAATGCTGAAACTCTGACTATTTTACTTTTATGTGACAGATAATGATTTAATGCATGTATAACGACTTGCTCTTCCTGTGGCGTATAATCCAGTCTTGGAATCATTTGGGCAATATGCCAGCAGACCTCCTGCTGTTTTTCTTTTTTCAGAATCGAAATAATTTCTCTTTTGCGATTTAATAATAATTCAGGCTTTTTCCGAGTTGCTTTTTCAATCACATCCGCAGCGCGTGCCTTTAAGACAGGGTCAGAGTCATGCAGACCGGGAAATATTATCTCAATCAGCATGGGGTTCATTTCAATATCGGCGACAATTTCATTTGAGCGGCCAATCGAACGAAGATCACCCCCTCTCAATTTATCCAGCAATTTCATCACCTTATTATCTCTAAGGTTGGGCGATTCAGGCCTGCCCTGGCCTCCCCTCCGGCCTGTAAGCCTATGAAGCCTACGGGCTGGAAGCGGGCTCGTAGCCTACGCCTCGGAGAGCGCGACTGCTTTGAATACGCTTGGGTGGCGTTAAACCTTTGTGACCTTTGGAATAAAGGCATTGACATCTGATCCAGGTCTGGGCCAGGGGTTCAACGTTCAGGGTTGAAAAACTCCCAACCAGCTTCTATCAAAGGGATTCAGCCTTCATTTGTTAATAAGCGTGTGATGGTTTCTTGTTCCCAGCGAGCCAAATACTGCAAATAAAATAAATTCCGCCGTACCGGGGATATTTTATCCATCACTTTGATCATTGGCTATTATTTGTTTTTTCCGATTTATCCGGGTCAGGGGTGGGGTGCCATTTTAGGGTACTGTGAAATTCAAGCTGGAGGAAAACGATTGCCTGTATAACGGATCTGGTTTGATCACAGTCTCCCGCAATGCTGCCAAATGACCCCAAAGCAACTCTCCCCTAAGACCATGCGAAATACGGCTGTTCGTAGTGTGCCACCCGGGTATCTCTACCCAGAATCGCCACCTCCCGGAATTGATAGATCAACGCGGCCGTTGGTGCCGCAATCCAGGTTATGCCCACCGGCATGAGTAGGACGGGATGCTTGCTTTCAGGAATTTGTTGAAGTATGGGCGCATCTTCACGCATAAACTCTGCGATCGGTATTCGATGGACAGATTCCACTTCCGCCGGATTCGGTGATAGATCTACACCGGCACCTCCCCAGATTACTAGCGGCGTGATAATAAATCCTGAACGGGTGGCGAAATCATCCAGACGACCGATGATGCAGTCTCGATTCAGATTCAGGCCCACTTCTTCCTGAAGCTCTCTCAATGCCGTATCCTCCTCACTTTCCCCTGCCTCTATCCGTCCGCCGGGAAGTGCCCATTGACCTGAATGATGTCTGAGTAGAGAAGTTCTTCGCGTCAGAATCAGCGCTGCGTTTTTGTCCCAATGATCCGGTTTTGACAAACCATTCAAATCCGGCCCATGGTAGACATCGACGACGGTTATCGCCACGGCAGCTTGTTTAAGCCCATCGTTTTCATGGGGCGATACTTTAAATTTACCCAGATTTGCTAGAATCCGTTGAAATAACGAATCATTGCACATAAAGTCATTGGCCTTTGACATGTTTACTGATTCTTTTGGGATTTTATGCGGTTCCTGACTGATATCAACAATTTTGACAGTCAGTTTTTGTCGACCGAATCGACCTGCTTTAAGGTACTCATCCCTTTGCATGGCAATATCTACCCGGTGGCGGTATCGTTTGTTGGTTCGATCCGTTATTTTCTCCTCTGGCCGATATACAGGGGGTCTCGTCTGTTTGCCGCGGGTCTCCGGCATTGTAAGCGGTTACGACCCGAATGGTTTCACTTCGCACCATGTAACGCGGATTTTTAGGGTTCAGCAGCGTCGATTCAATCGGGTCAGCGCGGACAATGCTGTAACCTTATAAAATCATAAGTAAAATGAACAGTCTATAGACAATTTGAGCCAATATTTAAATTCGACTTCCCATAACCACACAAATATTAAACCAGGTTTAGCGGTTCAAGCCTGTCCTGGCCTCCCCTCCGGCCTGTAAGCCTATGAAGCCTACGGGCTGGAAGCGGGCTCGTAGCCTGCGCCTCGGAGAGCGCGACTGCTTTGAATACGCATGGGTGACGTTAAACCGTTGTGACCGTTGTCGTAAAGGCACTCACATCTGATCCAGGTCTGGGCCAGGGGTTCAACGTTCCAGGTTGAAAAAACCCGACAGCTCTATTAAAGGAATCCTGCCTTCATCTGGTTATAAATCCATTTGATTCGATAAGGTATGATGGGTATTTCAGATTTTTATTGCTATTATGAGCAATATCAATTAATTGTAATCTTTGAACCGTGAATCTCGTATCGGAAACGTTCAGTTTAGGAAACGATCATGCTAACATAATCAAGATACGCCTCGTTTGCAAGTGGCATCCATGCGGATTCGGTTTTTGTCGAATGACGATTTGGTAAAAAGCGGTCATCAACTGGTTGAGAAAATTACAGTTATTTATGAATGCGGACTATATCAATTTTAAATCATTTTACTGTATAACCGCTTTAATCTTCCCATCGTTTAAAAATTACGTTAGGTTCATCCGGACAGAAATTCACACGAAAAGGAGATTGTCATGGCACATGAAATACTAAAACTCAAGAGTGTTCATCCCACCAAGGGGTATTCCCACGCAGCTAAAGCGGGCAACACCTTGTATATCGCCGGTCAGGTTGCCCAGGATGTGGACGGCAATTTGGTGGGCAAGGGCGACTTCGAAACTCAGGTTCGACAGGTCTGCGAAAATTTAAAAAGCATCATGGAGGAAGCCGGGGGCACGCTGCAGAACATCGTAAAAAAGACGACCTTTCTGACCCATTACAACTACATCGAAACCTATCGCAGGGTTCGAAACGAGTATTTCCCGGAGCCCAGCCCGCCCAACACATTATTGATAATAGAGAGTTTGGCCCTGCCGGAGTACATGATTGAAGTGGAGGCAGTTGCTGTGCTGGATTAAACTCAAAATGATGACGGCCATACCGATGGCATTTGAGATGAAGTTTGCCAGAAGCAGACAATTTTTAACTCAAAAATAAGACACCTCGGACATGATCAGTACTCCCACTCACATTGCTCGGCCTCACCCCGAGAGAATTGGGGATGTCCTTGACCACCTCGCCGGATTTCGGGTCTTCTCCGTTTTGAAACACACGGTCTATATTGTCCATAAAAAAACCTTCAGGGGGTTGGTCCAGAACGGTGATTTTTTGGACCCACTTGACACCGTTGGCACCGGTCCACCCCAATGCCAAGCTCTCGCTGGGAATCCGTGTCCCAGGTCATCATAGGTCACACAAAGCTTTTTTTGTATAATTTTTTTTACAATCTGTTGGTATGCGCCGTCACAACAACCCCCACCAAAGATGGCTGATGCAAAAAAGGTACTTGCTAGGGATGCATCGGTCAAGTGGTCATCAAAACCGACAGGTCCGATAAAACAGAGATCAAAAAAAGTATCCCGAAAATATTTGAGACATAGATGTCGCTGGTTAAAAGTGTTACCTATCAAAAAATTCTTTTTAAAAATATAATACCCATTCATAGACCTTTGAAAACCGATCAGGGTTTTCCTTCCCATTTGACTTTATTTTTGAAAAATTGCTTGCTTGACAATACGACCGATATCCGATACCTGAATCCCGGTAGTTAGTTAACACAGTATGATTGCTGTGTGAAATCGGAGATCCGCGATGAAACCTGAAAACCAGAAACCCCCGAACTTCATGAAGTGGGAAGAGCTGACCTCACTGGTTGGCTCCATCCGAACGCGCTCCCTTGTCGCCCGCCCAACGACGATTGAACAGTGCCGCGAGGCGCTGGCCTATTGCCGACAACACGACATGACCATCTGCGCGCGCGGGGCCGGACGCGGCTACGGGGACCTTGCGCTCAACGACGGCCAGGCCCTCCTCGATATGAGCGCTATGAACCGTATCATCGAGTTCGACAAGGAGACCGCGCAGATCACCGTCGAGGCCGGCATGCGACTCATCGATATCTACCAGGCGGTCCACCATGGCCTGCTGACGCTTCCCGCCAGCCCGACCGAATCCCATTCCAGTGTCGCAGGTGCTATCTGTGCCAACGTCAACGGCAAGGACGCATGGCACCACGGCAGCTTTGCCCACCAGGTCGTCCGCCTCACCCTCCTGCTTGCCAACGGAGAGACGCTTACCATCGATCGGTCGCACGAGCTCTTCAACGCCGTTGTGGGCGGCATTGGGCTGCTCGGTGTCATCGTAGAGGCGACGCTGCAGCTCAAACCAATCCCATCGCCTTTCGTCGAGATCAACCGCCTCCCGGCGCCCGACGTCGACGCACTGCTCGAGATGATGGCCCAGATCGAGAAATCGTACGACGCGGCCGTCGTTTGGGTGGACGCCTACGCGCGCGGCCGCAGAATCGGACGCTCTGTGATCCACGCTGCCAAGTGGATCGAGCGCCACGACACCGAATCACGACGCCGGGAAATCCTCGAGGCGGGCTACGAGCGCCTCGAAAAGCACCGACGCTTCGGCCTTGCGCTTCATGAGAAATTTGGGCCCATCCTGTCACTCATGCTGCACGTTCAGCGACCCATGATGAATTTATTCAACCGCCTCTACTACATCGGGTGCCAGTTGGCTTCGCTGACGGGACGTTCCTCGAACACCGAACTTTTCCTCAGGTTCGGTTTCGAGGCCAGTTTCACCGTACCGCCGGCCCACCTCGTCTGCGGCCCGCACGGGTACACCGTCCAGCTCACCTTTCCGCGATCCAGCGCACGCGAAGCGATCGTCGAATTGCTGGGCATATGCCAGTCGTCGCCCTGCCCACCCGTCACGACCATCCTGCGCGCACACAAGCCGGACGACTGCCTGATCTCGTTCTCCGAAGACGGCTACAGCCTCAACTTCGAGTTCCACCCGAAGAGGCAACACGAGGCTGCCAGCCGCCAGGCCGTCGACCGCCTCATCGATGCGACGGTCCGGCGCGGTGGCAAGATTCACCTCGCCAAGGACCAGGTTCTGACACCCGAGCAGTTCTACCGCGTCTTTCCTCGCTACCGGGATCTCCTGGCGATCAAGCGAAGACTCGATCCGGACGGCCTGTTCACATCCGACCTGGCGCGCCGCGTCGGCATCGACCCCGCCCTGAACAAGCAGCTGCTGGAGTAGAGAAGACAGGAAGTCATTCTCACCCAGGGAGAGGATACAGTGAACAACATCAGCGGACAAGCATAGGTATCCACATTGAAAATATCGGGAAATACGTCACCAGCATCAGGATTACGAACATTGAGAGCCAGAACGGCCAAAGCTTTCGGGAAACACGTTCGATGGAAACTTTCCCGATGGCGCAGCCGACAAAAAGCGTCGATCCTACCGGCGGGGTGACAAGCCCAATCGACAAGTTCAACATCATGATGATGCCGAAATGGACCGGATCAACCCCAAAAGACGTTACGACCGGCAAAAGAATAGGCGTGCAGATCAGAAGCAACGGCGCCATGTCCATAATCGTTCCCAGGACCAGCAGCATAATATTTATCAAGGCCAGGATCACATACTTATTGCTTGATATGTTGAGGAAAAAATGGGTGGCCTTGGCCGGGACCTGCATCAGGGCCATCAGGTAGGCAAACCCGGAAGCGAAACCGATCAGAATCATCACGATGCACACCGTATGGATCACGCCGTGGAACAACTGCGGCAGTTGCCGCAATTTAAAATCGCGATACACGAACAGGGTCACGAGAAAGGCATAGATCACGGCGACCGATGCCGATTCTGTTGCCGTAAAGATACCGCCGATGACGCCCCCCACAATAATAATCACGGTAATCAAGCCCATAAAAGCCTGACCTGAAATCTTAATTGCCTCCCGCAAAGGCACCAGTTGGCCCTTTGGATAGTTTCGTTTGGTAGCCATGATGAAGGACAGCACCATCAGGGAGAGACCGATCATAACGCCCGGGATGAATCCTGCCAGAAAAAGCTGGGCGATAGAAACCGCTCCTCCGGCCGCATACGAATAGATCACAGCGTTGTGGCTTGGAGGGATGACAATTCCTTGAGTTGCCGATGTGATCGTAATATTGACTGAAAATTCATCGTCATACCCTTGCTTTTTCATCATCGGGATCAAAATCGAGCCGATCGAGGAAACATCCGCGACCGACGATCCGGAAATCCCGCCGAAAAACATCGAAGCCAGGATATTGACCATGGCAAGACCACCGCGGATAAAGCCGACAAAAATATTGGCGAAATTGACCAGCCGCCAGGCCATACCGCCCTCCGCCATCAATGCGCCGGCAAACACGAAAAAGGGGATTGCCAGCAGTGAAAAGTTGTCGACGCCGTCAGACACCTTCAACAAAATGGCTTCCAGAGGAATTCCGATAACCAGCGCGGTAATCAGCGAAGCGATCCCGATGGCATAGGCAATGGGCACCCCCAGCACAACCAGCAGCAACATGCCCCCGATCAGAAGTACCGGCCCATATGATCCACCCAATTGATTAACCCTCCTTCGCGACTTTGGCAGATGATATGTTAAATGCTTTTTCAATCACAAATAAAAACGTAATCAATCCTCCGATCGGAATTGCGGAGTAGGCCACACCGACGCGAATGTATTGAAACTCCGGATACGATTGAAAAAAGGTGGTTTGCACCAGGCTGCCGCCCCAGATGACCATAAAAAGGCAGATCCCGGCCATTAGCAGATGCACGAATTTGTCTTGCCACTGGTGCAGAGCCGGAGGAAGGCGATCCGTTAACATCCTCAGCCGGATATGAGTGCCGGCCCGGTAGCACGCCGCGGCGCCATAGAACGTAAGCTGGATTGCCAGAAAGATCGAAATCGGTTCCGGCCAAAATGATCCGGAGCCCAGGACGTATCGCGTAAACACGCCCCAGCTGATGATCACACTCATGATAGCAAGCGCAGTAGAAGCAATGAACACACAAATAAAATAAAGCACGTCCATCAATTTTACATAAGCGTTTGTCATAACATTCTCCGGCAACCGGGAAAAAGAGGCCGGTACAATTGGATTCAGAACGACACCGGCCCCTTCTGTTTCACTTCTGCGGATTTATCCTATTTTACGGCCTGAATTTGCTTAATCAGAGCGGAATACTTGCTGCCGAACTTGGCACGGACCGGTTCCGTCGCCTCGATAAACGGTTGCTTGTCAAGATTTCCGTTCACACTGTAGCCAATTTCTTTGAGCTCTGCATAAGCCTTCTCTTCTTTTGCCTTCCAGAGCTCACGCTCCTTGAGGACGCACAGCGCCGATGCTTTGCGAATCAGCTGCCGGTCCATCGGGGAAAGTTTATCCCAAACTTTTTTGGAGAATACAAAAATCTCCGGCACCATTAAATGCTCGGTCAGGCTGTAGTACTTTGTGACCTCGTAGTGTTTGTGCTCGATAATGGTGGGCGGGTTGTTTTCCGCGCCGTCCACAACCCCTGTTTGTATCGCAGTGTAAAGCTCATTGAAAGCAACCGGGGTACCGTTTCCTCCCATGGAGTTGACCATTTCCACAAAAATCGGGTTCTGCATCACACGGATCTTCAAGCCTTTGAGGTCTGTGGGCTGTGTGATCGGGCGAACTTTGTTATAAAAGGACCGCGAGCCGGCATCCATGTAGCCGAGCCCGATCAGACCGCCTTTCTCCAGTCTATTCAACAGGTCGGTACCGATCTCGCCATCGGTGACATCATACATGTGCTGGGCGCTGCGGAAAACAAACGGCAGGTTGAATGCATTGAATTCATCCACAATCGGGCCCACAACACCGACACTGACACGCGTCATCTCCAGGGCGCCGACCTGCACCTGCTCCAATGCCTCTTTCTCACCGCCCAGTTGCATGGATCCGTAAACCTGAATGGTGAGACGGCCATTGGTCCACTTATCCAGCAACTCTCCCATGTACTTGATGGCTTCCACGGTAGGGTAGCCATCGCCGTGCACATCACTTGATTTGATTACCATTTTATCAGCCCCAAAAGCTGATAAGCCAAATACCAACATGCTCAGTGTTAAGAAAACGACGACCAGTTTCTTCATTTTTCTACCTCCTTTTGTTTAGGGTTGGCATACTGAATTAAAAACCAGCCTCTTCTGGTACATCAAAAAAATTGTACCGGTAAAAGGATTTTTATCTCATAAGCAGCCCTCCATTGACATCAATCGTTTCGCCATTAAGGAAGTTATTTTCAACGATGAACTTTATAGTTTGGGCAATGTGAATAGGATCACCATTCCTTTCTAATGGGTTTCCTTTGCGCCAGGCTTCCAGCTGCTCAGGGGTGGAAACTTTATCGTGAAACGGCGTTACAATCACCCCCGGTGCCACGGCGTTTACTCTGATGTTGGGAGCCAGTTCTTTGGCTGCCCCTCTGGTATAGGAATCCAAGGCTGCTTTTGAGGCCGCATAAATGGTGGCCGTTGGACCACCATGACGCATGGCCACAGAGGTTATATTAATGATGTTTGGGTCTTCTCCCTTTTCAAGCATAGGGATAAACAAGGATGTGACCATCATCGCTGAAAAGGTATTCAGGGCAAAAATCTCCTCCATAAGTTTCCACTCGCATTCCTTGGCTGATTTTCTTCTTATCAAACCACCCGCATTATTTACGAGCACGTCGAGTTTATCCACTTTTCCCTCAACGGCCTTGAAAAGTGCCTGACAACCATCTTCATTGGATAGATCAACCTGGCAAAGATGAGCTCTCCCATCTTTAGCTTCGACATCGGCAGCTACTGATTTCGCCGCCTCCGTAGATGTGCAATAATGGATAAATATGTCATTGCCCTCCGCCAGGTGGCGCGCAGTCTCAGCTCCTATCCCGGTACTGGCACCGGTAATCAGTATAATCTTAGACATGATTGCTCCTCTCAGTTGACGATTAATAAATGCTGTTGTTACCTTAGATCGGCTAAATCAACGGCATCCATGTCCGTAAAGGTTTGATTATCACCCAGCATGCCCCAAATGAAGGAATAATTTGAGGTTCCGGCACCTGCGTGGATTGACCAGCTGGGTGAAATGACCGCTTCTTCATTTCTCATTACGATATGGCGGGTTTTATCCGGTTCACCCATTAGATGTAACAAGAATCGCATTCGGGTTCAAATCGAAATAAAAATATACTTCCATCCGGCGTTCATGGGTATGACATGGCATACTGTTCCAGACACTGCCGGATTCAAGAACGGTCATCCCCATCACCAGCTGACAACTCGCTGCGCCGTCCGGATGAATGTATTTATGGATCACCCTGACATTGGCTTCTTCGGCCGTGCCCAAATGGCTTGTATCCGCTTCGGTTTTGGTGACTTTTACCGTGGGATATTGCTTATGTGCCGGGCCGCTGAGCATGTAAAAGTGAGCCGGATTTTCAGGGTCGAGACTTGTAAATACGACCTCCCTTGCATTCTTGCCCACGTATAGGCCGTCGGTTTTGTCGAGTTCGAACTCCCGGTTGTCGACAATAACCTTGCCCGGAGAGGAGACATTAATAATCCCCATCTCCCGACGTTCGAGAAAGTAATCCGTTCCCAGTTCTTTACCGGCTTCCAGCCGCAAGGGCTCGGCCGGGCAAATACCGCCGATGATCATGCGGTCAAAATGACTGTAGGTCAATGCCATCCTGCCTTTGGTAAAGAGATCCCGTAAAAGAAATTCCGTGCGGATACGATTGGTGCTGTAGACTTCAAAATCATTTGGATTTGATGGATATCTTATCTCCATATTGGGAAATCCTTTCCTGCTTAATGAGATGAATCGCAGAATTTCGATTCCACCGGAAACCAGCGGATTTTTAATGCGTTTAGCTCAAGGTTCAACGGAAGAGATTTATTATTCTCCCATTTCTTTGAGCTTGGCTTTGAGTTTGTCCACATGATCCGGCCGCGGTGGACAAAATATATCGATACCCACCTTGCCCGATGTAAAAAGTTCCAGTCCTATTTTGATGATACTCTGGACACAATATCCCGCCATGATGACACCTGCTATGGGCATACTTGCATACCAAAGCGGCCGCGGCCACTCCAGAATCGGCGATCGGTCATTGGCCGATACTGTCAGCAGGTATCCGTAATAGGTAAAGATCGCAAAAAACGCAAGCGAGAGCAGCCCAATACAAAGGCTGTGGAGTAAGCCGCCGCGCATCTCACCCAATTTGCATGAGAGTGCATCAACACAGAAATGTTCGTTGCGGCGCCAGAGCGCGGCAGCACCCATAAAAACCATCCAAGCAAAGGCCCATTCTATCGCTTCATCAGACCAGCTCAGTTTAGCGATCGGAAAGAAGCGCACGAATACCACACCGATCAGGACCACAGCCAGCATTACAATACACCCGATGCTGAACCAGCGCAGGACTCGCTCAATCCAGCGGTCTAATTTAATCAGAAATTGCAGCATGCCTGTATATCCTAAATACTTCGCTTAATGGGGCATCAAAAGGTCGGGTATTCCCAGCGACAGTACCGGCACATAAGCAATGAGTATCAGAACGACGAATATGCCGAGAAGATAGGGCCAGAGCTCCTTTGACAGACTGCCTATGGAAACATCGCTGATACTTGATACAGCATAGAGTGACATTCCTACCGGCGGTGTGAGTAATCCCAGCATTGAGCAAAGAATCATTATTACACCGAATTGAATCGGATCGACGCCAAATTGTGTAATAAGCGGCATAAAGACAGGTATTGTAATTACCAGCACGGCAATCCCTTCCAGGAAACAGCCCAAAACGAGAAGGATGGTGATAATAATCAAAATGATGATCCACTTGGTGCTGCTCAACGCCGTTAAGCCGGTAATTACCTGTTGCGGTATCCGCTGATGGATCAGCAGCCATCCCAGAAAACCCGCGGAAGCAATTATAAATAAAACCTTGACACTTTGAATGATGGTTTCCCACAGGATGTCCGGCAGGTCGCTGAATTTAATTTCGCGATATACAAAAAGACCCAATAGCAGAGCATAAATCGAAGCAACCACGGCCGCCTCGGTGGGTGTAAAAATGCCTCCCAGGATGCCGCCGATAATCAGCACCGGCATGCACAAAGCAAAGAAGGAATCCCTGGCACTTGTCAGCAATTCTTTAAATGATGCCCGTTGGTCTTTAGGATATCTGCGGTGTTTTGATACGAAATATACAGCGATCATCAAAGCCAGGCCCATCAACACCCCCGGCAGACATCCGGCGAGAAAAAGACGTCCGACCGACTCGCCGGTAATGCTGCCGTAAATAACAAAAGGAATACTGGGGGGGACCACCGGGCCAATTGTAGATGAAGCTGCCGTGATGGCTGCACTGAATCGAGTACCATAGCCCGCTTTTTTCATAGCTTCCAGCTCAACGATGCCCAATCCGGCGGCATCGGCTACGGCTGCTCCCGACATGCCTGAAAAAATCATACTTGAAACCACATTGACGTGCCCGAGGCCACCCTGGAAGTGCCCGACCAGGGCTTGGGCAAATCGAAAGACCCTGTGGGTGATCCCGCCCCTGTTCATAAGATTGCCGGCCAGAATAAAGAAGGGTATTGCCAACAGTGTAAAACCGGTGGTCGCCGAATACATTCTTTGGGCAAGCATCGGCAGAACAAAGGCCTCACCAAGAAAAACAAATGTACCGACAGCCGTCAGACCCATGGCGACGGCAATCGGTACCCCCAAAAAGATAAGACCCACCAGCACACCAAATATGGCTAACGTCAACATACCCCCGCTTTCCTTTCGACGGTTTTTATCCAGGGCTATCAGCGTGCGGCATCTACCATTTTGAGAAATTTTGTGACATTCTCCCGGCCGGCGTAATCAGCGATACGGTCGTACGCAGGCTGCATGGCTTCGCGGAACTTGGCAATATCCGGCTGGGTTACCTCCATGCCCTTGTCCTTGAGTTTTTGAATCAATTCACCCTCTTCCTCCACCATGCGGTCACGAAACCACTGGCCGGCCCTTTTGCTCTCCTCTTTGATGATTTTCTGCTGTTCGGGGGTTAGCTTTTCATATGTTTTTTTGCTCATTACATGAACCATGGAATTGTAGACATGGCGGGTGAGGGCCAAGTTTTTTTGTACTTCATAGATCTTAAAATGATAAATAACGGCCAGAGGATTTTCCTGTCCATCAACAACACCCTGTTTCAGGGCATTATAGAGTTCAGGGAAGGCAATTTTGGTGACCACGGCCCCGCAGGCTTCCATAGCGGCCTGAAGCTGCAATTCGGGCGGAGTGCGCATTTTAAGACCTTTCATGTCCGCGGGTGTCATCACGGGCCTGACATTGTTGGTTACATTGCGAAAACCCCATTCCCAGTTGGAAAGAAAAACCAGATTCTGGGCTTCGAGCTTGGGAGCCACCCAATCCATAAACGGACCGTCCAGCACACGCCAGCAGTGTTCATAGTCGTCATAGACAAATGGCATCATGACGACGGAAAACTCGCGGACATACTTATCCAATGCTCCCTGGGTGGGCAGGCTCATATCGATGGCGCCAAGTTTGTTTTGCTCAAGCACTTCCGGGGGAGACCCCAGGGCATTGGCAGGATAGATCTTAACGGTGATGGCACCATTCGTGCGTTTTTGGACTGCTTCAGCAAACATCAGAGTTGCTTTATGGCCGGGATGCGTTTCGGCCGCATAGTGCCCGAATTTTAACTCCAACGCCATGATCGGGGAACTGACCAATCCTGCAAACAAAATTACTGCGAGTAAAATGATAAAAATTTTTACTTTCATTTTGTTCCTCCTTTTCCTGGTAGAAATGGTTTTGTGACAGTATGCCGGTGCATGACAATCTGGCAGCTGTCACGATATAGCGCAAACAGATTCATGCGCATGTCAATCCTGGCAGGTTTTGTTCCAAATATGGAACTTATCTCCATATTTTCAAACACCGTATTTTTTTTCGAATTGGTTTGTCAAGAAAAAAAGACCAATAAAATAAGGCCATGATTCGTATATCGAAATATTCAGAACCGTCAAATTTTGAGGTCGTCACCAGATGTCGCCCATGATATGGGTTGCGAAGCGGATATTCCCATTGGTTTCCCGGATGGCATTTTAAATTTCTGCCAATGGCCTTTTGCCCAAAGAGTATCATGACAATCCCCTGCTGTGGATATGAAATTAAGATGACAATAAACCGACAAAATAGTATGGTAAAAATACTATGACCCAAAATTTTCTTGTATCGCATTGACTAGGATTGGGGAAGTCCGAATCCAGGATCACAGCAATGCTGATTGAATGTAACGGAATTTCTACAACTTTTTGGAATTACATTGCTTTTTACCCTATCTGCTTCTATAAACCGCATGAAACGTCGAACATCCGGCTTTTGAGGGATGGGGTATTCCAATTGGGGCGGAGCCTTTAATTTGTTCTGAAAGGGGCACTGGTATGAAAATATTAGAGAATCTGCGGCGCCAGCACGGTGACGGCCGCCAACTGGTACGGTGCCCGGATGATTCCTTTGAAAATCGACCACAAAATTAAGGATAAAGAGAAAACATTTCAGGTCGGCATGGGAAACTTGACGGCTTACCATTGTCCCGGGCATTCGCCGGGATCTGTGGTTTACTTCACCCAAATTGATTCAAACCGCGTTCTTTTCGGTCAGGATGTCCACGGTCCACTGGAGGCTTCTTTTTTATCCAATCGCGAAAAATATATTCGTTCCCTGAAATTTATGATGGGGCTGAATGCGGGTGTTTTATGTGAGGGTCACTTTGGTATCTATCGGGGCAAAGATAAAGTCAGTTGATTTATTCAATCATGTTTGTCAAGGGGCTACCGAAATCTGAGGCGGGAAAGATCTTAAAGCGGGTAATTCGCAAATCCTTGGATAAATCAGACTGATGATGCTTTAAGCCTTAGGGTTTTTATGATCGCCAACCCACAGCCGAACCGGTGCAGCTCGATGCTGCCGACTCTTTTAACAAGTAGAGAAATAAGGTGCCGGGACAAACACTTTTCCGGTCACTATTCTTGTTTAATTATTGCATCACCATCGCTTCATGTCCCGCAGCATTTTTTGTACTTCTTCCCGCTGCCACAGGGACAAGGATCATTCCGTCCAACTTTCTTTTCGGCCACGACTGTTTTTGGCGGATTCAATAAAATCTCCAAATCGGCAATATCCTCAGGCTCATCCGGTTCTAATCCGATTGTATATTTCCAACCATTTTTTTCAAATATCGATACGACTTCTTTCATTCGCTTTTCTGTTTTTACACGGACAATGGCAGGATTCTTTTCTGTACCTAATTTGGCCGCTTTTTTTCCATCAAATATTTTTGCCATTTCTTCTCCTTTTAATAAGTATTTTAGAATTAATTTATTGAAATGGTCAAATCGTTATCAATGATCATGATTTGATCCCTTGTTATTCGCAAATTCGCTTTATAGATTAACTTGGAAAAACCGCTTTGTCTGTGAGCATTCTGTTCAAACTTTGTGGCGGGCCTTTCGATAAATAACCCTTTGCTGGTTTTTTCTTATTTGACTCAAGAGGACTCTTAAGTATCGAATGCTCGAAAGTAAAAGCGCCAGACCGATACCTGTGTATATAATGGACAAATAAGATTTTGGTATCGGGGAGTGCCGCAACAATGCGCCCATTGCCACCATCACGGCGACGATTATATAACTCTTCCAGGTAATAAAGGAAAAAACACATTTCGTCCCTTCCATCGGCAATATTCGTTCCAAATTTTTGTCTACGATTTTTAGAAATCCGAAGTGGTGTACTACCAATGCAACAATAACGCCTATTCCGCCAAATAGGAAGGAACTGTGAGCTCGAAATGCATTCAGCCAGGAAATTGACAGGAACAAAAGCACGGCGCCGACATCCAACCACATAAATCCGGCCAGAAATAACAGCACCCGCTTGTTTACGGCGGGTTTAAATTTAGCAATCTTTCTATTCATTGGGCATTCATAGACAATAAGAATTTGTTTCAACTAAACATGACAATTAAACGAGACCCCGTCAAGAAATTACCCCCAAAATCATGCTATAAATTCAATATCGATCTTGCTTCGTCAGGCGTGGCAACTTCCCGCCCGTACTCCCCGGCAATCCGGACAATGCGCTCAACGAACTGGGCGTTGGTTTTGGCCAACAGCGCCTCTGGCATAGTAGATATTGTCTTCCATGCCGACGCGGATGTGGCCTCCCATGATCAGGGCCATCATGGACATGGGCAGATGACCTTTGCCGATGCCGATGACCGACCAGGTGGAATTCTGGGGAATATGCTGATGAAAATGCAAAAGAGATTCAGGCGTGGCCGGCGCGCCCCAGGGAGTGCCCAGAACAAACTGGAAATGAAGCGGTTCTGCCAGCTTTCCCTCGCTTCTCATGCGCAGGCAGGTGACGATCATGCCGAGGTCGAATATTTCAAGCTCGGGTTTGACGCCCAGATCCTTCATTTTTGCGGCGGCACTCTCAAGGAATTCGGGTGAATTTATAAAGACTGAATTTCCCAGATTGATGGAGCCCGCATCGAATGAAGCCAGTTCCGGTTTCAACTCCAGCGGTGCCAGCCGCTCCGCGGTCGGCAGATTTCTGCCCGGGATACCGCTGGTGGTCAAACACAGAATCAAGTCGGTTTTCTTCTGCAAGGGTTCCACCACCTGCTTGAAAATTTCCAAACTCTGGGTTCCCAGACCCGTTTGCGGGTCACGTACATGGATGTGAACGACTGAAGCCCCTGCCTGCCAACATTCGACGGCCGATTGAACAATTTCCTCCGGTGTGATGGGAATGTGGGGCGTAATTTCGCGCGTAATCCGGCTGCCGGTGATAGCGGCGGTTATGATTAGTTTTTCCACCGTCAAATCCTTTTAGCTTCAATTTTTACAATTTAAGTTCTGCGTTATCAATGACCCCCAGCGACCGAACATCGGAAACCCGGCGTTTAGTTGGAGCATCGCTTACCTTTCGAAAAATTTCGGTCATATAATTCGGTGGCATCGAACCCATTCCAGTTTTCAACCTCGACAGCGATCATTATTCGGTAACACAATGATTCGATTGATATTTAAAGTCAAGCACTTTTAACTTCGCCGCTTACGGGTTCATCTCATGAGGTATACGGTGATCGGTTCAATCCATATATTTTTTAAAAAAAACCAAATTTTTGACTTACATCAAAGCACTCTCAGCCGGAATGAGGCATTTATAGGGGAAAATTGACAATTCGCCGGATTGTATTAAGTTTTACCCTATATTCCCATCACGGGTAAAAGCAAACCGGCCATCTCTAAATAAACAAGCAGGAAATCAAAATCAAATAAAAACGATTCACCAAGGAGGGTATCTATGTTTTGTTATCAATGTCAGGAAACCGCCAAGAATGAGGGCTGCACCGTAAAAGGAATGTGCGGCAAACCGGAAGAAACCGCCAATCTTCAGGACCTTTTGATCTATGCCCTAAGAGGCCTCGCCGTTTATGGGGAAAAGGCTAAAGAACTCGGTATTTCGGATGGAAAAGACGGGTTGTTTATGGCCCAGGCCCTTTTTGCCACCATCACCAATGCCAACTTTGACAATGACCGCATTATTGACCTGATCAAGGAGGCCTTAAACCGCAGAGAAACCCTGAAAGAGAAATTTCTGGCAGTCTTTAAGGAAAAAAACGGCCGGGATTTCGATGACGCCCTGCACCATTCCGCCACCTGGTTTTCCGACGACGTAACTGAATTTCATGAAAAAGCCAAATCCGTCGGTGTTCTTGCCACCGAAAATGAAGACGTCCGTTCCTTAAGGGAGCTTTTGATCATCGGCGTCAAAGGAATCGCCGCCTATGCGGATCATGCCGCCGTTCTGGGGTATGAAAAAGATGAAATCTACGATTTTTTCATGGAAGCCCTGGCATCAACCACCAAAGACCTATCCGTGGATGAGATGATCGCCCTGGTGTTGAAAGCCGGTGAGGTTTCGGTAACCACCATGGCCACCCTGGACGAGGCCAACACTTCCGCTTACGGAAATCCTGAAATCACCGAAGTCAACATCGGTGTCGGCAGCAAACCGGGGATTTTGATCAGCGGACATGATCTCAAGGACATGGAAGAATTGCTGAAACAGACCGAAGGCACCGGTGTGGATGTTTACACCCACGGCGAGATGCTGCCGGCCAACTACTATCCGGCCTTCAAAAAATATGATCACTTTGTGGGCAATTACGGGGGCTCCTGGTGGGCACAGAACAAGGAATTTGAATCATTTAACGGACCGATTCTGATGACCACCAATTGTGTGGTTCCGCTAAGAAAGGACAACACCTATCTGGACCGACTTTTCACCACCGGTATGGCCGGCTACCCGGGAGCCAAATACATTGCAGATCGTCCCCGGAGCGGCTCCAAGGATTTTTCACAAATCATTGAAATGGCCAAAAAATGCAGCCCGCCTATCGAAATTGAAACCGGTAAGATTGTCGGCGGTTTTGCCCACAACCAGGTACTGGCCCTGGCCGACAAAGTGGTGGATGCCGTAAAATCCGGCGCCATCAAACGCTTTGTGGTCATGGCCGGCTGTGACGGACGTCAAAAAGCCAGAAGCTATTTTACCGATGTAGCCGAAGCGCTTCCCAAAGATACCGTCATCTTAACGGCCGGTTGCGCCAAATACCGTTACAACAAACTGGATCTCGGCGATATCGGCGGCATCCCGCGAGTCCTGGATGCCGGACAGTGCAACGATTCTTATTCCCTGGCGGTCATCGCCTTGAAGTTAAAAGAAGTATTTGAGCTGGATGATATCAACGATCTGCCGATTTCCTTCGACATTGGCTGGTACGAACAAAAAGCCGTGGCGGTCTCTGTTGGCCCTGCTGCACCTGGGGGTTAAGGGTATCCGCCTGGGGCCGACCCTTCCGGCGTTTCTGTCACCGACCGTGGCCAAGGTGCTGGTCGAAAATTTTGACATTAAACCCATCGGCGAAGTTCAGGCCGACGTTGACGCCATGATGGCCGCAGCCTGATTTCAGCTGAATAAATCCTGCTGCATAGACTGCAGCCTATCCAACGAATTGCCCTCAACCCGTCTTCACAGGAGACGGGTTGATCCACCTCAGGCGGACCACGGGGTCACCTCACTCACCGGTTTCAGGGTTTGCTCTTTTTCGAATCAACCCGACAGCTTCGGCGGCCTGCGGCGGCGCTCCTCAACAAGTAAAAAGAATTGGGATTGCTTTCCATTCTCTTTTTTTGTAGATTTATCAGTTGAGAACCAAAAGATTCGAGCATATTCCTCCTAAACAGCAGCAGAAGGAAAATTCAAAGTTGGAAACCCACTGGGACATAACCAGGGTGCCGGGCTCCGGCTTCCTACCGCAAACCATTATTTCTCCCATTGACGGTGCTGAAATGGTCCTGGTACCCGAAGGTGAATTTACCATGGGCATTTCCGAGCAAGAGCTTTATCGGATATGGATGTTAGACGATCGGGAAAACCCGGTATATGCCACCGAAACACCTGCTCGCACGGTCGGCCTCAAGGCCTTTTACATCGACCGGTATCCGGTTACGAATTACCAGTATCGCAAATTTATTCAACACACCGGACACCGGCATCCCATGCTACTCGATCACCCCGACTGGGGGCAGCCCTTGCAGCCGGTAGTATTTGTCGGCTGGGATGATGCCGACGCCTACGCCGCATGGGCTGACAAGAAACTTCCCACGGAAATGCAGTGGGAGAAGGCCGGCCGTGGAACCGACGGCCGCTGGTGGGCGTGGGGCCACGAGTTTGTTCCGAACCGATGCAATTCGAGGGAGTACGAACTGCAACATACATCGAAAATAGGCATTTTCGATCGTGGAATCAGCCCCTATGGGTGTTATGATATGTGCGGCAATGTCTGGGAGATGTGCAAAGGCCAATGGCTTGAGGGGACATTACCCATGCGGGGAGGCTGTTTTATAGGCTCGGCCACCTTCGTGCGGGTGACCTGTCGCTGGACTCCGGAAGATCCCGTCAACGGCGCCCACTGGCTCGGATTTCGCTGTGTAAAAGAAATTCCTGTCATACCCCATTGAGCGAAACGGATTTGTAACCCGATGAAGACACGATCTCTGTATAGGAGCTGTCCGGGGTATTTCAATCCGGAACGTTGAACCGCTCAACCGTGGCTTGAATTATCTCTAAAAGGTATTAAGTTTCTGAAAGAATCTTTACTAAGACGCTATAATTCAAAATCGGAGAGATCTTATCATGTCAGAATATGAATATTTGGCAGGCAAACGAGTCCTTATCGTTGACGATGAGCCGGATGTGTTGGACAGTCTGGAAGACCTTTTATCGATGTGTGAGGTCACGAAAGCTTCAAACTTTCAGGAGGCCAAAGAGTACCTACAAGGCCGATATTTCGACATCGCTGTTTTGGATATCATGGGGGTTGAAGGCTACGATCTGCTGAAAATCGCCAATCAAAAGAACATTACGGCCGCCATGTTGACGGCCCATGCCCTCAGTCCCGAAAATCTCGTTAAATCTTACAAAGAAGGTGCCGCCTCTTACTTGCCCAAAGAAGAGATGGTTAACATTGCATCCTTTTTAGATGACATCCTGGAAGCCAAGGAAAAAGGAAAGAATACCTGGACCCGCTGGTATGACCGCATGGGCTCTTTTTTTGAAAAAAGATTCGGCGAAGATTGGAAGAAATCGGATCAGGCGTTCTGGGAGAAGTTCCCTTTCTATTAATTTTAAAAAAATTGTGATATACACCGAGCCGTATAAGATAAAGCGTCCGTTATTGTAAGCCATCATGAGCTCTCAGGAGAACACACCGGTTCTTTTAATCGATGAACTGGATCGTTCCGATGAGGAATTTGAAGCCTCTCTGTCCGAGATACTCTCGGATTTTCAGGTATCGATCCCCGGACCAACAGGAACCAACATCGTCGCAACAATGGACGCCTGGCTACAGTCCGCCATCTCTTCTCAAAATGATCGCCGGGAAAGAACTTCAGTCCGTAGAATCCAGGCTTTTGTATGAAGCCATCTGCAGCCTGCTGAAACCGCTAACATCCGGTTGAGTTGCCGTTTTAAATACACCATTCGCGGCAAGAAAATTTCTCTGAGAATAATATCGCGAAAAAACATGCCGTTCGGTATGCGGTTGTTTGAGCTGGCAGGTTCTGAAACGGAAGGATTTAACAGGGCAGGCAGACCTTCACAGACCTAGACAGACAAATTTATTCTGATACTGAAAACCGGATCCTCCCTCCGGGCTGCAGGCCCTATGGGCTGGAAGCTGGGCAGGATTCTTTACTTCTCTCCATGACGGGGCGCCTGGACAAAATGTCCATGTGAGTCGGTGTGATTGCATGGCTGATTTTAAAATTTTCAAAGGAAAACAAAAATGGATGATTTAAAATCACTAACAGTCGGACAGATATTAGAAAGAGGTGCTGCTCAAGTGCCAGACAAAACTGCCGTGGTGGATGGAGATTTAAGAAAGACTTTTGGCGAATTAAACCGGACAGCCGATGCGCTGGCCGCCGCCCTTGCGGACATCGGCTTACAAAAAGGTGACCGCGCGGCGATTTACATGAAAAATTCATTTGAGCTCATGATTGCATTTTATGCCTTACAAAAATTGGGTGTCATCGCGGTATGGGTAAATGCCATATATCGCAAAAACGAATCGGAATTTATTGTAAACAACTCAGAAGCCAGAGCAGTTTTCATTTTTAGCGAATGGGAGGGACACGATTATCTTACTGATGCTCTAAATATAAAAAAGGATTCAGCGACACTAGAAAAGATCATCCTCGTCGGCGATGGCAAGGGTCCGGGGGTGGTTTCCTTCTATGATTTAATAGCAGCCGGGCGCAATACGAAAATAATCCAGCCACGAATAGATACCCGGCAAGACCTTGCGATGCTGCTTTATACCTCGGGCACCACGGGTAAACCAAAGGGAGCCATGATCACCCATTATGCCGCTGTCAGGGCGGGATGGGAATACTCACTGGGAGTCCGGGCTTCCTCAGAGGACATTTTTATCGGCTTTTTACCCATGAGCCATTCCTATGGGTGCGGGTCGATTCTGATTCAGCCCCTACTGCTCCAGGCAACCGTCGTACTAATGGCCAGCTTTGAGGTGGAAAATGCCTTCAAACTTATCGAGCAAGAGAAAATTACCTTGCAGCTGGCTGCCCCGACTCACTATATCCTTGAGTTAAACCACCCAAAGCGGCAAAATTTTGATTTGCGTTCGCTGCGAGCCGGCCTCATCGCCGGCATGATCGCACCGGAGGGGCTGATAACCCGGGTGGAAAAAGAGATGGGGGTATATCTGACCTCTTTCTGGGGAGCCTCCGAAGTCGGTCCGGGTTTGGGGACCTTGTGTCCCTATCCTTCACCGCTGGATATTCGCGAAAAATATATCGGACGACCCGTCGCCGATACCCGCATACGGATCGTCGACCCCGCCACCCATAAAGAACTGGCGGACGGTGAGATCGGGGAGTTGACGATCAACGGATGGCATGTCATGAAAGGCTACTGGAAAAATCCGACAGAAACCCTCAAACAAACTATCGATGGGTGGCTTTATATGGGGGATCTGACATCCAGAGAAGAAAATGGCTACATCAAAATTTATGGCCGCACCAAAGACTTGATTAATCGCGGCGGCTATAAAATTTACCCCTATGAACTCGAATGTCTGCTCATTGAGCATCACAAAATTGCGCAAGTCTGCATCGTCGCAACATCCAACCCGGTCTTAGGCGAATCGATTTGTGCGTGTGTGATCCCCGAGCCGGGTCAAAAAATTACCCTGACGGAAATTCGGGATTTGCTGAAAGATAAAATTGCCTCACATAAACTGCCGGATGAACTTTGCATCATGGATGATTTTCCCAAGCTGTCCGGTGGTGTAAAGATTAAAAAATTCGGCCAAGGCGGCCTGGCTGAAATGGCTGAACAGGACCGCAGTCGGGAACGAATTCGAAAGTAGTGGGTATGAGCGCGCTATAGACTCTGTCCCATTGATGGGTTGATACCTTCCAGCCGTGCTTTTTCCGTGCCACGGCATACAGGAAAATAACGGAAAAGCGGTTGTATAGCGGATAAGGACTTGATTTTTAGAGCAGGTAGGAAAGATGAATCAATGAGCATATCAGAAGGAAGGACCCCTTGGCCGGGCATCTATTACGGTTGGATAATTGTCGCCGTGGCACTGGTCTCAATGGCATTCTGGTTGGGCATCCGTTCCAGTTTTTCGGTATTTTATGTCGCCCTTCTGGAGGATTTCCGCTGGACCCGGGCAGGTTCGGCCGGCGTACAATCCATCGCCCTGATCACTTATACCCTTCTGGCGCCCCTGGTGGGAGGCTTGATTGACCGCTTTGGTCCCCGTCGTGTGGTCGTCCCCGGAATATTGATTCTTGCATTCGGGCTGATGCTTTGCAGTTCGATCAAAACGCTCAGCCAGTTCTATCTCTTTTACGGTGTGGTAATGGGGTCCGGCATTACCTGTATCGGCATCATAACCTACTCTGCTATTTTAGCCCATTGGTTTGAAAAAAAACGGGGTCTGGCCAGCGGCATCGCGGTCTCAGGCATGGGACTTGGAACATTTTTGCTGGTCCCGATGTCCCAAGGTTTCATTTCCATGGTCGGCTGGCAGATGACGTTTATAATCACCGGTGCGCTGGTCCTCATTATACTGTTACCGGCCAATGCATTTTTCCTGAGACATAAACCCTGCGAGGTGGGTCAATACCCTGATGGATTAAAACTGCCGCAAGCACCCTCCACCACACCGAATTCAACCAACAGCATAAATGAAACAGCGACCGACTGGACGCTGAAAAAGGCGGTTTCATCCAAACGCTTTTGGACTTTGATGCTATTTCCTTTCCTATCGATCGTGGGCATATATATCATACTGGTCCACAACGTCAGATTTTTGGTTGATCAGGGAGTCGATAAAATGGCAGCCGCCCTTATCTTTGCCATGGTCGGCGTTGTGTCCTCGATATTTCGAATTTTTTGGGGCTGGCTTTCCGATCGCATCGGTCGGGAGACTACCTTTACCATGGGGATCCTGTGCGCCTGCATGGGCGTGAGTTCTCTTCTTTTATTTGAAAGCAGTGGATTTAAGCCGTTTACCTATGGCTTTTCCCTCTTTTTCGGCATCGGTTGGGGTGTTACGGCCCCCATGTTTATGTCCGTGTCTGCCGATCTTTTTAAAGGGAAGATTTTTGGCCTTATTTACGGTTTTGTTGAGGCGGGGATTGGGACGGCAGGAGCAATTGGCGCCTGGGTGGCAGGATTTATTTTTGATCAAACCCGGAGCTATAGAATGGCCTTTATTCTCGCAATCGTTGTCTTATTGGTATCCTGTATCTTTATTTGGTTGGCAGCCCCCCGGAGGTTTCGCCGTTGATAAACATGGCCCGTTGTCATGGTACCCGTTCAGCGTTCCAAAGTCAGGACCGATGCTGCGTGTTTCAGTTTCTCGTGTGATCCATTACGGCTATCTTCTTACCGTCAGCTCTAAGGAACGATTAGGGCCTGGCCTGTGATATCTGTGCTCCCATCAGCAATCGCTGAACCTGTGATTCCGAAAACGCCCAGAAAGAGCACCAGGGATAATATAAATATTGTTTTCATTCGGCACGTACAATTTTTTTTTGGCATCTGACTGTCCTCCTCACTTTTTTCTAACGAAACACTATTATGTTCTTCATCAGAGTTTTTTCCAAACATTAAAAATTTTTCTGCCAATCAATATTATTCCATAAATTTACACCTCCTTTCTCGCCAACGGCGCTTCTCACCAGTCAGGACGCTGTTTGGCCTGAATCTGAGGTTGAAGCATGTCTGTTATCCTTTTCGTGGTTCCGGACGGTGTGTGTTAGCCTAACCCAGGAAGCGCTCATACGCGATCAGCCCCCAAACAACGGCGGCGGTGATCATGCTGATAAATGCCGCTGCAGAGCCCAAATCTTTTGCCCGTTTTGATAATTCATGTCGTTCCGGCCCAATTCTATCCACGACCGCCTCCACCGCAGAGTTCAGCAACTCAGTAATGAGAATCGACATAGAGGATGCGATCAGCAGGGCCCACTCCACCGCAGTTCGGCCAAGCCAAAAACCCACCGGCATCATCAGGAGAACGATTGCCGCTTCCCACCGAAAGGCCTGCTCATTTTTCCAGGCCGCTTTTATGCCGGCCATCGACCAAGTGACGGCTTTGATGATATGCGCTAGGATCGTATCCTTTGCTTCTCCCATAAGCATTCCACAATAAACATCCCAGAAATGGGTGTTTCTATCCCCAATATCATCGCTTTCAACGCAAAATTGGCCGGATTAGAAACCCGTGACCCCCGCAGCTAGTATGCCCCCCCCAGCCTCAACGACCTTTCGATCCTTTGTTCTTATGCCAAGCGCCTGCTCTGTATTCTTAACATTTACCCCGTTAAATGCTTGCTCAGTGGAATATTTACCCTATGAATTTCGGGGCATAGTTCTCTGGGGCGAAGTCCATTCCATCGGGGTGAAGCCTATTTATCTTGGGTGTGTGCCAGATGTGCCCTGCAATATACACAGCCTACACCCTTGATCCATCCAGCTTCGGACTCTCCTCTCAAAGTTGGCCCGCAGACTTCACTACTGATCTGGTGGCTAACCTTTAATCAGATGGGATTTGAATCACTATCGTAAAAACAGACAATCGTGTGGCGGCAACAGCAATAATTGCAGTCGAGACACACCAAAATATGACTAAATTTCCTATGAACGTCACAGTCCCGCGTATAAATACCAGGTACCCTGTTATGGCAGCGACCACGATACAAAAAAAGGCAACTGCAAAATAAAAGTTTTTCAATTTCTTCGAATACCTGACGGCGAGTGTTTCCATTGGTTCATTCTTTGGCGTTTAACAGAAAATCAGCGACCACCAGCAGAGCTGGGGGTATGATAGGATGGCCCCTTGAAGGGGCCGGTACCACCTCTGCCGGTGGCCGCTGATTTATCTCAATTCATAAGCCGCCGGCATCGATTAGATTTGCACCCATCGAGCATGCCCTCGCGGTAACGGTAGAACCTTTTAAATTCTCACCGGCATAGCCGGTGGCTTATGAATTGAGTTAAGTTGCGGGCAGGGAAAACCATGGCGATAACGACAAGGCAATTTAGTGGGTTGAAATATGGATATGTAAAAAAACCGCCTACTTCTGCCCGTCAATCTTCAATGTTTTGTTCGGCAAACCGTTCCCTGGACTCTCTTACCGCAGAAAGAATGTCTTTTGTAGTCGCTTTGGTTTGGATTCCAGGAACGTCAAATGGTGATTTTTTGCTTCTCCTAAAGATTATTGAAAAAGTTTCACCACCTCTCCTTTTGATAACCACCTCTTCACTTCTCGCAGTATTAAGAACATCAGAAAGACGTTGTCTTGCTTCGGAATATGTATACACTTTCATAGTATCTTACTCCAAAATTATAATCCCCATCTCCTGCGCTACCTTTTGCATTCCAAGGTCAAGTGTAAGCAGCGGGCTTCGTAAGTTTTCAGCGCATTCTAAGAAATACGCATCGTAGGCATATAGGTTATATTTAATCGCGATGCTCAATGCATATTTTATATTCGTATGTCTTAAATCAACCGGTATCTGTTGAACAATATCCCAGGCTGATTCGACTTCTTCTTTTTTCAAAAATTTTTTTTTCATCATTGCCGTTAATGCATTCCCTATTTCAAACGGCAAAACATCAGGGGCAATTAAATCATGGCCTTCTGTAAGTCCAATGATTTTGCCCTTTTCAGGCTCATTTAGGGCAACCGCTATGAACGTATTTGTGTCAGCGATAATTTTCATAGGTACAATTGTACGTATTGAGTCTGAATTTGTCAAGTCAATTTTTAGCAAGAGCCGAACGGTCAGCTTCAGTAGCCGCCCGCTTAATGCCGATAACTAAAAAAATATATATTGCTGTATAAATGACGCTGTTTGCAAATCGGCACGGATCTGGCGCTCTGACTTCCGGGTAAAGGCACCGCTGAAGCTCACGGCCTCAGGGCGGCCGGGCCGTTTACACCACGCAATGAACATGTGGTTACCCACATGAGCTGTGGCATCGCTACATGTCTGAATCGGGCAATTGACACGGCGGGACTTTCACCCGCTGGATTGCAGCCTTGTCGGCCGCTACATCAGACCCCGGTGGTGACCTGCACACTTGCCAAAGCGCGTCCAGGTTTGCTGTCTTCCGCTGCTTGCAAAGCGTCGACTTTCATCCCGAATTGTCGGGACTTATCCCATAGGACCACAATTATACATTTATCGGGGCTCCATACAGAGCCTGCAATCACCACCGCAAATTATTCTCTTGCCAAAGCAGATCGATACCCACACGATCCTGGGCCTTCGCGACTACGCCGTTTATGCACTGATGTATCAGCGCGGCTTGCGGGCCGGTGAAGTCCATAGCCTCAATCTGGAAAATATCGATCTTAAGAAAAATAAGATCAGCGTCATCGGAAAAGGAAATAAGCCACAATCTTTGCACATAAACAGCGAGTTATGTGATATCCTTTGCCAATACCTGGCCGTGCGCGATCAGTTTTATAACAGCTGGCTGACTCCGGCACTGTTTGTCTCTAAAAAAGGAAATCGTCTGGCAATCCGCACCATGGCGAATGCCGGAATCCAGTAATCGCAATGCTTTTTCTGGATTCCGGCTCTCCGCTCCGCTGCGGCCGGAATAACGAGTTGATTTGCTGGATTAATATTTCACTTGTTCGTTGTATCTAAGCACAAAAAATAAAATAGAAAGAATTCGTTATTCGCCAATCGTCATTATTCATTCCAGAGGGTCTTATGGCTAAAATTTATCTGGTGCGCCACGGCAAAGCCACTGCAGGCTGGGGCATGGAAAAGGATCCGGGACTCGATGATCTGGGTCGTGCCCAGGCCAAGGCCGCAGCCTTGGTATTGGCCCCGTTGGGCCCGCTGCCCATTATCACAAGCCCACTTACCAGAACGCGGGAGACATCCAGCCCTTTGGCCAAAATCTGGGATATCGAACCCCAAATTGAAAAACGGGTGGGCGAAATCCGCTTCCCCTCCGGAAATCAATCAGACAGGGTCCAATGGCTGCATAGCATCATGGGCGACAAATGGTCGAATCTCGATCCCGCCCTTAAAGTCTGGCGCCGGCAAGTTATCGCAGCACTCTGTTCCTGCCAGGCGGACTGTGTGGTGTTCAGCCATTTCATCGCGATAAATGCGGCGGTCGGCCATGCCACCGGAGACGACCGCGTGGTCTCCTTCAGACCCGATAACTGTTCTATTACCATTATGGAAACAAATGGAAACAGCTTATTTCTCATAGAGCGAGGCGTGGAGGCGGTTACCGAAGTTCGCTGATTGTAAAAGTCGCATTTGAAGGAACTGAATAATGGGATGGAAAAATTGAAATTATTGAAGTAGACGTACCCGCTGCGGGCCTTCCATAACTCCATTCATAAGCCACCGGCTTTGCCGATGAGAATTGAAAAGGTTCTACCGTTACCGCGAGGACATGCTTCATGGGTACAAACTTGAGCGATGCCGGCGGCCTATGAATGGGGGTAAAAAAGAATTTTTGCCTATTTGCTGCGAGTTGTTGGTATACGCCGGCACAACAACCACCACTAAATTTGGCTGAATCGAACAAAATATTCGCCAATTATGAATCGATCAAGACACGATCTCTTTATTGCGAGCTGTCTGTTTTTTTTTAACCCGGAGCGACTGCCGCCCCTGCCATTATGATCCCGCTGATCCCGGGACCATTGACCCCACGCTCTGACTTTGTGGCCTGAGGAGGAAGGTTCGGCACCTGCCCCCTCAAGCCCAAGGCTGATTCTTGACTTACCCTGCAAACTTCCCGTCGGAAAAATTTATGATACACATGAAATTCAAATTTTTAATTTCTGCGGGCCCAAAGGCTTCCCTTGCCACCAGTCTGGGTCATGGGGAGGCACAAGTTGCGCTCCCAAAACCGTCATCGCATTGAGATGGTAAATATTGACCATTGCAGCTGGAATGTCGAATGCCAGGCCGGGAGGGATGTTGGCAAACATGTTTTCAAGGGTATAGCAGGCATCCTGAGCCAAAATAAGATTCTGGCCGTTGTTGGTTCTGACTAAAACGGATTGATGGCCCGGGGTGTGACCTGGCGTGGGTAGAACAAGGACGCTCTGGTCTCCAAACACATCGAAAATCCCATCAAGAGTTTGCACGTTGCATTGGTCTATCTTCTTAAAATCGTCGGGTATATAGGCAATTTCCTTGCGCGAAGCTACCTGTTCCTGAATATGCTCAAGTTCCCGTTTCTGGAAATAAACCGGAACATCGGTTCCTGCCAAATCTTCTATAGCTCCGCAATGATCCAGGTGTCCGTGACTCATGATGACGGCATGCAAATCTTCGGGTTTGAGACCCACTTTCTTTATCTGGATTCTAAACTCTTCATATGGTTGCATGACCGGCATATAGGCACCGCAGACAGCTTCGCCCCAGTATTTAATGGGATCGACTGCAACGGCAGCATTATTGCCGCTGTCATAGGCCACCCATGATGATCCGTGCCGAATAACGAAAAACGGCACCGGAATATCAAACGGTACCCCCACACGAGTATCTTTCAAAATATATTGGGTCTGGGTTTTTAATATTCCGCAATGAAAAGCATAAACGTCAACACCCGTCGTGGCTTCCATCGCATAGGTGTTTAGCACTCTAAGCTGAGAAAGACCTAAAGCAGCGGCGGCTGTACTCCCCAATTTAAATAAATCTCTTCTCGACAGATCCATATGACACCTCCGTTTATTTTAAATAATTAGGGACAAAGACACTTCACAAAATTGGCCACAAATTCACCTCCTTTCAGTACTTCACCCAGATGGTGACGTACAGATTCAACCCCACTCTCTTTTTTACTTCTGCGTGAACCCTAAAGCACGCTTCGATAGATCGCCTCCGCGTCTTTCTGGGTTAGCTCGCGCGGATTGTTGGCCAGCAGCCGTGTCACCTTCATCACGCCTGCGGCGAGTTCGGGAATATCTTTATCCTTGATGCCGAATTCACTCAAATGATCGGGAATCTTAAGATCGGTCGCCAAAGTGCGCATGGCTTCCACGGCTGCATGCGCAGCTTCGCGGGCGGAAAGTCCGGCTGTGTTCTCTCCGAGGTAGCCGGCAATCTCGGCAAATCTTTCCAGGTTGCCAAGTTTGTTGAATTCCATGACCGGTACCAGCATGATGCTGTTGGCCACTCCGTGAGGAATGTGAAACTCGGCACCGATCGGATACGCAAAAGCGTGCACCGCTGTTACGCCGGCATTACAAAAAGCCATCCCGGCCAGCAGGCTGCCTTCCAGCATATTGCTGCGCGCATCCAGATTGCTGCCGTCGGCGTATGCGGTTCGAAGGTTTTTAACGATTAACTGCATGGCTTGGCGGGCGAGCATATCGGTGATGGCGGTGGCATTTTTTGATGTGAATGACTCTATAGCGTGAATCAAGGCATCCATTCCGGTGGCGGCGGTCACATGGCCCGGCAACCCAATGGTCAGCTCCGGATCTAGCAGAGCGACTGAGGGGAATAAATGTGGACTGACAATGCCTTTTTTGAGTTTTTCGGTGTGGTCTGAAAGAATTGCAATCGGCGTGACTTCGCTGCCGGTTCCCGCTGTGGTCGGAATTATGAGGGTCGACAAGCCGGCATTGGGGATAAGATCGATGCCGAAATATTCTGATATCGGGCCTTCATTGGTAGCCATGACGGCTGACACTTTAGCGATATCAATGGGGCTGCCGCCGCCGAAGCCGATAATAATATCGGCATTTTCACGGCGGATCATTTCCACACAATCCGCCACAATTTCATACCGCGGATCGGCCTCAACATCTCCGAAAACGGCATACTTGATATCGGCTTTTTCTAAAACTGCCTGGGCCTTTTTAACCAGGCCGGCTTCAATCAAACCCTGATCCGTCACAATCAACACCTTGTTCGCTTTCAGGGCCCTGACTTCATCGGCCAATTGATTCAATGCTCCCGGGCCCATGACAATTCTTGGAATCGTCCTGAATAATGTGATGCGATTCATTTTTCCCCCTAACCTCTGTTTTTACTTTTTAAAAGATAGAATTTCTATTTCTCCTTGACGGACCCACGCTCAATTACGTAAAGACGGTCAAGCAATTCCGATGAGTGGACATGATCCGATTCCGACAGCAGAACAGATGGGCCGTGCTCTTTGAGGTCGGCAACGACCTCTGCCAGCCGCTGTGCCAGCGCAGGCGCAACCCCCTCGAAGGGTTCGTCCAGCAACAGGAGTTTGGTTCCACAAAACAGGGCTCGGGCCAGGGCGACCAGTTTTTGCTGTCCGCCGCTTAAATCCATGGCCTTTCTGTTGGAAAATTCCGTAACTTCAGGGATCATTTCATATACCCACGGGAGCCGCTTGGGCAATTTATTGTTTTTCGTCGCCCAGAAAGACAGCAGGATGTTCTCCTCCACCGTCAGGGTGGGAACGAGCTTGCGATCCTCCGGCATGTACCCGATTCCCACGTGAGCCCGTTTATGTGCAGTTAACTGCGTGAGGGATTGGTCCTGGAAGCGAATCTCCCCCTCGTTGATGGGCAAAAAGCCCATCACGGTGCGCATGAGCGTGGTTTTGCCGGCTCCGTTCCTGCCAATCAGACCGACAATGCTGCCGTTCGGCACATGCAAGGCGACATGTTGCAGTATCTTGGTTCGCTTGATCGAGACGCTTACGTCACTTAGCTCCAGCATCAATTCTCTCCTTGGGGCGCATGGGTACGATGAATTTCTTTGCCCACGACGTATTCACGCACCTGGGGATCGGCTAACGCTTGCCGGCTATCGGCATCGGCGATTACCATACCGTTGTAAAAGGCCAAAACGCGATTGGCATAGCGCTCCACCAGTTCCATGTCATGTTCGATGAACATGACGGTGACTTTCTGCTGAGCAAAAGCATCCATCACGATATCCATCACCTCGAACTTTTCTTCGGCGCTGACTCCGCTGGTCGGCTCGTCCAACATCACCAGTTGGGGGTCGCCGACGGTGGCCATGGCGATGTCGAGAATCTTGCGCACGCCTTGCGGCAACATGCTCACCTCTTGATGGGCACTGTCGGCGATCCCGAAATGCTCCAGGCGCTCCATGGCGCTTTCCATGGTATCAGACCGTTGAAGCGGCAGCCAAAAGCTCCGGGCCACTTTGGGAGCCACTGATTGGGCCGTCAACATGTTATCGAGCGCTGTCATTTCGTCAAAGAGCTGGGGGATCTGGAAGGATCGCCGAATGCCCAGATCGGTTATTTCCCGCGGAGTCAGTTTCGTCACGTCGTTTCCCATGTAATGGATGGTGCCGGATGAGGGCATGAGGTAGCCCGTCACCAGATTGACAAAAGTGGTTTTCCCGGCCCCGTTGGCACCGATGACACCGATCACTTCGCCTTTGTTGACGGTGACGGAAATTTCCGAGGCACCCACAACTCCGCCGAACTGAATGCTAAGATTTTTTGTCTCCAGGATGGCTGTCATTTTAATTCTCCCTTCGGCGCCTGATGCCTATCGACCATATACCGCCGGGCAGGAACAGGATGACCATCAGCATTGTAGCGCCAAGGATCATCTGCCAGGTGTAAGGTGCGTACTCAAAAGCGTATGTTCTCAAAAGCTCCAGCAGAAAAGTCCCCACCAGCGGGGCCATCACGTTGGCCGTACCGCTAAGCAGCACCACGAAGACAAATTCCCCGGAAGTCGTCCAGTAGGCTAGATCGGGATCAACGTGGCCCACGGATATCGCCGTGAGTACGCCGCCGATTCCTGAAATAGCAGCCGCAACCACATAAACCTTGTGGATCAGGCTGCGTACGGAAGCACCCAGGTATTCCACGCGGAGTTCATTTTGCCTGATAGCGTCGCCCATGTAACCATAGGTGGAGCTGAGATAGCGGTGCAACACTACAGCCACCAGATAAACGATCACACTAGTTAGGACAAATATGGTAATCTTAAGGGTTTCACCTTCAGGAGCGAATCCGAGGAAAGTGGAATTAGGCACGTTGAAGCCGTCGGTGCTGCCCAGAATTTCGGCTTTGACGAGAAGGCCATAGAGAATCATCGAAAGGGCCAGACTGAAATTGGCGTAGAAAATCCCCCGGTAGCGAACTAACAAAAAGCCGAGAACCACAGACAGCAGTGCGCAGACGGTCGTGCCGGCCAATAGCAGCAGGAAAACGTCCGTTATTCCCCAAAAATACCCGGCCATGCCGGCAACATAAGCACCTAAACAATAAAAAAGTCCCTGACCGAAAGAAACTAAACCCGCCCGCATCTGCAGCATCACGCCCAGCACCACTAAAAAGGTGGCCAGCGACAGTTGAACCAGGAATCGCAGCCAGTCTGTGGCGACAAACCCGAAAATCAAAACTAAAATCAACCCGATGCTCAAAGTGCGCAAGGTATTGTCTTTTGAGGTATTCATATCTTGCGCACCTCCGGCCCGGCGAAAAGCCCGTGTGGTTTGAAGGCCAGAACCAGGGCCATGACACCATAGATCACGAAAAGTTCAACCTCGGGTAAAATGTGCACCGCAGCCGCCCGCACAATGCCGACAATGGCCGATCCGATCATCGCCCCCTCGATGCTGCCCAGGCCGCCGATCACAACCACAGCAAAAGCCAGAACAATGACTTCTACACCAAGGCCGGGTACCACGGACACCTTCGGCGCGGTGACAGCCCCGCCCAGGGCGCCGAAAGCGGCTCCGATAACGAAGGTTACCGTGAAGAACAACTTCACATTGATACCCAATGCCATACTCATTTCACGGTCATGGATGACGGCGATAAGAAGCTTGCCGACCCGGGTCTTATTGAGTCCCCACCACACGAACACCGCGCAGCACAGGGAAATAGCTATAAGCAGAAAATCGTAAACCGGATAGATTAGATCTAAAATCTCGACTGTACCCAAAAGTCCATAGGGCTGATAGGCAAAGTAAGGATCGACGCCCCAGATGAGTTTGGCCGCATCTTCCAAAATCAGGAAAATCGAGTACGTAACCAACAACATGACCACCTCGTCCCGGCCATACATGAACCGCAAAACGCCTCGCTCAATGAGCAGCCCTGCGATCAGTCCGACGGCAATTGCCGCCAGCGGCAACATCGCATAGCCCAACATAGGCGGGAAGCTTCCCGTCGCGTAATAAAAGCCGATCAGGGATACCGACACATAGGCACCTAACGCATAAAGGCTTCCGTGGGCAATGTTCAATATTTTCATAACCCCATAGATGAGGGTCATGCCCAGCCCCATCAAAAACACCCAGGCAGCATAAATGCTTCCGTCTATCAATATAGCCAGCAGCTTAGTCAATGCCGTTCCTCATATTTTCGCAACCAAGACACCAAGACACGAAGTTGAATTATAATAAACTTTATTGTTTGTGTCTTGGTGCCTTTTTGGCTATTCTTTCCGGTTCATCCGGGTTGGGTTTTAGTCACATTGGGCACCCTTGAAACCGGATTGGATCCAGTCAAGGCTCTTTACTCCCTCAGGCGGGTTGACGCATTCGGCTTTGTAACGCTTCACGTCGGTTATTGTGGCCTGGCCGGTGGATTTATCATACTTGTAACGACCGTAGGCCGTATCTAAGATCGCCTGATGGCCGTTGGCCAGGGCCATCCTGACCGTGCCGGCGGGCCCTTCAAACACCAGATTTTCCAGCGCCGCAACCACCTCCTCTGTTGTAGGCAGTTTGTCGCCCTTGGCCGCTTTTTCGTAGGCCGTCTTCATCCCCAACAAGGCCTGGGCCGCTTTGTAGGCAGGATAAGTAGGCCAGGTATTATAACGGTCGTAGTATTGTTTTCTAAACCAACTGTTTAATTCGGAATCAGGTGCAAAATTGCCGAAGGGGCCGCGCCCGCCGATCACCGTTCCGTCCGGCAACTGGGTGCCGAGCCGGTGCATGGCCGTCTCACCGCAGGTCAGAACCACCTCGCTTTTTTTAAAGACCCCGCGGACCGAACCCTGAAGCGTGAAGGCCTCCATATCGCCGCCCCAAAAACTTGTGTGGACCACGTCAGGCGATTCGGAAAGAAGCGCGGATATTTCGGCCCCATACTGGCCGGCGCCGATTTTCGGAAACTGCTCGGTGACAACTTTGACGCCTGGTTTGAGCTGTTTCATCGATTCAGCGAAGTCGCGCCAGGAATCCTGCCCCCAGGCATAATTCTGATTGATCCCGGCGATGCTTTTGAGATCGGGGTTACTGTCCGCCACATAGAGGGCCGCCGCCACGTTATCCATGGTCGCGGTGCCGCCGGTACGAAAGAGGTATTTGGGCGCGGTAACGACATCTTCGAAGATCTGCGGGGTGCCGCAGTCGAAGAAGATGGTCAGCTTGCCCAGTTCTTCGGCCACCGGGGCGATCGCCTTGCAATGGCCGCTGGAGATATAGCCGATCACCACATCCACCTCCTGCTTCTGGATGAGCTTGCGATACTCGGTGACCTGCTTTTGGGCATTGCCGGCTTCGTCGATGAGGACGGTTTCCAACTGGGCTCCGGCAACACCTTTGGTGTTGTAGGGAGCCGGAACGTTGCCGGCGTTGATGGCCTCGATCATGAATTCCGCTCCGTTGCGGGCGGGGATGCCGAATGGTCCCGCAGCGCCTCCGGAAAGGAAGGTGACCAGACCGATCTTGATCGTGGGCGCGTCTGCGGCCATAGCCGGTGCTGTCCCCAATGCCAGAACTGCGATAAGACCAAGAATGATTCCGGTCTGCTTGAATACCCGATTGCTTCGTTTGTACCTAATCTTTGTCATTTGACGTTCCTCCTTCTGGGTTAAGATTTGATTCACCTCACTTAAAAGACCATCCATATCGCCGATACTGTCGTTTCCAGATAAAATATAAGAAGAAGGTCTGAAGTTAAATCATTTTGCCCCTTCCTATCGCTCAAAATGTCTATAGCTTTCATGGACAACAACTTTCGGCAACTGATGCAACAACCCGGCACCTTAGCATAATCGTGGATGATAAGTAAATCGTTTTTTCCTATCCTCTGTTTTCAATTTTTAGAAAAAAAGATTCTTGTGGAGCATTCTTACCATATTGAAATAAAACAACAAATGATTATTTTACTTTTCAATGCCGCAAAATATCAGCCACTAAGCCACACGAAGGCACAAAAAAAGGAGACGCGATGTCCGCACAACCGGCACAAAAATACGATTTTGAAGTCGGCGTTTACCGCCCCCCCAGTGAAGGGGGCAGCGCCTCATTACTGTTGCGCCTAACCCGCAACTGTCCCTGGAATCGGTGCGAGTTTTGCTCAATGTACAAAACGGAAAAATTTGAATTAAGATCGCCTGCTGAAGTCAAAAGTGATATCGATCAGGTTGCCGATATCTGCAATAATCTTAAGAATATTTCCTGGAAACTCGGATATGGCGGTGACGTTACCCGGGAGGCGGCGATCGAACTGTTGAATTCTGCGCCGGAGCTGAATTACCATCAGGGCTTTGTTATGGTTTATAACTGGCTTCAATCCGGTGCAGGGACCGCTTTTTTGCAGGATGCCAACAGCCTGATCATGAAAACCGATCAACTGGTGGACATTTTACAGCATTTACGAAAAACCTTTCCCACCTTAAACCGCGTGACCTCCTATGCCAGATCCAAAACGATTGCTCAAAAAAAGCCGGACGAGCTAAAGGCCATCCGCGAGGCGGGTTTGGACAGAGTGCACATCGGACTGGAAACCGGGGATGACGAATTGCTGAAAGAAATAAAAAAAGGCGTCAACAGCGAAGGACATATCAAGGGCGGCAAAAAGGCCATGGAAGCCGGATTCCAGGTATCCGAATACTGGATGCCGGGTTTGGGCGGCAAGGCCAAGTGGCAGGACCACGCCAGAAACACCGCCCGGGTGTTAAATGAAATTGATCCGCACTACATTCGCTCGCGACCGTTTTTCCCGGCAGCGGGCACCCCCCTTTATGAAAAGTATCAAAACGGCCAATTCACCATGTTGTCGCCGGAAGAACAGCTGCGCGAGTTAAAGCTGATGATGGCAGAACTGAACGTGACATCAAAGGTCTGCTTTGATCATGCCGGCAATTACTGGCGCAATAGAAACGGCGGGCTGTTGTTCAGCCAGGGTTATGAAGGATATAAATTCCCGCAAGAAAAGTCGCGGGTTTTACAGTTGATTGAAGAAGGCTTGACGGTTCGTCAGGAAGCGATTTTTTTGCGTTTATAAAAACCTAAATAAAGCGGTTCCAGGTTCGAGGTTCAAGGTTCAAAGGTTTCAACAAAGTGATTCCTGTTCCCTTATTCGAGGTATCTCCCTTTGGTGGTGGTCTGCACTGTGCTTCAGCCGATGTCTATCGAGAGGGTAGCCTGGAGGATTATTTTCCAAAGCAGATAGATGGCTTTTAATATATGCCTAAGTTGGTGTCCAAAATAAATTGGGGCTCAGTTGCCCAAACGAATGAAAACTAGTACATAGGCTGATAGAAGCCGGAGTAATGGAATGTTGGAGTGCTGGCGTATTGGAGTAAAATAGGGTGACTAAAAACACCCATAATAAAAGCACTATCCAAAGCATGGCTAAAATGGTCAGATCAGGTATTTACGGAAAAGCCATCCAAGTGCAGGCAAAATTACTTACATACCTGGCCGTTATATTGCTGGTCGGGTTGATCTTCTTTGCTTGCTCGGTCGCCTCCGATATGGATTGTGCCAAGATATCGCACTGGTCGGCCACAAATCCATCCGTCAATCAGCAGCATGTGTTTTGCGGCGAATGGAATAAACGGAAAAACCGACCCGCAGGATTTCATTCGCGCCCGGCAGGTAAAAATCCTGTTACGATAGGCACATTGGAGATTACCCAGCAGCCTGATGCCAGGGGTCTTTACGGTGTGCGCTGGAGCTATGCCGGTCATCCGGATCGTGAAAAGTTCTCATCCATGTTTCCGGATACCTGCAACCGGGACCAAATTTTGAAATCCATTGTTCATGCCGTAAAATATCCAAACCCCTGCCCGGACGGCGCGCCCCGCTGGGCCAGGTGTGGGCACAACAAACCGACACAAGACGGACAGGGGTACTGTGAAGCATCCGATAACTCTATTTTTACCATTGCATTTGCAACGCTCAAGAACAGTGATAAAGTCAATACGGCATTTCCTTTAGTAGATTAGGAGATCGGAACCTAAGTACATAGTTTCATAAATACAGAAACGTAAAATCTTAGGAATGGATTCTAGTTGTAAATAGATATTGGACAGGATTTACCGGATCGCTTGGATAAGAGGGCCTTCGGCCGAAGGGCATCTTGATTGCCGCAGGCAAAAAGATCTAATGGATCCTGTAAATCCTGCCTGAAAAAAGAAGTTAAAGATCGAATCCATACATTTAAAATAAACCAGGCACAATGAACGAAGAGAGTATTTTCTATGGCGGAGAAATCCTTCCAATGGCCGGGACGGCGCACCAACGATCCTGCCCATGAAATGCTGGTAGCATTTCTGGTGATGGATATCCAGCGCAATCCTGAATGGGCTCATGAACTGGCTGACCGAATAGAGCAAGTGAAGACCGGCAAGCTTCCTGTATGGGAGCGTATTGGAAACGCTTACCGACTTGAGTTAACCGGGAAAGGGGCTCTGATCGAGGATCTTGTGGATGAAAACGGCCGCGCACAAGAAATCACTTTAGAAGACTTTAGCAAAGCCGTTGAAGCGTGGATTGAAGCGTTTGAATAAAATTCGGAATGATATACCAAAAATAGGCAACACTGCTCCACGATCAGAGCTACCTAAATATCATTATTTTTTTTTCGTCAAAAAGATGAACGTCGAACATCGAACGTCCAACGTTCGATGTTGGACGTTCGATGTTCGATGTTCATCTTTTCTCCAGTAAACCTTCCCGGCCCCCCGGAGCAAAAATAACTTAACGCTGGTGGGGGGAAGCCTATAAATGGATTTTTATTCTCCGGTAAACACCGGCTCCCGCTTCTCCAAAAAGGCGGTAAACCCTTCCACCCGATCCTGGGACTTTCCGACAATGGCACTGCCCTCTTCTTCTGCTTTAAGCCCCTGTTCGAAGCCCATATACTCTCCGGTCGAGATCGCTTTCAAGACACAGCTGACTGCCAGCGGCGCCCGCTTGACCAGCTTTTCGGCAAATTCAAGGGCATCGACCATAAGCTTATCGGGTGTCGACAATTGATTCACGAGTCCGATTTCCAACGCTTGCTGCGGGTTAATGCGTGTGCTGAATAGAATCATGTCCAACGCTTTGGCTTTTCCGACAATCCGTGTCAGCCGCTGGGTACCGCCCCAACCCGGGATAATGCCGACGTTGAGTTCGGTAAGGCCAAGGTTTACTTTGAGATCATCCACCATGATCCGGAAATGACAGCTAAGTGCCAGTTCCATCCCGCCGGCCAGGACGTGGCCATTGATGGCAGCAATGACCGGTTTCGAAAAACGGTCGATCCGTGTCCATAGTTCCCGTCCCTTGGGACCGGTTTTATGGTGATTGGCCGAATCGCTGAGATCAAAACCGGCGGAAAAGGCTTTTTCACCGCCGCCCGTGATAATCAGCACTCTTACTCCCTTATTGTTTTCGACGTCATTAATTGCCTTTTCGAAGTCTGCCATCATGCCCCAGTTCCAGGCATTGACCGGGGGGTGATTGAGGGTGATGATACGGATATGTCCCTTTGTTTCGACAATTAAGTTTTCGTAATTCATTTCTACTCTCCTTACTTGTGGGAGACGCTCAAGGTTAGCGGTCGTTGTGTGGTCAGTTGCAATCCCCAAAGTAGAACTGCAAATGCGTAAACCCAGGTAAACCGGAAATAACAAATTCGCGAACATCAAATTACGATAAACTCCAGACTTACAATATCCAAATCTCAAAAAAGATCGAACGCCAATTGTTTGGAATTTTAATTTCGGTCATTGGGATTTGTTTGGCATTTGTGTTTGTTATTTGAATGTTTTAATTGCCGCTACCTTAGGTTCCTTATAAAAGGTTGCCAGATAAAAGCTGTTGAGGGCCTAAATCGGCACCATCGACTCAATAAACGCCTCCAGCCGCGTTTCCACCTGGGCATCGGAATAGGCCCGGGGATCATTTTGATCGGCTTCGATGACAACGCCCGGTTTACCCGATATTTTGGCCAAATCCTGCTGCATGCGATACATGCCCACGGAATAAGGCCTACAGGAACGGTTGGGATGCATGATAAAAGCGGTCAGTGAAAACTCATCGATTAAGCCCGCCAGGTAGTTGATCCGATCTTCAAAGCCCGCACGGATTGATGGTTGGCGGCACACATGGCGGCATAATTTTCAGGATAAATTGGTAAGATGTCCATAGCGTAAAGAAACTCCACTGGCGCACCGCTGGTGATCCAGACAATCGGCTTTACCTTTGTGGTTTTGGCTTCGATATAATAGTTCGTCAGCAGCTCTTTCATTTTATGGTTTTAGAAACATTGGTTACTATCTCATGAAATGCCTCGAACATATTTTTTGCCATATAAATATATAAATTTAAGTCTCCTGACTAGGATTGACTCTATGCTTCGCCCTATTATCAGTCGGAGGGGCAAAAAATTATTCTTCTCTTTCAATAATGGTCGCCACGCCCTGACCGCCGCCGACACAGGCATTGGAGCAGCCATAGCGTCCACCTTTTGCTGCTAAAATTCGAGCCAGCGTGCCGGTCAGCCGGATACCGGTGGCGCCCAGGGGATGCCCGATGGCCGTACCACCGCCCATGACATTAACGCGATCCGGGTCGAGCCCCAGTTCTTTGATACAATTAAGCGCAACAATACAAAAAGCCTCGTTAATTTCCCAGTAATCGATATCCGAAGCCTTAAGGCCTGCCTTGTCCAGGGCCTTCCGACTGGCCGGCACCGGTCCGTGCCCCATGATGGTGGGATCCACACCGGCAAACCCGATCGAACGGATCGTCGCCAGCGGCTTAATACCCTTCTTTTTGGCTGTTTCTTTGGACATCAACACCATGGATGTGGCGCCCGCGTTCAAGGGCGAGGAGATACCGGCCGTGATGACACCGTCTTTTTTGAAGGCCGGTTTCAGTGAGGAGATACCTTCCAGGGTGGAGTCCCCGCGGACGGCCTGGTCTTTATCCACCAACATGGTGGAACCGTCGGCCTGTTCGGCTTCAATGGGGAATATTTCGCCCTCAAAGAAGCCTGCTTCCTGTGCCTTGGCTGCAAGCTGGTGAGAGCGCAGCCCCCATTTGTCCATATCCTCCTTGGTGTAGTCGGTCCGGGCGAAGAGTTTTTCAGCGGTCAGCCCCATATTCATGGCCGTCATCATATCCCAGTGCTGGTACTTCGGATCCGTAAAAAGGGCCATGTTCGGCACGATGGCCCCCCTGTCAATCAAAGTGTCGCCCATGGGCACCCGGGTCATATGCTCCATGCCGCCCACCAGAACAATATCGGCAAAATCCTGGGCGATTTCCATAAACCCGATGTGTATGCCGGCCATGGCCGAGCCGCACTGCTGATCAACAAACTTGGCGGCAATGGTGTCGGGCAGATTGGCCAGGAATATCGGATTGCGACCGCCGTAAGTCCATTGCTCGCTGACGCCGGTGGCGCAGCCAACCAGAAAATCATCGATTTCTTCAGGCTCAACACCGCTTTTCTTGATGACTTCCGGCAGTATTTTAGCCAACAACTCATCCGACCTCATCTTACAAAACCAGTCTCTGGCCGGATCCTTGGGCCTGGAGCGGGATTGCGCCGTTCTCAAATATCCGGCGATGACGACTTCTCTCATGATTTTGCCTCCTTTAATAGTTTAATAGTATCTGATCATTAACTCGAGATTAAGCCACTATACTTTTTCCTAACCTGCGTCTGGGCTTCGGCAATAATCATCTCACAGGTCTTTTTATTGAATTCACGGTAGGTCTCATGCCTTAAAATCCCTTCACAATTCATCTGCACCCAGATTACAAAATCCTGGGCCTTTCTGTCTTTTTCTTGACAATTTTTGAAGCATTGGTTTATGACCAAAATAATCAATTTTACGCATGATACGATCACTTCCCGAAATAAAAAAATCATTAAAGATTTAAAAAAGCAATCACCTTTAAACCAGGCCGTATCACACTTTATCGTAAATTTGTGCGGGAGTCCACTAGGAGTTTGCTTGAATCCCGGGATGCTTCTTAAGAAAATAAAGAGCAACTTGCGGCAATGACAATTTACAACCCTGAATGAGCTATTTTTCGGGTGGACAAGTTAGTTCGCTTCGCTCACAATTGGAATATTCCATCATTTTTACCCCGTGAAACTTTTTCTTCATTTCACTGGGGCCATGCGCCTAACCAAGAAAATAGCCACAAAAAACATATTGATTTCAATATATTATAGAAATTCCGAGACGATTAATTAGGAGAAAAAAAATGAGCAATGAACCTATCAGCCAGACGCAAAGCGATGTAAAGATCGTCCGCACCACATCCACTTTTGACTGCGGCGGCAGATGCCCGATTCGCCTGCACGTCAAAAACAACCGCATCCTTCGAATCGAGGGCGATGATGCCAAGGAACCTGAACAGCTTAGAACCTGTTTAAGGTGCCGCGCGTTCCGGCAATATGTCCATCACCCGGCCAGGCTCATGTATCCGCAGAAAAGAGTCGGGAACCGAGGTGAGGGCAAATTTGAGCGCATATCATGGGATGAGGCCCTCGACACCTTGGCAGGTCAGCTGAACCGCGTAAAGGAAAACTACGGCAACGAAAGCATATTTCTGGCCACCGGCGGAGGCTACCTTGCCGGACTGCACAACGGGGGCATTGCGGCACAGCGTCTCATGAACCAGTTCGGTGGATGCGTTACCCATTATGGCAACATTTCCTCCGAGGGTGCCGTCTGGGCGTCTTTGACCCAGTACGGATCCGTTATGGTCGGCAACAGCCGCGAAGATTTGCTGCATTCCAAACTGATCATTCTCTGGGGCTGGGACCCGGCACGCATGATTTCCGGCACCAACACGATGTATCATGTCATCAAAGCCCGCGAAAACGGGGCCAGAATGATCGCCGTCGACCCCCGCTACCACGACACGGCCGCCACCGTGGCCGATGAATGGATTCCGATCCGACCGGGGACGGATACGGCCATGATGGTGGCCATGGCAAACGTTATGATCAGGGAAAATCTGCACGATCAGCCCTTTCTGGACAAATACACCGTCGGGTTCGACAAATTTACAGAATATGTCCTCGGGCAGGAAGACGGCGTCGATAAGTCGCCGCAGTGGGCGGCGGAGATCTGCGGCGTGGAAGCCGACACCATCGTGCGGCTGGCTCGTGATTATGCCGGCACCAAGCCCGCAGCCCTGATGGACTGCCAGGGACCCGCCCGCAGTGCCATGGGGGAACAGTACAACCGCTGTGCAGCCACTCTGTGCGCCATGACCGGCAACGTCGGACGTCCGGGCGGCAGCGCCGGCGGCGGTTTAATGGGCATCCCGATCGGCCATATGTTTCGCATGTCCGCCATCCCGCCCGGCAAAAATCCGTTCGAACTGGAGGGTCCCAATGTTAAGGGAACTCTGGACATCCGCATGCGTGTCATCAAACGCGTTCATATCAACAAAATCTTTGATGCCATCTTTGAAGGCAAACAGGGCGGTTATCCGGCCGATATCAAACTGATGTGGTCCATGTGCAATAATTATCTGAATCAGACCGGCAACAGCAACAAAGCCGCCCGGGCACTGCAGACGCTCGAGTTCTTCTGCGCACAGGAATTGTTCATGACCGCCCAGGCGCGATACGCAGATCTTCTGCTGCCGGTAACCACCGCTGCGGAACGAAGCGACCTGACCCGTCCCTGGCCGTCAGGGCCGTACTTCACCTTTATGAACCGTGCTCTGGAGCCGCTGGGCGAGTGCAAATCCGACTTCGATATCGTCAGTGAACTGGCGCAACGTCTTGGTATCGAAGGGTTTAACCCGCATACGGAAGATGAATGGCTGAAAATGTTTGTGGAACAAAACCCGGAATATCAGCAGCACATCAAGGATTACGATAAATTTAGAGAAGACGGGATTCACCGGGTGAAACTGGATGAACCCATCATCGCCTTCAAGGAACAAATCGACGATATTGAAAACAACCCCTTCCCTACCCCATCCGGGAAGATCGAAATATTCTCCCAGCGCGTGGCGGATCTGGACAAGCCGGATACGCCGCCAATTCCGAAGTACCTGCCGACGCCCGAAGACCGCAATGATCCGCTGGTTGAGAAATACCCGCTGCAATTGATAACGCCCCATGCCAAAAACAGGGTTCACTCGGAGTTATTCATGGTACCCTGGCTGCGGGAGGTTGAGGAGCATCGAGCCTGGATTAGCCCGGTAGATGCAGAATACCGTGGAATTAGGGACGGTGACCATATCTATGTCTTTAACGACCGCGGCAAGGTGGCCATTAAGGCTTGGGTCACCGAACGGATTATCCCAGGAGTGGTGAGTATTTTCGAGGGTGCCTGGTACAACCCGGATAAGGACGGCATCGACCGCGGCGCCTGCGCCAACACGCTGACGAAAGATGCCTATTCAGGCGGCGGTGCGGCGGTGATGAATACGAGCCTTGTGGAAGTTGAGAAGGCATAAAATTCGTATTTTCACCGCAGAGACGCCGAGGGAAAGTAATATTCTCATTTGCTTTGCCCTCCATCTCAATAGCAAGGCAAAAACAAAAATAATAACTCTGCGTTCTCTGCGTGCTCAAGCGAAGCGGGCGGTGAACAATTCAAAATAAAATGGAGGCTAAGCAATGCAAGTAGGATTCTACTTCGATCAGACAAGATGCACCGGCTGCAGTGCCTGCCGCGTGGCCTGTAAAGACTGGAACGACATCCCGGCCGGACCGGAAAACTGGATGCGGGTTCTTTATACCGAAAAGGGGAAATTTCCGAAACCCTTCGTCAGCTACATGGTCGCTCCCTGCTGGCATTGCGCTGAACCGGTGTGTGCCCAGGCCTGTCCGGCAGGTGCCATAACAAAACGCGCTGAAGACGGCATCGTGCTGGTGGACAGTGATGCCTGTCTGGGTAATGAAGCGTGTGACGTCAAGTGCCTGAAGGCCTGTCCCTACGATGCACCGCAGTTCGGACCGGAAAACGGCGCCAAGATGCGCAAATGCAATTACTGTCTGGACCGTCATTTGGATGGCAAGCTGCCGGACTGCATCGAGGCCTGCCCCGTCCGGGCCCTTGATGCCGGTCCTATTGAAGAACTGGAAAAAAAATACGGTCATAATAGAGAAGCAATTGACTTTAAATATTCCAAAAGAACCAAGCCGGCGGTGGTAATCAAGGCCAAAACGGTCCCAAAAATAGTCGATGAATTAGGGTTGAATAACGAATGGGTTTCAGGTTTCAGCTAAACCGCCCGCAGAGCTGGATTCATCACAATGAGAATCAAGGTGTCCCAGACGGGGGATTAACTACAAAATGAACATCGAACATTCAACACCCAGCATCCAACATCGAATAATGTATTCTGTCAATTTAAAAAGAAGACTGAGCAAGGCTACTTGGCCAGATTGGCTACGAAGGCCAAGAGTGAATCAACGCTTCGGAATTCTGCGGTTCGCTTGTTTTAAAATAGATAAAGCACCGCGTCATCAATATTGGACGTTCGACGTTGGGCGTTCGACGTTCTGTCTTTTCAAAGTTTCTTTTTCGATTAAGCTGGCCGCTTTTCTGCCGGCGGCAGCGCTGAAACCTGACACCTGAAACCAGGATCTTCATATAGTTAGGACCTATACTGATCGGTTCCAGGTTCAGGGTTCAACCTTGGTAGGAATAAGAGCTTAGGCCACAATAAGTAAGAGGTGATTTATGGGCAAGGCAGACTTAAATGTTATCGGCACCAAAACAGAACCAATTGTTTTTGAATACACCTGGAAAGATATAGTGCTGTACAACATCGGTGTTGGCGCCAATCAAAAAGATCTTGCGTTCGTATATGAAAATACCCCCGGCGGACTTAAAGTGCTGCCGAGCTTTTGTGTGGTGCCGGCCATGAGGGCCTTCCCGCATCTCGGTGATAACCTTGAATGGTCGCTGATGCTTCACGGCGAACAGGTTATCCGGCTTTCACAGCCACTTGCGCCGGAAGGCAAGATCATTCAGGTCGGAGAAGTTTTGAATATCTACGACAAAGGTAAAGGCGCTGTTTATCGGATTCGGATAAAGGGCCGGACCGAGGACAAAAAAGATCTGTACGAAACCGAATGGTCTATCTTTTACGTGGGCGCCGGTGGATTCGGTGGAGACCCCGGACCAAAGGTCGAAGAAAATCGTTCCACCAGAAGGGCACCGAACCGGATTTCAGCATCTCCGAGAAGGTTGCTGATAATCAGGCTGTTATATATCGGCTGAGCGGAGATCTCAATCCGCTGCACCTTGATCCTGAAGCCGCCCAACGAGGCGGCTTTGATCGTCCTATTTTGCATGGCCTCTGCACGTATGGTTTTGCAACCCGGGCGATCGTCAACGAGCTGCTCGGTGGCGATGTCGCCCGCCTGAAAGAATTCAGTGCCCGCTTTTCAGATGTCGTTTATCCGGGTGATACGCTGACAACGGAAGGGTGGAAATCAGGTGACGGGTATATTATTCAGGCCAAAACCGATCGATCCATCGTATTGAGCAATGCCAGGGCGGTAATAGAATAAGCCTACAGGGTTCAAAGGTTCTGGGTTCAGAGGTTAGATTTTCAGACCCGACTGGGTCACCTATTCGGAAGTTTTGACATTTCATGGATCAAGGCGGCAGACAAATTAATTAAAAATTTCGGAATTATCTCTAAGATGAATGAACTTTTGGTTATGTCTGTGTGAGTCTGTGGCCATTATAAAAAATAAAAATCACCATACACGAAAGAAAGGAAGAAAGAAATGAACATCGACGACATCAAAAACATGGCCGTTATCGGCGCCGGCAACATGGGCCATCAGATTTCGATGCTGTGTGCCATCCACGGGTACAAAACGGTGTGCACGGACATCAACGCGGACATTCTCAAAAAAGCGGAGAACTTTGCCGACACCTACCTGGCGGGCCGCGTAAAAAAAGAACGATTAACCGAAGAGCAGGCCACAGCGGCCCGTGAGAGAATATCGTTTACATCCAGCATGGAAGACGCCGTTAAAGATGCCGATTATGTCATCGAGGCCGTTTCTAGAGGTTTTGGACCTCAAGCGCAAGATTTTTGCCGATCTGGGCAAGCTGGCCCCACCCCATGCCATCCTGGCAACCAACAGTTCGGCGATTATCAGCTCAAAAATTGCCGATGCCACCAAACGCCCGGAGAAGGTCCTCAACGTTCATTTCTTTAACCCGGCTCTCGTGATGAAGCTGGTGGAAGTGGTTCAAGGACCCCATGTATCCAACGAAACTAGGGAAATCTCCATGGCCCTTTGTGAAAAGCTTGAGAAAGTGCCGGTTCATCTGAAAAAGGAGGTGAACGGATTCCTGCTCAACCGTATTTTCGGCGCCATTACCCGCGAGGCCCTCTGGCTGCTGGAGATGGGGGTGGCCAGCATGGAAGACATTGACAAAGCCCAGATTTACGGCGCAGGGCATCCCATGGGGACCTTTCGCCTGATGGACCTCACCGGTATCGACTTGACCTACATCATGGGGATGGAAGCCTTCCGGGAAACCGGCGATGTGAGCCATTTCCCCAGCCCGAGCGTAGTCGAAAAATACGTAAAGGGTGAGTACGGCCAGAAGACCGGCAAGGGGTGGTATGACTACAGTAAAAAGTAAAATTGCAGATATTGGATTGCGGATCTCATACCTTAAACCGAAATAAAGACCAGATATAAACTATTCGTTATTCGTTATTGGTTATTGGTTTAACTCGAAATAATATTTCGTTTTGATATTTCATTAAAAACGGAATTGTTATGAAGACCAACCCCCGCTCTTACTGATAGCGAATAACGTATAACTGATAACTTTCCGAAGGAATACAGGAGGTAACTGTGGCTGCAAAGTTTGTAAGCGAACGCAATATAAAATTTCTTCTTTACGAAGTTTTTGATGTTGAATCCTTGACAAAATACGAATACTACAGCGAACACAATCGCAAGCTGTTCGACATGGTCCTGAAGGCAGCCGTCAAACTGGGCAGGGATCTGCTGTTTCCCATTTTTGAGGAAATGGACCGCAATCAGCCCGAACTGGTCAACGGGGAAGTCAAGGTCCATCCATCCGTCAAGACCATCATGAAAGAATTCGGCGAAGGCGGCTGGATCTCCAGTCGGGTACCCTTTGAGCAAGAGGGTGAACAGCTGCCGAGTCTGGTGGCCGACATCTGTGATTTCATTTTTGCCGCCGCCAATTACTCGGCCAACGTCTATCCCGGCCTGACCTCCGGCGCCTCCCACCTGATTGAATCGTTCGGCAACCAGGAGCTGTATGACCGCTATGTTCCTAAAATGCGGTCCGGCGAATGGCAAGGCACCATGGCGCTGACCGAACCGGAAGCCGGCTCTTCCCTGTCGGACATCACCACTATGGCTGAGCCGACGGCGGAAGGCTATTACGACATCAAAGGACAGAAAATATTCATATCCGCCGGTGACCACGACGGGGTCGACAATGTCGTGCATTTAATGCTGGCCAAAATTACCGGAGCACCGGCCGGCGTAAAAGGTATTTCGCTGTTTGTTGTCCCCAAAAATCGAATCGACGCCGACGGGCATCTTGCAGCAAACGATGTTGTCGCCTCCGGTGTATATCACAAACTGGGGTATCGTGGATGCCCGATCGTTCAGCTCAGTCTCGGCGACAAAAACGACTGCCGCGGATGGCTGGTCGGAGAGCCTCACAGTGGTTTGAAATACATGTTCCAGATGATGAATGAAGCCCGTATCGGCGTCGGCATGGGCGCAACCGCCATGGCCACCGCCGCGTATTATGCATCCCTGGAATATACCAAATCCCGCTGCCAGGGCCGAAAACTCGGTCAAAAAGATCCGAACCTGCCCCCCGTCCCCATTATTGAACACGCGGATGTCAAGCGCATGCTCCTGTTTCAGCGTGCCGTTGTGGAAGGTGCGCTTTCGCTGGTGATGCAGTGCAGCAAATATGTTGATTTACAAAAAGTAACCGCTGGGGGGGAAAAAGAAAAATTCAATTTGCTACTGGAGATTCTGACGCCGATCGCCAAGAGCTACCCATCGGAGATGGGCAATATTTCTATCAGCCAGGGGCTGCAATGTCTGGGGGGCTCCGGTTATTGTGACGATTATCCCCTGGAACAATACTACCGTGACTGCCGGATTCATCCCATCCATGAAGGCACCACCGGTATTCAGGCAATGGATTTACTGGGACGTAAAGTGGTCATGAAAAACGGTCAGGCCTTTCTGCTGTATATCAACGAATTGCAGGACACGATAGCGGCTGCAAAGAAATATTCGGAGCTTGAAAAATATACAGACGAACTGAAAAATACGCTCACCAGGCTGCAAAAAATCACGAAGCACCTGATAACCGTTGCTCAGCAACAGGGACCGGAAGCTTTTCTGGCTGATGCCACGCTCTATCTCGAATTTTTCGGCATTGTAACGATTGCCTGGCAGTGGCTCCAGCAGGGCATTGCGGTTCAAAAAGCGTTAAACAGTGGTGCCAAGAAAAAAGATTTGAATTTTTATGAAGGTAAGATGTTTACCCTGCGATATTTCTTTGGTTACGAACTGCCAAAAACGCTCGGGTTGGCCAAACGGCTTATGGATGATGACCGGCTGACGGTGGAGATGCAAACGGATTATTTTAACGATTAAGTTCAATTTAGACACGAATCGGCGCGGATAAAAGATTCATTTCTGCGGGCAATAGTGCCCGTAGAAAATCTGTGTAAATCTGTGTTCATCCGTGTCCTACTAGTATAAAAATGAAGGGATCAGGGGTAGTTCTACGTCTAAAGGGAAGGGGAATGGGACAGAGCAGTATAACAGGTGAGTGGGAAATTGAGTATGAAATGGCATCAACTAACAACTAAACGGGGGTTTTCTGAAAATAGACAGAATCATATTTTTTTGTGTTACGCTGCTGCTACCTGCTTTAAATCTGAGTTTTTGACATGACTCAAAATTTTATGATATGCAATAACTATCTGAAATTTTATCAAATTGATGATTATGGCATGATTACCTTTACCCACCGCAACCAAAAAATGGCACCTGATTCGGTATCGAATCGACCTTCCTATTAAAATTATTGACCTTTTATACCCATTTGGTATTTATTCATCTGAGAACACATCAAATTTCGCTTTCCATCACCGTTTAAAAACCTAAATTTCTGGAGTATCTCAATGACACAGGAAGGTTTTAAACGCAAGCTTACCTCTATTTTCAGCGCTGACGCTGTTGGCTACAGCCGGTTGATGGGCGACGATGAGGCCGCGACCGTACGCACGCTAACATCCTATCGAAACGTGATTTCAACCCTGATCAGACAACACAATGGTAACGTCATAGATTCGCCAGGCGACAATTTGCTGGCTGAGTTTGTTAGTGTCGTCGATGCCGTTCAATGTGCTGTGGCAGTCCAAAAAGAGCTGAAAGCCCGAAACGATGAATTACCAGAAAATCGTAGGATGCAGTTTCGTATCGGCATCAATCTTGGTGATGTTATTCAGGAAGATAATCGGATTTATGGTGATGGTGTTAACATCGCTGCCAGATTGGAAGGATTGGCAGAACCAGGAGGTATTTGTATCTCCAAGACAGCCTTTGATCACATAGAAAGCAAATTGCCTTATGGATATGAGTTTTTAGGTGATCAGACGGTTAAAAACATTGCCAAGCCGGTGGGTGCATATCGGGTTTTGATGGAGCCAAGGGTGACGGTTGCAGGAGAACCTGAAAAAGAAAAGCCAGCTCCAGTCCGGCGAATACCAATTCTTATTGGGGCTGCTGCAGTGCTTGTGTTGGCTATTGCTTTAGGGGTCTGGCAATTTTACGTGCGTCGCCCGGCGGTGGAGCCTGCTTCTATAGATAAAATGGCCTTTCCACTACCCGACAAGCCCTCTATTGCCGTGCTGCCGTTTGATAATATGAGTGGTGATCCCGAACAGGAATATTTCGCCGACGGGTTGACCGAGCAGATTATTACAGGCCTTGGGACTATTCCACATTTATTTGTAATTGCAAGAAACTCAACATTTGTATACAAAGCCAAATCCGTGAAAGTTCGGCAGGTGGCTGAGGAGCTGGGTGTTCGCTATGTGCTGGAAGGCAGCGTTCAAATAGCCGGTGACACAGTGAGAATCACAGTTCAACTCATTGATGCCATAAGCGGGTATCATATGTGGGCGGAGCATTACGATAGAAATCTGAAAGATATATTTGAACTACAAGATGAAATAACAAGGAAGATTATCACATCTTTGCAAATACAGTTATCGGAGGGGGAGTATGCTCGCTTGGTAGGCAGAACCACTTCTAACCTGAAGGCATTAGAATATTTTTGGCGGGCAGAGCACTATTCTCTTCGAGCCAATAAAGAGGACAATGATCTTGCTCGCCAATGGATCGAAAAAGCGATTGAGTTCGATCCAAAATTTGCGACTGCATGGGCTCTTCTGGGTTGGATTGTTCACAGGGGTTTTAAGTGGGGCTGGGGTGAATCGAGTTTGCAGTCCGTCGATCGGGCCGAGGAATATGCTCAAAAGGCCATAGCTCTTGATAGTTCCAATTCAAAAGCCTATGGGTTGCTAAGCGACATTCGCCTCTATCAACAGGATTATGATAAGGCCCTAGAATACGGTAAGAAAGCAGTAGCCCTTAGTCCAAGTGATCCCCATTGGCATGCTACTTTGGCGAGCAAATTGATGTACGCCGGAAATCATGAAGAAGCATACCCTCAAATTAAGACGGCGATGCGACTAAGTCCTTTCCCATCAGCCTATTTTCTTGAATATTTAATTATGGCTTGTTTCCTTACAAGACGATATGATGAAGGAATTTCTGCAACTAAGCAGCTATTGGAGCGTTGTAAAAAGGGCGACTACCCTCTTTATGTGGTGAATTACTATTTGATCCCAATTTACAGCGAATTAGGACAGGAAGAATTGGCTCGCTCTAACGTTGCAGAACTCCTCAGATTAAATCCGAATTATAGACTTGAAAATATTACTAGTGAACTTCCTTTTAAAAATAAATCTGATTTAGAGCGTTTTCTCAGTGCTTTTAAGAAGGCTGGCTTAAAGTAAGCATCTATTTTTATTCAACAATTTATTATCTATTAAGGTGGGTAATTGTAGCGGCCCGGGCTTATAATCGCTTAACCCCGGAATACCGAATCGCTCGTGTTGCTTCATTTAGTCGAGACTCACGTTTTTCTGCTATTTCATACTGGTTTCTTGTGAATTCAAAATCGTGTGATCTCTCCAATATACCGGGAATTTTGAATGGCAAAAGAAAATTGTGATATCTATTCCCCCTATTCAGAGGACTTAGTTATATGTATCTGCTATAAATCTGAGCATTTGACATCACTTAAAATTTTGTGATATGCAATAACTATCTGAAATTTTATCAAATTGATGATTATGGCGAGATATATGACATTTCGTAAAGCCTCAAATACGGTTAAAATTAGGAAATAGCACAAATTTCTCTCAATGTTAGATATTCTCAATCACCATTGCTGCCGTAATCATCAATTTTAAGGAGATAAGATC
>CAVOZQ010000041.1:0-12006 GCA_963700945.1 uncultured Alphaproteobacteria bacterium
CAGGCTGCGGAAGTCGAGCTGGGTGTGGAACCAGTAGCGGTAGCCGCCGATGTTCGGCTGCAGTGCCACATCCAGGTAGTTGCGCGCGATCGGTGCCTTCGGCACGTCGTTCATGACGATCTCGATCATCTCCGAGATCAGCGCGTCGTAGGCCGCCGGATCGGTGGTGATCCGCGCCTCGTCGATGACCGCGTCGAGCTCGTCATTCGTGTAGTTGGCGGCGTTGAACACCGAGTTGTTGCCGCCGTGGTAGTGCCAGTAGAAGTGGTACTCGGGCCAGTCGAGCCAGGCGTAGAAGCTGGCGATCACCATCGGCATCGACTTCTCGAGCATCTGGGCGAACCAGTTGGCGCCCGGCACCTTCTGGATGGTCACGTCGACGCCGATCTTGGCGAACTGCTCCTTTATCAAGATCGCCATGGGCTCGCGGATCGTGCCGCGCGAGATGTCGTAGTAGAGCTCGGTTTCGAAGCCGTCCGGGTAGCCGGCCTCGACCAGGAGCGCCTTGGCCTTCTCCAGATCGGTGTAGAAGGGCGAGGGGGTCGGCCAGACCGGCGGGTACTCGGTCGCGTCCTTGGCCCCGAACATCGGCATGGCGCGGCCGTAATAGGCGTTCGCCATGATCTCCTCGTAGGGGATGGCATAGGCCATCGCCTCGCGCACCCGCTGGTCGTCGAAGGGCGGCATGGTGGTGTTCATCTCGAGATAGATCACCGAGGACTGCACCGGCACGCCCACGATGTTGAGGTCGCCGGCCGTCGCCAACTCGGCGAAGTCCTTCGGCGGCAGATCGATCGAGATGTCGGCGTCGCCACGCTCGATCAGCGCCCGCCTGGTGCCCGGCGAGGCGATCTGCCGGTAGACCACCGACCTCATCTCGGGCAGCGGTCCGGACTTCCAGTCGTCGAACCGCTCGAGGACCAGCTCGTTGCCCGGGTTCCAGCGGGCCACCTTGAAGGCGCCGCCACCGGCGTCGTTGCGGCTGGTCCACTCGAAGGCCCAGGGGTCGTCCTCGGTCGCGTGCTCGAGCGCCAGATCCTTGTTGACGATGACCGGCACCGGCACCGTCAGGTTGGCCATGACGTATTTGTTGGGCGTCGGCATGTTGATCTGGAAGGTGTGCTCGTCGATGGCCTCGAACTGGTCGGGCTCGAGGAAGTAGCTGGCGCCCATCTGGATCGCCGGGAAGCCGCCGGCGGCAACGGCGCGCTGGAACGACCACTCGACGTCCTCCGCCGTGACCGGCGAGCCGTCGTGGAACACCGCGTCCTCGCGCAGCTTGAAGGTGTAGGTCGAGCCGTCCTCGGAGATCTCCCAGGATTCAGCGAGCTCGGGCTCGAAGGTGGTGATGTCGTAGGCGACCGTGCCGTCCTCGAGCGTCTTCATGCCGTGCTTGACCAGCCGATCGTAGACGTTCCAGGCGACCAGGCGGGTGTAGTCGTTGGCGACGGGGTTGTGGGTGTCGAGCGAGCTCGGCCCCTGCTCACCGACGGCGATGATGACATCGTCGCGGCCTTGAGCCAGGGCGGCGTCGGAGGCGAGGCCCGCTAGAAGCGCGAGCCCGCCAAGGGCGGAGAGGGTGCGGTTCGTTTTCATGGCTGGGGCGTTCTTCCTCCTGTGGGCATGCGCAGCGGGGCAGCAAACCTCGTGCCAAGTGCTGCAAAACGCTGTCGATCGCCTGTCCAGGCACGCTCGAGCAGGCATAGGGCGCGCCGAGCGATCGATCGTGCCGATGCCCAAGCGGCGGGCATGAACGACGAGCCGCGCCCAATCCCGAGGCATCACTGTTGATCCAGCGTCCTGGCAAAGCGGCACCCATCGGCTGCGGCCCGAAACCTGCATGACCGCCCGCCGGGCCCGGTTGGCCCGAGCCTTCTGCAGCGAGGAGACCAGCATGAGCGAACAGGACAGGACGCCGCGAGCGGGCGACGTGCTCGACGCCGCCATCAATTCGGCGGCAGCGCTCGCCGGCGTCACGGTCACGGACATGCAGCGCCCCAACGTCCGCCTGCACCTCGAGGCCGGGCTCCGCATCGCCAAGAGTATCGGCCAGGTCGGGCGCGAGGCCGCCCCGGTCTTCCGGCCATGACCGCCGCTGTGGACCTTCCGACCGATCCTGCCGATGCCACCGCCACGGCGATCGCCGCCGCCGTCGCCGCCGGGCGGATCAGCGCCGGCGAGGTCGTCGAGGCGGTCCTCGCCCGGATCGAGGCGCGGAACGGCACGCTCAACGCCTTCACCGAGGTGACCCGGCAACGCGCCCTGGCCGAGGCCGCCTGCATCGACACAAGGCATCGGGCGGCAGCCCCCCTGGGCCCGCTCGCCGGCGTGCCGTTCGCGGTCAAGAACCTGTTCGACCTTGCCGGCGTGACGACGCTCGCCGGCTCGCGCATCGAGCGCGATACGGCTCCGGCGGCAAGCGACGGGCCGCTCGTTGCACGGCTCGCCGCGGCCGGCGCCTGCACGCTCGGTGCCTTGAACATGGGCGAATACGCCTACGACTTCACCGGCGAGAACGTGCACGAGGGACCGTCGCGCAACTCGCACGACCCCTCGCGCATGACCGGCGGCTCGTCGGGCGGCTCGGGTGCTGCGGTCGCCGGCGGGCTCGTGCCGATCGCGCTCGGCTCCGACACGAATGGCTCGATCCGGGTGCCGGCCGCGTTCTGCGGGGTCTTCGGCCTGAAGCCGACCTACGGCCGACTGCCGCGGACCGGCACGTTTCCTTTCGTCGACAGCCTCGACCATCTGGGGCCGCTCGCGCGCTCGGTCGCGGATCTGGCGCTCGCCTTCGACGTGATGCAGGGCTGGGCGCCGGGCGATCCGGCCTGTGCTGCCGATGCGCCACCGGTGGCGGCCGTCGCCGCCCTGGCCGAGCCGCCGCAGCCGCTCCGGGTCGCTCGCCTCGGCGGCTGGTTCCGCGGCCAGGGTGTTGCCGATACCGACGCCGCCGCCGATCGCGTCGCCGCGGCGCTGGGCTCGGTCGAGGAGATCGAGATCGACGGTGTCGAGGCGGCGCGCTCGGCCGCTTACGTCATCACCAACGTCGAAGGGGCGGCGCTCCATCTCGACAACCTGCAGGCGCGTCCCGACGACTTCGACCCTGCCGTCCGCGACCGGCTGCTGGCCGGCGCCCTGATGCCCGGCATCCACTACGTCCGCGCCCAGCGGCTGCGGCTCGGCTTCAAGGAGCAGATGCGGCGGCTGCTCGAGCGCTTCGATCTCCTGGTGGCGCCGGCCACACCGATGCTGGCCCCGCCGATCGGCGCGCAGACGGTGTCGTTGCGCGGCACCGAGGTGCTGCTGCGCCCCAATATCGGGGTCTATACCCAGCCGATCTCGTTCGTCGGCCTGCCCGTGGTCTGCGTGCCGGTGCAGGCGCCGGGTGGCCTGCCCTGCGGCGTGCAGTTGATTGCGCCTGCCTGGCGCGAGGACCGTGCGCTCGATGCCGCCCAACGTCTGGAGCAGGCCGGGCTCGCCGCTGCCCCGCCGGTGTTCAGGGAGGCCGCGTGATGGAGATCGACCGCCCCGAGGTCAAGGCCGAGGTCGAGGCCGCCTTCGCCCGCTACGAGACCGCCTTGACCTCGAACGACGTCGCCACGCTCGACGAGCTGTTCCACGCCGACGCCCGAACCATCCGCTACGGCGTCGCCGAGAATCTCTACGGCCACGCCGAGATCGCGGCGTTCAGGGCGGCAAGGCCGGCGCACAGCCTGATGCGGCGCCTCGAGCGCACCGTCATCTCGACCTACGGCGACGCGTTCGCCACCGCCATGACCCTGTTCCACCGCGAGCCCGGCAAGATCGGCCGGCAGAGCCAGACCTGGGTCAAGTTTCCGGAAGGCTGGCGGATCGTCGCCGCCCATGTGAGCGTCATCGCGAAGCCTGCGGGCCAGTAGCCGGCTGGAGACGTTCTCATGGAATGGCATCGGCGCGCGATCGACCACCGGTGCGATGCGGAGCGCAGCCCGATGCCGGCATGTCGAGCAAGCCATGCGCCAAGGCCGGAGCCGACCGCCGGCTGAACAGCGGTGAACATGGCACCATGTAAGGCTGCTGGGACCTAATGTTCCCGCAGTTTTTGCCAGGAAGTTCGCCGTCATCCCGCACGGCATGTGGTTCTCGGGTACTTGGTTCCGCTTTGCCAAGGAGGCCGCGGCCCGAGACGGAGCATGCGGGCCGAGGAGCAAAAGCGCGCCCGACAGGGTGAAGCGGCTCGTCGCTGCCTGGACGATGGACATGGTTATCTCGATGAGCGCGCTGAGCCTGTGGGAAGAAGCCAAAGGGTGGTGGACGGACCGAGACGCCCGCTCCGCCTGCGGCGCCTGGCACCAAGCGGAATGGGTGTCGACCGCGACGAGAAGCGTTTGACCGGCAGGTGCGCGCCGAGCCGAAGGGGCGCGAAAGAGCGGGAGCAGCTTGACGCCAATCACGCCAACCAGAGCGCTCTCGGGCAGCGGTACCCTTCGCACCACGTTCGCTTCCGAACTTCGTCAGCCCATGCGCAGGGGAAGCCCACGGCCGCCAGCCGAACCACTCGCGGGTTGCCGTCAATCGCCCCAGCGGATTGAAGCACCCTCGGCGAAAGGCACCGCGGCTCCCAGCTGCATGTCTTTCGCTGTCGGGTCACGACGCAGCTGGATGGCCCAAAGCGCTATTGGAGAACTTTGACCCAGCCCCCCTGAAACAGGCCCACGGATAAGGGGAATCTGTTCTACCTTGGTTCGTGAGGAGGACAGATGCGCAAGAGCCGGTTCACCGAGGAGCAGATCATCGGAATCCTGCGAGAGTACGAAGCCGGGGCGAAGCTCGACGAGCTTTGCCGGCGGCACAACGTCTCGCAGACGACATTCTACAAATGGCGGGCCAAGTACGGCGGGATGACGGTGTCGGACGCCAAGCGGCTGAAGTCGCTGGAAGACGAGAACCGCCGGCTGAAGGAGTTGCTGGCCGAGGCGCTGTTGGACAACAAGGCGCTGAAGGGGCTCTTGGAAAAAACTGGTAACGCCTGCCGCCCGACGCGAAGCGGTGGTCCTGGCCCAAAACGAGCATGGGCTGTCGCGGCGTCGGGCGTGCAGGCTGGTGGGCATCTCGCGGTCGCTCGCCTGTCGCCAGCCGCTTCGGCTGAAGGAGCACGTCAGACTGCGTGAGCGGCTTCGTGCCCTTGCCGGCGAGCATCGTCGCTTCGGCTATCGCCGGCTGCACGAGCTGCTCAAACGCGAGGGCTGGCGCGTCAACCACAAGCTCATCGCCCGGCTCTACCAGGAGGAACGCCTCGCGATCCGCCGCCGTCACCGGCAGAAGCGCGTGGCCGGCACGATGTCCGGCCACTGGTGCCCGATCGCCGCCAACCAGCGGTGGTCGATGGACTTCACGGAGGACACGCTGGCCAGTGGCCGCAAGTTCCGCACGGCCAATTTGAAAGACGATTGCACCCGCGAATGCCCCGCGATCCTCGTCGACTTTTCGCTGCCGGGGCGTCGCGTCACCCTGATGCTCGACGACGCCGCCCGCGAGCGCGGCTATCCGGATATCATCGTGGTCGACAACGGTCCCGAGTTCACCGGCCGCGACCTCGAGAACTGGGCACATCAGCACGGCGTCAAGCTGTTCTTCATCGATCCCGGCAAGCCTATGCAGAACGGCTCGATCGAAAGCTTCAACGGCCGCTTCCGGGACGAATGCCTCGATCCACACTGGTTCCGTAGCCTCGACGAGGCCCGCCAAATCATCGAGCGCTGGCGCCTGGCCTACAACGAGACCAGGCCCCACACCGCGTTGCGCATGTCGACGCCCAAAGTGTTCGCGGCGGCTCGGCCGTTCGAGCGGCCGCGGCAAGCGGCTCCGGCTCCAGAGCTGTCTGCCTGCTCACCGCCGGAGCCGCTTGCCGCTCTTTCCACGCCGGTGCTATCCCAAACGGGCAGATTCCACTTATGAGTGGCCCTGTGTTCGGGGGTGGGTCAGAACCGCCGCTCGAGGCGAGACCATCGCCGGTGCTTCGCCAAAGCTTGCGGCACTGAAGTTTCCTGACCGGATCGACAAGGCAATCGACTTGAGGCCGAGCGTTACCTGCAGCCACAGGGTAGCCTCCATCTTACCCACGCCGGCACGCCGGAGATCGTGCGCAAAATGTCGAGCCTGGTCGCCTCCAGCGCGACAGAGGACTTCATCTTTCCCGTCGCTGTGGTCCAGGAAAGATGAAGAGCATTTTCTAAATCGATGAAATCATTGGAGATTCCTACGATTGGCGATTCGCCGGTCAAGCTCGGCGCTGGTGATGGAGGCCGGCCGTCACGGCTCTAGCGCTTTCCGCCACTCTGCGGCGCAGCGGCGACGAGCGTTCCGATCGCGAAGCTCATGCCACGGCGATCCTGGCGCTGATCCGTGAGACGCCCGGCATCACGTTTGCCGAGATCGCGCCGCATCTGCGGCAGAAGCACGCTCTGCCAATAGCATCCGGCACTGTCTGGCGGTTGCGCGATCGCTACCGGCCCAGCTGCAATGAACTGGGCGCACGCCACCGAGCAGCAGCGGCCTGACGTTTGGCAGCGGTGGCTGGCCTGGTTGGCGGCCCAGCCCGAGTTGTCGCCCGACCAGCTTCGTCGGTGCCCTCCGCCACGACCGGATGACGGCGCCCATGGTCCTCGGCGGTCCCATGGCCGGCGCGGCCTTCAAGGCGTCTGTCGAGCGGGTTCTCGCACCGACGCCGCGACCGGGTCGTTATCGACAACCTGCCCGTATACAAGCCCGCCGCCATCCGCCAGATGATCCAAGCCACAGGCGCACCGAGCTTCGCTTCCTCCTGCACTACTCACCGGGCTTCCACCCCCGATCGAACTGGGCTTCGCCAAGTCGAAGGCGTGGCTGGACTGGACTGCAGCGAGAACGATCGACCACCTTTGGAAACACCATCGGCGCCGCCATCGAAACGTTTACACCAGCCAAATGCCAAAACGACTTAAAGGCGGCGGGATAAGGCCTCGAATAACCGGATGATGCTTGTCTTATGACGATGCGGCTTCAGCAAGGCAAAGTGGGGCACCAAGGGCGCGCTGCAAGCGCGTCCCTTGGCGACAGGAATAGCTCCAGGCACGCCTGTCGCGACGACCCTCGCTGCGCTCGTAGCGGCCGGCATTGCACAGCCGGTCGGCCTCGGCATCCAGCATCGCGTTCAATGCCTCCTCGACGGTCCCGCGAACCATCTCGCCCAGATGATCCCTGATCCGGGCCTCGTCGATCTGGATGACCTCTCCCATGCCGCTCTCGTTCTTCTCGTCCATCACAGCTTCTTCCAGAAGTCTGAAAGGAGCCGCCTCAGCCTGCAATGTGCGAAAGAGTCTCTACGTTATCACTGCCGGAGCAGCGTATCGAGCTGACGGAGGAGCAGGCGAAGTTCCTGGAGAAGCTCAATCCTTGTCACAAGGAGCGGCACATCGAGAGCAGCCGGCCGGGCGAACTGCTCTCCGCCGGCACCTTCCCTCGGCGATTGTAGCTGCCAACCGAAAAAGTCTCAGAAGTGCCAACTGAAAATGTCGCACTTTGGCGGTGACGGTGCTCAGTTGGCTCGTTGATCGCTGCTCCCTTGTTTGGGTGGCCGGCCTCGCCGTTTGGGTGGCGGTGGTGGGTTGATGGTGGCGTGGGCGCGGGCGTGCTCGGGGATGAGATCGGCATGCGCGCGGAGGCGGTAGCTGGCCCCCTCGATCTGGACGACGACGGCGTGGTGGAGGAGGCGATCGAGCAGTGCCGTGGCGACGACCGGGTCTCCGAAGAGGTCGCCCCATTCGGCGAAGCCACGGTTCGAGGTGAGGATCATGGCGCCCTTTTCGTAGCGGGCGTTGACCAGCTGGAAGAAGAGATTGGCGCCACCGTTGCCGATCGGCAGATAGCCGATCTCGTCGATGATCAGCAGCGAGGCTCGGCTGTAGAAGCGGATTTTCTCGACCAGGCGGCCTTCGCGCTCGGCCCGGGCCAAGGCCTCGATCAGCTCGGCCAGCGTGCAGCGATAGACACTCCTGCCGGCTTTCACCGCGGCGATGCCGAGTGCGGTGGCCAGGTGACTTTTCCCGGTCCCGGGCGGGCCGAGAAAATGCACCACCTCGGCCCGAGCGACGAAGTCGAGCTGCGCGAGCGCCATGATGCGATCGCGATCCAGGGACGGCTGGAAGGAGAAGTCGAAGCCTTCGAGCGTCTTGGGCGGCATCAACCTGGCGGTCGACATGGCGACGCCGATCCGGCGATTTTCGCGGATGTTGAGCTCTTCGGCCAGCAGCCTGTCGATTGCTTCGAGGGTCGAGAGCTCGCCCTGCTCGATCAGCCGGACCGTATGGTCGAGCGCCTCGAGCGCCCGCGGCATGCGCAGGCCGACGAGGTGGGCGGCGATCCGATCGAGGATCTCGGTCATCTGCACCGCCTCCGTGGCGAGCCGCTGCGCCACGGCGTCGTAGAAAGCCAAGGGCCGCTTGCCGACAGCACGATCGGGGCCGGGATCGACCTCGACCGCCTGCTGCCTCGGCGGCGCCTGTCGATGGCTCGGGTCGAGGCGGCTTTGATGTTTGCCGGGCAGAACAGGATGGCAGGCGATGCGTTGCCCGGCTTCGAAAATCCGGATTTCTTTTGGATAGACCTGGACTTCGACCGTGCGCCGCCGAGTGCTGTCGGGCACGCTGTAGAGATTGCCGTCGATGGAGATCATGCCGTCTCGACTGATCCGGCGCTCGATGGTGATCGCGGCGCTGTAGGCGATCGCCGGCAGTGCCAGGAGCTTCTCCTCGGCGAACGCCTCGGCCACGATCCGCTTGGTGGTGGCGTGCCGGCGCGGATTGGCGACCTCGGCCAACCAGCCGACAAACTGAACGTTCAGATCGTCGAGATTGCGAAAGCTGCGGGCCAGGAAAAAGTCCTGGCGCACATAGCGATACGGTCGCTCGACCTTGCCCTTGGTCTTGGCCCGGTACGGCTGGCAGGCCCGCGGCTGGTAGCCGTAGTGATTGGCGAGGGCGACGAGCGACGGGTTGTAGATTGCGCGAGCCGCCTCGTCGTTGCCCAGCACCGCCGTCTTCATGCGATCGTAGAGGATCTCCTCGGGAACCCCGCCGAGCGCCGCGAAGGCGTCGATATGGCAGCGCAGCACATTGGCGAGCTTCTGGTTCGGGCAGAACCGGCCCCACAGAAATCGGCTGTAGCCGAGCGCCATGGTGAACAGCCAGACCACCTGCTTCACCCCGGGGGCGTCGGTGAACTCGACCTCGAAATAGGCGAAGTCGACCTGCCCCTGCAGGCCGGGCGGTGTCTCGAAACGACGCTCGTAGGGCTGCACCGACGGCGGCCGAACCTCGCGCAGAAAGTTGGTCAGCGCCGAATAGCCACCGGTGTAGCCGTGCTGCTTGACCTCGCGAAACAATCGCCGGCCCGAAAGACCGGGCCAGGCCGTCACGCGGTCTCGAAGATATCCCTCGAACGGCTCGAGCAACCGCGCCTTGGGCGGCCTCGGCCCATAGCTCGGCGCCTCGAGACCCTGCTGCAAGTGGCGGGCAACAGTCCGTCGGCTGATTCCGAGCTGCCTCGCGATCGCCGTGTTCGACAAGCCCTGCTTTTTCAAATCGTGAATCATGACAACATCTCTCAGCGAAATCACCCACCTCTCCCAACCCTCTGGCCGAGAGACTACGGGTGGATTTTTGCCGCAGCCGCTAGCCCGGGGGCATGCCCCCGGGCTAGCGGCTGAAGCGCTCAGGCTGAGACATTTTCGTTTGGCACAAACGGGACAAATTCAGCGCAGGATGCCTTCACGCTGACCGGAATCTTTCCCGATTCCCATCTGCAATAGGATGTGATTCACACTTCTGGTTGTGTTGAACGGGAGAGGTGGTATGGCGTGGCGCTCGGGGCAGAGTTATTCGGCGGATTTGCGGGGACGGGTGTTGGCTGCGATCGATAGCGGGCTGTCGTCGAACGCTGCGGCCGAGCGGTTTGGGGTCAGTCTTTCGTTCATTTACAAGGCGTTGAAGCGACGACGGGTGTCTGGTGAGCGATCGCCCGGGCGCAGCGCAATCAGCAGGCGCTCAAGCTCGCGGCCGTCGCGAAGCCATTCGCGCTGAGGTCGAGCGGCGGCCGGACGTGACGTTGGACGAGTTGCGCGGCTGGCTGGTCGAGACGCACGGGGTCGAGGCGAGCCTCGGGTTGATGCACAACACGCTGATCCGGCTCGGGCTGACGCTAAAAAAAGTCCGGGCGGGCGGAGGAGCAGGATCGGCCCGACGTCGCCGAGCAACGTGACGTCTGGCGGGTCGAGCAGGGCGCGATGAGCGGGGGACGGTTGATCTTCATCGACGAGACCGGTGCATCGACGAAGCTGGCTCGTCGCTATGGTCGTCGTCGCCGTGGCGCTGCGTCTCGACGCGGCGCTCCCACACGGCCATTGGAAGACGACGACCTTCGTCGGCGGCCTGACAAGTCGTGGTTTCATAGCACCTTACGTGCTCGATGGTGCCATGGATGGACCGACCTTCAGGGCCTGGACCGAGCAGATGCTCGCTCCAAGCTCAGCCCGGCGACATCGTCATTATGGATAATCTCCCCGCGCACAAGGTCCAGGGCGTGCGCCAGGCGATCGAGGCCAAGGGTGCGGGACTTCGCTATCTGCCGCCTTATTCACCCGACCTCAACCCGATCGAGAACGCCTTCGCCAAGCTCAAGGCACTGCTACGCGGCCGCCCAACGCACGGTCGACGGCTTGTGGACCACCATCGGCAAGCTGCTCGACTGCTTTCGCCTACGATGCCAGAACTACATCGAAAATGCGGGATATGTACGGTCAGCGTGAAAATACTCTAGCACCGACAGCGATCTGATGATCGCCGTTCGCTGCGCGGCACGGATCGATGATTGCATCATCGATGGCCGGCACGCCCAGAGGCCTCGGCCGGGTCCATCTGCACGCGGTCGTCGACACCTACGGCTTGTCCGCGTTCGGCTTCCTGAACGTCTCCAAGCAGCCCGAGGCCGCCGTGGCGGTGCTGCACAACGACGTCTTGCCCTTCTACCACGAGCTCGATCTGTTCATCAAAGCCGTGCTCACCGACAATCGATGGTCAAAAGGCCATCGACCCGACCTCTGGAAGGGACGCGGTCAGCATACACTGGTGCACCGGATCGCCATGGGTCTGATGGTCGCCGGCATCGTGGGGAACCTCATCGACCGCATCCGGTTCGGCTACGTCGTCGACTTCCTGGATGTCCACTGGCGGGGGCATCGCTTCCCGTCTTTCAATGTCGCCGACGCCGCCATCTGCGTCGGCGTGGGCATCTACATCCTGACGCAGTTCCTCGGTGAGGTCGCGGCGGGCGGCGGAGCGCGCGGGCGCGCAGCCGGCGGCGCCCGGGCGTACGGCGTGACCGCCGCGCCGGCCGGCGCGCGTACGCCGCCGTACGCCGGCGCGAGCGGGCAGGGAGACGGCAACGTGACATCGACCCGACTGAGTGCCTGGTTTCTTGTCGGCCCCACCGCATCCGGAAAGAGCCGCGCGGCGCGATGGATTGCCGAGAGGCACGGGTACGACATTCTCTCGGCCGATTCCATGCTCGTGTATGCCCGGGATGGATGTCGGGACGGCGAAACCGTCCCGCGGAGCGCGGCCGCGTCCGCTACTGCGGCCTGGACCTGGTCACGCCCGATTGCCCGTTCAGCGTGTGGGAGTACAGGGAGTGCGCCCTGGCGGCGCTTCGGGAGGCATCCGCCGCGGGCCGCCGCGTCGTCGTCGTCGGCGGCACGGGGCTGTATGTCAAGAGCCTCACCCACGGGCTGCGGGGAACGGCCGGGCCGGACGCTGCCGCACGGGACCGATGGAACCGGCTCTGCGAAAGCGGCGGGGTCGGGGCCCTGCAGGACGCCCTGCGCGCCGCCCATCCCGGGCTCTATGCCGCGCTGAAGGACAAGCAGAACCCCCGCCGCCTGATCCGGGCCCTGGAGAGGGCCGGGGAGGGGGGCGCAGCACCGACAATCGTTGA
>CAVOZQ010000042.1:0-11402 GCA_963700945.1 uncultured Alphaproteobacteria bacterium
TTGCTTCGACGCGACCTCACAGCGGGTCGTCGACGGCTACGCCATTCTGCAGCCGCGGGTCACACCATCGCTGCCGGTCGGCCGCGAGGGCTCGTTCTTTCAACGGGTCTTCTCGGCACCCGGCGGTATCGACCCCTATGCGGCGGCGGTCTCGGATGTCTACCAGGACGTCTTCGGCGAAGGCTCCTATACCGGCAAGGGCATCTACGACGTCGATGCCTTCGAGGCTGCGCTCGCCGGAAGGGTGCCTGAGAACGCGTTGCTCAGCCACGATCTCTTCGAGGGGATTTTCGCCCGCGCCGGCCTCGCCTCCGACGTCGAGGTGATCGAGGAGTTTCCGGCGCGCTACGATGTCGCCGCCGAAGAACGCATCGCTGGACGCGCGGCGACTGGCAGCTTTTGCCCTGGCTCTGGGGCAGGCGGCCGCTGCCGTCGATCGGCCGCGGCAAGATGCTGGACAATCTCCGGCGCTCGCTGCTCGCCCCGTTCACCTTCCTCGTCCTCGGCGCCGCCTGGCTGCTGCCGCTGCCGCTGGCGGTCATGGCCACGCTCCTGGTCCTCGCCACCATCGCCATCCCGGCATTCCTGCCGACCGTGCTTGCCGTGGTGCCGCGTCGCGTCGGCATTCGCCTTCGCCACCATCTGCGCACGCTGGTCGCCGATCTCGGGCTTGCCGCCATGCAGTACCTGCTCGCCCTGGTCTTTCTCGCCGATCAAGCCTGGCGAATAGGCGACGCCATCGTGCGGACGCTGGTGCGGCTGGTCGTGACGCGTCGCCACCTGCTGGAGTGGACGACGGCCGCACAGTCGACGGCGGCGCCACGACTGGAGCTCTGCGGTTTCTATCGAAGCATGGCGGGTGGCACGGTGCTCGGGCTCGTCATGGCCGCTGGTGCCATGGCCATGCACCCTGCCGCCTGGCCAGCCGTCCTGCCCGTGGCCCTGCTCTGGCTCGCCGCGCCCGCGATCGCCCTTTGGGCCAGCCGGTCGCCGAGCGCGTCGGCCAGGCTCTGCCTTGTCGAGGCCCGATGCGGCCGAGCTTCGCCTGATCGCCCGCCGGACCTGGCGCTATTTCGAGACCTTCGTCACCGCGGCCGACAACATGCTGCCGCCGGACAACTTCCAGGAGGAGCCGCGGCCGGTCGTCGCGCGGCGGACGTCGCCGACCAATATCGGGCTCTATCTGCTGTCCGGCGTCGCCGCCCGCGACTTCGGCTGGGCCGGCACGACCGAGACCGTCGAGCGGCTGGAGGCGACGCTGGCGACCTGCAGAAGCTGCCGCGGTTCAAAGGTCATTTCTTCAACTGGTACGGCACAGCGGATCTCCGGCCGCTCGAGCCGGCCTATGTCTCGTCCGTGGACAGCGGCAATCTGGCAGGTCATCTGATCGTGCTGGCCAATGCCTGCGAACGGCTGGATCGAAGCGCCCCTTTGCCGCCGATTCGCGGACGGGGATGCTCGACAATCTCCGGCTCGCGCGGGCGAGCGCTCGACGCCTTGCCGCGCCGGGCAAGGCCGCGTGTCGGCAGGAGGTCGCCACTGTCCTGGATGCGATTGCGGCCGAGTTGCACGGACCGCAGGCGACATTGACGCTGCTCTCGACCCTGACCGTGCTCACCGCCGATGCCGTGGAAGCGGCGGGCGTGCATGCACCCCGCTGCCAATGACGACGACAACGAGACGGCCGAGCTCGTCTTCTGGATCGAGGCCCTGCAACGGACAGTGGCCGAACTCGACCGCGACCGGCGGCAGATGACCGATGCACCAGCAGCGCCTGAGGGCCGCCTGCGGGCGCTCGCGGACGCGGCGCGCGCGATGGCCTTCGAGATGGATTTCGCCTTTCTGGTCGATCCCGAGCGCAAGCTGCTGTCGATCGGCTATTCGCTCGTCGACAACAGCCTCGACCCGAGCTGCTACGACCTGCTCGCTTCGGAGGCCCGGCTGGCCAGCCTGTTTGCCATCGCCAAGGGCGACGTGCCCGACGCGCCACTGGTTTCGCCTCGGCCGGCCGCGCGACACCGTCGGCCGCGGCTCGGCGTTGCTCTCCTGGTCCGGCTCGATGTTCGAGTATCTGATGCCGTCGCTGGTGATGCGCGCGCCCGCCGGCAGCCTGCTCGAGCCAGACCAACCGCCTGGTCGTGCAGCGCCAGCAGATCCTATGGCCGGACGCTGGGCGTTCCGTGGGGCGATCTCGGAATCCGCCTATAACGCCCGCGACCTGCGAGTTCACCTACCAGTACTCCAACTTCGGCGTGCCCGGCCTGGGCCTGAAACGCGGCCTGGCGAGAACGTCGTGATTGCGCCCTACGCCACCGGCACTTGCCGCGATGGTCGACCCGCACGGCGCGCTGCGAGAATTTCGCGGCGGCTGGCCGAGCTGGGCGCCGATGGTCGCTACGGCTTCTACGAGGCCCTCGATTTCACCCGCTCGCGGCTGCCCGAAGGCGTCGATGTCGCGATCGTCCGCGCTTCATGGCGCATCACCAGGGCATGACCATCGTCGCCATCGCCAACACGCTGCATGATGGCCAGATGCGCGCCCGGTTCCATCGCGAGCCGATGATCCAGGCCAGCGAGCTCCTGCTCCAGGAACGCATGCCGCGCGATGTCGCCGTGGCCCGCCCGCGGGCCGAGGAGGTCAAGGCCGCGGCCAGCGCGAACAGCTATCGCCGCCAGCGACTTGCGCCGCATCGACGGAGCGCTGCTGGACCTCGGCGCGCCGCGCACCCACCTGCTGTCGAACGGCCGCTACGCGGTGATGCTGACCGCAGCCGGGTGCCGGCTACAGCCGCTGGCGCGATATCGCCGTGACCCGCTGGCGCGAGGATGCGACGCGCGATCCCTGGGGCTCGTTCGTTTATCTGCGGGATACCGAGAGCGGCGAGATCTGGTCGGCCGGCGTCCAGCCGGTCGGCAGTCCCGCCGAAAACCGGACCAACAAGCGTGATGTCGTCTTCGCCGAGGACTTCGCCGAGTTCACCTGCCGCCACGGCAAGCTCGTGACAACCATGGACGTGATCGTCTCCGGCGAGGATGACGGCGAGGTGCGGCGGGTGTCGCTCGCCAATGGCGGCCGCCGGCCGCGGCTAATCGAGCTCACCTCCTACGCCGAGCTGGTGCTCACGACGCCGGCCGCCGACAACGCCCATCCGGCCTTCGCCAAGATGTTCGTGCAGACCGAGTATCGACCGTGAATACGGCGCGCTGATCGCGACCCGCCGCCGGCGCTCACCCGATGAGCCCGAGGTCTGGGCCGCCCATTTCGCCGTCGTCGAGGGCGAGAGCGTCGGCGAGCAGCAATACGAATCCGACCGCGCCCGGTTCATCGGCCGCGGCCGGACCCTGGGCGATGCCCTGGCGATGACGAATGGCCGGCCGCTCTCGGGCACGGTCGGCACCGTGCTCGACCCGATCTTCGCGATCCGCCGGCGGGTTCGCGTCGCCCCCGGCAAGGTCGCAAGGGTCGCCTTCTGGACGGTGGTCGCAGCGACCCGGACCGAGCTGTTCGACCTCATCGACAAGCATCATGATCGCAGCGCCTTCGATCGGGCCAAGACCCTGGCCTGGACCCAGGCGCAGGTCCAGCTTCGCCATCTCGACGTCAAGGCGGCCGAGGCCGCGGACTTCCAGCGTCTCGCCGCCCCGATCCTCTATGCCGATCTGCGCTTTCGTGCCCCGTCGGAAGCCATCATCCGCGGTGCCGGACCGCAGTCGGGCCTCTGGCCGGACGGCATTTCCGGTGACCTGCCGATCGTCCTCCTGCGGATCGACGACATCGAGGACATCGCCCAGGTGCGCCAGCTCCTGCGCGCGCACGAATATTGGCGGATGAAGCGGCTCGCTGTCGATCTCGTGATCATCAACGAGCGCACCTCGTCCTACGTGCAGGATCTGCAGATCGCCATCGAGACGGCGGTGCGGCGCAGCCAGTCGCGCCAACGGTTCGGCGTCGAACTCGCGCAAGGCTCGGTCCATGTGCTCCGCGCCGACCTGATGAGTGCCGAGGCACCAGGCCCTGCTTCGCGCGGTCGCCCGTGTCGCGCTCGTCGCCCGCCGCGGCAAGCTCAGCGACCAGATCGCCCGGATGCAGCAGGCAGCGCCCCGGGCAGCACCACGTTCGCGCATTGCCGGTCAGCCGGCCACGGCCAATCCACGGGCCGGCTGCACGGCAACCGACACCCGACCTCGAATTCTTCAACGGCCTCGGCGGCTTTGCCAAGGACGGCCGCGAGTACGTGACCATCCTCGGCCAGGGCCAGACGACACCTGCGCCCTGGATCAACGTGATCGCCAATCCGGCCTTCGGCTTTCAGGTCTCGGCCGCGGGCAGCGGCTCCACCTGGTCCCTGAACAGTCGCGAGAACCAGCTGACCCCCTGGTCGAACGATCCCGTCGGCGATCCGACGGGCGAGGCGTTCTACGTGCGCGACGAGGCGACCGGCGAGCTCTGGAGCCCAACGGCCATGCCGATCCGCGGCGACGGCACCTATAGTGCCCGGCACGGCTTCGGCTACAGCCGCTTCGCGAACGAGGCGAACGGCATCGCCCTCGACCTCCTGCAATACGTGCCACTCGCCGATCCGCTGAAGATTTCGCGCCTGACCCTCGAGAACCGCTCAGGCCGGCCCCGCCGGCTCAGCGTCACCGCCTATGCCGAGTGGGTCATGGGCACCTCGCGCGGCGCCAACGCCCCCTTCGTCATCACCTCGCTCGATGCGGCGACCGGCGCCGTTCTGGCCCGCAATCCCTGGAGCGCGGCTTTCGCCGGTCGGGTCGCCTTTGCCGACCTCTTGGGTCGGCAGACGTCCTGGACGGCTGATCGCACCCATTTCCTCGGCATTGGCGGCAGCCCCGCCGCACCGGCAGCACTCCTCGCCGGCCAGGCGCTCGGTGAGGCGATCGGCGCCGGTCTCGACCCTTGCGCGGCACTCCAATGCGTCGTCGAGCTGGCGCCGGGCGAGCGCGTCGAGGTGGTCGCCCTGATCGGCCAAGCAGACCTCGGCGGAGGCCGCGAGCGCGCTCGTCGCCCGCTACCGGCAGACCGACCTCGATGCCGTGCTCGCGGAGGTCGGCGATCACTGGCAGACGGTGCTGGGTGCCGTGCAGGTGACCACGCCCGACCGGGCGATGGACATCATGCTCAATGGCTGGCTGCTCTACCAGACGCTGGCCTGCCGCATCTGGGCGCGCTCGGCCTTCTATCAGGCGAGCGGCGCCTACGGCTTTCGCGATCAGTTGCAGGACGGCATGGCGTTGACCTTCGCCGACCCGGCGGCGACGCGCGGCCACCTCCTGCGCGCCGCCAGTCGGCAGTTCGTGGAGGGCGATGTGCAGCATTGGTGGCTGCCGCATACCGGCCAGGGGGTCCGCACCCGGATCTCCGACGACCGGGTCTGGCTCGCCTTTGCGACCGCCACCTATGTCGAGGCCGCGGGCGATGCCGCGATCCTCGACGAGGTCGTCCCCTTTCTCGAAGGCCCGGCCTTGGGTACCGGCGCGCACGACGCGTTCTTTGAGCCGACGGTCGCTGGCGAAGCCGCGTCACTCTTCGAGCATTGCGCCCGCGGCCTGGATCAGTGCCTGGAACTCACCGGAGCCCAGGGCCTGCCGCTGATCGGCACCGGCGACTGGAACGACGGCATGAACCGGGTGGGCCAGGACGGCTGCGGCGAGAGCGTCTGGCTCGGCTGGCTGTTGTGGCGCACCATTGCACTCTTCGGCCCGATGGCCGATGCTCGCGATCCAGAGCGTGCTGGACGCTGGCGGGCCCATGCCGCCAAGCTGCGTGCAGCGCTCGAGCGGGTGGCATGGGACGGCGACTGGTATCGCCGGGCCACCTTCGACGACGGCACCTGGCTCGGCTCCAAGGACAGCGACGAGTGCCAGATCGACTCCATCGCCCAGTCCTGGGCGGTCCTCTCCGGTGCCGCCGAGCCCGCCCGCGCCGCCCGCGCCATGGCGGCGCTGGACCGTCTGCTCATCCGCCGAGAAGCCGGCTTGGCCCTGCTCTTCACCCCACCCTTCGACCAGACGCCGCATGATCCGGGCTACATCAAGAGCTATCCGCCGGGCCTGCGCGAGAATGGCGGACAGTACAGCCACGCCGCGATGTGGGCGATCCTGGCCTTTGCCAAGCTCGGTGATGGCGACAAGGCGGCGGCCCTCTTCAAGCTCCTCAATCCGATCAACCACAGCCGTACCCGGGCGGCGGCCGAGCGCTACAAGGTCGAGCCTTACGTGGTGGCGGCTGATGTCTACTCCGTCGCACCGCACGAAGGGCGCGGCGGCTGGACCTGGTATACGGGCTCGGCCGGGTGGATGTATCGGGCGGGGATCGAGGGTATCCTCGGCATTCGGCGCGCCGGCGGCGAGCTCATTGTCGAGCCCTGCCTGCCGGCCGCCTGGCCGGGCTTCGAGGCGCGGGTGCAGGTGGCATCGACCCTTTACGAGATCAGCGTCACTGCGCCCGCAGCCGGGGACCACCTGACATGCACGGCGCTGCTCGATGGGGCGGCGGTGACGCTGACCGACGGGTGTCTTCGCGTCCCGCTCGACGGCGGAACCCATCGTCTGTCGCTCGCCGTGGCGCGCCGGCATGACCATGAACGCCAGACGCCGCGACCCTGATTGGTCATCCGGCCTGATCTCGGCGAAGTCAGGTGGGTGCGGTCCAAGATAACCCGGTGTTGCTGCGGCCAACGATGGAGCCTAGTCGAGTGCCATCCTCACCGCAGTTGGGCCGGGCACCGTTGATGAGGAAAATTCGACGCCCGCGCCGCTGCGCATCTCGCACCTGATCGGCGACCTCTCACCGAAACTCTTCTGCACTGGCTTGAGCGGTGCGATAAGCAGGCGGATCTTCTGACGAGGCAGCCGCCATGCCACCGTTTCTTAAGCCGCCGGCGGCTGTCGTCCGGTTCTACCGCCGCGTCACCTCGAGCCTCTGGTTCACGCCTGGCCTCTACGTCCTCGGCGGCATCGTGCTGGTGTCGCTGCTCGTCGGGCTCGGCCCGCATCTGCCGAGGTCGGTGCTGCGGCTGTTCCCTGCCTCCGACCCCGCAGCCGTCAACGGTGCCTTGCGGCTGCTGGCATCGAGCGCGCTCACGGTAGCAACGGTCACCTTCTCGATCCTCATGGTCGTCTTGATCATGGCTGCATCGAGCTTCTCGCCCCGCGCGCTCGCCGGCTTCATGCGCGACCGCGTCGACCAGAGTACGCTCGGCATGTTCCTCGGATCGTTCGCGTTCGGGGTCGGCGGCATCGTGCTGCTGGAACCGGGAACGGGAATCTACGACCAGCGCTTCCTCGGGCTGCTGCTGCTGCTCACCGTGGTGCTCGGCTGTCTCGTCCTCGGTGCATTCGTCTACTTCATCCATCACACGGCGACCGCGTTGCAGATCGGCAATCTGGTCGTTCGCCTGCACGATGAGGCCGATGCCGCAATCGGCCGTTTTCTCGAGCATGCCGAGGGTGAGGGTCAGTCGTCGACGGTGCCCGCGGAGTTGCCGTCGGAACCGCCCGGCACGGTGGAAGCCGAGGCTGCCGGCTATATCCAGGTGCTTGACAGCGATCGCGTGTTCAAGATCGCCGTTGCGTACGATCTCGTCGTCATCGTGCGCCGCCATACCGGGGACTTCACCACCCGCGGCATCGCCCTTTGTGAGGTCTGGCCGGCGACCAGCCTGACGGCGGATGTGGCGGACGAGCTTCGGGCCGCCTACGCGATAGGTGCCCAGCGCACCACCGAACGAGACCCACTCTTCGGCTTGGAGCTCTTGGCCGAGATCGCGCTGCGCGCGCTGTCGCCAGGCATCAATGATCCCAACACCGCCGTGAACTGTCTCGACTTCATCGGCGACCTGCTCGTCCGCCTCGCCGCCCAAGAACTGCCGCCACAGCAGCTCTTTGACGGCGAGGGACGATTGCGCATCCTGCTAGTGGCCCCGGACTTCCGCGATTTCCTTGAACGATCCCTCTTGGCCATCGCCGGCGCCGGCGCCAGTCATGCGCGCGTCGTCCTGACCGTGCTCCGGGTGCTGCACGACGCCGCGAGCGTGACGCGGGAGCGTGAACGCTGCGGCATGATCGAGAAGGCGGCAAATGCCATCGCCGACCTCGCCCTGCAGAAACTGGCCTTCGAGCGGGAGCGCGCGCAGGTCGAGGCGGCCATGGCGAAACTCAAAGCCGTTTGGGCTGAACCATTCGGTTGACTTGTCATGGGCCGCCTTCGATCGCTGTCATCACGTGAACTGCACGAAGATGTGTGGCAAGGAGAAGCGGCGTCGGGTGGGGCGCGTCGCCGCCAGAACCAAGGTTTTTCGGCTGCTCAAGCACTAGCCGAGCGGCGGCGTGGTCGAGAGCCGGGTGATGGCCAGCCCTCCGGTCTGGGCCAGGACCTGCTGGTGAGCATCCCGATGCTCGTTATCCTGCGGCGATCGTTGAGGCCGCATGGACCTGGATCGGCGTTATCTGGCGGCATCCGGGCCTTACCCGCCTGGGCGTCGACTGCGCCGGGTCGGTGGCGTTCGTTGGCCGCGGGCTCGGCCTCGCTGACCAAGACGCAGGGTGCCCTCTTGTTTCGCGGGTTGGAGGCCGACCCGGAACGGGCCGCGGCCTCTACGGCCACCGCGACCATCGGCGAGCGTCGCTACTACCGGCGGAAGGACGGTCCGGCCGACCAATCGACCAAATACTGATCCACATCAGCAGCCGGCAGCGCAGGCACGCTTATCGTGGCCTTCTCAAACGCGCCGGGCCTGGCCCGGCTCGAACGATCGAGAAGGGCGCATCTCATCTGGCTGTTGGTGGCCGCAATGTTGGTGCTCCGCACCAAGACGTTGCTTTCGGCCTGCGACGCTACTCGAGGTGCCGGCGAGGATCTCTCGGCGGCGGACGACGCGGTCGCCCGGAGCGGCAGCAGGAACAAGGGGTATTGAGCATGAACAAGGATCGCATCACGGGCGCTGCCAAGGAAGCCAAGGGCGCCGTCAAGGACGCGACCGGCAAGCTGATCGGTAGCGAGAAGCTGCAGGCCGACGGCAAGGCCGACAAGGTCGAGGGCAAGGCGCAGAACACTGCCGGCAAGGTGAAGGACGCGTTGCCCAAGGGCTGACCCTCAGCCACGCCGCAACCGCCAGCCCGTTCGCCCAACCGGCCGGGAAGGCGGTTGTCGGCAGGGACCGACCAAAGACGTCCGGCGGAGCCGAGTGGCCACGATCCGGGCGCCGGCCAGGGTTTGTCCGGGCAAGGCCCGGTGCTCTTCGCTATGTCAGGGAACCCGCCATGCCCAAATCCGACCAGACCAAATCAATCGACCGCTGGGCCGACGAGGGTGGCGCGGTCTTGCCGTCGTGGGCTGCGACCTATGACGGCAGCGGCCTCTCGCCGCGCGAGCGCCTGGTGCTCGAAAGCCTGGGGGCGGCAGTCGTGGCCGAATGGAACGTGCTTTCGACGGATGTCCAGCGGGCCATTTTCCGCCATGCCGCCGCCAACCCGAGCAGGGCCGGCGACGAGCTCAAAGAGCACATCGCGCGTTTCCTCCATGTGAACAAAGACAAGGATGCCACCGGCGAAACGCCGGGCGGCGGTTGACCCATCGCTGCAACTCGGGGTGGGCGGCAGCTGATCCAGATTAGTGCACCCCTGGTCGGGGGCCGCCTAGAGTTTGCTGGCGAGCGCGGTCGAGAAGGCGCTGCCTCGCCCGCGTTGCTCCGGCGATCTCACCTACCCGAGGCAAAGGATTGCTGCATGACCGACCGGCTGCGAGAAGCGATGCGAAGCGAGCCGCCGGGTCGGCATTCGGCCGAGTTCGAGCGACGCCGCGATCAAGCGGGCGGTGGTCCTCAATGGCAGCAGCGACCGGCATTTGATAGCATCACGGACCAACGGCGATTCCCAACGATGCGGGGTAGCCACTCGACCGAGAATCCCGTCCCGCATCGCCTTGCCACCGCCCCCGGAACCGCCGCCGCAACTATTCCGCGAGCGGCTGGAGAACGAGAACGATCGGCTCTCGGCCCTGGTCGATGAGCTGCAGGCTGAGCTGGATAGGCTGCGCCTCGCACTGCGCGGCGCCATGAACGATGCGCTGACCGATTTCACTCACCGGCCTCGCCAATCGGCGCTCGTTCGAGCTTGAGCTCGCTGCCACCGGCGCCCTGGGCAACCTTACCGCTCCGGCCCAGCTCCTGATCGTCGATATCGACCATTTCAAGCAGCTCAACGACACCCACGGGCACGATTTCGGCGACGCGGTCTTGCGCATTGCCGGCAAACTGCTGGCCGCCTGCGTCCGTGGCAACACCTTCGTTGCCCGAGTTGGCGGTGACGAGTTTGCGCTCCTGCTACCCGGCCGATGCACGCACGACGCGGCACGAATCGATCCCTCGGCGATCGCCCAGCGCTTGTGCGACCGGCTGGCGCAGCGGCCGCTGACGGTACGCGGCCATCCCGGTTGCAGCGAGCAGGTGACACTCTCGATCGGCGTCGCCGCCTGGCGGCCTGACGAGGGCCCCGGCAGCTGGTATGGACGGGCGGACGCCGCCCTCTACGCCGCCAAGCGCTGCGGCCGGAACCGGGTGTTCATCGAGGTGGCATGAGCCGCTGGTTGCCGCGTTTTCAACCATTCTTTCGGGTCTTATCGCCCCAGCTAATCGAGATTGGCATGAGCCCGCGCCCGGTCGCCTGTACGGGCCAAGCCGAGCCTCCCTCACATGGTCGCACCGCCAATTGGCCGGTTTCGCGCCGATCTTCGCGGCGCGCAGCGACCGGGAGGAATGGGCACAGTCCCTCGTCGCACAGGGCACGGGTGGGTAGGCTTTCGTCAGGATCATCCCGATGCCGCCTGCAGACGGAAAGGCGTTCGACATCTTGATGTAGGTGTAGGCGCTGAACGCGGTCACGATTGCGCCGACGACAAAAGACAGCGGGAAGAGCGGCCCGGCGAGTTCGGCGATCTGCCCGGTCAGCGCGAAGATGCCCGCGCCGATCATCACGCCGGTGCCCATGGCCACTGCGCCCGGCAAGGTGATGCTGTTTCTCTTGTAGGCGTCCGCCATCAGGATTCCTTTTCGGTTTTGCGTCGGGTCGCGATCCAGAGCAGTTGCAATTCTGTGACCAGGCCGAGGCCAAGCACGGCCCATGTCGCCCGCCCAAGGTCCCCGCTGACCGCCTCCCCACCGAAATGGGCGAGCAGGAAGCTCGCCGGAACGATGCCAGCCAGTGTCGCAAGCGCGAAGCGCCAAGCATGAAGGATACCATTCGCGACGCCGTCGACGACGCTTGAGCCCAGGGTATCCGCTGTTGAGCCCTTGCTCGAGCCACACCGAGTCCTGGATCAGCGCCATGTCGCCGTTGCCCTTGATGTGATTGGCGACGGCATTGAGATTGCCGCCGGTCACAAC
>CAVOZQ010000043.1:0-33183 GCA_963700945.1 uncultured Alphaproteobacteria bacterium
TTATCCATTATTTTCGTCTAGAGCTATGCTAGCAGAATCATGTGGTTATGGTGGATTGGAGGCGAGCACAGTGAATAATCTGGCGGCCAAGATGCGTGGATTGAGCGAGTTGGCGTTTCGGGCGCGGTTCGGGACCGAGGCGCAATGCCTGGCGGTGCTGTTCGAGATGCGCTGGGGCCGCGGCTTGATCTGTGAGCGGTGCGGCTGTGAAAAGTATTCGCGGATGAAGAGCAGGAAGCAGGTCCAGTGTAACGCCTGCAAGCATCAGACGGGGTTCACGGCGGGCACGATCTTCCACAGCACGAAGCTGCCGCTGACGACGTGGTTTCGCGCGATCTACGAGTTGACGCAGGCCAAGGGCGGGATCAGCTCGATCGAGTTGGCGCGACGACTGGGTGTGCGGCAGCCGACCGCCTGGCTGATGAAGCAGAAGCTGATGTCCGCCATGGCGGAACGCGACGCCGGCAAGCCGAAGATGAGCGGCCGGGTCAGCTGGACGACGCTTATCTCGGCGGCGTGCCGCGGCGGCAAGCGTGGGCGCGGTGCGGCCGGCAAGACGCCGTTCGTCGCTGCGGTCGAAACGAGCCTCGACCGCAAGCCGAGGCGCCTGAAGCTGCTCGTGGTCAAGGGCTTCCGCAAAGCCGAGATCGCCAAGCTGGGCCCGGTGAAGCTCGCCACCGGCACCAACATCGTCAGCGACCAGCCTGTCGTGCTGGCGGAGCGTCGAGGCCACCACGTTGACCACTTCCCGATGCTCAGCGGCAGTGGCAAGAAGGCAGCGCAGTGGCCATCGTTCAACTGGGTGAACACGACGCTCGGCGACGTCAAGACGGCGCTCGCCGCACTTCCCACCGCATCAGCCAGAAACTCGCCCAGCGCTACCTCGCCAGCTTCGCCTGGCGCTTCATTCGCCGCTACCAACTCGACACCATAACCGAGCGCCTGATGTGGGCCGCGCTGCAGGCCAACCACACCGTATCGGGCCATCATCGCTGGATGAGAAAAACGGATAATCAGAGAAGAAATTATCGACACATAGCACTTCGTTCCCGGCATCGAGCAGGTGCGAGCAGAGATGCGAGCCGAGGAACCCGGCGCCGCCAGTGACAAGATATCTCATCTCATTAAAAGCCTAGTAATTTACCTTGGGTCTTTTTGCTTGGAGTGGTTGCGTCTGGCCCGCGCTGCTCGTTGGCCAAGAATGTCCGGCGGATTGCCACCATATTGCGACACAAGTTCCCAGACAGTCCGCCATGCGATCGGTCGTTGCCAAGTCGATCCACCTTACGCGCTCTCTCGACGGCGGGTATTCAACAAAACCGGGCATCGATCAAGCGCTCACTATTGTAAGTCACCCATTTTTTTTCGACGATTACTAAGGTGTATACTGTCAAGAAAATCGACATGGAATGAAAACGGGTTGTCAACCGGGCCGACTCCGACGCCCTTGATTGGCATGTCATGCACGTCGAAAGGCGTACTTCTCGACGCGACAACGCCGGCCATGGAAGCGTAATCGACAGTTGAACGGCCATCCGGCCGATCGCTCGACGCCCGCGACGTGCCGTCACAGGCTAGTACCGGTAGCCCCACGCGCGATAACGCGGGGGCCCAGGCGGACGCAACCGCGCCACCGGCAAGGTCTCCGCTAGTCGGCTGCTGGCACGACCGGCGCCTCCGTCTCGCAGTAGAGCGACAACAGACGGGCCACACGCTCGGCGGTCGGCGGGTGGGTGCGCAGCAGGGACGGATCCGGCATGCGTCGGCCCGGCAGCAAAATCTCCTCCCAGTGGCGGCCTTGGTAGCGGTCGAGCTTCTCCAGCGCGCTCGCCAACCCGGCCGGATCACGGGTTGGCGTTGCCGCCTCGAGATCGGCGTCGAACTCTCGCGCCCGCGACAGAGCGAGCTGCAGCAGGCTGCCGACGACCGGGGCGAGCACGAGAACGAGCACTGTCGCGGGGGGCACCGGCTGCTGGCCGAGCAGCAGCAGCGGCAGACTCGCCAAAGCGAGGAAGACGCCAGAGTTCGCCATCAGGCTGGTCAGCCGGCTCATCGTGTCGGCGAGCCCCATCAGCCAGAGATCGTTGTTGCGCACATGACTGATCTCGTGCGCCAGCACGCCGGCAAGTTCCCGCCAATCGAGCCGCTGCAGCAAGCCGCTGGTGATCGCGATGGCCGCCTCTTGCCGATTGCCGACGGCAAAGGCATTGAGCGTCGTAGATGGCAGCAGGTGCAGCCGCGGTGGGTTGGCAAGGCCGGCGCGCCTGCTCAACCGGTCGAGCAGCTCAATGCCTTCGGGGAAGGTCACTCGATCGAGCCGCCGGGCCCGATAGGCACGCATCACCCATTCCGGCGCCATTGTCGGCGATAAAGCGAAGCCGAGCAGCCCACCGGTCATCGCCCAAAGCGCGACGCCGGCGCCCCAGAGGCTCCACGCCGACAAGAACACGAGGCCGGCCATGCCACCGAGCAAAAGCAGCGAATGCAGGATGTTCCGACGCTTGTGATGCTGGCGTTGCGCCGCGTCGAAGACCAGCCGAATGGGCGGTGCCGGCGTCCGTGGCTCTGGGCGTCTCATCATTCCCAGCATTTAGGGACATACGCTCACCGCGCCAATGCACGCGAGCCCACAACGGAATTCGGCCACCAGCGAGGAAACGAAAGGGCCATGGCGGCTGGCTCGGTTAGCTGATTGATCGGATCCGCCCAAGCTGCGACAAGATGATGGACAGCGACAGGGAGAAGCGGCGCTTGGGCAATCCTTCGATGATCGGGATCGACTGGGGCACCTCGCGCCTGCGCGCGATGGTCGTCGAGGCGGACGGCTCGACACGCCGAGCACGAGGCAGACACCGGCATTCTGGCCGTCGCCGACGGCGGTTTCGACGTTGCCCTGCGCGATGCCCTGGCCAGCCTCCAGGCGCCTCGCGATCTGCCCATCGTGCTCAGCGGCATGATCACCAGCCGCCAGGGCTGGCACGAGCTGCCCTATCTCGCCTGCCCGGCCGACGCCGCAGCACTCGCTGCCGCTGTCCGCCGCGTCGACGAGCCGGAACTGGGTCGCTGCATTTCGTCACCGGCCTGCTCTCGACGGCCGCTGACGGCATGCCCGACGTGATGCGCGGCGAGGAGACCCAGATTCTGGGGCAGGACGACCTCGCGCCCGACGAGGGGGTCGTCCTGCCTGGGACCCACAGCAAGTGGGTGCGCGTCGACCGAGGGGCGGATCGAGAGCTTTCGGACCTTCATGACCGGCGAGCTCTTCGCGGTGCTCAAGGGCCACTCGATCCTCGGCCGCTTGATGGCCGAGGGGCCCACCGACGACGACGCCTTCGCTCGTGGCGTCGCGCTCGGACTCGACGGCAAGGGGCTGCTCGGCCGGCTGTTCAGCGCCCGCACCCTGCCGCTCACGGCCGGCTGGCGGCGAGCCGGGGTCGCGGACTACCTCTCGGGCCTACTGATCGGCACCGAGATCGCCGAGGCGGAGCGGACCGGCTCGGGTGGTCGTCATCGGCGGCCAGGGGCTCGCCGCGCGCTACAGCCAGGCGCTCGCCATTGCCGGGATCGGGCATCGGCAGAGGCCGACCGGACGCGGCGGCGCGCGGACAATGGCGGATCGCCAAGGCAGCGGGGTTGATCACATGAGCGAGACGGCAGCCGAGAAGCTCAACGCGGCGATGCAGGCCTTGCCGCTGGTCGCCATCCTGCGCGGGCTTCGGCCTGACGAGGCCGTGGCCGTGGGCGAGGCGCTGGTCGAGGCCGGCTTTCGCATCATCGAGGTGCCGCTCAACTCGCCGGAGCCCTATGACAGCATCGAGCCGGCTGGCCGAGCGGTTTGGCCAGTCGTGCGTGATCGGCGCCGGCACGGTGCTCGATCCGGCCGCCGTCGCCAAGCTCGAGGCGGCAGGTGGTCAGCTCGTCGTCATGCCGCACGCCGATCCGGCGGTGATCACGGCGGCCAAGGCCATGGGTCTCGCCTGCGTGCCAGGCGTGGCGACACCGACCGAGGCCTTCGCGGCGCTTGCCGCGGGGGCCGATGCACTCAAGCTGTTCCCGGCCGAGAACCTGCCGCCGGCGGTGGTAAAGGCGATGCTCGCGGTCCTGCCGAAAGGCACAAGGCTCCTGCCGGTCGGCGGCATCGCGCCCGAGAGCATGGCGAACTATGTCGCCGCCGGCACCGCAGGCTTCGGGCTCGGCTCGGCGCTCTACAAGCCCGGGATGACCCCGGCCGAGGTGGCCGATCGCGCGGCCGCGTTCGTCACTGCCTGGCGGGCGCTCAAACCCGCAGGCTGAGCGCCGCCACCGGCCCCTCGAGCACGACCCGCTCGGCCACCCGCGCGGCATAGGCGGCAAGACCAAGCGGGGCTGCGGCAGGCTCGGGGCCGTCGGGCAGGACGGCGTGGACCGGAAAGCCCGTGGCCCGATCCGGCTGCGGCCGGCGAAACGCGGTCGACCCCATCGACCAGCCATCGACCGCCCCCTCGCCTGCCAAGGCGCGCGTGAAATCATCGCCGGCCGCCGCCTTCTCGGCGAGCTGGGCCAGGAGCAGCGCGGCTTCGCGCACGAAGACGGGGCGGACGTGCATCATGCCGCCCATCATGCCCCGTTAACCTTAATTCGGGGTTAAGCAGAACGGCCTTTCGCGTCAGCACTCGGCCGCCGGCGCTTCTCGCCGATCGTCATTCCCGCTATCTAGCGTCGAAGCGCGAGGGTTCGCCCGATGGGCAGCCACCGACAACCAGGGAGGCGTAGCGTGCCACAGGCGGCGTTCGTTGCAGAAAACCGGCTCAAGGGCGGCAGGCTGGCCGGGCTCGGCCTCGCCGAGGATGCGGGCTACCACGTCCAGGCCGATGCCAACCTCATTCTGGCGCAGAAATTCGGCGACGTCGTCGGCCACAAGATCGGCGCAACGGCCGAGGGCATGCGCCAGCTGCTCAACGTGCCTGGGCCAATCGCGGGTGACGTCTTCATCGAAACGGTGCATCAGGGCCGCGCGACGCTCCGCCTCGCCGACTACGTGCGGCCTGGTGTCGAGACCGAGATCGCCGTTCGCGTGGCCCGTGACCTCACCCCCGACGAGGCGCCCTGGACCGTCGAGCGGATCGCCGAGGTGGTGGCCGCCGTCATGCCGGCGATCGAGATCGTCGACGACCGCTACGCCGACTTCAAGGCGGCGGGGGCCGGCACGATCATCGCCGACAACGCCTTCAACGCCGGCAGCATCCTGGGACCCGAGACCACCGACTGGCGGCACCTGGAGCTGGACAAGCTCACCGCCCGGACGGTGATCGACAGCAAGGAGGTGGCGACCGGCCTCTCCGACGAGCTCTTCGGCCATCCCTTGAACGCACTGGTCTGGATCGCCGACCGCTATGCCGGCCTGGGGCGAACGCTGAGGGGTGGCCGGTTCGTCAGCCTCGGCACGATCACGCCCGTGCAGTGGATCGAGGCAGCGTGCGAGGTGACAATAGAGGTTGAGGGTTTGGGGGTTGTTGCTGTGGTGTTCAACTGAAACGCTTGAGCAGCTTCAAGACGCTCGCTGTTCCTCATGCTGAGCGGGGAGCAGGCTCTGGATCGGCGCCAGCAGCTTGCCAGCCAGCGACCCGTAGGCGACGAATCCTTGATGGCGATAGGATGCCTCGGCGGCGGCATCCTTCGCATCGACGACAATGGCAAGGATAGCCACCTCGCTCTTGGCGGCACGGGTCGCAGCGTCGGCGACGAGCACCGAGCCGAGCTTCTTGCCCCGGTAGCGCTGGTCGACCGCAAGCCGGCCGATGCGTGCCGCCGGGATCGTCGGGTAGCGGGGCAGCTTTCGCTTGATGTCGGGTGCAACGTCGGTGACGGGGATGTCAGCTGCCGATAGCTTGTAGAAGCCGGTAGAAGCCGGCGACCTTTCCAGTGGCAACGTCGGTCGCGATGTAGCACGCGCCACGCGGCGACGGACGTCTTGCGTCGCTTGGTTTCGGAAGGAGCAATCCAGAGGCGCACTGGCGCAAAGGAAGTCGGATCGGGCCTCCTTGCCGAGCGCCGAGATCGCGAAGCTTTCGGACGTCACGTGTCCCGAACGAGGCGCTGCCGGTGGGCGTGCGCCCTGGCCATGGCAGGTGTCGGCTCAGGCGGATCGAGCAACGCACCGACAAAGCGTCGCTGATCCTCGGCGGACAACCGAATCACTTGCGCTTCCTCGATCGCCTGCATAGCGGCCCGCTCTGCTGCAGTGACGATGAAATCACTCAACGACCGCCCCTGCATGGCGGCAGCGTGGCGCAGCATGGCGAACACCTCGGGAGTGGTGCGGGCCTCGATTTGCTCGGAGCGGGCGGCGTTGCTGATCGTGTCGTTTCCCATGATCTCAAGTGCACGGGAGAATGCCGTACAATTCAAGCAGACGCCGGTGGTTAGGCCGGCTGGCGATCCAGGGCCAGAGCACGCTCCGCCAACAGCTCGGCCTCGGCCGCCTGCACATGGTCGAGCTCGCCCACCGGCGGCCGCGCGCGGTCGGTGGCGAACAGACCGGCTCGCTGACGCACCTTTTTCCAGAAGGCGATACTGATGCCGATCTCCTGATTGGAGAAGGTGATGATCGGCAGGCAGCGCTCGAAGAGCTGCCTGGCTTGGTCGTGATCGCCTTGCTGCCAGAGGTCGAAGATGCGGACATAGGCTGGCAGCAGGCCCGAGGGGATGAAGGCGTCGAGGCCGCGGGCGAGACCGTCGAGCATCTGCATCGCGGCCCAGCCGCCGGACAGGTGGAGGCGGTCACCCAGCGCGTTGCGGACCGCTGTGTATTTCGGACCGGCGGGGACTGTCTCGACCTTGAGCGCCTGGAAGGCCTCGGCCTCGCGGGTGAGGCGCTCGAGCGTCGCGATCGGGATGCCGGAGCCGTGCCAGTCCAGATCCTGGAGCATCACGGGTCCGGGGCCCGCGTCGCCCAGTGCCTGCAGCGCCGGGCCGAGCTCGGCGTCGCTCATCCCGGCCGGCGGCTGCCAGAGAACGAGGTCGGCGCCGGCGTTCCTCGCCCGCCTGGCGAGGCCGAGGCTGGTGGCGAGATCGGGGGCGCTGACGCCAGCCACGACCTTGAGCCGGCCCTTGCAGGCGTCCGTCACGGTCGCCAGCAAGCCGTGGCGCTCCTCGGTCGTGAGTGCGCCCACCTCGCCCGCCACGGCGGTCGCCAGCACGCCGGAGCAGCCGGCAGCGGCGACGTGGTCGATCAGCCGGACGAGGCTTTCGTGGTCGGGCCGGTCATCGTCGGTGAACGGCGTGTGCAGGCTGGCGACGATACCGGTGAGGCCCGCGAGCATTGTCATCGTTCGGTCGATCCCCTTGCGACAGGATATTCGAATGGCGCGTCGCATCGCTCCTGACGGCCATCTTGCCGCGCTGAAGAGGTGGAGGCTCTAGGAAAGCATACGCACCTTGTCGAATGGCGAGCTGCTTGCCATGTAAGACGTAAGACAACTTGCGGGAGAGACGAGATGGCCGAAGCGGAGGCCACGGCGCGGGTCAGCAGCAAGGCGCAGCTGGTTCTGCCGAAGCGGATTCGCGAGAAGCTCGGCGTGGCACCCGGTGACACCGTGCGGTTCTTCGAGCGCGACGGGTCGGTCGTCATCGAGCGCCTTGCGCGGACGCCATTCGAAGATCCGTTCGCTCTTTTCGACGAGTGGTCTTCGCCAGCGGACACCAAAGCCTTTGCCAAGCTTTGAGCCCCTGGATGTGGTTGCCGTGCCGTTTCCGTTCGTCGAGCGGCCGGTCATTCTGCGGCGGCCTGCCGTTGTTCTGGCGGGGCCGCCGAGCGGCAATCGACACCCATTGCTCTGGGTGATGATGATCACCAGCGCCGAGAACAAGCGGTGGCCGGGCGACATCGTCATCGCCGACCTGCGGGCGGCCGGGCTGCCGGGGCCTTCGCTGATCAGGCTCGCCAAGATGGCCGTGATCGAGGATCTCGGCCTCGAGCGAAAGGGGCGCCTGGCCGATGCGGACGCTGGAGCATTGCGAGAAGGACTGTGTCGAATGCTGCAACCTTTACTTGACCAGGGCTCATGACCCCGCCCAACCGCGCCACGCCCGCGACCCGCGCCGTGCAGGCGCTGCACGAGATCGACCCGGCGACGGGTGCCGTCGTGCCGGGCATCCAGCCGGCGTCGACCTTCGCGCGCGACGCGGACTATGCGCTGCGGGACGGCTTCGTCTACAGCCGTGACACCTGCCCGACCGTCCAGCATGCCGAGCGGATCATCGCGAGCCTGGAGGACGGTGCCGGAGCGCTGCTGTTCGGCTCGGGTCTGGCGGCTTGCGCGGCGCTGTTCGAGACGGTGCCCGCCGGCAAGCGCATCGTCGCACCGCGCGTCATGTATCACGGCGCCCAGGATTGGCTGGTGCGGCTGCGCGACAAGCGCGGCATCGGGCTCGATTGGTTCGACGCCGCCGATCCGGCGAGCCTTGACGCCGCGGTGCGGCCGGGCGAGACGGCGCTCCTCTGGCTCGAGACACCGGTCAACCCGAATTGGGACGTGATCGACATCGCGGGCGCGGCGGAGATCGGCCACGCGGCGGGCGCGGTGGTCGCGGTCGACGGCACCTGCGCCTCGCCGGTGACCACCCAGGCGCTCGAACTCGGCGCCGACATCGTCTTTCACTCGGCGACCAAGTACCTGAACGGGCACAGCGACCTGACGGCCGGCGTGCTGGTCGGCAAGCACGACGACGCGGCCTGGCAGGAGCTGCGCTGGCTTCGGTCGCGAATGGGCGGTGTCTTGGGCGCCTTCGAGGCTTGGCTGCTGATCCGCGGCATGCGGACACTCTATCTCCGCTTCGAGCGGGCCTCGGCCAATGCGCTGGCGATCGCGACGCATTTCGAGGGTCACCCGGCGATCGAGCGCGTGCTCTATCCGGGCCTCGCGAGCCATCCACAGCACGCCATCGCCAGGCGGCAGATGACGCGCGGCTTCGGCGGCATGCTCTCGCTCCTGGTGCATGGCGGGCCGGCGGCCGCCAAGCGGATCGTCTCGTCGACCCGCCTCTTCCTGCCGGCGACGTCGCTGGGCGGCGTCGAGAGCCTGATCGAGCACCGGAAGGCCGTGGAGGGACCGCACAGCGTCGTGCCCGGACAACCTGATCCGCATCTCCGTCGGGATCGAGGATGTGGGCGACCTGATCAGCGATCTCGAGGCCGCTCTCGGGCGAGCAAGCTGAGCAGCTCGGCGACGAAGCCGCGCTTGAAGAAGAGCACGCTCGAGACGAGGAGCAGCGCCAAGCGCCAGGAGCCAATAGGCGCCGAGCAGGCCGGCGAGCGAGGTCTCGAGCCAGCTCAGCAGGAGGGCGCCCAGGAAGGCCGCCAGCAGCATCTCGCGACCGCCGAGGGCCGTCCAGATCAGGACCTCGGCCGAGAGTCCGAAGCCGATCAGCTTGGGCGAGGCGAAGCCGAACTGGCTGACGAAGAGCGCACCGGCGAGACCGGCGATGCCGGCCGATAGTGCGAGGCCCTGGCGCTTGATGGCGGCGACGTCGTAGCCGAGGAAGCCCAGCCGGTCCTCGTCCTCGCGGATCGCCGTCATCGCCAGGCCGTGGCGGGAGGCGAGCAGCACCTCGAGGCCGATGAAGACGGCGAGCGCCGCGCCCAGCATGACGTAGTAGGTGGGTATCGGATCGAGCAGCATCGGCCCGTCGCCGGCGAGGCCCAGGGCCAAGGGCGGGACGCCGATCAGCCCGTTCATGCCGCCGAGCCAGGACGTGCTCTGCGCCAGCCGCTCGGCGAGGACGGCGAGCGCCAGCATGGTGATGCCGAAATAGGCGTCGCGCAGGCCGCGGCCGTGAAAGAGGAAGAAGCCCAGCACCTGGGCCGTGGTCCAGGGCACGAGGAAGGCGAGCACGAGGCCGAGCCAGGACGAGGGCGCGGCTTCGAGGCCCGGCAGCCGGCCGAGCGTGGTGAGCGCCATGGCATAGGCGCCGAGGCCGAAGAAGAGCGCGTGACCGAAGGAGAGGAGCCCCATCCGGCCCCAGGCCAGCGCCAGTGACATGGCGAAGATGCCATAGGTGACGAACTGGGCGAGCTGCAGGGTCTGCCATTCGTCGACCAGGAGCGGCAGCGCCAGGAGGCACGAGCCAGACGAGGGCCTGGACGAGCCGCATCGCCGTCATCGCGGCCGGCGGCCGAGGCCGATGAGCCCGGTCGGCAGGAGGCGGATGACCAGAATGGCGATGGCGAGAACAGCGACCTCGGCCACCACCGGCGAGGCCAGCCTCGCCACGAGGCTCTGGCTGCCGCCGATCACGGTGCCGCCCAGGACCACGCCCATCGAGCTCGCCCGCACCGCCGGTGAGGATGGCGAGGAAGGCCGGGATGAGGAAGCCCAGGCCCATCTGCGGATCGACGCTCAAGAGCGGTGCCATGACGACGCCGGCAAGGCCGGCCAGTGCGGCACCGTAGGCAAAGGTGAGCCGATCGAGCCTACGGCTGTCGATGCCCATGGCTTCGGCGGTCGCCCGATCGGCGATGGTGGCGCGCGCGGCAAGCCCGATCTTGGTGCGGTAGAAGAGCCAGAAGCTGAAGGCGATGACCGTCAAGGAGACGGCCATGATGAACAGGCGGTAGGCTGGATAGGGTTGGCCCATGATGTCGAGCCGCGCATCGAACGGTGCCGTGACCACCTGGCTCTGCGGGCCGAACCACAAGATCACCGCCTGACGGATCAGCAGCGAGAGCCCCCAGGTGGCGAGGATGCTGTCGAGCAGCGCGGCCGTAGAGATGGCGGACGACCAGCACCTCGAGCAGCAGGCCGACGAGCCCGACCACGAGCGGTCCCAGCGACCAGCGCCAACCAGAACGAGCCGCCCAGGCCCTGCACGAGGAAGACCGTGTAGGCGCCGAGCAGGAAGAGCTCGCCATGCGCCATGTTGATGATGCGCATCAGGCCGAAGACGACCATCAGGCCCATGGCGACGAGGATGATGGCGAGAATGAAATTGGCGGCGTCGAGCAGTGCCAGGACGAGGTCGGCCGCGCATCGCTTCAGATCGCGAGCCGGGCTTCGAGCGCCTCGGCAGCGCCCGCCCGGTCGGGCGCATCGAGCCGGTCGACCACCCTGCCCTTTTCCATCACCAGGATCCGGTCCGCCAGGTCGAGTGCCAGATCGAGGTTCTGCTCGACCAGCAGGACGGCGATGCCGTCGGCTCTGGCGATGTCGGCGATCGTGCCGGCGAGCCGCTCGACCAGGGAGGGCTGGATGCCCTCGCTCGGCTCGTCCAGCAGGAGCACGCGCGGCCTGCCCATCAGCGCCCGGGCGATGGCGAGCTGCTGCTGCTCGCCGCCCGAGAGCGTGGCGGCGTCCTGGCGGTAGCGCTCGCGCAGGACCGGGAAGCGGTCGAGCAGCGACCTGTCGTCCGCGCGGCCGTGACCGAGGCCGCCGATCCGCAGATTGTCCTCGACGCTGAAGCCCTTGAAGATCCGCCTGCCCTGCGGCACGTAGCCGATGCCGGCGCGGGCGACACGGTTCGCGGGCAGGCCCCGAAGTTCGGCGCCGTCGAGGTGGACGCTGCCGGCCATGGGCGGAACGAGCCCCATGATGGCTTCCAGCGTCGTCGTCTTGCCAACGCCGTTGCGACCAAGCAGGCAGGTGATGCCGCCAGCCGTAACGTCGAGATCGACGCCATCGAGGATACGCGCGCCCGCATAGCCTGCGACGAGCCCCTGGATCTCGAGCAGCGCCGCCATCAGGCGCGCTTGCCAAGATAGAGCTCGCGGACGGCCGGGTCGCGCGCCACCTCGGCGTAGCTGCCGGTGACCACGACGGCACCCTGGAGCATGACCGCCACCGGCACATCGAGCTCGCGGACGAAGGCCATGTCGTGCTCGATGACGATGGCGGCGACGCCGCGTTCCCGGTTGAGGCGGCGGATCAATTGCGCGGTCCGCCGCGTTTCGGCCGTGGTCATCCCGGCGGTTGGCTCGTCGAGCAAGAGCAGCCGTGGCTCGAGGGCCAGCAACATGGCGATCTCCAGCCACTGCCGCTGGCCATGCGCGAGCTTGGCGGCCGGGACATCGGCCAGCTCGGCGAGGCCGAGATCGTCCAGCAATACCCGGTGATCGACGTGCTGGCGAGACGGCGCCACGTTCGCTGCGAGACGCGAGATGGTCGGCAACGCTAAGCGCACCGAAGACGCCCGGTGCCTGGAACTTCCGCGCGATACCGAGCCGGGCGATGGCGGCAGGTGTGAGGCCGTCAAGCGATGTGCCGTCGAAGACCACGCGCCCGGCATCGAGCCGGGTCTCGCCGCTCAGGACCCGAAAGAACGTGGTCTTGCCGCAGCCATTGGGGCCGAGCAGGCAGAGCAACCCGCCCGCGTCGAGCGTCGAGCGACAGATCGCGCAACGCCTGGATGCCGCCGAAGCGCTTCTGCAGCCCTTCGACGGCGAGCAGCTTCATGGGCTCAGTTGCAGCCGGGCTCTGGCGCGATCCGCCCCAAGGCTTCCACCACCTCCAGGCCACTCCCCTCGGTGCGGGCGAGGAACATCGCCATGGTGACGTGGTGGTTGGCGGCGCCGATGGTGAGCGGCCCGGTCGGTGTCTCGATCTCCAGGCCTTCGAGGCCGTCGACCAGGGTCTCGGCGTCGATCGTCTCGGCATCTGCCAACGCGGCGGCCACGGCCTTGACGGCGTTGTAGTGGGTCATGGTGTAGTGCGAGGCCACGACATCGTCGCCGGCCATGGCCGCCAGGCGGGCGGTGAAGTCCTGCACACCTTCGGACGGGTCGGCCGCGGCGAAGGGTACGGTGACCCACATGTCCTGTGCCTTGCCCTCGCCGAAAGCGCCCAGGTAGTCCTCCGAGAAGCCCAGGAAGCCGACAGTGAGCTGATCGAGGAGGCCGAAATCCTCGGCCTGGCGGATGAAGGTGATGCCGTCGGCCCCGGGCAGGGCGAAGAGCAGCACGTCGGCACCGCTCTCCTCGATCTGCCGGACGACCGGCGCGAACTCGGTGACGCCCCAGGGTGTGAACTCGGTGCCGACGACCTCGCCGCCCGCCTCGGTCACCAGCGCTGCCGCGGTCTCGAACATCCGCTGTGGCCAGACATAGTCGGCGCCGAACATGAAGAAGCGCTTGACCGCGATTTTCGACGAGATAGGGGACGAGCTCGGCCAGCTCCTGGTTGGGCACCGAATTGAAGGCAAAAACGTAGCGCGAGCAGGCACCGCCCTCGTAGTTGGTCGCATAGAGCAGCGGCACGCGGGCGCGCTCCATCGTGGGCAGCATGGCGTCTCGGGCGTTGGAGGTGATGGGACCGAGGACGGCGATGACCCCGTCGCCGCGGGTGAGCTTGGTGGCTCGCTCGACTGAGGTGCGGGGGTCCGTCTGGTTGTCCTCGTAGATGACCTCGAGCGGCCGTCCGCTGATGCCGCCCGCCTCGTTGATCTCCTGAACAGCGAGGTCGATGCCGAGCTTGGCCTGCCCGCCGAAGAGCTCGAGCCCGCCGGAAAACGGCAGCACCGCGCCGAGCTTGACCGGCTCGTCTTGGGCCACCGCCGCCCCGCCGGCGAGTGCCGCGACGAGCCCCGCCACGAAAATTACCCGTCGCTGCATGACCGACCCTCCTTGCTGCTCCTTGCAACCGACCATAGGAGGGTTGGCAGGTTGCTGTAAACGCGGCTCAGACGAGGCTGTTGAACAGCAACCCCAGCGCCAAGGCACCACCGAGCGAGAAGCCGACATAGGCAAGGAACACGGGCGGCCGCGCCAGCGCCCAGACGGCGATGGCCGCCGGCATCGACGTGACACCGCCGGCGATCAGAAACGCCATGCCAGCGCCGGGCGTCATGCCCTGGCTCATCAGCCCGCCGATCAGCGGCAGGGCGGCGTAGCCGTTGAGATAGGCTGGCACACCGACGAGCACCGCGGTGATCACCGGCAGAAGACCGTCACCACCGAGCGTGGATGCCACCTGCTCGGCTGGAATCCAGGCGATCATCAGGCTTTCGAGCAAGAAGGCCAGTGTCATCCACTTGGCGAGGAAGAGCACGGTGTCGCGGCCGCTGGCGACGAAGGTGGCGGTGCGCGCCGGCTCCTCCCAGAAGCGCCAGACGACGGCCTTCGGGTTGCGGATCTTGGCCCCGCCGCAACCGCCGTTGCCGACTTCGGGGCGCAAGGGATTGGTGAAGGCGCCATTGTGCATCAGCAGCGCCGTGCCGAAGCCGCCTATAAGACCAAGAGCCACGGCAGCGAAGGTCTTGAAGAGCGCGAAGCCGAGCCCGAGCGTGCCCAGCGTCAGCAGGAACATCGAGGGGTCCATGAGCGGTGATGCTAACCAGAACGCCATGACGGCGGGCAACGGCACGCCCATCACCAGCAACGCCGCGATCAACGGGATGACGCCGCAGGAGCAGAACGGCGAGAGGGCGCCCACGAGGCTCGCCATGATCACCATCTGCACCAGTCGGCCGGTGAAGGCGCGAGCGATCAGGTTGTCGGCGCCGGACGCCTTGGCGTAGGCCGCCATCGCCACTGCGGCGAGCAGGAACGGCGCAACGCCCAACAGGCTCTGCACGACAAAGCCGATGCTGGTTCGCACCTGATCAGGGGCCACCACGGCCAGGGCGGCGAACAACAGCACAATGGCCAGAACGACCTTGTCGGGCTGCCGCGCGGCTTGGCCCAGGCGGGCGGCGATGGCACTCATCGAGCGCTCCTCTTGGCGATCTTTCTAGAATTATGGGAATAGATGACAGCGCACATCACGCGGCATCACAGCGGCGGCTCGCATCGGCGCAGCATTCGCGCTCGAGAAAGCCCATGGTGGTGTGCATGACATCGAGGTTGGCCCGGCAGATCAGGGTCGTCCCCTGCCGCTCCTGGCTCACCAGGTCGACGGCGATCAGCTTGTGCAGATGATGGGACAAGGTCGACCGCGGCACGCCGGTTCGCTCCTGGACGTCGCCCACCGCAAGCCCGTCGGGGCCGGCGCGCACGAGATGCCGGTAGACCTCGAGCCGGGTCGGGTTGCCGAGCGCTTCGAGTTCGGCTGGCGATCTGGGTGATGTCCATGGCGTGGAGGTAAGCCTTTCAATCAAGCCAGTCAATCTATATTTCTAGGATTATCGTTATAATGACGAAGCCAAGGGCGCAACAGGGCCGCTCGATCAGCCGGCGCGCGGCAGAAAGCCATCGAGAATGGCGTCGGTGACGGCCGCGGCAATCGCATCGGCAGCCGCGTCGTCGAGCTGACATACGTCCTTGAGCGCAATGAAGCTTTCAAGGCCGGACGTGGCTGCGAGCATCATGACCAACCGCTCCAGGGCATCGGCGCCGAGCCTTTCGGCTACAGGTGCGAGGGCTTCGCGGTACATCGGCAAGCGCCGGCCGCCACGGATCATCTCGGCCGACTTGCCTTCGCCATCGAGCCACAATTCCATGGTCCGCGCCAAATATTGGCGGAACTGCGCCTCGCTGTCGCAGGTCAGCTGGAACAGGAAGCGGCGGACACGTTGCACACGCTCACGCGGATCGGTGCATTCGTCCAAGATCGCCGCCGTGGATTGCATGCGTGAATCCAAGAGGGCTTCGATGGTCAGCGTCTGCGGATCGGAGAAATAGCGGTAGGCCGTGGCCCTGGAAATGCAGGCGAGGTCGGCCACCGAGCTTACGGTCACCAACTTGCCCTCCGCCATGAGCTTGCGGGCGGCCTCGAGCAGAGCGGCCCGGGTGCGCGCTTTCTGGCCTGACCTGCCATCATCCATCGACCGCACGGCTTCCGCCCTTCATGAGACAGTCGTCTCAAATACTATTTGAGACCTTCGTCTCATAATGCTACAGGAGGCTCATTGGAAGGGCTAAGATCAGGAACCGGGAGTTTGGCGATGACCACGCACGATACCGACACCTACCATCTGTTCGGCGTGGTGGTCCGCTTTTTGGCAACGCATGCCGAGACCGGTGGCTACTGCCTGTGCGAGGGCCTGGTGGCGCCGGATGCCGGCGCGCCTCCAAATCGCCACGCCGGTGAGGACAAGTTCTTCTACGTCCTCGATGGCAAGTTCGAGTTCGTGATCGACGGCGAAACCCGGCGAGTCGAGAGCGGCGGGTTCGTCAAGATCCCCGACGGCGCCGTCCATGCCTTCAGGAATTGCGGCGGCGCGCCGGGGCGCATCCTGATCGTGAATGCGCCGGGCAAGATCCACGAGGCATTCTTCAGCCGGGTCGGCGAGCCCTTGCCCCGCGGCAGCTGGGCCTTTCCCGAAGCAAAGGGCGCACCCGATATCCCCAAGCTGATCGAGATAGCCCGCCAGACGGGTGTCGAGATCCTGGCGCCGGCCGACTAGGCGACCGCGTCGCCCTCGGTGATCATCTGGTCGAGAGCCGGCAGCTTGGGGCCGAGGCCCGGCTCGCCGAAGACGAGATAGGCCGAGCCGGCCATGCCGTCGGGATCTTGCGCCTCGGCAATATCGAAGGGTTCGCCCACGAGCAGGTCGTCCTGGCCATCGCCGTCGACATCGACGCCGCCGTCCAGCGCAAAGCCCAGCGCGCCGTCGATGCGCCAGCCACCCAGCACGCCGCCGTCATCGTCGATCAGCGTGGCGAGATCGAGCGTGGCGCCGAAGTCCTTTCGGCCGAAAATCACATAGGCCTCGCCACCACTCTCGGCCCGGTCGCGATCGGCGTAGCGCGCACCGACCATGACGTCATCGAGCCCATCACCGTTGACGTCGCCGACACCGGCGACCGAGCGCCCGAAGCCGTCGCCATTGGCCGGGCCGCGCATCGCAAAACCGTTCGTGCCATCGAGATCACCAATGTCGAAGCGGTCAGGAAAGCCCTGGTCGGTGCCGTAGACGACATAGGCGGCGCCATCCGGGCCGAGATCGACGCGGGGCGCCGAGTAGGCCCCGAGGATGATGTCGTCGAAGCCGTCACCGTTGACGTCGCCCGCGTCGTCAAGGGCGAAGCCGAGAAAGCCATTCGCGAAATTGCCCTCAACGATGAAGCCGTTCGTGCCGTCGAGCCCGCCCGGGTCGATGGCGGGTGCGAAGGGTGGACTGCCGCCGAAGACGACGTAGGCCTCGCCGGCATTGACGAGGCCGCCGGGGTCGGCGTCCTGGCCGCTGATCGCGAGATCGGGAAGCCCATCGCCGTTGACGTCGCCCAGCATCGCGACCGAGCGCCCCGACTGGTCGAACATGGCACGGCCCTCGACGCGAAAACCGCTGGTGCCGTCGAGGCTGCCCAGGGCCACCTCCGCCCCGAGCCCACCGTCCGCGCCGCGCACGAGATAGCTCAAGCCACCATTGTAGCTGGCATATTCGGCCTCGCCGAGCCGCGCGCCGAGCAGCACATCGTCGAACCCGTCACCATCGATGTCGCCGGCACCCGAGACGCTGATGCCCGCCTCATCGCCATCCGCCTCGCCCCAGAGCACGGTCGCTCGCAAGGCATCGGTGGCGGCCTGCTCGGCGAGGTCCAGCACGGCGGCACCGGCGAGATCGGCGCCATGCAGGATGTAGCCCGCACCAGTGGCCCCCACGCCATCCTGCACGGCGCCGGGTGCGCCGACCACGAGATCGGCAAGGCCGTCACCATCGACATCGCCCGCGCTGGAAACCGCCCAGCCGAAGCGGTCGCCGGCGGCAGCGCCCAGAATGGCGACGCCATTGGTGCCGTCGAAGCTCTCGACCGGAACCACCGGCGGGATGTCGGCATCGGTGCCGTAGAAGATGTAGACGGCACCGGCATCCTCGCGGGCCGCGCCATCAGTGCCCGACGGATCGGCATGCGGCGCACCGATCGCAAGATCGGCGAAGCCGTCGCCGTTGAAGTCGCCGATCACGGCGAGGCCGTGGCCGGCGCGGTCGCCGGCGCCGATGCCATCGAAGCGGACGATCCGCGCGGTGGTCTCGGTGTCAGGCGGCGCCGTGTCGGTGCCAAGGCTCACCTCAATGGTCAGATCGTCGAAATCGAAGTCGCGCAGATCCTCGAAGCCGATGCGGACCTCGCCCGGCGCTTCACCCCAGGCCGAGATGGTATGCTCCGCGCCGTCCTTGTTCAGCGTGTTGACGCGCGTGTCCGCGGGATCGGCGTCCGTCGTGTGGAAGATCTTCTGGGTCACCGCCCTGCCGCTATCGGTATCGATGAGGCGAAGATGGTTGGCCTTGGTGAAGATGCCCCCAGGCGACGAGTCGCGCACGTCGACGAAGGCCAGATCAGCACTGGCAAGCGCCTCGGCCGCGCCGTTCTTGGCGCCATTGGCGATCAGGAAGAGGCCGAACCGAGTGCCAGGCACCAGGCTCTCAACGCCATAGAGCGTGCTCAGCGACACCTCGGTGCCGATCGGTGTCGCCTTGGTGTCGGCGAAGACGATCTTCGGATCGATGAAGCGCCCGTCCTCGCCGATCTGATAGACGCCGAGCGTGTTTTGGTAGCCTGCCATGGCACCTGCGAGCGTGATGCGCGCGTCGCCGGACCCGTTGAGGGTCAGCATCGCCGGATCGGTGCCGTTGATCAGAGCCGGATCGAGCGGCTCGCGGTTGACGCGGGGGGGCAGGAGATCGGACATCGAAGATCCTAAGGCAAAAGTCCCAGGGGAGGAATTTCTACCTGAGGTTGATAACCACCTCGCTTTTAAGTGTAAAGCGCCATGCCACCGATGCCGGCGTCAGCCCGCTGAGCGCGTTGGCGTGGAATCGCGCAGGCGCCGCCTGATGAAGGCCGAGCGCACCATCTCGCCTGCCAGCAACGTCACGAACCGCGTGTTGTTGAAGAGGTAGCGGCGCCACAGGCGACGCGGCTCCGTGGCGAGCCGAAAGGCCCATTCCATGCCGCTGCGCTGCAGCCAGCGCGGCGCCTGGGGCTTCAACCCGGCGTGGAAATCGAAGGCTGCACCGACGCCGATGAGCACGAGCCCGGGCAACAGCGGCGCCATGTCGGCCATCCACCGCTCCTGCTTCGGCGTGCTGAGGCCGACCCAAACGATATGGGCGCCGCTTGCCCGGATGTCGGCAGCGGTCGCTGCGCGCTCCTCCTCGGTCAACGCGCGGAAGGGCGGGCAATAGGTGCCGGCGACGTGGAGCCCCGCAAATCGTGCCCCGAGGCGCTCGGCGAGCAGTTCCGCGACGCCCTCGGCACCGCCATAGAAGTAGTGCCGGTAGCCGCGATCCGCCGACACACCGCAGATGTCGAGCATCAGGTCTGGGCCATAGACCCGATCAACATGGCCGAAGCCGGCGCGCCGGCCTAGCCAGACCATGGGCATTCCGTCCGGGGTCACCATGGCCGCATGCTCGTGTATAGCCAGCAGGCGGCGATCCCGCTGGCTCTCGACCACGCCGTTGACGTCGCGCACGCAGATATAGGCGGCACTGTCGGTTCGCGGATTGCGGATCAGGCTGTCGATGCGGGCCACGGCTTGCGGCATGTCGATGGCACTGATCGGCACGCCGAGCACCCGAAAGTGCTCGGGCTCGGGCGCCGCGACGTACGGCTCGTTGTCGTCTTGGGAATACATCATGGGCGAGCTTTCTGGTCGGTGCGCATGCCGTGCTCTCGAAACCACGCGAGGGTTCGAGCGATGCCATCGTCGAGGTCGATCTGCGGTTGCCAGCCGGTGGACGTCAGGCGCGAGGTATCGAGCAGCTTGCGGGGCGTGCCGTCTGGCTTGCTGGTGTCGAAGACGAGCTCGCCCACAAAGCCGGTCGCGCGCGCAATCGTGCGTGCCAGCGCGTCGATGGTGAGGTCACTGCCGCAGCCGACATTGATCGCGGTGGGCTCGTCATAGTGCTGAAGGAGATGCACGCAGGCATCGGCCAGGTCGTCGACATGCAGAAACTCGCGCCTGGGCGTGCCGGTGCCCCAGATGGTGATCGACGGTGCTGCCGCCGTGGCCGCTTCGTCGAACCGGCGGATCAGCGCCGGCAGGACGTGGCTGGTCTCGACGTCGAAATTGTCGAACGGCCCGTAGAGATTGGTCGGCATCGCCGAGATCCAGCGCCGGCCATGCTGCTCGCGGTAGGCTCGTGCGAGGCGAACCCCAGCGATCTTCGCCAACGCGTAGGCGTCATTCGTAGGCTCGAGCGGGCCTTTGAGCAGGTACTCCTCGCGGATCGGCTGCGGGCAGTCGCGCGGGTAGATGCATGACGATCCCAAGAACAGCAGGCGATCGACGTCGACGTGGTGGGCGCTACGCATCAGATGCGTCTGGATCAGCAGGTTCTGCTCGAGAAAGTCGACGGGGTAGGTCTTGTTGGCGAGGATACCGCCGACCTTGGCAGCCGCGATGATCACGACGTCGGGGCGATTGGCCTGCATCCAGGCGTCCACCGCTGTGGCGTCAGCCAGGTCGAGCTCTTGCCGCCCAGCCGTGAGGAGCGTCACCGGCTCGCGTTCCAGGCGACGGACCAAAGCGCGGCCGACCATACCGTTATGGCCAGCGACAAAGACCCGTCGACCTTCGAGGGTGAAGGCCGTCTCGGTCACTCCGCCGCCTCGTACATCACGCGCCCCGACGCCCGTTCGCGGCAGAGGCTGGCGAGGTCGGCCTGGACCATGTCCTTGACGAGGTCGGCGAAGCGGGTGGTGGGTTGCCAGCCGAGGCGTTCCCTGGCCTTGGTCGCGTCGCCCTTGAGGTGGTGGACCTCGAGCGGGCGGAAATAGGCGGGGTCGACCTGGACCAGGGTCCTGCCGGTCGCCTGGTCGACGCCGGTCTCGGCCTCGCCCTCGCCCTGCCAGCCGATGGTCTTGCCGGTCTCGGCGAAGGCGCGGGTGATGAACTCGCGCACCGTGTGCGCCTCGCCGGTGGCCAGGACCCAGTCGTCGGCGGCGTCGTGCTGGACGATCCGCCACATCCCCTCGACATAGTCACGCGCATGTCCCCAGTCGCGCAAGGAGTCGAGATTGCCAATATAGAGGCGTTCCTGCAGGCCGAGCTCGATCGCGGCGACCGCGCGGCTGATCTTGCGGGTGACGAAGGTCTCGCCGCGGAGCGGGCTCTCGTGGTTGAAGAGGATGCCGTTACTGGCGTGCAGCCCGTAGGCCTCGCGGTAGTTCCTGGTGATCCAGTAGGCGTAGAGCTTGGCCGTCGCATAAGGACTTTGCGGCAGGAACGGTGTCGTCTCGTCCTGCGGTGCCGGGGCGGCACCGTACAGTTCCGACGTGCTCGCCTGATAGAAGCGGGTCCGCTCCTCCATTTTGAGGATCCGGATGGCTTCGAGCAGCCGGAGCGTGCCGATGCCGTCGGCATTGGCCGTGTACTCGGGCGTCTCGAAGCTCACCTTGACGTGACTTTGCGCCGCCAGGTTGTAGATCTCGTCGGGCTGCACCTCCTGCACCACCCGGATCAGGTTGGTGGCGTCGGTGAGGTCGCCGTAATGCAGGATCAGATGCCGGTTCTGCTCGTGCGGGTCCTCGTAGAGATGGTCGATCCGGCCTGTGTTGAACGACGACGACCGCCGCTTCAGCCCGTGCACCACGTAGCCCTTGCCCAGCAGCAACTCCGCCAGATACGCCCCGTCCTGGCCGGTGATCCCGGTGATCAGCGCGGTTTTGCTGCTAGCCGTCGTCACGGGGTTGCCCCATTCGCCAAGCCCGGCTCACGCTCGAGCAGGCCGCGGAAGTAGGGAATCGCCCGCTCCAGCCCCTCTTCGAGCGGCACCGTCGGCTGCCAGCCCAGCACCTCCCTGGCCTGGGCGATGTCCGGCTGGCGCTGCAAGGGGTCGTCCTCGGGCAGGGGCTCGGTGACGATCGTGGAGGTCGAGCCGGTCAGGTTGATGACCTTCTCGGCCAGCTCGCGGATGGTGAACTCGCCCGGATTGCCGAGGTTGATCGGGCCGGTCACCTCGTGCGGCGTCGCCATCAGCCGGATCAGCCCCTCGACCAGGTCGTCGACGAAGCAGAAGGACCGGGTCTGGCTGCCGTCGCCGTAGAGGGTGATCGGCTGGCCCATGAGCGCCTGCATGATGAAGTTGGAGACCACCCGGCCGTCGTGCGGGTGCATGCGCGGGCCGTAGGTGTTGAAGATCCGCGCGATCTTGATGCCCAGCCCGTGCTGCCGGCGGTAGTCGACGAAGAGGGTCTCGGCGCAGCGCTTGCCCTCGTCGTAGCAGGCGCGCGGCCCGATCGGGTTGACGTTGCCGCGGTAGCTCTCGGGCTGCGGGTGCACCGACGGGTCGCCGTACACCTCGGACGTGGAGGCCTGCAGGATCTTCGCCTTGGTCCGCTTCGCCAGGCCCAGCATGTTGATGGCCCCGATCACCGATACCTTGGTCGTCTGCACCGGGTCGCGCTGGTAGTGGATCGGACTCGCCGGGCAGGCCAGGTTGTAGATCTCGTCGACCTCGACATAGAGCGGAAAGGTGATGTCGTGGCGGAGCAGCTCGAAGCGCGGCTCGTCCAAGAGATGCGCCACGTTCATCCGCCGGCCGGTGAAGTAGTTGTCGACCGCCAGCACCTCGTGACCCGCGGCCAACAGCCGCTCGCAGAGGTGGGAGCCAACGAAACCGGCGCCGCCGGTGACCAGGATGCGCTTGGTCAAGAGGGTCATCAGGCTCCCACTTCCAGCGCTAAAATTTCGGCGATCATCATGATTGCCCGCTCGCACAATTGCATGCAAGAGCACCGAGGTCCGCGGAGCGGGCCAAATGCCTGGAATGCACACCAACGCATGCCCCTCGGCGCCGCCTCGAACATCTGCCTTCATGATGGCGTTGCGGGTCCGAATGTCCGTTGCTCCCAACCCTGCCTGCCGTGCCTGCCCAAAGACAGCCTGGCGCCACGAAATCACTTGCCTGTGACACGTCCGCTACGGCAAGCTTTTGAAGTACCGCAAAGCTCAGAACTGATAACCACACCAACGAGCAGCCGCACTGAACAGTTGAAAACGTGGCCGAAATGCCACAAAAGCTGATACGAAGAGTGTTCGACCGCTCGGGACCTGAACTACGACACCCCATCGACTGACGGATGCACCCCGGCAATGGCCCGGCATCGCCCCTCCGACTCACTTAGAGCACACCAACAGCCGTCCAAGAAGGTACGAACAGCGGATCAGCGCCAGCTGTGGACCGGTCTGAAAAAGGCGCACTAACCTCCTACCCTCATTGAGCTTAACCCGGAGGTTGAGGGTTGCAAACCTTTAGTTTGTCAATTTTTCGGAAAATCAGGGGTCCGCGTTTTCGCCTAAAGAGTTCGCATAGATCTGACGCAGCTTCACTGCGTATTCATCTGCGTTAAATTGGCCACAGTACTTGCGACGTGCTGCCGTGCCCATGGCCAATCGTTGCTCAGTCTGATCAATCAGCGTGCAGAGCGCACCGGCCAGCGCGTCGACATTGCCCGGCTCAACGAGCAGCGCCTCCCGGTCGGGCTCGACCGCCTCGAGATGTGCCCCGACCGGCGTTGTCACGATGGCGAGGCCGTGCGCCATCGCCTCGAGCAGGGACATCGCCTGCCCCTCTGCATGCGATGGCAGCACGAAGATGTCAGCCTCCCGGCACCGCTCGTAGACGTCTTCGTGGCCAACCCAGCCAATGGCCTCGCACCGCCCGGCAAGATCCCGCGACGCGATCAGCCCGCGAAACCTCGGCAGCTCGCCACCGCCTGCCAAGACCAGCCGCCAATCGCGCTCCTTGAGATTCTCCCGGGAGAGCGCCTCGAGCAGCTCCGGCACGCCCTTGCGATCGTCGAGATGGCCGAGGAACACGAGCCGCACCGGGCCGGTTCGCCCGCGTCGTTCAGGCGGAGGTCCTGGGTCCGGCACTGCGTTGTGCAGGACGACGACCCGCGCCGCCGGCACGCTGAGCGCGTCCTGCACCGTCTGGCGATCTCTTTCGCCGAGCACGATGACCCGCCGGGCCCTGCGGAACATCGAGATGATGCGGCGACGCAGCCAGGCCGGGCGGCGTGCGAGATCGGCGGCGTAGTCGTAGTCGTGGAGGTGCACGATGCTCTCGATCTGCAGGCGCGCGGCAAGCTCGCTCAGCAACAAGTTGCGAAGGGTGCTGCCGCGCCCGGCGATGTTGAGATGGAGAAGATCCGGCCGGCGCCAGACGAGCCCGGCAAGCGCCTTCGCCAGATGCAGCGGCGACCAGGCGAGGTGCCCCGGACCCCGTGCATCGACGACCCACCAGCGCGGCGCAGCGGCGTCGCCAGCTCAAGCCTTGGTCGCATACATCGTCATGCGGCCGATGCCGCCGGCCTCGAAGCCGCCGGGCATGGCGATCGCAACGCAAGGCTTCCTCGCCAACTCGGTCATGGCGTCGGCTGGCACACCGGCCGGCCGCCATGGTGGCGGCAAGGCACTCACTTAGCCCGGCCTTCGAGCGAGGGCATGAACGCAAGACGCCACCGCGGCTTGCATGTCGCAAGGACGCGCCATAAAGCCGACGCAGCATGCATCGCCGCCGCCACTCCCAGCACCGCAAGGCAATCCCTAGCCGCTTCCGCCTTGCCGCTCCGCTCGCTTCTCTGGTCCGGCCTCGAGACCGTCGGCACCGTCCTGATCGGCCTGCTGTCGGTCATTGTCATCGCGCGCCTGATCGGCCCGGCCCAGTTCGGCCTCGCGGCGATCGGGCTGGGCCTCACTCTGGTCGTCATCGTCTTCATCTCCAGCCTGGTGCATGACGGCCTCGTCCGCAACCCCGACTACAGTGAGCTGCAACTCAATTCGGCGTTCACCTTCTCGCTGATCGCCGGCGCCGCCGGGGCGGCTGGCCTCGCCCTCATGGCATGGCCGCTTGCCCGGCTCCTCGACGAGCCCGGCCTCGTCCCGGTGCTCCTGGCTTTTCTCCCGATGGTGCCGCTGGGCGCACTCGCCATGCCGCTCATCGCCGAGCGCCGACGCATGCTCGACTTCCGCACGGTCGGTCGGCACCAGCTGCTCAGCCGCTCGATCGGGCTCGGCGTCGGCATCGCCCTGGCGGCGGGTGGCGGCGGCGGCTGGAGCGTCGTCATCCAGCAATTGACGACGAGCGGGCTTCTGATGCTCACACTGACCGGCAAGCGTCGCGGCCTGCCACGTCTGCGCATCGATTGGCGCTCTTTGCGACCGATCTTGCAGTTCTCCAAATACATCGCCTTGACCGGTCTCGTCGTGCAACTGACCGAGCGCCTGTTCCTGACGCTCGTGGGTTTTCTATACGGGCTCACTGCCGCTGGACAATGGGCCGTGGCGAGCCGGCTGGTCGAGAACATCACCGTTGTGCTCACCCAGCTCATCTACCATGTGGCGCTCGCCCACATGGCACCGTTTCGCGGCGACCAGGACAAGCTGGCCCAGATCGCCACGACCAGCCGGGACATGCTCATCCTCGTCGCATTGCCAGCTCTCGTCGGCGTGGTCGCGGCAATCGAGCCATTAGTGGCGCTACTCTTCGGCAACGGTTGGGCTGACGTCCCTGGCCTGATCGCCCTGATGCTCGTGGGTGCGCTGCTCGAGCTGCGACGCCTCTTTGCGCAGGTCGCCTTGAACGTGCTCGGTCGATCAGGCACGACCTTTGTCGCTTTCACCAGCGAGAGCGGCACGGCGCTGGCACTGTTGACCCTGCTCTCGCCGCTCGGCGTGATGGGTGCGGCACTCGCCCGCGGCCTCTCCTTCGCCATTGGGTGGCTGATCATCTTTCGCCGTTCGGCGGCATTGGTCGGCGTCCGCTTCGCGGCCGAGCTGGCCCAACTCGCGGTCGATATCGCTGTGGCCATCGGCGCTGTATCGCTCACCGCCTTCGTGCTCCGCGACGCTGCCTTCACGAACGACATCCTCGCCGTCCTGGGGCGCGGCGCGCTTGCCGCTGGCATCACGCCGCCCTCGCTTTGTTGCGGATCGAGGTGACGCGCCAGGCGATCGCCTGGCTGCGCGAGGCGATCTCGAGGCGCTGAGCCGCCGCCAGAACGACGCCGGGCTGCCGCTCAGCCGCGGCGGCGGCAGGCAATGGCCTGGGCATAAACATCGAGCGTTGCGGCAGCGACAGCGCCGGGGGCCATCACCCCCTTGGCAGCCAGCGCCACTGCACTGGCACAGCCATGGCACAAAGCCGGCGACTTGAGCAGGCGTTCGATCGCCGCGGCCAGGGCCGGCACATCGCCGGGCGGCACGAGCAGCCCCACGCTGGTCTCGCGCACCAGTTCGCCCAGCTCTCCCACTTCGCTCGCAACGACCGGCTTGGCGAACGCCATCGCCATGGCGGCGACGCCGCCCTGCGACGCCTCGACATAGGGCAGGATCACCGCATCAGCCGTGCGAAAGAGGTGGGCCACCGCGGCATCGGGCACGTAGCCCGAGTGCATCTCGACCCAAGGCAGGCCTTGGAGCACCGGCGCCAGCCGATCGATCTCCGGGCCAGCGCCGGCGATGACGAGTTGGAGGTCCGGATGCCGGTAGGCCAACTGCCTTGCGGCCTCGACCAGCACGGCAAGCCCCTTGTAGGCCGTTGCCCGACCAAGGAAGAGAAGCCGCTGCTCTCCGGAGGTTCCACGTTCCGGCGTGGGGTCAGACTTCGCGTCGGAGAGCCGGGCATGCCGATCGAGGATCGGGTGGGCGACGACCCGGACCCCGACCGGCGGCCGGACGCCGGTGGCGGTAAGCTCGTCGCGCAAGCCCTGCCCGTGGACGATCAGCACGTCGGCAGCACGGCGAAACCGCCGAACGCTGCCAATCGGAACGCGGCGGCTCTGCGCATCGCCCGGATGGTAGACCACGTCAAGGACGGTGACGACCAGCAGGGAGCGCCGCAGCCAAGGCAGCGCCAGGAGCAGCCAGAGCACACTGTCACCGAGGAAATGTACGACGTCGGGGCCGAAGGCGCGAAGCTGGCCGATGATGCGGCGGGCAAGCATGAGATTGCGCGGATCGCGATGGCGCGGCCAGGGCAAGGGGCAAAGCGCGACGCGACCGTCGAGATGCCCCCGGTAGCGCTCGACCCATGGCTCGGGCGCCCGCACGAGAACGTCGGCGGCCTCCCCCAGAGCCCGCACGACTGCCGCCGCATACTCGTCGGGACCCGTGGGCAAACAAGCGACGCGGAGCCGCTGCTGGTGCGGCTGCAACGACCCGGTCACCCGTGGTAGTACTTTCCGGTACTCTGGTAGTAGCTCATGTACTCGTTGGGAGCCATGCGGCTGTAGCGGCCGACATTCACACGGTTGAGGATCATCCCCTTCAGCGGCAGCCCGATGCTGCGGATCTCGCGCAGCGCACCGGATACGGCGCGCCGCCGCGTCTTGCTGGCGCGGACGACGAACAGCAGCGTGTCGGCCAGCCCCGAAACGATTGCCTGATCGTTGACCGCAAGAACTGGCGGCGTGTCGATGACGATCACCCCGTAGCGCTTGCGCGCCTCGGCGAGCAATTCGCTCATCGCGGGCGAGCCGAGCAGGGGGACGGTCTGATCGATGTGCCGGGAGTATGTCGAGACCTGTGTCGGCGTCGCGCATGATGGCGTCGTCGAGTTTGTGCTCACGCTTGGTCAGCAGGTCTACGAGATCGATATCGGGCGGCGTCGCTCGCTCGGCGAAATATTCGAAGATCGTCCGCTTGCGCAGGTCGGCATCGATCAGCACAACCTAGCCGCCGAGGCGCGCCAAATGGGTGGAGAGGCTGACGGACACCAGGCTCTTGCCTTCATCCGGCACCGCCGAGGTGATCGTGATTACCATGGGCTTGCCCGGCTGCGGCAAGCCGGATGGCGGGAAGAGGCACAGCGCTACGCGTTGCATCGCCTCGGCGTAGATCGCCGTCTCCAGTTCATGTGCCTGCCGGTCCTGCCGGACCGTTCGATGCTGCATCTCGGGAAGCGTGCCGTAGACGGGGACACCGGCCTCGGCCTCGAGCTGGTCGCCGGTATCGAACTGGCGCCGGATCGCCTCGCGCGCGATGGCGAGCCCGAGACCGGCGGCGAGCGAGCCCATCGCGGTGAAGCCGAGCACCAGGATCGAGCGGCGACCGTCAGGCTTGGCCGGCGGCCGTGCCGGCGCGACGATCCGCGCCGGAGAGCGCAGCAGATGCTGCTGTTGGGTTGCGCGCTGGAAGCGCTCGAGCAGATCCTCGTAGGTGCGCCGGGCGCTCTCCGAGCGGCTTTCGACCTAGTCGAGCTGGACATGGACCGTCGTGTTGCGGCCCAGCGTCGCCTCGAAGCGATCGAGCTGACCGCGCAGATCATCGACCCGAGCCTGCGCCACCTCCTGCTCCGTGGTGACCTGCTCGACCAAGCGCTGGCGCTCGCGGGCCAGGCTGCGCTGGATATCGCTGAGCTCGGCCCGAGCGTTGATCATTGTCGGGTGACGGTCGCCGTAGAGCGTGGAGAGTTCTGCCACCCGCCGGTTCAGCTCGGCCTCCTGCCGGCGAAGATCGGTGATCACCGGCGAGGTACCGCCCTCGGCGAGCGTGTCGATGCCGCCCTGCAGCTGCCCTGCGCGGGCCGCGGCGCGCGCCAGGTCGGCCTCGGCGAGAGACAGCTCGCGGGACAGCTCGACATAGCGGAGCTCGGCACCCGAGCTGCCTTGCACCTCGAGCAGCGCCTCATCGGTCTGGTACTTGTTGGCCGCACGCTCGACTTCGGCCAGCTCGGCGCCCACGGCTTCGACGCGCTCGCGCAGATAATCGGCCGTCTGGGTGAGCATGGCACGCTGTGAGCCGACCAGCTCCTCGAGAAATACGGCCGCGACCTCGTTACTCACGGTGGCCGCCAGGACGGGTGATTGGTCGCGGTAGGCAATCGAGATCACGAACGCCAGCGGGTCCCGGTAGATGCTGAGCTTGCTGCGGAACTCCTCGAGCATCGCAGCCATGCTGGTTCGCCGGGTCCCGCCATCGGCAGAGGGCAACACCGGGTCCGGCGTCACGCTCGCCATGTCGCCGCTGCCGGTGCCGCCGCTTCCATTGACGCTGAACAGGTCGCCGGCCAGCGCCTCGATGCGCAGTGTCAGGGCATTGCCCAGGGACTGCAGGGTGCCGAGCACCCGCTCGACCAAGCCAGGCTCGGCGCGCTCCGGCGCCAGCTGCAACCGCTCGATCACCGAGCGCGCAATGTTGTCGGAGCCGAGCAAGCGAAGATGGGTCTCCATCTCGGCCGCGCTGATCCCGCGTGGGGCGAAGTCCAGGCCTTCGCGGAGATTGCCGAACTCGGTCTCGTCGCGCTCGACGATGACCTCCGTGTAGGCGGTATAGTAGTCCGGCAGGCTCTTTAGAACCACGGCGGCAGTGCCGGTGCAGATCAAGCCGACCAGCGCCACCAGCCACCAGTTGCGCAGGACGGCGTGCAGCAGCCAGGCGAAGTCGATCCCCCGGTCACCGCCGGCCGACCTTTCCGATGCCTTGTCCGGCAAGCCACCAACGTGTCGCGCGACCGGCCACGCTGCCGGCGGGGCGCCCCGCGGCACTGCGATGACAGCCTTGTCGTCTGGATGGCTCAAGAACGATCGCCCCAGCTATGTCCAATGGGCCGGTTGGGTGGCCGCTTGGGTGGTAAGCGCCGGCCGCGGCGTCGGCAACATGACCATGCGAGCGACCGAAACCCAACAACCATAATGGTAGCGGTTGTCACGGCGTTCGCAACCCCGGCACACGCAACAGAGTGTTGCCCCGCCGCACTTGTGCAATGCAGCAAATCGACACGTACGGGCTCACTGCAGGGCCAGCGGTCATCAGGCTCGAGCCGTCTCAGTCGTGAACCGGCCCGCGCCGCGATTCGGCAGAGCGCAGGGTCATCGCCGTCGCGATGACCGCCAGCACCCAAGAGATCTGAGACGGCTCCGCGAGGTCGGATTCGACGATGTTGCGCAGCAGGTAGATCGGGATGAAGTTGACCGCGAAGAGCGCCGCCGGGGTCGCCTCTCGGCTCAGCCGCGCCAAGGCCCGCCCGAGCCCGAGTACAAGAAACAGCGTGACCATGATCGGCGCGGCGATGCCCATGCCGAGCCAGAGCTCGAGATAGCCGTTATGGGCATTGGGAATGCTCCAGACCATGGCCTCCATCGTGTAGGCCTCCACCCAGTCGATATCGAAAAAGACAGCGAACCCTTAGCCGAGCCAGGGCCGGTGGCCAATCTGCTGCCAGACGAAATGCCAGAGCGGCACCCTGCCGCTGAGCGTCGGGTCGCGGCCGAGGAGGGCGAAGATCTGCTCGGCGCCGAGGATGGCCGCTAGCGCCACGAAGCAGCCGGCGGCGACGGCGAGGGCCAGGAGCACGGTTGCCTGCCTGCCGGGAAACGCCAGGATCGCCGCGAACACCCGGATCACCGCGAGGCCCGCCATGATGATCAGCGCCGTGGCCGAGCCCGTCGGCACGGCGAGGACGCCACAAAGGACCAGACCCAGGCCGGATGCCCAGCGCGGGATCAGTCGCTGCTGCCAGGCAACCACCATGAGAATCGCCGAGAAGCCGAGATGCTGGCCCATGACGTTTTTGTGCGAGAATACCCCGCGCAGCAGCATCTGGCCTTCGAGCTCGTGAAAGGCGAGATGCGGCAGCGCCACCGCGAAGATCGCGGCGAGGATCGAGATGGTGAGCGACAGCCAGGCAAGCCGGGCCACGAGCTCGCCCGGCCGATAGGCGATGGTCAGCCAGACGGCGAGGATGGTATAGGCCGACAAGAGCATCGCCCGGCGAAGCGACACGCCAGGGTCCAGCGACCACGTTACGCTGCTCCACATCAAGACGAGAAAGGCCAGGAGAAACGGCATGTGCAGGAAGGCCGTGGCGAGATCCCGCATCCAGAGCAGGCAGACAAGGGCCGCGAGAGGCAGGCTCGGCAGCACGAAGAGCCTGAGCACCGCCTCTTGCGCCGGCTCGAGCGTGGTCAAGGGCCCCATGATGAGCAGGATGTAGACGGCGCAGGTGGCGAGGAAGAGCCAACCCAGCGCGACACCGTCGCGCAGCAGGGATGGCCAGCCTTCGAGCTCGTCGAGCGCCGATGGAATTTTCAGTCGCAAGGCTCAGCAGCCAGCCGCAGATGCCGCCGCAACCGGGCCGTGGCGAGACGTCCGGCTGCCGGACGGCCTGAAATTCATGCGTGATGTACGGCTCATGCCGGGGTCGTATTCAATATTCGATGTGCCAGCAAGCAGCCGAGAGCAGGCGACACGCTCCAGGCAAGATCGGCTTTGCCCGGCTGGCCTTCTGGCTGCTAGAGAGCTGCGGCGGGCAAACCGCTGGTCGACCAGGGCAGACGTCCCAGCAGACGCGTAGCTGTGCCCAGGGAATGCGGAGCGAGACATGCAAGGCGGCGAAGGCCCGGCCGCGGCAGAGACGACGGCGCCCGGAACGGATCGCGTGACCAGCGACGAGCTGTCGAGACGGCTCGCCGGGCTCGATCCGCAGACCCCGCTCTTCCTCGACTTCGACGAGACCTACTGGCTGCGCAACTCGACCGAGGTGTTCCTTGCCGGGGTCCGTCCGGCCTGGCTCGCTGCCTTCGTGCTCCGCCTGCTCGAGGTGCTGCGCCCGTGGCGGTTCCTGCCGGGCCCGGACAAGGACCATGTCTGGCGAGACTGGTTTCGGGTGAGCGCGGTGATCCTGCTCTTTCCGTGGTCGCTGGCGCTATGGCGGCGTCGGGCTGCCGGGCTCGGACCGCGCTGGCTCAATCCGATCCTGGCGCAGGCGGTCGAGCGTGCGCCAGCCGATCGCCGCTGGCTCGTCACCAACGGCTTTCGCCCGATCGTGGCGCCTCTCGTCGAGGCCCTGCCGGAGTCCGTGCGTCTCCAGCTGCTTGCTTCGCCCCTGCTCAAGGGCTTCGCCTGGCGTCGCCTGGGCAAACGGGCGATCGTCGAGGACCGAGTGGGAGCCGCGACGCTGGCGAGCGCGGTCGTCGTCACAGACAATGACGAGGATGCGGACCTGCTGGCGGCGGCGGGCCACCCGATGCACCGGAAATGGCCGGAGGCGCGCTACGAACCGGCGCATGTCGATGCCTACCTGCCCTTCTACTACATGGAGCGGGTCAAGCGGCCGGGTGCCAGCCATTTGCTCAATGTGGTGGTCAAGGACGATCTGGTGCTGCTCCTCCTCGTCTATCTCTGGGCCAGCCCATCATTGGTCGTGCTGCTCGCTATTTTGATGCTGCACGCCTCTTTCTGGGTGATCTACGAGATACTCTATGTCGAGAACGACCGGGTGGCCGCCGAGCGTGAGACCGATTCCGGCGCTGAGCAGCGCCTATCGCGACACGCCGCATCGCTTCAGCGAGCGCGGGGCTTGGCTCGTCGGGCTGGGTCTGGGCGCGCTGGGCATCCTCGTCCTGCAGCTCGCGCCGCCGGCAACGAGCCCTGGCGTCATCTTGGGTCTCGTGCTCTGGGCCGCCCTGCTCGCGGCCCTGCGCGTGCTCGCGTTCGTCTACGATCATGTCGACAAGATCACGCGGGTGTCGCTCTACCTGCCCTTGCAGGCGTTCAAGCTCTTGGGCTTGGCCCTGCTGCTACCGTTGCCGGTGGCCGCCATCCCGCTGGTCACGGCGCACATCACCAGCGTCTGGCTGCCCTATGTCGCCTACCGCCTGGCCGGCCGAACGCTAGACGCGTGGCAGGCGCCGTTTCAGCTCTACCGATTGGTCCTGGCGCTCGTCTTCAGCATCGCGCTCGGCCTCGCCGCCCGGTCGTCTGCAGCCGCAGCCGGTGGCCCGGACGGCTCGTCCGCGGCGCTGATCGCCGTCGGCCTCGCCTGGTTCGCGATCAAGGCACGCCACGATCTGAAGAAGCTCTTCGGCGATGTCGAATGGCTCAGGCCGAAAGGGTGACGCCTGCCCGTTTGCCGACGCCGATGGTCAGTTGATCGCCTCGAGGTCGGTGACGTAGCGCTGCCAGCGCTCGACGTAGCGAGCGGTGCCGCGGCGCATCCGCTCGGCCTGCTCGGCGCCGGACCTCGCCCTTGATCTTGGCCGGGATGCCCATGACGAGGCTGTTGTCGGGGATCTCCTTGCCCTCGGCGATCAGCGCCTTGGCGCCGATCAGGCAGTTCTTGCCGATCTTGGCACCGTTGAGGATGACCGCACCGATGCCGACCAGCGACCCCTCGCCGATCTCGCAGCCGTGCAGCATGGCCTGGTGGCCGACCGTCACATGCGTGCCGACGATCAGGGGGAAGCCGGGATCGGTGTGCAGCACGGCCAGGTCCTGGATGTTGGTGCCCTCGCCGATGGTCATCGGCTCGAGGTCGCCGCGCAGCACCGCGCCGACCACACGCTGGCGTCCCGCCCGAGCCTGACCTTGCCGATCAGCGACGCGC
>CAVOZQ010000044.1:0-144596 GCA_963700945.1 uncultured Alphaproteobacteria bacterium
AAGACGCCACCGCGGCTTGCATGTCGCAAGGTCGCGCCATAAAGCCGACGCAGCGTGCATCGCCGCCGCCACTCCCAGCACCGCAAGGCAATCCTTCGCCGCTTCCGCCTCGCCGCTTCGCTCGCTCCTCTCGGTCCGCCTCGAGACCGTCGGCACCGTCCTGATCGGCCTGCTGTCGGTCATTGTCATCGCGCGCCTGATCGGCCCGGCCCAGTTCGGCCTGGCGGCGATCGGGCTGGGCCTCACTCTGGTCGTCATCGTCTTCATCTCCAGCCTGGTGCATGACGGCCTCGTCCGCAGCCCCGACTACAGCGAGCTGCAACTCAATTCGGCGTTCACCTTCTCGCTGCTCGCCGGCGCCGCCGGGGCGGCTGGCCTCGCCCTCATGGCCTGGCCGGCTTGCCGGCTCCTCGACGAGCCCGGCCTCATCCCGTTGCTCCTGGCGTTTCTCCCGATGGTGCCGCTGGGCGCACTGCGCCATGCCGCTCATCGCCGAGCGCCGACGCATGCTCGACTTCCGCACGATCGGTCGGCACCAGCTGCTCACTCGATCGGGCTCGGCGTCGGCATAGCCCTTGCGGCGGGTGGCGGCGGCGGCTGGAGCGTCGTCATCCAACAACTGACGACCAGCGGGCTTCTGATGCTCACACTGACCGGCAAGCGTCGCGGCCTGCCTCGTCTGCACATCGATTGGCGCTCTTTGCGACCGATCTTGCAGTTCTCCAAATACATCGCCTTGACCGGTCTCGTCGTGCAGCTGACCGAGCGCCTGTTCCTGACGCTCGTGGGCTTTCTATACGGGCTGAATGCCGCTGGACAATGGGCGGTGGCCGAGCCGGCTGGTCGAGAACATCACCGTTGTGCTCACCCAGCTCCTCTACCATGTGGCGCCGGCCCACATGGCACCGTTTCGCGGCGACCGGGACAAGCTGGCCCAGGATGCGCCACGACCAGCCGGGACATGCTCATCCTCGTCGCATTGCCTGGGCGTGGTCGCGGCAATCGAGCCATTGGTGGCGCTGCTCTTCGGCGACGGCTGGGCTGACGTCCCTGGCGTGATCGCCCTGATGCTCCTGGGTGCGCTGCTCGTGCTGCGACGCCTCTTCGCGCAGGTCGCCTTGAACGTGCTCGGTCGATCAGGCACGACCTTTGTCGCTTTCACCAGCGAGAGCGGCACGGCGCTGGCACTGCTTACCCTGTTCTCACCGCTCGGCGTGATGGGTGCGGCGCTCGCCCGCGGCCTCTCCTCGCCGTCGGTTGGCTGATCATCTTTCGCCGTTCGGCGGCACTCATCGCTTCGCGGCCGAGCTGGCCCAACTCGCGCTCGATATCGCGGTGGCCATCGGCGCTGTATTGCTCACCGCCTTCCTGCTCCGCGACGCTGCCTTCACGAACGACATCCTCGCCGTCCTGGGGCGCGGCGCGCTTGCCGCTGGCATCGCCATGGCCGCCCTCGCTTTGTTGCGAATCGAGGTGACGCGCCAGGCGATCGCCTGGCTGCGCGAGGCGATCTCGAGGCGCTGAGCCGCCGCCAGAAAGACGCCCCGGGCTGCCGCTCAGCCGCGCCGGCGGCAGGCAATGGCCTGGGCATACACATCGAGCGTTGCGGCAGCGACAGCGCCGGGGGACATCACCCCCTTGGCAGCCAGCGCCGCTGCGCTCGGCACAGCCCTGGCGCAAAGCCGGCAACTCGAGCAGGCGCTCGATCGCCGCGGCCAGGGCCGGCACATCGCCGGGCGGCACGAGCAGCCCCATGCCGGTCTCGCGCACCAGTTCGCCCAGCTCCCCCACCTCGCTCGCGACGACCGGCTTGGCGAACGCCATGGCCATGGCGGCGACCCCGCTCTGCGACGCCTCGACATAGGGCAGGATTACCGCATCAGCCGTGCGAAAGAGGTGGGCCACCGCGGCATCGGGCACGTAGCCCGAGTGCAGCTCGACCCAAGGCAGGCCTTGGAGCACCGGCGCCAGCCGATCGATCTCCGGTGCAGCGCCGGCGACGACGAGGCGGAGGTCCGGATGCCGGACGGCCAACTGCCTTGCGGCCTCGACCAGCACGGCAAGCCCCTTATAGGCCATTGCCCGACCGAAGAAGAGAAGCCGCTGCTCTCCGCAGGTTCCATGTTCCGGCGTGGGGTCAGACTTCGCTTCGGAGAGCCGGGTATGCCGATCGAGGATAGGGTGGGCGACGACCCGGACCCCGCCCGGCGGCCGGACGCCGGTGGCGGTAAGCTCGTCGCGCAAGCCCTGCCCGTGGACGATCAGCACGTCGGCAGCGCGCCTGAACCGCCGAACGCTGCCAATCGGAACGCGGCGGCTCTGCACATTGCCCGGATGGTAGACCACGTCGTGGACGGTGACGACCAGCGGGGAGCGCCGCAGCCAAGGCAGTGCCAGGAGCAGCCAGAGCACACTGTCACCGAGGAAATGTACGACGTCGGGGCCGAAGGCGCGAAGCTGGCCGATGATGCGGCGGGCAAGCATGAGATTGCGCGGATCGCGATGGCGCGGCCAGGGCAAGGGGGAAAGCGCGACGCGACCATCGAGGATCGGCCCCAGGTAGCGCTCGACCCATGGCTCGGGCGCCGGCGCGAGAACGTCGGCGGTTTCCCCCAGGGCCCGCACGACTGCCGCCGCATACTCGTCGGGACCCGTCGGCAAACAAGGAGCCACACTCTGGTGCGGCTGCAACGACCCGCTCACCCGTGATAGTACTTTCCGGTGCTCTGGTAGTAGCTCATGTACTCGTTGGGAGCCATGCGGCTGTAGCGCCCCACATTCACACGGTTGAGGATCATCCCCTTCAGCGACAGCCCGATGCTGCGGATCTCGCGCAGCGCAGCGGATACGGCGCGCCGCCGCGTCTTGCTGGCGCGGACGACGAACAGCAACGTGTCGGCCAGCCCCGAAACGACTGCCTGATCGTTGACCGCAAGAACGGCGGGGTGTCGATGACGATCACCCCGTAGCGCTTGCGCGCCTCGGCGAGCAAATCGCTCATCGCGGGCGAGCCGAGCAGGCGGACGGTCTGATCGATGTGCCGCTGTGCCGGGAGTATGTCGAGGCCTGTGTCGGCGTCGCGCATGATGGCGTCGTCGAGTTTGTGCTCACGCTTGGTCGGCCAGGTCTACGAGATCGATATCGGGCGGCGTCGCTCGCTCGGCGAAATATTCGAAGATCGTCCGCTTGCGCAGGTCGGCATCGATCAGCACAACCTAGCCGCCGAGGCGCGCCAAATGGGTGGAGAGGCTGACGGACACCAGGCTCTTGCCTTCATCCGGCGCCGCCGAGGTGATCGTGATTACCATGGGCTTGCCCGGCTGCGGCAAGCCGGATGGCGGGAAGAGGCACAGCGCTACGCGTTGCATCGCCTCGGCGTAGATCACCGTCTCCAGTTCATGTGCCTGCCGGTCCTGCAGGACCGTTCGATGCTGCATCTCGGGAAGCGTGCCGTAGACGGAACACCGGCCTCGGCCTCGAGCTGGTCGCCGGTATCGAACTGGCGCCGGATCGCCTCGCGCGCGATGGCGAGCCCGAGACCGGCGGCGAGCGAGCCCATCGCGGTGAAGCCGAGCACCAGGATCGAGCGGCGACCGTCAGGCTTGGCCGGCGGCCGTGCCGGCGTGACGATCCGCGCCGGAGAGCGCAGCAGATGCTGCTGTTGGGTTGCTCGCTGGAAGCGCTCGAGCAGATCCTCGTAGGTGCGCCGGGCGCTCTCCGAGCGGCTTTCGACCAAGTCGAGCTGGACATGGACCGTCGTGTTGCGGCCCAGCGTCGCCTCGAAGCGATCGAGCTGACCGCGCAGATCATCGACCCGAGCCTGCGCCACCTCCTGCTCCGTGGTGACCTGCTCGACCAAGCGCTGGCGCTCGCGGGCCAGGCTGCGCTGGATATCGCTGAGCTCGGCCCGAGCGTTGATCATTGTCGGGTGACGGTCGCCGTAGAGCGTGGAGAGTTCTGCCACCCGCCGGTTCAGCTCGGCCTCCTGCCGGCGAAGATCGGTGATCACCGGCGAGGTACCGCCCTCGGCGAGCGTGTCGATGCCGCCCTGCAGCTGCCCTGCGCGGGCCGCGGCGCGCGCCAGGTCGGCTTCGGCGAGAGACAGCTCGCGGGACAGCTCGACATAGCGGAGCTCGGCACCCGAGCTGCCTTGCACCTCGAGCAGCGCCTCATCGGTCTGGTACTTGTTGGCCGCACGCTCGACTTCGGCCAGCTCGGCGCCCACGGCTTCGACGCGCTCGCGCAGATAATCGGCCGTCTGGGTGAGCATGGCACGCTGTGAGCCGACCAGCTCCTCGAGAAATACGGCCGCGACCTCGTTACTCACGGTGGCCGCCAGGACGGGTGATTGGTCGCGGTAGGCAATCGAGATCACGAACGCCAGCGGGTCCCGGTAGATGCTGAGCTTGCTGCGGAACTCCTCGAGCATCGCAGCCATGCTGGTTCGCCGGGTCCCGCCATCGGCAAGGGCGACACCGGGTCCGGCGTCACGCTCGCCATGTCGCCGCTGCCGGTGCCGCCGCTTCCATTGACGCTGAACAGGTCGCCGGCCAGCGCCTCGATGCGCAGTGTCAGGGCATTGCCCAGGGACTGCAGGGTGCCGAGCACCCGCTCGACCAAGCCAGGCTCGGCGCGCTCCGGCGCCAGCTGCAACCGCTCGATCACCGAGCGCGCAATGTTGTCGGAGCCGAGCAAGCGAAGATGGGTCTCCATCTCGGCCGCGCTGATCCCGCGTGGGGCGAAGTCCAGGCCTTCGCGGAGATTGCCGAACTCGGTCTCGTCGCGCTCGACGATGACCTCCGTGTAGGGGGTATAGTCGTCCGGCAGGCTCTTTAGAACCACGGCGGCAGTGCCGGTGCAGATCAAGCCGACCAGCGCCACCAGCCACCAGTTGCGCAGGACGGCGTGCAGCAGCCAGGCGAAGTCGATCCCCCGGTCACCGCCGGCCGACCTTTCCGATGCCTTGTCCGGCAAGCCACCAACGTGTCGCGCGACCGGCCACGCTGCCGGCGGGGCGCCCCGCGGCACTGCGATGACAGCCTTGTCGTCTGGATGGCTCAAGAACGATCGCCCCAGCTATGTCCAATGGGCCGGTTGGGTGGCCGCTTGGGTGGTAAGCGCCGGCCGCGGCGTCGGCAACATGACCATGCGAGCGACCGAAACCCAACAACCATAATGGTAGCGGTTGTCACGGCGTTCGCAACCCCGGCACACGCAACAGAGTGTTGCCCCGCCGCACTTGTGCAATGCAGCAAATCGACACGTACGGGCTCACTGCAGGGCCAGCGGTCATCAGGCCCGAGCCGTCTCAGTCGTGAACCGGCCCGCGCCGCGAATTCGGCAGAGCGCAGGGTCATCGCCGTCGCGATGACCGCCAGCACCCAAGAGATCTGAGACGGCTCCGCGAGGTCGGATTCGACGATGTTGCGCAGCAGGTAGATCGGGATGAAGTAGACCGCGAAGAGCGCCGCCGGGGTCGCCTCCCGGCTCAGCCGCGCCAAGGCCCGCCCGAGCCCGAGTACAAGAAACAGCGTGACCATGATCGGCGCGGCGATGCCCATGCCGAGCCAGAGCTCGAGATAGCCGTTATGGGCATTGGGAATGCTCCAGACCATGGCCTCCATCGTGTAGGCCTCCACCCAGTCGATATCGAAAAAGACAGCGAACCCTTAGCCGAGCCAGGGCCGGTGGCCAATCTGCTGCCAGACGAAATGCCAGAGCGGCACCCTGCCGCTGAGCGTCGGGTCGCGGCCGAGGAGGGCGAAGATCTGCTCGGCGCCGAGGATGGCCGCTAGCGCCACGAAGCAGCCGGCGGCGACGGCGAGGGCCAGGAGCACGGTTGCCTGCCTGCCGGGAAACGCCAGGATCGCCGCGAACACCCGGATCACCGCGAGGCCCGCCATGATGATCAGCGCCGTGGCCGAGCCCGTCGGCACGGCGAGGACGCCACAAAGGACCAGACCCAGGCCGGATGCCCAGCGCGGGATCAGTCGCTGCTGCCAGGCAACCACCATGAGAAATCGCCGAGAAGCCGAGATGCTGGCCCATGACGTTTTTGTGCGAGAATACCCCGCGCAGCAGCATCTGGCCTTCGAGCTCGTGAAAGGCGAGATGCGGCAGCGCCACCGCGAAGATCGCGGCGAGGATCGAGATGGTGAGCGACAGCCAGGCAAGCCGGGCCACGAGCTCGCCCGGCCGATAGGCGATGGTCAGCCAGACGGCGAGGATGGTGTAGGCCGTCAAGAGCATCGCCCGGCGAAGCGACACGCCAGGGTCCAGCGACCACGTTACGCTGCTCCACATCAAGACGAGAAAGGCCAGGAGAAACGGCATGTGCAGGAAGGCCGTGGCGAGATCCCGCATCCAGAGCAGGCAGACAAGGGCCGCGAGAGGCAGGCTCGGCAGCACGAAGAGCCTGAGCACCGCCTCTTGCGCCGGCTCGAGCGTGGTCAAGGGCCCCATGATGAGCAGGATGTAGACGGCGCCGGTGGCGAGGAAGAGCCAACCCAGCGCGACACCGTCGCGCAGCAGGGATGGCCAGCCTTCGAGCTCGTCGAGCGCCGATGGAATTTTCAGTCGCAAGGCTCAGCAGCCAGCCGCAGATGCCGCCGCGACCGGGCCGTGGCGAGACGTCCGGCTGCCGGACGGCCTGAAATTCATGCGTGATGTACGGCTCATGCCGGGGTCGTATTCAATATTCGATGTGCCAGCAAGCAGCCGAGAGCAGGCGACACGCTCCAGGCAAGATCGGCTTTGCCCGGCTGGCCTTCTGGCTGCTAGAGAGCTGCGGCGGGCAAACCGCTGGTCGACCAGGGCAGACGTCCCAGCAGACGCGTAGCTGTGCCCAGGGAATGCGGAGCGAGACATGCAAGGCGGCGAAGGCCCGGCCGCGGCAGAGACGACGGCGCCCGGAACGGATCGCGTGACCAGCGACGAGCTGTCGAGACGGCTCGCCGGGCTCGATCCGCAGACCCCGCTCTTCCTCGACTTCGACGAGACCTACTGGCTGCGCAACTCGACCGAGGTGTTCCTTGCCGGGGTCCGTCCGGCCTGGCTCGCTGCCTTCGTGCTCCGCCTGCTCGAGGTGCTGCGCCCGTGGCGGTTCCTGCCGGGCCCGGACAAGGACCATGTCTGGCGAGACTGGTTTCGGGTGAGCGCGGTGATCCTGCTCTTTCCGTGGTCGCTGGCGCTATGGCGGCGTCGGGCTGCCGGGCTCGGACCGCGCTGGCTCAATCCGATCCTGGCGCAGGCGGTCGAGCGTGCGCCAGCCGATCGCCGCTGGCTCGTCACCAACGGCTTTCGCCCGATCGTGGCGCCTCTCGTCGAGGCCCTGCCGGAGTCCGTGCGTCTCCAGCTGCTTGCTTCGCCCCTGCTCAAGGGCTTCGCCTGGCGTCGCCTGGGCAAACGGGCGATCGTCGAGGACCGAGTGGGAGCCGCGACGCTGGCGAGCGCGGTCGTCGTCACAGACAATGACGAGGATGCGGACCTGCTGGCGGCGGCGGGCCACCCGATGCACCGGAAATGGCCGGAGGCGCGCTACGAACCGGCGCATGTCGATGCCTACCTGCCCTTCTACTACATGGAGCGGGTCAAGCGGCCGGGTGCCAGCCATTTGCTCAATGTGGTGGTCAAGGACGATCTGGTGCTGCTCCTCCTCGTCTATCTCTGGGCCAGCCCATCATTGGTCGTGCTGCTCGCTATTTTGATGCTGCACGCCTCTTTCTGGGTGATCTACGAGATACTCTATGTCGAGAACGACCGGGTGGCCGCCGAGCGTGAGACCGATTCCGGCGCTGAGCAGCGCCTATCGCGACACGCCGCATCGCTTCAGCGAGCGCGGGGCTTGGCTCGTCGGGCTGGGTCTGGGCGCGCTGGGCATCCTCGTCCTGCAGCTCGCGCCGCCGGCAACGAGCCCTGGCGTCCTCTTGGGTCTCGTGCTCTGGGCCGCCCTGCTCGCGGCCCTGCGCGTGCTCGCGTTCGTCTACGATCATGTCGACAAGATCACGCGGGTGTCGCTCTACCTGCCCTTGCAGGCGTTCAAGCTCTTGGGCTTGGCCCTGCTGCTACCGTTGCCGGTGGCCGCCATCCCGCTGGTCACGGCGCACATCACCAGCGTCTGGCTGCCCTATGTCGCCTACCGCCTGGCCGGCCGAACGCTAGACGCGTGGCAGGCGCCGTTTCAGCTCTACCGATTGGTCCTGGCGCTCGTCTTCAGCATCGCGCTCGGCCTCGCCGCCCGGTCGTCTGCAGCCGCAGCCGGTGGCCCGGACGGCTCGTCCGCGGCGCTGATCGCCGTCGGCCTCGCCTGGTTCGCGATCAAGGCACGCCACGATCTGAAGAAGCTCTTCGGCGATGTCGAATGGCTCAAGCCGAAAGGGTGACGCCTGCCCGTTCACCGACGCCGATGGTCAGTTGACCGCCTCGAGGTCGGTGACGTAGCGCTGCCAGCGCTCGACGTAGCGGGCGGTGCCGCGACGCATCCGCTCGGCCTGCTCGGGCCGGACCTCGCCCTTGATCTTGGCCGGGATGCCCATGACGAGGCTGTTGTCGGGGATCTCCTTGCCCTCGGCGATCAGCGCCTTGGCGCCGATCAGGCAGTTCTTGCCGATCTTGGCACCGTTGAGGATGACCGCACCGATGCCGACCAGCGACCCCTCGCCGATCTCGCAGCCGTGCAGCATGGCCTGGTGGCCGACCGTCACATGCGGGCCGATGACGACGGGGAAGCCGGGATCGCTGTGCAGCACGGCCAGGTCCTGCACGTTGCTGCCCTCGCCCACCGTCAAGAGCTCGAGATCGCCGCGCAGCACCGCGCCGAACCACACGCTGGCGTCCCGCTCGAGCCGAACCTTGCCGATCAGCGACGCGCACGGCGCCACCCAATAGCGATCGTCGGCCATGGTGGGCATGTCGTCGCCCAGGCGGTAGAGCATCGGGTCCTCCCTTGATGAGTCTCGCCCGACAAGCGCGATCGGCGGTCGGACGTCAAGCCTCCCGGTCATTGCCGGGCGTAAACCATCACCTTAAGGTTGCGCGGCATTTGATGGGGGAAGGGTGTGGCGGTTCCCGATTTTCAGACACTGATGCTGCCGGTCCTGTCAGCAGTGTCGAGCGGCACGACGATCAGCTCCGCTGACTTGCGGAAAAACGTTGCCTCGGCATTGGCTCTGTCGAGCGCTGATCTGGAAGAGATGCTGCCGAGCGGGCGGCAGACCACGTTCGCCAACCGGGTTGCCTGGGCCAACGTCTTTCTGCAGCGAGCGCTGCTCATCGAGCCGGTCAAGCGAGGCGTGTATCGTGCAACACAGCGCGGTCGAGACGTGCTGCGCCATGAGCCACAGCGCATCGACATGAAATTTCTGGAGCAGTTCCCGGAGTATCGGGAATGGCGCCGGAACGATCGCGTGGCCGGAACCAGTTCGGACGAAACCGGAGCGGCAACAAGTGATAGCACGCCCATCGAGACCATCGAGCGGGCAGTCGAAACGATCGACTTGGAGCTTAGGACCGCGCTACTTGCGCGCGTCCGCGGCATAAGCCCAGAAGCCTTCGAGCGGCTGATCTTGGATCTGCTGGTGGCAATGGGCTACGGCGGCGGCAAGGCCGAAATGGCCAGACAGACGCAACGATCCAACGATGACGGGATCGATGGCGTCATCCGCGAAGATCCGCTCGGCCTCGACCTCGTGCTCATCCAGGCAAAACGCTACGCGCCAGCCAACGCGGTTGGCCGTCCAGAGATGCAGGGGTTCGTTGGCAGTCTGATCGGCAACGGCACCACCAAGGGTATCTTCGTCACCACCTCGACGTTCAATGGCAACGCTCTTGCCTATGTCGCAAAAGTGCCAAATCGGATTATTCTGATCGACGGCGAGGAACTCGCTAGACTGATGGTCCGCTACAAAGTGGGCGTGCGCGTGACGCAGACCTTCGAGATCAAGGACATCGATGAGAACGTGTTCGAGGAGGTCTGAGCCGGTCCCTCACTCCACCGCCGGCAGGGTCCGGAGGTAGGCGATGAGCGCCGCCATGTCGCCGTTGCTGATGCCCTTGTAGTAGGCGAAGCCCATGGGCGGCATGAGCAGCCGGCCGTCGCGGTCGATGCCGTCGCGGATGGCGTGCTCGATCTCGGCGTCGCTCCAGTCGCCGAGGCCGGCAGGCGTAATGTTGGCGGCAACCAACTCGCCCCAGGGACCGGGGAAGGCGAAGCCGCCGGCACCGAGCCTGTGCTCGAAATCGCGCTGGCCGCCCTCACCCATGGGCGTGTGGCATTCCAGGCAGTGGCCGACAGGCCCGGCGAGATAGGCCCCGTACGCCACCTGATCCGCAGGGTCCGGCGCGGCGACCGTTTCGATCGGCGCGGTCCAGGCGGGCGGAAGGGGGATATTGTAGACCGACGGCTCGGTATCGTTGAGCACTGCAGGCACGGTTCGCAGATAGGCGACGATCGCAGCCAGATCGTCGTCGGCGATGCCGTGATAGAGCGGGTACGGCATGGGCGGGCCGATCAGGCTGCCGTCCGGCCGCACGCCTTCACGGATGGCGCGCCCTATCTCGGCGTCACTCCAGGCACCGATGCCGGTCTCCGGGTCCGGCGTGATATTGGCGGAGACCGCGCGGAACACGCCTTCGTCGAAGACCGTGCCGCCCGCCAGATAGCGGCTCATGTCCGGGCCATTTGGGCCCATTGGCGTATGGCAATTGCCGCACCCGGCGATCGTCTCCACGAGATACCGGCCGCGCTCGACGGACCGGTCGGCCACAGCATCGGCACTCACGCTTAGGCTCACGACCGCGCCGACAACCAACCCACCCAACCACTGCATGCCCGACATCATGCTTCCCCACTGTCATTCTTGTTCATTCGGGGAAACGGGGCCGCAACCGATCATGCTATCGGTCGCTGCCCGTTTCGATGTTCCGGATTTTACACTTGCCGCCTGAATCCCGGCAAGTGGCTCGTGCGGCAGGCGTAAGGCGCTCAGCTCATCCAGTTGCCGCCGTCGACGTTCAACGTCTGCGCCAGCACGTAGTCGGAGTCGCTCGACGCGAGGAAGACGGCCGCACCGACATGGTCCTCGGGCACGCCCATCCGACCAAAGGGGACCTCCTCGCCCACCAGCCGCTTCTTCTCGCCGATAGGCCGGTTCTCGTACTTGGCGAACAGCCGGTCGACCTCGTCCCACATCGGCGTGTCGACCACGCCCGGGGCAATGCCGTTGACGTTGATCCGGTGCGGGATGAGGGCCTTGGCAGCACTCTGCGTTAACGAAATGACGGCGGCCTTCGACGCGCAGTAGGCGGCGACCAGCGATTCGCCGCGCCGCCCCGCCTGGCTCGACATGTTGATGATCTTGCCGCGCCATTTGGGTTCCTTGGCGCTCTGCTCGACCATCTGCCTGGCGACGGCCTGGAGCGTGAAGAAGAGGCCCTTGGTGTTGATGTCGAAGTTCTTGTCCCAGTCCTCGCGCGTCACCTCCAGCAACGGCGCCATGTTGAAGATCGCGGCATTGTTGACGAGGATGTCGATGCGGCCGGCCTTCTTCGCCACCTTCTCGACCATGGCGTCAATCGACGCCTGGTCGGTGACGTCCAAGCGCACGGCGAACGCATTGCGGCTGATGACGCTCGCGGTCTCCTCGGCTTCCGCCTCGAGAACGTCGGCGACGACCACGCGAGCACCTTCGGCGGCGTAGCCCCGGGCTATCGCCTTGCCGATTCCGCGCGCGCCGCCGGTGACGATTGCAACCTTGCCTTCGAGCTTCATGAATCCAACCCTTCGACGATGACCATGTTCATGCTGGCCGCTCCCTGGCGGTGCGCCTTGGCGGCGGCGTAGTCCTCCGAGGTCACCCAGGCGTTGGCCGCCGCCCGATCCTTGAACTCGATGACGACGAAGCGCGAGCCCGAGAAGGTGCCTTCGACCACCTCGCTGTGGCCGCCGCGCACGATGTAGCGGCCGCCATGCTGCGTAATCGAGGCGTTGGCGGCGGTCTTGTAGGCTTCATAAGGGCCGGGATCGGTGACCTCGACATTGGCGATGACGTAGGCGGGCATTGTTCTCTCCATTCACCAGATCGTGTAGCCGCCGTCGACGACGACGATGCTGCCGGTCATCAGCGACGCGGCGTCGGATGCGAGGAATAGCACGGCGGATGCGACCTCGTGCGGCTGGCCGCAGCGCTTCATCGGCGTCATGTCGATCCAGGTCGGCATCCATTCGGGGTTCTCGCGGCCGGCCTTGGTCATCGCGGTCTCGATGTAGGTCGGCGCCACGGCATTCACCCGGACGCCACGCATGGCCCACTCACCGCCCAGGGACTTGGTCAGCAGGTGCACGGCCGCCTTGGACGCATTGTAGTGGCTCTGCGGCTGTGGCCGGTTCGAGATGATGCCGCTCATCGAGCCGATATTGACGATGGCACCAGAATTCCTCTCCAGCATGTGCCGGCCGAAGGCGCGGTTGCACCAGAAGACGCCGTTGAGGTTGATGTCGATGACGCGGCTCCACTCCTCGTCCGACACCTCCTCGGCGGGTGTGCCGACAGCAATGCCGGCATTGGCGACCAGGATGTCGATCCGCCCATGCCTGGCCTGGAGATCATCGGCAGCCTTGGTGACCGCGGCGGACTGCGTTACGTCGAGCGGCACGTACTCGGCGCTGTAGCCCTGACCGGTGAGCTCGGCGGCTGCCGCAGGGCCGGTCGCCGGGTCGATCTCGGCGATCACCACATGCGCGCCGCACTCGGCGAGCGCCCTCGCACTCTCGAAGCCGATGCCGCGGCCGCCGCCGGTGATGACGGCAACCCGGCCCTTCAGGTCGTATTTGTCGAGGTACACTGAGCACTCTCCCTGGCATCGCGGCTCGCGGGCCGATTGACGGCATTATCGCGTGCCAGCTCGCGTCGAACAATCGGCAAGACGCGTCCGGGGATCGAGCCCGAAGGCTCTTCGCCTGCGATGGCGAACCCGGCGCGACGATAGAATGCCAGGGCATGCGGGTCTGCGGCGGCGACGAGTGCTTCGATTCCAAGAGCTTGAAAATGTGTCGAAGCCGCCTCGATCAATGCCAGACCAATACCCTGCCGCATCGCTTCGGGCGCAACGAAGAGCAGGCTGATCTCGGCGATGGTCGGCCCCTCGATCCCGGCCGCGATGAATCCGATCGGCTGGCCTGCTGCCTCGGCCACCCGGCAAAACGCGCCATGAATGTGCCGCTCGGTGACCGTGAGCTCGGCTCGGCAGCGTTCCATGAAGGCCGCATCGTAGCCCCAGTGCGCCTTGCTCCGCATGACCAGATCGGTGAGCGCAGCCGCCTCATCGAGCCGGGCAGGACGCAGCTGCACGCCTCTCGTCACGGCCTATGTCACGACGCCGAAGGTGAGGCCACGGACCACATGGTGCTGGCGCATCCAGCCGAAGACGAGGATCGGCGCGAGCGCCGCTAGCCGCTGCGCCGGCTGATCGAGCTCGCTGCTTTTCCGTCCCATGGAGGCCAGCCTGAGACCCAACTCCTGCCAGAATGTCCGTGCCTTGAGAGAATGCTCAGAAGCTCGGGCAGATCAAGCGAAAGCGGCGTTCGGGCCGTTGAGCCGGAAGTGATGCAGGGTGTCGGCGCCCATCGGGATCGCCTTGCCCACGAGCCTCAGCGCCTCGTCCATGGTCGCGATCTGCGGCAGGTCGATCCCCGGCCTGCCACCGCCGATCAGCACCGGGGCGACGCAGATCTGCAGGATATCCAGGCACCGAGCATGCAGGAAGCGAGAGACAGTTTGCCCGCCACCTTCGATAAAGATGCGTCCGAGCCCACGCTCGCCAAGCGCTCTGAGCACCGCCTCGGGTCGGCAGCCGCCGGCATCGGCAGCGACCGGGATGACCTCGGCCCGACCGAGCCTCGCTCTGTCGAACGAGCCCTCGGCGCACAGCAGCACCGTCGACGGCTCGGTCTGGAAGATGCCATAGCGATCGTCGAGCACCCGTCGGCTGTCGATCACGACCCGCACCGGCGACGGCCCTTCCACCAGACGCGTGGTCAGCGCCGGATCATCGTGGCGAACGGTGGCGGCGCCGACGAGCACCGCATCGGCGAGCGCCCGCAAGCGGTGCAGATGGGTGATGTTCTCCGGCCCGGTCACCGCCGCCGAGTGGCCGCCCGCCGTCGCGATCCGGCCATCCAGGCTCTGCCCCAGATGCCCCAGCACAACCTGCCTGGGCTCGGCGAACGCCAGATAGGCCTTGGCCAAGGGATCGTCGGCCGCCTCTGGCGGCAGGCGCCGATGGTCGCGAAGCTCGACCCAGTAGTCGTCCGGGTCGACGCTCAAGACGTTGGCTCCAGCCGGGCGTAGATGTCGCCGGAGAAGTCCAAGCCGGCGTGGTCCCCGAGCCAGGCATCTAGCGCCGACCGGTGCACGAAGCCCGGCCATTCGAGCGCCAGGCTTTCGCCCCTGGAAATGTTGTAGGACCAAGCGCCGATCGCCTGCAGCCGATCGAGACAGCGCGCTGCGAGATCCACGCGGCCGGCCAGGAACTCGAACGAGACGAGGCCGGGTGGACGGCTGAGGCCGCGCAGCGCGGCCTCCTCCAGCCCTTCGATGTCGAGCTTGAGGAAATCGGGCAGGCCATGCCGGTCGACCAGCATGTCGAGGGTCACGGCCGGCACACGCACGCTTTCGGCCCAACGCACCTGCCGAAACGAAGGGATATCGGCGACGCCGTCGATGAAGCCTCGTGAGGCCGTGGTCACCGTTGGGGTCGCCGCGCTGACGAAGAGCTCGACCTCGCCCGGCTCGTCGGCGATCGCCACCTCCTCGAGCACGATCCCCGGCTGGTGCTTGACCAGATGGCGAAGGAAGCGGGCGAAGTCCGGCTGCGGCTCGACGGCGACGACCCTGCAGCCGAGCCGGCGAAACGCGAGGCTGCGATTGCCGACATGCGCGCCGATGTCGAAGCAGAGCCCGCCCTCGGGGATCAGCTCGCCATAAAACGCGGCCAGCCGGCGGCCGCTGCCCGGCGGCCAGTAGTACATCCTGAGTGAGCGCCCGAGGCCGCGCACGCGCTGACAGAGACGGGCCATGGACCTAGTCCTGCCGGATCGCCTCGATCTCGAAGCTGAGCCTGATCTCGTCACCGACGAGGCCGCCCTCGAGCGCGTAGGTGCTGCCGAAATCGCTCCGTCGTATCACCGCCGAGGCGGATACGCCGAGGACATAGTTGCTGCCCCAGGGATAGGGCGCAATCCGATTGAGTGTCACGTCGACCTCGACCGGCTGGGTGATGCCGCGGATCGTGAGGTCGCCTTTGACCGTGCCGGTGGTCTCGGTCTCCGGCACCGCCTCGGTCATGACGAAGCGAATCAGCGGATAGGCCTCGGCATCGAGAAAATCACCGCTCTTCAAATGTCGGTCGCGGGCGGGATTGTCGGTGAGCACGCTCGCCGCATCGACCTCGAAAACAAGGTCCGACAGCTCGCGCGTCGCCTCGTCATAGGTGAAGCTGCCACGTTCCTCGAGGAACAGCCCGAGCACATCCTTGTAGCCGATGTGATTGGCGCTGAAACCGATCGACGAGTTGCCGGGATCGATTTCCCAGCGGGCTGGCTCGGCCAGGGCGGAGCGGACCAGCCCAGGCACTGGAACCGTCCCGGTCATCAGGATCGTTGAGGTCGCCAGAGCTAGAGCAGCGACACGTGAGACGGCGGTGGTCGACGGCATGTTTCCTCGCGATCTCGATCCGGGTGAGCTTGAGAAGCGAGTATAGCGCCGCCGGAGGTGAGAACCAGACTTCAGGGCAGCTGCATCGGCCCCACGTGACGAGACGGTGACAGGACTTAGCGAGCTTTCCACATTATCCACAAGCAGGCGCCGAAGCCATATCCAGACGCGGGATCAGCGACGCTGACCGCGTTCCATTGACCCTGCCGAGCGACTGACGAGGGCGGTTGGCCGGCCGCGATCAGACCCCGCATGAACCGATGTTTTTCAGTGTATTAGCAAACGAGCATACAGACGGCATCTGGTCCCAGATACGCCCGTGAGCGTATTCAACCGACCCACTCGCGACATCGCCGAATGCCAGTGTCTCCTGGGCCGCCCTTATCCACACTGACGGGGATAGGCTTGTTCACCGGAATGTGGATGCCTTGTCGACCAACTGTCATTCGCCTTTCACATCATAGACATGGCTCCGCCGGGGAGAAGCGCTGCAGCATTTCGCGTATTTGGCGAAACGGCAGTGAGGTCGATCGGCGCATTTTTGCATCGGCACCGAGCGCGCCGATCGCCAGTCGCACGGAGTGCTGCTAAAGAGTTCGCTCGGGCGCAAAGGGGTGCGGCGAAGCATGCCGGCACGGCACCGACCAGCCGCCGGGCCATGGCCTGCCATTGCTGACAACCACCGAAAGACCGACCATCTTGCGCAGCGCGCCCGATCAGTCACCCCCCAATCAGTCGCTCAAGGGCATCGCGTTCATCCTCGTTGCGATGTTCACCTTCGCGACGCAGGACGCGATCACCAAGACGCTGGCGCAGGATCTCGCCATGGCGCAGATCGTCATGGTCCGCTACTGGATGTTCGCGGTTTTCGCGACCCTGCTGATCGCGCGGCGTCCGGGCGGCTTGGCGCAAGCCGTGCGGGCCCGTCGGCCCTGGCTCCAGGTTTTCCGCTCGGCGATCTTCGTCGTCGAGGTCGGCGTCTTCGGCTGGGTCGTGGCCAGACTGCCGCTGAGCACCGCGCAGGCGATCTTCGCCGCCTGCCCGCTTTTCATCACCGCCCTGTCGCCGATCATGCTCGGCGAGCGGGTTGGTCCGCGCCGCTGGCTCGCGGTTGCCGCCGGCTTCGCTGGCGTCATGCTGATCGTCCGGCCGACGGAGGGGGTCCTCGATCCGGTGGGGTTGGTGGCCGTCCTGGGTGCCGCCATGTTCGCGCTCTACAGCATTCTCACCCGGTTGCTGTCGCAGGAGGATCGCTTCGAGACCTCCTACGGCTATGTCGCCTGGATCGGCTGCGCTCTGGCGACGCTGCTGGGCCCGTTTCTCTGGCGGGGGCCGTCGCCCGAGCAGTGGCTGGGCCTCACGGTCCTCGGCTGCACCGGCATTCTCGGCCACATGCTGCTGATGAAGGCCTACGAGCTCGCCCAGGCGAGCATGCTGCAGCCCTTCAGCTACACGCAGCTGCTCTGGGGCATCTTCATCGGCATGCTGGTCTTCGGCGAATACCCCGATGCCCTGATGCTCACCGGCGCCGGCATCATCGTCGCCGCCGGGCTCGTCGCCATGCGGGAGCGCTGAGCGCCCAGCTCACGCCATCTTGACAAGCCGTCGGCGTTGGCATTCCTGAGGGTCGGGGGAAGTGCGCGCCGCGCTCCCGCCCACAGCCGAATTGCGCAGAATAAAAGAAACGAGAGGGCGACCATGCAGCAAGCGACGCTATTGCCGCGAAAACCCGGCACGATCGAATGGCCGACCATTGGCCTCGCGATCGTGATCTATGCGAGCTTCCTTGCCCTCACCTACTGGCATGCGGTCTTGCCCTGGTTCGTGCTGATGCCGTTCGCCGCCTACATCGTCGCCTGGCACAGCTCACTCCTGCACGAGTTGGTACACGGCCACCCGACCCGCAGCCGCAGGATCAACGCGCTGATAGGCAGCCTGCCACTGCTCCTTTGGCTCCCTTTCGACGTCTATCGCAGCCAGCACCTGAAGCATCATCAAGATGCCAACCTGACCGATCCGCTCGATGACCCGGAGAGCTACTACGTGACGCCAGCAACCTGGCGACGCCTGCCGGCCTGGCGCCGCCGCCTGCTCACCCTGCGCAACACCCTGCTGGGCCGCCTGACCGTCGGCAGCCTGCTTGTCGTGGCGGGATTTCTGCGCAGCCAGCTCGCCGAGTTGCGCCGCGACGCGCCGGGCGTGCGCCGGGCCTGGGCGAAGCACCTCGCCGGCTGCGCGCTGGTGATCGCCTGGCTCGTCCTCGTCGCCTGGATGCCACTCTGGCAGTATCTGCTGCTGGTCGTATGGCCTGCCACCTCGCTGATGCTGGTCCGCTCGTTCCTCGAGCACCAGGCGCGGCCGGACGTCGAGCACCGGACGGTGATCGTCGAGGCTGGGCCGCTGATGCGGCTCTTGTTCCTCAACAACAATCTGCACCTCGTGCACCATGCGAAGCCGGCGCTGCCCTGGTATGCGCTGCCCGAGGCATACCATGCGGACCGCCGGGGCTGGCTCGCCAGGAACGGCGGCTATGTCTTTCATGGCGGCTATGCCGAGATCCTCCGCCGCTTCGCCTTTCGTGCCAAGGAGCCGCCGGTCCACCCGTTTGCCGGTGCCAGCGCCCCGGCTATCATGAGCGAGCGCGCTGCGGCCTTCTGACGGGTTTGCTCCGGTATCTGGGCAACTACCTGATGTCTCGGCTAGCATCCACGCGGCCGAGAGAACGGGGCGAATGCGGCAGGGGCTCTAATGGACTACTCAGGCATCTTCTCGAAGGCGATCGAACAGGTCAGGGCCGAGGGGCGCTACCGCGTCTTCGCCGATCTGGCGCGCAAGGTCGGACAGTTTCCGGCCGCCGATCACCGTTGTCCGAAAGACGGGCAGCGCGAGGTCACGGTCTGGTGTTCCAACGATTATCTCGGCATGGGGCAGCACGAGGTCGTGCTGGAGGCGGCCGCCGAGGCGCTCGCCACCTACGGCGCCGGTGCCGGCGGCACCCGCAACATCTCGGGCACGACGCACCTGCACGTGCTGCTCGAGGAGGAGCTGGCGAGCCTGCACCGCAAGGAAGCAGCACTGGTCATGACCTCGGGCTATGTCGCCAACGAGGCGGCGATCTCGACCATCGCCAAGCTCCTGCCGGACTGCGTCATCTTCTCCGACGCGCTCAACCACGCCTCGATGATTGCCGGGGTCAGATCGAGCGCTTGCGCCAAGCGGGTCTTCCGCCACAACGATTTGGGCCATCTCGAGGAGCTGCTCGCGGCCGAGCCCCGCGAGCGCGCCAAGCTCGTCATCTTCGAAAGCGTCTATTCCATGGACGGCGATTTCGGGCCCATCCACGAGGTCTGCGATCTGGCCCAGCGCTTCAATGCGATGACCTATATCGACGAGGTGCATGCGGTCGGCATGTACGGCCCGACCGGCGCCGGTGTCGCCGAGCGGGACGCGGCCATGGCCCGGGTCGATGTCGTGCAGGGCACGCTCGCCAAGGCCTATGGCTGCATGGGCGGTTACATCGCAGGGTCCAAGGCGGTGATCGATGCGGTGCGCAGCTTCGCGCCGGGGTTCATCTTCACCACCTCGCTGCCACCTGCCGTGGTCGGTGGTGCCCTGGCCTCGGTCCGCCACCTGCGGCGATCGACCATCGAGCGGCAGACGCAACAGGAGCGGGCCGCCACCCTCAAGCAGCGGCTGGCCGACGCGGGCCTGCCGGTCATGCCCAGCCCGTCGCACATCGTGCCGGTTCTGGTCGGTGACCCGGTGCGCTGCAAGGCGGCGAGCGATACCCTGATGGACCGCCATGCGATCTACATCCAGCCGATCAACTACCCGACCGTGTCCAAGGGCACCGAGCGGCTCAGGCTGACCCCGGGACCGCTGCACGATGACGCCAAGATGGATCGGCTGGTCGAGGCGCTCGGCGACGTCTTCCAGCTGCTGGACATCAGGCAGGCGGCCTGAGCATCGCTCGCAGCGACCTGCCAGCCTATCGCAAGACGTCGCGGGGCCTGCTAGGACGGCGGCCTGATCAGCTCTTTCTGGGAGACGAGGATGTCGGTGCGCGCCAATGAGCGGGTGGCCTGGTTCAACGGGGATTTCGTGCCCGAGAGCGAGGTCCGCATTCCCTTTCGTGATTCGAGCTGGGTTTATGGCGACGGCTGCTTCGACATGACCCGGACTTTCGGCCACCGGCTGTTCAAGGTGAAGGAGCACGTCGATCGCCTCTATCGCTCCTTGAAGTACCTGCGCATCGATCCCGGCATGGGCCCCGACCGCATGTGCCAACTCACCGAAGAGGTGTTCGAGCGCAATCGGCACCTGCTCGGGCCCAAGGAGGACTTTTGGGTCGGCCAGCGGATCAGCCGCGGCGTCAAGGAATCGCCGGGCGACAATATCGGTTATTACGGGCCCAACGTCGTCCTCGAGTGCAACCCGCTGCCGTTCCAGAAGCGCGCCAAGCTGTTCAAGGAGGGCATCCGGGTGATGGTGCCGTCCGTGCGCCGCACGCCGCCCGAACTCGCTGACACCGCGCGCCAAGACCCACAACTACCTCAACCTGATCGTGGCCGACCAGGAAGTGCAGAGCATCGACCCCGAGGCCTGGGCCATTCTGCTCGACACCAATGGCAATCTCTGCGAGGGGCTGGGCTCCAATATCTTCGTCGTCAAGGACGGCGAAATCCTGACGCCGCGCGAGAAGTTCGTGCTGCCGGGTGTCAGCCGCCAGACCGCGATCGACCTCGCGGCAGAGATCGGCATGCCGGTGCGCGAGGCGGATATCGACCTCTACGATGCCTACACTGCCGAAGAGGTGTTCATCACCTCAACCTCGCTCTGCATCTGCCCGGCGGTCAAGGTGAACGGCACCGTAATCGGCGATGGCAGCACGGTCTGGGGCCCGGTGACCCGGAAGATCGCCGACGCCTACCAGCGCCTCGTCGACCACGACTTCATCGGCCAGTATCTCGAGCACTATGTCGAAGGGATGGAAGCGCGCGCCTTTTGAATGACCACGCGGCCAGCATAAGGCTGGCCGCAGACCACTGCCCCATCGCCCTGCCTGAGCCTGGCTGAAAAGCCGCGCTAGGCGGCTCCGCGGCGCGATGGCTCGGCGAGGCTCAAGAGGTGACCGCTCTTGCGCACCTTCGTCTCGAGGTAGAAACGGTTATGCGTATTGGCGGCGAAGCTGTGCTCGACCCGCTCGTCCACGCCAATCCCATGCCGCGCCAACTGCTCGACCTTGTCGGGGTTGTTGGTCATCAGCCTCACCGACGCGATGCCGAGGCGCTGCAGCATCGTGGCGGCGGCGAGGAAATCCCGCTCGTCCGGTTCGAAGCCCAAATGGGTGTTGGCGTCGACCGTGTCGATTCCGGTATCCTGCAGGCTGTAGGCACGCAGCTTGTTGACCAGGCCGATGCCACGGCCCTCCTGCGCCATGTAGAGCAGCACACCGCCACCAGCCTCGTCCATCCGCTGGATGGCGCCCTTGAGCTGCTCACCGCAATCGCAGCGCATCGAGCCGAACAGGTCACCGGTGAAGCATTCGGAATGGATGCGGCAGAGCGGTGCCGCACGGCGCTCGGGCTCTCCCACCAAGATGGCATAGTGCTGCGGCCCGCCGAGCTTGGAGCGAAACGCCACGAAACGCGTCTGCGCCGCATCGGTCAGCGGCACCGTGGCCTCGGTGATCCGCTCCAGCGAGCGCGCGGCGGCCGCACGGAACGCCATGATCGTCGCTTCGTCCAGCACCACTGCAGGCTCGGCAGTCGTCTCTATGACGATGCAGGCCGGCAGCAGGTTGGCGATCTTGCAGAGCTCGACCGCGGCCACGTCCATCGGCGAGCCGGCGGAGGTCGGCTCCATCCCGTCAGCCTTGGGGATCTCACGCGTCGGGTCGGCCAACGCCCGCACTCGCTCGACATCGATCGACCCCGGCAGGGACAGCCGAACGGCCTTGGGGCCGGCAGCCCGCACGCCTAGCGCTGCAGCGCGGCGCGCGCTCAAGACCAGGGTCAACCCCTTGGCCGCGGCAATCTGGGCTTCGAGCGTCGCGTCATCGACAGCCTCCAGCGCCAGAATGGTGGCCGACTGGTCACCCGCCTCGATGCGGCAGGGCAAGCCGCCACGCAGATACCGCTCGGCAGCGGCAACCCCGATGAAATCCCGGAAGCCGGGCTCAAGCGTTTCCAACATCGAATCCTCTTGAGAGGTTATGAGTTGCGAGCCGTGTTACGCTGGGCCCGCTCGCTCCGTTCACCACGTCGCGCCCGGTCCATCGAATTGCACAGAACGACTACGCGAAAGCTATATCGAGCTTGCCGTTTTGCCAGTCTCGCGCGATTCTGTCACGTATTCGCCAATCCATAGACGCCCGAGCGTCCGAAAAGTTCCAAGCACTCAGGACAGAACCGTGACGATCGACGCTGAGGCATACTGGGCGACAGCTCCGGGCCGGGGTGCTCTCCGCCAAACCGCTCTTTCACCACCCTCAGGTACAGCGGATCCTCCGGAGGTCCTCGTCGAGACCCTCTTCTCGGGCATCAGCCGCGGCAGTGAGTCGCTGGTCGCTGCCGGCCGCGTCCCGCCGAGCCAGCATGACATCATGCGCTGCCCCTTCCAGGAGGGCGATTTTCCGTTCCCGGTCAAGTACGGATACAGCGCTGTCGGGATCGTCGCGGCCGGCGCACCCGAGCTCATCGGCAAGACTGTGTTTTGCCTCTATCCGCACCAGACCCGGTTCGTCGTGGCGGCAACCGCCGTGCATCCGCTGCCGTCAGCCCTCCCGCCACGTCGCGCCGTGCTCACCGCCAATCTCGAGACCGCCCTCAACGCCGTCTGGGACGCGGCCCTGCTGCCGGGCGAGCGCATCGTCGTCATTGGCGCCGGCGTCGTCGGCTGCCTGATCGCCCGGCTAGCCGTGCGGCTGCCGGGCGCCGAGGTGACGCTGGTCGACACCGATCCCGCCAAGTCCGCAATCGCTCGGGCGCTCGGTGTGCCGTTTGCGACCGCGCTCGCCGCCGACACCGAAGCCGATTGCGTCATCAATGCCTCTGCTGCACCGGCGGCGCTTGCCTCGGCGCTCGGTGCGGCCGGCTTCGAGGCCAGGGTGGTCGAGGTGAGCTGGTACGGCGACGCCACAGTGCCGCTGCCGTTGGGCGAGGCCTTTCACAGCCGGCGGCTCCGGCTCGTGGCCTCGCAGGTGGGCCATGTCTCGCCGGCCGTTCGGGCACGCTTCGACCATGGGCGGCGCCTCGCCAAGGTGATGGATATCCTGGCCGACGACGATTGCCTGGAGGCGCTGATCGACGGCGAGACGGCGTTTCGTGACCTGCCACGAGCCATGCCGCAGCTGATGCGCGGCAAGGGCCTCTGCCATGCGGTACGCTACGAGCGGGCGAGCCCGTGATCGTCCGCGATGCGATTTGCCCTGACGCGCCAGCGATCGCGAGCATGCTGCGCCGGTCGATTGAACAGCTCTGCCGCGAAGATCATCAAGGTCGGGCCGAGCGCCTCGAGCCCTGGCTGAACAACAAGACAGCCGCCATCGTCGAGACGTGGATCGCAGCACCGGGCACGCGGCTCGTGGTTGCCGATGCCGCCGACGCCATTCTCGGCGTGGGCGGTGCCAGCGACAAAGGCGAGATCCTCTTGAACTACGTCGCACCCGATGCACGTTTCCGAGGCGTCAGCAAGGTGGTGCTGACGGCGTTGGAGACGTGGCTCGAAGCGAGTGGTATCGACGCCTGCCGACTCGACAGCACCGCCACAGCACGGCGGTTCTATCTCGATCGTGGCTACCAGGAGGTCGACCAATCGGCCTCGCACGGCGGCATGATTGCCTATCACATGCAAAAGAAGCTCTGAGAGGAAAGCCCATGTACAAGGTCCGCGTGCGTGACCGGATGATGATCGCGCACAGCTTCAAGGGCGACGTGTTCGGCCCGGCGCAAAAACTGCACGGCGCCACCTTCGTGGTCGATGTCGAGTTCAGCCGCGCAGAGACCAACGAGGACAACATCGTCGTCGACATCGGCCGCGCCATCGACCAGCTCAAGGCGACCCTCTCGCCATTGAACTACCAGAACCTGGACGACATCGAGGCATTCAAGGGCCAGAACACGACCACGGAGTTCCTGGCCCGGCACATCTTCGAGGCCATGAAGGCCGCCATCGCCGCGGGCAAGCTCGGGCCGGGTAGCGAGGCGCTCGCCGGTCTCAAGGTCGAACTCGCCGAGAGCGACGTCGCCTGGGCGAGCTACGAAGCTGCGCTCTAGGGCGCCTGCGAGACGCCGGCTTCGAACCGGGCGAGCGGCGCTCCATCAGCATCGTAAAGGTCGAGCTTTCGGCCGAGGATGCGGTAGCGCTGCGTCGCCTCCAGCGCCCCGAGCAGCGCCGCTTCCAGGTCCATGCCGACGGGGCACGCCATCATCGTGACGGCGGTCGGCCCGAAGCCTAGCTCTGCGCCATCGGTTTCGACCCCACCCGAGAGACGATTGCAACCAGCGAAGCCGGCGACGCGCTTCCCGTCCTCGATGAAGGTCAGAAACGGCCGGCGCTGATCGGCGGCAAGCTCGACGGGCTCAAGCCCCAGATCCTGGAGCAGCCAGTCCGTGCCGGTCAGGGTCGCCTGGGTGAACGGCTCCGGGCAGATACCATCGGCATGAAGCGACAAGAATCGAACGGGCTCGAGCTGGGGGATGGGACCTGGGCCCTCCATCGGTGGCAGGAGCGCGATGCGCCCGCGAAGCTCGGCCAGCACGGGCTCGCCCGGCGCTAGCGTCGACGTCGCCACCAGGTCGAGGTACGCCCGCTCCAGCGCCAGGTTGTCCTCGGTGAAGGCGACCGGCAGGCGCCGCCCCGTCAGGCACTCCTCGAACAGCGCCGCGTCCGCCATGTAGCGGTAGAGCCCGCGCATCTCGAGCTCCGGCTCGAGCAGCGCCACCTCGGCGCTTTGCAAAGCATCGCGCGGCGCCGGGTCGATCGGCCGAGCCGCCCGGTCGAGCAGCCGGAGTCGGTCCGGGCTCTCGATCGCGAAGGCCATCGGCTCCCCGGCACCGGCGAGCAGCAGGCTCTCGTCGTCGGAGCCCACGAACCACCGGCCGACAGCATCTTCGGGGCCATCCGAAGGACGCTCCGGTTGGGTGCGGCGCAGCTGGAAGCTGCCGTCGGCCAGAAGATCGAGCTGCCAGTCGACAGTTGTGCCGGAGGCTGCCGGCAACGTCCCGGTGAAGCTCCGCGGCAGCAGGCCCAGTGGCCCGTCGTCGTCGGCGGCGGCGGCGGCGGCGAGCAGGTTCGGCATCAGACCGATCAAGGTAACGGCAATGAGCGCGCGGTACATGATCGAGGTGGCCTCCCGACAGCGGCGTGGACCCGTCGGAAGTAGAGCGATCCGGGGCCAAGGTCGACCGTCAATCGGCACTGCCGGAGCCATTGCCCGATCGACCCTCGTCCGGATGCCCGGCGATCGGGCTATACCGCCAGGGCGCTGGCCAATTCCCGGGCGTTGCGCTAACCACGGGCGCTGCTTCCAGACAGTGCCATCAGCTGGTTCGAGGACATCTCATGCCCGGTTATCTCGATCTCGAACATCTTGCCGAACGGGTCAGCCTCGGCCTGATCGACACGATCATCGTCTGCTTTCCCGACATGCAGGGTCGGCTGATCGGCAAGCGCTTCCATGCCGGCCATTTCGTCGCCACCGGGCATGCCGAGACGCATGGCTGCGACTACCTGCTCGCCAACGATATCGAGATGGAGCCGGTCCCGGGCTACCAGGTGGCGAGCTGGCAGCGGGGCTACGGCGATTTCGTCATGGTGCCCGACATGTCGACGCTGATCGAGGTGCCGTGGCTCGAAGGCACCGCGCTCGTCCTCTGCGACATCCAGGATCACCATCACCACCAGGCTCTGGCGCACAGCCCGCGGGCGATCCTCAAGCGGCAGCTCGATCGCCTGGCCGAGCGCGGCATGCGCGCCTTCGTCGCCTCGGAGCTGGAGTTCTACCTCTTCGACGAGACCTACACCTCGGCCCGCGCGCAAGGCTGGCAGAATCTGCAGACGGCGAGCGAGTACATCCAGGACTACGTGATCGGCGCCACCTCGAAGGAGGAGCGGCTGATGCGGCAAATCAGGAACGGCCTGGTCGGCGCCGGCATACCGGTCGAGAACAGCAAGGGCGAGTGGGGGCCGGGCCAGGAGGAGATCAACGTCCGCTACGCCGATGCGCTGGCCATGGCCGACCGCCACGTCGTCCTGAAGAACGGCATCAAGGAGATGGCGCACGATGCCGGTGCCGCCGTCACCTTCATGGCCAAGTACCATAACGACCTTGCCGGCTCCTCCTGCCACATCCACGCCTCGCTCTGGGACAACGAGGGGACGACGCCGCTCTTCCTCGATGCCGATGGTCCCTCGGGCATGTCCAAGCTGATGCGCCAGTTCGTCGGCGGCCAGCTTGAGCATGCGAGCGCCGCCACATGGTTCCTCGCCCCCTACGTCAATTCCTACAAGCGCTTCCAGGCCGGCACCTTCGCGCCGACGCGGATCGTGCTCTCGGGCGACAATCGAACGGCCGGCTTTCGGATCGTCGGTGAGGGCACCAAGGCGCAGCGGATCGAGTGCCGGATCGGCGGCGCCGATCTCAATCCGTATCTCGCCTTCGCGGCACTGATCGCCGCCGGCCTCGACGGGATCGATCAGGATCTGGATTGCGGCGAGCCCTACCAGGGTGACGCCTATGCCGATGCGGGCCTGCCGGAGGTGCCGAAGACCTTGCGTGATGCGACCCGCGCGCTCGACAAGTCGGCGATGCTGCGTGCCGCCATGGGCGATGCGGTGATCGACCACTATGTCCACACCGCGCGATGGGAGCAGCTCGAATACGATCGCCGGGTGACGGATTTCGAGCTGAAGCGCGGCTTCGAGCGGTATTGAGGCGGATGATGAGCGCCGACGTCAGACTGGTTTCACCGATCGACGGCAGCATCGTCGCCGAGCGCGCCTGTGCGCAGGATCCTGAGGTCGAGGCGGCGCTCGCCGCGGCCCACGCGGCGCAACGCGAGTGGGCGGCCGTGCCGATCGCCGAGCGCGCCAAGTATTGCCTCGCCATGCTCGACGCCATGCTCGGCATGCAGGAGGAGCTGACCGCCGAGCTGGCGCGAATGATGGGCCGACCGGTGCGCTACGGTGGCGAGATGGGCGGCTTTGCCGAGCGCATCCGCTACATGGTGTCGATCGCGCCGACCGCGCTTGCGGCACAGGAGATCGAGTATCATCCGACCAGTCGCCGGCTGATCGCGCGCGAGCCGCTGGGCCTGGCGCTGGTCGTGGCGCCCTGGAACTACCCCTACCTCACCGCGGTCAACACGGTGGTGCCGGCACTGATGGCCGGCAACGCCGTGCTGCTCAAGGCGGCAGCGCAAACGCTGCTCGCCGGCGAGCGCTTCGCGCAAGCCTTCGCGGCAGCCGGCCTGCCTGAAGGCATCTTCCAGAATCTCGTTCTCTCGCATGCGCAGACCGAGCGCCTGCTGGGCGAGCGTGCGGTCGATCATGTGACGTTTACGGGCTCGGTCGCCGGCGGTCGCGCCATCGAACGGGCGGCGGCCGGCACCTTCATCAGCGTCGCTCTCGAACTCGGTGGCAAGGACCCGGCCTATGTCCGCGCCGATGCCGATCTCGGTCATGCGGTCGAAAATCTGGTCGATGGCGCCTTCTTCAATTCGGGTCAGAGCTGCTGCGGGATCGAGCGGATCTACGTGGCCGAGAGCCTGTTCGACCGCTTCGTCGAGAGTTTCGTCACGACCACCCAGGGATACGTGCTCGACGACCCGCTCGACCAGGCGACGACGCTGGGGCCGATGGCCCAGGCCAAGGTTGCCGACCTCGTGCGCGAGCAGACGGCGGCAGCCGTCCGCGCCGGCGCCCAGGCGCTGATCGATCCGGCACGCTTCCCACGCAACGGCGGGCCGGGCTCGCCCTGGTTGGCGCCGCAGGTGCTGACCGGGGTCGATCACCAAATGGCGGTGATGCGCGAGGAGAGCTTCGGGCCGGTGGTGGGGATCATGCCCGTGGCCGATGACGACGCCGCCATCGAGCTGATGAACGACAGCGCCTACGGCCTCACCGCATCGCTCTGGACCGCGGACCGTGACGCCGCCAGGGCGCTCGGTGCGCGGCTGCAGACCGGCACCGTCTTCATGAACCGCTGCGACTATCTCGATCCGGCCCTCACCTGGACGGGCGTCAAGGACACCGGCCGCGGTCAGTCGCTTTCGGTGTTCGGCTACCAGTCGCTGAGCCGCCCCAAGTCCTACCATCTGAGGAGCGTGTCTTGACCACGCCACGCGACCCATGGAGCGTCAACTGGAGCTACCCGACGACCATCCGCTTCGGTGCCGGGCGCATCGCCGAGCTCCCTGACGCCGTGGCGTCCGCCGGGATCGCGCGACCGCTCTTCGTCACCGATGCCGGGCTTCGGGACCTCGCGATCACCCAGACAACGCTGGCGCTCTTGCCAGGGGCCGGCCTGTTCGCCGACGTCAAGCCCAACCCGGTGGACGCCAATGTCGAAGCCGGTGTCGCGGCCTTCAAAGCGGGAGGCCATGACGGTGTCGTCGCCTTCGGCGGCGGCAGCGCGCTCGATGTCGGCAAGTGCATCGCCTTCATGGCGGGACAGACCCGGCCGATCTGGGACTTCGAGGATGTTGGCGATTGGTGGAAGCGAGCCGACGCCGACGCCATAGCACCAGTGGTCGCGGTGCCGACCACCGCCGGCACCGGCTCCGAGGTCGGCCGCGCCGGGGTCATCACGAATAGCGCCTTGCATACCAAGAAGGTGATCTTCCACCCGAAGATGCTCCCCCAGGTCGTCATCAGCGACCCGGCCCTGACAATCGGCGTGCCGGCCAGGATCACCGCCGGGACCGGCATGGACGCGCTCGCACACTGCCTCGAAGCCTATTTCGCGCCGAGCTTCCATCCCATGTCGGAAGGCATCGCCGTCGAGGGCGCACGCCTCGTCCGGGATGCCCTGCCCCGTGCCGTGGCCGACGGCTCCGACCTCGAGGCACGCGCCATGTTGCTGGCGGCAGCCTCGATGGGCGCCGTCGCCTTCCAGAAGGGTTTGGGCGCCATCCACGCCGTCTCGCACCCGGTGGGCGCCATTTACGACACCCACCACGGGCTCACCAATGCGGTCTTCATGCCCTATGTCCTAGCCTTCAACCGTGACGCCATAAGCGCCAAGGCCGCGCGCCTGGCGGCCTGGCTCGGCCTCGCCGGGCAGGATCTCGACGGGCTGATCGACTGGGTCCTGGGGCTTCGCGACGGCGTCGGCGTTCCCAACGATCTTGCCGGGCTCGGCATCACCGACGAAAGCCGTTTTCAGGAGATGGCCGAGATGGCGGTGGCCGACCCTACCGCCGGGGGCAACCCGGTCCCGCTCGACGTGGCCGGCGCCCTTCGCATCTATGCGGCTGCCGCTGCCGGACGGCTGGACGTGTGACTCGCCGATGGGTGAGCTGACCAGCCCCAACGCCGCCCCCGGTCGAGCCGCGGCGCATGTCATGTACGCGCTCTACGCGGTGGCCCTCTTCACGGCCTTGCCGCTCCTTGCCGGCGTCGTCGTGGCCTACGTCGCCCGCGGCGGCGCCAATTCCGTCTACCGCTCGCATCTCACCTGGGGCATCCGCACCTTCTGGTGGGCGCTACTGTGGCTCGTCATCGGCACGATCCTGACGGTCGTCCTGATCGGCTACGCCATTTTGGGGCTGCTATGGCTCTGGACGGCGTATCGGATCATCCGCGGCTGGCTCCAGCTTGCCGACAATCTGGCGATCGGCTGATTGCGCCTGCTCAAGGTGGCGGGTGCGCGCCCGAAGCTCAGGCCGTCGGCTCGACTGAGGCCCGAGGTGCCCAGTAGCGCCGCGCCCGCGCCATCAGGCCATGCCGCGCGAGCGGCGAGGCGTCGATCGAGCGGCCGGCATTGCCGGCTTCGATATGCGCGAAGAACTGCCGGGCACTGCTCTGCCAGCTGAAGGTCATGGCCCGCGCCCGGCACACATCGGGCGAGATGTCGAGCGCCGCTCGCGCCGCCCGACCGAGATCCTCGTCCAGCACCCCAGCACCAGAGCTGCCGACGACGTCGGTCGGCCCCGTGGTCGGATAGGCGGCGACCGGCACGCCTGATGCCATCGCCTCGAGCAGCACGATGCCGAACGTATCAGTGCGGCTGGGGAAAACGAAGACATCGGCCGAAGCGAAGATGCTGGCGAGATCGGCACCGGTCCGGAGGCCGAGGAACTTGGCGTCGGGGTAGGCGGCCTCAAGCTGGCGACGCGCCGGCCCGTCACCGACAACGACCTTGGTTCCCGGCAGGTCGAGGGAAAGAAAGTCGCCGACGCTCTTCTCGACGGCGAGCCGGCCGACATAGAGAAAAATGGGTCCCTCGAAGCCCAGATCCTCACGGCGCTCCGGTGTGAATAGACGCGTATCGACGCCATAGCTCCAGCGCCTGGTACGCGCGAAGCCGCGCTTCTCGAGATCTTCCCGGAGCTGGTCGGTCGTTACCATCATCCCCCGTCCGGCATTGTGAAACCGGCGCATCAACGCATAGGTCCAGTCGATCGGAATGGGGAATCGCGTACGAATATATTCCGGCAAACGGGTGTGATAGCAGGTGGTGAACGGCAGGTCGTAGCGCAGGCAAAGCCGCCGGACGACCTGACCGATCGGCCCCTCGGTCGCAATGTGGATGTGCGTCGGCGCGAGCTCGGCGATCATTCGGGCGAGCCGCGCCGGGCGGCAGAGCGCAAGGCGAATCTCGGGATAGATGGGTAGAGGAACGGAGTGAAAATCCTGGGGCGTGATCAACGCGATCTCGACGCCCTGATCCGGCGCCTCGTCGATCATCCGCTCGATCGAGCGGACCACGCCATTGACTTGCGGGTACCAGGCATCCGTCGCGAGCAGGAGGCGCATGCCACCAGCCGGTCCCGCTTGGCCGGCGGTCGGATTAGACCAACCGGCCGTCTGACTCTTCGTCACAATGCACCCTCGCAGCCTCTGCCTCGAACTCGTAGGTAGGCACGAATGGCTGTCGTCACCACCACCCCTCGTCGCGGGCCGAGTGAATAGGCGTCCATCTGGCGTCTTCCCCCCTCTCGGACGCTACGCACGAACGGCGCCGATTTCAGGCCGGCTTGGCGGCCGACTGCAGCTCGAGCGCCACGCGGTTCATGAACCCGGCGTCGTCGCCCGCGGCGAGGAGCGGCGCCGCCCCGGCGATGGCGTCGAGCATCGGCTCCAGCCACTCGCCGTCGCTCTTGTGGAAATCGCTGAGCACGTGGCCGGTCACCCGGTCTTTGTGGCCGGGATGGCCGATGCCGATCCGCACGCGCTTGAAGTCGCGCGAGCCGAGATGGGCATCCAGGCTCTTCAGCCCGTTGTGCCCGGCGACGCCACCACCGGGCTTCACGCGCAACCGACCCGGAGCCAGGTCCAGCTCGTCGTGAAAAACGACGATGTCGGCCAGCCCGACCTTGAAGAAGCGCATGGCCTCGCCGACCGATTGGCCTGAGAGGTTCATGTAGGTCTGGGGCTTGAGCAGCAGAATCTTGGCGGCGCCCAGCGTGCCCTCGCAGAACTCGCCCTGGAACTTGCGCCGCCAGGGCGAGAAGCGATGCCGCCAGGCGATGGCATCCAGCGCCATGAAGCCGACATTGTGCCGCTGGCGAGCGTAGGACGGGCCGGGATTGCCGAGGCCGACGAACAGCCTCGGCCCCGGTGCCATCGAGCCGGTAGCGATGGCTCAGTCCTCGTCGGCCTGGGTCTCCGTCTCGCCGCGCTCGCCGCCTTCCTCTTCATCCTCACCGCTTGGACCACGCCCAACGACGGCGCAGATGGTGAAGTCGCGGTCAGTGATGGTGGGGGTGACATTGGCCGGCAGCGTGACGGCGCTGATATGCACGCTGTCGCCGATCTCGACGTTGGCCAGATCGACGTCGATCTGCGCCGGGATGGCCTCGACGGGGCAAACCAGCTCGATCTCACGGCGAACGATATTGAGCACGCCGCCGCGCCGGATGCCGGGGCAGCGCTCCTCGTTGAGGAAATGCACGGGCACCTCGACCGTGACGGTCGAGCCCTTGGCCGCGCGCAGGAAGTCGACATGCAGCGGATGGCCCTTCACCGGGTGGGTCTGCGCCTCGCGCGGCACGACCTGGATGGTCTTGCTGCCGAGCTTGAGCGTCACGACCGAGCTGAAGAAGCGCGGGTTCATTTCGAGCTCGCGCTTGATCTCGCGCTCGACCAGCGCGATCTTCATCGGCTCTTCCTTGCCGCCATAGACGATGGCCGGAACCTTGGCGGTCTTGCGCAGCGCGCGAGCGGCTTCCTTGCCGGTGCGCTCGCGCTTCTCGGCCGTCAGTTGAATGGCATCACTCATCGTTTAGTCCTTTCACCCCTCCGGCACAGGCACCATTGCCGCCCCGGACAGATATGGTTGAACCGTCGATCGGGCCGGCAAACCGCCCGGACGGCGCCGAAGCACCGCTAGTCGAACAGGCTGGAGACCGAGCTCTCGCTGGCAATCCGGCTGATCGCCTCGCCCATCAGCTGGGCCACCGATAGCACGCGGATCTTCTCTGTCACCCGCACACCTTCCGTCGGCCGGATGCTGTCGGTGATGACCAGCTTGTCCAGGGACGATGCCGCAATCCGCGCCACGGCACCGCCGGACAGCACCCCATGCGTGCAATAGGCCTGGACCGACGCCGCCCCGGCAGCCAGCAGGGCATCGGCGGCATTGCACAACGTGCCGCCACTGTCGACGATGTCGTCGACCAGCACGCAATGCCGATCCTCGACCTCGCCGATGACGTTCATGACCTCGGAGACACCCGCCCGTTCGCGGCGCTTATCGATAATCGCAAGATTGGCGTCAAGCCGCTTGGCGTAAGCCCTGGCCCTGGCGACACCGCCGACATCGGGCGAGACGATCAACACATTGTCGGAGCCGAGATTGTCGCCGATGTCCGGCGCCATCAAGGGCGCGCCGTAGAGATTGTCGACCGGGATGTCGAAGAAGCCCTGGATCTGGCCGGCATGAAGCTCGAGGGTGAGCACTCGGTTGGCCCCCGCCTCCGTGATCAGGTTGGCCACCAGCTTGGCCGAGATCGGCGTCCGTGGCCCGGGCTTCCGGTCCTGGCGTGCATAGCCGAAATAGGGGATGACGGCGGTGATCCGCCGCGCCGAGGCCCGCCGCAGCGCATCGATGCAGACCAGCAGCTCCATCAGATTGTCGTTGGCCGGGTAGGACGTGGACTGGATGATGAAGACATCCTCGCCCCGCACGTTCTCCTGGATCTCGACGAAGATCTCCATGTCGGCGAAGCGGTGCACCGTGGCCTTCGTCAGATCGACACGCAGATAGGCAGCGATCGCCTCGGCCAGCGGGCGATTGCTGTTGCCGGCGAGCAGTTTCATGTTCTGTGCCTGTCGCGGTAGCGTGGGAGTTGGGTGGGGTCTTATCAACCACACGGCGGGAAGTAAACGCTGCAATAGCGCGGTGGTATGACGCCCCACCGCGCTGCCGGTGTCAGCAGCCCGGGCGCTGGCTCAAAGCGCGCATACCGCTGTCGCCAGATCTGTCATGAACCGCGTGAGTCGGGCCTTGGTAGCCGCGAACCCGGCCGTGCGCACGAGGCGCTGCTCGTCCATGTAGAGGCGCCGGTTGAGCTCCAGCTGCAAGCTGTGCCGCCCCTCACCCGGCCGGCCATAGCGACGGACGATCTCGGCACCCTTGTAAGGATCGTTGACCGCCACCTCGAACCCCTCCGCAACCAGCAGCGACCGCGCCGCCGCGAGAAAGGACGGAGCACAGGTCGCACCGTCGCGGTCGGAGAGCACGATGTCGGGCCGGGGCTTGCCGGCCCCCTCCTCGTGCATGGCGCTGGAGACAGCCTGCATCGAGTGGCAGTTCAGGTGAAAGACCCGGCCGAAACGGGAATGCGCCTCGTCGAGCACACCGGCCAGCGTCGCATGATAGGGGTGCCAGCAGGCATCGAGCCGCCGCCGCACGGCAGCGGCCTCCAGCGGCGCGGCATAGAGGGCGGCACCCTGCGGCGGCACGGCCTGCCAAATCACACCCTTGCCGAGGCGCGCCTTTGCCGTCGGGTTCAGCGCCATGCCCAGATCGCCCACGACCGCCGCGGGGTCCAGGTCGTCGACGGCACGGTTGGCATCGCAGTAGATGCGCGGGAACCGGGCGGCGACCAGGACCGCACCGCGCTCGGCGGCAGCACCGAACAGCACGTCGACGTCCATGTCCTCGGCACGCCGGTAGTCCTCGGGTCCGCAGGCCGGGCGGAAATCGGCGGGGTACTCGCTACCCGAATGAGGGCTGTCGAGCACCAGCGGCGTGGTCGGCGGAGCAGCCGATTGGACCTCGACGGGCGGTGCGGCGGTCATCGGCTCAGACCCCCTGCTCATGCAGGTGACACGCTGCCCACTGCCCCGGCGCCACCTCGCGGAACAGCGGCCGCTTATCCTGGCAGCGGGCCATGGCATGCGGGCAGCGCGGGTGAAAATGGCAGCCCGAGGGCGGGTCCAGAGGTGACGGGATCTCGCCCTTGATGACGTGGAAGCTCCGCCGCGAGGCGTCGATCCGCGGCACCTCGTCGAGCAGGGCCTGGGTGTACGGATGCGCGGCACCGGCAAACAGCGCCTCGGTCGTCGCCGTCTCGACCACCCGGCCGAGATACATGACGACCACCCGGTCGGCCAGATGCTCGATCACGCCCAGGTCATGGCTGACGAAGAGATAGGTGAGGCCGAGCTCGCGCCGCAGATCCATGAAGAGGTTGAGCACCTGCGCCTGGATCGAGACATCGAGTGCTGCCACCGATTCGTCGCAGACGAGAAAATCGGGCTGCACGGCCAGCGCCCGGGCGATGCCGATCCGCTGCCGCTGGCCGCCTGAGAACTGGTGCGGGTAGCGCTGCTTGAAGCTCGGGTCGAGCCCGACCCGGTTGAGCATCTCGTCGACATAATCGGACAGTGCGCGACGCTCGACCAGGCCATGCACCAGGGGCGCCTCGCCGATGATCTGCGCGCACCCGCATGCGCGGGTTGAGCGACGACATCGGATCCTGGAAGATCATCTGCACCTTGAGCTTAGCGGCGCGCGCCTCCGCCCCCTCGAGCGCCTGGACGTCCTTGCCGTGGAACCGCAGCGTGCCATCGGAGGGCTCGAGGATGCCGGCGACGATCCGCCCGAGCGTGGACTTGCCGCATCCGGATTCGCCGACCAGTCCCACAACCTCGCCAGGTGCGATGGCGAGGTCGACCCCGTCGACCGCGTGCACCACCTCTTCGGTGTTGCCGCCGCCCACCAGGTTGACCAGCTTCTCGGCGAGGTCGAGCCGGCGGACGAAGCGCTTGCTGACCCCATCGAGCTCGATCATGGGCGTCGTCACGGCATCACCGCCAGCCGATCGGCGGGATAAGGATCGACGCACCGGACCGCCCGCGCCTCGCCCACGGCCCGAGCTCCGGCATCACCTCGCACGCCGCCGCGGCCCGCTCGCAGCGGGCCTTGAAGGCACAACCGGGCGGCAGAGTGAGCAGCGAGGGCGTCATGCCCGGGATCTGCCGCAGCCGCTGGCCGCGCCGGGTCTGGCTCGGCACCGAGCCGATCAGGCCGCGGGTATAGGGATGCGCCGGTGCGCCGAGGACGTCGTCGACGGTGCCGCTGCTCGACGATCCGCCCGGCATACATGACGAGCAGATCCGATCGGCCAGGCCGGCGACCACCGCAAGATCGTGGGTGATCCAGACGAAGCGCAGTGCCGGTCTCGGCCGCACAGCTTCTGCACCTCGGACAGGATCTGCGCCTGGATGGTCACGTCGAGCGCCGTCGTCGGCTCGTCGGCGATGATCACGTCGGGCTCGTTCGAGCAGCGCGATGGCGATCGCCACCCGCTGGCGCATGCCGCCCGAGAACTGGTGCGGATAGCTCGTCAGGCCGCTCGTCCGGCGAGGGGATGCCGACCATCGCGAGGGCCGCCCGCGCCCGCTCGCGCGCGGCGGCGCTCGGGGACGTCCTCATGCGCCTGATCGCCTCGATCATCTGGGTGTCGACGCGCAGCACCGGGTTCAAGGTCATCATCGGGTCCTGGAAGATCATCGCGATCTCGGCGCCGCGCTGGCCGCCGCATCGGTCGTCCTCGGAGGCCGACCAGGTCGGTACCCGAAAGCCGGATCGAGCCCCCGACGATGCGCCCGGGCGGATCGACCAGCCCGAGGATGCGAAAACCCGGTCACCGACTTGCCGGAGCCGGATTCGCCGACCAGACCCAGGATCTCGCCTCGGGCGAGCGTGAAGTCGACATCATCGACCGCCTTGATGACCCCGGCCCTGGTCATGAAGTGGGTCCTGAGACCCTGGACCTCGAGCACCGGCGTCACCGGGCGAGCTCTCGGGTTCAAGACGTCGCGCAGGCGGTCGCCGACCAGGTTGATGGCGACGATGGTCAAGAGCAGCGCGATACCAGGGAAGAAGGCGATCCAGTAGCGCCCCGACAGCATGTAGTTGAAGCCGTTGGAGATCAGCAGGCCGAGAGACGGCTCGGTCTGCGGCAGGCCGACGCCCAGGAAAGAGAGGGTCGCTTCAAGCGCGATCGCGCTTGCCGTCTGGACGGTGCCGACAACGATCAGGGGTGCCAGGCAATTGGGCAGGATGTGGCGAAAGATGATCCGGCGCTTCGAGAGTCCAAGACAGACCGCCGCCTCTACATATTCCTTGCGGCGCTCGACCAGGGCCGAGGAGCGCACGGTCCGGGCGTAATAGGCCCACTGCGCGACGATGAGCGCCAGGATGATCTTCTCCAGCCCCTTGCCGAGCACGGCGAGCAGGATCAAGGCGATCAGCACGGCCGGGATCGAGAGCTGCAGATCGACGATGCGCATCAACAGGGTCTCGGTTCGCCCTCCGGCATAAGCGGCTATCAGGCCCACCGTCATACCGATGACCAGTGCCGCCACGCCAGAGAGGACGCCCACGGTGAGCGATATCCTGAGCCCGTAGAGGATCGCCGAGAAGAGGTCACGGCCGGCACCGTCCGTGCCGAGCCAGAAGGTGTAGCCGTCCATCGAGACCGTGCCGGGCGGCAGGCGCGAGTCGAGGATCGAGACCTGGGCCAGATCGTACGGGTTCTGCGGGGCTATCCAGGGTGCCGCAACGGCCACGCCGATGATCAAGACCAGGAGCACGAAGGCGAATACCGCGAGCTTGTTCTCCGCATAGTGGGCGACAAACCGGCGAAACGGTGTCTCGACCGGGCCCTTGATCGTCGGCTCGGCCGCGGCGACCGAAGTTGATGGGATCGGGCTCGTGCTCATCGCCGGGCGTCCCCGAGCCGCACCCGCGGATCGAGCAGCGAGTAGCAGATGTCGACGATGAGGTTGATGACGACGAACAGCATGACGATGATCATCAGGTAGGCCACGATCACCGGACGATCGAGGCTCTGGATCGCCTCGATCAGCAGCTTGCCCATACCGGGCCAGGCAAAGACCGTCTCGGTCACGACGGCAAAGGCCACCAGCGTGCCGAACTCCAGCCCGACCACGGTGATGATCGGGATCATGATGTTCTTCAAGAGATGGACCAAGACGATGCGGCGAGGCGACAGGCCCTTGGCCCGGGCGAACTTGATGTAGTCCTGGTGGATCGCCTCCATGGTGCCGGCACGGGTCAGCCGGATGACCAAGGCGAGCTTGGTGAGTGCCAGGTTGAAGGCTGGCAGGATCAGATGCTGCCAGCCGTCCAGGGTGAAGAGGCTGGAGGTGATGCCGAAATAGGTCGCGGTATCACCACGGCCGGTGGAAGGCAGCCAGCCGAGGATCACGGCGAAGACCATGATCAGCATGATGCCGACCCAGAAATTGGGCAGCGAGAAACCGACGATCGAGCCCGCCATGATGGTCTTGGAGCCCGGACGGTCGGGATTCAGCCCGGCATAGAGGCCGAGCGGTATGCCGATGACAATGGCGATCACCAGGGCCGAGAAGGCGAGCTCCAGAGTCGCCGGCATCCGCGAGAGGATGAGCTTGAGCGCCGGCTCGCCGAAGACGAACGAACGGCCGAGGTCGCCTTGAACGGCCGACCAGAGGAAACGGCCGAACTGCTCCCAGACCGGCCGGTCGAGCCCGAGGGATGCGGTCACCTGGGCGATGTCGGCCTGAGTCGATGTCCGGCGAGACGAACATCCAGACCGGGTCGCCGACGAGGTAGACACCGAAGAAGACGATGGTCGCCATCGCCAGGACGACGAGTGCGGCCTGCATCAACCGGCGCAGAATGAAGACCGCCATCGCTGTCGCCCGTGCCGCCGCTCAGCGCCGCCGCAGCGCCGAAAGCGACAACGGCGGACGACCTGCCGGTCACTCGCCGGTGACGGTCATGGCCAGGGTCCATTCGTCGGTGCGCGGCGCGTAGCTGAGCCCGTTACGAGTGGCCCAGGTGTTGACCTGGTAGTGGATCGGGATGATGCCGAGATCCTTGATCGCCACCTCGGTAGCCTGCGCCAGCAGCTCCTCGCGCTGCGTGTCGTCGACCGTCGCCGAGCGCCTCCTGGACCAAGGCATCGACCTCGGGATTGGAGTAGCGGCCACGGTTCGAGGCACCCATGCCAGCGTCTGGTCGTAGGTGTCGAGCAGCGAGCGCAAGGGCGAGGATGCCTCACCGGACCCTGCACCCCAGCCGACCAGGATGAACGAGAACTCCGGCGTCACCATTGGCGCCGGACGAGGCGCGGTCGAAGAAGACCGAGCGGGTCATCGTCTCGATCGAGGTCTCGATGCCGACCCGGGTCAGCATCTGCGCGATCGCTTCGAGAATCTTGGCATCGTTGATGTAGCGGTCGTTGGGACCGTGGACGATCAGCTTGAAGCCGTCCGGGTAGCCGGCCTCGGCGAGCAGCGCCTTCGCACCTTCGGGATCGTAGGGCTCGGGCTTCAGATTCGGGCGAGACGCCGAAGAACCCTTCGGGCAGCAGCTGACCGGCCGGGATCGACTGGCCCTCCATCACCCGATCGACGATCGCCGTCGCGGTTGATCGCCTTGGAGATCGCCGAGCCGGACCCGCTGATCGAGCAGCGGGTTGGTGATCGGCGAGCCGTCCTTGGCCGTGACGAAGGGCGAGTTCTCGCGGAACTGGTCGAGTGCAGTAGATGACCCGGTTCGAGACACCGGTGTGCAGCACGACGTCGTCGCGAGCCTTCTTCAGCGTCTCGACATCGACGGTCGGCACGTCGTTGATCATGTCGACGTCGCCGGCGAGCAGCGCTGCGACCCGCGACGGGTCGGCTGTGATCGGCTTGAACACGACCTCGTCGAAGGCGGGCACCTCGCCCCAATAGTCGTCGTTGCGCGGCGAGCACGATCCGGTCGCCCGGCACGTACTCGACGAACTTGAAGGGGCCGGTGCCGATGGCCGCCTTGCCGTCGTTGAAGTCAGCCGTGGTGGCAGCACATCCCGTGTCTCCGAGATGATCGGAGATGGTCGAGATGTCGTTGGCCATCAGCGGATAGGGCGCCTCGGTCTTGATGTGGATGGTGTAGTCGTCGATCTTCTCGACGGTCTTGCCCTGGATGTAGGTGCCGAAGCCCGACGGGCGAGTTCGGCACGTTGGGCGCCCGCTCGAAGGTGCAGACCACGTCGTCGGCGGTGAACGGCGAGCCGTCGTGAAAGGTCACCCCTTCGCGCAGCTTGAACTCCCAAGTCAGATCGTCGATCGGCCCCCACTCGGATCGGCCAGCGCCGGGACCAGCCGCTGCTTCTCGTCCTGATTGATCAGGTTGTCGAAGATGTGCTGGGCGATCTGGTTGTTGGGCGTGAGGTTGTGGAAATGCGGGTCGATCGAGGTCGCCTCGGACGCCAGGCCGATGGTCAGCGTCTTGTCCTGGGCCTGAGCGGTCGCGGCAAGCAGGATGGAGGCCGCGACGGCGAACAACGCGGGACCGCGGCGGAACCGCGCGCTCGAATGCATCCTCGGATAGGTCATCGCGGCGGTCTCCCATCTTATTGCTACCGATCACGGCTCGCGCCAACGCTTGTGCGCCAGCTTAATCTGCGCGAGCATCATGTCCATAGCGCAGCACGGGCGACGTGGTGATCGAGGCCACAATGCTCGACGGGCCGGCCAGCCTGCCGGCAGGGCGCCAACGCGCCTTTGGTTGCCGCCCAAAAAAGGGGCCGCCTGAAAGAGACCAAGTGAACGCCAGCATGAGCCCGACCGAGATCCTGACAGCACTCGTTGCGTTCGACACCACCAGCCACAAGAGCAACCTGGCACTGATCGACTGGGTCGAGGCCTACCTGAGGGAGCTCGGCGTGCCCGCCGAGCGGGTCTACGATGCGAGCGGTGCCAAGGCCAATCTCTGGGCCACGATCGGCCCTGCCGACCGGCCGGGCTACATCCTTTCTGGCCATACCGACGTGGTGCCGGTCGAGGGCCAGGACTGGAGCAGCGATCCCTTCACGCTTACGCCCCGCGACGGCCGGCTCTACGGCCGCGGCAGCTGTGACATGAAGGGGTTTCTTGCCTGCTGCCTAGCCCAGGTCCCGGCGATGCAGGCGGCCCGGCTTGAGAAGCCGATCCATCTGGCCTTTTCCTACGACGAAGAGGTCGGCTGCCTCGGCGTGCGCGGCTTGATCGCGCAGTTGGCCGCGGCACCGGTCCGGCCCGAGGCCTGCTTCGTCGGCGAGCCTACCAGCATGCAGGTCGTCGTCGCGCACAAGGCCAAACGGTCGTTCGAGGTCGATGTCACCGGCCGCTCCTGCCATTCGTCGCTGGCACCCGAGGGTGTGAACGCGGTCGACTACGCTGCCATGCTGGCGCTGGAAATCCGCCGGATGGGCGAGGCGTTCGCCGCCGAGGGTCCAAGCGATCCGCTGTTCACCGTGCCGGTCTCGACAGCCCATACCGGCGTGCTGCAGGGCGGCACCGCGCTCAACATCGTGCCCGATCGGGCACGGCTCGTCTTCGAGTTCCGAATGCTCCCGGCAGCCGACGAGGATGCGCCGGAGGCGCAGATCCGGGCCTATGCCCGAGATGTGCTCGAGCCCGCGATGCGCAAGATCGCACCGGAGGCCGGCATCGAGATCCGCTCGATCTCGGGCTTTCCCGGGCTCGACACGGCCATCGACGCGCCGGTGGTGCAGCTCGCCCGGCGCCTCGCGCAGCGCAACGACCACGGCAAGGTGGCCTACGGCACCGAAGCCGGCCTCTTCGCCGGGATCGATATCCCGACCGTGGTGATCGGTCCGGGCGACATCGCCCAGGCCCACCGCCCGGACGAGTTCATCGAGGCCAGAGAGCTCGAGCGCTGCGTGGCCTTTCTCGACCGGCTGATCACGCATGCGAGCCGGGCTTAGGCCTCACCAGTCCGGCGGCTGCCAGACGGTCTCCGGATCGAGCGGGTAGACGGGCCGCGGCAGGCCCTGCCAGTCGAACCGCAGGAGCACCGGCGAGGTGAGGCCGGTTGTGTCCACCTCGAAGACCCGGTCGGGGGTGAACCACGGCAGGAAGCCTGCGCGGAAATGGCCCCGCGACTTGACGACGACGGTCCGCGCCTGGGCGATGTCGAGCCCGAGCATCTCGAAGAACACGGGATCGGCCGTCTGGGCGCGGGCGGAGATGACGACCACGGTGACCCCGCCGATCCGCAGCGCCGCCGTCGGGCCCAGCAGCAGCCGCCGGCCGGCATAGAGGCCGAGCCGGCCGGTGACGTCGCCATCGCCGAGCGCGACCACCTCGGCGCTGGCGGTGAGGGGTCGATCGAAGACGTTGGCGTCATCGCGGTTGAACGCCGCCTCGATCACCGCCCCGACGCCAGCACGATGCGCCGCCTTAGCGAGGTCGGGCAGGAAGAAGCTGCCGTAGAGGACGCCTTCGGCGTCGGAGTCGATCAGGGCAGCCAACAGTTCGGTGGTCCGCCCCGAGCCGCCGCCGCCCGGATTGTCGCCGGCATCGGAAAAGATGACCGGGGTCCGGTCGGCGCGCTCGGCAAGTGTTACCGCGTCGCGGAGCGGGGTCAGCTTGCGGGTGAAGCGTTCACGATCCGCCCAGGCGGTCTCCGCGAGGTCGCGGGCGAGCCGCCGCGCCTCGACCTCAGCGGCCGGGTCGCGCGCCGCCACCAGGATGGCCAGGCCGTTGTGAGCGGTGTCGCTGAACACGAAATTGCCGAAGATCGAGACGTTGAGCAGCCGCCCGCCGGCCTCGGCGAGCCGGCGCTGGCCCAGATCGATTAGCGTCCCGTAGGGCGCCTCGGCCGTGAGCAGCGTAACCGACGGCGGGGCCAGCGGTAGCCGGATGAAGGCGGTGACCGGATCGGCCTCGCCAGCCAGCATCAGCCGCAGCGCCAATGCCGCCTCTTCGCCGCGCGCCCGCTGGTCGACATGCGGGTTGGTGCGGTAGCCGACAATGAGATCGACCGCGTCCACCATTGCGTCGCTGATATTGCCGTGCAGATCGAGTGTGGCGACGAGCCGGGCCGGACTGGGGACGAGCCGACGGACGAACTGCATGAGCGTGCCGTCCGGATCGTCGTCGCCCTCGGCGACCATGGCACCGTGCAGCACCAGATAGGCGGCATCGAGCGGTCCGGCCGCTTCCAGCCCGGCCTGAATCTCGGCCATGAGGTCGGCCATCAGCTCGGCCGCCATCGGCCCCGCCGGGTAGAGGGCGGCCACGGTGACCGGCACCGGCTCCCAGGGGCCGGTCGCGTCCATCGCCCTAATGAAGGCCCTCGCCTCGGGTGGCAGGCGCTGGCCTTGGCCACGGGCATCGGCCAAGATGTCCAAGCTGGTCAGTCGGCAGCCGCTCTCCAGGTCCGCCGCGGTCGCCCGCGGCGCGAAGCGGTTGGATTCGAGGACGATGCCCAGTAATGCCACGCGCGGTCCCGACATGCCGGCAGCTCCTTTCCGCCTGTTCCCCGGCCGACACCGACCTGCTGTGCCAAGGATAGCCAGATGACGCGGATTTGCATCCCCAATGACTACCCGATCGAGCTGACGCCGCCGGACATCAGCGGCTACCGCCAGGGCAATACGGGTGTCGACTACGTCCACCGCATCGACGGTGAGGCGCCCGGTCCGCATGTCGGGATCACGGCAATCGTCCACGGCAACGAGCCGTGCGGTGCCATCGCCCTCGACTGGCTGCTGCGCAACGACGTCCGACCGGCGCGCGGCACGCTGAGCCTGATCTTCGTCAACACCGATGCCTATGTCCGCTTCGATCGGGCCGACCCCAACGCCAGCCGCTGGGTCGACGAGGACTTCAACCGGGTCTGGGCGCCCGAGACGCTGGACGGGCCGCGGGACAGCGTCGAGCTCGAGCGCGCCAGGCGCTTGCGGCCGATCATCGACGAGATCGACCTGCTCCTCGACATCCATTCGATGCAGCATCCGACGCAGCCACTGATGCTGGCAGGCCCGCTGGCCAAGGGCCGAGACCTCGCCCGGGCCACGGGCGTGCCTGCCGTCGTCGTCAGCGATGCGGGCCACGCCGCCGGCCGGCGGATGCGCGATTATGGCGGGTTCAGCGATCCCGGCAGCGCAAAGAACGCGCTGCTGGTCGAGTGCGGCCAACACTGGGAGGCCGATGCCGGCCCGCTGGCGATCGAGACGGCGCTGCGCTTCCTTCTGGCGACGGGCATCGTCGACGCCGATTGCGGCGCCGCGTTCCTCGTCTTACGGCCAGAGCCCGTACCCCAGCGCTTCGTCGAGGTGACCGAGGCCGTCACCATCAAGACCGATCAATTCGCCTTCACCGAACGCTATCGCGGGCTGGAGTGCATCGCCGAGGCGGGCACGGTGATCGCCATGGACGGGACGGACCCGGTGCGCACGCCGTATGACGACTGCGTCCTCATTATGCCGTCCAAGCGCCTCTGGCCGGGGCAGACCGCCGTGCGGCTCGCGCGTCGGATCGCGGGCTGACCGCGGGCCGCTGGACAAGGCGACAGGGCAGCCTCAGTCTGAAACCTGAAGGCTGGGCGTGGCATCGGGCCACGGCGCCACTTCCCGAAGGAGTTGCTGATGTGCGCACCGGGCTGTCACAAGATCGTTGCAGATCGCCTCAGCCGTCGTCGACTGGCCCTGGGCGGTGCGGCAATGGCAGCGGCGGCGTCGATCGTCGCACCACGTGCGCCGGCCTTAGCCCAGTCACCGCGGGCCTTCTCACGGGTCGTCGACCTGACCCACACCCTGGCTACCGACTTCCCGACTTATGACGGGCCGAGCGGCCTCGCCGTGGAGCAGCTCGTCACGATCGCCGCCGACGGCTACAACATGAATCTTTGGCAGCTGGTCGAGCACACCGGAACCCATTTCGACGCGCCCATTCACTTCTCCACCGACGGCCAGACGGCTGATGAGATCCCGATCGAGAATCTGGTCGTGCCACTCGCCATCGTCGATATCAGCGCCAAGGCGGCGGACGATCCGGACACGCAAGTGACGCCCGGCGACCTCAAGGCATGGATCGCCGCCCACGGCGCCATTCCGGACGGCGCGTGCGTCGCCATGCGCTCCGGCTGGGATCGCTTCGCCACGGGCAACGGCTTTCGCAACGCCGACGGCGAGGGCGTGATGCATTGTCCGGGCTTCCATGTCGAGGCGGTGCAGCTGCTCATGGAGGAGGCCGACGTCACCGGGATTGCCGTCGACACGCTCTCGCTGGATCATGGCCCGTCGGCGGATTTCGCCACGCATTATGCCTGGCTGCCGACCAACCGGTGGGGCGTTGAATGTATCGCCAATCTGGGCGAGCTGCCGGCCGTCGGCGCCACCCTCGTCGTGGGCGCGCCCAAGATCAAGGGTGCCACCGGCGGTCCGAGCCGGGTGATCGCCCTGATTTGAGCCACGCTATCGCCAGCCGCTGTCGCCGCTGATGCGCGCTCTGCGAGAGAGCGGCACCGTAGGCGGCGCGACCGCGGCGCTGCGCGATCAACTCGTCCGCGCCGCCGAGATCGAGGCCGAGCGGACGATCTCGATCATCCGGATCGGGGTCGCGCTGACCCTGGCGGTTGTCCTGATCGCCGCCGTAAGCGCCCTGCCCGACATGCCGCCGGGCAACATCAAGCAACAGATCGGCATCGCACTCGCGGTGCTCGTGCTCTATGCCGTGATCGGCGTCACGTCGCTCAGACTGGCGCGGCCAGAGCGATTTCGCGCCTGGCATCCGTGGGCGTTCACCGCGGCCGATTGCGCGCTCGTCATCTTCAATCTCTGGTCCACGGCCCTCAACCTCGACGTTGCCGGCTGGACCGTCTGGCTCTTTCCGGCCACGTGGTTGATACCGCTCGTGCTCGTCTTCGGCACGCTGCGCTACCAGCCGGCCCTGCAGGCGGCCAGCGTGGTAGCACTGGCTGCAGGCCTGATCGCCCTCTTTGCCATCTCCGAGCCGCTGGATAACCAGCTGGAGCGCCTGGGCTCGCTGCTCGAGCTACCGCCAACGGTCGTTCGGATAGTGCTGCTCGGCTTGATGGGTCTGGTCCTGGTCGTGGCCGCGACACGCCGGCGCCAACTGCTCGATCGGTCGATCCAAGAAGCGACCGAGCGTGCCAATCTGGCCCGCTATCTGCCGCCGGAGATCGCGGCATTGCTGGCGAGCGGCGACACCGCTCGCCTGCGCCAAGGCTGGGAGCGGCCAATCGGGTTGCTGATCGCCGACATTCGCGGCTTCACCAACCACGCCGAGAGCCTGGACCCGGCAACGCTCTCGGTCTTTCTCGGCCAGTTCCGCGGGCTGGTGATCGAGACGGCCAAGGCGCATGGCGGCGTGGTCGACAAGTTTGTCGGCGACAATGCGATGATCGTCATGGGCGTGCCCGAGGCGCGCGGCGACGACGCGGCGCGAGCGCTGGCTTGTGCGAGAGCGCTGCTCGACCGGATCGCCGCCTGGAACACCGGGCCGACGCCCCCGCCGCTGGCCGGTCAGCCACTTCGGGTCGGCATCGGGGCCCATTTCGGCCCGGCCTTTGTCGGCGCCGTCGGCACCGCTGAGCGGCTGGAGTTCACGGTCCTCGGCGACACCGTCAACGTCGCCTCCAGGCTCGAGCAGCTGACCCGCGAGACGAATGGCGGGCTGATCGCCTCGGCGACGCTGCTGACGGCAGCCGGCGAAGGTCCCGGAGTTGGCACGGCTGCGGGCGGCCATTGGCAGGCACGCGACAGTTCGCTGCTCCGCGGCCGCCGCACGCCGCTCGAGATCTTTCTCTGGCAGCCCGCGGAAGGCTGAGGGCGAGGCGAGCTCACTGTTGCCCGCCCCGCCCGAGGCTCATTGGATCGCGATGTCGGTGACGTCGTGCGTCCAGGCCCCCTCAGGTGCCTGGGTGATGACCGGATCGGAACCGGCGGAGAGCAGCGTCTCGACAGTGCGCTCGTAGTCGGCGGGCTCGAGCACGCCGGTGGAGCCGTCGACGAGCTTCGCGATCTCGCCCATCATGCGGATCTGGTGGTGCTCCTGCTGGGCGCCGGTTGCGTCGTTGTCGAGGACGATCATCGCCGCCTCGTCCGGGTTCTCGACGGCCCAGTCCCAGCCCTTCATGCTGGCGCGGACGAAGCGCGCCATCTTGTCGACGAAGGCCGGGTCGCTGAGGTTCTCCTCGTTGACGTAGAGCCCGTCCTCGAGGGTCGAGACGCCCATGTCCTCGTACTTGAAGACGGTGAGATCATCCGCGGAGAGGCCGGCATCGATGACCTGCCAGTACTCGTTGTAGGTCATGGTCGAGATGCAGGCGGCCTGGTTCTGCAGCAACGGATCGACGTTGAAGCCCTGCTTGAGCACCGTGACGCCGTCCGGCCCGCCATCGGTCGGGATGTCGAGCTTGGCCATCCAGGTGAGGAACGGGTACTCGTTGCCGAAGAACCAGACGCCGAGCGTGTGGCCGGGGAAGTCCTCGGTCGAGGTGACGCCCGAATCGTTCCGGCAGGTCAGCATCATGCCCGAGCGCTTGAACGGCTGGGCGATATTGACCAGCGGCAGGCCGGCCTCGCGGGCGGCAAGTGCCGCCGGCATCCACTCGACGATCACGTCGGCGCCGCCGCCGGCCAGGACCTGCGGCGGGGCGATGTCCGGGCCACCCGGATTGATCGTCACGTTCAGGTCTTCCTCTTCGTAGAAGCCCTGGTCCTGCGCCACGTAGTAGCCGGCGAACTGGGCCTGGGTGACCCATTTGAGCTGCAGCGTCACGTCATCGGCAGCGATAGCCGGCGATGTGGCGAGCAGCGCCAGTACCGAGGTGCCGAGAAGCAGTCGTTTCATTGTTGTCTCCGGTTGTTATTGGTTGTTGAGCCCTAGCGGCGCTGCGACGGGTGCCAGAATGTGGCGGCCCGCTCGGCCACCGCCACCAAACCATAGAAGGCCGAACCGACGAGCGCCGCAACGGCGATTTCGGCCCAGACCATATCGAGCTGCAGCCGGCCCACCTCGGTGGAGATGCGAAACCCCATGCCCGAGGTGGGCGAGCCGAAGAATTCCGCGACGATGGCACCGATCAGTGCCAGTGTCGTGCAGATTTTCAGCCCATTGAAGATGAAGGGTGCGGCTGCCGGCAATCGCAGCTTGAACAGCTCCTGCCAGTAGCTCGCGGCATAGGTTCGCATCAGGTCACGCTGCATCGGCTCGGCGGCAAGCAGGCCCTGCACCGTGTTGATCAGCATCGGAAAGAAGCACATCAAGACGACCACGCCGGCCTTGGACTGCCAGTCGAAGCCGAACCACATCACCATGATCGGCGCCATGCCGATGATCGGCAGGGCCGAGACGAAGCCGCCGACCGGCATCAGCCCGCGCCGGAGAAACGGCAGCCGGTCGGCGGCGATCGCCACGAGGATCGCGGCACCGCAGCCGATGGCGTAGCCGCTCAAGGCGCCGCGGACGAAGGTCTGGAGGAGATCGGTCCAGAGGATCGGCAGGCTGGTCGCGAAGCGGCTGCCGATCGCCGAGGGTGCCGGCAGCAGCACCGGGTTGACCTGGAAGCCCCGGACCAGGAGCTCCCAGAGCACGAGCAGCGTGACCCCGAAGAGCAGCGGCTGGACCAGGGCCGTCAGGCGGTTGCGCGGCACCTTCGAGAGCTGGACGTTGAGCCACCAGGCGACGGCCCAAAACACGAGGGCGCCGGCGACCAGCGTCGTCATGCGCGAGCGCCCATGACGCGCCCGGTCAGCCGCTCGGCGAGGCCGATGACACCGACCAGAGATGCAGCCAGGATCGACGCCATGACCAGAGCCGACCAGATCTGCACGGTCTGGCCGTAGTAGCTGCCGGACAGCAGCCGCGCGCCGAGACCGGCCACCGCCCCGGTCGGCAGCTCGCCGACGATGGCGCCGACGAGGCTGGCGGCGACGGCGACCTTCAAGGAGGCGAAGAGGAAGGGACCGATGACGGCCAGCGCAGCTTCCAGAACGTCTGCGACGGGCTGGCGTTGCAGGTGCGCATCAGGTCGACCAGGATGCGATCCGGGCTACTGCAGCCCCTTCACCATGCCGACCGCCACCGGGAAGAACGAGAGATACGTCGAGATCACGGCCTTCGGCAGCAGGCCGGTGAGGCCCACGGACGCCAGCACGACGATGATCATCGGCGCGATGGCGAGGATCGGCATGGTCTGGCGGCGATCACCCAGGGCATGAGGCTCTTGTCGAGGCTGCGGACGTGGACGATGGCAACGGCCAAGAGGACGCCGAGGACGGTGCCCATGACGAAGCCGAGCAGCGTCGCGGAGAGCGTGACCCAGGCGTGGTAGACCAGGCTGCGCTTGGAGGTCGGCGCCAGCTCGACGGTGGTGCGCCAGAGCTCGGCCAGACCTGGTGCGGCGCCGGCAAGACCGGCCGCTCCTGGCTCTAGGTGACGGCGCACAGAGCTCGGCTCGAAGCCGAGCTCGACATCCGCCCTGGCCGGCGCGTGATCGTAGGCCGCAACGGCGCGTTGAGCACGACCGCATGACGTACCAGAAGGAGCATGATGACGGCCACGACCGTGAGCACCGGCAGGACGTTGCTCGCCGGCCCGGCGCTCGCTGCAGATGCTCATCGCCCAGCGCCCGGCCCGGAGGCCATCGCGGACCGCGCTGGGCGATCTGCGAGGAAGGCCGGCGTCTCGCGGATGTCGCAGCGGCCGCTCGTCCGGCGACAGCGTCGACTCTCGATCACGTCGGTGACCCGGCCCGGCCGCGGCGACATGACGACGATCCGGGTCGACAGGAAGACGGCTTCGGGGATCGAATGGGTGACGAAGCAGATCGTCTTCTCGGTCCGCCGCCAGAGTGCCAGGAGCTGCTCGTTGAGCTGGTCGCGGACGATCTCGTCGAGGGCGCCGAACGGCTCGTCCATCAGAAGCAGGTCGGCATCGAAGGCGAGCGCGCGGGCGATCGAGGCGCGCTGCTGCATGCCGCCCGAGAGCTGCCAGGGATACTTGCCCTCGAAGCCGGTGAGCTCGACCAGGTCGAGATTGCGCGGCCACCCGCTCGCGCTGCTCGGCCCTGGCAAGCCCATGATCTCGAGCGGCAGGCGGATATTGGCGCTCGATCGTGCGCCACGGGAACAGGCCCGCTGCCTGAAAGACGTAGCCGTAGGCCCGCCGCTGCCGCGCCTCGGCCGGGCGTCATGCCGTTGATCTGGATGCGTGCCGGCGGTCGGCTGCTCGAGGTCGGCAACGACCCGAAGCAGCGTCGTCTTGCCGCAGCCGGACGGACCGATCAGGGAGACGAAGTCGCCCTTGCTCGATGCGCAGGCTCGACATTCGAGAGCGCCTCGACCGGCCCGTCATTGGTCTCGAACGTCAACGACAGGCCTCGGCCTCGATCACCGGATCGTCGGCTGCGGTCGCCCGCGACGGGCTTGCCGCCGCAGCGCCGAGGCTGCCGTCATATGGTCTCAGACGCCGGTCGGCATGTTGGTCGGATCGCGCTCGACCGGCTGCGGCGTCGTCAGCGCCTTCCATTCGAAAGGGCCTGATTGGTCGGCGGGAAGGCCGGGCGCTCGACGAACCGGCCGCGGCCGGCCTCGGCTGGCTGTTCTGCCCGTCCGCCCAGACCACCTCGCCGCGCGACAGCGTGTAGCGCGGCAAGGCCGTGACCTTGAAACCCTCGAAGACGTTGTAGTCGATGATCGATGTCTGGGTGGCGGCGGTGATCGTCTTCGACAGCTTCGGGTCCCAGACGACGATGTCGGCATCGGCGCCTTCGACGCATGGCGCCCTTGCTGCGGATAGACGTTCAGGATCTTGGCGATGTTGGTCGAGGTCACGGCGACGAACTCGTTCATGGTCAGCCGGCCGGTGTCGACGCCGCTGGTCCAAAGCATCGGCAGCCGGTCCTCGAGCCCGCCGGTGCCGTTCGGCATCTTGGGGAAGTCGCCGAGGCCCATGCTCTTCTGCTCGGTGGTGAAGGCGCAGTGATCGGTGGCGACGACCTGCAGGCGTGCCGGCCTGCAGCCCGGCCCACAGGCTCGTCCTGGTGGTCCTTGTCGCGGAACGGCGGCGACATGACGCGCCGCGCGGCATGCTCCCAGTCGTGTTGAAGTATTCGCTCTCGTCGAGGGTCAGATGCTGGATCAACGGCTCGCCGTAGACCCGCATGCCCTTCGGCCGGGCCCGGCGGATCGCCTCGTGCGCCTGCTCGCACGAGACGTGCACGATGTAGAGCGGCACGCCCGTCGGCATCGGCGATCATGATCGCCCGGTTGATCGCCTCGCCCTCGACCTCGGGCGGCCGCGAATAGGCATGCCCCTCGGGCCCGGTGGTGCCGAGCTGCCATGTATTTCTTCTGGAGCTCGGCCGACGACATCGCCGTTCTCGGCATGGACCAGCGGCAGGGCACCGATCTCGGCGCAGCGCATGAACGACTGGAACATCTCGTCGTCGTTGACCATCAGCGCACCCTTGTAGGCCATGAAGTGCTTGAAGGTGTTGACGCCGCGCTTGACCACCTCGGCCATCTCGTCCCACACCTGCTCGACCCACCAGGTGATCGCCATGTGGAAGCCGATAGTCGGCGACCGCCTTGCCGACCTTCTGGTGCCAGTCCTCGACGCGCGTCGATCAGCGACTGCCTCGGCGCCGGGCAGGACGAAGTCGACGACCATGGTGGTGCCGCCGGAGATCGCGGCGAAGGTGCCGCGACTCGAAGGTCTCGGCCGCGGGTGCCCATGAAGGGCATTTCGAGATGGGTGTGCGGGTCGATGCCGCCGGGCATGACGTAGCGCCGGTCGGCATCGACCGTCTCGTCGCCCGTAAGGTTGCGGACCGATGGCCTCGATGCGTCTCGCCGTCGATCAGGACGTCGGCGGCGAAGCTGCGGTCGGCGGTGACGACCGTGCCGCCCTTGATCACCTTGCTCATGTCAGTCTCCTTTGAGCAACGGCGTTGGGCATCTATCTTTGCGATCAGCATCAACGCTGGACGGCTGGCGACTGCCGACAGCGTCGGCGCACAGTGTCGGCAAGGCCGATCAGCTCTGCCTCGGACGTCACCACGATCTCTGCCGTCTCGACCACGGCGTGAAACAGGACGTTGGCGCCCGCCGTCGCCCATTCCTTGGTAATCTCCTCGGCCTCGTTGTGCGACAGGCCGTCGACGCAGGGGCACATGACCATCGCGGTCGGCGCCACCGCGATTGATCCAGCAGGCGTCGTGGCCGGCACCCGAGACGATGTTGCGATGGCTGTAGCCGAGCCGGTCGGCGGCGTCGCGCACCGCCGTCGACGCAGTCGGGGTCGAAGGTGACGGGATCGAAATGGCCGGCTACCTCGATCTCGATGCCGAGCCCCAGCTCCTCGGCGATCTTCGTGCGCTCCGGTCTCGAGCGCGGCGTCCATGCCGTCGAGCATCGTCTGGTCGGGCGAGCGGAAGTCGATGGTGAAGACCACCTTGCCGGGGATGATGTTGCGGCGAGTTGGGATAGACCTCGCAATGACCGATGGCGCCGACCGCGGCCGGCTGGTGGCTCCATGGCGATCGTCGTGGACCAGTTCGGTGATGCGCGCCATGCCGAGCCCGGCATTGCGGCGCATGGGCATGGGCGTCGAGCCGGTGTGGCTTTCGCGGCCGGTCAGCGTCACCTGCAGCCAGTCGCAGTCCCTGGCCGTGGGTGACGACGCCGATATCCTTGCCTTCCGCCTCGAGGATCGGGCCCTGCTCGATATGCAGCTCGAAGAAGGCCTTCATCTTGCGGGCACCGACCACCTCGTCACCCAGCCAGCCGATCCGCTTCAGCTCGTCGCCGAGGCTGAGACCCTTGGCGTCCTTGCGATCATAGGCCCAGTCCTGCGTGTGCACGCCGGCGAAGACACCGGAAGCCAGCATCGGCGGCGCGAAGCGCGTGCCCTCCTCATTGGTCCAGTTCACGATGACGATCGGATGCCTGGTCTTGATGCTCGAGATCGTTGAGCGAGCGGACGATCTCGAGCCCGGCCAGGACGCCGAGGACGCCGTCATACTTGCCGCCGGTGGGCTGGGTGTCGAGGTGGCAGCCGACCATCGACCGGCAGCGGCGTCGGGTCGGTGCCCTCGCGTCGCATGAACATGGTGCCCATCTGATCGACGCCCACCGTGAGGCCGGCGGCCTCGCACCAGCGCTGAAAGAGTGCGCCGGCCCTCGGCGTCGTCGTCGGTCAGGGTCTGGCGATTGTTGCCGCCCGCAATGCCCGGGCCGATCTTCGCCATCTCCATGAGCGAATCCCAGAGCCGCGCCCCGTCGAGCTGCAGGTTGCCGCCAGGTTCCGCCATCGCATCCTCCACTGGTGTCGCCCCGACCGCACTGCAAGCAGCCTTCGATCCGACGCCTTCCGCACCGAGGCCCGGGCCTCATTCCGCTGCCGTGATCTATGATCAACGGGTGAAAAACGCAAACGCCAGCCAAAGGCCCGATCGTGCCGACGCGCCGGCGGTCACGGCTACTCGGCGGCGTTGGCCATCGGGTTGTTCGGATGCGTCGTCCAATTGGCGTAGTCCGCCTCGACCTTGCGGCCGGTGCGCGGGTCGATGCTGCCCGCCGGCAACCGCTCCATGGTGATGCAGCTCTCGACCGGGCAGACGTTGACGCAGAGATTGCAGCCGACACATTCCTCGTCGATCACCTCGAAGACGACGTCGCCGTCCTTGATCGCGTGATCGCCTGGTGCGAGGTGTCCTCGCAGGCGATGTGGCAGCGGCCGCACTTGATGCAGAGGTCCTGGTCGATCCTGCGCCTTGGTGACGTAGTTGAGATTGAGATACTGCCAGTCGGTGACGTTGGGCACCGCCCGGCCGACGAAGTCGTCGAGATTGCGCGTGGCCCTTCTCGTCCATCCAGCTGCTCGAGGCCGGCGATCATCTCCTCGACGATCTTGAAGCCGTAGGTCATGGCGGCGGTGCAGACCTGCACGTTGCCGGCACCCAAGCGCCATGAACTCGGCCGCGTCGCGCCAGGTGGTGATGCCGCCGATGCCGGAGATCGGCAGGCCGCGGGTCTCCGGATCGCGGGCGATCTCGGCCACCATGTTGAGCGCGATCGGCTTCACCGCCGGGCCGCAATAGCCGCCATGGCTGCCCTTGCCGTCGATCGAGGGCTCCGGGCTGAAGCTGTCGAGATCGACCGCGGTGATCGAGTTGACGGTGTTGATCAGCGAGACCGCATCGGCGCCGCCCTGCTTGGCCGCCCGCGCCGGGTAGCGGATGTCGGTGATGTTGGGGGTCAGCTTGACGATCACCGGCATCGCTGTGTGCGCCTTGCACCAGCGGGCGACCATCTCGATGTATTCCGGCACCTGCCCGACCGCCGAGCCCATGCCGCGCTCGCTCATGCCGTGCGGGCAGCCGAAGTTCAGCTCGATGCCGTCGGCCCCGGTATCCTCGACCTTCTTCAGGATGACGGACCAGGAGTCCTCGTCGCAGGGCACCATGAGCGAGACGACCATGGCGCGGTCTGGCCAGTCGCGCTTGACCGTCTTGATCTCCTGGAGATTGACCTCGAGCGGCCGGTCGGTGATCAGCTCGATATTGTTGAGGCCCAAGCAGCCGGCGGTCGGCGCCCCAGACGGCGCCGTAGCGCGGCCCGTTGACGTTGACGATGTGCGGGTCGACGCCGAGCGTCTTCCAGACCACCCCGCCCCAGCCCGGCTCGAAGGCGCGGCGGACGTTGTACTCCTTGTCGGTCGGCGGCGCCGAGGCGAGCCAGAACGGATTTGGCGACTTGATGCCGACGAACTCACTGCGCAGATCAGCCATTCCTGTCTCCCTGGCTTGCCGGCCCCCGCCCTGCCAACACTATCAACTGGCCGTGAGGTGCTCGTGGATGTCCATGGCGGCATCCCGTCCCTGAGCAACCGCCGTAACCGTCAGGTCCTCGCCGCCCGGCGTGCAGTCGCCGCCGGCCCAGATCCCGGCGATACCCGTCCGTCCGGCACCGCTGACCTTGATCTTGCCACGCTCGAGCGTCAGCCCCTGCGGCAGCCCGGCGAGCGTCTGGCCGATGGCCAGGAACACCTGGTCGGCGCACAGTTCGAAGGTCTCGCCGGTGCCGACGACACCGGCGCCGTTCGCCTGCGTGTAGGCGAAGACCGCGGCCTCGACCCGACCCTCGCCCGACAGCCGCACCGGTGCCGCATTGCAGACGAATGCGCACGCCGACCGTCTGCGCATGCTCCTGCTCGTGCGCCGAGGCGCTCATCCGTTCCTGACTGCGGCGATAGACGATGGTGACCTCCTCGGCGCCGAGGAGCCTGGATTGCACCGCGACGTCGACGGCGGTCATGCCGCCGCCGATCACGACGACCCGTCGGCCGATCGGCAAGGTCGACTTGTCGGCCGCCTGGCGAAGCTCGGCGATGAAGTCGACCGCGCGGGCGCACCCCGACGAGCTCATCGCCCCGGAATGCCGAGCCGTTGACGTCGCCGAGGCCGATGCCGAGGAACACGGCGTCATGCAAAGCCGAAAGCTCCTCGAGCGCGATGTCGCGGCCGAGCGCCTGCCCGTAGCGGATCGCGATACCGCCGATCTTCAGCAACCAGTCGACCTCCGCCTGGGCAAAGCCGTCGACCGTCTTGTAGGCGGCGATGCCGTACTCGTTGAGGCCGCCGACCTTGGGCTGCGCTTCGTAGACGATGACGTCATGGCCGTGCATGGCGAGCCGGTGGGCGCAGGCAAGCCCGGCCGGGCCGGCGCCGACGACGGCCACTCGCTTGCCGGTCACCGCGGCCGCGCTCGAAGGGCTGGACGCCCGTGTGCATGAGGGTGTCGGTGGCGTAGCGCTGCAGCCGGCCGATCTCGCACCGGCTTCCCCTCGGCCGCCTCGCGCACGCAGGCCTCCTCGCACAGGGTCTCGGTCGGGCAGACGCGGGCACACATGCCGCCCAGGATGTTCTGCTGCGAAGATCGTCTCGGGCCGCAGCGCTCGGGGTTGCCGGTGGCGATCTGGCGAATGAACAGGGGGATGTCGATCGCCGTCGGACAGGCGGCGATGCAGGGTGCATCGTGGCAGAAGTAGCAGCGGTCGGCAGCGACCAGTGCCTCGTGCGGGGTCAGCGGCGGCGCCACGTCCGCGAAGTTCTCGGCCAGGACCGGCGGTGCGAGCCGACCGGCAACGATACCAGGCGTCAGCGTCGAGACTGTCATCCGGCTCTCTCCATGAAAATGGGCGGATAGCCCGACAAAGCGACGGTCGCGCCTCCCGGCACCGCATTGGCAGTGGTCGAGACGCTGTCACAATTATTTTGCCTTATCAATGGGTAAAGCCGATTTGCCGGCACCGCTCCGGCGACGCACAGAGGCGCGAGCATGCGCGGCGCAGGGCGCATGTAACGACAGCCAGCGTCGGCTATCTGAATAATGAAACTGGACGAGATCAATACAACCATCGCGCTATATTGATCGAGGAGCTGTATCCCAACACATATTCAATCAACAAGGGAGTATTCACCTACGCCTATCAGCACCATTTGATCGGCCGCCGGTTGATCTTTTTCGAAGAATGGCGTATCCTAGGTGTTTTCTATTGTCCCGACCTGCACCTTTCGTTGCGCTTCCGACGGCTGAATTCTAACATAAGTACTATTCTATCGCGCCAAGCCCGCAACAAGACTTGCAATCTCGTGGGGAATGAGGGACTTTCTTAACAGTCTCTTAAGGATTACGCAGCCTCGAAACGCCCTTTTTGTATACGCCACAGGTTGTAGAAAGCGTCGGGAAATTTCGATATGGATGCCAAGTCGACCGTCCTCGATCCCAAATCGGTCCCATCGGTCGTACCGCGGCACACCCCGAGCGGACGATCCTCATCCGGCAATCTGGATCGAGCTGCCGACTTGGATCTGGACGATCGAGAGCTCGATGTGCGCGAGGCGGCACCCGATCACCAATGGGGGAGTGTGGCCAAGTCGACGCCCTGGATCGCGATCGTCGATTTCCGCCCCTGCCGACGTGAGTTCGTCCTCAATTTCCTGCACAGTCAAAAGCAGCTCAGCGAGCGTTTCGCTGCGCTGTCGCTGAACGAGTTGCTCGGCCAGCGCGATACGCTGCCGGGCGGCCTGGCACTCATCGTTTGCAGCATCGGCGGCCTGTCGGTCACTGATCCCGAGGTCAGCGTCCATTTCGAGCAGATCCTGGCACACTATCCCACGGTGCCGATCGTCATCCTCTCGGACCTGGGCGACCGCGAGGAGGTGCGCTTCGCGTTGGCAGCAGGAGCCCGCGGCTTCGTGTCGACGCTCCTCGACCCGCAGCTGATGTGCGCCGCCCTGCGACTCGTGCGGGCCGGGGGGAAGTTCGCGCCGCCCGAGCTGTTCGACGAATGGATGCGGCCGCGCGCCGAGGTCGACGAGATCGAGCCGGCGGCCGAAGCAATGGCGCAGCACAGCGAGCTCACGCCGCGGCAGACGCACGTCCTGCAGCTACTGCAGCAAGGCTTCCCCAACAAGGTCATTGCCGCAAAGCTCGGCATGACCGAGAGCACGGTCAAGGTTCACGTGCGGCAGATCATGCGTCGCCTGGGCGCCAAGAACCGGACCGAAGCAGCGCTGCTTGCCCAGCGCCACCCGGCGCCGGTCAAAAGAACGGTGTGTTGAAGCGGTAGGAGAGCCCGGCGCGGAGGCCGTAATCGGGTGCGTCGTCCGTCAGGCCGATGTTGCTCGTCAAGCGAAAGAGCATCCGTGGCCCGATGATCACCGAGCCACCAAAGTCGAAGCTCGATGCATTCTGGTTGCTGCCGTCGACTTTGTCGCCATCGAACTTGAAATCGTCCGTGAACGCCTGATTGAGCGCCACCGTGAGCGTCGTCTCGGGGCTCAGTGCCAAATTGGCGCCGAGCGTGATGCCGAATTGCTGTCCAGGCTGGAAATCATCGTCCTCGAAGGTGTAGCTGTAGCTGAACGAGCCGACGAACGCCAAGGGGTCCTGGCGCTTCAGCATGACCACTTGGCCGCGCAGCTCGTTGAAGCTGCCATCCAGGGGCACGTCGTTGTCGGATCGCTCGCCCGTGTTGGTGTCCCAGATGCCGCGAACGATGACATCCGGCCACCAGTTGCCGTCCTCGCGCAGTACCGTCTTGGCAAGACCGAGCGAGATGTCGCCGATCGCATGCCCCCACTCATCCTCGGAAGCGAGAGCGGCGCCACCGCCGCGAATGGTGTTCTCCTGGTTGACCAGATTGTAGGGAACGTTGACCTCGAACTGCGAGTCGAACGGCAAGCCAACGGCCAGGCCGAGCCCGAACTCGAACTCCTTGCGCCTGACCCGCAATTCGATCACCTGCCCATCGACGACGAACGGCGCGTCGTTGTCCCTGTAGGAATAGTTCGCCGTCGGGCTGATCTCGGCCTGCCCGGCAGGCAAGAGCAGCGCACCTTCGTCGACCAGCGTTCGCTCCAGCGCGCGCTCGGCCGATAACTCGTCCACGGCCAGACCCTGTTGCGGCCGTGGCGTCGCCACGGGCTCGATCTCGGGGGCCTCCTCGACCTCGAGCACGCCCTCCTCGGTCAGGCGCCGCTCCAGCTGCTCCAGCCGCCGCTGCAGCTCGATGATGATCGCATCGCGTGTCTGCAGCTGCTCTTGTAGGTCCGCGTCGGTGACCGAACTCCTGGGCACCAACCGATGAGACGATGCCAGTCGCCAAGGCGCTGGCGGCCAAAGCGCTCCAAAGCATACGGGAGCGCGTCGGCACGGTCGGGCAAGGACGAGGCATACGATCTACCACTTTCGATTAATGTGAAGACATCTAAGGACGAAGGACCAGGAATTCCTCCTCGGTCGGCGCCAGCCGGTTCGGCGGAATCAGCCCGTCGCGGCGTTCCACCATGAAGCCGACATGCCCGAGTTGTGGAAACTCGATCCAGGTGCGCTCGAAGCGGCCGCGGTCCATGGTCCGGTTCCCGTAGGCCGGGTCGGCGAGCATCACCGTGCTACCCATCTCGCCACGGAAGACCACGAAGTGATTGTAGCCATACACCGTGATCGGCACGATCATCGGCGCCCGCGGCAGCAGATCCTCATAGGTCAGCTGGCCGAGCCCGAACTCCTTCGTAGCCCCGCCCATCGACGTACCGCTTGAGGTCGAGCAGCGAGAAGCCCTGGCGTAGGCGGATCAACTCCGGCTGCTCGATGTATTCCTCGCGATCGATCAGACTGAGAGCGATCTCTCGCTCGGTGAGCCGCTCGCCGTGCTGGTAGTTGAGGATGGTGCAGAGCGCAGCAGCGGCGCAGCTGATGTCGAACTCCTGCATGACGACGCGATGCTGGCGCAGCTCGGCAAGGCTCTCCACTTGCGCCGCCCTGGCCGACCCGCTCGTCAGACTACATGAGGCACCGACGCCAAGGGCAGCTAGGCAAAACGACCTGCGACGCATTCTGCTCATCCACACGATTGCATCTCCACAACCCCTGATAGACCATATTCCACGATTTTCAACCTTTGACTGCCGCGCTAAGGCGACCGCTACGCACCCGTACCCGGATTGCAACGTGACGCCGCCCCACGCCGCCGGCGCCGAACGCGCGCGCAACCCACTGATGCAGGTCCAAACATACATAGCGAGGCGTTGCACCAGGAATGCATGCCCCGATCTGGGCCAGGGCGCCGCGGCGAAAACCGCACCAAAAGTTGAACAAAACCTCTCTACAATCGACAATTTAGCTTAGTACATCTTAAAATCTCAAGGCGGATCTTCCAATCGCGCAAAAGGTTTATCCCCTTTTGCACAGGTTGCGCAAATCGATGCAATCATGTCTGTTGGTGTTCGAGATCAGCGTGATTTTACCAAGTCAGTCTATGGGATTTAGTTCCAATGATCGGCCGGCGGCGATGACTGAGACGCTTCAGTCAAGGGCTGCACCTGCAAGACCGCCGTGGATCAGCCTCGATGCAAAATGGCCGGTCATTATACAGCAAAGAAGGAGCGTCTCGATGCCAACTTCAATGGCAACTCTCGGCACCGTCCTCTTGGGGAGCTTGCTGCTGGCCGGCCTGGGCGGGCAAGCCGCCGCGGATGACGTGGTGCCGCTCTCGGACCGCCAGCTCGACTTGGTGACCGCGGGAGGTGCGGTCGGCCTAAACTTCAGCGGATACTCATCCGGCATTGGGTCGCTGTCCTCTCTGTCCCTCGTCAATGGTGTCTCCTTTGCCGGGGGCAATCAGCTGGTCACCTTCGGCTTCGGCTACAACACCGCGGCTGCCTATGGGGGATCCAGCACGCCAGGAACTTCGTCAGCCAACGCAAGCACCAACGGGAATGTCGCTGGAGATTACACATTCGATGGTGGCTTTGGGGTCGGCGAAGCGAGCCCGTTGGCGTCAGTCGCGGGTGCGTTAACGTTCGGCGCCGCGGTCAGCTTCGGCAACTGATCGGCGCGAGCAATGCGGGCCACAAGCAAGAGGGTTGAGGCAGTCGTCAACTAATACCTTGGTTGATCGACCTAATGAGGAACTGCCACAACCAGAACTTTCAAGGTAAAGACGTCCGCAGTTTGGGCGGTAGCGCAATGCTAGTAAGTGTATTGCGCACCTTGAAAGAGCTTGGCTGATAAATAGACAATAGAAATGACACGGCCAAACTGTTGGTCGTCTGGAAAGGAAAGACACAGCCAATGAACTTTCGCAATATTGCAACCGTTGCGCTGGTACTGGGCTTGGCGGGAACGGCGACGGCCGGCGAGCCGATCGAGTTGTCGGACGACGCTCTTGACAGTGTCGTCGCCGGCTATGTGACGGGCGGCCTGGCCGTTGGCTACAGCAAGGGGTCGTCGACCAGTGGGCTCTTCGGCAGCGCTTCCACCTCAGTGTATGGATCGATCGTTCGTCGCGAAGAGGGCACCAACGAAGGGGCGACCGGCACATGGTGGCAGGGCTCCGCCGGGTCCTACTCCAGCGTCTACTCCGGCGGTCCGGGAGCGACGTCGGCGAGCGTGGATACGTCCGGCGTCTATCTGAAGTTCTTTTGAGATTTCTCCGGTCGATCCACCGAATACTGCATCAGCATTCGGCGGCTCGGTACGGGGATCCAAAGGTTCTCGATCGGCAACTTCGCTCATGTAGAGCGGGGCCCGGTCGCGGACAAAACTGTAACGACCAACTAGTGGAGACGTTTCATGCGGAAGACAGTTATTGCTGGTGTCACGGGGGCCCTTCTCGCCGGCAGCGCCGCCATGGCGGCTGAGCCCGTCACTCTGACCGACACCCAGATGGATGGCGTGACCGCCGGCTTTACCTTTGCCGGTGGTTTGGCCTACAACATCGGTGCCTTTGTTGGCACCGCGGGCCCAAGCGTGGCTACCGCGACCTCGTCCGCTAGCGGTGGCGGCATCGACGAGACGAAGGTCACGTACGAGGGCAACACTGGTGGCTCGACCTTCAAGTACACGTCCTACACCGAGGGGTCGGGTTCCGCAGGCAGCACTGCGTCCTACGGCACGCTGGGCGGCGGCGTCATCTATTTCGGCAGGATGGTCGGCGCCGGTGCGCTCATCAACTGAGCTAGCGGACAGCTTGGCTTGGCCAAGCCTACGCTTTTGATCTCAATAGGCCCGCTGCGGCGGGCCTATTTTTTTGGTCCTGGATCATGACGCAGGTGGCAACCGACGGGCGAAACGGGTTCTGCACTTGCGGATATTGATCATCCAGTGGCATATGCGACTTTGCGGAAATGAAGGGGATGCAGCGCACGGCCAAGGATTTGACGAACGCTATCACCCAGGGCATGCAACCACGAGATGATCCTTCGGCCCTTTTCGCCGAGGCCAAGCGTCTTCTGCGAGAAGCGCGAGCGACGGAGGCGGTTGAGTTGTGCGAGCGCATCCTGGCGCGTATCCCGGACCTTGCCGAGGCGCACTGGCTGAAGGGGGTCGCGTTTTTCCTGAAGCAGGAAGTCGAGCCGGCCATCGACGCTCTGAGGCGAGCGGTGGCCCTCGACCCGCTTCTCGTGCACGCTTGGCACGATCTTGCCCTGGCGCTTGCGGCGCAAGGGCGCCACGAAGAGGCGCTGTCTTCAATTCGCACGTTGCTTGCGCAGCCGCAAGCTGGCCCTGCAGAACTGCTGCCGATGCATCGCCTGCGCACGCGGCTGTTCTTCGCGCAGGATGATTGGGCTGCCGCGTTGGCGGCCTCAGACCAGGGCCTCGCGCAGGCGCCGGGTGACGGTGAGCTCGTTGCGTTGCGCGGCAACGCTCTGCGGCGTCTGAATCGAGCGCCGGAAGCGCTGGCGGCACAGGAAGCGCTGCTGGCCGTGCAACCCGACTGCGTCCCTGCGCGATGCGAGCAGGGCTGGGCGCTGCTTGCGCTAGGGCAGCCAGGCAAGGCACTCGAAGCCTTCGATCAGGCCCTCGACGGCGACGAGCAGCCAGTTTCTGCAATAGCCGGAATGGGTGTGGCTGAGCTGCAACTCGACATGCACGAAGCGGCACTCGCCGCCTTCGACCAGACGTTGGCGGTCGACCCAGGATCGTTCGAAGGGCAGTTCTATCGCGCCGTCACACTGCAGGCGATGGGCCGCGTTGCCGAGGCGAAAGCCGGCTACGCCGAGGTCCTTCGACGCTGGCCGCGCTGCGCCGAAGCGCACGCCAATCTGGGCTCGCTCGAGCACGACAGTGGCAATCTCGAGGTGGCGATCGACTGCCACCGCCGGGCGCTCGATATCAGGCCGGACTGGCCCTCGGCGCACAGCAATCTGCTGCTGACACTCCTTTACCAACCGAGCCAAACCCCCGCTTCCCTGGCCCGAGAGCATGCCGCCTGGGGCGCCCGTTTCGGAAATCCGGCCGAGCAGTATAGCGATTGGCCCAACGATCGAGGCACGGAGCGGCAGCTTCGGATAGGCATCGTCTCCGCAGAGCTGTACGATCATCCGGTTGGCAGATGCCTCATCCCGGCACTCGAGACCCTGGACCGCCGCAACTTCGCCGTGATCTGCTACTCGGTCAAGCGGCGACGCGATCCCGTCACGGAGCGCATCAAGATGCTCGCCGACGGTTGGCACGACGTTGCCAGCATCGTGGACCTTGCGATGGCAGAGCTGATACGTGCCGATGGCATCGATATTTTGATCGACCTTTCCGGGCACACACGGGAAAATCGCCTTCCGGTTTTCGCGCTCAAGCCGGCACCCGTTCAGGCAAGCTGGCTCGGTTACCCATTCACGACCGGGCTTTCCGCTATCGACTACGCGATCATGGACGAGGTCGCCGTCCGTCCCGGCGAGGAGACATTGTTTGTCGAGAGGGTCATGCGCCTGCCTGGCAACCGCTTCTGCTTCGAGCCGCCGGCTTCGAACTCGCCTGTCGCGCCGCCACCGGCGCTGCGCAGTGGGTCGGTAACCTTCGGCAGCTTCAACAACGTAACCAAGGTGACGCCGGATACGCTGCACGCCTGGAGCCGCATTCTCGCCGAGGTTCCAGACGCGCGGCTGATCGCCAAGTCAAGTGCCCTCTCTGACCCCGCAGTGGTAGACAGACTTTGCGCCGACATGCAGCGTCGCGGCCTGGACATTTCGCGCATCGAGTTGCGCGGCGCCTCACCCTGGGCAGAGATGCTTGCGGCCTATGGCGACGTTGACGTTGCCCTCGACCCCTTCCCTTTCAGCGGCGGCATGACGAGTTTCGAGGCGCTGTGGATGGGTGTGCCCGTAATCACGCTGCCCGGTTGGCAGCCAGTATCCAGGCAAACTGAGGCACAACTGCAAGCGATTGGCCGCAGCGAATGGGTGGCGCGGGATCTCGACGACTATGTTCGGATTGCCGTCGAGCTGGCCCGCGACCCGCTCCGCTTGGCCGATATGCGCGCGGAGCAGCGCGAGACACTCCGCACGTCATCGCTGTGCGACAAGGCGCGCATTGGTCGCGAACTCGGCGACACTCTTCGGCGAATGTGGCAAGCCTTCGTCGATCGAAACGACTAGCGCTGACCGCTGACGCTCCCAAAGGTGCTGATGCTCGGAAGGGCGAAGATGCCCCCTTGACCACTCAGTGAACCCTGGCTCGTCACGGCCGCAAAGCCGCGAGTGCCCGGCATCACCGACGTTAACGTTTGCGTCGTCACCTTCGAGGCGCCGGACCCATTGTTCAGCTCGGGCACGGAAAATGACGAGAAATCGCCAAACCCTGAGATCGACGAACCACCGTCTCCGGCATTGACTGATTCCGACTTCGTCGTCGTAACGGTCGCACCGCCGCTCGTCGTAACTATGGGGTCTGAAACGACAGCGATAGCGTGTTCACCTCCAGTGCTCGACCCTTGAATGGTCAGCCCCTTCGTCAACGACAGCGTCTCCGCGTCACTCGTCGAACTCGCCTGTGCCGACAATCGTCCGTGCCAGCCGATCCCACAACGCTTCGTCTTCCAATTGCAGGCTGGGTTCAGAGTTGGCGGCACCAGCTGTCACACGATCCAGCGCACCATTCTCGAGCTTGATCGCCTTGGCATTCACCGAGCCCACACCACTCAGTAATGCGCTACCAGCAACCAGCGAAATGAAAAGCACACGCATCCTACATCTCCCTTTGTTAGCAGCGTCACAACCAAAAGTTAACCAACCTAGAGACACCACAAACCTTACTTCCTTATTCAATTAAGATACCATTAAACAAAATGGAGCCAATTTATCATTGGTGGTAATCATTTGGAAGTAACGTCTCTTTCGCCGTGCACGTAGAGCATGCGAAAGAGACGGTGGAAGGGAGAAGCAGCGGAAAGGAGGCGCGTCCAGATATGCAGATCAGGTCTTCGGCGTAGCCTTTGCGAGACGGCAAAAAGGGGCGCCCCCGCTGGGACGCCCCGGTTTTTTCTGCGGTGCCGAAGCTCAGGCCGCTACAGCCTGCTCCTCGGTGACGATAGCGCCCAAAGCGAGCGCGCCGTCAATGCCGGCGGGCGCCACAGCCACCTGGAGATCGCCGTCCAAGTAGCCGTCGCTTTGCACCGTGAGATCGTCACGTATATTGATAAGCGCGGCCGCTGCGAATTCGCCCGACAGGTCGATCTCGACCAGGGGATCGCCGCCACTTGCGTCAGGCACAATGATGGCACCGCTTAGCAACCCGGCTATGTCGAGAAAGAAAGTGCCGTCGCCGAAGGCGATGGCGTTGGCGTCACCTAGCGCCTGTGCCCCGATCAGCGCTTCGAGACCACCGAGATCGATCCATTCGGAGGGCTGCTCGCTGGCTTCGAGCAAAAGATCGCCGATTCCAAGATCGATCGGCACGCCGCCGAACGACCCGTAGACCGGGCTCGGGCCCGCGGCCGAAGCGGACGCCAAAAGCAAAGCATCGTAAAGCTCACCGCCAAGGGGCTGAAAGATAGGGCTGGTCTCAATTTGCAGGTTCAGATCGCCAAAGAGGTTGCCGGCGACCAGCGGGGTCCCGTCAGGCAGAATTGCAACCGAGACCGGCCCGTGTAGCTCCCCCGTAAGGATCGCCGAAAAAAACGGCATGCCGCCGATCTCGACACCGACTCCGGCCAGCGACGCAACCTCGACCAGCATGTCGAGGAATGCGGCACCGTCCTCGGTTGTCTGCACCTGCGCTTCGGCGTTCGCCTCGAACAGCGCCAAAGTCTGGAACTCGATGTCGCCTTGCGTGATCTCGCGGATGTCGACACTGACCTCGCCGTAGCCGAAGGCGCCGAAGTCGTCCTGAATGGCATAGTAGAAGCCGGCGTCACCCGTGTAGCCGGCGGTCGGCGTGAACACCACGTAGCCGTCCGGCGTCAAGCTGACGTCGCCATTGAAGGACGGGCCGAAGCCGGCGAAGTTGAAGGTGCCATCGACATCGTAGTCGTTGGCGAGCAGGGCCTCGAGCGGCGCGTAGAAGCCGACATTCTCATAGCCGACGAAGGCATCGGCCTCGGCCACGGGCGCGTCGTTCACACCGACGATCTCGACCGTGACATAGGCCTGCGAAGTTGCGCCATGCTGGTCGGCAATCGTGTAGGCGAAGGTCTGGTAGGCCAGCTCGCCCTCGGCCAGGTGCTCGAACGCACCGAACGGACGGTAGGTGAGCGTGCCGTCGTGGTTGATCCACTTCTGCCCCTCGCTGCCCATGCCCTGGATGCTGACCGCGCGGATCGTGTCGGTTGCGTCGGGATCATAGTCGTTGAGCAGTGCATCGAAGCGGACCTCGCCGTCCTCGCTCACCCGCACGAAGTCGTGCTGCGCCACCGGCGCATCGTTGAGGCCGACGACGGCCACCGTGATCGTGCCCGTGTCGGTGGCGCCGTGCTGGTCGGCAACGGTGTAGCCGAACTTCTGGTAGGCGATCTCACCCTGGCCCAGATAGTCGTAGGCGCCATAGGGCCGGTAGCTCACGGTGCCGTCATGGTTGATCCAGCGCTGGCCCATGCTGCCGCCGAGGCTGAACAGATTCGCCACGTGCAGCGTATCGTTGGCATCGGGATCGGTATCGTTGGCCAGGGCGTTGAACCGCGCATGGCCCTCTTCGCTCACCCAGACGAGGTCGTCGTGGGCGGTCGGAGCGTCGTTGACGCCCTCGACGCGCACCGTCACCTCGGCCGTGGTCAGGGCGCCGTGCTGGTCGGCGAGCGTGTAGGAGAAGGTCTCGGTAGCGTGCTCGCCCTTGCCCAAGTGGGTGAACTGGCCGTTCGGGTCGTAGACGATGCTGCCGTTCGCCTGCAGCGTCGCCGTGCCTTTCAGTCCCGTCGGAATTGATGGAGACGATCCGCAGCGTGTCGTTGCTGTCGGGATCGGTGTCGTTGGCCAGCGCGTCGATCGCGACATGGGTCCGCTCGGTCGTGACGGCGTGGTCATCGGCGCCGATCGGCCGATCGTTGACTCCGGTGACCGTGACCTCGACGGTGGCCTTGTCCGTAGCCCCCTGCTGGTCGGCGATCTTGTAGGTGAAGCGCTCGGTGGCCGTCTCGCCCTTGCCCAGGTGCGTGAACTGGCCGTTGGGGTCGTAGGCGAGGCTGCCATCTGCGTTGATGGCCACCTGACCGGCGAGACCCGTCGTGTCGACGCTGACGATCTTGATACTGTCGTTGCGGTTGGGATCGCTGTCGTTGCGCAGCACATCGATCTCGACCGACTGGCGCTCGGTCGTCGTGGCACTGTCGTTGCCGGCGACGGGCGCGAAGTTGATGGCGATCGAACCGGGTGCCGTTGAGCCGGCTGCCGCCGAGCCCCGTGCCGCTGAGCCGTCGTCGAGTGGCGTGGCGATGAAGCCGGCGTCGCCGTCCAGACCGAGGCTGGTCGGCGCGAGCTGCATTGTCAGATCGAGGGTCTCGCCGAGCGCGACGGGCTCGAGGGTCCGGAAGGCGGCACCGCCACTCACCGGCTCGCTGCTTTCGTCTTCGGAAGCCACCTCGGCCGACGCTGCAGCGTCCGCTTGCGGTGCCCCGACCGTCTCGACGGCGCTCTCCGGGAAGGTCCCGGTTTCGCCGGTAGCGGTCGCGGCCAGATCAGCCACGGGCAGCGCAGTGTCGAACGCCTCTATCGCGGCCTGGACAGCGCTGGCGCTGACGAAAGCCTGATCGGCAAGCTGCAGGACGATCTCACCCGCCGCAGCGGTGGTCGAGATCGGCCACTCGGTGCCATCGGCAAGCCTGATCACCAGTTCGCCGTCGATCACGACGAAGGCGCCGTCCTTGCCTGGCGCCTCGCGCAGGTCGAGCACCGGGACGCCGCTTGCATCGTTGACCACCGGCGGAACCGTTGCCGGCATCTCGCCGGCGCCAGCCACGATCCCCGGCCCGGTCTCGACAGTCGCCTGGTTGCTGCTCGGTGATTCCGCCATGGCGTCCTCTCATTAACTATAGTCGTTAACATCCTGGCGAGCCGCTCTCCGTGTCACTTGCCGGACTGCGCTCTCGGTTGCAGAGATGTAACCCAATATCCGCCGCTGTTTCTTCCTTAATATTGTGTTTTTGTTTACAGTTTGCTTATCCGTGTATGTGCGATTGATCGAATTTGAGCATTAACGATTTATAACGCCCGTTAACTATTTGAGGCTCGAGGCCAGCCGAAGAGAAAACCAGGATCGCGAAACGGCAGATCGCTCCGGCGCGCGACAGCGCGGTCAGCGGTGCGCAGCGGGTAGGGCGGCCGGACTGTCGGAGCAGTGGCCTGCTCTCATGAGCCAAGCTCATGACCGGCGAGCCCTGTGGCGACAGGGTTGCATCTGCCGCAACATCGGGGCCCCTGCGTCGCGCAAAACTCACCGCATTCAGAACCCTTTGCCCACGGCGCAGCACGAGCGCTTTGCATGGGTCTGCTTGCATCGGCCTGGAGAGGAACGAACCGTCGGTGACCTCAGCACTGCACGAGCGCCGCCCCCCGAGGACGAGCGGCCCCGGCAAGCACAGTAAAGAGACCGAACGGCGACAGGCGAACCCGGCGGCACGCATTGTCGCACCTGCCGACCGCGCCGCCGACGTCTTGCGAGCCCTTTGCCGCGCGCTCGCTGCGGCCGCAGTCAGGCTTCCGCGGGCCGATGCCCCGAACAAATCGTAGCTCGAAATAGGGATCGCCGGGCGCCCAGGCTCGGCCCGACCGAGCCCGCGTCCCCTAGTTGCCGGGGGGTTGCCATCTTATCATCATTGAGCCGCCGTTGTGGCTTACCGCTCGTTTTTCGACGCGGGGCCCGTCGCGCGGCCACTGAAATCATTGACATGACAGTATTCATTCATACATCCGGTCCAACACTCGCTAGTCAGCGACAAGGACTTTTCTTGACCGAAAATCAATCGACCGTAACCTTCGCCGAGCTTGGCTTGCGCGAGGAAATTCAAAAAGCCATCGCCGACGCGGGCTACATCCATCCAACGCCCATTCAAGCGCAGGCCATTCCTGTTGTGCTGGACGGCAAGGACGTGGTGGGCATCGCGCAGACCGGCACGGGCAAGACGGCGGGCTTCACGCTGCCCATGCTGCACCGCCTCGCGGCGGGGCGCGCCCGGGCGCGCATGCCACGCTCGCTGATTCTCAGTCCAACGCGCGAGCTTGCGACGCAGATCTCGGCCAGCTTCGAGACCTACGGCAAGCATCTCAACCTGACCATGGCGCTGCTCATCGGCGGTGTCGGCATGGGCGACCAAGAGAAGCTGCTGGAGAAGGGCGTCGACGTTCTGATCGCCACGCCCGGACGCCTGCTCGACTGGTTCGATCGCGGCAAGATCTTGATGACGAGCGTCGAGATGTTCGTCATCGACGAGGCCGACCGCATGCTCGACATGGGCTTCATCCCCGACGTCGAGCGGATCTTCCAGTTGATGACCAAGCGCGGCCAGACGCTGCTCTTCTCGGCCACCATGCCGAAGGAGGTGCGTCGGCTAGCCGACAAGTTCCTCAAGAGTCCCGTGGAGATCGAGGTCGCACGGCCGTCGACCCGCGCCGAAAAGGTCGTCGACGTCGTCGTGCCGATCAGTGCCGTTGAGCGGCGGGTCGCGCTCGATCGTTTGCTCGACATCGAGAAGATCTCGAACGCGATCATCTTCTGCAACCGCAAGCGCGACGTTTCGATGGTCAACAAGTTCCTGCAGCGCCAGGGGCGGAACGCTCAGGACATCCACGGCGATCTCGACCAGAGCCAGCGCCAGGCAACCCTCGATGCCTTCAAGGCGGGCAAGGTCGACTTTCTAGTTGCGACCGATGTGGCAGCGCGCGGCCTCGACATCGTCGACCTGCCCGCGGTGATCAATCTGGACGTGCCCTACCATCCGGATGACTACGTGCATCGCATCGGGCGCACGGGCCGCGCTGGAAAGGAAGGCCGCGCCTTCACGCTAGCCGACTCGAACGATGCCAAGTATCTGGCCGCCATAGAGAATTTGTTGGGTCAGAAGCTCAATCGTCAGCCGATCGAGGGCATTAGCGGCGAGCTCGTGCGACCGCAGCGCCCGTCGCGCCGCGCGACCCGGCCCGACAGCGCCGAAGAGGCGTTGCCGGACGAGCTGCCTGCGGCCAACGGCGAGGCGGCGGCGGAGCCGGCGCCCAGGCGGCGGCGGCGGAAAAGCGAACCTGCGGGTGAGACCGCGGCACCGGCCATCGCGGCCGAGACCGGCGAGGAGAAGCCCAAGCGACGGCGCCGGGCCGAGCCGGCGTCGGAAGGGGCGCCAGCAGAGGCTGCTGCCGAGGCGGCGGCGCCAGTGCTCGCGCCCGCGCCCGAGGTGGCCGCCTTCCCGGCGCGGCAGCCGCGGGAGAGAACACGATCGTCGAGGGCTGAGCGCAGTCCACCGCCGCGGCATCGCGAGGGTGGCCGCGACGAGCCGGTGGTCGGTCTCGGCGACCATGTGCCGGCGTTCCTGCTGCGCCCAGTGCCGACCAAGGTTAGCGCCTGATCCGACGATAGGGACGACGCACCGGTGCAGACGATCTTCGTCATGGTCAAATGCGAGCTCGGCCACTCTTACGATGTCGCGGATGCTGCGGTCCAGACCATCCAAGAGGTCTCCGAGGTATATTCGGTCTCCGGCCAATATGACCTCATCATGAAGTTTCACCTCGACGCCGCCGTCGACATTGGGCGGTTCGTCAGTCAAGCGGTGCAATCGCTGCCCGGCGTCAAGGACACCTTCACGTTGATCACCTTCAAGGCCTTCGCTTGAGCGAAGCGAGTGCAACGCGTCGTCGGGCCGATGCGGCAACTCTGGCCGACGCCGGCGCCGACGTGCGCATCGTCGAGCGACGCCTCTCCCACAGCGGCTTCTTCGACCTTGAGGTCCTGCATCTGCAGCATCGCCAATTCGACGGCTCGATGAGTGGCATCGTGACCCGCGAGGTCCTGCACATCCCGAACGCGGCGGCAATCCTGCCCTACGACCCGGTGACTGATCGCGTCGTGCTGATCGAGCAGTTCCGCCCCGGCACACTGCAGCACCGCGAAGGTCCATGGCTGCTCGAGACCGTCGCGGGCCTGATGGAGCCGGGCGAGGACCCCGAGCAGACGGCAAGGCGCGAGATCGTCGAGGAGGCCGGCCTCGAGGCGAGGCGCATCGAGAGGATAGGCGTCTACATCGCCTCGCCCGGTGCCGTTACCGAGCATACCACCGTCTTCATCGGCGAGGTGCGCAGTGGTGATGCCGGCGGCGTGCACGGGCTGGCGAGCGAGACCGAGGACATCAAGAGCCATGTCATCGACCGTGAGGCGGCGCTCGATTGGCTCGAGGGCGGGCGCATCGTCGCCGCCAACGCCGTCTTCGCGCTTCGCTGGCTGCAAGTCCACGGCACCGCGCTTCGCACCCGCTGGCTTGCGGACGCAACGACAAGCGGCTAGCTGATCGGTATCGGCAAGGGCAGCGAAGGCGCGACATCATGCAGGCACGCATCTACCTGCCGGCTAAGACGGCCGTGCAGTCCGGCAGACGCAAGACCAAGGAATGGATCGTCGAGTTCGAGCCCCGCTCGCGCAAGGAGGCCGACCGGCTGATTGGTTGGGTCGGCTCCGACGACACCGAGCAGCAAGTACGCATGCGCTTCCCGACCAAGGAAGCCGCCATTGCCTATTGCAACCGCGAGAACCTGGCCTTCCAGGTGTTCGAGCCGCATCAGCGGATCGTCCGCCCCAAGGCATATGCCGAGAACTTTACCCGCCGCGGCTGAAAGCGCGCCGGCATTCCCCCTGGCGGGGACGACTGCTATAACTAGCGCGAGGCGCCCTTAGCTCAGCCGGATAGAGCATCTGCCTTCTAAGCAGAGGGTCGCAGGTTCGAAGTCCTGCAGGGCGCGCCATTTTCTCCGATAGCTTAGCCGCGCTCGTTGAAGTCCCTTGTCATCCTGGCGCCTTTTCGTAGAGCCATTGTCGAACGAGCGGCATTGCGCTCCAAGAACTTGCAGCAATCGTGGCGATACCTTGAGAACAGTGAGAGCTGGCGCGGTTTTACTTAGTCCCAACGGGAGAGGGCTGTGTAACGCCCAGTACTCGCGAATCAGGCCCGCTCTTTTGACGCGTGCATCGAGACCGTTGGCATCGGTATCGATGGGGTGGCGAAGCCCGCACGGCGGTGGTTTTGATCGCATGACCATTGGCGCCTGAGGCACCGATCACATGCCGTTTGTCGATCGCCTGGCGAAGGTAGGATGTCTTTTTAGATCGCTCAATCGAGCCAGAGACGGATCAGTCAGATACTATCGGAAACCCCGCTGATTCGAGTGCAATCGGGTAGATTCGCACCAGCGGCAGAGGGAGGCGAGGCTTGCCGAAGCAATCTGGACTGTGCAGCGTTGATGATCCTCTGAGCGAGCTTTCGGCGCATAGCGATCCGCTGGAGAAGCTCTGGGAAAGTGTCGACTTCGAGCTGTTCCGGCCATTCTTGAGCGAAGCGCGCCGCTCTGGGAACCGCTAGAAACGAGGCAGGCCACCGTTCGACCCCGTGCCAAGGCTCAAGGTCCTGAATCGGCAGGCGCAGCATGGCTTGAGCGACGACGCTCCCGAGCATCTGGTACGTGACTGGCTCTCCCTCCGCTGCCCGCTGGCCGCTTCCCTTCCAGCGACCAAATCGAACGCCTCCCGGCCTTCACCACCTATTGCTCCAGGGCCCGCGAGGACTTTTTCAGCCATCGCGACGAGCGGCGCCACGTCCACCACAGGAATGCGGCGGCAAGCCGATGGCGAAGCGGACTGCGAAAGCCCGGAAATCCGCTGTACGGACGCGCATCGAGCATGTCTTCGCGCAACAGAAGGACCGAATGATGCTCACCATCCGCAGCGTCGGTCTCAGGCGCGCCGAGGCGACGATCATCAAGGCTAACGTCGCCTACAAGCTGGACACCTCCGGGAATCGGCTGATTTCCGGTCTTTGACCGAGCTCTGACGTTGATGGCGTGGTTTTGGGAGCGGGTCATGCTTCTATGGAGGTGGATTCGGGCCGATGTGCCGATAGATCTGGCTTTTTGCCGTCAAGCGGACGCGGTTCGCCCCTCCCACCATCGCCATCGGCCGAGATTGTAGGCGATGTTGGCCATCATGATGGTCGCCTCGGCACGCTTGATGCCGATGCTGCGGATGGTGAGCTTCATCCGGTGTTTCTGCTGGGCGAAGACGTGCTCGACTTTCGCCCGCACCGCGGATTTCCGCATTGGCCTTGGCCGTTCGCTTCGGCATCGGTTTGCCGGTGGGTTTTCGCCGGTGGATCTGGCTGGTCTTGCCGCGGTGGCTGAGGAACTCATCGTTCGCCTTCGAGCGATAGGCGGTGTCGGCCCACACATCCGATGCGGTATTGCTGGGATCGATCAGCCCCTCGCGCAATCGAGCACCATCATGGGCGGCGGCGTCGGTGACCTTCTGGCGGCGAATGAAACCGTGCCGCTTGTCGATGCCGATGTGGGACTTGTAGCCGAAGGCGGGGATCGCGAGGTCGCGCTTGATGGTGCCGTCGGCCTCGACCTTGCCTTTGCTCGTCTTCAACGTCCAACGCGCGTCGGTGTCCTTCTGCGCCGCCTTGGCCGGCTTGTCCGACCAGATCTCGGCCGCCTTCTTGCCCGCCTTGATCGCCGCCTTCTCCTCGTTGGTGTTGCGTTGGCGAGGTGCCGCCACCAGGCTCGCATCGACGATCTGGCCGGACATCGGCAAATAGCCGGCATCCTTGATCGCCTGGTCGAGGCGGGCAAACAACTGGTCCAGGGCATCGGCCCGGAGCAGCGCCTCGCGGAAGTCCCAGAGCGTGTTCGCATCCGGCACCGGATCGGCGATCGTCAGGCCACAGAACCTCATCCAGGATAACCGATCGCGCACCAGATGCTCGGTCGCCTCGAAGCTCAAACCATGTTGCGCCTGCAGATACAGCATCTTGAACTTCAAGACGGCGTCGAACGGTGACCGACCGCCCCGCGGCCGGTCCATGTTGCCAACAGCTTCATTCAGTACCGCACGGAACAGCTCGAAATCGACGATCTCCAGGAGCTTCTCCAAAGGATCCCCCTGAGCCGACAGCTGGCGAAGTCGATCCTCGACACTCCAGAACCCCGCCTGCCTCGGCATTGCCGCCTCCCTCCCTCGACAGCCCAAAACTAGCCGATCACAGCCGAATGAGCGAGGTTTCCGGAGGCGTCCACCTGGACCGATGGCGATGGCGGGAGGGGTGAACCGCATCCGCTTGACGCAAAACCGGGTGAAAGTACCGCTGCCCACCGCGAAGAAAGATTCAGACCAAGCACCCGAAAACTGCCCGATCGGTCCGAAACACGCGCGAGACTATGTTCAAAGCCGCCAGGCCAACCATTTGAAGAAGGCAGATTGAGATCGGGTCTGGCGTGACCGGTCCTGAAGCTGCCGGCAGTCAATCAGCCTTCGCCGAGCACGCTGCGAGAGGCCTCGCGCGCACGGCGCGCCGTCGCCAGCTGGTCGGCGCTTCGGAGGGCGCCTGTCGTCTCGACGCTTCGAACGCGATCGATCATCGCACCTCGCATCCTTGCCCAATCGTCGGGGCCGTGCTGCCCGCCGCCGCCTCGCCGTCCGAGAAGCCCGCAACGGCCCAAGGTTCGATCATTCAATCCGTCCTCCAAGGACAGAACGATCGGGCATCGGCACGGTGCCGTCTCCGCAGAACACCTCATGGAGCGCGTCCATGACCACCCTGACCCGCTGGTCCTTCAGGGAATAGAGAATCGAGCGGGATTGTCGGCGCGTCTGCACGAACCCGGACCGGCGCAGCTCGGCGAGCTGTTGCGACAGGGCCGGCTGCCGCAGCCCCAGCTCATGTTGAATCTGGCTGACCGAGCGCTCGCCTTGCGAGATGTGGCAGAGCAGCAAAAGGCGATTGCCGTTGGCCAGCCAACGGAGAAATGCCGCGGCCTCCGGTGCCTTCGCCCTCAGCCGCGCGAGCGGTTGCTGGTCTGTCATCGTTTCTCCTGCGCTACGGAACGATCCATGATACAGCCTCGATCAGATAGTTGCATAGTTTCATTAAATATGTAAGCATGAGACCGGCGCATGAAGCAACTGAAGGAGTCGTCGATACCATGACCGAGCTCAATCCCGTCTGGCCGATCTCGGGCGGCCTGCTGATCGGCCTATCGGCTGCCCTATATCTCCTGGGCGCCGGCCGGATCGCCGGCATTTCCGGGATCGCGGCCTCGACGCTGGGTCTGGCCAATGGCGGCAGATGGACTGCGGCCCGAAGCCAGGCCGGAGGCTTCCTGCTCGGCATCCTGCTCGGTGCGGCGGGTGCCATGGCATGGATCCGGGAGCCCGAGATCATCATCACGACATCACCAGCGCTGCTGGTCCTGGGTGGCCTGCTGGTCGGCTTCGGCACGCGGCTGGGCTCAGGCTGCACGAGCGGCCACGGCGTGGCGGGCCTTGCCCGACTGTCGCCGCGGTCGATCACGGCTACCGCAACCTTCATGGTGATTGCCGGCCTCACGGTCTACGTCGCCCGCCACCTGATCCTCGGAGTCGTGTCATGAACGGCCGCGTCGCACTCGCCGTCATCTGCGGCCTGCTGTTCGGCACCGGCCTCGTCGTCTCGGACATGATCAATCCGGCCCGGGTCTTGGCCTTTTTGGATGTGGCCGGCGATTGGGACCCTGCCCTGGCCTTCGTCATGGGCGCCGCCCTGATTCCGTCAGCGGCCGCCTATCAGATCCGCAAGAGGCTGCACAAGCCGATCCTCGAAGACCGTTTCCATGTGCCGACCAACCGAACGATCGACAGCTCCCTGATCGGTGGCGCCGTGATCTTCGGTGTTGGCTGGGGTCTCGTCGGCTTGTGTCCTGGCCCGGCGCTCGCAGCTCTGGTCAGCGGCAAGTGGCAGGCCTTCGTCTTCGTCGGCGCGATGATCGCCGGCATGGCAGCCTACCGCTTCCTGCCCGAACGTCGGCAACCGATGCCGGCCTGAAGACGCCAATTGGAAGCTTTACCCTAGCTGGCGACTGAGCTGAACGGAGCAGCCACCAAGCCGGGTGAGCTAAGGCCAGCCGGCCTTCGCCGTCCTGACCTGCTGCAACGCGATCGGCGAGGGAATGGCATCAGGCAATTGGCTCAACGGACACCATCCATCCAAGAGCGTACCCATCTCGGATGGCCCGCCCCGCATCTCTGGCGCACACACGATGCCGCAATGCCGATCGCCTTCTCTCGTGGCGCCGTCGCCCTAAGGTGTCGCAACCGATCGCTGGTCGGAGCAACCGCCTGCAGCGCCGACCGCCGACACCGTTCCAACCACCGTAGAGTCTTCGCGCCGCCCGCCTCGTGGCCATGCGCTACGAAGGGCCTAGCCGAACGCTGCGTAAAGCGCCTGCAGCTTCTCGGGGCTGTGCCTCAGATCCTCGTATTGCTGGTGCAGATAGCGCATCGCCTCGCTGGAAAATGTGTCGCTGTCGGCGCTCTTCGGCGCAACGCTGCGGCCGGCCAACTCGAGGGCCATGCGCACGGTGAGGTAATGTGGGGTCGGCAGCTCGGCCTTGAGGCACAGCGCGGCGAGGTACCGGCGGTCGCTGTTGTAGGCGAAGCGCCGAATGGTCTTCAGGTCGAGGGCAGCCATCAAGCCCAGCGTCATCTCGAAGGCGGCGATATCCCCTTCACGCAGGAATTGCAGCAGGTCGTCGTGGTCGAGGTCGCCGCCGTTCAACCGCTCGCGCAGGTGCACCTCCAGCTTCCGATCGCCATGCTCCTTGGCGGTCAGGCCGACGGCCGTGCGATCCGTCACCGCCTGCATCAGCGCCCGCGCATCTGCCGGGTCCATGCGTCGGGTCTGCACCAGCTCCCATTCGATCCGATCGCCAATTGCGCCGACCATTTGCTCGACCAGCTCGAACGGCAAGGCGGGTCGACGCACCAGCCGATCCTGCACCTCACGGTCCTCACGCCAATCTTCCACCACGCGGCTCAGGGTTTTGGCCGAGAGCTCGGCGCCAGCATTGCCGGCGAGACGTGCCACAACCGGCTGGTGGCCGCTGTCGACCAGCGCGTCGGCCAACGCCTCGGAGACCCGCTCGCGCCCGGCGACCGCCAGAGCGTATTGCATCGCATTCGTGCGGACGATCTCGATCAGCTCCGCGTCCTCGATCAGCGGGCTCTGCTCCAGGATCGGCCGCGCCACCTCGATCCGATCACGCGCGAGCTTACTGACCACTTGCGCTGGCAGCCGCTCGCTGCCAGCGGCCGCTGCCGCGAGCGAACGGCGTACTTGTGCTTCGACATCACCGACGAGGAGGTGCAAGAGCGCCGTCACCAGGTCCTGCGGCGCGCTGGTCGCCAGACTGTCGTACTGCGCACCGAACTTGGCGGCAACAACGGCACGGTTGGCCGCCGATGGATCGTCCTTGAGGGCAGCGACGTCCCTTGCTGTCAGCTGCTCGGCCGCCGCCTCACCGCGTTGCATGAGCGCCATGCGGCGCCGCCCCATCGCCGCCGCCGGAGCCTCCATCGAGGCGAGTTCCTGCGCCATCGCTCCCAGTCCACCTCTCGCAATCACCTGGACCCGCCAGGCAGGTCCCTGCATTCTCGGCCCCCTAGGTTAAGATTCGATGAACCGGAGGCCCGAGCCATGACCACGGCAGCGCCTGGAAGCACCGCTGGCGATCTTGCTCGCGGCGTAGCGCGGCTGTTCGCCAGCCTCGGTATCGCGGCGCTGACGGAGCTTCCGCTTTCCAACGGCAGGCGGGTCGACGTCATCGGCCTGGATCGGCGCGGCGGCGTGCACGTGGTCGAGATCAAGTCCTGCCGCGGTGACTTTCTCGCCGACCGCAAATGGACGGATTACCTCGAGCTACTGCGATTTTTTCTACTTCGCGGTCGCGATCGGTTTTCCGGCAGGGCTGCTACCCGATGCCGAGGGCCGGATCATCGCCGATCGGTACGGCGGTGAGATCGTGACGGACGCCCGCCAGCGGCCGTTGCCTGCCGCCAGGCGCAAGGCGCTGACCCTGCGCTTCGCCCGGGCCGCGGCCGCACGCCTGTCACTGCCACTGCTCGCGATACCAGCCTGCAGGCTCGATCGACCTCGCTCCAGCTAGAGAGCCTCCCCGTAGAGCCATTCCTCGATCAGGAAGCGCGCGATGCTGTCCGGGTTCGGCAGGCGCACCGGACAGCGCTCCGGGTCGCGCAGCTCGGATTTGTGAAACCAGCGGGCGGCCTCGATCTCGGTCGGGTCGATAACCGGTGCCGTGAACGGCGCCTCGACCCGAAAGCCCGAGCATCAGGCTCTGCGGGAACGGCCATGGCTGCGAGCTGCGATAGCAGGTCGCCGTCGACCTGGATGCCGACCTCCTCCGCGAATCTCGCGGGCAATCGTCTGCTCCAGGCTCTCGCCCGGCTCGACGAAGCCAGCAAGGGTCGAGAACATGCCTTCGGGAAAATGCCGGGAGCGGCCGAGCAGGCAGTGCTCGCCACTCACGACCAGGCAGATGACCGCCGGGTCGGTGCGCGGGAACGTGTCGAAGCCGCATGCCTCGCAGCGCCGGCAATGGCCGGCCTGCAGTGTAGTCATTAGGCTGCCGCAGGCGCCGCAATGGCGATGCCGGAGGCGCCAGTGCGCCATCGCCCTGGCGAAAGCCATCAACCCCGCCTCGCCCGCCGGCAGGCCGGCGGTCACGGAGCGCAGCTCGAGATAGGTGCCGCCCTCGATCTCGGCGCCATCGAGGTCGACGGCGAAGACCGCACGGTCTTGGTGCCGCCCGAGGAAGACCGGCTCCTCCGGCCGGAAACCGGCGAGGCCGGGTGCATCGAGCCAGAGCGCCCGCGGGCCCGTCTCGTCCTCTATCACCAGGGGCTTCAAGCCGTGCAGCACGAGAAAGCGGGTCTTTGGATCGCGCAGCGCCGCTGCCTGGTAGGCAGCGTCGTCGCGCTTGTCGGCCGCGCGGTCGTAGCCGGTGGAGGAATAGACGTGCGGCGGCGGGTTGGCGACGGCAGGCGGCAAGGTGGTGTCCCGGGTTCGAGCTTTGCGCGGTTGTGCGCCATGTCGCACCCTTGCGCAACCGATGGGGACGCTCGATATTGGGGGTGGAAGGCTGGTCGTGGACGTGGCACTCGCCAACCCGGTCAGGTCCGGAAGGAAGCAGCCGTAACGAGCTTCGTCGCGGGTCACGCGCCAGTCTTCCACACGCTCGTCCGGCTTGCCGGCCGTTTTCCAGCCTCGCCACAGCACGGTTCCCATGGACCAGGCAAGCGCCTCCGCCCAACCGTACAGAGTGCTCGCGCGGACCTACCGTCCGCAGCGACTGTCGGCATTGATCGGTCAGGAAGCGCTGGTCCGCACGCTCACCAACGCCATGCATTCCGGCCGGATCGCGCATGCATTCCTGCTTTCCGGCATCCGCGGCATCGGCAAGACCACGACCGCGAGGATCATCGCGAAAGGCCTGAACTGCACCGGCCCCGACGGCCAGGGTGGGCCGACGCCGGAGCCCTGCGGCGAATGCCCGTCCTGTCGCTCGCTGATCGAGGAGCGGCCGCTGGACGTGATCGAGATGGACGCGGCGACCCGCACCGGGATCGACGACATCCGCGAGATCGTCGACGCCGTGCGCTATGCCCCGGCCGCATCGCGCTTCAAGATCTACATCATCGACGAGGTCCACATGCTGTCGGAGAAGGCCTTCAACGGCCTGCTCAAGACACTCGAGGAGCCGCCGCCGCACGCCAAGTTCATCTTCGCGACGACCGAGGTCCGCAAGCTCCCGGTCACCGTCCTTTCCCGCTGCCAGCGCTTCGATCTCAAGCGGGTTGAGCCGGATGTCCTCGAGGCGCATCTGGCGGGCATCGCCGAGAAGGAGCAGGTCTCGGCCGAGCCCGAGGCCATGGCGCTCATCGCGCGTGCCGCCGAGGGCTCGGTGCGGGACGCGCTTTCGCTGCTCGACCAGGCGATCGCCTTGAGCGACGGTCCGGTCACCGCGGCGATCGTTGCCGGCATGCTCGGGCTCGGCGATCGGCAGCGTCTGATCGGGCTGTTCGCAGCTGTGCTCGAGGGCAATGCCGGAGAAGCGCTCGATCGGTATCGCGAGCTGTACCGCCTCGGCGCCGAGCCAGCAGCGGTTCTCCAGGATCTGCTCGAGATCGGTCACTGGCTGAGCTGCCGCAAGGTGGATCGCGACGCCACCACGCCGTTTGCGACAACGGCGGAGGCGATCGGCGCCGGCACGACTCTGGCCGACAGGACCAGCCTCGCCGTCCTGTCGCGGGCCTGGCAGGTGCTGCTCAAGGGGCTCGACGAGGTACGCGGTGCGCCCGACGCTGCAGCCGCGGCGGAAATGGTCCTCATGCGCCTTGCGGCCATGGGCCAGCTGCCGACGCCTGCCGAGGTCATCAAGCGCCTGCAGAGGCAGGAGCCCATATCGGCCAGGGGCTCGGCTGCCGCCGATGCGTCGGGACCGCAATCGCCGACCACACCGCCGGCACCCCCGCCGATGGCCCGGATCGAGCCGCTGGAGCCGCGGCGCGGCACCGAGCAGAGGCGCGACGGCGGCCGCAAACCAGGTTTGCCCGGCCCGGGCGAAAACTACCGGCAGCGTACACCATCGAGCTTCGCCGAGCCTCGCGATTTCGCCGATCTCGTCCGTCTGCTCGGTGGTCACGGCGAGCCGCTCCTCGCCAGCTATCTGCGCGAGGGCGCGCATCTCGTGTCCTTTCAAAAGAACCGGCTGGAACTGCGCCTAGCTCCTGGGCTGCCGCCGGACATTCCCGGTCGGCTGAGCGATGCCCTGCTGACGCTCACCGGCCGGCGCTGGTTGATCAGCCTGTCGCAACATGGCGGCGAGGCGACGCTTGCCGAGCAGGAAGCGGCCAATCGCGAACGCATGATCAAGGCCGCATCCGAGGAGGCCGCGGTGCGCGAGGTCCTCGACGCCTTTCCTGGCGCCAAGATCGTCGACATTCGAGACGCGCGGCAGCCCGCCGTGGTGCCGGAGCCGCCGGCTGATCGCGTGGTCGCGCTGAAGGAGAGCTGGCCGGAGCCACCGGTCGTGGACGATGACGCCCTGCTCGACGCGGACGACCTGCTCGCCGAGCCCGCCGACGAGACCGATGATAGCCGAATGGAGCGCTGATGAAGAACTTGCAGAACATGATGAAGCAGGCACAGGAACTGCAGTCGAAGATGGCCGACATGCAGACCAAGCTCGCCGACATGGAGATGGAGGGCGAGGCCGGCGCCGGCATGGTCGTCGTCACGCTCAACGGCAAAGGCGAGATGCGCAAGATCAAGCTCGACAAGCAGTTGGTCGATCCTGACGACGTGGAGACGCTCGAGGACCTGATCGTGGCTGCGACCAACACCGCCAAGCGGCGCGTGGAGGAACACGTTCAGGGCGAGATGAGCAAGATGGCGGGCGGTCTGCCGCTGCCGCCCGGCATGAAGCTGCCTTTCTAGAGCCGCCCGATAGCCAACGATGGCTGCAGCCGACATCGAGCGGTTGATACGGCTGCTCGGCCGCTTGCCGGGCTTGGGGCCACGCTCGGCGCGCAAGGCGGGGCTCGCCATGCTCAAGCGGCCGGAAGCGCTGCTCCGACCGCTGGCGCAGGCCATGGATGCGTGCCTGCAGGGAGTCACCGTCTGTCGGGTCTGCGGCAACCTGGACACGCAGGATCCGTGCAGCGTGTGTCATGACGACGACCGTCATACAGATATCATCTGCGTCGTTCAGGAGGTGGAAGATCTCTGGGCAATGGAGCGGCTGGTCAGCTTCCGCGGCAGGTATCATGTCCTGGGCGGAACGCTCTCCGCGATCGAGGGGCGCGGCCCCGACGACATCCGGATCGCATCGCTGCTCGAGCGATTGTCCGCCGGCGGCATCGAGGAGGTCGTGCTCGCGCTCGGCGCGACGGTCGACGGTCAAACGACGGCACACTATATCTACGAACGGATCCGCCCATCCGGCTGCCGCGTGACACGCCTCGGCCACGGCCTGCCGGTCGGCGGCGAGCTCAACTACCTCGACGAGGGCACGCTCGAAGCCGCCCTGCGAGCCCGGCAAACGGTCGCGTGATCGATGCGGCGACACGCCCGCTGAACTGTCCTTCGTACTCGGCTTTGTGACACCATGCCCCTCCTCGATATTCTACAGCCGCCACACCCGACGCTGAAGCGACCCGCCGAGTCGGTAGAAGCGGTCGACCTATCATTGCGGACCTTGATGGACGACATGCTGGCGACGATGTACGCGGCCCCCGGAATCGGTCTGGCGGCGCCGCAGGTCGGCGTCAGCCAGCGCGTCGTCGTGATCGACCTGAGCGAGGAGAAGGACCAGCCACTTCGGCTGGTGAATCCCGCCGTCACTTGGCGTTCGAGCGATACGGATGTCGCGGAGGAGGGCTGCCTCAGCCTACCCGGCCAGTTCGCCGACGTGAAACGCCCATCTGCCGTCGCCGTGAGCTATCTCGACGAGCATGAGAAGGAGCGCGTGATCGAGGCCGAGGGGCTTCTGGCCCGCTGCCTGCAGCACGAGATCGATCATCTCGACGGCATTCTCTTCACCGACCACCTGTCAGCGCTCAAGCGGAACATGATCCTCCGGCGTCTCACCAAGCAGCGCCGTGTCCGGGCCTAAGGCGACGCCACCGGAACGGCCGGCCCTGCGGATCATCTTCATGGGCACGAGCGCGTTTGCGGTACCAGCGCTAAATGCGCTGGCCGCGCTGCCCCACGACGTACCTGCCGTCTACACCCAGCCGCCGAGGCCGGCGGGACGCGGGCAGAAGGCGCAGAAGAGCCCGGTGCATCTGGCTGCAGAGCGCTTGGGGATCGATGTGCGAACGCCGACGACGCTGAAGGACGAGACCGCTCAGGCCGATTTCCGTGCGCTGCGCGCCGACCTCGTCATCGTTGCCTCTTATGGGCTCTTGCTGCGGCAACCGATCCTGGACGCACCGAGGCTGGGCTGCTTCAACATCCACGCCTCGCTGCTGCCGCGCTGGCGCGGTGCGGCGCCGATCCAGCGGGCGATCGAGGCCGGCGATGCCACGACCGGAATCACCATCTTCCGCATGGAGCAAGGGTTGGACACCGGGCCGATGCTGATCCGTGCCCCCCTGTCGATCGCCCCGGACGAGACGGCGGGTTCTTTGCACGACCGCCTGGCCTTGCTCGGTGCCGAGCTGTTGCCGTCCTTCATCGAGGATCTCGCTACGGGCAAGCTGGCGGAGGAGGCCCAGGACGAGACCGAGAGCTGCTACGCCCGCAAGCTCGACAAGGCGGAGGCCCACCTGGACTTCTCGGCCCCGGCCGCGTTGCTGGCCCGCCGCGTTCGCGCCTTCGATCCCTGGCCCGGCACCTGGTGCATGGTCGGCGACGAGCGCCTGGCGCTGCTCGAGGCTGAGCCGGTGGCCGGCAGCGGTGTCGCAGGCGAGATCGTCGGGCTGCCACTGGATATCGCCTGCGGCGAGGGCGTGCTCCGGGTTGCACGGGTCAAGCGGCAGGGCCGCAGGGCGATGAGCGCCGCCGAGCTGCAGCGCGGCTTCGCGATCCCGCTCGGCACCCGGCTCGGCTAGCGGCGTGCCGCGCTATCGGCTGGCTCTCGAGTTCGACGGCAGCCCCTATTGCGGCTGGCAGATCCAAGCGAACGGCCCATCGGTCCAGGCGGCGATCGAAACGGCGGCTGACGCCATGGCGACCCGGCAAGGCCCGGCGGTGGCCGCGGGACGCACGGACGCCGGCGTGCACGCGCTGGCCTTGACCGTGCATCTCGACCTCGCCGAGGCTCTCCTGCCGGAGCGGGTGATGAGCGGGCTCAATCACCATCTCAGGCCACAGCCGATCAGCGTTGTCGATGCGCGGCAGGCGCCACCCGGCTTCAACGCGCGTTTCGATGCCGCCACGCGCCACTACCTCTACCGCATCTTGAACCGCCGGGCACCGCCGGCGCTCGAGCGACAGCGGGTCTGGCACGTGGCCAAGACGCTCGATGCCGAGCGCATGCAGGCGGCGGCCGAGGATTTGATCGGCCGGCACGACTTCACCAGCTACCGGGACACCGCGTGTCAGTCCGCGTCGCCGATCAAGACCCTGGACCGCCTCTCGGTGCGCCGCGACGGCGCGCTGATCGAAATCAGGGCCAGCGCCCGCTCCTTCTTGCATCACCAGGTGCGCAATATTGTCGGCACCCTGAAGCAGATCGGCGAGGGCCGCGAGTCGATCGATTTTGCCAGGCGCGCCTTGGCGGCCAGGAGCCGCGCCGCAGCAGGTCCGACGGCACCGCCGGACGGTCTGTACTTCGTCAGGGCCGACTACGGCAACTAGCTGCCAATGATGCGGAAGACCAAGCCGTTGACGAGCATGACCGAGACGAGATTGACGGCGAGGAAGGTGATCGCCGTGCCGACGCGGCAGCCGAGCGCTGTCTTGATGATGAAGCCTTGATAGACCAGCACAGCGCCGGTGACGACCATCAAGAGCAACGCCACCAACTCGCCGGGGAGCAGCACGCCGAGCGCCACCGGGATGAGAAACGCCGCGATCTGGACCTGCGAGGACCAGTTCAAGGCGACGATCAACGGCACGTAGCGGTTGGCGACGCCGTAGAAGCGGGTGACGAAGATCGCGAGGATCGGAAACGCCGCCCAGCCGAGCAGATAGCTCAAGCTCTCGGCCGTCAGCGTCGGCCAGAAATCCACGGGCTCACCGCGGCGCGCGTACTGGTCGGCCACGAGTATGGCGTAGCCGGGCGCCACGATGACGGCGGCCCAGAACGAGCGCCAAAAGCCGTCGGTTGAGAAGTCGAAATGCGTCATGCCGCCGGTATCGCCGCGAGCGAGGCGCCACGCCCCCTCGAAATAGTGGCGGATCTCGGCGACGGGCGGCATCAGGCCAGGAAGCTGCGCTCGAGGAAATCGAGATAGATGAGCGTCAGTCGCTCGAGGTCGTCGAGCGCGACCCGCTCGTCCACCTGGTGGATCGTGGCGCCGACGAGACCGAGCTCGATCACCGGGCAATAGGCCTGGATGAAGCGCGCATCGGAGGTGCCGCCGGTCGTCGACAACCGCGGCTGCCGGCCGGTCACCGCCTCGACGCTGGCCGCCAGACGCGCCGCCAGCTCGCCGGGGGCGGAGAGAAAAGCGTTGGCACCCTCGCTATAGCGGGCATCGACCTTTCCGCCGGCAGCGGCGATGGCGGTCTCGACCGGCGCCGCAAGGCTTCTGGCGACTGACTGTCGTTGTAGCGGATGTTGAGCACCGCCCTGGCCCGCGCCGGGACGACATTGCTCGCCGGATTGCCGATATCGATCGTCGTCACCTGCAGGCTCGACGGCTCGAAATGCTCGGTGCCGGCATCCAGCGGCTCGGTCATCAGCCGGTGCGAGCACGGTGACGAGGCGGTGCGCGGCATTGTCGGCAAGATGCGGGATAGCCGACATGGCCCTGCTTGCCCCTGGCTTCCAGCGCCACCGTCAAGGAGCCGCGCCGGCCGATCTTGGCCATGTCGCCGAGCGCCTCGACGCTGGTCGGCTCACCGACCATGCAGGCATCGAACCGGTGGCCCTCGGATGCTGCCCAACGAAGGAGCTCGACGGTGCCGTCGACCGCGGGCCCCTCCTCGTCGCCGGTGATCGAGCAGGCTGATCGAGCCCTTGGGCTGCCCATGGCGCTCGAGATAGCGGGCGATCGCAGCGACGAAGCAGGCGATCTCGCCCTTCATGTCGACGGCGCCGCGGCCGTAGAGCCAGCCGTCCGGATCACGGCGCCGAACGGATCGACCGTCCAGGCATCGAGGTCGCCCGGCGGCACCACGTCGGTATGGCCGGCGAAGGCGATGTTGGGTGCGGCCTCGCCCAGCCGGGCGAAGAGATTGTCGATCGCCGGCTCGCCGCCCCCCGCGAAGCGCAACCGCTCGACCGCGAAGCCGAGACGGTCCAGCGCCTCGGCCAAGACCTCCTGCGCCCCGGCATCAGCGGGCGTGACGCTCGGGCAGCGGACCAGCGCCCGCGCCAGCTCGACCGGGTCGATCGTCGTCATCAGTCGCGCAGCAGCTCGTTGATCGAGGTCTTGGCCCGGGTCTGCGCATCGACCCGCTTGACGATGACGGCGCAGTAGAGGCTCGGGCCCGGGCTGCCGTCGGGCAGGGGCTTGCCCGGCAGCGTGCCCGAGACGACGACCGAGTAGGCCGGCACCCGGCCGGTGAAGACCTCGCCCGTGGCGCGGTCGATGATCTTGGTCGAGGCGCCGAGAAGACGCCCATCGAGAGCACCGAGCCGTGCTCGACGATCACGCCCTCGGCGACCTCGGAGCGGGCGCCGATGAAGCAGTCGTCCTCGATGATCACCGGGTTGGCCTGCAGCGGCTCGAGCACGCCGCCGATGCCGGCGCCGCCCGAGATGTGGCAGTTGCGGCCGATCTGCGCGCAGGAGCCGACCGTGGCCCAGGTGTCGATCATCGTGCCCTCGGCCGACGTGGGCGCCGAGATTGACGAAGCAGGGCATCAGCACGACGCCGGGCGCGATGTAGGCGGAGTGGCGGACGACGCAGCCCGGCACGGCGCGAAAGCCGGCGGCCGCGAACTCCTTCTCGCCCCAGCCGGCGAACTTGGAGGGCACCTTGTCCCACCACGCGGCGCCGCCCGGCCCGCCATCGATGCGCCGCATGTCGTTCAGGCGGAAGGACAGCAGCACGGCCTTCTTCAGCCACTGGTGGACGACCCAGGCACCGTCCACCTTCTCGGCCACCCGGAAGTGGCCGGAATCGAGGCCATCCAGAGCCTGCTTCACGGCGTCGCGGACGTCGCCCGAGGTGGCAGGCGAGACGTTGGCGCGGTCGTCGAAAGCGGCCTCGATCACGGCTTTGAGGCGTGCGTCGTTCATCCAGCTTGTCTCCATTGAGCGCTTCGAGCCGAGCGCAGAAAGCCGCCTGAAGGTACCGTCGGCCCCTGCCCTGTCAACCGACCGACCTTGCCGCATGCCGCGACAGTTTCTAGGGTTCCGCCGATCAGAATGGGATGCGATCGATGAGCGACGGGCGGGACGCCGTGGGGCGGCTACTGGCGGCGGTACGGCCCGTTCTCGGGGAGGCCGGCATCGTCACCGCAGCCGCCGACATCGAGCGCTACAGCGTCGATTTCTGGCGTCAGCAGAGTGGCCGCACCTCGCTCGTGCTGCGACCGGGCACGACCCAGGAGGTGGCGACGATCGTCCGCCATGCCGCCGAGCTTCGGGTCGGGCTGGTGGCGCAGAGCGGCAATACCGGGCTCGTCGGCGGCGGCATTCCGGACGCGAGCGGTGCCCTCGTCGTGGTCAGCCTCGAGCGGCTCAACCGCATCCGGGAGGTGGACCGGGTCGGCGGCCATCTCGTGGCCGAGGCCGGCTGCGTCCTGGCCGAGGTGCAGCGCGCGGCGGCCGAGGCGGGACGGCTCTTCCCGCTGTCGCTGGGGGCCGAGGGCAGCTGCCGCATCGGCGGCAACATCTCGACCAATGCCGGCGGCGTGAACGTGCTGCGCTACGGCATGACCCGCCAGCTCGTGCTCGGCCTCGAGGTGGTTCTGGCCGACGGCCGGGTGTGGCATGGGCTCAGGGCGCTCGCCAAGGACAATACCGGCTACGACCTGAAGCAGCTCTTCATCGGCGCCGAGGGCAGCCTCGGGATCGTCACGGCGGCCGTGCTCAAGCTGTTCCCGCGCCCCAAAGAGCGGCGCACGATCTGGCTCGGCATCGAGAGCCCGGAGGTGGCGCTCGACCTCCTGGCGCTGTTCCAGGACAGCCTGGGCGAGCTGATCTCCAGCTTCGAGCTGATCGCCGGCTTCGGCGTCGAGGCGGCCGACCAGCACCTGCCGGGCGGCAAGCGGCCTCTGGCCGGGCCGCATCCCTGGCATCTCCTGATCGAGGTCGCCTGGTCGCTGGCCGAGGGGCTCGATGGGCCCGTCGATGCCAGTGCTCGAGGCCGTCGTTCGCGGCCGGCCTCGTCACCGACGGGACGATTGCCCAGAACGAGGCGCAACGGGCCGCCATGTGGCGCATCCGCGAGGGGCAGAGCGAGGCCACGAGCCAGATCGGCTACGTGCTTCGCTCCGACATCTCGGTCGCGGTCGCCGACGTGCCGAGGCTGATCGCCCGCGCGGCCGCGCGCTTCGCCGAGTTGGCGCCAGACATTCCGCTGTTTCCGTTCGGCCATCTCGGCGACGGCAACCTGCACTTCAATTTCCTCCTCCCCAACGAGCCCGAGCGGATCGCGATGCTCAAGCCGCTGCTTTCGGCCGAGCTGGCCGAGCTCGTGGCCGGCCTCGGTGGCTCGTTCAGCGCCGAGCACGGCGTCGGCCGACTCAAGCGGGCAGAGCTCGAGCGCTACAAGCCGGCATTGGATCGCGAGCTGATGGGGCGGCTGAAGCAGGCGCTCGACCCCCTGGGAATTCTCAACCCAGGCGTTATTCTACCTTCTACGAATTCGTCCATGTCGATTGGAGAGACTTGATGCGTCCGCCCCACTTCCTTCCCGTGCTCGGCATGCTGGCCCTCGCGGCCTGCGCCGGGCCGGCGCCTCAGCCGGGCGTCTCAACTGCGGCGCTGGGCGCCATGACAGCGCAGTCGGTCGGTGCCGCAGAGACCGCGGTGGTCGCGAACCTCAAGGAGATGGGCTTTAGCGTCGACGAAAGCCTCGAGACGGGCATCGTGATGGGCGAGATCAAGAACGGCGCGCCGGCTGCGTGGTCCAGCTGCGACCGCATCCAGGTGACGGAGCAGTTCGATCGCAACCGCGTTCTCTGGGCCGACGCCGAGGACCGCCGAGCCAGGGTCACCGTCCGCTTCAGCGAGCTCGGCGGCCAGACCAGCGTGTCGCTGACCCCCCGGCTCGACGGCATTTATGTCGATCGCTTCAACAACCTGCCCTTCGATCGCCCCTGCGCGTCGACCGGCGTCATGGAGACGCAGATCCTGGCCATCTTCGCAGAAGAGGCGAGCTAACGGGTCGTCCGGTTGGGCTGGATCACGGGTCGAGCGCTCCGGGCAGGACCCGGCGTTGGCGCAGCCAAGTCGCGGCAAGCCAGCAGCAGAGCGCCCAGCCACCCCCCAACGTCCAGCCGGCAACGACGTCGGACGGCCAATGGACACCAAGATACACCCTCGAAATGCCGACCAGAACCGCGACGCTTACGGCGAGGCCGATGAAGAAGAGCTGCAGTCGGCGGCGGCTTTGGAAGCGGGCGACAAGGACACCGAGGGTGAGATAGACCGAGGCGGCCGCGGCCGAATGCCCGCTCGGAAAGCTCGGTGAGCGGACGTCCATGATGTGCGGCACCAGATCGGGCCGTGGCCGATCGAAGCCGAGCTTGAAGACGGTGATCCAGAACAGCGCGCCGGCGACCGATGCGACGACGAAGACGGCTGCCCGCCCCTGCCGTGCCATCCAGAGATAGGCGACGGTGGCGATCGTGATGAGCGAGACGATCGTGTAGCCGCCGAGCGCGGTCACATCGCGCATCACCTCCTGCAGCCAGACCGGCCCGCGCGGTACCGCCGGATCGTCGGGCGAGCGCAACGCCAGCAGCAGCGTTTCGTCGAAGGGTATGGCCTCTCCCTCGGTCACTTCCTCGGCAAGCTCGATGAAGATCCAGGCAGCTGCACTGAGCAGCACGATGGCGATGATCGCCCGAAGCTCGAGCAGCGGGCGAAGAGCGCTCAGCCACCCGCGCAAGATGGCGATCCTCAGTCGCGCCGCCTGACGCGGCGTTCGCGCCGATCGAGGTGCTGCTCGACCTCGGCCAGGTCGATGCCCTCGGCCGGCGAGCCGTGTCAGCGTGAAGTAGAGCAGGTCGGCGGCCTCCCAGACCACCTCGTCAGGGCTCGCCGCTTCGTTCAGCTCCAGCGCCTCTTCGCTGATCTTGGCGCCAGCCGTGGCCGGTCGGCGAAGAGGCGCGCGGTGTAGGAGCCCTCGGGCGCATTGCCGCGGCGCTCGGCCAGCCGGCGGGCCAGCCTGCCGAGGCCCGTGTCCTCGCCGAAGCAGGTACGGGTGTCGAGGTGGCAGAAGCCCGGGCCGTCCTGGCGAACGGTGAAGCGCACCGAGTCGCGATCGCAGTCCGCCGCTACGCTGGAGAAGCTCCTGGATTGCGCCCTGAGCTTTCGCCCTTGCGCCAGAGCCCGCGCTTTCGCGACTGGTAGATGCCGCGACGCTCGTTGACGGCTGCCGCGATGCTGGCCTTGGACGAGTAGACGAGACCGAGTGCCGATGCCCCGCTCGTCGACGACGACGGTCGGGATCAGTCCGTCCGGCCGGTCGCTGGACAAGGGCGCCGCCACCGCCTCGCCGAGATCGAGCCGGCCGGAGTAGAGCGCCATGCCGACCTGGGCAGTCGGCGCCCATGGCGTCGAGCTCGGCCATCTCCTCGGCGCGTGGTGACCCCGCCGGCGATGGTGACCTCGGCGCCGGTGCCGGCGGCCTCGACGATGGTCTCGGGCCAGCTCCAGGTCGGTGCCGCCCATCCGGCCCTCGCGCTCGACGAAGGTGACGAGGAAGCCCGCCGACCAGGTCCTTGAGCTCGGCGATCCGCTCGAGGATGCCGCGGCCGGTGCCCTCCTTCCAGCCCTCGACCACGACCTCGCCGTGCGCGCGCGTCGAGGGCGGCGATCACCCGTTCCTTCGGCAGCTGCGACGAGGATCTCGGGCTTGGCCATGGTGCCGAGGATGATCCTGCCTGCGCGCCGGCATCGAGCCAGAAGAGCGGCGGTCTCGACGTCGCGGATCCCGCCGCCGACGTGGCAGCGAAGCGGGCGCACCAGACGCTCGATCAGCGCCGCGGTTCGAGCCCTGCCCATGGCCGCGTCGAGATCGATGACGGCGAGCGGTCCGGCGACGGCGAAGCGCTCGGCGATGGGCATCGGATCGCCGGCCTCGATCGCCTTGCTCTCGCCGCCGACCAGCTGGACCGCCTGGCCGCCCTGCAGGTCGATGCGAGGGGATGATCATGGCCGGACCCGACGACGCCGTGCTCCATCAGGTGCAGCTTGACGTCGCCGACGGTGAGGTCGCCGTCGTGAAAGATCGAGGCGGCGAGCACCGCGTCGGCACCGGCCGCGAAGGCCTCGGCGACATGCTCGGCCGCATGATCGGCACCGCCCGAGGCGATCACCGGCAGGTGCACGGCATGCGCCACCGCTCGGGTGAGCGCGCAGGTCGTAGCCCTGCGCGGGTGCCGTCGCGGTCCCAGGAGGTCAGCAGGATCTCGCCCGGCCCCGCGCTCGCTCGGCGCCTCGCGCCCAGTCGATGGCGTCGATGCCGGTACCCTCGCGGCCGCCCTTGACCAGGACCTCGAACGCCCGTCGCGCAGGGCCGCGTCGATGGCGACCACGCAGCATTGGCTGCCGAAGCGGACGGCGATCGCATCGATCAAGCGTCGGGTCGGTCGACCGCGGCGGTGTTGATCGAGACCTTGTCGGCGCCGGCCTCGAGCAGGCGCCAGGCGTCCTCGACCGTGCGCACGCCGCCACCGACGGTCAGCGGAATGCCGAGGCCCTCGCGCACCTGGCGCGACCGTCTCGTGCTGGTGGCCGCGGCCCTCGGGCGTCGCGGAGATGTCGAGAATGACGATCTCGTCGGCGCCCTGCAGCTGGTAGCGCCAGCGCCAGCTCGACCGGGTCGCCGGCGTCGCGCAGGCCCTGGAAGCGGATGCCCTTGACCACCCGGCCGTGGCTGACGTCGAGGCAGGGGATGATCCGCTTGGTGAGCATCAGCCGAGCTCCAGGAAGCGCGACAGCAGCGCCTCGCCGTAGTCGCCCGAAAGCTCGGGATGGAACTGGCAGGCCGATGACGTTGCCCCGCTCCATGGCCGCGACGAAGCGGCCGCCATGCTCGGCCGTGGCGACCTGCCAGCCGGGCGCCGCGGTGGCGCGGTAGCAGTTGGCGAAATAGGCGTAGCCGCTGTCGAGCAGGTGGCAGTCGTCGCCGGCCTCGACCTCGTTCCAGCCGAACTGCGGCACGCGGACGCGCCGGGGAACCGGCCGACACCGGCCCGCGACGACGCCGAGGCCCGCGAACACCCGGGCTCTCGTCGCTCGTCTCGAACAGCAGCTGATGGCCGACGCAGATCGCGATGGTCGGCCGGTCGGCCGCGATGCGCTCGCGCAGCGCCTGATCGAGCCCGAGCTCCTGCAGCCGCTGCCATCGATGCCCCGAAGGCGCCGACGCCCGGCAGCATGACGTGGCTCGCCTGCGAGCACCGCGGCCGCGTCCTCGATGACGTGCGGCTCTGCGCCCAGCCGCCGGAACGCGGCCATCACCGAGGCGAGATTGGCCGTGCCGGTCGGCACGATCGCCACGCGCCTCGGCTCAAAGCACCCCCTTGGTGCTCGGCACCTCGGTATGGTCGGTTCGGGCCACCGCTTCGCGCAGGGCCAGGGCGAGCGCCTTGAAGGCTGCCTCGGCGCGGTGATGGTCGTTCGACGCCCTTCAGCACGTCGACATGCAGCGCCATGCGCCCGGCGATCGCGAGCGAGTCGAAGAAGTGGCCGAGGTTCTCGGCCGCCACGTCACCGATCTTGGGCCGCGCCAGACCCAGCTCGACATGCGGCGAAGGCCGGCCGGAAAGATCGACCACGACCCGGGCCAGGGCCTCGTCGAGGGGCGCGAAGGCATGCGCGAACCGGCGGATGCCGCGACGATCGCCCAGAGCCTGGTCGAGCGCCTGGCCGAGCGCGAGGCCGCAATCCTCGACCGTGTGGTGGTCGTCGACGTGCAGGTCCCCCGAGCAGGCCAGCTCCAGATCGAAGCGGCTGTGCTTGATCAGCGCCGTCAGCATGTGGTCGAAGAAGCCGAGGCCGGTATCGATCGCCGTGCTGCCGCTGCCGTCGAGGTCGAGAGCCAGGCGGATCTCGGTCTCGGAGGTGTGCCGCTCGATCGTGCGCCGTCGCGCGTCGCTCACGGGCACGATCTGCGCGAGCTGCGAGACGACGATGTCGGTGCCGCCGCGCTCCTTGATGCGCGCGGATCAGGGCGGCAGATCGGACGCGCGGCACGGCGGCCTTGACCGCGAAGCCGCCCTCGCCGTGCAGGGGCGAGATCGTCGGCTCGCGCATGCAGGGCAGCACGTCGACCACCGCCTCCAGCGCATCCGTCGTCACGTTGACCTCGATCATCACCCGCTGCCGCGCGTCGAGCACCGAGCGCATCAGCAGCGCGAAATGCTCGATCACCGCCCGCTTGTCCGGATCGTCGAGCGAGCGCGGGTGGGCGTAGAGCCGGGTCGAGGAGCGCATCAGCTCGTCGAAGATCGTGAGGCCGTTGGCCTTCAGCGTGGCGCCGGTCGCGGTGTTGTCGACGATGCAGTCGGCATCCTCGGGCGGGAACACCTCGGTCGCGCCATAGGAGCGGACGATCCGCGCATCGAGCGCCTGCGAGAGCAGCCACTCGGTGGTCAGCTTCTCGTACTCGGTGGCGACGACGAAGCGGCTGGCGGGCGGCCTGCCATCGACGAGAAAGCGGTGATCGGCGGCGGCGACGATCCGCACCGGGTCGAGGCCCGTGTCGACCAGCTCGACCAGATCGACCGACTTCTCGGCGACCCAGTCGGCGCCGGCGAAGCCCAGATCGCGGCTCCCGACGTCGAGCATCTCGACGATGTTCTGTGGCTTGAGGATCTTCGCCTCGAGCTCCGGCATCGACAAGGTCGGCCGATACCCGCGGCGATCATAGGTCAGGCGGATACCGGCATCGCCGAGCAACTTGACGACACCCTCCTGCATGCGGCCCTTGGGCAGTGCCAGATGCACGACGGCAACAGGATTGGTCGGCGCGGAGGACAAGGCTGTAACCGGCTATTTTGGGTACGACAGGAAACGGCACCCGATGCAAGATCGCGTGCTGAAGCCCTGCCTATAAAGAAGGCGGTCGCCGGCGTAAAGCGAGCGCGGTGGGGGACGGCGGCTCAGCCGCGTCCCTGCTGCGCTTCCTCCGGCCCGGCGCCGTCATAACCCGCCGCGTCCGGCACGAACATCCCGTCCTCCGGGCCGACCCAAAGCGGCTCGCTGCGCATGAACGTCCCGAGCAGGTCGTCGGCCTTCGCCGATGTGGTGTCGAGGTCGTCGGCTGCGGTCGCCAAGCCGGCATCGTCACCGGTCTCGTAGAGCCCGAACGGTCGGTCGTGCCCCGGCCCGTCCTCGTCGAGCCAAGGCTGGTCGAGAATGTCGTCCGGGGCATCGACGGACTGGGGGCCAAGGTAGAGCGACAGCAGATCGTCCTCTCCGGCCGATGTCGTGGCGGATTGCGGCGCCGTATCACGAATGAAGCTGTCCAGGGAAACGACCTCGCCGCCGATCTCGATCCCCGCGTAGGCGTCGCGATGATTCGCGTAGTCCTCGATCCGCACGACGTCGGCGCCGCCATGGCTGAGGATCAGGTCATCACCATCGAAGCGGGAGTCCAAGTCGCTCGCTTCGGCCAGGCCGTCGAACCGCAGCCGATTGACGCCGTCATGATCGAAGACGGTGCTCTTGCCACCCTCGGCGAGACCGAAAGCGAACAGATCGTCGCCCTCGCCGCCATAGAGGTCGCTTTCGCCTTCGCCGCCATAGAGCAGATCGTCGCCGGCACCGCCGAACAGCGAATCAACGCCGGCCTCGGCATAGAGCGTATCGTTGCCGGCACCGCCCTGCAGCACGTCGTCGCCGGCGCCCGCATACAGCACGTCGTCGCCGTCGCCGCCGTAGAGCCGATTGTCCCCGTCATTGCCCCTGATCGTGTCGTTCGCGGTCGAGCCAACGACGTCGTGGTCGTCATTGCCGGTCAGGGTGACCGCGTCGATGCGCGGGTCGACCTGCCACTTGAAGCTCGTGACGTCCTCCGGGAACTCGCGGCCCCGGGCGCTCTCGCCCATCACGAACGTGGTGCTGCCGTCGGGCGACAGGCCGGAGAACTTGCCGCGCAGCGACGCCGCGAAGCCAGGCGCCACCTCGAGTGTGTCGACACCCCCGCCGTTGGGTCCCTCGTCATTGCCGACCGCCACGTCGCGCCAGTCGTTCACGACGAGCGTATCGTTGCCGGTGCCGGCGTAGAGCCTGTTGATGCCGGCGACGCCGTCGAGCCGGTCATTGCCTGGTCCACCGTAGATCGTGTCGTTGCCCGCACCGCCGAACAACTGGTTGTCCCCAGAGTCGGCGTAGATCAGGTCGTTACCTTCTCTACCGTAGATTGTATCGTTGCCAGCGCCACCGCGCAAGACGTCGTTGCCCGTGCCGCCATTGATCAGATCATTGCCGTCACCACCATCGACGGTGTTCTTGCCACCCACCGCATTGATGATGTCGTCGCCAGCCGTGCCGATCAGCAGGTCGTTCTGCGGCGTGCCGGTGATGCGCAGGCCGGGATTGCCGGCCGGGCCATCACCCTCCGGCGGAGCGGGTGACCCGCTCGCATCGTCGGCCGCCGGTTGATCTGGCCCGTCCTGCGCCAGCGGTTCCCGGGTGATGGCGCGCGGGTCGCCGATCTCGCCGATGTTCTCGTCCGGCGAGGTAGCGAACTCGTCGCTGAAGTCGGGCATCACGAAAGGCGTCGCGCCTGTGTAGCCGAGGACGACATCGCCGATATCCGGAGTCGGCGGTGGGGTGGTTTCCGCCGCCATCTCGCCCGGCGCAGACGCCAAGTCGGCGCTGGCGGGCGTCACCGCGATCAGAGCCCCGCCATCGCCGACCGCAGCCGCGTCGACGGCTAGAGCAGCCTCGGACGGTACCCTCCCCTCGGCACTCGGCGCCGTCGCCACGACAGCCGGAGCGACACCGACGAGCGTGCTCGCCGAGCTCAGGTCACCATGGCGGTCGCCGTCCGCAGCTGCCGGCGGCCCGACCTCACCGAGGCTTGGCTCTGCAGCTCGTGCCTCGCCGCCCCGCATGAGCAGCAGGCCCATGAAGCTCGCCGACAACGGCGCTCCAAGAGCGATCGCTTGTCCAGCCGAGCGCCGGCGTGCGCCCGCTGCCTCCGATGGTCCTCCCTCCTGCCGTCTGGCAGAAAGGTCTCGCTTAACGGCACCATATTCGTTCAACATCATCATCTTCGTGTGCTCCCGCCCCGTTTTTCTTCGGGCAGTGATGTCACTCGATGACGAGCCGATGGGACCCGGCAGTGCTGGAACGTCAGACGGTGTCTTCCCTCGCTTCATACGTTAGCCAGCTAACTATCTAATTTCAAACATTTTTTTACCATTCATTCATCTTAAGGTAGAACGTTCAAATAGAAGACGTTAGCCGTCGATGCTCGCCAACGGCACGAGGAAGAGGAAGCAATGAGTTGTAATACATACGCTAATTTGAGACGTGCGCTTGGCGCTCTTTGGTTGCGAAGCGCCTGCATGGGACTACTATCGGCAGCTGTGCTCACCGGTTGCCCGACGGCCGGGCCCGAGAGACCCGAGGCGGTCGGCGACGCGGTGCCCGAGGGCGCGATTCCGGTGACCCCCGATCTCTACATGCTGCCGATGGGCGTCGACGATGATGGCTGTCCGATCTTTCAGCCCTGGTCGCCGACCCTGATGGTGGTCCAGGCGCTGCACTGGCGGACGGCAGACGGCGCCTTCACGCTGGATCGTGAAAGCGCCGCCTGCCCGCCCTAGACGGGGTGAGGTCAGAAGGACAGTCGGTAGGCAACGCCGAAGAGCAGCTCGGGCGGTGCTGCGGCGTCATGGTTCGGTGCGAGGCGGAGCATGACGGCCGTCTGCAGGCGGCCCATGTCGAAGCCCGCACGACCGAGAGGCATGCCGTAGCCGAGCTCGAGGTCGATCTCGCGGCCCGCCGGCGTCAACGACACCTCGACGTCCTGACGGTAGACATTGCCGGCCAGATCGCGGGCCACCGGCACGTCGAGCACGCCCTGCCCCTGCTCGACACGGAGTGGCTGCAGGACGGTGAACGTCATTTGGTCGGCCTGCCGGACCACGTCGCTTGCGCTCAGGCCGACGGCAAACGAGGTGCTCCAGAGATCCTCCATCTGATCCAGGAGCCCGTCGCCGCCCGCCGTTGCGGTGCGGCCGAGCTCTGCCCGACCGAAGGCCTGCACGCCTCCACCGAGGCTGAGCGTGCCGGCCACGTCGACGAAGTAGGTCCTCGCACCATCGAGCTCGAAAGCGCCGCTCCCGGAGGTCCCGAACGGCCCCTCGTCCTCGCCCAGCACACCGACGCCGAGACGCCAGGCGCGCCAGCGCGGATCGCCGTGCTCGAGCGCGATGGCGGCCAAGTGGCCGGTGGCCTGATCGCAGCACTCGCCTGGACTGCTGGCGGCAATCTGCTGCAAGCCGAACGACTCGTCCAACGAGCCGCCGGGATCACCGGCCAGCGCCAGCGACACCCGCCAGCCTTCGGCGAGCCGCCCGCTGACCTCGAAGCCGGCCGGTGCCGCAAGATCCGCAAGGCTGGCGGCACTGCCGTAGCCGCTTGGCCGATCGAAGGGACTAAGCGAGCCGAAGCTGTCGGCCGGCGCCGGCGCCGGGCGACCCAGGTGGGCACGAAACTGAAAGGCCTCGCCGCTCTTCCAGGTTGCGCGCAAGCCAGCGATGTCACTATCGCCAAGTCGCCCGTCGTCGCTGCCGGGTGCGGTGCTCGTCAGATCGACCGAAAGCGCCCCCAATCCCATCCGCTCGGTCGCCCGCGCTCGCTGCCTATCGAGGAGCGCCGGCAGCGCCGATGCCTGCCGCTTGGGCGTGTCGAGCGGCAAATCGACCTGGTAGGCCCGATCGAATGAATCGAGCGCCATGGCCCGAACCGGCGCCTTCAGGCCGGAGCCGAAGGCGCCGCCAAGGGAGAGGCTCGATGCCGCCAACGGCGCACCGCCACCGGCGGCATCGGCCCCCTGCGGGACCACCAGCGGCCCGGCCGGTGCCAGTGCCTGCTCAAGGTCCAGCATGCCGCGGCCATAGATCGAATCGGTCCCCGGCGCCCCCAGATCACGGGCCGAGCCGAGCAGGATGCTGACGACGTCGCTGGCGCTCAGATGCGGTGCCGCACCGAGCAGTGCCGCTGCCGCGCCCGACACCAGAGGGGTGGCGGCCGAGGTGCCGCTGATCGGCGTGCTGCCGCCACCGGCGGCCGTTGTCTGCAGGTCCTCGCCGGGCGCCACGAGATAGACGTCCTTCGCGGTGCCGGCGCGATTGCTGAAGGCGGAAATCATCTCGTCCGCGTCGACCGCGCCGACGATGATGCCGTTGCCCCGCGCCGCGTCGGTGCTGGCGAAGCGGGCAGGCTGGCGTGGCGAGGCCGCACCACCATTGCCCGCGGCGAAGACGAGAACACGGTCGGCGGCAGCGGCGTCGCTCAGCGACTCGCGCAGGCTGTCCGCGAGAACCGAGGCGTCCCCAAGGCTGAAATTAAGCACGCGCGCACCATTGGCGACGGCGTAGTCGGTTGCCGTGGCGAGGTCGGCTTGGCTGAACACGCAGGCTGCCGGGACAGGTGCCGGGTGTATCGGCGCGCACCGCGAGCAGCCGCGCGTTGTAGGCGATGCCGTGGGTCGCCGAGCCGTTGCGACGCGCCCCGATCAGACCGGCGACGGCGGTGCCGTGGCCCGAGCCGTCGGCAAGCGGGTCGCCCCGCTTGATGTCGGTGCTTGCCGGATGGATGGCGCCGACGAGTTCCGAATGGCCGGTGTCGATGCCGGTGTCGATGATGCCGACGGTCACCCCGGCACCGCTGGCACCGGCGGCGAAGAGCGTCGACGCATTGACCGGCTCGAGCGCGCCGCTGCGCCGGTACTCCGCGGTCTCGAAGCTGGCCGGATCGCTCAGCAACTGAAGGTTGATCTCGAGCTGACCCCGAGGCGCCACCGCCGCCGCTGGCACCGCCACCGCCGCCACCGAGGCAGGCGGTAAGCGCAAAGAGACTGGTGAGGCAGGTGCCCGCAGCGCGCATGGCAAAGTCCGGTCATGATGACCCGAACCGACACACTCGACCATAGACCCTGAGAACTAACGTAATGGTTGAAAAACGATCCGTCCATCCCGCAATGCGCGCGGCGGCTGAAGCCGCTCAGCGGAGCAGCGCGGCGAACAGCTCGCGCTCGCCGACCCAGCCCCTGGCTTCGCCCGCGTCGTCCACCACGACGAAGCTGGCGCTGCCCTGCGCCATCGTCTGCACCAGGCGCTGCATCGGCGTGTCGAGGCCGCAGCGCCAGACCGATGGCCGCTCGCTGGCAGCCTCCGACGCCTCGAGATCGGCGAGCTGAACCGACACCCCCGCGAGCGACGCGGTCGGAGCTGCGGCGCTGCCAGCGAGCAGCAGTTCGCCCTGCCCCGTCTCCAGCCGCGCCGGCCAACCGTCGAACGGCCGCATCACGGTGCCGGCGGTGAGCACGTGGAGCGGGTTCACGTTGGCCACGAAGTCGCTGACGTAATCGGTCGCCAGGGCGGGTGACGATGGCCTCGGGCTCGCCCGACTGGACGATCCGGCCGCCCTCCATGATCGCGATGTGGTTGCCGATCTTGAGCGCCTCGTCGAGGTCGTGGCTGACGAACACGATGGTCTTGTGCAGCCGCGCGCTGCAGGTCGAGCAGCTCGTCCTGGAGGCGGTCGCGGATCAGCGGGTCGAGCGCCGAGAACGGCTCGTCCATCAGCAGGATGTCGGCGTCGGTGGCGAACGCGCGGGCGAGGCCGACCCGCTGCTGCATGCCGCCGGAGAGCTCGTGCGCGAACTTGTCGGCCCAGGCGTCGAGATTGACCATCGCCAGCTTCTCGGCGACGACCGGTCGCGCTCGGCCTTGGCGCATGCCGCGCAGCTCCAGGCCGAAGCCGACGTTCTCGGCCACGGTGCGCCAGGGCAGCAGCGCGAACTGCTGGAACACCATGGCGATCCGCTGGGTGCGCAGGCGGCGGAGCGTGCGCCGGATCGCAGCGGGCGACGTCGACCTGCTGCCCTCGGCGTCGGCGACCAGGACCTCGGCCACGGGTCGCCGTGTTGAGCCCGTTGACGCGCGCAGCAGGGTCGACTTGCCCGACCCGGAGAGGCCCATCAGGACGCAGATCTCGCCCGCCGCGACGGCGAGCGAGGCAGCCGGCGACGCCCAGCACGTGGCCGGTCGCCGCCAGGATCGCCTCGCGGTCCTGCGCCCGCAGTCCAGCAGCTGCAGCGCCGCGTCCGGATCGGTGCCGAAGACGATGTCGACGTCTGCGAAAGTCGACCTCGGCCATGGCTCAGCTCCCCGACGTCCTCGCGCGCCGCGCCGGCGCGCAGACGCGATCGAGCATGATCGCCACGAGGACGATGGCGAGCCCGGCCTCGAAGCCCCGGCCGATGTTGACCGTGTTGAGCGCCCGGACCACCGGCTCGCCGAGGCCGCCGGCGCCGACCAGGGCCGCGATCACCACCATCGACAGCGACAGCATGATGCACTGGGTGAGGCCGGCCATGATGGTCGGCATGGCGTGCGGCAGCTCGACCTTCCAGAGCAGCTGCCGCGGCGGTGGCGCCGAAGGCCTCGCCCGCCTCGATCAGCGGCCGCGGCACCGACGGAGACGCCCAGATGGGTGAGCCGGATCGGCGCCGGCAGCGGCGAAGATCACGGTCGAGATCAGCCCCGGCACGACGCCGAGGCCGAACAGGATCAGCGTCGGGATCAGATAGACGAAGGTCGGGATGGTCTGCATCAGGTCGAGCACCGGCCGGAGCAGCGGTGTAGAGCCAGGGCCGGTGCGCGGCCGCGATGCCGACCGGCACGCCGATCAGCATGCAGATCGCGGTCGCGAACACCACCAGCGCCAGGGTCTCGGTGGTCTCCTCCCAGTAGCCGAGATTGATCACCAGCAGCAGCGAGACGACGATCAGCGCGGCCAGCTTCCACGAGCGATGCAGCGCATAGGCGCCGGCGGCGAACAGCGCCACCAGGAGCAGCGCCGGGATCGCCTGGAGCAGGTCGACGAAGCTCTCGATGACGAGGCCGAGCGCCCAGGCGATGGCATCGAAGACGAAGGCGGCGTTGTCGTTGAGCAGATCGACGCCGTCGCTGATCCACTTGCCGAGCGGAATCTTGTGGTCCTCGAGCCAGTCCATGGGCGCCTCCCTGTGCCGAGCCCCCGCCCGATCGTCGGCGAGGGCGCTGACCTTGCCGGAGGTGGTGGCGGATGACCAGCCTGCCGACGCGCCCGGCCTTGGATCGCCGCTTGCGCGTCGCCGGTCATCGGCTAGGTATTCCCGACTGCTTGGACTGCGCGAGAGTCGCCATCATGACCGTCCTCAGACTGATCCTGCTCGGGCTCCTCGGCTGCGCGGTGCTCGGCCTCGCCGGCTGGGGTGCGCTGGCGATCTGGTACGCCCTGCCGGCAGGCGAGAACGTCCGCCTGGCGCTGGCCGCAGGATTGGTCGGCCTCGCGGTCGTCGGGCTCGTCGTCGCGGTCTGGCGCGGCAGGGTGGTGCGGCCGCTGGCACCCTTCGCGCTGGCCGGGGCGGCCTTGCTCGGCTGGTGGATCACCGTCACCCCCAGCAACGATCGCGACTGGCAGACCGACGTCGCCCGCCTGCCGGCGGCCGAGATCGACGGCGACCTGGTGACCCTCAGCAATGTCCGGCGCTTCACCTACCAGGACGCCACGACATTCGAGCCCGACTGGCACGAGCGCACGGTCGATCTCAACACGCTCGAAGCCCTCGACCTCTTCGCCGTCTACTGGATGGGCGAGCCCATCGCGCACATCATGCTGAGCTTCGTCTTCGCGGGCGAGCCGGTCACCATCTCGATCGAGACGCGCAAGGAGGTCGGCGAGGACTATTCGACGATCGCCGGTTTCTTCCGCCAGTACGAGCTCTACTACGTGGTCAGCGAGGAGCCCGACATCGTGGCCTTGCGCACGACCTACCGCGAGCCGCCGGAGGACGTCTATCTCTACCGCGTCGAGATCCCGCCGGAGGCCGCCCGCAAGCTCTTCCTCCAGTATCTGGGCGAGATCAACCGGCTGAACGAGCAGCCCAGCTTCTACAACACCATGACCACCAACTGCACGACGGTGATCGCCATGCACGCCCGCGCGCTCGGCGGCGAGCTGCCGCGCAGCTGGAAGGTGCTGCTCAGCGGTTACTTCCCGCAGTTGCTGCACGAGCGCGGCGTGCTCGACCAGAGCCTGCCCTACGACGAGCTGCGCGACGCGAGCCTGATCAACGCAACGCGCCAATGCAGCCCAGGGCGCCGACGATTTCTCGGCCCGGATCAGGGCCGGCCTGCCGGGGATCTAGCGGCGATCCAGGTGCGAAAACCGAACAGCCGGCACTGGCGCTTCGCTTCAGATATCATTGGTCACGATGGGGACGAACACACAACACGAAAACCGGCATCAACCTGTCGGTTGATCGGGTTGACCCTGTAGCGGAGGGCGCAGCGCGCGTAGCCTCGATGGCGGAGCCAGGACCCACCGCGCCGCACTCGCGGATTATTTTCCTGCGCCTCGGCATCCACCCAGGCGCGGCCGTCGTTCGGCGCACCTCGATAGTTCTTGTGCCAATGGTCCTCCACCCACTCATAGACATTGCCGAGCATGTCAGAAAGCCCCCAGGGGTTGGCCGGATAGCTGCCCACTTCGGTCGTCCGGCCGGTACCACCTTCTGCGGTGTTGGCCTTCTTCGAATCGAAAGCGTCACCCCACCAATATGCCGTGGCTGTGCCGGCACGGCAGGCATATTCCCACTCGGCTTCGCTGGCCAAACGATAGTCGCGACCAGTCTTTTCGGAGAGCCAGCTGACATAGGCCCGCGCGTCCAACCATGTGAGGTCTATAACTGGTCGCTTGCCACGCCCCCAGTCGCGATCATCCGGCTTTTCCCAGTTCATTTCTTCACAGCAGTGGTCATACTCGTCAAAGGTCACTGGGTAGCGGCCGATGGCAAAGCCGGCCACAGTGACCTGCCGCGGCGGGCCTTCGTCGTCGGCTCGCCCCGCTTCGCCTTCGGGCGATCCCATCACGAAGGACCCCGCCGGCAGCAGGACCATCTCGAGCGCGAAGGGGGCGTCCTGGAAGCTCTGAAGCAGCGCTGACGGGTCCCTGCCGGATCGCCGATTCGCCTTCCGTCGGCCAATCTCTTCCAGTTTTCTGCCCAGTTCGCGAATGGCAGTAGCGACACCCTTGATTGGGTCTTTCTTAAAGGTCGCCCACCATTCGGCAAAAGTGGCGGTGTCTGGATTGCGTGTTGAAGTCCGCACAAGTTGGTGAGAACATTTATGAAACATCGATTTCGGAGCGGACGATGAACAAGGCACGTTTCAGGCGTTTGTGCGCAGGCATGAAGAGATTGAGTGTCGGGCAGATGCGGGCGCTGCGAAGCCAGCTTCGAGCACTCGATACGCGCATCGAGGTTCTTTCGCGCATCGATGCCCGGGGACAGGCGCTCACCGAATGTGTTCACTGTGCCGCGCCTTCGTTGCAGCGCTGGGGCGAGACCCGAACGGGGTTGCCAAGACTGAGATGCAAGGCCTGTCGTCGGACATTCTCCTCGGCCACCGGGACGGTGCTGGAGCGCATTCGTCGGCCCGAAAAGCTGCTCGCGGTGCTGCGTGACATGATGTCGACAAGCCCTCGCTCATGTCGAGCCCTGGCGCGATGTCTCGAACTGGACAAGACGACCGTCTGGCGTTGGCGCCTGAGCCTGCTCCAGGCGCTCATCGGGGCTGGTGCGAGCGAATTGAACGGTATCGTCGAGGCCGATGAGAAGTTCTTCCGGGAGTCGCGCAAGGGCAGCCGTGAATGGGTTGATCACGAACGCGACCCGACCCGTCATGCCGAGCCCGACCGCCCGCGTTGGCGTGATTTCCGGCGCCTCCGGCTGCTCTTCCCGGCCGGATTGTCGGCGTGGCAGATACCAGTCTTGACCCTGACCGATCGAACGGGCGCGCGGCGCGCCGACGTGCTCCCCGATCGCCGCGCAACGAGCCTCGTCTCCCGGCTCGAAGCCCATGTCGGACAGGATGCGGTCCTCTGTACGGATGGTGACAGTGCTTACGATCTTTTCGCACGACAACGCGCCATGCCGCACTATCGCCTTCACCCCAAGAAGGGTCCACGGGTCATCGCCAAGGCTTTCCACATGCAGACCGTCAACAATCTGCACAGCCGCTTCGAGACCTTCATGAAACCATTCTGCGGACCGGCAACCAAAAACCTCCCCGCCTATGCCGCATGGTTCGTCTCCAGGCTCGTCGGCAATCAACAAGACGCAGAGAATGCCGCTTGGCAGATCGCCCTCGCTGCTTGATCAACACCCAATCCAGACACCGCCGCAAAAGCCAGAGCAACATACGCTCCCACCTGAAGCGCGTTTCCGGCTGCGATGATTAATTCCGGCGTCTGCTCGAGAGCGCCGACGACGCCCTTGTACCAGCGCCGCACGATTGGGCGGGCGCGGAGCTCGGAGCGGGCGGTGCGGGCGAGATTGGCGCCGTCGGTGAGACGCCGCTTGAGGAGGTCGACGCGCGTGTTGGCAGGGTCAAGGCGCTGGTCGATCTCATTCTTGGCCGAGCCGACGCTGGCTTCGACGGCAACGGCCTAGTCCATCGCCGCTGCGGCACGGGCGTCGCCTGCAGCATCGAAGATCGCCTCAGCGGTCACCGCGTCGTCGAAATGCTCCTGAACCTGGGCGCGGTATTCATCCCGCGCCGTCGTCGCGGAAATCAGCAGCCTGCCGAGCCGTTGGTCGAGGTGCATGTCGCGATAAAGACGCACCACGTCGTCGCTTCCGGCCTCCGCCTCGCCCTCCACATGAAAATGCGTCCGGCGCCATTTTGGGATGCGGTTGCGCGCTGATTCGAGCTGGCTGCGACAGCCCTCGTCCGTTCCGTCCTTGAGATCGCGGAGCGACTGACACAGCTCGCTGATCTCCTGCTCGGGGAAATCGTCAGGCAGAGCGTTGACCGACGCCAATGCCTCGAGCACGGCCTCGGCATCCGCCGAGACCTGCCCGAGCTCGCGCATCAGCGCCGGGTTGGGGGCGACGTGACGAAGCGGCATGCCTAGGGCCGTTGGGTCAGCAGGTCACTCGGACCGGGTCAAAGCCCCAAATGCGCCTTGACCGCCGCCATGCCGTCCTCGCCGCCGAACGTGGTCACGCCGTCGAGCCAGGTGGCGAGCACGTCCGGGTTGGCCTTCAGCCAAGCGGTGGCGGCGTCGGCGGGCTCCTCGCCGTCGTCGAGAATGGCGGCCATGACCTCGTTCTCCATGGGCAGCGTGAAGGTCAGGTTGTTCAAGAGCTTACCGACATTGGGACACTCGTCGAGATAACCGGCGCGGACATTGGTGAGGACGGTGGCACCGCCGTAGTCGGGGCCGAACCAGTCGTCGCCGCCGGAGAGGTAGACGAGGTCGAAATTGGCGTTCATCGGGTGCGGCTCCCACCCCAGGAAGACGATCGGCTCCTCGTTGCGGCCGAAGCGGGCCACCTGGGCCAGCATGCCCTGCTCGGAGCTCTCGACCACCTCGAACTCGCCGAGACCGAAGGCGTCGGCGGCGATCATGTCCTGGATCAGCCGGTTGCCGTCATTGCCGGGCTCGATGCCGTAGATCTCGTTGTCGAGGGCATCGGCGAAGGCGGCGATGTCGGCGAAGTCGCGCAGGCCCTGCTCGGCCAGGTAGGACGGCACGGCCAGCGTGTACTTCGCACCCTCGAGATTGACGCCGATGCTCTCGACCGTGCCGGCGTCGAGATAAGGCGCGATGTCGGCCTCCATGGTCGGCATCCAGTTGCCGAGGAAAACGTCGATGTCGCCGTTGGCGAGGCTGGCATAGGTGACCGGCACGGCCAGCAGGTCGGCGGAGGGCTCGTAGCCCAGTCCTTCGAGCACCACCGAGGTCAGCGCCGTGGTGGCGGTGATGTCGGTCCACCCGACATCCGAGAAGCGGACTGCCTGGCAGCTCTCGGGCTCGGCGGCGCGCGCCGCGTCGGCCAGCCCAATGAGCGTCAGACAGCCGGCGAGGCCGAGAAGCGGTAGCATGGTTCGACGCATTGGAAGTCCTCCCTGATCAGCGTGCCGGTGCCCCCGCAGGGGCTGACAGATGACGCAAGCCAGCACAGGCCGGGCCATTGGGCAAGCGTGCCGGCCGCGTTGACGGCGCAGGCGCCAAGAACGGTTTGGGGCTCGGCCGTGGTCGATGCTATGGCTTCCCGCACGCCAATGACCTCTGGAGCTCGACCATGCCGGTTCGCAATGGCGCCGCCACCGCGGCAGCCCTGCTGGGTTTCCTCGCCTTCACCCCCGTCCTGGCGCAGGACTGGCAGGGCGATCTCGCCAACGAGGCCCTGCTCATGGAGGATTGCGAGGTCAGCTTCCTGACCCAGGTGGTCGAGCGCAGTCTGGACGGCCGGTCCGTCATTCTCGCCAAGGTGCATTGCGTCGACGGCCGCACCTTCGATGCGAGCCGCGACGACAGCTTCGCCGCGTTCGAGTTCAGGGAATGCGAGCCCGAGGAGGCGCCGGCCACCTGCTGACCGGTAAGGCGGGCCGGGTCCGCTACCGTCCCGCGGCGTTGTTTTCGAGCCAGTGGGCCAGCGCCATCACCTTGTGCGCGGTGACCAGGATGCTGGTGACGTGATGGTGGCGTGGTAGGATCTTCAGCCGCGCTCCTGGCAGGTGGCGAACGTGCCAGCGCGCGTGATCGAGCGGCACGACGCCGTCATTGCCGCCATGCACGATCCGGACCGGACAGCGCAGCGCTGAGTGATCGAAATCCCAGGGCGTGGTGAGCAGCTTCAGATCGGTCTGGACGCCTTCATCACCGGCCGAGATCCCGGCAAGCCATGACTGCGACAAGCGTTTCGCCAGCAGCTGGGTCGCCGCCGCCGACGGCATCACATCGCCCTCGGTTGCGACCGACATCTGCAGCCAGGTGTTGGTCACGACCGGGTTGTTGAGGAGATCGCGCAGGCCGGGGACGATGCGCTCGCGCAGCACCTCGTTCTCAGCGAAATCGACCAGCCAGCGCATCGGCACGCCGGCGCTGCGCACCATGCTGGCATGCGCGACACCGCCAACGAGGAACAGCTCGGCGACGCGGTCACCGAGCCGAACCGCCGTGGCGAGCGCATAAGGCGCTCCGGCCGAGCCGCCGAAGACGACGCAGCGCTCGACGCCAAGCTGGTCGAGGCCGGCCTCGACATCCCGCGCGAAGAGATCGAACGACGGACGCGGCAGCGGGTCGCTCATCCCGTAGCCCGGGCGATCGACGGCAATGACGCGATGGTACGGCTCGCCGCCGATGAAGGCCTCGCGGCGGCTGCCGAGAATCCCGTGGAAGTAGACCACAGGCTGCCGGGCCAAGGGACCGCCTTGCGCGATCCCCATCCGCCGGCCGTCCGGCAACCGCACCGTGGTCTCCGTGGTCTCGGCCGTGCCGCGAAAGGGAAACTGCTGATCTGCGGGCAGTCGACGCTTGAACAGGCGGCCGGCCACCTTCGACGGGAGCTTCACCGTCTTCCCCCCTGCGACACCGGCAGCCGCCTTGGCCGCCGCTAACCTCACCGCTATGAAGAATTACCGCGATCGGGATGGCAAGGGGCGGCGAGGAGTTGGCAATGGAAAACACCGAAGGCTTGTTGCTCGGCAAGGGTGACACCGCGCAAAGGCTCAGGCTCGACCTCGCCAATCGCCACGGCCTGATCGCCGGCGCGACCGGTACCGGCAAGACGATCACCCTGCAGATCCTGGCCGAGGCCTTCAGCCGCGCCGGCGTTCCGGTCCTCTGCGCCGACGTCAAGGGCGACCTGTCGGGCATCGCGATGGCCGGGGCCGCCAACCCGAAGCTGGAGAGCCGTGCCGCCGAGCTCGGTGTCCCCGACTATGGCTATGCGGCCTGCCCGACCGTGTTCTGGGACCTGTTCGGCGAGCAGGGTCACCCGGTGAGAACCACGATCAGCGAGATGGGCCCGGTGCTGCTGGCCCAGCTGATGGAGCTGAACGACGTCCAGGAGGGTGTGCTCACCATCGCGTTCAGGGTCGCCGACGACGAAGGCCTGCTCCTGCTCGACCTCAAGGACCTGCGCTCGATGCTGGGCTTTCTCGCCGACAACGCCGACGCCGTGCAAAAGGCTTATGGCAATGTCAGCCGGTCCTCGATCGGCGCCATCCAGCGGCGGCTTTTGGTGCTCGAGGAGGAAGGCGCCGACCATTTCTTCAGCGAGCCCGCCTTGGACCTCCAGGACCTGATGCGGACCGATGCCAGCGGTCAGGGCCATGTCAACGTGCTCATGGCCGACCGGCTGATGCGCTCGCCGCGTCTCTACGCGACGTTCCTGCTGTGGCTGCTCTCCGAGCTGTTCGAGGAGCTGCCGGAGGTGGGCGATCCGGACAAGCCCAAGCTCGTCTTCTTCTTCGACGAGGCGCATTTGCTGTTCGACACGGCACCCCGCGCGCTGGTCGAGAAGGTCGAGCAGGTGGTGCGGCTGATCCGTTCCAAGGGCGTCGGCGTCTACTTCGTCACCCAGAACCCGATCGACGTGCCGACCACCGTCCTGGGCCAGCTCGGCAACCGCGTGCAGCATGCGCTTCGCGCCTTCACCCCGCGCGACCAGAAGGCGGTCAAGGTGGCGGCCGAGACCTTCCGGCCGAACCCGGCCTTCGAGACCGCGACCGTGATCACCGAGCTCGGCGTCGGCGAGGCCCTGGTCTCGACCCTGCTCGAAGGCGGCGTGCCGTCGATGGTCGAGCGGACCAAGATCGTGCCGCCACGCTCGCGGATGGGGCCGCTGACGCCAGGCGAACGCCAGTCGCTGGTCGACCGGAGCCCGCTCTTCGGCCGCTACGACGATTTGGTGGATCGCGAATCGGCCTACGAGATGCTGGAGAAGCGCGCCGCCGACAAGGTGCGCGAGGCGGCTGCGGCCCAGCTCGAGGAAGCCATGTCCCGCCAGGGAACGCTGGACGACAACCTCGGCTCATCGCGCCGAATCGGCAGCGCGCACCGGCAAGAGCCGGTCAAGGACGACCGGCCCGGCATCCTCGAGACGATCCTCACCGGCGGCGGCGGGCGGCGGCAGGGCGCCGCCGAGGCCATGGCCAAGTCGATGGCGCGCACGGTCGGCACCCAGCTCGGCCGGACCCTGGTCCGCGGCGTGCTGGGCGGCTTGCTCAAGGTGCGCTGATCACCCCTGGTGCGCACGCGCTCAGCCGGGCTATCGATTGCCACTGCAACAGGAAGGGACCCGATATCATGCTGAGGGGCAAGTCGGTGCTCGTGACCGGATCGACGAGCGGCATCGGGCTCGGCATCGCGCGCAAGTTCGCTGCTGCCGGCAGCAAGCTGACGTTGAACGGTCTCGGCGACGCGCACGAGATCGAGACGATCCGTTGCGAGATGGCCGAGGCGTTCGGCGTGGATGTCGCCTATTCGCCGGCGGACATGACGAAGCCGGCGGAGATCGCCCAGATGATCGACATGGTGACCAGGACGCATGGCGCGGTCGACATCCTGGTCAACAATGCCGGCATTCAGTTCACCGCGCCCATCCAGGACTTCCCGCCGGAGAGGTGGGACGCGATCATCGCCATCAACCTGTCCGCGGTCTTCCACGGCACGCGCCTCGTCCTGCCGCAGATGCTGGAGCGCAACTGGGGCCGGATCATCAACATCGCCTCGGCGCACGGCTTGGTGGCATCGGCGCAAAAGGCCGCCTACGTCGCGGCCAAGCACGGCGTCGTCGGCCTCACCAAGGTCGTCGGCCTGGAGACCGCGAAGACCGGCGTCACCTGCAACGCCATCTGTCCCGGCTGGGTGCTGACACCTCTGGTGCAGCAGCAGATCGAGGCGCGCGCCGCCAGGAACGGGACATCGATCGCCCAGGAGAACGAGCAGCTCCTGGTCGAGAAGCAGCCCTCGGCCGCCTTCGTCACGGTCGAGCAGATCGGCGACCTGGCGCTCTTCTTGAGCTCGGAGAGCGCCAGCCAGATCCGCGGTGCGGCGCTATCGATGGATGGTGGCTGGACCGCGCAATAGCGCCCTCCGGCCGTTCGGTGGCATCGCGGCTTGCCTCGGCGTATCTCGGAAGTGACCGCACAGGCTGGCTGAGCAGCACTGCCGCTGGCGAGGGGAGCGAGCTGACCGAGGCGTTCCCTGGCTGGCGCCCACCGCAGCCTCGGCGCTTGCCGAGTTGGCTTGCCACGCATAAGGCTTGGTGATCGCCAACCTGCTGGGATCGCGAGCGCGATGGCCGAGGACGAGGCCGACCCTTCGACGCCCCCTGCCGCGCCCGAGTTCCTGCCGGCGGACGTGGCCTTGCCGCGGATCGAGGCGATCGTCGCCAATGCGCGCACGGTCTGGCTCGGGCAGATCGGTTTTCTCGCCTTCATCACGCTCACCTTGGTGAGCACGCGCGACGTCGATTTCTTCTCGGTGACGGCGACCACCGACCTGCCGATCATCAACGTCGCCATCCCGACCACGACCTTCTTCTGGACCGCCGCCTGGCTCGCGGCGGTCCTGCACACCTATCTGCATCTCTTCCTGCTGCGCCTGTGGGACGCGCTGGCGGAGGCGCCGGCCGAGCTGGACGGGCTGCGGCTCGGCGAGCGGGTGTTTCCCTGGCTGGTCAACGACTGGGCGCTCAGGCTCCGGCCGGACCGGCCGCTGGAGACGCGGCCGATGGACTGGCTCGCCAACACGGTGACGCTGGTGCTGGTCTGGCTCGGTACGCCCTTGGTGCTGATCGCCTTTTGGTGGCGCTCGATGCCGGCGCATGACGCCTGGCTGACGCTGGCCATCGCCGGGGCGCTCGGACTCAGCCTCTTCGCTTCGGCCAACGGGTGGCATCGCGCCAAGGCGCGGTTGAGCAATCCGGGCAAACTTGCTGCCACTTCTTCCGGCGCTGCCATCGGCCTCCGTAGCGTTGCGCTGCCGCCACGCTGGCGTCATGCGGGGATCGTGCTCGGCATTGCTCTGCTCGCGCTGAGCCTGCTGCGCACCGAGATCGGCAGCGTTCCGGTCGGGTCGTTCCGCTACGACGGCTTCCTGCTCGCTCCCATCGACCTGGTGGGGGCGGAGATCGCCGTGCGCCCGGACGACTGGCGCGATCACGAGCTGGCTCGGCGGCGGTTTCGCATTGCCTGGTGCGATGACAACGGCCTGACGCCGCTGGCCTGTGAGCCAACCGGCAGCGAGGGTCCGGCGCGTGCTGATTGGTGCGAGAGCAACGGCATCGACGACTGCCCGGCGCGGTTTCGTAAGATCGACGACTCTTTTGCCGGCGAATGGGCGGAGGAGCGCCAAGCCGATCTCGACGGCCTCATCAAGCCGAACTTGCGTGGTCGCGATCTGCGTCAGGCCTCGGCCTCGGGCGCCTTCCTTGCCGGGGTCGATCTGCGCGAGGCGCGGCTGGAGGGGGCGAACCTCAGCGGGGCGCGGTTGGAGGGGGCGTACCTCGGCGGGGCGTGGCTGGAGGGGGCGGACCTCTTCGAGGCGCGGCTGGAGGGGGCGAACCTTTTCGAGGCGCGGCTGGAGGGGGCGGAGCTCAGCTTTGCGCGGCTGCAGGAGGCGAACCTCGGCGAGGCGCGGCTGGAGGGGGCGTACTTCAACGAGGCGCGGCTGGAGGGGGCGGACCTCAGCGGGGCGCGACTGGAGGGCGCGGACCTCAGCTGGGCGAGGCTGGAGGGCGCGGACCTCAGCGAGGCGAGGCTGGAGGGGGCGTACCTCCGCGAGGCGCGGCTGGAGGGGGCGAACCTCCGCGAGGCGCGGCTGCAATCAGCCGACTGGGCCGGCGCCACACTTGGGGCCTCAACGGCCCAGACTGCTGACTTTACCGGTGGTTGGAACCTGACGCAAACGCAACTCGCGGAAGTGATCGGCGACGACGACACGATCCTGCCGTTGGACGCAGAGACGGGCGAGCAGCTCTATGTCTGGTCGTGCTGGAGTGAGCCGCCGGCGACACTCAACACGCTACTGAAGGTATATCCTGACTTCATGCGCGAGGACGTAAAAGGCCAATGGCTCTGCGCCGAGGGCGAAGCGCCGCGCAAGGTGGGGACGCCTGCCGAGGCTGCGGCACCATCGGCCGATTAAGAGCTTAGCACTGTCGCATCCCAGCCAAACCCTTTGACAGCCGCGCAGGTCGCCGCTAGACACTCTCAACCGGCCTCGGGGGTTCCCAGGCCGCATTGGCGTTTGTGCGCACACCAGCGGCGTTGTCGCCGTTTCCGCCTCACCTCAACAGCTGCATTCAGGGCCCATGACCAAGCGTATTCAGGCGAAGAACAAGATCTGCCGCAGGCTCGGCGTCAATCTCTGGGGGCGGACCAAGAGCCCGCTGGCCCGGCGCGACTACGGCCCCGGCGAGCACGGCCAGAAGCGGCGCAAGATGTCGGACTACGCCAACCAGCTGGCGGCCAAGCAGAAGCTGAAGAAGTACTACGCCAACATGACCGAGCGGCAGTTCCGCCGCGCCTACGAGGAAGCCAGCAGCGGCCGCGGCGACACCGGCGAGGCGTTGATCGGGCTGCTCGAGCGGCGGCTCGACATCACCATCTTCCGCTTCAACTTCGTGCCGACGATCTTCGCCGCCCGGCAGCTGATCAATCACGGCCACGTCAAGGTGAACGGCACGCGGGTCAACATCCCGAGCTACCGGCTCAAGGAAGGCGACATCGTCGAGTTGAAGGAGCGGGCGCAGACCATGCCGATGGTCCTCGAGGCGGTGAGCCGCCCCGAGCGCGACGTGCCCGAGTATCTGACCGTCGACAGCAAGGCGATGAAGGGCCAGTTCGTCCGCATCCCCAAGCTGTCGGACGTGCCCTACCCGGTGCAGATGGAGCCGAACCTCGTCATCGAGTACTACTCGCGCTGACCTGAACGACCCACGGGCACATCTGGCGCGGCGCTCGCTGCTGCTGGCCGGGCTGGCGCTCGGCCTGAGCGGCGCGGCGCTTGTCCCGCCGGCCTGCCCGTGCCGCCTGCGCCATGGCCGAGCGGCGCGATCTCGACTACGCAATGAGCGTCGGTGGTGTGCCGATAGCGCAAATGTCGCTTCGGCTCGACTGCGCCGACGGCTTCGCCCTGGTCGAAATGGCGGTGCGCAACCAGGGCCTGGCTTCACTGCTTTCCGGCAGCAACACCACGCTGATGACGGCGCTGGTCGGCTTCGATGCGTCGAGCCGACCCCGACCGCGCGAATTCCGGGCACGCTACGAGAAGCCGGACCGGGTGCGCGAGACGGAGCTGGACTTCGCACCGGACGGACGGCTGGTGCATCTCCTGACCCGCAACCAGGGGCGCCTGCAGGAGAGCCCGGTGCCGGAAGACCAGCGGGAGCCCTCGATCGATCCGCTGGCCACCCTGCTCCGGCTCAGCGACTGGCTGGCCAATGGCCCGGCCGAGGGCGAGCGGCTGACCTTGCCGGTCTTCGAGGGCCGCAAGCGCGCCGATCTCGAGGCCGTCTATCGCGGCCCCGCAGAGGTTGCCGTGGCCGGCGAGACACGAGCGGCGCATCGGCTGGAGGCGGCTCTCCTCGGTATTTCCGGCTTTGAGCCGGAGGACGGCTTCGTCACGCTGCCCGGCGAGCCCCGCCTGTGGCTCGACTGCTATGCCAGCCGCGAAGCGCAGCCGGTGCCGCTCGTGATCGCCGGCAGCGGCCGCCTGCCGACCCGAATCGAGCTCACCAGCGGCTGACGGACGGACTCTTGGCGGCTCGGCGGTTGCCTCGGCGTATCCCGACCGCGTAACGTCCGCCCGTCATTCATGGACGCGCTGGATGCGCGCCAACGCCCGAGCCGGCAGGGAGCCCGACCTTGATCGATCTTTACACCTGGAGCACGCCCAACGGCCGCAAGGTCTCCATCATGCTGGAGGAATGCGGCCTGGCCTACGAGGTCCACGAGATCAATATCGGCAAGGACGACCAGTTCCAGCCGGACTTCCTGAAGATCAGCCCGAACAACAAGATCCCGGCGATCGTCGACCGCGAGACCGGCACGTCGGTGTTCGAATCGGGCGCCATACTGATCTATCTCGCCGAGAAGACCGGCCGGTTCATGGGCAACACCGCCGACGAGCGCCTGGCGGTGCTCGAATGGCTGATGTGGCAGATGGGCGGGGTCGGACCGATGCTCGGCCAGGCGCACCACTTCCTCAAGTTCAACCCGGGCAAGGCGCCCTACGCCGAGGAGCGCTACGGCAACGAGGCGAAGCGGCTCTACGGCGTCGCCGACAAGCGGCTGGGGACATGCGCCTATCTCGCCGGCGACTTCATCAGCATCGCCGATTTCGCCACCTGGCCCTGGTTCTCGCGCTTCGAGTGGCAGGGGATCGACTTGGCCCAGTTCCCCAATGTCCGCCGCTGGTACGTCGAGCTGGCGAACCGCGACGGGGTCAAGGCGGGCTACGACGTGCCCAAGAGGGGGAACACGATTCCGCTGCCGGGCTAGCTTGCCGGGACTGGCCGGCAGCGGCGTGGCGGCGAAGGAGTGCCTTGCGAATGACGGAAATATCGGCGGACGGGTTCTTGGTGTTGTCGGACTTGGTCCTGGGCGGCCTGGGGCTGCCCATCGCCGATATCGTGGGCGCGATCGAGACCGCGCTTCGGGCCGAGGCGGCGGGCACGATCTGGACGGCACCCAAGTCCGCGCTGGTGCCGGGCGATGGCCGCTACCTGATGACGACGCTTTCGGCCAGCGACGCGCCGCAGAAGACGGTGGTCAAGTCGGTGATGGTCAGCCCCGACAACCCGGCACGCGGGCTCGCCGGAATCGAGGGCGCCATCCTGCTGCACGACAGCAGGACCGGCCGGGTCCTGGCGCTGATGGAGTCGGGCTGGGTCACCGCCTTTCGCACCGCCGGATTGAGTGCCGTAGCCGCGCTGCGGCTGGCCAATCCGCAATCGCGTAAGATCGCCTTCATCGGCTGCGGCGTGCAGTCGCGCAGCCATCTCGAGACCTTCGCCACGCTCTTCCCCTTGGCCGAGGTGACGGCCTTCGGCCGGGGCCAGGCCAACAAGGACCGGCTCTGCCGTCAGGCGGAGGCGCAGGGCATGACGGCCAGAGCGTGTGCGACGCCCGCCGAGGCCATCAGGGATGCCGACATCGTCGTGAGCTCGGTGACCCTCTCCTTCGAGCTCGAGCCGTTCGTCGATGCCCGGGATCTCAAGCCCGGCGCCTTCGCCGCGATCACCGACCTCGCCGGACCCTGGATCCCCGACGGCATGCCGGCGTTCGCCACGATCATCATCGACAGCGAGGCCCAAGAGCAGGCGAGCGCCAAGAAGATGGTCGACCCGATGCTCGTTTCGGGCGACCTCCTGGGCCTGGTGACCGGTGATTGCGAGGCTGCCTTCGAGGCCCTGAAGCGCAGCGCCTTCGTCTTTCGCGGGCTGGCGATCGGCGACTTCGCCATCGCGTGCCTGGCCCACGAGCGAGCGCTCGCGGCTGGCGCCGGATCCTTCACCCGATGGTAGGCACGATCGCCGACGGCCGCCGCATGGCGGCTCGACCGGGAAAGCGCCGATGACCAAGCCACTGAACGGTCCCGATCCGGCCACGCGCTATCCGCTCGGCTGCGAGCGCTCGATGGTGTTCTTGAAGAACGTGGTCACCAACCCGCAGATCGAGGTGGGCGACTACACCTACTACCACGACTTCGACGACCCTACGGGCTTCGAGACCAACGTCCGCTACCTTTTTCCGTTCATCGGCGACCGGCTGGTCATCGGCCGGTTCTGCGCCATCGCGTCGGGAGCCACCTTCATCATGAACGGTGGCAACCACCGGACCGACGGTATCGCAACCTACCCCTTCGGCATCTTCGGCCAGGGCTGGGAGGCGGCCATGCCCGAGAGCTGGCCCCACAAGGGCGACCTCGTGGTCGGCCACGATGTCTGGATCGGCTACCGGGCGACACTGATGGCGGGCGTGACGGTGGGCCACGGCGCGGTCATCGGGGCGATGAGCGTGGTCACGGCCGATGTGCCACCCTACGCCGTCGTCGCCGGCAACCCGGCACGGATCATCCGCCACCGCCAGCCCCCCGAGGCAATCGAACGGCTGCGCCGCCTCGCCTGGTGGGACTGGCCCGTCGATCGCATCACTCGGCATGTGCGGGCGATCGCGTCGGGCGATGTCGATGCGCTGGAGGCGGCGGCCGGTGACGCGGTAGCGTAGTTGACGGCGGGTCGGCGATAGATGGTCAAGGAAAAATCGGCGGGGAGGCATCGCCTCCCCGCGGCCCCTCCGTTACTTTACGGCTGGTGGGGGGAGGAGTCGGGGGTGCGGGCTCTCTGTGAGGGCCGATCGCTCGGGGTTTCCGGGCAGCGGCCCCTACGAGTCCTCTTCCAACTCAATCTGCTCGAAATGATCACTCAGATGGATGTCCGTCGTCTCCAGCCGGCCGGGCCCCAGGTTTTCGAACTTGTGGGGTATGTTCGCCGGGCCAAAAAGTATCTGTCCGGCTTCCGCATCGAAGGTTTTGCCGCCAATTGTAAAACGGGCACGCCCCTGCCGGATGATGAAGAGTTCATCATAGGAATGGACATGTAGCGGTGGCCCACCGCCGATTTTGTCGCTGGAGAAGAACAAGATCGTGACATTTGTCCCAATGTCCTTGCCTTCGACGCGACCGACCCAACGGTTCGCCTCGGCGGCCCAGTCTTCCCGCTTGAGCAACACTGGTTTTCTGGTCATCGCGGCACCTCTCCCAACGCGCCCGGGCTCGTTGTCTACTGGCGGCTCAGCGCCGGCGCCTGCTTCGAGATGGCCCTACCCACAATGCCGAAGACGATGGTCCCGATCGAGACAGCCAGCAGAAGAAGTTGAAGAGCAGGAACGCGAGCCCGGCTACGCTCGACGTGGCGGATTGGCAGGCGCCGCCGGGCTCCCAAGGGACACGGACGACGACGCGGCGTCGCCCGCGCCTACGCCTCGGCCAAGCCCTTCTCCTTCAGCATCGTCTGAAGCTCGCCGCTTTCGGCCATTTCGCGGACGATGTCGAAGCCGCCGACGAACTCGCCCTTGACGTAGAGCTGGGGAATGGTCGGCCAGTCGGAGTAGGTCTTGATGCCTTCGCGCAGGTCCATGTCGTCGAGGACGTTGTAGGCCTGGAACTTGACGTCGAGCTGGGTGAGCAGCTGGACGACGCCGGCGGAGAAGCCGCACATCGGGAAGACCGGCGTGCCCTTCATGTAGAGCACGATGTCGTCGCTCTGTCACCTGCTCGTCGATGGTGGCGTGGATCGGCTCGGCCATGGGGATCTCCTGGAGGTGGGGATGGGGGTGCCCGGTCAGGCTGGGGTTTTGGTGGTCAGCGCGAGGGCGTGCAGCTCGCCGCCCATGCGGCCGCCCAGCGCCTCGTAGACCAGCTGATGCTGCTGCACCCGGCTCTTGCCCTGGAACGACGCCGAGACCACGTGCGCGCGGTAGTGGTCGCCGTCGCCGGCGAGGTCCTGGATCGTGACCTCGGCATCGGGCAGGGCCGACTCCGGATCAGCGCTCCCGATCTCGGCCGCAGCTCATCGGCCATGGCACTCCCGGTCCTGTTCAGCTTGCCGGCTCAGTCACCGCAGAGGCGGCAGCCAGCCGTGGCCGGCGGCCGCAGCTCGGCCAAGGATATGGCGGATCGCCGTCGCCGAGCGTCAACGCGTCGCCGCCGGTGACGCCCGATCCGCCGCGCCACGACGCCGGCCTCGGCGCTCGCGGCCAGCACCGGCTCCAGCTCGGTCGGCGGCCACGGCCAGCAGATAGCGCGCCCTGGTCCTCGCCGAACCAGCCAGCCGATGGCGTCCGAGTCCGGCCGGTCGGCGTGCCACGGCGCTCGACGCGCCGATGCCTGACGGCCAGGGCCATCTCGGCGACCGCGACCAGCAGGCCGCCATCGGCGAGGTCGTGGCAGGCGCTGGACCCGGCCGGCGCTCGATCAGGCCGCGAACCAGGTCGCCGTTGCGGCGCTCGACGGCGAGATCGACCGGCGGCGGCGCGCCATCCTCGCGGCCGATCAATGCTCGCGCAGATAGAGCGAGCAGCCGAGCCAGCCCGAGGTCTCGCCGACCAGCACCAGACGAAAGTCCGGCGGCGTCGCAGGCGATGCCGACCATGTGGTCGAGATCGTCGATCACGCCGAGCGCCGCCGATGGTCGGGGTCGGCCAGATCGGGCTTGCCATCGGTCTCGTTGTAGAACGACACATTGCCCGAGACGACCGGGAAGTCGAGCGCGCGGCAGGCCTCGGCCATGCCCTCGATGCAGCCGACGAACTGGCCCATGACCAGCGGGCTTCTCCGGGCTGCCGAAGTTGAGGCAGTCGGTGACCGCGAGCGGCCGGGCGCCGACCGCGGTCAGGTTGCGCCAGGCCTCGGCCACCGCCTGCCTGCCGCCGCGCCTCGGGTCGGCCTCGCAGTAGCGGGGCGTGCAGTCGGTGGTCAGCGCCAGGCCGCGGTTCGGCTGCCGTGGATGCGGACCACCGCGGCATCGCCGCCCGGCGGCTGCGACCGTGTCGGCCATCACCATGTGGTCGTACTGCTCGAAGATCCAGCGCTTGCGAGGCGAGGTCGGGCGCTGCCGAGCAGCCGACGCAGCGGCCTCGCCGGGGCTGCCCCGATCGCGCAGGTCGCGGCCGAGCGACCGGTACCGGCCGCGGCGTCGCGCCCGACGGGCCGCTGGTAGCACCGGCGACGCTGCCGCTGACCGGCGCGATCGGCACGCCGGCGACGATCTCGCCCCGCCCTGGCGGAGCACCATGCGCACCGCTGTCGGTGACCCGGCCGACCACGGCGCAGTCGAGGTCCCACTTGCGAACACCGCCTGCGCCTCGGGCTCGACGGCCGCCCTGGCGCAGCACCAGCAGCATCCGCTCCTGGCTCTCCGAGAGCATGATCTCGTAGGCGTCATGCCGGCCTCGCGCGGTCGGCACCTGGTCGAGATCCATCTCGATCGCCGACCCCGCCGCGCGCCGCCATCTCGAACGACGACGAGGTCAGCCCGGCCGCGCCCATGTCCTGGATCGCCACGATCGCGTCGGTCTGCCATCAGCTCCAGGCAGGCCTCGAGCAGCAGCTTCTCGGTGAACGGGATCGCCCACCTGGACCGTCGGCCGCTTGGCCTCGGTCTCCTCGGTTGAACTCGGCCGAGGCCATGGTCGCGCCGTGGATGCCGTCGCGCCCGGTCTTGGCGCCGACATAGACCACCGGATTGCCGACGCCGGCGGCGCGCGGCATAGAAGATCTGGTCCCTCGGCGACCAGGCCGACGCACATGGCGTTGACCAGGATGTTGCCGTTGATAGGCGCGGTGGAAGGTGGTCTCGCCGCCGACCGTCGGCACGCCGATGCAGTTGCCGTAGCCGCCGATGCCGGCGACCACGCCGGCCACCAGATGGCGGGTCTTGGGATGATCCGGCGCGCCGAAGCGGAGCGCGTTCAGGAGCGCCACCGGCCGCGCGCCCATGGTGAAGACGTCGCGCAGGATGCCGCCGACGCCCGGTCGCCGCGCCCTGGTAGCGGCTCGATGAAGCTCGGGTGGTTGTGGCTCTCGATCTTGAAGACCGCCGACCATGCCGTCGCCGATGTCGACGACGCCGGCGTTCTCGCCCGGGCCGCAGATCACCCAGGGCGCCTCGGTCGGCAGCCGGCCGAGCCAGTGCTTCGACGACTTGTAGGAGCAGTGCTCGCTCCACATCACCGAGAAGATGCCGAGCTCGACCAGCGTCGGCACGCGGCCGAGAATCCGCTGGACGGCCTCGAGGTCGGCAGTGGTGAGGCCATGCCGCTCCAGCAGCTCAGGCGTGACGGCGAGCGGCGCCATCAGGCGGCCGCCTGCAGCAGCGAGGTGAAGACGGCGCGGCCGTCGGACGAGCCCAAAAGCGGCTCGATGGCCCGCTCGGGATGCGGCATCATGCCGAGCACCCGGCCGTTCTCGGAGACGATGCCGGCGATGTCGTTGAGCGAGCCGTTCGGGTTGTCGCGGTAGCGAAATGCTACCCTGCCCTCGCCCTCGAGCCGGTCGAGCCCAGCGCCGTCGACATGGTAGTTGCCGTCGTGGTGCGCCACCGGCAGCGACAGCCGCTCGGCGTGGCCAAAAGCGCCGGTGAAGGGCGTGCCGGTGGTCGCGACCTCGACCTCGACATGCCGGCAGACGAAGCGCAAGCCGGCGTTGCGCAGGAGTGCACCCGGCAGCAGCCCGGCCTCGCAGAGCACCTGGAAGCCGTTGCAGATGCCGATGACGAAGGCGCCAGCCTTAGCCCGGCGGATCACGTCCGCCATGATCGGGGAGCGCGAGGCGATGGCGCCGCAGCGCAGATAGTCGCCGTAGGAGAAGCCGCCCGGAACGCCGATCACGTCCACCTCGGGCAGCGTGGTGTCGGCGTGCCAGACGCGGGCGCAAGGCCGGCCGAGCACGGCCTCAAAGCCGACGGCGAGATCACGGTCGCAGTTGGAGCCTGGGAAGGTGATGACGCACGCACGCATGAGATACCGCCGAAGGACCTGTCGCTCGCGGGCTTAGCTGCAGGCTTCTGACGGTGCAAGGGATTGGGAGACGGAAGAGCCGGGTCTTACGAAGCGTGGCCACACTGTCTGCGGCTACTCCGCACCCGTGGTTCTGGACCGGCTGCTATTTTCGCCCGTCGCTCGAAGCGCAAAATGCAACCTGATTATCCATTATTTTCGTCTAGAGCTATGCTAGCAGAATCATGTGGTTATGGTGGATTGGAGGCGAGCACAGTGAATAATCTGGCGGCCAAGATGCGTGGATTGAGCGAGTTGGCGTTTCGGGCGCGGTTCGGGACCGAGGCGCAATGCCTGGCGGTGCTGTTCGAGATGCGCTGGGGCCGCGGCTTTATCTGTGAGCGGTGCGGCTGTGAAAAGTATTCGCGGATGAAGAGCAGGAAGCAGGTCCAGTGTAACGCCTGCAAGCATCAGACGGGGTTCACGGCGGGCACGATCTTCCACAGCACGAAGCTGCCGCTGACGACGTGGTTTCGCGCGATCTACGAGTTGACGCAGGCCAAGGGCGGGATCAGCTCGATCGAGTTGGCGCGACGACTGGGTGTGCGGCAGCCGACCGCCTGGCTGATGAAGCAGAAGCTGATGTCCGCCATGGCGGAACGCGACGCCGGCAAGCCGAAGATGAGCGGCCGGGTCGAGCTCGACGACGCTTATCTCGGCGGCGTGCGCAGCGGCGGCAAGCGTGGGCGCGGTGCGGCCGGCAAGACACCGTTCGTCGCTGCGGTCGAAACGAGCCTCGACCGCAAGCCGAGGCGCCTGAAGCTGCTCGTGGTCAAGGGCTTCCGCAAAGCCGAGATCGCCAAGCTGGCCCGGTCGAGCTTCGCCACCGGCACCAACATCGTCAGCGACGGCCTGTCGTGCTGGCGGAGCGTCGAGGCCGCCGGTTGCGACCACTTCCCGATGCTCAGCGGCAGTGGCAAGAAGGCAGCGCAGTGGCCGTCGTTCAACTGGGTGAACACGACGCTCGGCAACATCAAGACGGCGCTCGCCGGAACATACCACCACGTCAGCCAGAAACACGCCCAGCGCTACCTCGCCAGCTTCGCCTGGCGCTTCAACCGCCGCTACCAACTCGACACCATAACCGAGCGCCTGATGTGGGCCGCGCTGCAGGCCAAGCCGCGCCCGTATCGGGCCATCATCGCTGGATGAGAAAAACGGATAATCAGGTTCGAGGATACTTTCTCTTTCGCCGCGACCAGGATCGGCTATGACATGTGGGAGATGACATTACACACCGTGCTCGGCGGCAATGCGGAAACTGAGCCTTTTCGAATCGACAGCTTCTGATTCACCGATGTTCGGTTTCATTGGGCGACTGCCGATGATCGCGTCCGGCCGAGCGAGCGCACTGTAACGTGTAAGGCCTGCAGATCCCCTCAGCTGCCGAGCGACGTCACCTCGGCGCCGGTGTCGCCCATGAACTTGACCCGGTAGCGTCCCTCGTCGCACCTGACCGTCCAGGCCTCCTCGTCGGGCGAGGTGTCGCTGGGGTCGCGCTTGGCGTCGGTCGGGTTGGTGCAGGGCTGGCCATGGTCACGGATGGCAACGGCGAGGTCCTGAGCGGGATCGTCCTGGGCCATACCGGGCACGACTGAGAGCACCGTCAACAAGGCTGCCGTGGTTATGCTGCGTCCGGCCATCGGGCTGCTGCTCCGCTTGGTTACAGAGGAGGAAAGTCTAGGACGGGGCGGGCTTCAGGTCCAATCCCGGCGTTGCCCGGCGATCCTCAGGCGCGCTGCGTCAGCTTGCCGGCGAGCCCGGCTAGCGGTCATTCGGCGGAAGCTCGTCGATCGCCTTCAGGATGGCACGGTAGCCGATAAGCGGGTCGCGGTCGGCGAGGCTGGGCAGGTTGGCGGGATAGCAGTCGGTGAGCGCACCGATGGAATCACCGCGACCAAAGCAGTCGCGCCCGCTTTCTTCGACGAGCGCTTCGGCGGCTTCGTTTTCGACGGTGATCTTGCCCAGCTGGGCGTCGTCGAGCCGCATCTCCTCGGCCTTTCCGGCCGTGGCCAGGAGGGTGAGAACGACGAGCAGCAAGGCTGGTCCAGGCCGCATGATCGAACCTCGGCGCTGGCACATGCGTGGCAACACGGACGCGGGCGGCCCAGTGCGGCCGGCCGTCAGCGGGGTGCCACCGGCACCGCCACTTCGTTGCGGCGCAGGAACGGAATCGTCCACGGCGGGTCGTAGAACCAGCCGACGGGCGGGCCGGAAGCGACCCAGTCGGTGCCGTCGAGCGCCGCGATCAGTGCCGCCTGCCGGCGTTCGAGACCAGCCTCGCTCCACCAGCCCGTAAAGCGCCGCACGGCGATGTCGCCTACCGGAAGCTCGACGATGTTCACCGCGGGGTCGGTCGGCTGGGGCGCGGTCGCGGCGGTGAGGTCATCCGGCAGGAAGAAGCGCATGACGAGCTCGCCGTCCTCGGTCGTCGTCTCGACGGGTGCTGTCATCGCGATCGCGCTGCCACCCGTCCGCTGCTCAACGGGTGCGGTCATGGCGATCTTGCGGCCGCCGTCATTGGCGCCATCGATATAGGCGAAGAGGGTCCGAAAGGCGCGGCCCTGCGCCTGCATGCCGCCGCCGTCGGCCGCCGCCCCGGAAAGCCGCACCTCGGCGGCGGCGCGCGGTCCGTAGCGGCGGATCTCGATGTCGTCGGCCGGTCGGTCGACGACGGTGAAGGGCGGCTCCGCCGAGGTGCGGATGCCGAAGACGGTGCAGCCCGCGAGCATGAGCAGACCCATGAAAAGAACGATGTGTCGCATGCAGGTTCTACGCAGCCAGACGCGGTTTGGTTGCCGACGCCGGAACGCGGCCTCGCCGCAAGGCGGTATTGCGCGCGCGGGGAAAATCAGCGAATCGACCATGACCGAGCCCGTCCGCGGTGTCGCTGCCGCTGCTCGGACAGGAGGTCGACCATGGTTCAGCCACTCTGGAGTTCCCACCCCCGATCGCGCCCAGGCGACGCAGATCGCCGGTCTCGCGCGCCAGCACGGCTTCGAAGGTCCTGCCGCCGTGCAGGATCTCTGGCGGTGGTCGATCGACAACGCAGAGACATTCTGGGGCGATTTGCTCAAAGATGAGGTGATCGGCAGCCATGCCGCGGGGAACCCCGGCCCGGTCCTCGTCGACGGCCACCGCATGCCGGGTGCCCGCTGGTTCCCCGACGTCGCCCTCAATTTCGCCGAGAACCTGCTGCGCCGGCCGGGCCCCGGCCCGGCGATCATCTTTCGCGGCGAGGACGGTACGCGCCGGGAGCTGAGCTGGGGCGAGCTCGAGACGGCGGTGGCAAGCCTGGCCGCGAGCCTGCGCGCGGACGGCGTCAGCGCCGGCGATCGGGTCGCAGGCTACCTGCCGAACGCGCCCGAGGCCATCATCGCCATGCTGGCGGCAGCCAGCCTGGGCGCCGTCTGGTCGTCCTGCTCGCCCGATTTCGGCATCGCCGGCGTGCTCGACCGGTTCGGCCAGATCGAGCCCAAGGTGCTGCTCACCGTCGACGGCTACCACTATGCCGGCAAGCGGCTCGACATCCGCCCCAAGGTGGCTGAGATCGCAGCAAGCCTGCCCTCGCTCCGCCGCACCGTCGTCCATGCCTTCCTCGACACGGCACCCGACCTCGCCGGCATCCCCAAGGCCGTCTCCTTTACCGATTACCTGACCCAGCCGGCACCACCGCTGGCGTTCACCCACCTGCCCTTCGACCATCCGCTCTACGTGCTCTACTCGTCGGGCACCACCGGCCAGCCCAAGGCCATCGTGCACGGCGCCGGCGGCACGCTCTTGCAGCATCTCAAGGAGCACCGGCTGCACACCGATGTCCGCCCGGGCGAGCGCCTGTTCTACTTCACCACCTGCGGCTGGATGATGTGGAACTGGCTGGTCAGCGGACTCGCCAGCGGGGCGACGCTGGTGCTGTTCGACGGCTCACCCTTCCACCCCTCGCCGGACGTCCTCCTCGACATCGCCGCCGAGGAGGGTATCGACGTCTTCGGCACCACGGCCAAGTATCTCGATGCGCTCAAGAAGGCAGGGCGCGAGCCGATGCAAACCCACGACCTCGTGAAGCTTCGCGCCATCCTCTCCACCGGCTCGCCGCTGGTCACCGAGAGCTTCGACTGGGTCTACCGAAGCATCAAGAGCGATCTGCAGCTGGCCTCGATCTCCGGCGGCACCGACATCGTCTCCTGCTTCGTCCTGGGCAATCCGGCGGGTCCGGTCTATCCGGGCGAAATCCAGATGCGCGGCCTCGGCATGGCGGTGGAGATCCGCAACCAAGCGGGTGAGCCGGTGCGCGGCGAGAAGGGCGAACTGGTCTGCACCAAGCCGTTCCCGTCGATGCCGGTCAGCTTCTGGAACGACCCGGCGGGCGAGCGCTACCAAAAGAGCTATTTCGAGCGGTTTCCCGGCATCTGGTGCCATGGCGACTATGCCGAGCTGACCCCGCATGACGGCATCATCATCCACGGCCGCTCCGATGCCGTGCTCAACCCCGGCGGCGTGCGGATCGGCACGGCCGAGATCTATCGCCAGGTCGAGCAGATCCCCGAGGTGCTGGAGAGCATCTGCATCGGCCAGGAGTGGCAAGACGATGTCCGGGTCGTGCTCTTCGTGCGGCTCAAGGAGGGCGCGGTGCTCGACCAGGCGCTGGAGGACCGGATCAAGCGGCAGATCAGGGAGAACTGCACGCCGCGCCATGTGCCGGCACGGATCGTGGCCGTGACCGACATCCCGCGCACGCGGTCCGGAAAGATCACCGAGCTCGCCGTCCGCGACGTCGTTCACGGCCGGGCTGTCAACAACACCGAGGCCCTGGCCAACCCGGAAGCGCTCGAGCTGTTTCGCGACCTTGCGGCGCTCGCGCGCTGAGCGTGCCTCGCCAGCCAACCGAGCGGCCAGCCATGCCACCCGAGACGGGCCGTGACGTGGCGCACGCCGGCCCTGCCCTGGCGACCCTCTTTGCGCGGCTCCGCCGAGGCGGCGACGGCGGAAAGCTCCTGCGCGCCGCGTTGCCGCCCCTGCTGCCGGCGCTGACGGCGCTTCTGGTCTTGGCCCTGGCACCAGGTCCATGGCTGCTGCGCGGTGCGCTCGCCCTGCTCGCGGCGGTCGGCGTGGCGCTCGCGGTCGCGGCTGCCACCACGGTCGAGCGCCAGCGCATCGAGCTCTGGCTCGCCGGACTCGTCGGGCCCGGTGCCGATGACGGGCTCGGCCAGGCGGCGCCGCGTACGCCGGAGGCGGACGGCATCATCCGCCCGGTGGCCGGCCTGGTCCGCCGCCTGCGCCGCACCGAGCGCGAGAACGCGCTCCACCAGCGCCTGATCGGCCAGCTGGTGGAGGCGCTGCCCGACCCGATCCTGCTGGTCGACAGCCAGCTCATCGTGGTGCAGGCGAACACGGCTGCTCGGCAGAGCTTCAAGATCGAGACGGTGCCGATCGCGATCGGCCTCGTGCTGCGCGACCCGGGGCTGCTGGCCGCGCTGGGCTCGGCGCTGGAAGGCAAGGCCACGAGCGACCTCACCTTTCGCCCCTCGGCCGACCAGCGCAAGCAGTTCGCGGCGCATGTCGAGCGGGTCGACCTGTCCGACCGCCAGAGCGGCGCGCTCCTGGCGCTGCGCGAGGAGACCGAGCAGCTGATGATCGAGCGCATGCGCTCGGATTTCGTCGCCAATGCCAGCCACGAGATCAGGAACCCGCTGGCAGCGCTGGTCGGCATCGTCGAGACCCTGCAGGGGCCGGCCAAGGACGACGCGGAGGCGCGTGAGACGTTTCTCGAGATCATGCGTCAGGAGACGGCGCGGATGGGCCGGCTCGTCGACGACCTGCTCTCGCTGTCCCGGATCGAGCTCGCCGCCGACCAGCCGCCGGTTGAGACCTGCGATCTCGACGACATCATCGCCGGCGTGATGGACAGCGCGCAGCCCTTCGCTGCCGGCCACCAGGTGACGCTCGAGCGGCGCGGCGAGCGGCGGCTGCCGCCGATCCAGGGCACGCCGGACCAGCTGCATCAGCTTTTCACCAACCTCGTCGACAATGCCGTCAAGTATGGCGGGCGCGACAAGACGGTGGTCGTCGAGACAGCCGTCCTCGACCCGGCACCGGTCCGGGCCGGGGCGCTCGCCGGAAGGCGGGCGGTCGCGGTCAGCGTCACCGATCAGGGTCCGGGCATCGCCGCCGAGCACATCCCGCGGCTCACCGAGCGCTTCTACAGGGTGGACAAGGCGCGCTCGCGCAATGCCGGCGGCACCGGGCTCGGGCTCGCGATCGTCAAGCACATCACCCGCCGGCATCGGGGCGAGTTGCAGATCGAGAGCGAGCTCGGCCAGGGCAGCACCTTCAAGGTCTACTTCCCGGCACGCACCGCCGGCTGACCGCTCGCCGCGTCGCGCGCAAAACAGACCGTCATCAAGCTGTCATAATTCCCTCATAAAAGCCGAACACACGAGCGGCACACAGGGCTTGCGCATCATTGGTGTGTCGACTTTGGAGGATTCCATGAAGCATCTTCTTCTCACCGCCTCGGCGGTTTCGCTGGTCGCGGTGGCGGGCGCCGCTCAGGCGCGTGACCAGATTAGCATCGTCGGGTCGTCGACGGTGTTCCCCTACACCCAGGCCGTCGCCGAGCAGTTCTCGTCGATGACGGGTGCCCCGGCGCCGGTGGTCGAATCGACAGGCACCGGCGGCGGCATGCAGATCTTCTGCGGCGGCGTCGGCGAGAGCTACCCCGACATCACCGGCGCTTCGCGCGCCATGAAGACGTCGGAGTACGAGCTCTGCGAGCAGAACGGCGTCACCGACGTTACCGAGGTGCTGATCGGCTACGATGGCCTGTCGCTCGCGCACTCCAATGAGGCGCCGTCGCTCGACGTGTCCAAGGCCCAGCTCTACCTGGCGCTGGCCGCCGAGGTGCCGGTGGATGGCGAGATCGTCGCCAACCCCTACACCAACTGGAGCGAGATTGACGCATCGCTGCCCGACCAGGCGATCCTGGTCTACGGCCCGCCCCCGACCTCGGGAACCCGCGACGCCTGGGTCGAGCTGGTCATGGAAGAGGGTTGCGGCGCGTTCGAGGCGGTCACCGCGCTCGACGACGACCGGCACGACGAGGTTTGCCAGCGCATGCGCACCGACGGCGTGTTCGTCGAGGCCGGCGAGAACGACAACCTCATCATCCAGCGCCTGGTGACCGACGCGACCGCGTATGGCATCTTCGGCTACTCGTTCCTTTACGAGAACCAGGACCGCCTCACCGGTGCCGCCATCGAGGGCGTGACACCGTCCGCCGAGACCATCGAGACCGGCGACTACGGGATCTCGCGGCCGCTCTTCTTCTACGTGAAGAACGCGCATCGCGGCGCCGTCCCGAACCTCGACGAGTTCGTCGCCGAGTATGTCAGCGAGGAGGCCATGGGTCCGGGTGGCTACCTCCAGGAGCGTGGCTTGGTGCCGCTCGGTGACGAGCGCCGCAAGGCTGTTCAGGACGCTGCCTTGAACGGCACGTCGATGGAAGCGCCGGCCAGCTGAGCCCTGCCGCTCAGCCGACCGAACACTGATCGGACCTCGTGGGTGCGGTGATCCGGGCGACCGGTCACCACACTCGCTGGTCTCGATCGGCACCCGTTGTTGGTGCCATCGCGGTGCCCGGGTGATGGGCCCCGCCAAGCAAAGAGCCGGTGCATGTCTCAGTCGCTGATCATCCCGTTGCTGCTCGTGCTGGCCGCAACCGGCTACTGGCTCGGCAGGCAGCGGGCCTTCGCGCTCCGCGACGCCTCGGTCGCCGGCGGCGGGCTCGCGACGCTGCCGCAGTACTATGGCTACTACGTGGCGCTGCTCGCTGGCTTGCCGGCCTTCGTGCTGTTCCTGGCCGGCTTGCTGTTCCAGGGCTCGATCATCGACTCGCTGCTGCTGTCCAGCCTGCCGGCGGAGATGACCACCGACATCACTGCCGCCGAGCGCAACCTGCTCCTCTCGAGCATCAAGAACGCCGCGCAGGGCACGACCTTCGGCACGCCCTCACCCGAGATCCTGGCCGCGGCCGAAACGCTCGGCACTTACCGCTTGATCGTGCGTGGCGCTGTCTTCGCGCTCGTCATGGCGCTGGCCGTCGCCGGCCTCACCTGGGCGCGCGGCCAGATCGCGCCCAAGTTTCGCGCGCGGCACCGGGTCGAAGCGATCATCTTCGGCCTCATGGTCTTCTGCTCGCTGGTCGCCATCCTGACCACGCTCGGCATCCTCGTCTCGCTGATCTTCGAGAGCCTGCGCTTCTTCGCCCGGGTGCCGGTTGCCGAGTTCCTCTTCGGCACCAAGTGGGACCCGCAAATCGCCATCCGCGCCGACCAGATCGGCGGCTCGGGCGCCTTTGGCGCCGTGCCCATCTTCTGGGGCACCATCGTGGTCAGCATCTGCGCGATGCTGGTTGCGGTGCCGGTCGGCTTGATGGCCGCCATCTACACGGCGGAATACGCCTCGCCGACCGCACGCGCGACGATCAAGCCGATCCTCGAGGTGCTGGCCGGCATCCCGACCATCGTCTACGGCTTCTTCGCGGTGATCACCGTCTCGCCGTTCCTGCGCGGCATCGCGGCCTGGTTCGGCATCGACATGTCGCCGACGGCCGCCATCGTGGCCGGCGGCGTGATGGGCATCATGCTGATCCCTTTCATCTCGTCCTTCGCCGACGATGCCCTGAACGCGGTGCCGCAATCGCTGCGCGACGGCTCGGCCGCGCTCGGTGCCACCAAGTCCGAGACCATCCGCCAGGTGCTGCTGCCCGCGGCGCTGCCCGGCATCATGGGTGGCGTGCTGCTCGCCATGAGCCGGGCGATCGGCGAGACGATGATCGTGGTGATGGCCGCGGGCCTGACCGCCAACCTGACCTTGAACCCGCTCGAGGGTGTCACGACCACGACTGTCCAGATCGTGGCGCTGCTCACCGGCGACACCGAGTTCGACAGCCCGAAGACGCTGGCCGCCTTCGGCCTCGGCCTCGTCCTCTTCACCGCGACCCTGCTGCTCAACGTGCTGGCGCTGAGGATCGTGAAGAAATATCGAGAGCAATATGACTGACGGCGAGAACGTGGCGGGGCTGCCGCTGCCGAAGACCGGCTGGGCCAACACCGAGGAAGCGCAGGCCCGGCTGCGCAGCCGCAAGGCCGCCGACACACGGCTCTGGGCCATGGGCATCGGCGCCGTCTGCATCGCGATGGGCCTGTTGCTGATCCTCCTGGGCTCGATCGTCGCCGCCTCGTGGACCGCCTGGACGCAGACCTCGATCCGCCTCGACGTCGCCGTCCCGGCGGATGCGGTCAATCCGGAGGACCCGTTCCGCGCCCGCTACGGCACGTTCGTCGATCAGGCGCTGTATGCGCTGTTCCCCGACGTCGACGCTCCGGCCGAGCGGCGGCTGATGAAGTCGATGATCAGCAATGGCGGGCAGTTCTTCGTTCGCGATCGCGTGGTCGCCGATCCTGGGCTGATCGGCCAGACCTTCTCCATCTGGCTGCCGGCCGCCGACCCGATCGACCAGATGCACAAGGGCGTCATCGACCGCGACCTGCCGGAAACGCGCCGCACCGTGAACGACCAGCAGATCGCCATCTATGACGAGTTGGTGGCCGAAGGCCGGCTCAAGTCGACCTTCAACTGGACATTGTTCACGTCGGCCGACAGCCGCTTTCCCGAACTCGCCGGCCTGAAGGGCGCGCTCTGGGGCTCGTTCTACCTGCTCGTCGTCTGCTTTCTGATCAGCTTTCCCACCGGCATCGCGGCTGCGATCTACCTCGAGGAGTTCGCGCCCAAGAACCGGTTCACCGACTTCATCGAGGTCAACATCAACAACCTGGCGGCCGTGCCGTCGATCGTCTTCGGCCTGCTTGGCCTCGCCGTCTTCCTCCAGGTCTTCGGCCTGCCGCGCTCGGCGCCCCTGGTCGGCGGCATGGTCTTGTCGCTGATGACGCTGCCGACAATCATCATCGCCACCCGCGCGGCCCTGAAACAGGTGCCGCCTTCGATCCGCGAGGCGGCGCTCGGCGTCGGCGCATCGCGCCTGCAGACGGTGACCCACCATGTGCTGCCCCTGGCCATGCCGGGCATTCTCACCGGGACCATCATCGGCTTGGCGCAGGCGCTGGGCGAGACCGCGCCGTTGCTCCTGATCGGCATGAACGCCTTCATCACCGCGGCGCCTGAGAGCATGCTCTCGCCATCGACCGCCCTGCCAACGCAGATCTTCATCTGGTTCGACAGCCCCGAGCGCGGCTTCGTCGCCCGCACCAGTGCTGCGATCGTCGTGCTGCTGGGCTTTCTCGTGATCATGAACGCGACCGCCGTGTTTCTCCGACAGAGGTTCCAGATCAAATGGTAACTGCCCACGCCCGCAGCACCACAGCGGCCACGGCCGCTCGCGCCGCCGAGGCGGCGACCGAGCCAGCGCCCAAGGTGACGACGCGCAACGTCAATCTCTGGTACGGCCCGAAGCAGGCGCTGTTCGACGTCAATATCGACATCGCCGCCAACGAGGTCACCGCCTTCATCGGCCCATCGGGCTGCGGCAAGTCGACCTTCCTGCGCTGCATCAACCGGATGAACGACACCATCCCGATCTGCCGGATCGAAGGCGACATCCGGCTCGACGGTCAGGACATCTACGAGAAGTCGATCGACCCGGTGCAGCTTCGCGCCCGGGTCGGCATGGTGTTCCAAAAGCCCAACCCGTTCCCCAAGTCGATCTACGACAACATCGCCTACGCGCCGCGCATTCACGGCCTCGCCACTAACAAGGCGCAGCTCGACGAGATCGTCGAGGCCAGCCTCAAGGGTGCAGGCTTGTGGAAGGAGGTCGCCGATCGGCTGGATCAGCCGGGGATCAGTCTTTCCGGCGGGCAGCAGCAACGCCTCTGCATCGCGCGGGCCATCGCGGTCAGCCCGGAGGTGATCTTGATGGACGAGCCCTGTTCGGCGCTCGACCCGATCGCGACGGCAGTGGTCGAGGAGCTGATCGAGGAGCTGCGCCAGCGCTTCACCATCGTCATCGTCACCCACAACATGCAGCAGGCGGCGCGGGTCTCGCAGAATACCGCCTTCTTTCATCTCGGCAAGCTGATCGAGTTCAGCCCCACGGGGCAGATCTTCACGGCACCCGGGCACCAGATGACCCAGGACTACATCACCGGCCGGTTCGGCTGAGGGAAGCGAAGATCATGGACAATCCCACCGATGCCATGCAGCGCAAGCACACGGTGCGCTCCTTCGACGAGGAGCTGGCCGAGCTCACCGGCCAGATCGTGCGGATGGGCGCCCATGCCGAGCAGCAGATCGCGCTGGCGCTGCGCGCTCTGGTCGAGCGGGATGACGAGCTGGCCGAGCAGGTGATCGAGGCCGACCGCGTCGTCGACCGGCTCGAGGAGGAGATCGACCAGCATGCGATCCGCATGCTTGCCACCCGACAGCCCATGGCGGTCGATCTTCGCGTCATCGCCATGTCGCTGAAGCTGTCGAACGATCTCGAGCGGTGCAGCGACTACGCCAAGAGCATCGCCAAGCGGGCACGCCGGCTGAACATCGCGCCACCGCTCAAGCCGTTCGCGAACATCCCGCGCATGGCGGCGACCGCGCAGGGAATGCTGAAGGACGTGCTCGATTGCTTCATCGCTCGCGACGCCGACAAGGCGATGGAGGTCTGGCACCGCGATGTCCAGGTCGACGACCAGTATGACAGCCTGTTCCGCGAGCTCGTGACCTTCATCCTCGAGGACCCGCGGACCACCTCGACGGCCATCGATCTTCTGTTCGTCGCCAAGAACATCGAGCGGATCGGTGACCATGCCACCAACATCGCCGAGAAGGTCCACTACATGGTGCATGGCGTGCAGATCAATCGGCTGCGCCGAGCGGCGGACAAGGAAGAGCCGTGAGGCCGTTGATCCTGGTGGTCGAGGACGAGCCACCGATCCAGAAGCTCTTGTCCTACAATCTCGGCGCCGCCGGGTTCGAGGTCGCCGCCGCCTATGACGGTGAGGAGGCGATCGTCATGCTCGACGAGCGCATCCCCGACCTCGTGATCCTCGACTGGATGCTGCCGCAGCTTTCCGGGCTCGAGCTCTGCCGCCGGCTCCGGCGACGGCAGGCGACCGCCCATGTGCCGATCATCATGCTGACCGCGCGTGGCGAGGAGCCGGATCGGCTGCGGGGGCTGGATACCGGGGCGGACGACTTCATCACCAAGCCTTTCTCGCCGGCCGAGCTGGTCGCCCGCATCCGCGCCGTGCTCCGCCGGGTCCGGCCGGCCTTCGCCGAGGACGTGCTCGAATTCCACGATCTGCGGATGGATCTGGCCGCACACCGCGTCTTTCGCGGCGAGAACGAGGTCCATCTCTCGCCCACCGAGTTCCGGCTGCTCCGCCACTTCCTCGAGAATCCGGGCCGGGTCTTCAGCCGCAGCCAGCTGCTCGACCGGGTCTGGGGCACCGATCTCGACATCGAGCTCAGGACCGTGGACGCCACGATCCGCCGACTGCGCCGCGCCATCAATGTCGGCGACACCAGCGACCTCCTGCGCACCGTCCGCGCCGAGGGCTACTCGCTCGACAGGAGCCCGTCCAGCGAGCCCGCGACCAGCGACGAGGACCGCTGACGGGCGCTCGATCCGACCGACGGCAGCGGGCCCCGTTCATCATCTGTGCCGCTTGTCTGCCTGCTCAGGCCTTCCCTTTCCGGGAACGGACGGCTGAGCACCATCGGGGTCGCAAGCCCGTTTCGTCGGCGAAGGGCGCGAGCGCGCCGCCGGGTTCTGGCAGACGCTGCGCTGTGGAAGCTCGCGGGCGCGGTTCCATATTTTGGCGCGCAAAGTGAAGTCCTTTCCCCGTCGAGCATATAAGAGCCTGACGCCACTTGGGTATCGACGCTTGGCGCTTCGTCCCTGGCGCCGCGAGGCGCGCCGATAGCGTTGGCTGAGACAGCCGGAGACAGAGAGCCATGAGCGAGCCCGAGGCGGGCCGAAAGCACCCTCCAGAGCCACATCGATGGCCAAGCTCTCGGCCGTCCCGATGACACGGGCGGCACCGCCCGCCGCTCTTGGCCCCTTCGCCATTCGCGGGGCGGAGTGCGACGTCAAGCGGCAGCAGCACAGCAAGGAAAGCGTTGCGGCCAGCGCATCGCAGCGCGACCCTGGCACGGCCCGGCGCGGGGTCCGGTGGTGAGTGTGGCATACGGATGACGGTGGCGGGAAGCGATACCGACGAGGGCAACCTTCTGGTGCTGGCGGTGCTGGCAAGTCTCGTCGGCCTTGCTGCGGGACTGGTCGGCGGCCTGTTCCGGCTGTCGCTGGAATGGGCAAACACGGAACGGAACGCTCTGATCGCCTGGGCCCACGGGCATTCGGTGCTGGGCTTTGCGGTCATCGTCGCGGGCTGCGCAGCGGCGACGTGCACCGCGGCGTGGCTGGTGCATCGGCTCGTGCCGACCGCGGCGGGCAGCGGCATCCCGCATGTCGAGGGTGTGCTGAAGGGCGAAATGCAGCCGGCACCGCTGCTGCTCGTTCCGGTCAAGTTCGTCGGCGGCCTGCTTGCGATAGGGTCCGGCCTGGCGCTCGGCCGCGAAGGCCCGAGCGTCCAGATGGCGGTAAGCCTGGCGCACTGGATCGGCCAGACCTTTCGGCGCAGCCAGGCAGACTGCCGCGTGCTGATCGCCGGCGGCGGCGGCGCCGGGCTGGCGACCGCGTTCAACGCGCCGCTGGCCGGCGCGATCTTCGTGCTCGAGGAGTTGGTCGGGCGGTTCGAGCCCCGGATCGCCTTGGTCGCCCTGGGCGCCTCGCCAGCGCCATCAGCGTGGCGCGGCTGCTGCTCGGGGACACCAACGCGTTCGAACTGCCCGACGTGACCGCCGGCGGCCTGTCGATCAAGCCGATCTACATCCTCCTCGGCCTGTTCACCGGGGCGTTGGCCGTCCTCTACAACCGTAGCATGGTGGCGACGGTCGCCGCCGTCGATCGCCTCGGCTGGGCGCCGGAGCCCCGGGCATTGGTCATCGGCGCGCTTGTCGGTGCGCTCGCATGGTTCGCACCCGACCTCGTGGGCGGCGGCGACCCGCTGACCCAGCGGGCCCTCTATGGCGCCGAGGTCATGGCAATGCTCCCCTTGCTGTTTCTGTTGCGCCTGGTGCTCGGAGCCGCCTCCTATGCCGCAGGGACGCCCGGCGGGCTCCTGGCGCCGGTTCTCGTCCTCGGCGCCCAGGCCGGCTTGTTCCTTGGGCTCGTCTGCCGCTACCTGTTCCCGGATCTCGAGATCGACCCCGAGGCCCTCGCCGTGGTCGGCATGGCGGCCTTCTTCGCGGGCGTCGTGCGCTCGCCGGTGACGGGCATAGCGCTGGTGACCGAGATGACCGGCAGTTCGACCCTGTTGTTGCCGATGGTCGCCGCCAGCTTCGGGGCCATGGTGGTCCCGACATTGCTCAAGAACCCGCCGGTCTACAATTCGCTGGGGCAGCGTGCGGCGCAGGTGGCTCGTTCGAGATTGCAGCGTTGAACGACGATGATGCACCGATGCCGACGTCGCGGAACCGCCAAGCTCGCACTCCTGACCATCGAAACCAGCCGCGCGGTCGAGAAGGGCCGGCAGCGCGGCACCGAGCCGAGTGTCGCAAGGGAGATGGCGTTCCTTGCCAGAGGTTCGTGGAAAGCCGTAGCGGGCGATGGGAGCGGTCACGGCTGCGCCCAGTCGATCAACGCAGTTGTTCCCGCCGGCAAGCCGATACGAGGAAAAGATCGATGGCTGGATGCGCTGCTGCAGGGATGAGCCCGGGGCCCTCGGGCGGGCGGTCGCCGCTCGGCTGGATCGTCAGTGCCGCGTGCGTCGTCGGTGTAGCCTTGCTGCCGGCGGCGCCGGCGCGCGCTCAGGACCCTGCGACGCCCCCGGCCAGCCCGCCGAGCACGCTGGATCTGCAGAAGAAAACACAAAATCCGGTTGCCGACCTGATCAGCGTGCCGATCCAGACCAACTTCAATTTCGGCTACGGCGCCAAGGAGGCACCGAAGTCGAGCAGCACCCAGATCATCACCAATGTGCAGCCGGTGGTGCCGATCACCTTGGGCGATACAGGGTTCAACATGATCACCCGGCCGATCCTTCCGATCATCCGTCAGCCTGACCTGATCGAGGGTGGTGAGACCTGGGGCCTGGCTGATCTCCAGATCCAGACCTACCTGTCGCCGGCAGGCTCGAAGGAGCTGATCTGGGGCGTCGGCGGCGTGCTGCAGCCGCCGACGGCCACCGACGGCCGCAAGCTCGGCACCCAGAAATGGAGCGCCGGGCCGGCCGCCGTGGTGCTGAGCATGCCGGGCAAGTGGGTGTTTGGTGCCTTGGCGACCCAGCTCTGGTCGTTCGCCGGCAAGAGTGACCGCGACGACATCAGCCAGACCCTGGTGCAGCCGTTCATCAACTGCAATTTCGATCACGGCTGGTATGTCTCCTCCGCACCGATCATGACCGCCGATTGGAAGGCGGACGGCAACGACAACACCTTCACGGTGCCCGTGGGCGGCGGCGGTGGCCGGCTGATCCGCATCGGCAAGCTGCCGGTCAACCTGCAGGCGCAGGCCTTCTACAACGTGGTCAAGCCGGATGACGACGCGACAGCTGACTGGACGCTCAGGCTGCAGGTCCAGTTCCTGTTTCCGAAATGACGATTAGAATGTTTCTCGGCTCAGGGCAGGACGGGGCAGGAAGGCAGAAGAGCCAGGCCGGAGCCGGATCGCTTCCACAGATCACAGGTAACCAACCCCAAACCGAAGAGAGAAGGAGCCACAAGCAATGCTCAAGATGATTGGATTGGCGCTGAGCGGCGCCATTGTCCTCGGCGCCACGACGAGTTCGGCGCAAGATGCCATGACCATCGCGCGCGCCTGCGCCGCCGACATCGATCGGCTGTGCGCCGGCGTGCCGCCCGGCGAGGGCCGCATCAAGGCCTGCATGAAGGCGCACATCACCGAGTTGTCGGCGCCCTGCTTCGACACCCTCCTGGGCGCGATAACGGCCGAGAAGGAACCGAGCTAGCGCGAGGATGCGGGCACATGCACAGGGGGAGATCGACATGAATGGGCCCGACGCGCAAGTCCGGCGAAAGACGCCGTGCTGGCGGCGCGTGGCCGCGGCGCCGCTGCTCGCGTTCTGCCTGGCGATGCCGGCTGCGGCGCAGGAAGCACCGCAGCCGCGCTTCGCCCTGCCCGATCCGGCACAGCTCGACGCGAGGGCCGTCGAGGTGCTGGAAGCGATGAGCACCACATTGGCTGCAGCCGATACCCTGCGCTTCACGGCCGTGGCCTCCTATGAGAGCCTGGCGCGGACCGGCCTGCCGTTGACCTATATGACGCTCTCTGAGGTGACGCTGCAGCGGCCGGACAAGCTCCGGGTGCTCACGCCGGCCGACGGGCCGCCGGTGGAGTTCTACTACGACGGGTCGACGATGATGGCTTTCGCGCCGGAAACGAGGCTGGTTGCCGTGGCCGAGGCACCGCCGACCATCGACGCCATGCTGCAGGAGCTCTACGGCCTGTCGGCGACGTACTTTCCGTTCACCGACGTCATCGTTGCCGATCCGATCGGCGATCTGGCCCCAGATGTGCGCCTCGCTCTGTATATCGGCCAATCGCAGGTGGTCGGCGGCACGACGACCGACATGGTGGCGCTCGCCGACGACACCGCGCAGACGCAGTGGTGGATCGGGGCCGAGGACCACCTGCCCTACCGGATCGTCGCCTCATTCTTCGACGAGCTCGGCACCTTTCGGCACACCGTCGAGCTCTCCGGCTGGGAGCTCAATCCATCGGTCGAGCCGGACGCCTTCGTCTCGGCTCAGGCAGCCGAGGCCGAGCGTATCCCCTTCGCTCCGCCAGGTGCGCCATGAGAGGAAAACGTGCGATGCGAATGCTGGTCCTGGCGCTTGTCAGCAGCTCTGCCCTGGTCTTTCCCCACGATGCTGATGCCTGGATGCATGCCGGTCGATTCGGCACCTCGTCCGGCGATGCCGGCTCGTGGAGCGCCCACGGCTACCGCGGTGGGAGTGCTTCGGGCGGGGACGGCTCCTGGAGCGGCTCCGGCTTCAGGGGCAGCACGGCGTCCGGCGGTGACGGCTCCTGGCATGCCCACGGTGCCTGGGGCGGCCAAGCCTCGGGCGGTGACGGCTCGTGGTCGGCCGACGGCGCGCGCGGCGGCTCGGCGTCCGGTGGCGACGGTTCCTGGAAAGCCCACGGCGCCTATGGCGGGTCCGCCTCGGGCGGTGACGGCAGCTGGCAGGCGAAGGCGCCGGACGGCTCGAAAGCCGAGGGCGGTGTCGGCCAGCCGACTGAGATCCAGTCCGACAACTATCACGGCACCTATTACGCCGGCTACCATCCGCCGGTGACGGTCGATTACCACGGCAATGATTGCCACGATTGCGGCGGCTGGAGCGGTGGCGCCGTCGCCGCGGCGGGCGCCGTCGGGCTGGCGACCGGTGCCGCCGTGGCGGCCTCGGCGGCGGCCCGATCGGCCGCTCCGAGCGCGACAACGACCGACACGACGACGGTCAGCGAAACCACGAATGGTGCCGCCGCCACGCAAACGACGACGACGACCGTGGCGAGCAGCGGCAGCACGGGCAGTGAGCCGATCGGCACCGTTCACACCACGCTGCCGGCGAACTGCGCCTACAAGGCGGTCGGCTCCACCAACTATTTCCAGTGTGGCAGCACCTGGATGACGGCGGCCTATGGCGCTAACGGCCTGCACTACACCGTCGTCCCCGCGCCCTGATGCATGGGCAGGGGTCGAGACTGCGGCGGCGCGTTGTTGCTATCCGCTCGCGCGGCCGTTCATTTGAGGTTGTGGCGCCGATCAGGCCGCCAGAAAAGGAGCTCTTGAGCATGATGCGACCCACTTTCGCCATCGGGCTGGTGCTCGGCTTGGCATTTTCGCCGACTGCTCACGCCGATGTTTCGGCCGAGACGCTGCAATCGCTCGGCGCGCCCGACTCGGTCGAGACACGGATCGGCACGCTGGAGTTCGAGCACGGCGTGCCGAGCGACGCCACGGCATCGACGATCTACGACACGATCGACTTCACGCGCGCCCTCAACGTCTACAACAACAGCTTCCGCGGCGCTTCGGCGTTGGGCCTGGTCAAGGGCTTCCAGAGCGTCGGTGCAGCGAGCGGCGACGTCGTCATCTTCGAGGAGCTGATGGATTCGAGCTCGCTGTTCCTGACCGCGAACGCCGACACCGTCTATTACCTGGCCTATCTCGATCTGACGGACGGGCCCATCGTGATCGACCAGCCGTCGGGCGGGCTCGGCGCCATCAACGACATGTGGTTCCAGTGGATCATCGACGTCGGGCGCGCCTGGTCCGGACCGAGGGCTCGGCGGCAAGTATCTGATTGTCGGTCCCGACTATGACGGTCCGTTGCCGCAAGGCGGCTACTTCGTTGCGCATGCGCGGACCAACACGGTTCTCTACGCGCTTCGCGCGTTCATCGCGGACGGCGACGATCCCAAGCCCGCGGTCGATAACATCAAGCAGAACCTGAAGTTCTATCCCTACAAGCCCGGCGCCTTCGGCACGCCGATCGCCGAGGCGCTCGAGGGCGGGGTGCGGCTGGCCGGCGAGCCCGAGATCCCCGAGACCAAGTTCATCAATGCCAGCGGCATGGCCTTCAACACCATCCCGCCGAGCGATTACGGCTTCTTCGAGCTGATCAACGAGAACGTCCAGAACGAGCCGGCGGCGAGCTACGACGTGGAGCTCGCCGGTCAGCTGGCCGCGATCGGCATCGTCCACGGGCAAGAGTTCAACCCAGACGAGCGGATGAAGAAGATCCTCACCGATGCCGCCATGGTCGGGCAGGGCTTCGGGCGGGCCCTGCAATGGCAGTTCGCCGATGCGCATCCTGACTGGGCGTACTATCCCGACTCCTACTGGTTCAGCATGCTGTGGCAGGGTGGCGCCTTGTTCGAGACGCCACCGCCGCTGTTCGAGGACGGCATGTTCAAGCCGTTCCCGCCAACCGGGGCGCGCACGCTCGATTCGCGCACGGCCTTCTACTACGCCTACACGCTCGACAGCCCGGCGATGATCATGCGCATCCCGGAGGTCGGCTCGCAGTACCTCATGGGCTTCCTCGATTCCACCGGGGCGCCGTTCGATGGGGCGAAAACCTACAAGGTGACACTGCCCAAGGACATCCCGGCCAAGGCCTTCTGGTCGTTCACGGTCTACGACAACCAGACCCGCTCGATGCTGCAGACCCCGCAGAAATACCCGCGCGCCGGCAGCCAGAGCTACCCGACGCCAGCCGCAGAGACGGCAGACGACGGCTCGACCACGGTCTGGTTCGCCCCTGAGAAGCCCGAGGGCGTGGCCGACGGCAACTGGATCCAGACCGACCCGGAGAAGGGCTGGTTCACCATCCTGCGGTTCTACGGCCCGCTGCCGGCCTTCTTCGACAAGAGCTGGCGGGCGGGCGAGATCAGCTTGGTCAACTGAGAGGAGTGTCTCAAATGATCCTTCGCACACTCATCTGCGGGACTGCCCTTGCGCTGCTGCTCGGCGCCGCCGCCTCCGCCGAGGTTTCTCAAGAGACGCTCGAACTCGATCTCGACGCCGGACAGCGTCGACACCCGGATCGGCACGCTGACCTTCAAGGACGGCACGCCGAGCGCCGACACCACTCAGGCGGTCTACGACAACCTCGACTTCACCTACGCCTTCCGTGCCTTCACCGACACCTTCAAGGGCGTCAGCATGCAGGCGCTGCTCGAAGGGTTCGAGGCCGCAGGCATCAAGGACCACGAGGTCCTGTAGTTCTCCGAGCTCATGGATTCGGAGTCGCTGTTCCTCACGGCCAATGCCGATACGGTCTACTACCTCAGCTTCGTCAACCTCTCCGACGGACCGATGGTGGTGGAGACACCGCCCGAGGCGCTCGGCACGTTCGACGACATGTGGTTCCGCTGGGTCATCGACTTCGGCCGCCCGGGTCCGGATCGCGGCGAAGGCGGCAAGTACCTGCTGGTCGGGCCGGGCTATGACGGCTACCTGCCCGAGGACGGCTTCTACGTCGCCCATGCCGAGACCGACCGCGTCGTCATGCTCGGCCGTTCGTTCCTGACCAACGACGACCCGGCGCCCACGGTCAAGGTCGTCAAGGACCACCTGAAGATCTATCCGTACGCGCCCGGCGGCGTCGGTCTGTCCATCGCCCGCTACCTCGAAGGCGGAATCAAGCTCGGCCGGAACGCCGAGCCCGAGACACCGGTCTACCACGAGGGCACCGGCCTTTCGATGAACACCATTCCGCCGAACGACTACAGCTACTACGAGATGCTGAACCGGCTGGTGCAGAGCCAGCCCGCGACCGTGCTCGACCCCGAACTGATGGGCCCGATCGCCGCCATCGGCATCAGGAAGGGGGAGGACTTCGCGCCCGACGACCGGATGAAGGGCATCCTCGAAGATGCGGTGAAGGTCGCCAACGCCACCGGCCGCGTGCTCGGCTTCTCGCCGCGCGATCCGGACTGGTTCTGGTACGAGGGCTCACAATGGTGGAACCCGCTGTTCCAGGGCGGCTACGACTTCGAGACGCCGCTGCCGGAGATCACCGCGGACGGCGCCAAGCCCTATCCGCCGACAGGCTACAAGCAGAACGACGCCCGGACGTCGTTCTTCTACAATGCGACCGGGATCACCCCGGCGATGGCGATGCGGCTGACCGGCGTCGGGTCGCAGTACCTGTTCGTCATCAAGGACGGCAACGGCGACTATTTCGACGGCGCGAAGAGCTACAAGGTGACGCTGCCCAAGGGCATCCCGGCCGAGGCGTTCTGGTCGATCACGCTCTACGACAACCAGACCCGCTCGATGCTGAAGACGCCGCAGAAATATCCGCGCGCCGGCAGTCAGGCCTATCCCTCGCCGGCGGCCGAGGCGGCCGAGGACGGCTCGACCACCGTATGGATCGGGCCCGAGCAGCCCGACGACGTCGCCCGCGGCAACTGGATCCAAACCGACCCCGCGAAGGGCTGGGCCGCCCTGCTGCGGCTCTACAGCCCGATGCCGCCGTTCTTCGACAAGAGCTGGCAGCCCACCGAGATCGAGGTGGTTCAATAACAAACCTCATCGGAGGGACGCCAAAACGCTCCAACTCGGCGGGACGGGGCCCGTTTGAGTTGGGACGCACTAGGCGGTCGCCCCGCCCGCCTCGAGGCTGCTGCCACTGGCATGGGTGCGTCGATAGGACGACGGCGTGACGCCGGTCATGCGGCGAAACGCGCGGCTGAAGTGCTGTGGACTCTCATAGCCCGTTGTCATCGCCACGTCGGTGATCTTGGCGCCATGTTCGTTGAGCATGGCGCGCGCGAGATCGAAACGCGCCCCCCGCAGGATCTCGGAATAGGAAGTGCCGCTTTGCCGCAAGCGGCGTTGCAGGGTCCGCTTGCTCATGCCAGCGACTTCGGCGGCGAACCCAATATCGGGATGGCCGCCGTTCAGATAAGGCTGGACAATCAATCTGAGAAGGCTGGCAAACGTCCATTGCCCAGCCGGGTCGTCGACATCTGCGAAGCCTTCAGGCAGCCGTGAAGGATCGTCGGGCAATCCGGGGGCACCCCGTGTAGACTGAGCCAGATGGTCGTGGTCGATCAGGATCGAGGTGTTTGGTTGTCCAACGCGGATACGGGCGTCAGGAAATGCCTCGTAAATGCGCTTGGTCGGGGCATGGCGCGACACGAAGCACAGCTCTCGTGGGCACCATGCGGGTCCCACGACGCTGCGCACAACCGAAATAATACCCTGCAGGTTCAACCATTCTGCAAAGCAGATGAAAGGGTGGCGGCCGAGAAAAGCCGTATCGCAGAAGACCCGCAGTTGGCCGGCTTCAAGCCGGAAGCCCGCACGAAAGCTGTTGTCCTCGAGGTGCGCTATGTGAAGCAAAGCCTTCAGACGGGTGAAACCGGTCTGCGCCCCGATGATCATGGCCTGGTGTGCTGGCTTCAACGACTCCATCGAGGCTCGACTGGCTGCCAGAAACCCCAACTCCATCGGCTCGACATCGCTGCCGCACGTCGCGATCCATTCGATTGCCATGGAGCTGCTGACGTGGAGATCCGGGGTCGCTTCTACTGAAGGCGGTAGCCGAGAGCGCGCCAAATCGCGGTCCACCGGCATGCCGATGTCGCGCATGACCGATAGATAGTCGATCAGGTGCGCGGCCCTGACGATCGCAAGCCTCAACTCTTAGCTCCTTGGAGCCTGCGGCCGGAAATCTGGCGCGCAATGGTCGGTCACGGTGACAGTTCCCGGTCAATCTGATCGCTCTATCGCACCTCCGGAGAGCTAGCACGAATGCCCCGACGCGCAAGCCAACGCAGCCTTGCCCTCGCCCGGGTGCGGACGGTCGTCGCCACGTTGGCCCTGTCCAGCTCGGTCTCGCTTGAACGAGCCGCTGCGCAACTGGTCACCAGCCCCCGGACACTGCAGCGTCGGCTTTGCGCTGCCGGGACACGATTCGGGAAAATCGTCGAGGAGACCCGGCTGGGGATCGCCGGCGCGTTGCTGCGCAAGACCGAACTGAGCGTCCAGGAAATTGCAGGCCGGATGGGCTACAGCACTTCGGGTGGCTTCGCCCGTGCCTTCGGCCGATGGTCGGGCCAATCGCCCAGTGCCTATCGCAACCTTCCGCAAGCACCGGACGAAAATTTGGCGCGAAATGGGCAGAACGGATACCCGGGACAAAGTAGCCTCTCGGCTGCCAAGAATGCACTTAGGAACGATGAACCATGAAACGCCTCACCGCCGCGAGTGTTCTCGTGCTTACCCTTGGTGTCGGACCGGCATTCGGGGAGGTCTCTTCCGAGACCCTGGAGGCCATCTCGATCCCCGACACCGTCGAGACGTCCATCGGCACGCTGGAGTTCTTCGACGGCGTCCCGACCGACGCCACGGTCGCCACCGTCTACGACAACCTCGACCGGATGCGCGGCATGGAGGTGTTTCTCGACAATGTCGGTGCCGTATCGATGTACAGCGTGCGCAAGGGGCTGGCCGATGCCGGGGCCGAAGGGGCGAACAGGATCGCCATTTTCGAGCAGCTGATGGATTCCCAGACACTCGTCGTCACCGCCAACACCTCGACGCTCTACGCCTACACCTACACCGACCTCGCCAAGGATGGCCCGACCGTCATCGAGATCCCACCCGGCATGCTCGGATTTCTCGACGACGCCTGGCAGCGGTTCGTCGGCAACATGGGCGTTACCGGGCCAGATGAGGGCAAGGGCGGCAAGTACCTGGTGCTGCCCCCTGGCTATGCCGGCGAGATCCCCGACGGCTACTTTCTGCTCAAGCCGCCAACCAACAGGAACTTCATGTTCCTGCGCGGCTCGATCAAGGACGGCCTTGAGCCCGCCGTCGAGAACATCACCTCGCGCCTGCGCGTCTATCCGCTGAAGGACACAGCGAACCCGGTAGAGACCGAATTCGTCAATATGTCGAACAAGGCCTTCAACACTGTCTTCCCCAGCGATTTCAGCTATTTCGAGAACCTCAACGAGGTCATTCAGGAGGAGCCGATCGAGGCGATCAGCCCGGAAGTGCGCGGCGCCATAGCTGCCATCGGCATCGTCAAGGGACAGCCCTTCGCCCCGGACGACCGGATGAAGAAGCTGCTGACGGAGGCCGCCACGCTCGGCAATGCGACCGCCCGTGCCATCACCTACCATCCGCGGTTCGACGGCGTTAAGATCTATCCGGACGACCCCAACAGCGTCTGGTCCACAGCCTTCGCCAACAGGAACACCAGCTTCGAGGCGGACGGGGCCATGGGTCTTTCTGCGCGGGTGCTCTACTATTTCAACGCTGGCGGTGTGACCCCGGCCATGGCCACGACACACGCTGGTCAGGGCTCGGACTATGCCCTCGCCGTGCTCGATGCCAACAAGCAGGCGTTCGACGGCGCGAAGACCTACAAGCTGCACCTTCCCAAGGACGTGCCGGTCAACGACTTCTGGGCGGTCACGCTTTACGACACCCAAACCCGCTCACAGCTTCAGACGGGTCAGCCATTCCCGACCATCGGCAGCCAGTCCAAGGGGATGACCCAGAACGCCGACGGTTCCTACGACGTCTATTTCGCGCCCGAGGCGCCGGAAGGCAAGGAGGGCAACTGGCTGCAGACTGTCCCGAACAAGAGCTGGTTCACCATCTTGCGCATGTATGGCCCGCTGGAGCCGTGGATCAACAAGACCTGGCGGCCGGGCGAGATCGAGCTGGTGCAATAGGGCTGCTCCTGACACCGCGTGTCGAAGCCTGTTTCGAAGAATTCCGAACCCGTCGAAAGGTCGCAAACGAATGAAACATCTTTCTGCCATCTCGCTGTTATGCGCGATCGTTGCGATGTCCATGCCGCTGACAGCAGCGGCCGCCCCCATCACCGTCAACGTGGACAACTTCGACCGGGCGCAGACCGACTACGAGTTCGACGGCATCATCAAACTGGCGGGCGGCATCAACAAGCTGCACAGCAACCGGACACCGACGCCGATCGACAAGCAGAATGTCATCCGGATGAACCGCGACACGCTCTACAGCCTTGCCGTGGTCGACATCTCCAAGGGTGCCACCGTGACCATGCCGAAGTCGGGCAAGCGCTATATGTCGCTGATGGTCATCAACAACGATGGCTACGTGAACGAGGTCTTCTACGGCGCCGGCGCGCACCAACTGACCGTAGAGAAGTTCGAGACGCCGGTCGTCGGCATCGTCATCCGGACGCTGGCAAATGCCGAAGACGAGGCGGATCTCGCCGAGGCGCACAAGCTGCAGGACATGATCGAGATCGCAGCCGGGTCCGACACACCCTTCGCCATGCCGGACTACGACAAGGCCAGCTACGAGGCGACACTCGAGCCCATACTCGATCTCGCCAAGGGGCTGAAACGCTATGTTCACACTTTCGGGTCGAAAGAAGAGGTCAACCCGGTTCATTTCTTGATTGGCACGGCGTCCGCCTGGGGCGGCCTGCCGGACAAAGACGCGGCCTATATCAACGTGCAGCCCGATCTCCCGGTCGGAGAATACGAGCTCACGGTCAAGGATGTGCCGGTCGAGGGCTTCTGGTCGATCAGCCTCTACAATGAAAAGGGCT
>CAVOZQ010000045.1:0-26498 GCA_963700945.1 uncultured Alphaproteobacteria bacterium
TCGACCTCCTTGGGAAGTGCGTTAGGCATAGCCAGCACGGCGGAGGACGTCGCCGGCGAGACGCTCGAACGCCCGTTTCCTGGCTTCAGGCCAGTTCTCGAAGCGTCCGATGGGATTGAAGCTGGCCTTGCGTTCGACCGGTTCCCAGGATTGAGCACCGTTTTCCCTCGTGGTCGACGAGCCGAACACCGGCAACTGCCGCAGCTCTTCGCTCGGGAAGCGCGCCGGGTCGAGGCCGAGCACCGGGAGTATTGCCGCGATCTGTCCATCAGGGTCCGCGACGAGATCCTCGTAGCGAACCACGACGGTGTGCGGGTCGGCCCGTGGACCGCCGGGTGCGAAGGCCAGCACCGCCTCGGTCGCCAGCTTCCACTCGGCCACCAGTTGGCGGAAGCTCTTGCGAAAGATGCCACGCTGGCGGAAGCTTTGGCTGAGCAGGCCGCGCTCGAAGGTCGCCATCGTCGATGCGACGACATCGCGTCCATCACGCAGGCACAAGACGAGCTTGTCGTTCGGCAGCGCGGCGCGAAACAGCGCGATCTGGCGGACATGTGGGCTCTTGAAGAGCAGCTGCCGAGCCGGGGCCTCGCTCTGCAAGTCCGCGAGCCAGCCGGACGCCAGGTAGCCGAAGACCTCGAACGGCTGCACGAGTGCGGCATTGGCCGGGTAGAGCGATAACCACTCATGCTGCAAAGCAATGGCGCCGGGGGCGACCTCGATTAGCGGGAACTCGTGCATCTCGCGCGGAAACCCCGCAACATCGGGATGCAGCGCCAGGGCATTGGCGACGAAGTTCGTGCCGGAGCGGGGCAGCACGCCATTGACAAAGATCGCCGGTCGATAGTGTTCCCCACGCACCCGGCGCGCGATGGCCGCAAGCCGATTTCGCGCCGCCGGATCGATCTCGAACAGGAAGTCTTCCGAACGGCAGGCGGGCAGCCCCACCAGCCGACGCAGCAGATGACCGCACTGCGCGACGCGCAGAAAGCGCGGCACGTGGCTCAGAAAGCCGGACCCCTGCGCTTTGCCCTTGGTGCCGAAAACGTGAAGCGCGTCGATGGTTTGCTCGGTTGCCATGGATGGTCACCTTCTCCTTTCCGCGAGCATCCTGACGCTGCCACGGACCGCCGGTCGTGATCGCCCCGCGTGCGCGGCGGAACGGGGCCGCTGACGCGCGGACGGGGCACCGCGATCGCTCAGTTGGTATAGTAGTTGCCGGTTCCCTGCGGCGCGTAGCTCTGCTCGTACGCCGCGAACGCCTTGGTATCGACCTGCGAGAGCGCACCGAAGACGTGGGCACCGCCGCGTCGCACCAGCATGCGAACGCCGGCAGCGCTGGTCGCCTTCGGGGTCGAGCCCCAGCGACAAAGATAGAGCACGGCATCGACGAGATCGGCGATGGCCTGCGCGTCGGGGATCGGCATCACCGGTGGGGCATCGACGATCACCAGCTGGTGTCCCGTCGATAGATAGGTCATGAGGCGACGGAACTCCTCCGACTGCAGAAGGAAGAGGGAGTTGTCCGCAGTGCCGCCAGCGGTGATCACGTTCATGCCGGTCACCGAATCCTGCTGGATGATCTCGGCGAGACCAGCCTCGTGCTCGAGAAACTGCAAGAGGCCGACGCGAGGCGAGCAGCGCAGAGCCGCCGAAAGGCTGGGGCGGCGCAAGTCGCACTCTACCAGGCAGACCTTGTAGCCGGCCCGCGCCATCATCCGGGCCATCGAGGCCGCGGTGGAGCTCTTTCCTTCGCCGGCGACGGCCGATGTCACCATCAGGCTGCGGGGCGCCGACGTTGCCTGCGCCAAGCCGATCCCGACGACGAGATTGCGCATGCTCTCGACGAACGCCGAGCCGGGCCGCTGCATGGCGTAGTCGACGGGGGACTGACGGCGGGCGCTGCCGGGCAGCGCTGGAATTGCACCGAGGATCGGCACGCACAGCGACCGCTCGGCGGCACCTAGGCTGCGCAGCGTCCGGTCGGTGCTGTCGCGAAGGTAGCCCAGGACCATGCCCAGCATGCCGGCGCTGACGAAGCCGAGCATCACGATGGTTGTCCGCGACGGCGAGCTCGGATACGGCGACGGTACGGCCGCCGATATCACACGTGCATCGGGACGGATGATCGAGTGCTGCTCGGCTGTCTGGTTGAATCGCGTGAGGTAACCGTCGAGCAGCGTCTGCATGGTCTCGATTTCGCTTTGCAGAGCGGCGATCTCACTGCGTTGCGAGCCGAGCGCGCGGCCGGCGTCGCCGTCGCGGCTCAACGCCGCCTGGAGCTGGCCCTCCTCGGCCCGCACCGCGGCGAGCGCGTTCTCACGACTGGCCAATGCTCGGCCGGCCTCCACCTCGATGTCGCGGAGCGCCTGCCCAAGCTGCGCTTCGGCGTCCAGGCGCAAGGGATGCCTGGTGCCGTAGACGCTCTTAAGCTCGGCCAGGCGCCGCTTCGCCGCCGAGACTTCCAAGCGAAGCTCCGACATGACCTCGGAGTCGACCCTGGCGGCGATCTGCTCCGGGCCGGCGTCGGCGAGGAGGCGACGCAACGACGACACCTCGGTCTCCAGGCGAATGCGCTCGCTTCGTGTCTCGAGCAGGCGCTCATTGGTCAGAATCTGGCGCTGCGCCGAGAGCGAGTTGCCGGTATCGTCGAGCTCGCCGGAGGCGCTTCTCAGTTCTTCGTACTCGGCACGCTTCCGGCCGATTTCGGTCTGCAGCTCGGCGATCTGGGCTTGCAGCCAAGTGTTCGCGCTGTCGGTCGCCTGGGTCTTCCAGGCCACCTGCTCCTTCAGATATTCCTCGGCAAACAGATTGGCGACGCGCGCCGCGAATCGAGGATCGACATCCGCGAAGCCGATGTCGAGCACAGACGTTCCGCCGACCTGCCGGGTTTCCAGGTTCTCGGCCAGGAACATCACCGCCTCGTCGAGCGGTGTTCCCGCCGTCCCTGTGTCAGGCGCTGCGGCTCCCGACAACGACAGCTCACCGGGCGCCATCGCCATGACCTTCGAGAGGAAGACGTCGGCCACCCACCGCAAGCCTTCCTGCAATGGCTGCCGCTCTGCGGCCTGCTCGCGCTCCATGAGCAGCGTCGGCAAGTCCAGCCGCATGGCCACGCGCTCCATGATCGAGCGGGAGCGGACCATCTCGATCTCGGTCTCGATGACCTCGATGGTCGGGGTCAAGTCCGTGAGCACGGCTTGCGTCTCGAACACCTGGTTGCGCCGGGTCTCCAGCATCACGCTGGTATAGCTCGTGAATACCGGGCTCATCAGCAGCGAGCCGCCGACGGCGAGAACGGTGCCGAGCGCCGTGACGCCGACAACCGTCCAGCGTTGCCGCCAGATGCCGCGCAGCACCTCGAGCATGTCGACCTCGAACGCGCGGGGCGCCTCGCCAGGCTGGCCAACAGGCTGCATCTGCGGCAACGGCGCAGCCGGGAGCCGTTGACGGTCCGAGTACGCGACAATCTCGTTCGGCTCTCTTTGCATGTTCCGCTTTCCGTTTGCAGCCACAATCCGTTCGGGAAGGCGAGGGCACATCCCGTCGAGCGCGACGGACCTACTTGTCCGACGCGTCTTTCCGTTCGTTGCGGACCATCGCAAGAAGGGTCCGTCATCGATCGGCACAATCGAGCAAGGCGCATCCGCCGCCCTTGCCGACCAACCTCACCACACCTCGTCAGTCGTCTTCGTTAACTAGATCTAAATGTTCGTTAACGAGTTTCTCAATCTCTTGCTGTCTTCCGCTCACATCGACTGCAGTTTTAATAGCAAATCGATGATCAAAAATCATCAATGACTGCAGCATTCCGATACGCGCGTGGGATTTTATTGGCAGATAAGCGGGATTTGAGGGTGAATCTGGCGCGCTGTTTAGGCATGCTGGGCGATGGAAAGAGAGTGGCGGTCCGCCCTCGGATACATGGCCGAGAGGCAGCCGTCGGCATTGGCAGATTGTTGTCGAGCTACGGGAGATAGCAGCATGCGGCGCTGGCAGCCGACCTTGAGCCATCGGCTCGTATTGGATCTCTGCACATGGCCCGCCAGTCGGCGCAGCAGGGGAGTGTAAGATGAGCGAGCCTGCTGTTCTGACGCCGGATGCCTTGCCTGCGGCGCTTGCGGACGCCGACCGCGGCGACCTGGTGGTCGTCGACTTCGACGAGACACTGTTCTTGCGCAACTCGACCGAGTTGTTCCTCGACAGTGCTTATCCAGCGGTGATTGCGGCGATCGCCGGTCGCCTGGTCGACTTTCTCAAGCCCTGGCGCGTCATCCCGAACCTTCGCGACGGGTTTGCGATGGGCGACTGGCTGCGCGTGTTGATTGTCGTCTGCCTGATGCCCTGGACCGTCTGGCGTTGGCGGCGAATGGCCCCGGCGCTCGCCCGGGCGCATCTCAACCCAGAGCTGGCGACGCTGCTTCACGACAAGGGCTTCTCGCGGGTCGTGGTTGCGAGCCACGGCTTCCGCTTCATCATCGCGCCGCTGCTGCGGGCGCTGCCAATCCGGGCGGAGTTGGTCGCCAGCCCCCTTTGGCTCGGCTTCAGGGCGCGGGCGCTCGGCAAGAGAGCGCAGCTGGAGAAGCACTATGGCGCTGCCGCGGTCGCGCGGGCGACGGTGATCACCGACCACGCCGGGCATGACGCCGATTTGATCGCCGTTGCGGCGCGGCCGCTCGTGGTCTTGTGGCCTGAAGCACGCTATGAACGTGCTTTCGCGCGGACCTACGTGCCGCTCGTCTATACGGAGAAGGCCAAGCATCCCGGCCATCTCCACCTGTTGGGTGTGTTCTTTGCCAAGGACTGGATGGTCCTGGTTCTGGCTTCGGCGCTGCTTGCTGCCAATCCGCTGCTGACCGCGCTCGGCCTCGCGTTTCTGATCGTCTCGTTCGCGATCGTCTACGAGGTCGGCTACCACGAAAACGACTATCTCGGTCGGCAGCGCGAGAAGAAGCCGATCTTGACCGAGGAGCGGATCGCCCTCGCCGGCACCGTGCATGAGGGGCTGGCCTGGCTGTTCGGCGCGCTGATTGCCTTGCCGGGCGCGTTTCTGCTCGCCTATAGCGGCGCTAGCGCTTGGCTCCTGCCCGGGCAGACGGCCGAGGGAACGGCGCTGCTTCTAGGCCTTTGGCTCGGTCTGCTTGCCGTCATTCGTGCCACATTCTGGCTGTTCAACCGCATCGACGAGCAGTCGCGAATGCTGCTGCATCTGCCGCTGCAGTTGATGAAGGGTCTGTGGCTCGTTTGGGTGCTCGGCTTGCCATTGAGCTTTGCCGGCGCCGCATTGCTGCTTGCCAACTCGATTTGCGCCTGGGTTCCCTATGTCGTCTACCGTATGGGTGGGGTGCGCTGGCAAACCCCGGACAACCTGGTGCGGCTACTCATTTTCCTCGTTGTCGTCTCCAGTGCGGCCGCGGTGGGGGAAGGGGCCGCGCTACTGACATGGCAGGCGCTGATCGTGCTTTGCTGGGCCGTCTACAAGGCACGCAATGACGCCATTCGTTGTGCCCGCGCCGCTCACTTCCTGGGCGACCGCGAGGCGGTCGCCGATCTGGCGGAGCTGCCGGCCGGGCGAGTGCTTCGCGGCCCAGGTGGTTTTCGGATGAGTGGCGCTGCAGCGCCGCAGCGGAGCCACGGCAACGACGCTGAGGCGTGATAAAGATTGCAAAACGCTAACTGGCGGTCTGGACCAGTTTGGTCTTTCCGGATTGCTCCGTCGTCCTATCGACGCGTCTTGTGGCTTGAGATGGGGCGGGTGACGAGCACCGGCCCGTCCCTCTCAGCGTTGGCCAGGACGATCGGCGGCACCGGCTCGCCGCAACGATCGAGAGCGGCCGACCGTGCCGTGGGACCGCAGCCCGCCGCCTTGCGTTCACGGATGCTCGGCGAGCCGTCGGGTCGGCGCTTGGGCGCGCACGGCTTGCTGGCCACCACCGTCGAGCGCCGTCATTCGGTGGGCCGGGGCGTTGCGATCCGGCGGTCTCGTCCGCGCCGGCGGCACGCGAGCCGGGTGACATCATAGGGCGATCAGTTTGCTGCCGCGGCCTTGCGCAGGTGCTCGGCAAGGTCGGCTTGCCATGCCGCCGGTCGCGGGCGAACGCCGCCGCCGCCAGCGAGCAGCGGCTCACCGAGCCGGTCCAAGCGGAGCATCGCGAGCGCCAGATCGCCGGCGACGCTGCGGATCTCGCCGGCCTCACGCTCGCCCGCGGTCACCGGCGTTCCGGGCACGATGTCGGTGCCCTCGAGCTCGACCGGGACGAGACGCCGCTTGACCAGGCCACGATAGTGGGTTCGGGCGGTTAGTTCCTGACCGACGAAGCAACCCTTGTCGAACGCGACGGCGCGGAGCTGATCCAGCCCCGCCTCGAGCATGATCGTCCGATCGACGACGAGGTCCGCATCGGGCTCGGGGATGGCGAGGGCAATGCGATGCCGATCGAGCAGCGCGTTGTCGATCCGGGGAACGCGATGCTCAGCAAGCCAGGCCTCGATATCCGGCGCCGCGCCATAGACGCGCACGCCAAACTCTGCCAAGCGCGGCTCTACCAGGAAGGTCAGCCCGTTCTCGCGCCTGGTCATGCCGGGGACAGCATCCAATCCCGCCAAGTCGGCGGCATTGTCGCCGAAAACGATCGCCACCGCAGCTTGCGGCGACAGCGGCGCGATCGTCACCGGCGCGCGCAAGCGATAGAGGATCAGGCGGCGCTCGAGGTCGGCCGAGCGGCTGGCCGAAATCTCGAGCAGGATCGCCTCCTCGCCATTCGTGACCGGCGGTTCGAGAACCACGTGGAACGCGAACTGGAACTTGCCTTGCGGGCTCAACAGCGCCGCGTAGAGCGAATGTTCGGCCGTCAGCAGCCGAAGATCGCCTGTCACCAGGCCTTGCAATAGCGACCGTGCATCGTGGCCAGCCAGTCGCAGGAACGCCCGATTGTCGAGAAATGCTGCTTGCGTCATCGATTTATTAACCTTCCCCACCCATCATCATCGGGCGTCAGTCGTTGACATAAGGGTCAGCAGCCCTCGCTGAAAGGTCGAAGGCGCTACCGGTGATCGCTGGTGGAGTTCGGTTGCCGATGCGAGCGCGCGATGAATTGTGGAGATGTCGCTCGATGGAAGCACGCAGCCAATGATGCAGTACGGCCTTATCGGCAATTGTGCGATCAGCGCGCTGATCGACGGCGAGGCACGAATCGTCTGGAGCTGCTTTCCACGATTTGACGGCGATCCGATTTTCTGCCGGCTGCTGGACGATGACGGAGAGCGCGGCTTCTTCGGCGTCGAGCTCGATGGTGGGGTGAGCATCGAGCAGCGTTACGTCGAGAACACGGCGCTGCTCGAGACGATCATGCGGGACAAGACGGGCAACGGCATCAAGATCACCGATTTCGCCCCCCGTTTCGAGCTCTTCGGTCGCATGTTCCACCCGACCACACTGGTGCGCATCGTCGAGCCGCTCGGCGAGGCGCCCCGCATTCGTATCCGCTGCCGACCGCTCTACAATTACGGCGCCCAGCTGCCGGTGATCACCAGGGGCAGCAACCACATTCGCTACGTCGATGACGTGGTGGCGTTGCGCTTGACCACCAATGCGCCGCTGACCTTCGTGCTCGACGAGACGGCCTTTCAGATCGACGAGACGATCGTCCTGCACTTCGGCGCGGACGAGAGCCTGCGCAGCGGGCTCAGCGAGACGGCCCGGGACTTTCACGAGCGCACAGTCGCCTACTGGCGCAGCCTTTCCGGCCGTCTGCACATACCCTTCGAGTGGCAGGATGCGGTGATCCGCTCGGCGATCACGCTCAAGCTCTGCACCTTCGACGAGACCGGCGCCATCATCGCTTCGCCGACCACCTCGTTGCCCGAGACCGACGGCGAAGGGCGCAACTGGGATTATCGGTATCTGCTGGCTGCGGGACGCCTTCTTCGTGGTCCGCGCGCTCAACCGCCTGGGCTATGTCGAGACGATGGAGAGCCATCTGCGCTATCTGTCCGACCTCGTGGCGGACGGCGCAGGACGGCTATTTGCAGCCGGTATACGGCATCGGGCTGGAGACGCCGCCTGACCGAGCAGCAGGTCGACAGCCTCGCCGGGTTTCGCGGCAATCAGCCGATCCGGGTCGGCAATCAGGCTTTCGAGCACGACCAGCACGACGGCTATGGCAGCGTCATCCTGGCCGCCACTCAGGCGTTCTTCGACCGCCGGCTGCGACGGCCGGCCGGCGAGTCCACCTTCGCGCGTCTGGAGGTCCTTGGCGACAAGGCCTGGGAATTCCACAACGTGCCCGACGCCGGTCTATGGGAGTTTCGCACCAAGGCACGGGTGCACACTCATTCGAGCGTCATGTGCTGGGCGGCCTGTGATCGCCTCGCAGCGCATCGCGGAGCGGCTCGGGCTGGTCGATGCGTGAGCGCTATTGGCGCGACCGAGCCGATGCGATCCGCGCGGTCATCGAGGAGCAGGCCTGGAACGAGTTGCTCGGCAGCTATGTCGCGAGCTTCGGTGGCGACGATATCGACGCGAGCCTGCTGCTGATGCACGAGGTCGGCTTCTCGCAGGCCGACGATCCTCGCTTCGTGGCGCACGGTCGCCGCCGTCGAGGCGAACCTCAAGGACGGTGCCTTCGTCTATCGCTACAAGAGCGCGGACGATTTCGGCGAGCCCGAGAATGCCTTCTTGATCTGCAGCTTCTGGTATGTCGACGCGTTGATCACGCTCGGCCGGCGCGACGAGGCGCGAGCGCTGTTCGAGGAGCTGCTCGACTGCCGCAATCACCTCGGCTTGCTGTCCGAGCATATCAATCGTAAAACCGGGGCGCTCTGGGGCAACTTTCCGCAGACCTACAGCCATGTCGGGCTGATCAACTGCGCCATGCGGCTGAGCCGACCGTGGGAGGACGTCGTCTGAGGCTGCGGGCGCTCCTGGTCGGGCAGGCAAACGGATCGGCAGGACGCACGCATGGGAGGAGAGCATTGGCGACGGCTGGTGGTCGTATCCAACCGGGTGACCCCGATCACCGGTCGGCAGGCAGCCTCAGCCGGCGGCTTGGCGGTCGGCGTGCTGGCCGCGCTCCGCGAGACCGGCGGGCCTGTGGTTCGGCTGGAGCGGCGAGGTAACGGATGAGGCGCGTGCGGGGAAGCGATGGCGGGACACCGCCGCCGCCCCGGCTGTTTCGCACCGGCAAGGTCACCTACGGCCTGATCGACCTCGCAGCAGGCGGACTACGAAGGCTTTCTATGCCGGCTTCGCCAACCGGACGCTCTGGCCGCTGTTCCACTACCGGCTCGATCTGTCGTCCTTCGAGCATCATTGGTACGCCACCTACCGCCGGGTCAACCAGCGTTTCGCCGAGGCGCTGAGTTCCTTGCTCAAGCCCGACGACATCATCTGGATTCACGACTACCATCTGATTCCGATGGCGAGCGAGTTGCGGCGCCTGGGTTTCGAGAACCGCATCGGCTTCTTCCTGCACATCCCCTTTCCCGCGCCCGAGATCTATGTCAGCCTGCCGTGGCACCGGCAGCTCGCGGCCGACCTCTGCAGCTACGATGTCGTCGGCTTCCAGACCGGCACGGATGTTCGTCACTTCAAGCAGTATGTCGAGCTGGAGCTGAACGGCACCGCCGACTGGAAGGGCTCCGTTCAGGCGCTCGGCCGCAGCCTGCATGTCGACGCCTACCCGATCGGCATCGACGTCGACGACGTGATCGGCATGGCGATCTCGGCCGAGGCGCGGCGGCAGGCCTCCAGGCTGGGCTCCAGCCTGGCCAATCGCCAGCTGATCGTCGGCGTCGATCGCCTGGACTACACCAAGGGCATCGTCGAGCGGCTGCGCGCCTTCGAGATGCTGCTTCAAGACTACCCGAATCTGCGCCGTCAGGTGACCTTCGTGCAGATATCGGCACCCTCGCGCGAGCAGGTGCCCGAGTATCTCGAGCTTCGCCAGCAGGTCGAGCTCCTGTCCGGCCATCTGAACGGCGTCTACAGCGAGGCCGACTGGGTGCCGCTGCGCTATATCAATCGGAGCTTCACCCGCCGGTCGCTGATGGGCTTCTTCCGCCTCAGCCGCGTCGGGCTGGTGACGCCGTTGCGCGACGGCATGAACCTCGTTGCCCTCGAGTATGTGGCATCGCAGGACGCGGCGGACCCGGGTGTTCTCGTGCTCTCCCGCTTCGCCGGCTGCGCCCAGCAACTCGACGGCGCCCTGGTGGTCAACCCCCACGACGTGCATCATCTCGCCGACACCATGCATGCCGGCCTCGCCATGACGCTGGACGAACGCCAGGATCGCTGGCGGCGGATGATGCAGGCGGTGCGGAGCTACGACATCATCGCCTGGCGCGATCGCTTCTTGGCACGGCTCGACAGCCGGGAACGGGTTGGCTGACCACACTCGTCGCGTTTAGCCTCGGCCGATCCCCAGACCGTGCGAACGACCGAGAAAGCGCCGTCTGCGGTCGCGGGCCCCAGAGAGTTTTCATCGGACGCTGCCATAGCGACCGCAGAAGGCGAGCGGCAGCGCCGCGCAGCACTGCAGCCGTGCGCCAGCCCGTCTGGCGCATCGCTCTCGCGCCGGCACTCGGGCAACCAGCCGGCGCGATTTCGGGCCGCATTGGGGTCGTTCCGGAGCTGCCCGGTGCGGGCGTCGAGATCGTAGTGGGGGCCCGTCATGGCGGCATGGCCGGAGGGGCGGCTGCTTCAGACATTTGGTATCTTGGCCTTACGGCGTGAGCCCGCCTGCGGTAGCTTGTATGGATTTAGGGCCCGGCAATGCTGCCGCCCGGCAAGGAGAGGAGGGCGTATGGACGAGGACGTCTTCAACATGGAGCTGCGCAAGTTCCTGAAGCAGGTGGGCGTGACCAGCCAGCGGGAGATCGAGCAGGCAGTGCGGGCGGCGGTTGCGGAGGGGCGGCTGAAGGGCGACGAGGTGTTGTCGGCCAAGGTCGTGCTGACCGTGGGGACGATCGGGCTCAGCCACGAAATCGAGAGCGACATAGCGCTGCAATAGGCCGGTGGACGGGCGCGTGATCTCCGACATAACGGGCCCAGCTGCTGTGACCCATGTCGCCGCTCGTTGTATTCGGCGTGGCCTGGGCATCCTGGATGGGCCGGATGGCGCGCGTTGATCATCCCGCTCGGCGGCCAGCTCGACCTGCCGTCGCCGTTCGGCTCGCGCTGGGTGCCAGCGAATGTGTTCGGTGCGGCGCGGGCGCTGGCGGCGGCGGAGGGTGAGCCCGGCACGCTGGTGGTTGGCAAGGGCGACGCGATGCTTGAGCTTGCGATGGTGCTCGAGCCGGACCGTCCGGCCGCCGACTGCTTTGTCGCCTTGCCGATTGCGATGCTCGCCATCGCGGATGCGCTGGCGGGCCTTGCGCCGACGCCACGCCCCCGGGCTTCAGCTGGCCTTCCGGGCTTGTCCTCGATGGCGCGTGCGTCGGTCCGGCGCGCCTCGCACTGCCCATGCCAGGAGCCTTTACCAGCATGGCTTGTGGCTGGGCTGGGGTCGCGCGGCTGCGCCCGGCCGCGCATGACCGCTTGGATGCTGACCCGTCGGCGCTTGTCGCGGCAGATGTCGCCGACGTTTCGACCGTGATCCTGGTCGAGGCCTTTGTCCGGCATTTCCTGGATCGGTTGAAGAACGGGTGGGTCGAGGGCCTCCAGGCGGCTGCGGCCGCGTTCCAACGCCGGCTGGTCGAGGCCGCAAGCGACGCGGTCTGGATCAATCCGCAGACGCTCGACCCGGTTGTTGTCGGCCCGCCCGGGTAGCGGGAGGGTCTGGCCTAGGGGGTTCCTGCTGGGTGCGCTTGCCGAGCCAAAGCTGAATGGCGCATCCGTCTGCGCGATGGCACTTGGCCCAGCAGGCTGACGCTCGTGTTGTCCGTCGCTACAGTGCTGCCACAATGCTCAGCGTCACACCCGATATCACTATCGCCGAGGCCGAGCTCGAGGAGCGGTTCATCCGCTCGACCGGCCCGGGCGGGCAGAACGTCAACAAGGTCGAGACGGCGGTGCAGCTTCGTTTTGCCGCCATGGCCTCTCCCGCCTTGTCGTCCGAAGTGAAGGAGCGGCTGGCCGGGCTCGCCGGGCAGCGGCTGACGCTGGAGGGTGATATCGTCATCACCGCGCGGCGCTTCCGCACGCGCGAGATGAATCGCCAGGATGCGCGGGCGCGGCTGGTCGAGCTGCTGCGCGACGCCGCGAGCCCGCCGATCCGCCGCCGGGCGACGCGGCCGACGCGTGCCAGCAAGGAGCGCAAGCTCGAGGCAAAGAAGCAGCGCTCGCGGGTCAAGCGGTTGAGAGGGAAAGTCGGGGACGGGTGACAGGGGCGGCGGGACACGAGAGCCGGCCCTGGTCTACAGTGGCGCATGCGGCAAAGCCGGCGCTCGCTGGACAACGCGCTCGTCGCTAATCTGACACCCTATCCTACCCGCGGTCGGTTATCCGGCTGCGGATCGTTCCGCATGGCCAGGGAGATAGTGCGTTGACGGTCTCGAAACCGGTCGCCTTCTTGACCCTCGATCGGGTGCTTCTCGCCGTGGCGCTGCTCGGCCTGCTCGGTGGTGGGATCGCCTGGGGGCTTTCGCTGCCGGAGCTCGCGGCCTGGCTCTGGCGCTGTGGCACCGGCATCGTGCTGGTTTTTCTCATCGTCGAGATCGGCCGCAACCTGCTGCGCGGTGAGACCGGCGTCGACATCCTGGCGGCGCTTTCGATGGCCGGGGCGCTGTTCCTCGGCGAGAACTTCGCCGGCAACATCGTGGCCTTGATGTTCAGCGGCGGGACGATGCTCGAGGCCGTGGCCGGCCGGCGGGCGCAACGCGAGCTCACCAACCTGCTCGGCCGCACGCCCCGCGTCGCGCATCGCGATACGGGTGACGGGCTCGAGGACGTGCCGATCGAGGCGGTGCGCGCCGGTGACCGGCTGCTGGTCAAGACCGGTGAGGTGCTGCCGGTCGACGGTTTGCTCGAGGCCGCCCCAGCGCTGCTCGACGAATCGGCGCTTACCGGCGAGGCCTTGCCGGTCGAACGGCAGATCGGCGACGAGCTCGCGAGCGGCACGCTCAATGCCGGCGCGCCCTTGCGCCTGCGCGCGACCGCGACCGCCGAGGCCAGCACCTATGCCGGGATCGTCCGGCTGGTCGAGGCCGCACAGGCGGAGAAGGCACCTTTCGTCCGTCTCGCCAATCGCTACTCGATGATCTTTCTGCCGGCGAGCCTGGCATTGGCCGGGCTCGCGTGGTTGGTTTCGGGCGACGCCACCCGGGCGCTCGCCGTGCTCATCGTCGCCACGCCGTGCCCACTGATCCTTGCGGCACCCGTGGCGATCATGGCCGGCATCTCGGCGGCGGCCAAGCGCGGCATTCTGGTCAAGGGCGGCGGCGCGCTCGAGACCCTGGCGCGGGTGCGCACGCTCGTCTTCGACAAGACCGGCACCTTGACCACCGGGCAGGCCCGCATCGCTGCCATCGAGAGCTATGGCGCGCTCGGCGAGACGGCGCTGCTGCGGCTCTCGGCCTCGCTCGACCAGTTCTCGACGCACCCGATCGCGGCGGCGCTGCGCCGGGCAGCCGATCGCCGGTCGCTGGAACTGGCCATGGCGGAGGCGGTCGAGGAGCTGCCGGGGGCGGGCATCGCGGGCAAGGTGGAGGGCCATGACGTCCGCCTCGGCAGCCTGGGCTTCGCCAGCGGTGGCGGCGGTGAGGCGGCCGCCGCCGGGACCCTTCGCCGGGCGGCGCGCGACGGCTCGGCCACCGTCTTTCTCGGCGTCGACGGTGCCCTCGCCGGCGCCTTGATCGTCACCGACGAGATCCGGGCGGAGACGCCGCGCACGCTGCGCGATCTGCATCGGGCCGGAATTGGCCGCGTCGTCATGTTGAGCGGCGATCGCCTGGACGTCGCCGAGGCCGTGGCGGCGGCGGTTGGCGTTGATACGGTGCTCGCCGACCGTTCGCCCGAGGACAAGGTCGACGCCGTCCGCGCCGAGCGGGCCGAGGCGGTGACGGTCATGGTCGGCGACGGGGTCAATGACGCGCCGGCGCTGGCGGCCGCCGATGTCGGGGTCGCCATGGGTGCGCGTGGTGCCGGGGCGGCGAGCGAGGCGGCGGACATCGTGCTGCTCGTCGACCGCCTCGACCGGCTGGGCGAGGGGATCGCCATCGCCCGCCACACCCGGCTGATCGCCGTGCAGAGCGTCGTTGCCGGCATGGTGCTGTCGGCCGCCGGCATGGTCCTGGCGGCGTTCGGCTACCTGCCGCCGGTGGCCGGCGCGCTGGTCCAGGAGGTCATCGACGTGGCGGTGATCCTGAACGCGCTTCGGGCGATCGGCGGCGGCCTGCAGCAGCCGTCCAAGGGGCGGATCGCGCCTGCCGAGCTGCAGCGGCTGAAGGCGCGAGCACGCGAGCCTGGCGCCTGTGCTCGACCGGATGGCGACGCTGGCCGAGCGGCTGGATGCCGGGGAGGACGGCGCGCTCAGGGTCGAGCTTGCCGAGGTCGACGCGCTGCTCGAGGGGCAGATCCTGGCGCACGAGCGCGCCGACGAGCGCGAGCTCCACCCTGGCCTGGCACAAGTTCTCGGTGGCCGCGACCCGCTGGCCGCCATCAGCCGCACGCATCGCGAGATCGGCCACCTGATCCGCCGCTTCCATCGTCTGGTGGCGGATCTTCCGGCCGACGGGCCGGATGCCGAGGACCGGGCGGAGCTTCGCCGCACCTTGCACGGGCTCGACGCCATCCTGCGGCTGCATTTCGCGCAGGAAGACGAAATCTACGAAAGCGTCGCGGCGGAGCCGGGGCGCTGATCGGCGCATCGGCGATTTGCGAGCTTCGAACTCTGGTCCAGATGGTCGGGCTGCAACGCGGCGCTGACAGTTCGAGGCAAAGGAGCAGCGCTCGCGGGTCGAGTGGTTCAGAAGGCAGGTGGAGGAGCTGTCCGCGACCCTTTGGCCTGAGACGTCAATGCCTTCAGCTTGGTCGCAATCGCTGGTATCCATCGACCGTTGCCTTAAGCGCACCAGGAAACCATGATCTCATCCGCGCGAATATTTCTTGCCCATGCCAATGAAGACAAGCCTGTCGTGCGCGACCTCTACAAGCAGCTCAAAACGTGGGGCTTCGAGCCGTGGCTCGATGCCGAGGATCTACTCCCGGGGCAGACCTGGAAGGTCGAGATCCCCAAGGCGATCCGAGGTGCCGGCGTGTTTCCCGCCTGCTTGTCGGGAAGCTCCATCGCCAAGGTCGGCTACGTGTAGAACGAGTTCCGACTGGCGCTTTGAAGCTTCGCGCAACGACCTCCCGGCTCGATTTATCCGATTCCGGCTCGTCTGGAGGATCGCGAGGTGCCGGATCTGCTGGTCCCGGACCTCGGACTGAGCTTGCGCGACGTGCACTGGGTCGATCTCTTCGTGGACGATGGCCTCGACCGGCTGGTGCGGGCGCTGGCCGACGGTGCTGGAATTGCGCCGGCCGAGCACGCGACCAACACAGGCCCTGTGCCGCCGCAGGTCTTCCGCGACATCGATTCGCCCTGGTGCCCGGAGATGGTGGTCATCCCGGGCGGCCGGTTCGTCATGGGCTCGCCGCCGAACGAGGAAGGTCGGAACGACAACGAGGGCCCACAGCATTTCGTGACCATTGCCGAGTCGTTCGCGCTCGGCCGGTATCTGGTCACCTTCGACGAGTACGACGAGTTCGCCGCGACGACAGGACGCGAGCCGCCTGGCGACGAAGGCTGGGGCCGCGGGCGACTACCGGTGATCAATGTCTCGTGGGACGATGCGCAGGCTTATGTGCAATGGCTAAGCCAGCAGACGGGCAAGTCCTACCGGCTGCCCAGCGAGGCCGAGTGGGAGTATGCCTGCCGGGCCAGTACGACGACGCCGTTTCATCGCGGCGCCAACATTTCGCCCAGACTGGCCAACTACACAGCTGACACAGCGTGGGGCACAGACGCCATTCGCCTTGGTCGAAAACGCACGCGGCCGGTGGGGAAGTTCCCGGCAAATGCGTTCGGCCTGCACGACATGCACGGCAATGTCTTGGAATGGTGTGCCGACGTCTGGCACGACAGCTATGAAGGCGCGCCGACCGATAGCACTGCCTGGGTCGAAGGCGGCATGCAGGGATGCCGGGTTTTGCGCGGCGGTTCTTGGAAATCAGGTCCTAGTAGCCTCCGCTGCGCCGCCCGTGCCGTCAGCGTAAGGCCCAACCTTGCCCCTGGTTTTGTCGGTTTTCGGGTCGCCAGGACGCTCCGCTGAATGCGGCACTGACCCCTTGTTGCTTTGCCTCTTGGGGGTCTGAGGGCGCAGCCCGAATCGGGATTTTTCCAAGCCCAAGCCGCTAGGTGCCCGGCAGCGGTTCGAGCTCGATCAGCGTGACGCTGTCGGTCTGCTCGTGGGTGGCGATCAGGACAGGGTTGCCGTTCGGACTTTCGCTGGCCGGGATGAACGAGCACCGATTTCGGTCTCGATGTCGCCGACTTCGGCGCATTCGTCCGACTTCGGCTCGCCGCTCGCGCAGACCTCTTCCGGGTCGACGGCGAAGTTGCGGTTGTTGAGGTAGAAGGCGAAGCGCGGGGCGGCGGGCTCGGTGATGTCGTAGGCGATGACGCCGCTGATCCGCTCGAAGCCGATGAAGGCGTACCAGCGCCCGGCCACCTCGCCGACCGTGAGCGGTTCCGGCTCCGGGCCGCGGTCGGCGCTGCGGTTGTCGAATTGGTTCTTCTCGTCGGAGGTGTTGAAGAAGGCGGGAATCGCCTCGGCGGTCGTGCGCTCAAAGGCGTCGCCGCTGTCGAAGACCGGGGCGCCTTCCGTGGTCCAGACGGCCAAGGAGCGGGTGCCGAGGGTGAAGAGCTGGTCGAAATCGCCATCGCCGTCGGTGTCGCCCTCGACAGTGGTGATCCTGAGCCGGCCGAGGTTTTCGGGCAGCTGCAGCGTCGGCGGCATCGGGGAAAGCGGTCGGGTCGAGCGTGAGCTCGGCCACCCGTGCATCCTCGAAGTCGCGCGGATCGCCTTCGTTCGAGGTGACGACGTAGAGCGTGCCATCGGCCGGAAAGACGCCGATGCCGTCGGGCGCGAAATAGCCCTGGACCGGCCACGGCCGGATGTTGATCGCGTCGTCCCGGTCGCTGGCGTCGATGCCCTGGCCCGGGACGTTCAGATCGCGGGTGCCGAGGCCGTGGATCGCGGTGATCGCCTCGCCTTCGAGATCGACGGTGGCGAACGCGTTGTTGCGGACGAAGCTGACATAGGCGGTGCTGCCGTCGTCGGTGATCGCAATGTCCTCGGGCTCGAGGTCCTGGGCGACGCTGGAGCCGGGGGTGATGATCCGCACGCCCTGGGCACGCAGGGCATCTTCTTGGTCGTTGAAAGCGCGGAAGCTCAATTGCCGGCTGTCGGTCGCGACCGCGCCGTCCGCGCCGCGCGTGAGGCCGATGATGCTGATGCTCGCCTCGGGATCGTCGCCGGGCTCGCCGCTGCCGGTATTGGTGACGACGAGCTTCTGGCCGTCGGGGGTGACGGCGATGCTGTCCGGCTCGACGCCTACCGAGACCGCATCGGCTGCCGGGTCGCCGTCTTCGTCGAGGAAGATCACTCGGCCGCGCTCGTTCGGCTGCAGCGCGTCGAAGGCGATGGCGAGGATGCCGTCGGTAAAGGCGACGCTGCGCAACTCGCCGATCAGGCGCGGCAGGCGGTCGACGATGTCGCCTTCGTCGAGGCTTTCGAGGTCCGGCGCTGGCCCCCTGACCTCGAAGGCCGGGAACAGGGCACGGAGGAATTGCAGATAGCCGAAGCTGTCGACCAGCCGCGGCTTGGCCGGGTCGCTGATATCGAGCACCTCGACCGCGAAGCGCGGGGCGGCGATGACGTAGAGGCGTTCGCGTTCGGGGTCATAGGCCGGCGGCGTGCTCGCGGCGCTCTCACCGTAGAAGCCGCCGTCGCGGCGGCCGATGACGGTGGCACGGAGCCCGCCGGCCTCGTCCTCCAGATAGACCGGGTCGAAGTCGGTCGATCCGGAGCCACCGCCGCCGCCCGAGCCGGTGCAGGCGGTTGTACCGAGCGTAAGGAGCAGTGCGGCGATCAGCCGGGAGCGTCGCCCCGCTGGGGACACCCATCCATTGATTTGCTCATCGCTGAGGGTCGGCATCCTTGCGGTCGACATGCTGGCAACTCCCCATTGCTTGGCATGATTCGACGGCCGTTTCAGCCTGCCCTGGCGTCCGCTTGCGGCTTTGCATCGATCCTTATAGCAGCTCCATCGCCCGAGCGCGAAGGCGCAGGCTCGCGGTGTCGAAGCTTTCGGCGTAGTGGTTGCACTTTTTCAGGAAGGCCATGAAGCTTTCGTGGGTCCGCCTGGTGTGGTCGTCGGTGGCGGCGAGGTCCTCCAGCACGGCCCAGGTCTCGACCGCCATGGCGTCGATGACGTCGTCGGGCCAGGAGCGGGCCTCGATCTGGTGCTCTTCGAGGAGCGGCTGGAAGCTTTCGATGTTGTGATAGTTGAAGTCGGCCAGGGTCTCGTGCGCGGTGGCGGCGGCCGCGGCCTCGATGATCGCCTGGAGGTCCGGGGTCAGCTCGGCGTAGCGGTCCTTGTTGACGATGATCTCGAGGCCGGGGCCGGGCTCGTGGAAGCTTGGATTGTAGTAGTACTTGGCGACCTGATAGAGGCCGAAGGCGCGGTCGTTCCAGGGGCCGATCCACTCGACGGCATCGACCGTGCCCGACAGCATGGCGGGGGCGATCTCACCGGGCGGGATGAGGACGGTGTTGACGCCCAGGCGCCGCATCACCTCGCCGCCGAGGCCGGCGATCCGGAACTTGAGGCCCTGAAGGTCGGCCAGGCTGTTGATCGGGTTGCGGAACCAGCCGCCGGCCTGGACGCCCGACGAGCCGGCGAAGAAGGGGATGACGTCGAACTCGTCATAGACCTCCTGCCAGAGCTCCATCGCCCCGCCGAAGCGGAACCAGGCGGCGAGCTCGGTCGCCGTCAGGCCGAAGGGGATGCCGGTGAAGTAGTTGAGCACCGGCGCCTTGCCGACCCAGAAATAGGGCGGCGCGTGACCGATGTCGGCCGTGCCGGAGGAGACCGCATCGAGGCCCTCGAAGGGCGGCACCAGCTCGCCCGCGGCGAACAGCTTGATGATCAGCCGGCCGCCCGACATGGCGTTGACCCGCTCGGCGAAGCGCTCGGCGTTGACGCCGACGCCGGGCGTGTTGCGCGGCCAGGGCATCACCATGTTCCATCGGTGATGCCCTGCGCGATGGCGGGTGCTGCGAGGCCGGCTACGGCGGCGGTTGCCGTGGTGGCGGCGAGGATGGCGCGGCGTTTCATCGGGGACCTCCCAGGCGATTCTCGGATGTCTCATAGCGCCGAGAAGGGAGTGCCGCCAGCGAAAGCGCGTGTCAGACGGTACCCATGCGGGGGTGGCGGTCGATCAGGTGGGCGAAGGAGCCGGCGGTGTTGCCGACGCGGCAGCCCATCGGCTCGAGCGGTGCCAGGCTGCCGTCGCGGGCGGTGAAGAGCGGTTCGCCGGCGCGCTCGACCTCGGTTGCATAGTGGAATTCGTGGCCGCGCCAGACGAGTGCGCGGGGGCCGAGCGGCGAGCCGTGGGTGAGGGTGAGCTCGCGGTAGCCGAGATGCAGCTTCGGCCTGGCGAAGCTGGTGGTCACGGGCAACAGGCCGGCCATGGCGTGCGCCGTACCGTCCCGGTCGATCAGCGCTTGGCCCAGGGTCATGTAGCCGCCGCATTCGCCGTAGAGGAAGGCGTCGCGGGCGGCGGCGTCGCCGAGGCCGGCCAGGAAGCGCCGATTGGCGGCGAGCCGACCGGCGTGCAACTCGGGGTAGCCGCCCGGCAGGTACACGGCGTCGGCGGTTGGATCGGGCGGCTCGTCGGCCAAGGGCGAGAAGGGGTGGACCGAGGCGCCCTGGCGGCGCCAGCCCTTCGAGCACGGCCGGGTAGGCGAAGGCGAAGGCGGCGTCGTTGGCGATGGCGATACGCTGGCCCAGTGCCGGCCACGGCCGGGCGCCGGCGGGATCAGCGAGATCGACGGTCGGCCGGCGGGCGAGGCGGCGCAGCCGGGCGAGGTCGAGATGCTCGGTGACGAGGCGCGCGGCACCCTCGATGAAGGGCTCGAGGTTGGGATGTTCGGCCGCCTGGACCAGACCCAGGTGCCGGGACGGGAGCGCGAGGGCCTCGGTGCGCGGCAGGCAGCCGAGTACCGGGGTCGAGAAGCGCTCGTCGCAGGCGCGCTTTAGCGTGCGGGCGTGGCGCTCCGAGCCCACCGCGTTGAGCACGATGCCGTCGATCTCGACGTCGCTCCTGAAGCGGAGGAAGCCCTCGATCAGCGGCGCCACGCTCTGCGCCATGCGGCGCGCGTCGACCACGAGGACGAACAGGCAGGCCGAGCAGGGCGGCGAGGTCGGCGGTCGAGCCGGTGCCGTCCGGGGCACCGTCGAAGAGGCCCATCACGCCCTCGCCGACGACGATGTCGACGTCCTGCGCCGGCGTCGGCGAGCGAGCCCTGCCAGGGTCTCGAGCCGCATCGCCCAGCTGTCGAGATTGCGGCAGGGCCGGCCGGAGGCCCGGGCGTGGAAGGCGGGGTCGATGTAGTCCGGCCCGACCTTGAAGCTCGCGACCTTCAGGCCCTGCGTCGCTGAGCGCGCGCAGCAGCCCCAGGGTGACCAGCGTCTTGCCGGAGCCCGATTGCGGTGCCGCAACGATGATCGCGGGCGCGCTCAACGCCGGCCTCGTTGGCGGAGCGCCTCGCATGTGGCATGCAGATCGGCGTCGCTGCATGGCGATGCTGATAGCGGATCTCTGACGACGATGCCCAGCCCCGGCCATGGTGCCGGACACACCATGAGCCGCAAGCCTGAGGCGGCCGCCGGACCTGGCCGCGGCCCTCCGCCGTGGCTGGACAACGGGCGCCTGCGCCACGGCCGCGGTCAAGGCGGCCTTCATCGGCCCTTGCCGGCGCGGGCTTCCCGGACCCGGTGACCATCCGCCTGCCCGAGGGCCAGACGCCCGCGTTCGCGCTCTGGCCGCCGCGAGCTGGGCGACGGCTGGGCCAGCGCCAGCGTGATCAAGGATGCGGGCGACGATCCGGACGTGACGGACAAGGCGGAGGTGGTGGCCACGCTGCGGATCCGGAGCGATGGCGCCGGCATCCGCTTCGTCGCCGGCGAGGGGGTCGGGACGGTGACCCGGGCGGGCCTGCCGATCCCGCCGGGTGAGCCCGCGATCAACCCGGTGCCACGGCAGATGATGACGGAGACGCTGGAGGCCGAGGCCATCCGGACCGGCCTCGGGCTCGACCTCGATGTCGAAATCGCCATTCCGGGTGGCGCCGAGCTGGCACTGCGCACGCTAAACCCGAGGCTCGGGATCGTGGGCGGGCTGTCGATCCTTGGTACGACGGGCATCGTCATTCCCTATAGCTGCTCGTCCTGGATCCACTCGATCCACCGCGGCGTCGACGTCGCCCGGGCAGCCGGGCTCGACGCACATCGCAGCCTGCACCGGCAGCACGTCGGAACGCACGGTCCAGGCGCTCTACGACCTGCCCGAGCATGGCCCTGCTCGACATGGGCGACTTCGCTGGCGGCACGCTCAAATATCTCAAGCGCAAGCCCGTGCCGCGGGTGACGCTCGCCGGCGGCTTCGCCAAGCTCGCCAAGCTGGCGCAGGGCCATCTCGACCTGCATTCCAGCCGGTCGACGGTGGACGTGGCCGACCTTGCGAGTGAGCTCGCGGTCCTCGATCCGGCGACGCGGTGCGTGCAGCACGCGGGGCTTGCTCGGCGGGTGAGGTGCTGGCCGTGGCGGGTGCCCACGGAGCCGGCGTTGGCTGGGCGGATCGGTGCAGAGGGCCAGGGCCAGGGCGCTGGATGCGGCCGGCGGCAAGCTGGCGCTGGAGGCGCATCGTGATCGATCGCGGCGGCCGGGTGATCGGCCATGCCAAAGGCTGGTGAGAGGCCGCATTTGCTGATCCTGGGTGGCACGGAGGAGGCCTACGAGTTGGCCGAGGCGCTGGCCGGCCGCGCTGATCTCGCCGTCACCTCGTCGCTCGCCGGGGCCACCAGCGACCCGCGCCTGCCGGCCGGTGTGCATCGGATCGGCGGCTTCGGCGGCGTCGAGGGCTTGCGGGACTGGCTGCAGGTGGAGCAGGTGGCGCTGGTCGTCGATGCGAGCCATCCGTTTGCGCTGCAAATCAGCCGGCAGGCCCGCGCAGGCGACGACTCTCGGTCGGCTGCCGTTACGTCCGGCTGGAGCGGCCGGCTTGGCGGCCGGAGCAGGCGATCGGTGGCACCAGCGTGCCGATCTCCCGGCGGCGATCGAGGCCTTGCGGAGGCTAGGTGCGAAGCGGGTCTTCGCCGCGCTCGGTGCACGGGCGGTGCCGCAGCTCGAGCGGTGCCAGTATGCGGTTCGTCGTCCGGGGAGTCGAGCCGCCGGCGGCGCTGCCGGACAGTGTCGTTTGGACTCGCGCGCGCGGGCCGTTCACGGTCGCGAGGGAGCGCCGGTTGCAGGCACATGGCATCGACGCGGTCCTCTGTCGCAACAGCGGGGGGGCGGGGCGGGCAAAGCTCGCGGCGGCACGTGGCTCGGCCTGCCGGTCGTGCTGATCGAGCGGCCACGGCCATCGGTGTCGGATGCTGTCGTCAGCGTCGCTCGCGCGCTACAGGCGATCGAGTCGCTGTTGCTGCGGGCCTCGGCGCCGCTCGACCGGGTCGATCGTTCGCGATCTTGCTGAGCAGCACCTCTGCGGCCATGAAGCTGCCGACGATCGGCGGCGTCACGATGGGCGGGCTACGGCCCGAGCTGGCATGCGACGGCACTCGGGCCGAGCACGCTATCAGCAAGCTCCCGGCGCCGCTGGCGCACGACCGTCTGGCGACGCCTCTCCAGCCGGTCACGCCGGGACCGCGCGCGCCGACGCCGACGCCGTGAAAGCCTGCACCGACGCCCCCGCCCGGGCCGATCCAGTCGATGAAAAGCGCCGTCTGCTCGCCGCTCGCCGGCATCTCGCCCTCGATCAGCTCGTAGCGATAGATCAGGTCGTCGCCGTCGACCACCGGATCGAAGATCTCCACCACGACGAGCGTGTTCTCGGCCGCGTCCGGCTCGTAGATGGACAGTGTCGCGTTCGGCGGATCCTCTCCGAAATTGTCCTCGCCCTCGGTCCATTCGGAGAGATAGTCGGCCATCTTGACATGTCCGGCGACGCGCTCCGGGCGGTCGGCGAAATAGAGGGTTTGCGGCGTCACCCGGATGAGCCGCAGCGTCTGCTCATCGACGTCGGCACTCATGGCGGCCGACGTCTGCACGAACATCAGCTCCAGCTTCTGCTCCTCGGCCTGCACCGCGGTGGCACCAATCGCCACGGCAAAGGCGACCGCGGCAATTCGTAGGCTCGATGTCAAGGGCATCGGTGTCTCCTTCGAGAATGGGCTTACTATCTGGTTGGGCATTCCAGGCCAACGAGCGACGGTCCAGCATCGACGCTCCAGACAGCGCTTGATCGGGCCGGTTGTACTCTCTCCGCAGCGAAATTCCACTGCAGCGACACGTTCATCCGGGAGATCGCGCCCGCCGTGGTCGTGCCGCGCAACGTCGTCTGGACCTCGGGTCGCGGGCCGTTCACCATGGCCCCGGCTACCGGAGCAGCATGGCATCGACGTCGTGCTCTGCCATAATCATGGTGGTCAGGGAGCTGCGCCGAAGCTGGCCGCAGCGCGGGAGCTGCGCTTGCCGATGGCGGTGACCGAGTGCCTGCCGGGCGAGCTTTGTTGGCATCGAGCATGGGGAGCGAGAGGCATGACGGACGATTGCTACGAGGTGTTCGCCATTCGCTACGGCGGGATGGCCAACCGCACGCGGCGGGAGAACTTCATGGGGCTCGACCCGCACGAGACGGCGCCGATGCCGATCGACTACTATGTCTGGGTGATCAGGAACGAGGCGCGGACCATCGTCGTCGACACCGGCTTCGACCACGACGAGGCGGGCCGGCGGGGGCGCAAGCTCGACCGCCTGCCGCGCGAGGGCCTGGCGATGCTGGGCGTCGAGGCCGAGACGCGTCGAGGACGTGATCATCACGCATCTGCACCACGACCACGCCGGCACGCTCGACGATTTCCCGAAGGCGCGCTTCCATCTGCAGGAGACGGAGATGGGCTATGTCACCGGGGCCTGCATGTGCCACGAGGCGCTCCGGCTGCCCTACAGCGTCGAGCATGTCTGCCAGATGGTGCAGCGGGTCTATTCCGGCCGGGTGCGCTTCGCGGACGGCGACGCGGCGATCGCGCCCGGCGTCACCGTGCACATGCTGGGCGGCCACTCCAAGGGCATCCAGTGCGTGCGGGTCGAGACGGCGCGGGGGCCGGTGGTGCTCGCCTCTGACACCGCGCACTTTTACGAGAACATGGAGCAGGGCAAGCCCTTCATCATCACCCACGACGTCGAGGCGACCCTGCGCGGCTACGACCGCCTCCGGGCGCTCGCCGCGGGCCCGCAGCACATCGTGCCGGGCCACGATCCCCTGGTGCTGCAGCGCTACCCGGCGGCCGACGCGCGTCTGGCCGGCATCGCCTGCCGGCTCGACGTGGCGCCCGGCGCTTCGTGACGGAAACAGGAGACGTGGCAGCAGCAGCGTCGGGCGCCGGGCCGGAGCCGCGACGGCAAGTCCTGCAGCATCGGCATTGGGCAGCTCTCGCCGCGGTCGTCTTCGTCGTCATCGCGGCGCTGGTCATCCACGAGATTTCGGCCGACATCCATCTCGACCAGATCAAGGCGGCACTCGTCGACCAGCCCTGGCGCCCGCTCTTGCTGGCGCTGCTGTTCACCGTGGTGAGCTTCGTCGCGATGGGGCTCTACGACGTGGTCTGCACCCACCGCGTGGCGCCCGGCCGGGTGCCGATGGGGCTCGCCATGCTGGCCGGCACGACCGGCTTCGCGGTCAGCAATGCCGTGGGCTTCCACGTGTTCACCGGCGGGCCGATCCGCTATCGGATCTACGCCACGCGCGGGCTCGACCTCGCCGATGCCGGCCATATCGTCAGCAATGCGCTGGCCAATTTCTGGCTCGGGGTCATCGCCCTTCTGGGCGCTGACGCTGTTGATCGATCCGGTGGGGCTGCCGTTCCTGACGGAGATCGATCCCAGGCTGGACCGTGCCGTCGGCGCTTTTGATCCTTCTGGCACTCGCCGCCGTTGTGGTCTGGCTGGCGCTGGCACCACGAGTGCTGACGCTGCGCGGCTGGCGGCTGGTGCTGCCGGGCGGCAAGGGCATGATCACCCAGATCGCGCTCGGCATGGTCGATGTGGGGGCTGCCGCCGCCGCGCTCTATGTGCTGCTGCCGGCCGATCTGGTGCCAGGCTTCGCGGTCTTCGTGCTGATTTTCGTGGCCGCGATCACGGCCGGCGCGGTGAGCCATGTGCCAGGCGGGCTCGGCGTCTTGGAGGCCACGGTCCTGGTCGGGCTCGGCGCCGGTACGCGGCCCGATGCCATCGCCGCACTGGTCGTCTTTCGCCTGGTCTACTACGTCCTGCCGCTGCTCCTGGCGGGCGTGGCGCTGGCGCTGTTCGAGCTGAAGCGCGGGCTCGGGCCTGCGGTCGTGATCTCCGGCAAGCTGCTGCGGGCAGGCCGGCCGATCGTGCCGTCGATCGCCACCGCCCTGGTGTTCGGCGGCGGCCTCGTGCTCCTGGTCACCGGGGCGCTGCCGGCCGAAGGCGGGCGTCTGGTGATGCTCGAGCGGCTGCTGCCGCTGCCGTTCGCCGAAGCGTCGCACCTGCTGGCGAGCCTCGTGGGCCTGCTTCTGCTCGTACTGGCCCGCGGGCTGCTGGCGCGCCGGTCGCTCGCCTGCACGGCGGCGATCGGCCTGCTCCTGGCGGGGGCCGTCTTTGCGCTCCTGCGTGGCCTCGACTGGGAGGAGGCGTTGCCGCTCGCCGCCATTGCCGGGCTGCTTTTCGCCTATCGAGGCGCCTTCCATCGGGCTGGCGATTGGCGGAGCTTCAGGCCGACGCCCTACTGGCTGGCCCTGGTCGTCATCGTGCTCACCATCCTGACCCTGGTCGGGCTGCTGGCGTTTCGCCATGTCGAGTACCGGGCCGAGCTCTGGTGGGCGTTTGCCTGGCAGGGCGACGCGCCCCGCTTCTTGCGGGCGACTCTCTTCGTGGGGCTTGTGGTGCTGGCGATCGCGCTCGACCTGCTGCTCCGTCAGCCGCAGCTGCCGGCCAAGGTCCCGGCCGTCATCCCCGAGCCCGTGCGGCGCATCCTTGCCGACTGCCCGGACACCCAGCCCTTCGCCGCGCTGATCGGCGACAAGCGCTTCCTCGTCGCCGAGAGGGGCGACGCGTTCTTGATGTACGGCGCTGCGGGCGGCAGCTGGGTCAGCATGGGCGACCCGGTGGGCCGGCCCGACGCCGCTGCCGAGCTGGTCTGGCAGTTCGCCGAGTTCGCCGACCGCGCCGGCGCCCGGCCGGTCTTCTACGCCCTCGGCACCGACCACCTGCC
>CAVOZQ010000046.1:0-19514 GCA_963700945.1 uncultured Alphaproteobacteria bacterium
CGACGCGCCCTAGAGAATTTCCTAAGCCGATAGAATTGTTTGGGATTCCCATAGCCGGTGGTTTGTGATTGAAGATCGGAGCTGGTGAAGGAGGCCAGCTGTCATGGCTCTTGCGTCTTCGTTCCATCTGTGCTGCTGCGTCGTCGCTGTGGTCGTGGAAGGGATGCCACGCAGGGCTGCTTTCTGGCTGCTTCGGCCCTCGGCGTGGGTGTGTTGATGGTGATCAAGTGGCTGGAGCAACGGGCGCGGCACCGGCCGGGAAAAATCGAGCCGAGCCGCGCGGGGGTGACAAGCGTCCGCATTGGCTCGAAGACCTGATGCCGTGGCGATCGGCGCCGGGATCGTAGGCACTGGAGATTATGCTTGCGGTGATCGTGGCGGATCCGGAGCAGCAGCACGGTTCGGAGCTATGGTCAATCTTGGTGTATGAGCGTCAGGCGGCGGCTTGCTCCTCGGCGTCTTGAACGGGCTCGCCATCGCGGAACTGGACGCCCTCGATGAGCTGGCCGAGGCGGTTGGCGCCGTCCAGCCGGCGCCAGTGGCGCTCGGCCGACTTGGCGAGCTTGAAGACCATGGCGAGCGCCGTCTCGCGTGAGAGGCAGCCCTTGGTCTTGTCGGTCCGCAGCCGCACGGTGGCGAAGGTGCTCTCGATCGGGTTCGAGGTGCGCACGTGCTTCCAGTGCTCGGCCGGGAAGTCGTAGAAGGCCGAGCAGCGCCTCGCGATCCTTGGCCAGGCAGGTCACGGCCCTGTCGTACTTCGCGCCGTACTTGCCGATGAAGCGATCGAAGGCGGCCTCGGCGTCGGCCCGGCTCTCGGCCTCGTAGATCGCGTGCAGGTCCTTCTTGGCCTTGCCGTGCACCGATTTCGGCAGGGCGTTGAGGACGTTGGCGGTCTTGTGCACCCAGCAGCCTGCTGGCGGGTCGTCGGCCAGACCTCGTGCAGCGCCTTCCAGAAGCCCAGGGCACCGTCGCCGGTGGCGAGCTCGGGCGTCGATGGCGAGGCCGTTCTCGTCGCGCAGCCGCAGCAGCAGCTCGCGCCAGCTCTGGGCGCTCTCGCGGTAGCCGTCCTCGATCGCCAGCAGCTCCTTGCGCCCGTCGGCATCGGCGCCGATGAGGACCAGGATGCACTGCCGGTCGTGGTCGAGCCGCGGCGTGAAGTAGACGCCGTCGGCCCAGACGTAGACGTAGCGCCGGGTCGAGAGATCACGGCCCTGCCAGCGCTCGTGCTCCTGCTGCCAGCTCGCCACCAGGCGGCGGACGGTCGACGCCGAGAGCCCGGGCGCGTCGGGGCCCAGGAGCGCCGCGAGCGCCTCCTCGAACTGGCCGGTCGAGACGCCCTTCAGGTAGAGCCAGGGCAGCAGCTCCTCGACGTTCTTCGTCCGCCGCAGGAACGGCGGCAGCACCTTCGAGGTGAAGCGGATGCGCTCGCCGCCGGCACCGTCGCCGCGGTCGCGGACCTTGGGGCGCCGCACCTCGATCGGGCCGATGCCGGTCTGGATCTCACGCTCGGGCGCATGACCGTTGCGCACCACGCGACGCCGGCCGCTGCTCGTCCTCGAGCTCGGCGTGCGCCGCCAGGAACGCCTCGACCTCGGCCTCGATCACCTGCTGCAGCATCTGCGCGTGCTCCCGACGCAACACCTCCAGCAGCGGATCGTCCACGACGCTCGCTCCTGGGCGCGGCAGCCGAACGACGGTATCCTCCTCCATGGCGTGTCCTCTCCGGTGACTTCGAACATCACCGAGGATACGCCGCCCCCGCGCTCATCCACCAACTTCGGCCATAGCCCACGGGGTTCGTGGTGGTACCGTACCGGGTCCGGCGGCTTGCTCGAATCGCTCGATGCCAGCTTCAAGAAACCGGCGCACCGCTGCTGCAGCAGCGGCCAACGTCCGGCAGCAACGGCGGCTGGTCGAGGCCCAGCCCGAGCCTGGCGCTCGAGCGGCGCCAAGGTTTCATCGACGAGACCGTGCTCGACGAAGCCTCCGCGGCCGCTGGTACCGACGGCCCGCAGGGGACGGCCAGACGCCATGCGGCCGGGCACGCAGGGGCGAAGCGCCGCCGGTGCGCCAGCGCCGCGCCTCGACGGCCTGCTGGCCGTCGTCATCCCATGAAGCGGATGATTGGCCTGGTGGCGATCATGGCGACTGGAAGACGACGACCTGGTCGGTGCCTCTGCTACGACCGGATGATGGTACCGACGGTCCTCGACGGGCCGATGAAGGTGCCGCCTTCAAGGCCTGCGTCGAGCAGGTGCTCCGCCGACGCTACAACCGGGCGACATTGTCGTTCTCGACAACCTGCCGGCCCACAAGCCGGCCGCCGTCCGTCTGGCCATCGAGGCCACCGGTGCCGAGCTTCGCTTCCTGCCGCCCTACGCACCGGCCTTCAACCCGATCGAGATGGCCATCGCCAAGCTGAAGGCTTGGCTCCGGAAGACGGCGGCGCGGACCATCGACGGCCTCTGGATAGCGATCGGCGCCGCCATTGAAACGTTCACACCGACCGAATGCCAGAACTACATCGAGAGTGCAGGTTATGTACGGTCGAGCTGTCGGAAAATGCTTGTCTTATGCCTGTCCTGCCCAATCGGGCGATACGGAGGCACCGGTGCAAGGGGACGGATCGGGAAAATGCTGGCCGTCATGGGCCGAGCTAGAGATGGATCGCCCCTTTCTTTTCCTGATGCCCTGAACGGATACCCGGGGTTCGGCCCCGAACGACAAGCATAGGACACGGAAAGAATGACCGCGACGATAGCACCGACCGCTGGCGTCGACATCGCCAAAGATCGGCTCGACGTAGCGCTTCACCCGAGCGGCGAGACGCTGCAGTTCGGCAATGACCGGCGAGGTCATGGCAAGCTGCTGTGCTGGTTGAAAAAGCGAGCAGTGGCGTGCGTGGTGTTCGAGGCGACCGGCTCGTACGCTCGCGAGCTGGAGCGTCGCCTGGAAAAATCGGCTGTACCGTTCGCCCGGGTGAAGCCACGTCATGCCAGGCGGTTCGCCGAGGCCACCGGTCGTCTGGCCAAGACCGACCGTGTCGACGCGGTGATGCTCGCGCGCTTCGGCGCCGTGATGGAACCCGAATGCCGGCCGCTGCGCAGCGAAACCCTCGACCAGCTGGCCGAGCTCGTCGCTGCCCGCCGAGCATTGGTGAAAGACCGCACCGCCACCCTCAACCGCCAGAAAACGCTGCGGGTACCGTTGCTCCTCCGGCAGGCCAGCCGCAGGCTCATCCAGATCGACGCGCAGATCGACGCGCAGATCAGCGCCATCGACGAAACCGCGCGAGCCCTGACCAAAGTCGACCCAGACGTCGATCGTCGTCGCGTCATCCTCGAAAGCATCCGCGGCTTCGGCGAAACCACCGCAATCGCCCTGCTCGCCGACATGCCCGAGCTCGGCACACTCGATGAAAAACAAGCGGCAGCCCGCGCCGGCTTGGCACCCATGACCCGTCAATCCGGCAACTGGAAAGGTAAGAGCAAGGTCCAAGGCGGGCGTCGGCAGGTCCGCCAGACCCTGTTCATGCCAGCCTTGGTCGCGGCCCGCTACAACGCCGACATGAAGGCTAGGCTCGAGAGCCTGACCAAGGCCATCAAGCCCGCCAAAGTCGCAATCACAGCCGTCATGCGCAAGCTCATCAGCCTCGCCAACGCGCTCCTTCAAGACGATCGGCTGTGGACGCCGAAGCCCGCTTGACCATCACGGATACTCTGGCTTCGGACTAATCGACATTAGCGAGGCTGCCTCGACGATCGGCTACCGTCAAAAGGTCGAGGGTCCTCCCACCTAACGTTTCGACCTTATTTCCAAGACTTCGAAGGGTCGGTCTCTGTCCAGGCCGATCCGCTTTTTTTAGCTGGAGAGGACGGACGACACACTCTGACGAGGTGGCAAGATGCCGTTGACGATCGAGCACGAGGCGCCTGAGCGGGTGATCCCGGCGGCCGTGTCGGCGGATGCGAGCCCGCCGGCCCGGCAATGGCTTGCCGTGCTCGCGCCTTACCGCGCCCCGCTTCTCGGCCGCGCACTTTTCGAGCTCGCCATCACCCTGGTCCCTTTCATCGGCTTGTGGCTGCTCATGCTCTTCAGCCTGCCGCACGGCTACTGGCTGACGCTGCTCCTGGCGGTGCCGACGGCGGGCTTTCTCGTCCGCCTCTTCATGATCCAGCACGATTGCGGCCACGGCTCGTTCTTCCAGCGGCGCTGGGCCAACGACTGCGCTCGGCCGGGCGATCGGCGTCCTGACGCTGACCCCTTACGCCTATTGGCGGCGTAGCCCACGCCATCCATCACGCGACATCCGGCAATCTCGATCGGCGCGGCACGGGCGACATCGACATGCTGACGGTGCCGAGTACCGGGCGCTCTCGACCGTCGGCCGCTGCCGCTACCGCCTCTACGCGCCACCCGCTCGCTGATGTTCGGCCTCGGCCCCGCCTATCTCTTCTTGATCCTGCAGAACGCCTGCCGGTCGGCCTGATGCGCGCCGGCTGGCAGCCCTGGGTCAGCGTCATGGGCACCAACCTCGCCATCGCGCTCGTGGTCGGCCTCCTCGTGGCCCTGCTCGGCTGGCAGGCCGTTCCTCATGGTCCAGGCTGCCGATCACGCTCCTGGCCGCCGCCATCGGCGTCTGGCTGTTCTACGTCCAGCACCAGTTCGAGCACACCTACTGGGCGCGCGACGACAAGTGGGACAGCCGCGACGGTGCGCTGCACGGCAGCTCGCACTACGACCTGCCGCCGGTGCTGCGCTGGTTCACCGCCAATATCGGCCTCCATCACGTCCACCACCTCTCCAGCCGCATCCCCTGCTACCGGCTCAACGAGGCGCTGACCGATCATCCCGAGCTCAGGGACGTCAGCCGGCTGACGCTCGGGCAAAGCATCGCCTGCCTGAAGCTCGCACTCTGGGACGAGGACCGACAGCTCCTGGTCGCCTTCAGCGACGCCCGCCGCTGACCAGCCACCGCCCAGGCCTTGTCGACAGCGCGCGCGACGGGCCGGCCGGTGCCAGCGGCTGGCTCGCGTTCTGGGCCATCGGGCTCGGTGGCGCAGCGGCGCTGTTCCTCCTCTGGCAGGTCATCCAGCCGCTCCTGGTCGTCGCTGCGGGCATCCTGATCGGCATTCTGCTCGATGCCTGCGTGCGCGGCATCCGTCGGCTCCTGCCGATCGGCCGCGCCTTCGCCCTGGCACTCACCTGCCTGGCCTTCACCACGCTTTTCGCCGGCGCTTTCGCCTGGGGCGGCTACCAGCTCACAGTTCAGGCGGAGGAGCTGGTTCGGACGGTGAGCGGCGTGCTCGACGACTGGCGCTCGGAGCTCGAGCTGCTCGGCATCCGCGGCGACAGTGGTGCCGAGGAGGGGGAGCAGGGGACGAGGCCGTGGCTGCCGAGGCCGGTCCCGACACGGACGAGGAGGAGGAGAGCGGCAGCGAGAGCGTGGCCCGGTTCCTCCTGCCGGACCCCGAGAACCTCGTCGAGCGGGTCAATTCGATCTTCCGCACCACCTTCGGGGCCATTGGCGACACGGCGGTAATCATCTTCGTCGCGATCGTCACCGCCGCCGATCCGAGCGCCTATCGCAACGGGCTCCTGATCCTCGTGCCCCAGCGACGACGCCGGTACTTCGCCCTGATCCTCCACGATATCGGCACCATGCTGCGCTGGTGGCTGGTCGGCCAGCTCGTCGCCATGACCGTGATCGGCACCGCCACCTGGCTGCTGCTGACCGCCATCGGCATGCCCTCGGCCCTGCTGCTCGGCCTGCAGGCTGGGATCTTGACCTTCATCCCCACCCTCGGCCCGTTCATCGGCGGCGCTGCGATCATGCTGGTCGCGATGGCCCAGGGCGGCACGATGATCTTCTGGGCCTTGGGCGGCTACGTCCTGATCCAGTCGGCCGAGGGCTACCTCTTGACGCCCTTGGTCCAGCAGCGGACGGTCAACGTCCGTCCGCTGCTGCTGATCACGGCGATGATCGTCTTCGGCACCCTCTTCGGCCTGCTCGGCATCGCCCTCGCCACGCCGCTGGTCGCCGTGATCCGGCTCCTGGTCCTTCGCCTCTATGTCGATGACGCGCTGGGTGGCGCGCAGCTGTCCGCGGCCGAGAGCGCTGATTCAGATTAGCGTCCGGCGCCGGGCCGAGCGCTAGGATCACGGCTCGACGAGTGCACGTCGATCACATTATCCGAGACGGAGAAGATCATGGTTGCCCTCCCGAACAGCAAAGACCTCAAGGCCGATGCGGCCATCTTCGCAGCTGATATCGCGCAGCTGAAGACAGACATCGAGAAGCTCAGCGGGTCGATCATGGGGCTCGGCCGCGACGGTCTCGCGGCCGCTCAGCGCGGCAGTGCGAAGCAACTCGGCGCTTGGCGCGAGGATGTCTGGCGATTTGGCGACGAGGCTCAAGAAGCAAGGCCAGCACCAGCTCGACGCCGTCGAGGGCCAGGTGCGCGACCGGCCCGTCTTGAGCCTGCTCGCCGCTTTTGGCGTCGGGCTTCTGGTCTCGGCTCTCATCGGCTGAGCGCGGGCGCCGCCGGCTCGTGAGCGGTTGGCGGTTTCAGCTCGAGCCATTGGCCGAGAACGCGCCGTTCTTCACTTGGAGGTAAACCGGTCGACCAGGAAGCTGGTCGTACCGTGGAGCACGGCCGAGGCGAAGATGGTGTAGGCGACGAGTGCCCAGAGCTGGCTCTCGTTGACGAATTCCATGTGGCCCGTGGCATAGCCGACATAATAGATAGAGCCAATGCCGCGGACGCCGAAGAAGCCGACGATCCAGCGGTCGCCGGACGGCAGGTCCGTGCCCTGCAGCGCCAGCCAGCCGGCGAGCAGACGGATCACGAGCAACAGGCCGAAGCCGATGACGGTGTGGCGCCAGTCGAGCGCCGGCCACAAGGCTGGCAGCGTGCTGCCGAGGAGAACCAGCAGGACCGCCGTCAAGGCATGCTCGATCGCCTCGCTGAACGCGTGCAGGCGCTGATGAAAGTGATGCTTCTCCTCGACCCGTCGACAGACCAGGCCAGCCACGAACGCGCCGATGAAGCCGTAGCCCTCGGCCAGCTCCACGATGCCGTAGCAGAGCAGCACCGCCGCCAATGCGATCACGCCCGGGCCCCCCTTTTCGAGCGCGCTCCGACCTCGGGCGGAGAAGAGGCTCCGGCCGAGGAGCCAGCCCACGGCAGCACCGACCACGATGCCCACCAGGATCCGATAGAGGACGTCGCGCACCAGCCATTCGACGAGCCAGTCCGCCGGAGCCGCGCCCTGGGCCGCGATGAGCAGGCCCAGATAGACGAAGGGAAAGGCGAGGCCGTCGTTCAGCCCCGCTTCGGCCGTAAGGGTGAAGCGCACCGGGTGCTCGCCGCCCTGCAGCGGCGGCCCGACCTGCACGTCGCCGGCCAGCACCGGGTCCGTCGGGGCGAGCACGGCACCCAATAGCACCGCCCCGGCCACCGTCATGCCGGCAAGCCCCCAGCCGAGCGCCGCCACCGCGGCAATGGTGAGCGGCATCGCGACCAGCAAAAGGCGCAGGGTGGGCTGCCAGTGCCGATAGCTCCCGAGATTGTCGATGCGCAGGCCGGTGGCGAACAGCACGATGATCACCACGATCTCGCTGGTCACCTCCCACAGACGGGGTGCCGTCGTCGGATCCGGCGCACTCGGCATACCGGGCACGACGGCGTAGCCAACGAGCCCCATGATCATCAAGAGCGCGGCGGACGACGCGCCGCGCAGGAACACCAGTCGGGGCAACAGATAGGCAAGGAAGATGGCGGCGCCGATCGCGGCCATCACCACGTGGTAGTCGGAAAGACCGAAGAAGTCGCTATCTTGCATGATGCTGACCAACTGACGGCGCCCGCAGGCTCTTATGCTGGCCAATCCGCTGCTGCCAAGCCTCGCGACGACTGCGGGCGCGGAGCTTGCTCATCGCAAGCTGGGCTTTGGCCCGGCGACTTAAGCAGATCATTGCAGCCAATGGCGTCGTACCTGGATTGGCCAGGCGAATTGGCCGAGAATGCACCTTTTTTCCCAGGATTTGTCTTCCCACGGCAGGCCGCGTTTTGCGCAACCTCGTCCGGGACGGGTTCGCTGCGGCCGGCTGACCTCGGACGCCGGCCTCCTGATGGTGGGGGCGAGCGCTGCCGCTCGCACCGAGTTCGGCCCGATTCGGGGCAGCTGTCAGAGGAAACTGTGCGGCGTGTCGCGCGCCGGTGTCACCGCAGGCCGAGAAAGCCCAGGATGGCGACAACGATGACGACAGCACCCACCAGCCAAATGATATTGTTCATCGCGATCTTCCAATTACCGCTCAGAGGCCGCCTGCAGCCGCCCCCCGACCGATCGGCCGGACAAGCGATATTGCACAGCTTTCCGCCGATTTAGCACTGATCCAGATTAGCGCGCATTCAAATCTGATTCTCTATAATAAATCTAGCAAATAGAAAATAATAATTAGGCTCAATTCGCGTTAACCGTGCTCACCGGGCTTTGCTAAGCTCCTGCAAAGAGTTGCGGGAGACGCTGATGGATTGCGAAGTCTTTCAAGCCTGGCTGGCCGAGGCGGATGGGTTGACGGCGCGGCAGCGGGAGGAGGCGGCGCGGGTGCTGGCTGAGCCGACGTCCTTGTCGGCGGTGCTGGCGCTGTTGGAGGCGCGGATTGACGAGGCGCGGCGCTGCCCGCACTGCCGTACCAAGGGAGCGGTAATCCGGGGTCGCTCGAACGGGCTCAAGTGCTATTGCTGCAAGGGTTGTGGCCGGACGTTCAATGCCTTGACCGGCACGCCGCTGGCCCGGCTGCGGAAGAAGGCGTTGTGGGCGGCGTTCGCCGAGGGGCTGAGTGACGGTGATACCGTCAAGGGTGCGGCGGCGCGTTGCGGGGTGGCGAACACCACCTCGTTCCGCTGGCGGCATCGGTTCCTGGCCGCGATCAAGGGCGGCGACGTGAAGCTCAAGGGGATCGTCGAGGCCGACGAAACTTATGTGCTGGACAGCCGCAAAGGTGCGAAAGAAGCTCGACCGCAAGGCGCGCAAGCGGGGCGGCGTCGCCAAGAAGCGCGGGCTTTCCAGGGAGCAGGTGCCGATCCTGGTGGCAGCCGATCGTAGCGGCACGACCTTCACGAACGTCTTGCCCGACACGACTGCCGCCACCCTCCGGGTGCCACTCGAAGCCGCCATCGAGCGCGATGCCATTCTGGTCACCGACGGCGCCCCGTTCTTCCCACCCTGCGCCCGCGTGCTAGGCCTCACCCACCAATCGCTCGACCATAAAGCCGGCCAGCGCCGCCGCGGCGACCTTCACCTCAACACCGTCAACAGCCGCCACGAACGGCTCAAATCCTTCCTTCGCGCCCGTCGCGGCGTGGCTACAAAATATCTCGGCAGCTACCTCGCCTGGTACCACTTGGCCATCCTGCCCAAGCTGCCGGCCCCGCGTTTGGTGCTGGCCTCCGTGGCGGGACTGACGCCGGTAGGGCAGCCGATGAGCATAGCTAATGCGAATTGAGCCAATAATTAAAAGGCTGATCCAGATTAGCGGTCAGAAAAACCGTCTTTATGGTTGTCTTCTATCCCTCTTTTAAGGTGACCGTAATGAAAACCAAGTTCCTTGCCACCACCGCCATGGTGCTGGTCGGCCTCTCCGGCGCCGCATGGGCGCAACAAACGACGCCCGCCGGCAAGCCCGACCAGGCCGCCGAGGCTGCCACCCAGGAACAGACGCTGTCCGGTGAGGATGCCAAGACGGTCGATACCGCTGGCACGGCGGACCCCGCAGCCGACACGGACCCGTCGGCTGAAACGGCCGACATGGCCAAGCCAGCGACTGACACGGCTGGCACAGTCGATGCGGCCAAGCCGGCAAGCGACACGGCGACCGAGACCGCCTCGGAGCGGCTGCGCTCCTACAGCAGCAGCATAGAAAGCGAGCCGTTCACCGGCAGCGTCGCCGGCGGCATGTCGGCCGACACTCTGATCGGCATGAGCGTGATCGACAGCGATGGCGAGAGCGTGGGCGAGATCTCCGACCTGATCATTGGCCAGGACGATGTCGTCAACCACGCGATCGTCGAGGTCGGCGGATTTCTCGGTTTCGGCGCCAAGACCACGGCGATCGACCTCGGGCACGTCACCGTCGACGAGAGCAAGAGCGAGGTGACCCTCGACATCAGCCGCGCCGACATCGACGCGATGCCCGAATACCAGCGGGACGATGAGGGCTGGTTCGCCGGCTGACCGATAGCCGAGTTCAGCCCCTGAGACCGGGCGGGCGCCAGCCGAGGCACCCGCCCGCGTCGCAGGACATGAATCCAGAAGCATCACAGCAAAGGAAAGAACCATGGGATTTGGCACCGGCGGCCTCTTGGGGCTCGTCATCCTCGTCGCCGACATCTGGGCGATCATCCAGGTCTTCAACAGCAGCGTCTCGACCGCCGCCAAGCTCGGCTGGAGCCTGCTCATCCTCGTCCTGCCCATCATCGGCCTCGCCATCTGGTTCTTCATGGGGCCCCGGCCACGCGGCACGGCCCTGGCTTGAGCGCCGGGCTGGGTTGTCGAGCGTGGGGTGATGCCACGCCGAAGTCCGCGGCTGGGCCTGGGTCTAGGCGGACAGGAGGATCCATGGCGAGGAAGAGGCACAAGCCGGAAGAAATCGTCGACGACCTGGCCTCGTCGATCGTGTGCCGACACGGGGCCTTCTGCGACCGTCATTTTCGATGGACTGCGGGTGCGCCTTACGCGCAGGTGTGCAAGAAATGATGACCAGTTTACCCAGGCATCGGGACGGGTCGGGCCCGGATGCCTCGAGCCGCGGCCTCCCCTTGTGGATCATTGCCGTTCTCCTCGGTTTGATGGGCTTGGCGCTCGGCCTCGGTGGCATTTGGCTGATCGTCCTGGGCGGTTCCTGGTATTACTCGCTTGCTGGGGCGTTTCTGATCGGGACGGCGTTCCTTCTGGTCGCCGGCAGGCCAGCTGCATTGTCGCTCTTTGCGGCGCTCATCGTGGGGACACTCGTTTGGGCATTGTGGGAAGTCGGGCTCGACTGGTGGGCGCTGGCGGCCCGGGGCGGCATGCTCGTTGTTGTCGGCGGGCTTCTGCTCACACCCTGGGTCACGCGGACTCTCTAGTCGAACGGTGTCGCCGGTTCGCGGCGCGGGTCTGCCGCTGACACTCTCGCTCGTTGCCGCACTCGCCATTGCCGTCGTGTCGTGGCTTGCCGATCCGCACGAGATTGCGGGCGCCGTGCCTGAAGCGCGCGCGAAAGCCGTGGCGGTGGCCGCCGATGATGCCGCGCCGGGCGAATGGCCCGCCTATGGCCGCACAGGTTTGGGCCAGCGCTACTCGCCGCTCGACCAGATCACGTCTGCCAATGTCGCCTCGCTGGCCGAGGCCTGGACCTATCACACTGGCGACCTGAGGGGGCAGCCGGGCGATCCGGTCGAAACCACATTCGAGGTGACGCCGCTCAAGATCGGCAACAGCTTGTTCCTGTGCACGCCGCATCAGAATGTCATCGCGCTCAACGCCACGACCGGCGAGGAGTTATGGCGCTATGATCCGCAGATTGAAGGAGAACTGGCGCTTCAGCATCTGACGTGCCGTGGACTGTCCTATGATCCGGGCCCTGCGGCGCCGGCGCTCGAAGCTGCACCAATTGCCGACCCTGTCGCCAAGCCCGCCGTCGAACTGGATCTGCCGGTTGCAGGTGCTGGCGCGAAGAATACCGCCTTCTGCTCCGCGAAACTGCTGATGCCGACGTCTGACGGGCGGCTGATCGCGCTGAACCCCGAAGACGGTGCCGTGTGCAGCAATTTCGGCAATGGCAGTGGGCAGATCAACCTCTGGGCCAACATGCCCAACGTCAATCCGGGCGCCTTCTATTCGACGTCGCCAGTGGTCGTCGCCAACAACCGGATCGTCGTCGGCGGCTACGTTCTAGACAATGTGTCCACCAGCGAAGCCTCCGGCGTGATCCGCGGCTATGACGCCACTACGGCGCAGCTCGTCTGGAACTGGGATGCTGGCAATCCCGCCGAAACCGCACCAATCGCGCCGGATGAGACCTACACACCGAACTCACCCAACAGCTGGTCGATCGCCAGCGTCGATGCCGATCTGGGTCTGGTCTATGTGCCGATGGGAAACCAGCCTCCGGACCAGTGGGGTGGAAACCGCAGCGAAGGCAGCGAGCGGTACGCCTCGGCCGTCGTTGCCCTCGACCTTGAGACGGGCACCTTGCGCTGGTCATTCCAGACCGTCCATCACGATCTGTGGGACTATGACGTTCCGGCCCAGCCCAGCCTTGTCGATCTGACCATCGGGGGCGAGACGGTGCCGGCACTGGTTCAGGCGACCAAGCAAGGCGAGATCTTCGTGCTGGACCGGCGCACGGGCGACCCCATTCTGCCCGTGACCGAAGTCGCAGCACCCCAAGGTGCGGTTGACGGCGATATCACTGCCCCCACGCAGCCCGTCTCGACGCTGTCCTTCAACCCACCGCCGCTGACCGGGCGCGACATGTGGGGCGTGACGCTGTTCGACCAGCTGGCCTGCCGCATCGCGTTCAAGCAATTGCGCTATGATGGGCGGTTTACCCCGCCCTCGACGCAAGGGACACTTGTCTATCCTGGCAATCTTGGCGTCTTCAACTGGGGCGGAGTCGCGGTCGACCCGGTGCGCCAGATCGTCTTTGCCACGCCGACCTATCTGGCCTTCACCGTCAGGCTGTTGCCGCGCGCCGACGATACGACGCTCTATGTGCAGGGCGGCACGCCGCCCGAGGGAGCGCTTCCGGCGCTCAACGAGAATTTCGGCGCACCTTTTGCCGTCGACATCGCCCCCTTCGTCTCGGCGCTCGGCCTCGCCTGTCAGGCGCCGCCCTGGGGTTATGTGGCGGCGGCCGACCTGACCACGGGAAGGATCATCTGGCAGCACAAGAACGGCACGGTGCGCGACAGCGCGCCCGTACCTTTGCCGCTCAGGCTGGGTGTGCCGAACCTCGGCGGGCCGATCCTGACAGGCGGCGGCGTCGCGTTCCTGTCGGGCACGCTGGACTATTTCGTTCGGGCCTATGACGTGACGACGGGAGAAGAACTCTGGAAGAGCCGTCTGCCGGCCGGCGGCCAGGCGACGCCGATGACCTATACCGGCGATGACCAGCGCCAATACCTGCTGGTCGTGGCGGGGGGCCATGGATCCTTTGGGACCAAGGCGGGGGATGCCGTGATCGCCTATGCCCTGCCGCGCTAGAGGCGGCGCAAATCCAGCAATTCAGCGTGCCGGCTGCCGCTCGAGATCCTGTGCTTTGACAGGTGTCGGTCGCGCCTTGAATTGTCCGACGAAGGGCAGCGGAGAACGCCATGACGCTGTTTGAACTGGGCGCGATCCTGCTAGTGCTGACCGCCACTTTCGGCTGGATCAATCATCGACTGGCCTACCTGCCGCACACCATCGGCCTGCTCGTCATGGGGCTTGGCGCGTCTCTGGTGATCATCGGGGCGGAGGCGGCTCTGCCGGGGCTGCTGGACTACGAGGATCTGGCCGGACTCGTTCGTCAGGTCGATTTTCAGGAAACGGTGCTGGAAGGCATGCTCGCCTTCCTTCTGTTCGCGGGCGCGTTGCATGTCGATGCATCCAGCTTGCGCAGCCGCGCATGGACCATCGGCTCGATGGCGACTGTTGGTGTCGTCCTTTCCACCGCGATCATCGGAACAGGCCTGTGGGCTGCCGCCAAAGGTCTCGGCATCGCGATGCCGCTGCCGTGGGCCCTTGTCTTCGGGGCGCTGATCAGCCCGACCGACCCTGTCGCCGTCCTCGCCACCCTGAAAGAGGTCAAGGTTCCATCGGACCTTCGGACCGTGATGACGGGTGAGACCCTGTTCAACGACGGCGTCGGCGTCGTGCTGTTCGCCGTTCTGGTGCAGGCCGCGGCCGGAGGCAGCATCGAGCCCCTGCATATCGGCCAGATGTTCTTCGTCGAAGCCTTGGGCGGAGCCGCCCTTGGCGGGGTCACGGGTTATATCGCCTACCGTGCGATGCGCGCGATCGACGATTATTCCATTGAAGTGCTGATCTCGCTGGCTCTGGTCGTCGGCACCTATGCGGTTGCCGCCAGGCTGCACATGAGCGGTCCATTGGCCGTGGTCGTTGCCGGGTTGCTGATCGGCAGTCGGGGGCCACGTGATGCGTTCAGCGAGCAGACCCATCGTTACCTGTTCGGCTTCTGGACGCTGATCGACGAGATGCTGAACTCGGTCCTGTTCCTGTTGATCGGGCTGGAAGTCCTGGTCCTGCGGTTCGAACCCGCCTTTGCCTGGCTGATGACCGTGGCCGTGCCGCTGGCGCTTGTCGCCCGCCTTGTTGCCGTCAGCGGGCCGGTGCTGCTTCTGGGCCGGTTCCGCAGCTTCGCGCGCGGAACGATTCCGGTGCTGACCTGGGGCGGCTTGCGGGGCGGCATCTCGGTGGCGCTGGCGCTATCGATCCCAGAGGTGGCGGAGAAATCCGCCATCCTTGCGGCAACCTATGCCGTCGTCATCTTCACCCTGATCGTCCAGGGGCTGAGCCTGCGCGCCGTGATCGAGCGGGTGCTCGATGGATCGGGTCCCGACCAGGGCGCGCGATAATGGTCCGCTGCGGCCGCTAACCGTAAGGAGCCACCCATCGCGATTTCATTTTCCGTGCCCCGCGTCTCGGCTTTCTGGGGACGCCTGAACTCGAGCTTTTGGTTCGTGCCCACTGTGATGTGCGCGGTTGCGGTTGGCCTGTCGTTCCTGCTGATCCAGGTCGATACATGGCTTGGTGTCGGCAAGGTCAGCGAGTTCGGCTTGCTCTATTCGTTCGGACCGGAGGGCGCCCGGGCGATCTTGTCGGTCATCGCCAGCTCGATGATCACGGTGGCCAGCCTGATCTTCTCCATCACCATGCTGTCGCTGCAGCTCGCCTCCTCCCAATTCGGGCCGAGGGTCTTGGAAAACTTCATGCGCGACCGCAGCAATCAGATCGTGCTCGGAACCTTTATCGCAACTTTCCTCTATTGTCTGGTCGTGCTGCGCTCGGTGCGGGGCACGGCCGACTTCGAGCTTCGTGCCGCACCTGACCGTTGCATTTGCCGTGCTTCTTGCCGCTGCCGGCGTCGCGGTTCTGATCTATTTCATTCACCACATCGCAACGTCGATCCGGGTCGAAACCTTGCTGGAAAGACTTGCTGTCGAAGGCTGCGCCGCCGTCGACCGACTCTTTCCCGAACGACTTGGCCTTGGGCCGTGGGCCGTGGGCCGTGGGCCGGGGGACGATGCGGACGAAACGGCCGGGCAACGGCTTCCTGACGACTTCGATGATGGCAGCAGGCAGATCGATGCCGATTCAGTGGGATACGTCCAGAGCATCGGCGTTGATGTGTTGATCCAGATAGCCGCCGAGCATGATCTCGTCCTCAGGATCGAAGCGCCTCCTGGTCATTTCGTCACGGACGGCGCATGCGTGATCACAGCGTATCCGCGGGATCGGGTGTCGGACGAGATCGACGAAGACCTCCGCGGTGCGGTCGTCATCGGACGCGATCGGATACCCCATCAGGATCTCGAGTTCGCCATCCGCCGCATCGTGGAACTGGCCCAGCGATCGCTGTCGTCTGGCATCAACGACCCGACAACCGCGCTCTACTGCATTGACCGGCTCGGAGAAGTTCTTGGCCGATTGGCCGGCCGGGATATTCCCTCGCCCATGCGATTGGACCGGCGCGGCCAGTTGCGTGTGCTCACCGAACTCGTCGTTCTCGAGGATGTGGCCTGCCGGGCCTTCGCGGCGATTGCACGATACGGGCTCACCGACGCGGATGTCGTGACCCGGCTGGCAGAGACCCTTGCCAAGTTGGAAACGTGTTTTCCGCTGCCCGCGCGCGACGCCATTGCCGACTTCCGGGACGAGGTGCTTAGTGCCAGCTGTGGTCAGACAATTCGTGGGTTTGACCGGAAGATTCTGTCGGACTTGCAAGACATCAATAGGAAAACATCCTGAACCCGAGCGTATCCTTGCGATCTTCGGAAGCACGGACGCGATTCGATCGAGACCTACAGGGCCGCGGTTGCCTGCGTTGGTCAAGTCCGAGGATTGCTGGAAATTCGGGTTTGAGGGGTCATGACTGAGCGGTTTTCCTCGAAGCCGTTTTCGGCCTCGTAATCGTGGTCGAGCTCCTTGCGCAGGGCGTCCAACTGCCGCCGCTCGAGGGTCGTGATCTTGATGGCTCGCCAACGCTCGGCAGCGCGGATCATCGCCCCAAACATGAGCTTCAGCACCGGCTTCTCGCCGAAGGCGCTGGGGATGATCTTCAGGCGCCGCCGCTCCTCGACGAACAGTCGCTCGAGGAGGTTGGTGGTGCGAATCGCCCGGCGATGCGTGATCGGCAGCCGCAAATGGGCGATGCAGGCCTCGAGGTCGTCCCCAAAGCAGGCGACCGCACTGGGCAGTTCATCGTGATCAAAGCGGCCGACGCGTTCCGGGACAAGACGACCCGGCCCAACCAGCTCTGGCAGACGGACTTCACCTACCTGAAGGTCATCGGCTGGGGCTGGTACGACCTGAGCACCGTCCTCGACGACTTCAGCCGCTACGTGATCGCGTGGAAGCTCTGCACGACGATGCGGGCCGGGGACGTGACCGATACCCTCGACCTCGCCCTCGACGCCTCGGGCTGCGATCGCCCAACGGTCCTGCACCGCCCCCGGCTGCTCACCGACAACGGCTGGTCCTACATCGCTGGCGACCTCGCAATCCGGCTCGAGGACAAGCGCATGGAGCACGTCCGGGCGCGCCGAACCATCCGCAGACACAGGGCAAGATCGAGCGATGGCACCAGACCCTGAAGAACAGGATCCTCCTCGAGAACCACTACCTGCCCGGTGCACTCGAGGCCGCCATCGGCCAGTTCATCGATCACGACAATCACCGCCGGGCCCATGAAAGCCTCGGCAACGTTACGCCGGCCGACGCCTACTTCGGCCGCGCCCCAGCCATCCTCGAAGAAAGAAGGAGGATAAAGGAAGAGACCATCCGACAGCGCCGCTTGCTCAATCAGAGCCACGCGGCCTAACCTCACCCAACCAGAGCCAGACCCTCCTGACCGTCATGGCATCCGGTGTCCCAAACTATCTGACGACGGACACCGAACGCGCGACCCGTCGTTCAGCCGGAGACGCCCCCGCTTCGGTTGACGTGCAGGTACCTTGAGCCCCTCGAGCCGCCACAGGCGTTCGACCCGCTTGTCGTTGACCGACCACCCGGCATCGCGCAGCAGGGCTGGGATCCGGCGATAGCCGTAACGACAATAACGGCGGGCCAGCTCGATCATGTCCGCGACCAGGCAGTCCTCGTCGTCACGTCTCCGTGGGGCATGACGCTGATGGGCGTCCTCGTTCTGGCAGGCGCTGCCAGCATGGCCGTTTGCTCCAGACGCTGGTCGACGGGATCGCCAAAGGCCATACCGGCCCATTGATCCAGATTAGCGTCGGCCCCGGCGCTATCCGCTAGGCTAATCGCGCAACGGCAGTCTGAGATGTGCGGCTTCCTTACGAACACCGCGCGCATCGGCGACAAGCGGCTCGCAGGAGCTAACAAGGCCGACGATCGAGAGCGCAACGCCGCCTGCCGGTCGACCGGACAGCAGCCGTTAACGTGCCACCAGCCCGTCATCGTGACGGGTTTTCGCTGAAGGAACTGGACAATGCTCGGCACCATTCTGATCGTCATTCTCATTCTCGCCTTGATCGGGGCGCTGCCACGGTGGGGCCACAGCCGGAACTGGGGCTATCTCCCGAGCGGCGGGCTCGGCCTGGTGATTTTGATCCTGCTCATTCTGGTGCTGATGGGGCGGCTCTGATCCTTGGTCGAGCACACCAGCCGGTTGGCCGGACCGGGCACCCGCGCGCTCCTGCACCGGGTGCTCGGTCCACGGCCGCCGCCGTCGCCCTGGGGCGACACACGGCCGGTCCGGGAGGAGCTGTTCAGCGTCGAGCGGCTGGAGCAGCACGCGGCGAGTCTGGCCGCCGCCCACCGGATCGCGGCTCGGCCACCTGCCGTCCTCAATCTGCAACGCCGGCTCGCAAGCAATGCCGCCGTGCTGCTCGAGGTCTATCGGGCCAATGCCGCGGTGCTCGAAGCTGGCGGCGAGGTAGCGCCGGCAGCCGAGTGGCTGCTCGACAACTACCACATCGTCGAAGCGCAGATCCGCGAGATCCGCGACGACCTGCCGCCGGGCTATTACCGCCAGCTGCCGAAGCTGGCGGGCGGGCCGTTCGCCGGCTATCCCCGGGTCTTCAGCCTCGCCTGGGCCTATGTCGCGCACTGCGACAGCTATTTCGATCCGGACGTCCTCCGGCGCTACCTCGTGGCCTACCAGCAGGTGCAGCCGCTGACCATCGGCGAGCTTTGGGCGGTGGCGATCAGCCTGCGCATCATCCTGGTCGAGAATCTGCGCCGGCTGGCCGATCAGATCACCTCGGGTGCCATTGCCCGCGCTGATGCCGACCAGCTCGCCGACCGCCTGCTCGCCTCGGGCAGCGGCCGGTCGGCGCTCGAGACCGATATCGAACAGCGCGCGACCGGACCCTTGTCCGAGATGTTCGCAGCCCGGCTCGCCAAGCGGCTGCGCGACCAGGACCCGCGACGACCCCGGCGCTCGGCTGGCTGGAGGAGCGGCTCGGCAGCGCCGGCCTGACGGTCGACGAGGCCGTGCAGCGCTCCCAGCAGCGCCAGGGTGCCTCGAACGTCACGATGCGCAACATCATCACCAGCATGCGGCTGATCTCGAGCATCGACTGGACCGACCTCTTCGAGAGCGTGAGCCTGGTGGACAGGCACCTCAAGGCGGCGAGCGCCTTTTCGGCCATGGATTTCGCCAGCCGCAACCTCTACCGCACCGCCATCGAGGAGCTGGCCCGCGGGTCGCCGTCGAGCGAGCTCGAGATCGCCCGGGCGGCGCTGGAAGCGGCCCGATCGGCGCCGCCAGCGACGACGCCGATCGAGGACGAGCGCGTCCGCGACCCCGGCTATCACCTGATCGCCGAGGGCCGGCCGGCCTTCGAACGGCAACTCGGCTTTCGCCCGAAGCTCAGGCTGCGGATCGGCCGGCTCACCACCCGGCTCGGCATCGGCGGCTATATCGGCGCCAATCTCGTGGTCACGGTCCTGCTCCTGGGCGCCGCGCTCTGGGCGCTGGCCGCGGCCGGCCTGTCGCTCGGCTGGCTCGCGCTCCTGGCGTTCCTGGGCTTCCTGCCGGCGAGCGAAGTGGCGGCGACGCTGGTCAACCGCGCGATCACCTGGCGCTACGGCGCCGTCATCCTGCCCGGGCTCGAGCTCGCGGGCGGCGTCCCGCACGAGCTCCGAACACTCGTCGCCGTGCCGACGCTCTTGACCAGCGAGGCTTCTCTCCTCGAGCACATCGCCGGCCTCGAGGTCCACTACCTCTCCGGTGCGGGCGGCGATCTCGCCTTCGCGCTGCTCCTCGACGGCGTCGA
>CAVOZQ010000047.1:0-16563 GCA_963700945.1 uncultured Alphaproteobacteria bacterium
GCCGAGCCCTCGATCCGCGCCACTTGAAGGCGGTGACCAGCGCGATGCCGGTGAAGACCGGCCGGATCGATGCGCGCAACGTTGCCAAAGCTTTTAGGGATCCTGGAATGTATTTATATCAATGACTTAGGAGGTGGAGAAGGTTAGACCCCAGTCCCGTTCCCTCCGCCAGCTCTGACCGTAGTGCAGGGTCTCTGCCGCCAGCGCGTCGCCGCTAAATCCCATTGAAACAAAAGACTTTTTTGGAGCGGCTGTTTACCGGGCAGACGGTGAATTTCTCCCTGTTTGGTCTCTCTTTGCGCCGTTTTCTCCGTCGGCTGTTGACTCGGCCCCTTCGGTCAACAGCTTTGGTTTTCTTTTTATCAATGAGTTAGAAGTCGCGGCCAATTGGGGCAGTTTCGAGTTGCTCTTGGATGAGGGAAAGATGACATTCCGCCTCATTTCTCTTTCGAGAAGAGGCCGTTGTGGCGCGGGAACGCACTGTCGCCGTCGAGAACCCATGCTTGAGTTGGTGACGTCACAAGGGCAGTGATTGCCGAAGTCGCTCCAGCGCAAGTGATCCGCCCCGCATGACCTATCCAAGCCCGAGCCTTTTCCGCCTGCTGCACGACAGTTTTCGGGAGACGTGGCGGTTGAAGTCGCCGCTTTTCGTGGCGCATCTCGCCGTCCTCCTGCTCTCGATCGCGATGATCGCGCCTTTGATCGGCGTGTTGCTCAATGTCGGCATCGCCTTTTCCGACAAGCCTGTGCTGGCCGACTTCGATATCGTCTGGTTCTTGCTCTCGCCTGCGGGTCTGATTTTCTTTCTCGTCATGGCAAGCGTGCTGGTGGTTGCGGCCGTTCTCGAGATCGCGGTCATGACCGGCGTGCTGCGCACGGGCCGGCGGCGCATTTTCGCGGGTTTGCGCGCCGGCTTCCAACCAATCGCCATGCGCCTGATCCCGGTCCTTCGTCTGGCCCTACGCCTGGTCGTGCGCATCGCGTTGATCGTCCTGCCGTTTCTCGGTGCCAGCCTTGCCGTTGCGTGGTTCTTTTTGAGCGCGCACGACATCAACTTCTATCTGACGGTCCGGCCGCCCGAGTTCTCCATCGCGGTCGCGATGATCGGCGGTATCCTCCTGGCGCTCGCCCTGATCTTGATCATCAAGCTGCTCGACTGGGCGCTGGTCCTTCACCTCACGCTGTTCGCCGGGCGCCGTGTCGGCGTCGTCTTCGCCGAGAGCGCGTCGCTCATGGCTGGCCGCCGGTTCTTCCTGTTCAGGCAGCTCGCCGCTTGGCTTGGGCTGCGGATCGCCGTGGGCGCCGTCGCTGCAGCGCTCGTTGCCGGCTTTGCGGCCTTCGTCTTGCCGCTCATGGGTGAGAATCTGCGCGTCGTTGCGGCGGCGATGGCGGTGATGATCCTGATCGCCGCCCTGATCGACGCCGGTCTTGCGACGCTGACGATGGGCATGCTGGCGAGCCTGCTCTACCGCCACTATGCGGACGGACTTGCAGGCGACGAGCCAGCGCTCGTGCCGACAACGCCGATCGATCCGGGTGAGGGATTGCGGCCGCGCACCGTTTTCGTCGGCCTGGGGCTACTTATTGCCGCCGGGATCGGCGCCGGCGGCCTTGTCCTCGACCGCGTCCAGAGCGGGGACGAGATCCTGGTGATCGCCCATCGTGGCGCCGCAGCGGTCCGGCCCGAGAACACGATGGCGGCGTTCGACAAAGCGATCGAGGAAGGGGCTGACTGGATCGAGCTCGACGTCCAGGAAACGGCCGAGGGCGAGGTCGTCGTGTTCCACGATCGGGACTTCATGAAGCTCGCCGGGACCTCGCTCGAGATCCGCCATGCGACGCGCGCCGACCTCGACCGGATCGATATTGGCAGCTGGTTCGATCCGAGCTTCGCCGATCAGCGGGTGCCATCCTTGCGAGACGTGCTGGAGACCGCTGGTGGTCGGACGCCGTGCTGATCGAGCTCAAGTACTATGGTCATGCAGAGGAGCTCGAAGCGCGCGTGGTGCGCGTCGTCGAGGAGACCGGGATGGTGGGCGAGATCGCCATCATGTCACTCGATCATGCCGCCGTCGCGAAGGTGCGTGCCATGCGGCCCGACTGGCGGGTCGGCGTGCTCGCGGCCAGGACGTTGGGCAATCTTGCGAGCCTCGATGCGGACTTCCTTGCGGTCGAGGCAGGCGTGGTTTCAACCCGGTTGCTACGCGCCGCGAAGGCAGCCGGCCAGCAGGTCTATGCCTGGACGGTCAACGATCCGATGGCGATGTCGCGCCTCATCTCCATGGGCGTCGATGGGCTGATCACCGACGAGCCCGCGCTCGCCAGGAAGGTCCTCGAGCAGCGCGCCGAGCTCGGCACGCTCGAACGCCTGATGCTGTGGTTCGGCGAGGAGATCGGCCAGCAGCTCGAGCCTTTGCCGGCGCAGCGGGAGTTGCGGCCCTAATTCGTGGATGGCCGTTCATTCGCCCTACCCGACAAGCGATCGCGTTTTCTTCGGGGGAGATGCTGACGACCACGTTGCGGCGCCGATTGATCAAGTCGAGAGAGGGAAGAACGGTTGGCCGAGCGTGCTCCTGGTCCGTGGCATGGAGATCCGGCAGCCGGTATAGCGCAACGTCTCGCTGAAGGTCCGCACCTCGGGCCGCGCCTGGCGCGCGGCAGCGAGAAAAGCTCGACGCTCGTCGGCGTTGAGATAGAGGCGGATTCCAGAGGTGTCGAGGACGCGCATTTCGTTCATAGTCGGACAATACTATTGTGTAATGTCCGATCTGGCAATCGGCCGCGCCACAGCACCAGGCGACCCGATCGCCGCGGAAAGACCGGCTTTGCGGGCGATCAGCGGGTAGGGCAGGCGGCCGGCTTCAGCCCTCGTTCAGGCGCGACAGTGGACAGAATTTGCAAAAGTGCCGACGATGACGGCGGGCGAAGTTCCAACACACCGAACATCTCATCCAACTTGGAACGCTACCTCTCTTCCTACGATCCTTCTCAGTCCTAAACATCAGGATTGACCAAATCAGTAGGGGAGGATCAGTCAGATACCAAAAGCACCTACTGTTGTACGAAATCGGCCCGAGTAATGACAATCTGAGAAATGCGAACTCCCTCACTCATTGCTTTGCGTGCAGCTTCAGTGCTCAAGTAATTTTCTCTCGCGCCCGATAAATCCAAACGAAGGAATTCATCCCAGTCGTACTCGGCGCGAACCTCATATCTGGTCCCCGCCAACATCTTTTCGGGAAGGGGGATGTCTAGGAATGCGACATAGGCCGTCGGGGTCTGCGCGACCGCAACAATGCCAAGCGCGACCTCGACCACCCTCATCGACGCTGAAGACCATTCGAGATCCATGGTCAGTACAGGATGCCCGTCCTCGATCGCGAGGCTCCAATCGCCAGTCAAAGACGTCATCGGTCCGGGCATATCGGAGCCTTGCGGCAAAACCGACTGGACACTTCCCGCAAGGCCAGTGCCGCCTAGGGCGACGCTTGGATCGGCACTTGCCGCCGTCATTGGGATGCAGCAAAGCAGAGCCGCAAGAACTCGCAGGCCATCGGCGCCTCTACCCCATGCCTCATGATTGAAACTCATCGCTCGTGGAACATAGACGAACGGCGGCAGATTTGCTATTTTTTGCGTCGCTATTCGAAGCCTTGTTCAGCTTCGTAGGGAGGAGTTGAGATGGCCAAGCAACTCTCTTACATGGGAAAAACCGCGAAAATCGACATGGACAAATCGGGTGACAAAGCGTCGATCACTATCGACAAGAAGAAGTTCGATATCCACGTCCATGCGGTTGGAAAGCCTGAGGAAAACTACATCCGGCTTTGGATGTGCCACGACGCCTACACGATGACTGAAACACCTGAGAAGATGGCGAAGCACATCATCCGTTATTGGCACCAATTCGCCTGATCGAAGTCGACCTCTTCGGAAGTTCATTTGACAGGAGGAGGATGCGAAATGGGATGTCGTAAGAACCTGATCACCCTCACGCCGACGGAACGCAGTGCGTTCGTCAATGCCTTCGTAACTCTAATGGACAACGGCACGACGCAGACCTATGCCGATATCCACGCGGGCGCAGGTGCCCACGGCCACGGTGGGCCGGCTTTTGTCGCCTGGCATCGGGAATTCGTTCGCCGCTTCGAGCTCGACCTTCAGGCCGTCGATCCGAATATATCGCTGCCATACTGGGACTGGACGCAGGCCAATCTCGACTTCGACCGGAACGCAGTCGCTGATCTGGCGCGATGACTTTCTCGGCGGCTCGGGCGACGTGACTGCGGGCTCGGCGGGGCCTTTCAACGGCTTTCCAGTCACGTCCGGTCCATTCGCAGGGCGCTTCACGCGCAAGCCATTTAACATCTTTACCTTCCCGGGAACCGGCGGTGACATTGCGGGATCTATGGCGAACCCCGATTTCAATGTCTTCCGCGACATCGAGAGCCCGCACGGTTCAGCTCACGTGTTCTGCGGCGGTGATGTGCAATCCTTTACCGAAACCTGCCGGACACCCGATTTCTGGATGATCCACTGCAACGTCGACCGCCTTTGGGCGCAATGGATCAAGGATCACGAGGGCTCGCCCGGGTTTGAACCCTACAAGCCGGTTTCCGGTGGACCGACGGGACATAGCCTGAACGATTTCCATGTGGCCATGGAACGGCACTTCGGTCCCGTTCGGCGTACAGCCGTGGATTAACTCGCCCGAAATCGTCACGCCGGCGGACCTGCTCGATCACCTTGCTCTCGGCTACCGCTATGACAGCGTGGACGGTTGCATCGAGATCAAGCCGCTGAAGGAGCGCATCCCGAAAGAATTCCTTCCGAAGGAGCGGTTCCCGAAGGAGCTAAAGGAGCGCCTGCCAAAGGAATTCAAAGAACGGCTTTCTAAGGAGCTTCAGCCGAAAGAGCGCCTGCCAAAGGAGTTGATGCCCAAAGAATTCAAAGAGCGCGCGCCCAAAGAGATCAAGGAGAATTTCCCGAAGGAGGCTGCGCCCAAGGAGATCTTCGAGAATGACCGCAAAACGTTTGTCGAGAACGATCTCTTCATTGATCCGAGTTCTGCGTCCCGATCTGACCGGCGTCGATCTGTCCTTCGAGCCAGGCGTGTCCGGATCGGACGTGTCGCGCATCCGCGACGACCTCCTGGCTCGGCGTGCCGACCTTCTGCGCCGCAGGTAGGTGCCGGGCCGGTCATGTGATCCACATCTTCTGCGAGCCGGATGACGCCGCAGCACTTTGGCTGGCTGCGGTGTTATCTGCCCGGGGGGCGCCGGTGTCGGTATCCTTGCCCGAGGAGCTGATCATCGGCTCCCGTTTAAATCTCGAGGTCGGAGACGGGCCGCCGCACCCTACCATAGCGTTGGCATCGGGGATTACACTCTCGCCCGAAGAAACCACGGGGATTGTTGCGCGGATGGTCGCCTTCCCTCTACCGGAGTTGCCGAACGCCTGCGACCTGGATCTGGTCTATGCTGCGGAAGAAGCGCGCGCCGCCCTGGTGGCGTGGTTTGCGGCCTGGGCTTGTCCTATCATCGGCCGGCCCGATCCCTACACTCCTTGGGGCGACGGCACGGCTGCTGGCGAATGGCGAGTCATTGCGGCCAACTCCGGTGTGTTGATCCGCACCGAAGACCATGCAGAGGCCGCCGCCGACGATGCACAGTTCGATCTCCTGGTGACGGCCGAAGGGGTTTTCGCAGCCGAAGGCCATTCCGCAGAACCCGAAGCAGCCGCCGCAGCGCAAACGCTGTTTGCGTTGCAGCGCGATGCCGTGGCAGTGTTTCGCTTCCTCCCGAGCCCGGTGGGACCGGTCTTCGACTGCCCCGTGCCGCTGGCTGATTTTCGTGCCTTCGGCACGGTGGTTCCGGACATGTTTGCAGCGGGAGCAGGGTCGTGACGGTGCTGCTGTTCGGATACGCGCATGATCCGATGGTGAAGGCCGTTATGACCTCATTATACCGGATCAATGCTGACGCCGCGATTTGGTCGCCCCGTGATCTGATGAACGACTGCAGAATTGTCGTTCGACCGGAGGGAGTTGCCGGAGCAGCCCTTCTCGGCGACCGACTAATCGACCTCGATGCCGTCTCCGGCGTCTTCAACCGCCAATCTAGTGTTGAGCTAACTCCCGAATTCCGCAGCCTCCGGCCAGAAGACCCGCTTACTAACCATGCCCTGGCTGCATCGGTTCGGGCGGGCGAGTTCTGCGACTTAGCACCTTGTGTCGTGATGAACCGCAGTGGTCCCAATGGTTCGAATTCCAGTAAGCCGCTACAGTTGATGCTGATCGAGGAGTTTTTCTTCGTGCCAAGAACCTGCGTGACGAACGATTTCGAAATCGCCTCTGCCTTCTGCGAGCGGGTTGGACGTGTCATCTACAAATCGTGCAGTGGCGAACGCTCGATCGTTACTGAACTTCAACCTGGCCAGCTCGCGGAGAAGCGCAAGACCCTGGCACGGTGTCCGGTGCAGTTTCAGGAACGAGATTGACGGCCGGGACATGCGTGTCCACGTGGTTGGCGACAAGACGTTCGCCACGGAGATACTGTCCCAGACATCCGACTATCGCTATGATCGCAACGCTGTATGGCGCGCAACGCGCATAAGCGACGACGTGGCGGAAGCCGCCGTCGCCGTGACAAAGAAGCTCGGTCTCGCACTTTCCGGGATAGACCTTCGGATTGCGAGAGACGGGCAAGTGTATTGTTTTGAGGTCAACCCTAGTCCGGCCTTCACGCCGTATCAAGACGCCACACAGCAGCCGATCTCGGAAGAAATTGCGACGCAGCTCGCCAGAGTTTAGCGGAGCTCATTTCGGCCCGAATCGGTCGCTGAAGTGAAGCGTAACCTAGCCAACGCCGAAGAGGGGGACCTTTTGCACGTCGATCCGGGATCCCGGTGCCATGCCGATTGGAGACCTTCTGTCATCGGGCGGTTGGGGGCAACGCTTGTTGAACCTGGCGAGGAGCGTGCTTCTGTCCGTGATCGGCCGGAAGTGTCGGCGGTCACTTAATGCGATCGGCGTTGGCGGAGGCAGTCCATCTCCGAGACGACGTCTTCGAACGACGAGGGTTCGGGCGTCGAAGTCTCCAGCGGCTTGTTCTCGGCCATCGTCCTCACCGGACTTCTTCTCCTCCTCAGCGAAAAGCTCGTGGGCTTTCAGCTGGCATCTTGCCGCCACAGCCTGGAAGTCGGTGCCGTCGATCCAAATGCGGTGCATGATGACAGCAAAGCAGATGGTGTCCGAAGATCAACGACCAGGGTTTCGGCATTGTCGCGGAACGACGTGTGCCAGAAGGCTCCGCTTATCGGCGGCGGTGGAGTCCTCGGTTCGAGATCACATGCCGTTGGTCTGCCCAAGCCAACGGCATGTTCCTTTCGAGGCGCTGCATCAGCCCCAGTCCTTCGATCTCTCCGTCGAGGATCGACTCCACGATGTCCGGCGCCAGCGTGCTGAGTCGGAGGATGCGGGTGACGTAGCTCGAGCTGATCTTCTCGGCTCTGGCAATGTCGCCGAGTGATTTGCGGGTGCCGTCCTCGAGCTGCCGCCGCCAGCGGAAGGCGCGGGCGAGGGCACGGATCAAGGGATTGTCGAGCTCCGGCGGCTCTGGGGCGGGGACCTCGCCCCCCTCGGGCACGATGACGAGCTTCCTGCCGCCGAAGCGGCGGAAGGTCATGGGCACGCGGACGGTGATGGTGTGGCCATCGCTGGCTGGCTGGTGATCGACGGTCATGCGGCCCTCGCTGGCTGTTTGGTCCGGGGTGCGAGATCGCGAGCGAGCGCGCCGATGCCGTCGGCCCGCAGCTGGACGGTGATGCCGAGCCGGTCGACCTCGACCCGGGCGACGAGGAGCTGGACGATGCGCGCCTGCTCGGCGGGGAAGAGCTCGTCCCAGAGCGGGTCGAGGCGGTCGAGGGCTTCCTTGACCTCGGCCTCGGTGATGTCGTCGACGCTCGGTCCTGGCCGCCCGCCAGGTGGCGACGATGACCTCGGGGCTGCGCAAGGATGCCGCGCAGCTGGTCGATGACCGCGGCTTCGATGTCGGCGGCAGGAACCCGGCCCAGCGGGCAGGCGCCCTTGCCCTGCTTCAGCACGGCCTGGCTGATGTAGTAGCGATAGAGCTTGCCCTTGCGGCGGGTGTGGGTCGGCGACATGGCGTGGCCGGTGGGGCCGAAGATCAGGCCCTTGAGCAGGGCCGGGGTCTGCGCCCGGGTGCTGGCGGCACGGCTGCGCGCGGGCTTGGCGAGGAGCAGCTGCACCTTGTCCCAGAGCTGGCGGTCGACGATCGCCGCGTGCTCGCCCGGATAGGCGACACCTTTGTGCACCGCCTCGCCGACATAGACCCGGTTGCCGAGCAGCTTGTAGAGGAAGCCCTTGTCGGCGGGCCGACCGCGCTTGGTGGTGACGCCCTCGGCGGCGAGGGTCTTGGCGAGCGTGGTGGCCGAGCCGATGCGGACGAAGCGCTCGAAGATCATCCGCACCGTCGCGGCCTCGGCCGGGTCGACCACGAGCTTTCTCTCGTGGACCCGATAGCCGAGCGGCGGGTGGCCGCCCATCCACATGCCGCGGGCCCGGGATGCCGCGAACTTGTCCCTGATCCGCTCGCCGATCACCTCGCGCTCGAACTGGGCGAAGGAGAGCAGCACGTTGAGGGTCAGCCGGCCCATCGAGGTGGTGGTGTTGAACGACTGGGTGACGCTGACGAAGGTGACGTCGTGCCGATCGAACACCTCGACCAGCCTGGCGAAGTCCATGAGCGAGCGGGAGAGCCGGTCGATCTTGTAGACGACGACGATGTCGATGCGGCCCAATTCGATGTCGGCCATGAGACGCTTCAGGGCAGGGCGCTCCAGCGTGCCGCCGGAGAAGCCGCCGTCGTCGTAACGGTCGGGAACCAGCAGCCAGCCCTCGGCCTTCTGGCTGGCGACGTAGGCCTCGCAGGCCTCGCGCTGGGCGTCGAGGGAGTTGAAGGCCATGTCGAGACCTTCCTCGGTCGACTTGCGGGTGTAGACCGCGCAGCGCTGCTTGAGGGTGGGCCGGCCCGGCTTCACGGCCGAACCTTCTGGCTCTTCAAGCCGAAGAAGGTCCAGCCGTTCCAGCGGGTGCCGGTGATCGCCCGGGCCACCGCCGAGAGCGACTTGTACGGCCGGCCCTGCCAGTCGTAGCCGTCCTGGGTGACGGTGACCGTGTGCTCGACCCCCTGCCACTCGCGGATCAGCCGCGTGCCGGCGATGGGGCGATCATTGGCGGCGGGCTTCTTCCGCTTCTCGCGGCCACGGCCGTCGATCTGCTCGCCCAGCGCCTCGAGGCGCCGCACCGTCTCAGGCTTCAGCCCGCCATAGGCCAGCTCCTGGATGCGATAGGCGAGCCGGCTCTCGAGGAAGCGGCGGTTGTAGGGCGGTGCCGGACGTCGAAGAGCTCCTGCCATTGCTGCTTCAGGTCGCTCATCGAGGCGGTCTGCAGCGCCGCCAGCCGGGCCAGAACAGTATCCGTCATCGCGTCGTCTCGGGCCGTTGTCTTGGACGGCCATGACCGCTTCGGGTGGGCGAGAAGTCCAGTCGAACCGTCTCTTCGGTGCTGCTCCCGGAGGCGCCCTGTCGTGCCCTCGAACGACGAAAATCGCGACGGCCAGGATGGCTGCGACCTCGATGAGGTGGTCGGAGCTGCTGGATGGTAACGCCATGCGGGCTTCGGCTTCGATGCTGGGATCTTGATCGCCCCGAAACAATCACCGCCCGACAAAAAAATCTATAAAAAACAATCGCTTATCGAAGTCGCGCGAAAACAAATAGGTCAGTGCGCAGAGCAGCGTAGACAAGGCCTTTCCGCTGACGTCATCGGCGATCGGTGAGGCACTGCCTGCAATAGCGGCAGGCGCTCTTGCATCGAGGGCGCCGCGACCCGACGGTCACGGGCATCGCAGGGACGGCGTCTCCATGTGGCCCTGCTAGTTCGCGGCCGTCGCAAGTGGAGTCGCTCGCAGGATGACACCCGGCTCGGGCCGGATCGTCATGTGCATCACCGGTCGCGGTGCGCGACCGGCGGGTTCGAAGTGGAAGCGTGCGAGCAGCGTCGCCAGGATGATCTGCGCCTGCATCATGGCGAAGTTGGCGCCGACGCAGACGCGTGGGCCGGCGCCGAAGGGCAGGTAGGCATAGCGATCCCGCGCTGCTGCCTCCGGTCCGAAGCGGCTCGGATCGAACGCGTTCGGTTCCTGCCAGAGCAGACGATGGCGGTGCAGGGCGTAGATGTTGACGAAGACGGTGTCGTTCGGCTGGATCTCACGGTCATAGAGCCGATCGTCGTGGAGCACGTTGCGTGCCAAAAGGCCGACCGGCGGGTAGAGCCGCATCGCTTCCTCCAGCACGGCGCGGCCATACGGCATGGCCTCGAGGTCGCCTGCCTCGGCGGCGCGCTCACCCAGAACGGCCCGCGCCTCGTCGTGGGCGCGCTCTTGCGCCTGGTTGTCGTTGGCGAGGAGATAGAGCGCCCAGGAGAGAGCGAGTGCCGTCGTTTCGTGGCCGGCGACGATGAAGAACTGCATGTTGTGCAAGAGATCCTGCGCGGTCATCTGTCGCCCGCTCTCCGGATCCTTGGCCCGGATCATGTAATCGAGAAGATCCTCGCTCGCCGCCGGCCCCTCCGCCCGCCTGGCGTCGATCGCCGCTGCCACCATCCGGTGCATCGTCCGCACGGCGCCGCGGCCGAGGATCTCGCCCGGCCGAGGCAGCCACTGCGGGACGTCGAGAAAATCCAAGAGCGAGGCCCGGCCGACCGTCCGGAAGTATTGGGTGATCGCCGCACCGTAGGCCTCGGCGTCGAAATGCTCGCGGCCGGAGAGCGCCACCTCGCAAATGACGTCGAAGGTGGCGGACAGCATCTCGCGCACGATCTCGACGCGCCGTGCCCGTCGACCGATCCGCGCTGCGGCACGCTCGGCTGTCGCTGTCATCAACGGTGCCAGCGCCGCGACGTTCCGCGCGGTGAAGACCGGGGAGATGGCACGCCGCTGCCAGCGCCACTGCGCCCCTTCCGCGGTAAAGAGGCTGGACCCGACAGCGGGTCGCAGCATCCGGATCATCACCTCCGACTTCGGGTAATTGTCGACATTGTCCAAGAAAATCCGGCGCAGCCCCTCCGGACCCTGCACCATGTGCCAACGACTGGGGCCGGTCTTGCCGGTCAAGATCGGGACATCGTAGGCCAAGTCGGGGATGATGCTGAGCGCATTGCGCCGTGCGGCAAGGGCACTCGCCACGACGCCCAAGGGGCGCGGCGGCGGCGTGACCGTCGGTGGCGTGAACAGGGTTGCGGCGGCAGACAATTCCATCGGTCACAGTCTCATAGTGAAATACACGAGCGTACAGCTGCCGGCGGTTGTCCCTCAGGTCGGTAGCTATGGACCAATCTGGCGCATCCTGATGGCAGATAAACCCCGGCCCGAGTATCGGCTCGACGCGACGCGACGCGACGCGACGCGATGCGGCGTGGCCTCGCTCGAGCCACGCGTTCGGCTACGACCCTCGCCGCTCGAACCATCCGCGCTCGCCTCCTCACCAATGCCGAGTGCCGGGTGCGCCCTTGACGATGCCCTCTAGATTGGGCGTCACCCAGCCGCCATAAAAGTCGCCCGGCTGCGCCAGGACACGCGTGTCGCCCACCCGGCACTCCTCCATCAGCCCGGCATAGAACGCGATGAACCCGGCGAGCGGCGCAAAGCTCGGCGACGGCTCGTCGTAGCGCCAGGCGGCCCGCTTGGCGGTCGTACTGCCAGCGCTCACGTCGAAATAGCGCGCAACCCCCTTCCACTCGCAGAAACTGCTGCCCGCCGCCGGAAGCAGCGTGGCGTAGATGTCCTCGGGCGGGAGATAATAGGTGGGTGCGTGATGGGTTTCGAGCACGCGAAGCGCCCGTACGGTCAGGGCCACGAGTTCGCCGCCGAGACGGATCTCGATCGGTTGTGGTACCGGCTCCAGCGCTGGCGGGCGGGGGTAGGACTGGACATTCTCGCGCGGCATGTCGGTCATAGCGCCGCTACCTGGGCGAAACGTGCGATCACATAGCCCGAAAGCCCGATATGGCCCAGGGTGATGGCGACGGACAAACCGTGCAGCCACTTGAAGCGCGATTTGGCGCCCGTGTCCGTGGCCTCGTTGATCGCCGGCATCAGCACCTGGCGGGTCGGGATGGTCGTCACTGCAATTGCGGCCAGGAGCGCAGCCGCCTGCCGGTCATGCGGCCAGATGAGCGCAGCCGCGACCGCCGCACTCACCAGCACAAAGAGGTAGAAGAGGGGAAACGCCCGGCGGATCGTCGGCCCTGCCGTCTCGGCCGGCAGGGCCGTGAACAAGAACGCGGCAAAGCCGAAGGCATAGAGCACCATGCCCCCGAACAAGAGCGCCGTCGTCAGAAGTGCCAGCGTCAGCATTGTCGTCCCTCCGATTGGCGAGCTATTGCGATGTCGATAACGGTCGTGAGCGGCAGATGCCGCCAGTGATCGGCCAATCTGTGGGCGCTGGTCGGGACCACCAGACGCGTCAGGCCCGCGATCCGCAGGTCATTCCGAGCCCCTTGCCAAAAATGTGGACGGCCCGCTGCACTCCACAGTTCGCACTGCGGTGTTCAGCAATGAGCGATTCGCTCGATCTCGCAACGCCAGCGTTCAGACTGCTTCTACCAGCGGAGCAGCTAAGTCGACGCCGGGCGACGTCAAATGTCGCGGTGTCGCGCCCTCATCGAAGCCGAGCGCGAACAAAGATGCCCGTGCGTATCGGCGAGCGAGCCCTGGCCGGAGATCGAGGTCGCGACGGGCAGATCGAACCGTCGCGCCAAGCGGTCCAGCTCGGCCATAGCGCCAGCGATCACCACCCCGCCGCCGCAGACGATCAGGGGCGACCTGGCCGCCAGGATGGCCTCGACCGCGGCCTCGATGGCATCCGCTTCCGGAGCCGTGCGGTAGGCCGGGTATGTGGTGGTCTTCGGATCGGCCCAGATGTCAGCGGGGTCCACCGCGTCGTACTGGATGTCGTAGGGCAGCCCCAGATGCGCCGCACCGGCACGTCCGGTGGTCATCGCGCGATAGGCGGTCCTGACCATGCGCGGGATGTGGGTTGCATCGCGGATGACCGTGTTCCACTTGGTCAACGGCCGCATCAGTGCTTCCTGGTCGACCTCGGTCAGCGGGTAGCGGCCATAGGACGCCATCGAGATGTCGGTGGTGATGGCAAGCAACGCCGAGGAGCTTTCCGACGCCTCGATGAGCGCCGGCAGGATGTAGGTGGCTCCACCGCCCGACGGGCCCTCGCAGATCCCCGGCCGGCCGGTGACGCGGGAATAGGCATCGGCCATGTAGCCGGCGCTGCGCTCGTCACGGGTCAGGACGTGATGGATGTCCTGACCGAGGCCGCGCATGGCGTCGTAGAACGGCAGGGTGGTGTCGCCGCAGAGACCAAAGATGTGCCGCACGCCATGTGCCTGGAGCATCCGGACCATGGCCTGCGCACCGTTCATCCGGTTGTCCAACGCCGCCTCCTCTTAATCTGCCATTTGCGCTCGAGAAATGGGTCTGCCGCGGATGTCGCCATCCTGATCGGTTTGGCCGCGGAGGGATAGGCGGGACTGGATCGCGGAGGCTAGTCCCGCCTGGGCTCTTGCGGTGCGAGCCACTCGTGCAGCTTCGACCAGCGCCGCCGGCCCGAGACGTTCTTGACCGCGATGGCGACGGCCTTCTTCTGGCCGACCAGCACGACCAGCCGCTTGCCGCGGGTGACGCCGGTGTAGAGCAGGTTCCGCTGCAGCATGGCGTAGTGCTGGGTCATGACCGGGATGACGACGGCCGGGTACTCCGAGCCCTGGCTCTTGTGGATCGTCGCGGCATAGGCCGGCACCAGCGTGTCGAGTTCGCCGAAGCCGTAGGTCGACGGCGCGGCCGTCGAAGCTGGCGGTCAGCTCGCCGGCGTCGGGATCGACATCGTCGATGTAGCCGATGTCGCCGTTGTAGACCTCCTTGTCGTAGTCGTTCTCGATCTGCATGACCTTGTCGCCCGGGGCGAAGGTCCAGCCGAAGCGCTCGACCTTGCGCTCGCCGGCCGGGTTGAGCGCCGCCTGCAGCTCGATGTTGAGCGAGCGGGCGCCGACGCCGCCGCGGTTCATCGGGCAGAGCACCTGGATGTCGCGGATGGGGTCGAGGCCGAAGCGCTGCGGGATGCGCGTCTTCACCAGCTCGACGATGCGCGGCACGGCGGTCTCGGGCTCGTCGGCCTGGACGAAGTAGAAGTCGCTGTCGCCCTCGGGCTTGGCGAGATCGGGCATCGGGCCCTGGTTGATCCGGTGCGCGCTGGTGATGATCCGGCTCTGCGGCCGCCTGGCGGAAGACCTCGGTCAGCCGCACGACCGGCACCGACGCCGGAGGCGATGATGTCGGCCAGCACCTGGCCCGGTCCGACCGAGGGCAGCTGGTCGATGTCGCCGACGATCAGCAGCGCGGCGCGGTCGGGCACCGCCTCGAGCAGCGCCTGCATCAGCAGGACGTCGACCATCGAGGTCTCGTCGACCACCAGCAGGTCGCAGTCGAGCGGGTTGTCCGCGGCTGCGCTTGAAGCCGCCGGCCTTGGGATCGACCTCGAGCAGCCGGTGGATGGTCTTGGCCTCGAAGCCGGTGGTCTCGGTCATGCGCTTGGCGGCGCGGCCGGTCGGCGCGCAGAGCAGCAGGTTCGTCGCCCTTGGCCGCGAGGATCCGCAGGATCGCAGTTGACGATGGTGGTCTTGCCGACGCCGGGCCCGCCGGTGATGACCAGGACCTTCGACAGCAGCGCCAGCCGGATCGCCGTCGACCTGGCTCGCCGCCAAGCGTCGAGGCCGGTCTTCTGCTCGACCCACGGCAGCGCCTTGTCCGGATCGATCGCAGGGCCAGGGCAGCTTGCCGCTGGCCAGGCGCAGCAGGCGCTCGGCAATGACCTGCTCGGCCCGGTGGAGCCCGGCCGAGGAAGATGCACGGCGTCTCGCCGACCGTGTCGGCGATCACCGCGCCGTCGGCCGAGTTCGAGCTCGAGCGCCGTCCGGACGAGTCCCGCGGTCGACCTCGAGCAGCTCCGACGGCCAGCGGCACCAGCTCCTCGGCCGGCAGGCCGCAATGGCCCTCGTCCATGGCCTCGGTCAGCGCATAGGACGATCCCGGCGCGCACCCGGATCATCGCCGTCTTCTCGATGCCGAGCTTCATGGCGATCGCGTCGGCGGTCTTGAAGCCGATGCCGCGGATGTCGCGGGCCAGCCGGTAGGGGTTCTCGCGTCATCACCTGGACGGCGTCGGCGCCGTAGGTCTTGTAGATGCGCACCGCCCGCGCCGTGCCGACGCCGTGGCTGTGCAGGAAGACCATGATCTCGCGGACGACCTTCTGCTCGGCCCAGGCGTCGGTGATCCGCTCGGCGCGGACCGGGCCGATGCCGTCGACCTCGCGCAGCCGCTCGGGCTCGGCCTCGATGATGTCGAAGACCTTCTCGCCGAAGGCCTGGACCAGCTTCTTGGCGTAGACCGGGCCGATGCCGCGGATCATGCCGGAGCCGAGGTACTTCTCGATGCCCTCGATCGAGGTCGGCGCCGAGGTGCGCAGGAAGCGCGCCTTGAACTGCTGGCCATGGGTGCGGTCGTTGACCCACTCGCCGGAGGCGGTGATCCACTCGCCGGCGGCGATCGTGGCGGCGTGGCCGACGACGGTGACCAGGTCGCGGTGGCCGCGCGCCTTGACCCGCAGCACGCAGAAGCCGTTCTCGGCGTTGTGGAAGGTGACCCGCTCGACCAGGCCGGCGAGGACCTCGCGGTCGGTTGCCTGATTTTGGTTGCTCAGCATGCCGTGCGGCAGGACGCCCCTCCCTTCGGGCAGTCCTGTCAGCTCTGCGCGCGGCTGACGCCGCCGTCAATTGGTGAGCACTCACCGCATTAGACAGGTCGCTGATCTGAGAGAACGAGCAGCTTGCCGTCAGCGGCCGAGCAGACGGGCGATGAGCCTGCCGAGGCTGCGGCCGCGGCTGTAGCTGGGCGCAAACCCGAAATCGCGCTCGAGCGCGTCGAGGTCGAGCTTGACCGCATCGGCGAAGCGGCCCTTCAGCGCCTGTGCGGGGACCAGCTCGAAGCGGGCCGCCTGGTGATGATCACCGGCGAAGTCGACCACAAGATCGCCGCTGGTCCGATTGATTCGCACCCGCTCGCTGCTTTGCGCGAGGATTTCAGCCAGCTGATCGAGCAGCGGCTTGTCCTTGAGCCGCTCGATCTCGTCCTGCGCCACCGGCCGGGCCCAGCCCGGCGCTTCCCCCAAGGCCTCGGTGAGTATTTCCGCAATCGTGGTTGAGGAGGCTCGAAGGAGATCGGGTGGATGGTGCGGATCTCCGGGCCAGCGCCTCGATCAGCTCGCCGAGCTGGGGCACGAAGCGATCGAGATAGGTTCGATAGAGGGCGGTGCCGATGCCGGCGAGGCGCGGCCCTGGCCGGGGCCTCGGGCATGGCGCGCGGCCGGGCGCCGTCGATGTGGCAGACCACCATGCGCTTTCTGAGGTCTGG
>CAVOZQ010000048.1:0-37226 GCA_963700945.1 uncultured Alphaproteobacteria bacterium
CTCGCCTACATGCTGCTGGTGGTTGGGGCGCTGCTAAATCAAAATTGCCTGGTGCATGAACTCTCGACAAATAATCGGCGGGCCGGCGAGATACAGGAGCTCAACATCAAGCTCGCGGCCAAGCTCGAGCATCGAATTCAGGAGATCCAGGGGCTCGATAGACTGCGCGAGTTTCTGTCACCTCACGTGGCGGCTGTGGTCGTCAACGGCAACCGGGCCGATCTGCTCGCCTCGCCTCGCCGCCACGTCGCCTGTCTGTTCTGCAACATCAGGAACTTCACCGCTTTCTCGGAGGGGCTCGAGCCGGAGGAGGCGACCTCGTTACTGCACGACTACCACGCCCGCGTCGGTAGCCTCGCCGACGACTACAACGGCAGGATCGGCTTTCGCGCCGGCGACGGCTTGATGGTTTTCTTCAACGATCCATTGCCGTGCGACAGCCGGTGCTCGACGCTGTCCGGCTGGCCCTCGCGATCCGGGAGACGCTCGCTACCCTGCTAGAGCGTTGGATCAGGCTCGGTTTTCCGGTCGGCATCGGTATCGGCATCACCGCCGGTTACGCCATGCTCGGCATGATCGGCCGGATCGGCGGCGCAGGCTACACCGCCATCGGCAACCCGGTGAACCTCGCCGCGCGCCTCTGCGATCAAACCGGCGACGGCGAGATCCTCATCGACCAGCGCGCCTATCTCGACGTCGAGGAACTCGTCGCCGTCGAGCCTGCTGGCGTGCGACAGCTCAAGGGCGTCAGCAAGCCGGTCGAGAGCTACCTCGTCCTCGGGCTCGCGGGACCGAACCCAATGAGGAGACCTCTCGGTTGAGCTGAGTTCCCCTGCAGCTCCTCCCGAAACGCCTCGCGCAGGCTCTTGGGCCGCTGCAAGAAATTCCGGAAGAACTCCATCACTTTCCGCAGTTCGCCCGATCGATCTACCTGATTATCCGTTTTTCTCATCCAGCGATGATGGCCCGATACGGGCGCGGCTTGGCCTGCAGCGCGGCGCACATCAGGCGCTCGGTTATGGTGTCGAGTTGGTAGCGGCGGTTGAAGCGCCAGGCGAAGCTGGCGAGGTAGCGCTGGGCGTGTTTCTGGCTGACGTGGTGGTATGTTCCGGCGAGCGCCGTCTTGATGTTGCCGAGCGTCGTGTTCACCCAGTTGAACGACGGCCACTGCGCTGCCTTCTTGCCACTGCCGCTGAGCATCGGGAAGTGGTCGCAACCGGCGGCCTCGACGCTCCGCCAGCACGACAGGCCGTCGCTGACGATGTTGGTGCCGGTGGCGAAGCTCGACCGGGCCAGCTTGGCGATCTCGGCTTTGCGGAAGCCCTTGACCACGAGCAGCTTCAGGCGCCTCGGCTTGCGGTCGAGGCTCGTTTCGACCGCAGCGACGAACGGTGTCTTGCCGGCCGCACCGCGCCCACGCTTGCCGCCGCTGCGCACGCCGCCGAGATAAGCGTCGTCGAGCTCGACCCGGCCGCTCATCTTCGGCTTGCCGGCGTCGCGTTCGCCATGGCGGACATCAGCTTCTGCTTCATCAGCCAGGCGGTCGGCTGCCGCACACCCAGTCGTCGCGCCAACTCGATCGAGCTGATCCCGCCCTTGGCCTGCGTCAACTCGTAGATCGCGCGAAACCACGTGGTCAGCGGCAGCTTCGTGCTGTGGAAGATCGTGCCCGCCGTGAACCCCGTCTGATGCTTGCAGGCGTTACACTGGACCTGCTTCCTGCTCTTCATCCGCGAATACTTTTCACAGCCGCACCGCTCACAGATAAAGCCGCAGCCCCAGCGCAGTCGAACAGCACCGCCAGGCATTGCGCCTCGGTCCCGAACCGCGCCCGAAACGCCAACTCGCTCAGTCCACGCATCTTGGCCGCCAGATTATTCACTGTGCTCGCCTCCAATCCACCATAACCACATGATTCTGCTAGCATAGCTCTAGACGAAAATAATGGATAATCAGGTCGATCTATGATATCTCCGCCCGGCTGAGGCATCAGAGCTCAAAGTCAACTTCATATCTTCTGACTGCTCGTGTACAATAAGCAAGCTGTGAAAGCTCTATTCGCGGGAAGAGCTAGCGATGACCAAGGGCACCGATTTGTCGGATCCGTCGACTTGGGACCCGGAGCTCGATGCAGTCAAGGCGGCGCCGAAGCACCACAAGGTCATCTTCGAGAACGAGCGGGTCCGTGTGCTCGAGGTCACGCTCGAGCCCAACGACGAGGAGCCGGTCCATCATCACCGCTGGCCGTCGGTTTTCGTCCTCGACCAGATCAAACCGCCGATCACCGACATCACGCCCGAGGGCGAACGCCTGCCACCACACCGCGACGTGATCAAGGCGCTGGAGGCCTGGAACGGCCGGGGTTGCCTCGTCGTTCACATGTCGCCGCAGCCTCCAGGCCGCGTGTTGAACGAAGTCGGACACGACCGCGCACGGCATTCGGATCGAGATGAAGAATATGGGCTGAGCAGCGGCCTGCTTGAACGGCCATGCTGCGAGAACAGGAGACGTTCCGGTTGGAAAGCGACGGCGAACCTGAGGGGCAGGGCTAAACAGCCGCGCCGGCTTGACGTCACCGACTTGTGCTCAACGATTGGTTGAGAACAAGCTCCTGGGTGTTATCACTCTGCGGCATTAGCGTGACTCCGTGTCGGGCGACTAGAGGAGTGTCCCATGCGAGCGCATTCGACAGCCGTTGCTTTAGCCACCGCACTGGTCGCCCTGACCGCACCCACCATGGCGCAGGATGGCAGCATGAGCTTCTTCATCACCAGTGCCGGCCCCGGCAACGGCGCCGATCTCGGCGGCCTCGCTGGCGCCGACGCGCACTGCGCTGCCCTCGCGGAGGCTGTCGGTGTCGGCAACCGTGACTGGAAGGCCTATCTGAGCAGCAGCGCCGAGAACGCCCGCGACCGCATCGGCGCCGGGCCATGGCTCAACGCCGAAGGCGTGACTGTCGCCGCCAACGTCGACGAGCTACACGGCGAGAACAATCTCACAAAGCAGACCTCGATCTCCGAGGCCGGCGCTGTCATCAACGGCCGCGGCGACGAGCCGAACCGGCACAACATTCTAACCGGCTCCAACCTCGATGGCACTTTTTCCCGCTCGTCCTGTGAAGATTGGACCACTAGCGGCAATGGCGCGGCCACGGTCGGCCATCACGACCGCGACGGCGGCGGCGCCAACCCGACCTCTTGGAACTCGGCGCACGACTCCCGCGGCTGTAGCCAGGTCGACCTCCAAGGCACCGGCGGCGACGGTCTTTTTTACTGCTTCGCTGCCGATTGAGGCGGGGGACGAAAAACAGGGTTGAGCAAAAAGCGGCCCGGGAGAACTGAGTTCGCCCGGGCCGCCTCCGCATTTACTAAAGAGGATCAGGTCCAGCCTAGGGCGCGGAGTGCTGGGGCGTCGTTCCAGATCTTGGTCATGTGGCGGATCTTGTCGCCATCGAATTGCATCACGTACACGTAGTCGCTAGCGACCGACTTGCCGGTGGGGAGCTTCGGGCCACCGTCGCCCGTGTGCGTGCCGTGGAAGACCGCGAAAGCGGTGACCGCGTTGCGCTCCGGATCGGCGGCGAAGGCTTTCAGCTCGTAGCGACCGTCGGGAAGAGGGGTCAGCAGGCCCTTCATCCACTCGGTGTAGCCTTCCAGCGTCGTCGTCTCCATCAAGGCGTCGGCCTGGCACGAGAACGTGGCCCCATCATGGCACCAAGCCTTGCAGGCGCCCCAGCCCTTGCCGGTCTCGCATGCCTCGAAGAAGTCGCGCGCCGAATCGATGATGGTCATGATGCTGCATCCATGTTGTTGCTTGGCCCCTTTTTTCGAGCGATGCCGTGCGGCGAAGACCCGCAGGCCGGGACGCGGACCTGGGAACTGGCGGCTCAATAGGCCCGGCGCGCGCCGGGGTGCAAGCGCACAGGGCCGATCCGGTGTCCAAGATCATCCGGGTGCCGCGGGGTTCTGCCTGATCTTGAGGCTGCGCCGCTCGATCTCTTTGCGGAACTCTCGCCGCAGCGCCGCGGCATCGTGCCGGCGCTGCTCGGTCTCGTCGCGTATCTTCACGTTGGGAATGCGCGCTGGCCGCCCGTTGCCGTCGACCGCGACCATGGTGAAGTAGCAGGTCATGACGTGCCGCTCGGTCTTCTCGATGATGTTCTCGGCAATGACCCGGATGCCGATCTCCATCGACGTGTGGCCCGTGTAGTTGACCGAGGCGAGGAACGTCATCAGCTCGCCGACATGCACCGGTTCACGGAAGAACACCTGATCGACCGAGACGGTCACCGCATAGTGGTTGGAGTACCGCGAGGCGCAGGCATAGGCCACCTGGTCCAGGAGCTTGAGGATGGCACCACCATGCACGTGGCCCGAGAAGTTCGCCATGTCGGGCGTGGCCAGAACCGTCATGCGCAGCGTCTTGTGCTGCGTGTCCTCGCGATCGTGCCCGTCCATGATGAGCCACCTCCGAATGGTTCGGTGGCAGTCTAACCGGCTTTGCTGCAACGCACCACCGGGTTTGGCGAAAGCTTGCAAAGGCTTTTGGAGAGATGCCGGGGAAGATGATCTTCCCCGGGCCCCATCGTGACTTGGGGATGTGGCTCCTAGTGTATGTTACATCTTGGGCATGTGCATGAGGCGTCGGCGTGCCGCACTTTGGGCTGCTTCGCGCTTGGTTGGGGGCGCCAGAGAAGGGCAGGGGCGACGAGCAGCACGGCGGGGGGGAAGAACAGGCAGATCAACAGAGACAGGATGAAGCCGCGGTTCTCCCGGCGTAGCCATCGCCAGAAGATGATGGGCATGATGACGAGCAGGGCCGGCGGAAAGACGACGCAGAGGAGCACGGGCAGGACCCACTGCCGACTGGGCGTCGTGCTCTGACCGGTCGGCGATAATGTCGATGGATTGACAGTCGCGGTGGCGCCACAGCCGTGACATCGCACTTCGCCGACCGGAATCGCCGAGGTGCAGTAGTCGCAGGCCTGGGCCCTGGCACCTTCTGCCTGCAGCAGGAAAGCCTTGAGCCACTGGCCACCCTGCGAGAGGCCGGGCACGAGCCGCTGTTCATGGCCGAGAAAGGTCATCGATGCTCCCATCAAGCACCCCAAAAAGCGCCCGGGACCGCCGGACGCAACAGACGAGACACGCTCTAGGATACCCAGCTTAAGAATAGCTGAAAGACGGGGGACATGATTTCCCCCGGCCCCCTCGAGATATTTCAGGTCAAGATGCGGGCGATGGGGCTTCGCCTGAAGCCCACGCCAAGCCGGAATCAAGCACCGGGATCCGCGGCGCCGGCGCAAGTGATGCATTGACCCGGCTGGCGAGCACGGCGTGACGGCTTCGAAGTCGACTATGGGAATATGAAGCCGATATTGGCCTTCCGGTCATGGTGGCGCTCGGGATCGTTCGGCAGGCTTGGAGGGGCGCCGTGCGGTCGGCCGGGTCGGCTGACGGGGCGGGCCAGCTACCTTGTCCAACATGTTGATCTGCAAGCTCTCGATCGCTTCGGCTGCGGCAAACTGTCGGCTCGGGTTCGTTTGCGGAAGTCGGGTTCGCTCGTCTTCAAATCGGGTTCGCTCGTCAATTCGGTGGGGTCGTTCGTCGGACGGAGGCTGGTTTTTGGGTTCGTTTGCTCCGAAAGGCGCGCTCGATGCGACATAAGAGTTGCTTATGTCGCGCTAGAGCATTTTCCGATCATTCGAAGTCGTACCCTGCGGCCTGGAAGTAGTTTCTGCATTCGTCGGGCGTGAAGTGCCCGATTGCGGTGCCGATGGTGTTCCAGAGGTCGTCGATGGTTCGCGCTGCGACCTTGTTCAGCCACGCCTTGAGTTTGGCGAAGGCGAGTTCGATCGGGTTGAAGTCCGGCGAATAGGGCGGCAGGAAGCGGAGTTCCGCGCCTGTGGCCTCGATGGCTTGGCGGACGGCGGCAGGCTTGTGTGCGGGCAGGTTGTCGAGAACGACGATGTCGCCGGGTCGCAATGTCGGTGCAAGAACCTGCTCGACATAAGCCTGGAAGGCGGCACCGTTCATCGGCCCATCGAGGACCATGGGTGCGGTCATCCGGTCGTGGCGCAGGGCTCCTACGAAGGTGGTCGTCTTCCAATGTCCATGTGGCAAAGGTGCCCGGCAACGCTCTCCCTTGACGGCCCGGCCGTAGCGTCTGGCCATCTTGGTCGAGGCGCCGGTTTCGTCGATGAAGACGAGGCGCTCGGGCTCCAGCTCTGGCTGGGCCTCGAACCAGGCCAGCCGCCGCTGCCAGACGTCAGGCCGCTGCTGCTCGGCGGCGTGCGCCGTTTTTTTTGAAGCTGAGTCCGTGGCGGTCGAGCAGTCGCCACACGGTGCTGGGTGCCACAGTCAATCCGTGCTGCTGGTCGAGATGCGCGACGATTTCCGCGAGCGTCATGTCCGGCGTCGCATCGATCAGCGCCAGGATTTCCGTGGCATGAGCCTCCAGCCGATGCGAGCGCTTGTCGCCGCCGCGCGACCGCGGCTGGACGCTGCCCGTACGGCGCCACCGCTGCAGCCATTTGATCGCCGTCGACGGAGCGATCTCGAAGCGGGCCGCGGCGGCGCGGCAAGATACCCCCTCTTCGACCGCCGCCACGACACGGCGACGTAAATCATCGGAAAGCGCGAGAGCCATCGAGGCTGGCCTCCTTCACCAGCCCCAATCTTGAATCACAAACTGTCGGTCTTGGGAATCCCTAACGATTCCATGGCGTTAGAAAATGCTCTAGATGCGACAAATCTCGGGTTCTGTCGCGTATAGCGCGTCGGTCTCGGGTTCTTGTCGCGCTATACGCGACAGTTCCCGGGTTTCGTTGCGCCGGATGCGCCATCATGGCGGCGCGAGCGATCCAGTCATAAGCGTTCGTTATGGCGCATCGCAGCAACGCCGAAGGCTGCCCGGCCAAGGTGACGAACGGAGCCAAAAAAAGGGACGTGCCCGCTTACCCTTCTTGGGGCGCTGTTCTTCGCCAGCAGCCGTCGAAATGGTCGTCGACCAGTCCCACGGCCTGCATGTAGGCATAGATGATGGTCGAGCCGACGAAGGTCATGCCGCGTTTCTTGAGATCCTTGGACAGCGCATCGCTCTCGGGCGTGGTCGCCGGAATGTCCTGCACGGTCGCGTAGCGTCCCACCTTGGGCGCCTCGCCGACGAAGCGCCAGACATAGGCATCGAAGCTGCCGAACTCCTCTTGAATGGCCAGGAACGCCTTCGCGGTCTTTCGTGCCGCATCGATCTTGAGCCTGTTTCGGATGATGCCAGGGTTTTCCCTGGCCGCCGCCAGTTCGGCATCCGACATGTCTGCGACCTTTGCCGGGTCAAACTCATGGAACACTTCTGCATAGCCGGCGCGCTTCTTGAGCACGACTTCCCAGTTCAGGCCGGCCTGCGCGGCCTCCAGGATCAAGAACTCGAAATGCACCCGGTCATCATGGACCGGGATGCCCCATTCCTCGTCATGGTACCTGGCCAGCGCCGCTTGGCTCGGCGCGTTGCCGAAACAGCGGATTCTTTGGGTCATGCGGTCTGAGCCTTGCAATCGGAAATCCGGGTTCCGGTCCCTGATTGGCCCGCAATCACTAGCGCAGCTGGCTGTCCTTGCTGCCCCGGCGGTTGAAGGCCGACACGGCCGGGCGGCCGTCGAGCGCCGACTGGCACGCCACACAGGTCCGCGCTCCGGGCAGCGCCAAGCGCCGGGCCTCGGGGATCTCCTCGCCGCAGCGCTGGCAATGCGTCTCGCCCTCGCCCGCAGCCAGCCGCTCCCGTGCCCGCTTGACGGCATCGCTCACCGTGTCGTCGATCTGCTCCTGAACCGCCCCGTCGCGCGTCCAACCACCAGCCATGCTCGTGCCACCCCTTCGAAGAACGGAGACGAGGAGGATAGTGAAGGGGTGCTGGATGCGGAAGAGGGATGGGGGGCGAAGGAGGAGGCGGGGGAAATGATTTCCCCCGGGCCCCCCTCGGAATTTCTGGGGTGGGTATTCAGTCGCGGCGTTGCCGGCGCATGGCGGCGATGGCGGTGCGCAGCGGGACGGTGCGGGCTGTCGCCGTCTTCCAGATGACCATGGCATCGATGTCGTCGTAGTCGTGCCGCAGCACATTGCCGATGCCGGCAATCGCCCGCCAGGGTATGTCTGGATGCACCGCCTTCAGGTCGTCCGGCAGCCGGCGTGACGCCTCGGAGATGATCTCCAAACAGCGCTCGACGGCGCGCTGCTTCAGGCGATCGGCGACGAACGCAACCGGTGCCACACCCGAGGTGAGTGCTTCGAGATCGTCCAGCGCATCGGCGATATGGTCGAGGGCGAGGCGAACGCGATCCGGCCCGGCCATGGCACCGCTCAGATCAAGCGAAGCGCATCGCGCTCCACCGCTTCGGCGACATAGGGCCTGAGGCTGCCCTTGAAGAGAATGTCGACAGGGCGGTCGAACTCAGCCGCAAGCTCATCCTTCAGCTCGACCAGATCGACGAGATCGAAGGCGGCATCAGGCGCCAGCTCCAACAAGAGATCGACATCACTGTCGGCCCCGGCCTCGCCACGCGCCGCCGAGCCCACCAGCGACGCCGACCGAACCCCCTTGCCGGCCAGCACCCCGGCCCGCCGCGCAAGACAATCCCGCAGCCGCTCCGTCAACGCCCGCTCCGTCACCACCGCGATCCTACCCGCTTCGTCCTTCCTAGCGGCTCGGATCATGCCACAACGAGAAGAAGGCGGGGGAAATGATTTCCCCCGGGCCCCCTCGGGATTTTTGGGGTGGGCGCTAAGCGGGCGTTAGGGGTTTTCGGGTAAAGTCGCGAATGGTGGAGAAGGTGCGGCGCCGGGGTGACGGGGGCCGTCGGCTCGGGCGGGCGGGCTTTGCCGGCGGGTGGCGGTGTGGCGGGGTGTGGACGGCGATGCCGGTGTCGTGACGGTGTGGCGGGGCGTGGCCGACGATGCCGGTTTCGTGACGGTGTGGGGCCGACGCGTGGACGGCGATGGCGGTTCAGTGGCGATGAGGGGCGGAGCCCTGCCGACGATGCCAGCTGGGGGCCGTCAGAGAGCGGCGGCGACGGGTGCCCGGCGGTGACGCGGCCCCGCTCCGGTGGCTCGCCCTGCGGCCCCGGGGCTTGTTGAACGCCGCAACCAAAGGCCGGATACATTTCAGCACCCAACCATCAGCCCAGACGAGCAAACAGTTCTCGCTTGCATCCGACGGGGCGTACATTGTCTCCCAAAGCCCCGCAGCTATACCCGCCGCTCGACGGCGTCGCTAACGATATCTTAATCCCCGACGGGCCACATTGAGCGAGATGCGCCGCCACCGTGCCGCTTCGGCGCGACAAGTGCGGCGCTCTGCCCTTGAGGGTGACCAGGCCAACATGACTATGAGTGTCCACGACAACGATCTGCCGCCAGGACTCGATCTCGGCACTCTCGCTGAGGCAGGGTTCAGGTTGTTCCGAGATTTTGGAAGCGGGCAGCCGCCGGATGCAAACCTCTTCATCCCAATATGCCCTCCCCTCAAACGCCAAGGAGGACAGCATCATGTTTTTCTGCCGTTGCGCCCGAATATTCGCCGTTCTCGCGCTTGTTTTGAGCGCTTATAGTTTCTGGTCGGCATACTGGCTTTCTCAGAGAGCGATTGATGAAGCCGCTGCGCTATCCAAAATCGATATCGATACTCGTCTCGGAGTAACTCTTGCGCTATTTGCGATTGGGTTGGGTTGCTTAGGTGAGATTGGCATCACACTTCATAGGTGCTTGCCAGGTCAGCAAGAGAAGCGATAGTCACATAGCCAGTTCGAAAGGTTGCTGAGCCGACCCTCGGTTATGATATCTTTGCTCGGCCAATAACGAGGAGGCCACGGGGTACGTGGACTGCTTCCGCCCGCCGCCGGTATGAGCGGCTGGGGCAATGCTACGCAACGGATTCATGAGAGGAGGTGCTCCCCGAGCCAGGTCCGGTTGCCACGCTGGGTGGTGTGATGCGGCGAATCCGGCACAATAGCGCGTTGAAGCTCTGCCATGGCGCCATCATGGCCGAGAACGGCAAGTCTTAAGAGATTCTCATTGGCCCGAAATTCGACTATGCCTCGTTGAAGCCGATTGTGCAAAGAAGGGAAAGTTCTGCAATAAGTGTTTTGCGATGCTCTCCAGAAGGTTTTCAATAGTCATGCTTTGATTCCGGGATCTATGTGCCCACGATCTAGCTATTCGCCGATACTCCTGCAAGTATGACGATTTTAATTTCCCATCATCAAATTCATCGCGTAGCATTAGGGCACCGAATGACATCCTTTTTGTCTCGAGATCGCGGTATATTGCAGAATGGTGGATTGAATTCCGTGCGCGTATTTCGTGGCGAAAATGCTTGTCGTATGCTTTCAGTATGCGTGAAACATCAAACATTGGTTTCGGGGATATTCTATTTGCTAGATTTAAAAAATTTTTCAGTCTTTCTCGTATTTGATAAAATCGACTATAGTACATTTCTATAATGTTAGCCAAGTGGTCTCCGTGATTGATTGGCAGTTTGTAGAATGGGTAGCGGCGAAAATAATACTGACAGTCTTTCAGTCCACGTGCCGAGTTTTCTAACTCGATATAAGACATAATTAACTCGTAAGTATTTCGAGTTTCTCTTGGTAAGGCCGCAAATATTTCTTCATGTGCATATTTCAACTTATATTCAGGATCATCAAAATTCATTACATCAGCAAAGTGATTTTCAATCGCCGAGCGACATCTCTCGTCGTTGATAAGTTCTTGAACAAAAACAGAAATAGCAGACATTAGTTTTTGACGAAATGGTCCTCCATTTTCGATTCTTTGTGGATCATTCATGAAAAAACCCAAAAAATGAATGTTCTTATAAAAAATATTGCGACGGGCGAAAAGGTTTTTTTGTATTGAGAGCCTGTCCGAAAAGTTGCCGAGCGTAATCAATCACTTATGACCTCCTCGTTCTGCCAGGAGCAAGGAGGCCATGGACATGTGGACCGATTCCGCTCGCCGTCAGTATCAGCGGCTGGGAAGCCGCTACGCAAGCGATCTGACGGACGAGGAGTTCGCCCTGCAGCGTTTCGGGTCCACGAGAGGCAGTTGCAGAACCCCTTGATCGCGCCGCTTATTGCCGCTTTTGCGGGTGACGGCGTGGCATCGTCGAGTTCGTTCCGATAGGTTGAGTTTGTCAAGACCGAACCCGACCGAAAGGTACCGGCGATGCCACTGGACAAGAGCCTATCCGAGCATTGGCGCTGTGTCCAAGGCGAGCTGTTTCCCTGGCTCGAAGAGCATATCGGCCCGCTCGGCCCGCGTTACGAACTGTTCGTGGCGGTGCTCGAATTCGCCCGGATCGAGGCCTTCCTGCCGGCGGCGGGCGGTTGGCTCGGCCGGCCGCCGGCCTGCCGTGCCGCCCTGGCGCGGGCCTTTTTGGCCAAGACCGTGTTCGAGTTGCCGATGACCGTCATGCTGCGCGAGCGGCTGCTGGCGGACAAGACGCTGCGCCGGCTGTGCGGCTGGGAGCGGGCGGTGCAGGTGCCGAGCGAGGCGACGTTTAGCCGGGCGTTTGCCGAGTTTGCGGCGAGTTGCCTGGCGGAACGGGCGCACGCGGCGCTGGTCGAGGCGCGGCTGGGTGGCTGCCTGATCGGTCATATTGCACGCGACGGCACCGCCATCCTGGCGCGCGAGCGGCCGCCGCCAGTAGCCAGGCCCAAACCGCCGAGCAAACGTCGCCGCGGTCGGCCGCGCAAGGGCGAGCCGACAGCGCCCAAGCCGGTGCGCCGGCTCGAGCACCAGCCCAAGATGAGCTTGAGCGACATGCTCGCCGACCTGCCGCGCGCCTGCTCCATCGGCAACCGCAAGAACGCCAAGGGCTACAAGGAGTTCTGGCGCGGCTACCGGCTGCATGTCGATGTCGCCGACGGCGACATCCCGATCAGCTGCGTCCTCACCAGCGCCCATGTCCACGACAGTCAGGCCGCCATTCCCCTGGCGACCATGACCGCCCAGCGGGTCACCAATCTCTACGACCTGATGGACAGCGCCTACGACGCCGCCGAGATCCACGTGCATTCCAAAAATCTCGGCCACGTCCCCGTCATCGATCCGGTGCCCCGCAGCAAGGCCGCCAAGGACGCCTGGGCCAACGAGAAAAAAGCCCGTCAACAGATCGCCTGGAAACCTGCCGAGGCCCGACGATTGGCCCAGCGCACCGCCTGCGAGCGTGTCAACAGCCGCCTCAAGGACCAGTTCGGCGGCAACACCCTGCGCGTCCGCGGCCCGACTAAAGCCATGTGCCACCTGATGTTCGGCATCCTGGCGTTGACCGTCGACCAGCTCACCAGGTTGGTCAGCTAGAGCCGACGTCCGCTTTCCGTCAGCGACAACCGCACCATCTCAGAGTTGATCCATCCGCACGCCCGACTTGTCCCCCAAAAGTCACCAGACGTGATTGTCGTCGCCAACAACCTGCCGATCGCGACCGAATGCCGCCTCGCTCAAGACAATCGATCGCCGATGCGAGGTCAAACGCGTGAGCAGTTTTGCAACTGCCTCACGAGACTCAATTAACTGAGAGGCACGCCTTTTCTGGGTCGTCGGGCCGGGTGTCGGGTCGGCAGTTCGAGGTCGACGCCTTCGAGGTCGCGGAAGTGGCGGCACATGGCTTCGTAGGCGTTTTTCGGCTCGTCCTCGGTGGTGCCGACGACGTTCTGGAGAATGTGGCTGACCTCCGCCTCGATGGAGTGGCCGTGGCGGGCGGAGCGGTCGCGCAGGCGCTGTTCGACCGCCGGATCAAGCTCGTGGATGGTCAGCGTTGTCACAGCTCGCACCCTCCATCTTCCCCCGCCTAAAGTAAGGGTGGGGCCCGGGGAGGATCATCCTCCCCGGATTCTTTCTTCGTCAAGCCACCTTGAGCGGCTTGTACTTGAGCCGGTGCGGCTCGACCGCTTCCGCGCCCAGCCGCTTTTTCTTGTCGTTTTCGTAGTCCTCGAAGTTGCCTTCGAACCATTCGACGTGGCTGTCGCCTTCGAAGGCGAGGATGTGGGTGGCGATGCGGTCGAGGAACCAGCGGTCGTGGCTGATGACGATGGCGCAGCCGGCGAAGTCGAGCAGCGCGTCCTCGAGGGCGCGCAGCGTGTCGACGTCGAGGTCGTTGGTGGGCTCGTCGAGCAGGAGGACGTTGCAGCCGGAGCGGAGCAGCTTGGCGAGGTGGACGCGGTTGCGTTCGCCGCCGGAGAGGACGCCGACTTTCTTCTGCTGGTCGCCGCCCTTGAAGTTGAAGGCGGCGACGTAGGCGCGGGAGTTCATCACCTGCTTGCCGAACTCGAGGTGGTCGGTGCCGCCGGAGATTTCCTCGAAGACGGTTTTGCTGCCGTCGAGGGTGTCGCGGGACTGGTCGACATAGCCGAGCTCGACGGTGTCGCCGATCTTGACCGTGCCGCTGTCGGGCTTTTCCTGGCCGATGATCATGCGGAAGAGGGTGGTCTTGCCGGCGCCGTTGGCGCCGATGACGCCGACGATGCCGCCGGGCGGCAGCTCGAAGGAGAGGTCGTCGATCAGCAGGCGGTCGCCGAAGCCCTTGGAGACGTGGTCGAAGGTGACGACGTTGGCGCCGAGGCGCGGGCCGGGCGGGATCATGATCTGGGCGGTGCCGGGGGCGCGGTCGTTGGCGGCGCGGAGCAGGTCCTCGTAGGCCGAGATGCGGGCCTTCTGCTTGGCCTGGCGGGCGCGGGGGGAGCTGGCGATCCATTCGGGCTCGCGGGCCAGGGTCTTCTGCGGGCCTGCTCCTCGCGCTCCTCCTGGGCCAGGCGCTTTTGCTTCTGCTCGAGCCAGCCGGAGTAGTTGCCCTCGAAGGGGAGGCCCTTGCCGCGGTCGAGCTCGAGGATCCAGCCGGCGACATTGTCGAGGAAGTAGCGGTCGTGGGTGACGGCGACGACGGTGCCCTTGTAGTCGTGGAGGAAGCGCTCGAGCCAGGCGACGGACTCGGCGTCGAGGTGGTTGGTGGGCTCGTCGAGCAGCAGCAGGTCGGGCTGCGAGAGGAGGAGGCGGCACAGCGCCACGCGGCGGCGCTCGCCGCCGGAGAGCTTGGTGACGTCGGCGTCGCCGGGCGGGCAGCGCAGCGCGTCCATGGCGATCTCGAGGGTGCGCTCGATCTCCCAGCCGTTGCAGGCGTCGATCTTCTCCTGCAGCTCGGCCTGCTCGGCCATGAGCGCGTCCATGTCGGCGTCGGGGTCGGCGAACTGCTCGGAGACGGCGTTGAAGCGGTCGAGCAGGTCCTTGGTCTCGCCGACGCCTTCCATGACGTTGCCGAGCACGTCCTTGGTCGTCGTCGAGCTGCGGTTCCTGCTCGAGGTAGCCGACCTTGACGCCGTCGGCGGCCCAGGCCTCGCCGTTGAAGTCCTGGTCGCGGCCGGCCATGATCTTCAAGAGGCGTCGACTTGCCCGAGCCGTTGACGCCCAAGCACGCCGATCTTGGCGCCGGGGAGGAAGGCCAGGGTGACGTTCTCGAAGAGCTTCTTGCCACCGGGGAAAATCTTGGTGAGCTGCTTCATGACGTAGATGTACTGATAGGAGGCCATAGACGTCCTTTTTTGGGCGCTTGAATGGAATGGGGTGGGCCGGGCGGCAATCGGCGGCTTGGCGGCGGCGCCCCGGTTATGTAGCAATGAGCGGGCCATCCGCAAAGCCCGGACGGCGCTCGGGTCGGGTGGTGCCGTGCTCCGGCGGCGCTCGCCGGCCCGCCAGGTGGATCGGCTGTGCGAGGGGTGCCTTGTGGCCAGACGTGTCCTGATCGTCGATGACGAGCCCAACATCGTGCTGTCGCTCGAGTTCCTGATGAAGCGCGCCGGCTTCGAGGTGACGATCGCCCGGAACGGCCGCGAGGCGCTCGACGCGCTGGCTGGCGAGCCGCCTGATTTGCTGCTGCTCGACGTGATGATGCCGGAGTTCGACGGCTACGAGGTGTGCGAGCGGATCCGCGCCGACCCGAACTGGGCGTCGACCAAGATCTTCATGCTGACCGCCCGCGGCCGGGACAGCGAGCGCGACAAGGGGTTGGCGCTCGGGGCCGACGCCTATGTCACCAAGCCCTTCTCGACCCGCGAGCTGATGGTGCAGATCGAGGAGGTGCTGGCGCGGCCGTGAAATCTTGCGGCAGGTGCTGCCGCACTCGAGATCAGGGAACAAGGACAAAGATGAACGAGCGATGGCGATGGCGATGGTGACGCTGGCCGGCCTGAGGATCGGCGGATGATCGACGGCCGGCGCCGGCGCTATCTGTTTGCCATCATCATCCTGGCGCTGCTGTTGTTCAACGCGCCGTTGCTGATCGTGATGGACCGGCTCGGCGATGGCGGGTTCCTGCCGGCCTACCTTTTCGTCGCCTGGGCCGTGGTGCTGCTGCTTGCCGCGTTTGCCATGCACTGGCGGGCGAAGCCCTGATGTTCTCGCCCTGGCTCATCGTGGCCATGTCGGCGGGCTACCTCGGCCTGCTCTTCGTCATCGCGTCTTATGGCGACAAGCGGGCGCGCGAAGGCCGGCAGCTGATCAACCACCCGCTCATCTACACGCTGAGCATGGCGGTCTACTGCACGTCCTGGACCTTCTACGGTTCGGTCGGGCTGGCCTCGCAATCGGGCATCGCTTTTCTGCCGATCTACCTCGGGCCGACGCTGGCGGCGCTGCTCTTCCCCTTCGTGCTGCACAAGATCCTCAAGATCGCGAAGAGCTACAGCATCACCTCGGTGGCCGATTTCCTGGCCGCCCGCTACGGCAAGAGCACGGCGCTCGGCGGCATCGCCACGCTGGTCACCATGGTCGCGGGCGTGCCCTACATCGCGCTGCAGCTGAAGGCGCTCTCGGCCAGCGCCAACGTCATGCTGGGCCTGGGCGACGGCGAGGGGCTCCTGCCGTTCGGCATCGACAGTGCCTTGATCATCGCCGTCGCCATGGCGGTCTTCAGCATCCTCTTCGGCACCCGCCACATCGACGCCACCGAGACCCACCAGGGCATGGTGCTGGCGGTGGCCTTCGAGAGCATCGTCAAGCTCACCGCGTTCCTGGCGGTCGGCATCTTCGTCACGTTCTTCCTCTATGACGGCTTCGCCTCGATCACCGCGGCGGCCGTGGCAGCGGGCCACGGCGACCTGTTGCTGATGCCGGCCGGCTGGCAGTATCTCGACTGGTTCTTGATGACGCTCCTGGCGGCCTCGGTGATCTTCGTCCTGCCGCGGCAATTCCACGTGGCGGTGATCGAGAATGTCGACGAGCGGCATATTCGAACCGCGACCTGGGCCTTTCCCACCTATCTCTTGCTGATCAACATCTTCGTCATCCCGATCGCGCTCGCCGGGCGGATCGCCGGCATTGTCGAGAGCGATCTCATCGTGCTGTTCCTGCCGCTCGAGGCCGCTGCACCGTGGCTGGCGCTCGCCGTCTATATCGGCGGGCTGAGCGCGGCCACCGCGATGATCATCGTCACCACGGTGGCGTTGAGCACGATGATCTCGAACGACGTGGTGATGCCGGTCCTGTTGCGGGTCGAGGCGCTGCAGCTGACCCGCAGGCCACATCTCTCGCGGCTCGTGATCGCCATCCGCCGCGCCTCGATCCTGCTGCTGCTGCTGCTCGCCTATATCGTCTTCCACTCGCTCGGCGCCGGCTACGGTCTGGTCGGCATCGGGCTCATCGCGTTTGCCGCGGTGGCGCAGCTCGTGCCGGCGTTGATCCTCGGCATCTACTGGCGCGACGCCAATCTCGCCGGCGCCATTGCCGGCATCACCGCCGGGATCACCGTCTGGGGGCTCACATTGATCGTCCCGGCGCTGGCCAATGCCGGGGTGATCGACGCGTCGGTGCTGACCAATGGCTTCCTCGGCTCGCCGCTGCTCCGGCCCGAGGCGCTGTTCGGGCTCGACGGGCCTGCAGCCGGTGAGCCACGCTCTCTTCTGGAGCATCGCCGCCAATATCCTCCTCCTGGTCGGCGGCTCGCTCCTGCTGCAGCAGGACAATCTGCAGCGCCTGCAGGCGCTTCTCTTCGTCAATGTCTTCGAGCGCGAAGGTGCGACCCGGATCTGGGTCGGCGACACCCGCGTCGGCGAACTGCTCGACCTTCTGGTGCGTTTCATCGGCCGCGAGCCTGCCGACCACGTGCTGGCGATCGATGCCATCGCCCGCGGCCGGCCATTGGGTCTGGACGAGCGGGCTGATGCCGAGCTCGTCCAGCTGGTCGAGCGGCATGTGGCCCGCGCCATCGGCGCCGCCTCGGCGCGGGCGATGGTGGCCTCCGTGGTGCGCGGCGAGGTCATCGGTCCGGACGACATCCTGGAGATCCTCGACGAGGCGAGCCAGGCCATCGAGTACAGCCACCAGCTCGAGGAGCGCTCGCGCGCGCTCGAGGAGGCCGGCGCCGAGCTCAAGCAGATCAACGAGCGGCTCCGGCAGCTCGACCGGATGAAGGACGACTTCCTGGCGACGGTCAGCCACGAGCTGCGCACGCCGCTTACCTCGATTCGCTCGTTCTCCGAGATCCTGATCGACAATCCCGACCTCGACGTCGACCAACGCCAGGAGTTTCTCGGCATCCTGGTGCGGGAAAGCGAACGGCTGACGCGGTTGATCAACAATGTGCTCGATCTTTCAAAGATCGAATCCGGCAGCATGGATTGGCACGTCAGCGACGTCGATCTCGACGCGGTCCTCGACGAGGCCCTGGGCGCCACTCGCGGCATGGCGAGCGAGCTTGGTGCCGTGGTCGAGCGTGCCGCAACGGGGCTACGCGGCCCGGCGCTGGTGCGGGGCGATCACGATCGGCTGGTTCAGGTCGTCGTCAACCTGCTTGGCAATGCCTTCAAGTTCACGCCGCCCGGGAGCGGCCGGGTGCAGCTCGGCCTCGACCGTGAGGGTGCGGACTACGTCGTGACGGTCGACGACAACGGTCCCGGCGTCGGTGCGCAACACCGCGCGCAAATCTTCGAGAAGTTCTTCCAGGCCAACGAAACGCTCAAGGACCGGCCCAAGGGTACCGGCCTCGGCCTCGCCATCTGCCAACAGATCATCGACCATTTCGAGGGCGAGATCTGGGTCTGTGATGGAAATCTCGGTGGCGCGCGCTTTGCGTTCCGCCTCAAGGCGCTGGCGGCCACGGAGCGTCAGGCTGCCGAGTAGGTGCGCTGAGACGGTCGACCCGGCCGGCCCTGGCGATGATGGTGCCGATGAACGTCAGCACGAGCGGAAAGCGGTCGGGTCCAGGGTCTAGGGCAAACGGCTGCCGCGATCTCGTCGAGGCTTCGAAAAGACCAGCGTCCGGAGCGCTCCCCGGATGGGGCAGCGGCTCGACCGAGCTGGCTTGCTGCTACCGGTCGCCCAAGCGCCCCGTCGACGGCAGGGGGCGACGGCTAGAGGACCGCGCCGCCTTCTTCGCTGCGCTTGCGCATCGCCTCGATCAGCCCGGGCATGCCGTCGCGCTCGACGATGCTGCTGACCTCGTTGCGCTGGCTGACGACCAGGCTGACGCCTTCGGCGACCACGTCGATGATCGCGTAGCCGCCGTCGCTCTCCCGGACCCGCCAATCGACGCTGAGCGGCGGCGCGCCATTGAGCCGGTTGATCCGCGTCTGGACCGCGGTGTCGCGCTCGCTCAGCTCGTTGTTGCCGACGATCTCGAAGGTCTGGCCCTCATAGTCGCCCAGTCGGGCCGCCAGGGTGTTGGTCAGGATCTGGCGGAACAGCGCCACGTATTCCTGACGGTCGGCCTCCGACGCCGTGCGCCAGTGCCTCCCGAGCACCAGGCGGGCAACGAGGTCGAGATCCGTGTTGTCGTCGAGCAGCGTTTTCAGGTCGACGAGCTTCTCCTGGTTGGAGAGGGCTGAATTGGTCAGGATCGCGACGACCTCGTCGCCGAGCCCGGCGATGAAGGCCTGGGCGTCAGCGGCGTTGGCGAGCGCCGGCCGGATCACCGCCGCGAGCGGCAGCAGCGCCATCATTTGCAGGAGACGGCGCCTGGCGGTGGCCGGCGGGGACGTCTCACTCGGGAATGAGGTCGTCATCGAAATCTTCCTCGAAGATGCTTTCATATTCTTGATCAACCACTTGCTCGCCCTTGCGAATTCGCGAGGCGCGGTTCTGCAGAAAGGCGGTGCGCACCGCCGCGTAGAAATCGAGGCTCGACGCCTCGAGATCGTCGATCAGGGGCCCGTAGCGGTAGCGTGTGTCGATCGCCGTTGCGCCGAGCCGGGCGAGCCGCACCTCCTCATCCGCAACATAGGGGAACGGATCAAAAACGAAACTGTCGACGACGAGTCCACTGGCATCACGAAATGTCGAGGGGCCGAACAGGGGCAGCACCAGATAGGCGCCTGCACCGACCCCCCAGACGCCGAGTGTCTGGCCGAAATCGGCATCCTCGCGCGGCGCCATCCCAACGACCGACGCGAAGTCGAAAAGGCCGAGAATGCCCATCGTGCTGTTGATCATGAAGCGGCCGAGGGTCACGCCGGCGTATTCGCGCTCGCCCTGCAGCAGATGGTTGACGAAGACCACCGGCGAGCGGAGGTTTTCGAGGAAATTGCTTACGCTGCGCCGCGCCGGCTCGGGCACCGCCACCGTGTAGATCTGCGTAGCGGGCTTGAGCACGAGCCCGTCGACGATCTGATTGAACTGAAAGACACCGCGATTGAGCGGCTCCAGCGGATCGCCGACCGTCTCGGCGATCGACCGGGCCGGCGCACAGGCCAGCAGCAGCACGAGGACGATGGCCATGCGCTGCCGCTGCCGGCAGATCAAGCCGACCCGGTGCGCTGGTGCAGTGTGGCCCCAACGACGCATGATCGATCCTCGGTATCGCGGGCATGCGTCTTGCGACGTGCCACCCTCTCTCGGCGACCGGTCTACTCGTCGGCTTTCACCATTTCAAGCGAGGTCGTCGCCAAGGTGGCGTGTCCAGGCTGTCGAGCATTGACCTTAATCCCAACCCGTAATCACTTATGATCACGCGCTTTCAAGGGTTCGATAACACGGCGAAGGTCAATAAAGTCTTAAACACGGTCGGCGTTGGTCCGCGCCGCGCTGCAGCAAGACGGCAATCGGGTCGTGGGCATGAGGGGGTACGGCATGAGTACTGTTCGGGTGGTTTCGTTCAACGCGCTGCGGGTTCGCCTCGGCACGGTGCTCGGCGTCGGTTCGCCGCTGTTCGTTCAATTCGCCCGCGCGCTCGACAGCCGTGACGAGGCCGACCTGCATGCTGCCATCGAGGCGCTCGAGGCGTGTCCCGAACCGATGCGGCAGAGCGTGCAGTCGGTGCTCTTCGACTGGTTGTTCGACGCCGAGGACGCGAGCGGGCTGCTGGACCTGCCGGCCGCGACCGAGGCCCGCCACTGAGCCGGGCCCCGGCCTGGCCGGGGTATTTTTCTGCCCTTGGCTGTCGGGCCGGGCTTGCAGGGTTGTTCGTCACGATATAAAGATATGCGCATATCCAATTTTGGTGATGCGCATCTGCCATGGCGTCGACATCCCTCGACGAGCTGTTGAATGGCCTGCGGGCCGCGGCCGAGCCGTCGCGCCTGCGGTTGCTCGCCATCTGCAGCCACGGCGAATGGACGGTGAGCGAGCTGGTCCAGGTGATGGCGCAGAGCCAGCCGCGCATCTCGCGTCACCTCAAGCTCTTGGCCGAGGCAGGGCTGCTCGAGCGGTTCCGCGAGGGCGGTTGGGTCTTCTACCGGCGAGCGCAGACCGGCGACGCGGCGCGGCTCGCGCGTTCGCTCTGCCGCCTGCTGCCCGACGACGATCCGATGCTCGACCTCGATCGCCAGCGGCTCGCGGCCATTCGGGCCACGCGCCGGCGCCAGGCGGAGCGGTTCTTCGACGAACTCGCCGCCATTTGGGACAGCGAGACCGACGTCGCGGTCGAAGCCGGCGCCGTCGAGCGCGAACTGCTCCGCATCTTCGGCGACGAGCGCACCGAATCGCTGCTCGATGTGGGCACCGGTACAGGGCGCATCCTGCAGGTGCTGGCGGGCCGGATCGGCAGCGGTCTCGGCGTCGATCTCAGCCACGACATGCTGCGCGTCGCCCGGGCCAATCTCGACCGCCGCGAGGCCCGGAACTGCCAGGTTCGCTACGGCGACATGTACCAGCTGCCGCTTAGCGACGGCGTGATCGCGGCGGTGACGCTGCATCAGGTGCTGCATTTCGCCGACGACCCGCGGGCGGCCCTGGCCGAGGCGGCGCGGGTGCTCGCGCCGGGTGGCCGTCTCGTGGTCGTCGATCTGGCGCAGCACGACCTCGAATGGTTGCGCACCGAGAAGGGGCATCGGCGACTGGGATTCGGGCCCCAAGAGGTCGCCGGCTGGTTCGCCGAGCTCGGGCTCGAGCCCGCGCCGCTGGTGCGGCTGCCCGGTGAAGGTGCCGATGTCTGCATTTGGCTGGCGCGCAAGGCTGTCCAGGATGGCAGCCGGCGCCAATCGCAGCCGCACGAACAACAAACCGAGAGGGCCGCTTGATGACGACGTCAGCGACGACCAAGGCCTGGACGCTTGCCGCCGAGCTGCCGCAGGTGCGGCTGTCGATCGAGCTCTTCCCGCCCAAATGGCCGGCGGACGCCATGGCGCTGCTGGAGGAGATCGACGTCCTCGAGGTGCTCGAGCCCAACCACTACACGGTGACCAGCGGCGCCGGCGGCGGGGCGATCGATGCCACCAAGAGCGTGGTCGAGGCGGTGCGCGACCATACCGGCCGGTCGGTGGCGGCGCATCTGACCTGCGTCGGCCGCTCGTGCGCCGAGATCCACGCCGTCGCCGACGCCTACTGGCAGGCCGGTATTCGGCATATCGTGGCGTTGCGTGGTGATGCACCGAAGGGCGCCGACCGCTACGAGCCGCAGCCTGACGGCTACGCCTATGCTTCCGATCTCGTGGCCGGGCTCAAGGCGCGCCATCCCTTCGAGATCAGCGTCGCCTGCTATCCCGAGACCCATCCGGAAGCGCCGGGCGAGGCCTTCGATCTCGACAATTTGCAGCGCAAGGTCGATGCAGGTGCTGACAAGATCATTAGCCAGTACTGCTTCGACACGGACGAAGTGCTGCGCTTCCGCGACAAGCTCGCCCAGCGAAACATCACCGTGCCGTTTGTGCCGGGCATCATGCCGATCCACAACTTCAAGCAGATCAAGCGTTTCAGCGAGCGTTGCGGCGCCGGCGTGCCCGGCTGGCTGGTCAGGCTGTTCGACGGCGTCGATGCGTCCTCCGACCTGCACAAGATGGTGGCTGCCGCGGTCGCTGGCGAGCAGTGCCGCCGGCTGGTCGCCGAGGGATTCGGCGAGCTGCATCTCTATGCCTTGAACCGGGCCGAGCTGTCGGTCGCCGTGTTCCGTCTGCTCGGCGGCCGCCCGGCCCTGCAAATGGCTGCCTGAGCCGGGCTCTCTCGCCTACGCGTCGGGCGCCGCGTGACGGCGCTGGTGCCCGATATGTCAATCTCTAAAGGATAACCATGGTCGATTTCGCCCACCACGCCCGCACGCGGGTCATTCTCTTCGACGGTGGCATGGGCACCCAGATCCAGAGCCGCGACCTGACCGTCGATGGGGATTTCTGGGGGCAGGAGAACTGCTCTGAGATCTTGAACCTGTCGCGGCCGGACCTGGTGACGGAGATCCACCGCGACTACCTCGTGGCCGGTGCCGATGCCGTCGAGACCAATACCTTCGGCGGCTCGCCGATCACGCTGGGCGAGTTCGACCTCCAGGACCGGGCCTTCGAGATCAATCTGGAGGCGGCGCGCCTTGCCGCGAAGCGCCATCGAGAGCCTCGGCGCCGGACAGCGTCAGCGCTTCGTGGTCGGCGCCATCGGTCCCGGCACCAAGCTGCCGTCCCTGGGCCACATCGCCTACCGCGACATCGAGGGCGCGGTGGCGGTCCAGACCGGTGGCCTGATCGCAGGGCGGGGTCGACGCGCTGCTTGATCGAGACCTGCCAGGACCCGCTGCAGGTCAAGGCCGCGGTCAACGGCGCCGAAGATGGCGCTCAAGGCCGAGGGCAGGCAGCTGCCGATCCTGGTGCAGGTGACGATCGAGACCACCGGCACGATGCTGGTCGGCACCGACATCGCCGCCGCCATCGCCATCATCGGCTCGCTCGGCGTCGACGGTGATCGGGCTGAACTGCGCCACGGGCCCGCAGGAGATGGCCGAGCATCTGCGCCAGCTGGCGCCAGACCTGGCCCGGGATGATCTCGGTCCAGCCCAATGCCGGCCTGCCGGAGCTCGTGGACGGCCAGACCCACTATCCGCTCGGGTGCCGACGAGCTGGCGCAGTGGCTCGAGCGCTTCGTCCTCGAGGACGGCGTCAACATGGTCGGCGGCTGCTGCGGCACCACCACCGACGCACATCAAGGCGCTCGACGCGATGCTGCGCGAGCGTCGCCGATGACGGCTTCCGTCCAGCGCCCAAGGCGCAGGACCGGTCGAGACCACGCCGCAGCTGGCCTCGCTGTATCTCCGCCGTGCCGCTGCGCCAGGAGAATGCCTACCTCTCGATCGGCGAGCGCTGCAACGCCAACGGCTCGAAGAAGTTCCGCGAGCTGCAGGAGGCGCGCGACTGGGACGGCTGCGTCGCCATGGGCCGCGACCAGCAGCGGGAAGGGGCGCACACGCCTCGACCTCTGCACCGCCTTCGTCGGCCGCGACGAGGTGGCCGACATGACCGAGGTGATCGACGCTGATGCGCGGCCAGGTCGACGCGCCGCTGGTCTTCGATTCGACCGAGTACGCCGGTGCTCGAGGCGGCGCTCGAGCTCTATGGCGGCAAGGGCGTCATCAACTCGATCAATTTCGAGGACGGCGAGGAGGCGGCGGACGAGCGCATGGCGCTCGCCAGGAAGTTCGGCGCCGCGGTCATCGCGCTCACCATCGACGAAGCCGGCATGGCCAAGACCGCCGACGACAAGCTCGCGGATCGCGCGGCGCCTGGTCGACTTCGCCTGCGACCGCTACGGCCTGCCGCAATCCGACCTGCTGATCGACCCGCTCACCTTCACGATCTGCACCGGCAACGAGGACGACCGCAAGCTCGGCCTGTGGACGCTCGAGGCGATCGAGCGGATCCGGGACGAGTTCCCCGAGATCCAGATCATCCTCGGCCTCTCCAACATCTCCTTCGGCCTGAACCCGGCGGCCCGGCACGTGCTCAACTCGGTGTTGCTCGACCACGCGCATGCAGCGCGGGCTGACCGGGGCCATCGTCCATTCGTCCAAGATCATGCCGCTGCACCAGATTCCGCCCGAGGAGGTGCAGGCGGCCGAGGACCTGATCTTCGACCGCCGGCGCGACGGCTACGACCCGCTGCAGGCCTTCATGGCGCTCTTCGCCGACCGCAAGGCCGACGGCGTCGACGAAGAAGGAGCGGCCGGAGACGGTCGAGGAGCGCCTGAAGCAGCGCATCGTCGACGGCGACCAGCGAGGGCCTCGAGGCCGATCTCGACGAGGCGCATGGCCAGGCTATCGCGCCGCTGACCATCATCAACGACGCACCTGCTCGCCGGCATGAAGGTGGTGGGCGAGCTGTTCGGCGCGGGCAAGATGCAGCTGCCCTTCGTGCTGCAGTCGGCCGAGACCATGAAGGCGGCGGTGGCCTATCTCGAGCCCACATGGAGCGGGTCGAGGGCCAGGAGAAGGGCACCATCGTGCTCGGCCACCGTCAAGGGCGACGTCCACGACATCGGCAAGAACCTGGTCGACATCATCCTGACCAACAACGGCTACGCGGTGGTCAACCTCGGCATCAAGCAGCCGCTGGCCAACATCCTGGACGCGCCGCGCGACGAGCACCAGGCGCGACGCCATCGGCATGTCCGGCCTGCTGGTCAAGTCGACCGTGATCATGCGCGAGAACCTGGAAGAGATGAGTCGCGACGGTCTGGACATCCCGGTCATGCTGGGCGGCGCCGCGCTGACCCGCGACTACGTCGAGGACGACTGCGTGCAGGCCTATGCGTGCGGCCGGGTCGCCTATGCCCGCGACGCCTTCGACGGGCTGCAGCTGATGGACCAGGTCGCCACCGGCAAGCTTCGACGCCTATCTGGCCGAGCATCCAGGCCAAGCAGTCGCAGGCGAAGCGGCCGCCGCGCAAGCAGCGCACGCTCGAGCACAATGACGGCAGCATGCCGATCTGCGCCCGGTCGATGTCGAGGAGACGCAGGCTTCGCCGCGACCGAGCTGGCCAACGGCGTCGCGATCCCGACGCCGCCCTTCTGGGGCGCCCGGGTGATCGAGGACGTGCCGGTCAAGGCGCTGCTGCCGCTACCTCAACGACAACATGCTCTACCAGTTCCACTGGGGCTACAAGAAGGAGGGGCGCACGCTCGACGAGTTCCTCGCCTGGGCCCGAAAGGAGCTGCGCCCGGTCCTGGCCGGATCTCCTGGCCGAGACCGAGGAGAAGCAGGTCTTCGCAGCCGCAGGCGGTCTACGGCTACTGGAAGGCGGCCGGCGAGGGCAACGAGCTCGTCCTGTTCGAGGAGGACGGTCGCGACGCGAGATCGCCCGCTTCACCCTGCCGCGCCAGACCAAGCAGGACGGCGCTCTGCATCGCCGACTTCTTCCGCGACATCGACGAGCGACGAGCGCGACGTGATCGGCCTGCAGGTGGTGACCGTCGGCCAGCACGCCTCCGAGGTCGCGCGCGAGTGGTTCGAGGCCGACCGCTACCAGGACTACGTCCGCCTGCACGGCCTCGGCGTCGAGCTGGCCGAGGCGCTGGCCGAGTACGTCCAGCAAGCGCATCCGCGCCGAGCTGGGCTTCGGCCACGAGGACGCGCGCGATCGATGAGCGAGCTCCTCAAGCAGGGCTATCGCGGCTCGCGCTACTCGCTTCGGCTACCCGGCCTGCCCGAACCTCGAAGGACCAGGAGCCGCTGCTCGAGCCTCCTGGGCGCCGAGCGCATCGGCGTCGAGCTCAGCGACGACTGGCAGCTCCACCCCGAGCAGAGCACCAGCGCGATCGTCCTGCACCATCCGCAGGCGCGGTACTTCAACGTTTGACTTAAGAAGGCGTTCGGCGCACAGCAGGTTGACGTGTTGAGCATATGTTTTGGGATTTGATCGGAGCAGTGGCCAGCGGTGCTCGTCAGACGGGCACAACTCGACCGGATGGGATTGAACACTTGGACACCTCCGGGAATCGGCTGATTTCCGGTCTTTGACCGAGCTCTGACGTTGATGGCGTGGTTTTGGGAGCGGGTCATGCTTCTATGGAGGTGGATTCGGGCCGATGTGCCGATAGATCTGGCTTTTTGCCGTCAAGCGGACGCGGTTCGCCCCTCCCACCATCGCCATCGGCCGAGATTGTAGGCGATGTTGGCCATCATGATGGTCGCCTCGGCACGCTTGATGCCGATGCTGCGGATGGTGAGCTTCATCCGGTGTTTCTGCTGGGCGAAGACGTGCTCGACTTTCGCCCGCACCGCGGATTTCCTGGCCTTGGCCGTTCGCTTCGGCATCGGTTTGCCGGTGGGTTTTCGCCGGTGGATCTGGCTGGTCTTGCCGCGGTGGCTGAGGAACTCATCGTTCGCCTTCGAGCGGTAGGCCGTATCTGCCCACACATCCGATGCGGTATTGCTGGGATCGATCAGCCCCTCGCGCAATCGAGCACCATCATGGGCGGCGGCGTCGGTGACCTTCTGGCGGCGAATGAAACCGTGCCGCTTGTCGATGCCGATGTGGGACTTGTAGCCGAAGGCGGGGATCGCGAGGTCGCGCTTGATGGTGCCGTCGGCCTCGACCTTGCCTTTGCTCGTCTTCAACGTCCAACGCGCGTCGGTGTCCTTCTGCGCCGCCTTGGCCGGCTTGTCCGACCAGATCTCGGCCGCCTTCTTGCCCGCCTTGATCGCCGCCTTCTCCTCGTTGGTGTTGCGTTGGCGAGGTGCCGCCACCAGGCTCGCATCGACGATCTGGCCGGACATCGGCAAATAGCCGGCATCCTTGATCGCCTGGTCGAGGCGGGCAAACAACTGGTCCAGGGCATCGGCCCGGAGCAGCGCCTCGCGGAAGTCCCAGAGCGTGTTCGCATCCGGCACCGGATCGGCGATCGTCAGGCCACAGAACCTCATCCAGGATAACCGATCGCGCACCAGATGCTCGGTCGCCTCGAAGCTCAAACCATGTTGCGCCTGCAGATACAGCATCTTGAACTTCAAGACGGCGTCGAACGGTGACCGGCCGCCCCGCGGCCGGTCCATGTTGCCAACAGCTTCATTCAGTACCGCACGGAACAGCTCGAAATCGACGATCTCCAGGAGCTTCTCCAAAGGATCCCCCTGAGCCGACAGCTGGCGAAGTCGATCCTCGACACTCCAGAACCCCGCCTGCCTCGGCATTGCCGCCTCCCTCCCTCGACAGCCCAAAACTAGCCGATCACAGCCGAATGAGCGAGGTTTCCGGAGGCGTCCACGTGCTGACCTTGGTTCAGGCGAAGCGCTATGCCCCTCATCGCAAGGTCGGACATACCGAGGTGGCGGCTCTTTTTGGAGTGGGCCGTCTACAACAGGCCAATGAGACTCTTTTTGTAACGACATCAACTTATGCGCCTATCGCACGGCGCTGGGCTGCACGAACGAGCGGCTATCGCAGGCTGGCCGAAGCCGAGAATGTGGTTGAGTGGTGCGGCAAGGCCGTAGCAGGAATTATTGCCGATAAGGCGTCTCTTGTCTCAATAGAACACGTCGCGCGCTTGATCCACGAGGTCGCCGGACGTAGCGATCCTCGAATTGTTCAAGCCTCCGGCGGATGGAACATTACCGACAATTGGTTCGCGCTCGTCCTGAAAATAGTCAAGGCATGCTGCGTTACTGATGGGACTGCCGAAGATGATACTTAGCGACGACGGCTACGGACAGAGAGGCACGCAGGTTCCCAGACTTGACGCAACCACCATCTCGCACTTTGACCGCGACAACGTGTGGAGGGCCAAGCGCATCGATGAAGAGGGTGTTGTCCGATATTGGGATGGCTTGCGACTATACGCGCAATGGGACGGTATGCCCTGCTACTTTGACTTTTGCGACTAGGGGCTTTGTTGAAACGACACCGCAAGCTTTAGCGTCGCCCCGCAAGAGCGCCTACTAAATTCCCGATGGGGCGTGGGGAAGATCATCTTCCCCACGCAACTCTACCTCACGTCACCCAGGCGATCCGGAGCAGATTGGTGGCGCCGGGCGTGCCGAACGGCAGGCCGGCCGTGACGACGATGCTCTCGCCGGGCTGGCGAAGCCCTCCTCCTTGGCGAAGTGGCGGGCCTTCTGGACCATTTGGTCGAGATCGTTCGCATCCTCGCAGTAGACCGCGTGCACCCCCCAGGCGAGCGCCAGCTTGCGCGCCGTGACCTTGCGCGTGATCAGGCCGAGGATCGGCCGGTCGGGGCGCTCGCGGGAGGCCCGAAGCGCCGTCGCACCAGAGGTCGTGTAGGTGACGATGGCGGCAGCCTCGAGCGTGTGCGCCACCTGGTTGGCGGCCAGCGTGATCGCATCGGCGGAGGTGCGCAACGCCTCGGCGTGGAACGATTCGATATAGGACCGGTAGAGCTCGTCGCTCTCCACCTCCTTGATGATCCGGTCCATGATCGCCACCGCCTCGATCGGGTACTCGCCGGCGGCGCTCTCCGCCGAGAGCATCACCGCATCGGTGCCGTCATAGACGGCGGTCGCCACGTCGGATGCCTCGGCCCGCGTCGGTGCCGGGTTCTGGATCATGCTCTCGAGCATCTGGGTCGCGACGATCACCGGCTTGCCGGCCTCGCGCGCTGCCCGGATGATCCGCTTCTGCAGGCGCGGCACCACCTCCGGCGGCATCTCGACGCCGAGGTCGCCGCTGGCCACCATGATGCCGTCCGAGAGCTCGATGATCTGCTCCAGCCGGTCGATCGCCGCCGGCTTCTCGATCTTGGCCATCAAGGCGGCCCGCCCGGCGACCAGCCGGCGGGCCTCGGCCATGTCCTCCTCGCGCTGGACGAAGCTCAGGGCCACCCAGTCGATCCCGAGATCGAGGCCGAACTGCAAGTCCTGGCGGTCCTTGTCGGTCATCGCCGCGATCGGCAGGATGACATTGGGGACGTTGACCCCCTTGCGATCGGAGAGGCCGCCGCCCGCGGTCACCACCGTCTCGGCGAAATCGCCGCCGCAACGCTCGACGCGAAGACGGATCTTGCCGTCGTCGAGCAACAGCTCGGCCCCGGGACGAAGCGCCTGGAAGATTTCCGGATGCGGCAACTGGACCCGCTTTTGGTCGCCCAGCCCGCCATCGAGATCGAGACGAAACGACTCGCCACGGGTCAATCCCACCCGCCCCTTGTCGAACGCGCCAACGCGCAGCTTCGGGCCCTGCAGGTCGAGCAGGATGCCGATCGGCCGCCCGATCTCGCGCTCCGCCGCGCGCACGTGCTCGAGCCGCTGGGCATGCTCGTCATGGCTGCCATGGCTGAAATTGAAGCGAAAGACATCCGCGCCGGCCTTGGCGAGGTCGACGATCACCGCCTCGGTCGAGCTCGCCGGTCCGAGGGTCGCCACGATCTTGGCACTGCGCCCACGTCGCATGCCACTCTCCCTGTTGCGCCCCGACCGATGCCGCCGGGCTGCGCTGATCCCGGTCATTAACGGATGCCGCGAAGCCTGTCACGGGCGACACGGGCACGCTCGTGAATTGGCTTGCCAAGCGCCGGGGAAAGGCAACAATCGAGAGAGCCATTTCACCGATCTCGACCCACCCGGACCCTCCGCCATGCCCCGTGCCCGCAGCGGCCCCCTCTATCTCGCGTCGATCGCGCTCGATCCAGAAGGCTCGGCGCCGCTGCACCGCCAGCTGTATTTCGGCCTGCGCGAGGCCATTCTCGAGAGCCGGCTGCCGCCCGGCGCCAGGCTGCCCTCGACCCGCTCACTGGCCTACGACCTCGGTGTCTCGCGCAACACCGTGCTTGCGGCCTTCGAGCAGCTCCTGGCCGAGGGCTACATCCAGGGCCGGGTCGGCGCCGGTTCGTTCGTCAGCCGGCACCTCCCCGAGGAGGCTCTGCAGGCGCGCAAGATCGAACGCCAGCTGGATGCCGGCAGCCGCAGCACATCGTGCCCGCCGGGCGCTTCGGCCCGCGGCCGGGCGCTTACCGCCCTGCCCCAGCCGGAAAGCCGGCCCACAGCGTTCGCCCCGGGGCTGCCGGAGCTGGCGCGCTTTCCTTTCGAGGACTGGGCCCGCCGGCTCGCTAAGACTTGGCGCAACCCGTCCAAGCGGCTCCTGATCGGCAGCGAGCCCGCCGGCTTTGGCCCGCTGCGCGAGGCCTTGGCCGCCTATCTGGGCGCGGCGCGAGCGGTGCGCTGCAAGCCCGAGCAGATCTTCGTCGTTTCCGGCGCCCAGCAGGCGCTCGACCTGGTAGCCCGGGTGCTGCTCGATCCGGGCGATGCCGTCTGGGTCGAGGAGCCCGGCTATCCGGGGCTGATCGGCGCACTTCTCGCCTCGGGTGCGGCCATTGTCCCGGTGCCGGTGGACGATGCCGGGATCAAGGTCGAAGCGGGCCAGGACATCGCACCCGCCGCCCGCATGGCCTGCGTCTCGCCGTCCCATCAATTCCCGTTGGGCGTCACCATGAGCCTCGGCCGGCGGCTGGCGCTGATCGAATGGGCCAGAGAGGCCGACGCCTTCATCCTCGAGGACGACTACGACAGCGAGTACCGCTACGCCGGACGGCCGCTGGCCGCGCTGCAGGGCCTCGATGCCGACGGCCGGGTGATCTATGTCGGCACGATGAGCAAGGTCATGTTTCCGGCACTCAGGCTCGGCTACATGGTCGTGCCCGAGCATCTGGTGCAGGCCTTTGCCGCGATCCGCCGGCTCACCGACAACCACCCCTCGACGCTGGTCCAGCCCGCCCTGGCCGAGTTCATCAAGGACGGCTCGCTCACCGCCCATATCCGCCGCATGCGCGCGCTTTATGCCGAGCGCCAGGCGCTGCTGCTCGAGGCGGCCGCGCGGCACCTGGGCGATCGGCTGCTGCTCAAGCCCGCCGAGGCCGGCATGCATCTCGTGGGCTACCTGCCGCCCGGGACCGATGACCGCGCGATCGCTGTCCGCGCCCGGGAGCAGGGTGTCGAGGTGACGCCCTTGGCTGCCCTCTATCAGGGCAAGCCGGACCGGAGCGGCCTGCTGCTGGGCTATGCCGGGCTGACCGCGGGCGAGATCGAGACCGGCATGCGGGCATTGGCGCGATGCTTCACGGACGCGCTCGCGGCGTGAGCCTGGCCGATTTCGCCGGCGCACGGTTTTCGGTTGGATTTGCGCCGACATTGCGTCATCTCGACAAGCAGGCGACCAGCACCATGCAGCAACCGGAGCGTTTGCCGATGCGTCGATCCTGGCCGATCTCGGCTCTGGCCCTGGCCCTTCTCGTGCTGACCGGCGGGCCGGCGGCGGCCGAGCGCGAGCGGCTGACCATCGGCGTCACGCAGTATCCCTCGACCCTCAATCCCAACATCGACAGCATGGCGGCCAAGTTCTACGTGCTGGGCTTCACCCACCGGCCGATCACCCATTTCGGCACGGATTGGCAGCTGCGCTGCTTTCTCTGCGAGGCGCTGCCCGACCTCGAGGCCGGCACGGCTGAGATTGTCGAGCGCGCCGACGGTACAAAAGGGGTCAAGACGACCTACACGCTCGATCCCGAGGCGCGCTGGGGCGACGGCACGCCCGTCACCACCGAGGACGTCGCGTTCACCATCGAGGTCGGCCAGCACCCGCAGAGCGGGGTCAGCAATGCCGAGCTCTACCGGCGGATCGTCGATCTCGAGATCCACGACGACAAGACCTTCACCATCGAGGACGAGAAGCTCACCTTTCTCTATCCATCGTTGAACGACCTGCGGCTGCTGCCGGCGCATCTCGAGCGGCCGATCTTCGAGGCAGACCCGGCCACCTACCGCAACCGCACGCTGTTCGACACCGACCCGACCAACCCCGGCCTCGCCATGGGCCCCTATCGACTGAAGAGCCTGGAGACCGGGGCGTTCGTCGCGCTCGAGCGCAACCCCGAATGGTGGGGCGAACCGCCGGCCTTCGACGAGATCGTCATCCGCACCATCGAGAACACCGCAGCGCTCGAGGCCAACCTGCTGTCCGGCGAGATCGACATGCTGGACGGCTCGCTCGGCCTCGCCCTCGACCAGGCGATCGCCTTCGAGGAACGCCACGGCGACCGCTTTCAGGTCTTCTACAAGCCCGGCCTGATCTACGAGCACATCGATCTGCAGCTCTTGAACCCGATCCTCGCCGACCGCCGGGTACGACAGGCGCTGATCATGAGCCTCGACCGCGAGGCCCTAAGCCAGCAGCTCTTCGGCGGCCGGCAGGAGGTGGCGGACACCAACGTCAACCCGCTCGACTGGGTCCACACCGACGACGTCCCGATCTACACGGAGGATCTGGAGGCCGCTGCGGCCCTGCTCGACGAGGCGGGCTGGACGGAGATGCGGAACGGCGTGCGCCACAACGCGGCGGGCGAGCCCTTGCAACTCACCATCATGACCACGGCCGGCAACCGCACCCGCGAGCTGGTGCAGCAGGTGCTGCAGTCGATGTGGAAACGCGTCGGCATCGATGTGCGGATCGAGAACGAGCCGGCGCGGGTCTTCTTCGGCGAAACGCTGACCAAGCGCCGGTTCACCGGCATGGGCATGTTCGCCTGGATCTCGAGCCCCGAGGCGGTGCCACGGACCACGCTGCATTCCGAGGAGATCCCGACCGAGGGCAATGGCTGGGCCGGGCAGAACTACACGAGCTTCACGAACGAGCGGGCGGACGAGCTGATCGACGAGATCGAGATCACCCTCGACCGCGACGAGCGCGAGGCGCTCTGGCACGAGCTGCAGCGGCTCTACGCGACCGAGCTGCCGGCCTTGCCGCTCTATTTCCGCTCGGATCCGCATATCTGGCCGCGCTGGCTCGCCGGCGTCGAGCCGGCCGGGCATCAGGCCGCCACCAGCCTCGGGGTCGAGAACTGGCGCGTGGTGCGAGGAGGAGTGAGCCGCCAGCGAACGGCGCCTCACGGGATGAGCGGCTACCTCTATCGGCGGATCGCCGAGACCGTCTTCCTCTTGCTGTTGATGTCGTTCCTGATCTACGGGCTGATCGGCCTCATGCCGGGCGACCCGATCGACCTGATGATCAGCGCCGACCCCAACCTCTCCGCCGCCGATGCCGTGCGGCTGAAGGCGCTCTACGGCCTGGATCGGCCGCTCCACGAGCGCTACGCGGCGTGGCTCTTGAACGCCTTGTCCGGCGATTTCGGCTATTCCAGGCTCTACGCCCGGCCGGTGCTCGAGGTGATCGGGCCGCGGCTGCTCAATACGCTGCTGTTGATGGGCACGAGCCTGGTTCTGGCGCTGCTCATCGCGATTCCGGCCGGGGTCGCCGCCGCCATGTACCCGCGCGGGATCGTCGACGGCACCATCAACCTCCTGGCGTTCGCCGGCTTCTCGGTCCCCTCCTTCTGGCTCGGCCTCATCCTCATCATCGTCTTCGCGGTGCAGCTCGGCTGGCTGCCGGCCGGCGGCACGGCCCCCGTCGGCGAGGCCGAGCTGCTCGACCGGCTGCGCTACCTGATCCTGCCGGTCGCGACACTGACACTGCTCACGGCTGGCACCTTCGTCCGCTTCGTCCGCGCCGCCATGCTGGAAGCCTTGCGCGAGGACTTCATCCGCACCGCCCGGGTCAAGGGCCTGTCGCGGACCGCCGTGGTCGTGCACCACGCCTTGCCGCACGCCATGCTGTCCCTGGTCACCATCGTCGCCCTCAATGTCGGCAACCTGTTCTCGGGTTCGCTCGTGGTCGAGACCATCTTCGCGTATTTGGGCATGGGCAAGCTGATCTACGATTCGATCATGGGCAACGACTACAATTTGGCACTGGCGGCGCTCTTGATCGCCACATTCGTGACGCTCATCGCCAACCTCGTGGCCGACATCGCCTACGGCTCGCTCGATCCGCGGATCGACCATGGCCATTGAAGCCGAGGCCAGGGCGCTCGGGCCACACCCCGCCGCGCGCCGGGGCCAGGGGCCGTGGCGGCGCTTCTGGCGACGCTTTGCGGCGCATCGGCTCGCCGTCGTGGCGCTTTGGCTGCTGCTCTTCCTGGTCCTCGCCGTGCTCGGCGGCCCGGCCGTTCGGCACCAGCCTGGGCCTCGATGGCAGCAGCGTCGACCTCTTCAACCGCATGGCGCCGCCGGGTACAGCAGGACCGCTCGGCACCGACGAGCTCGGCCGCGATCTGCTGATCCGCCTGCTCGAAGGCGGCCGCGTCTCGCTGCTCGTCGGCATCGCGGGCGCGCTGCTCACCGCCGTGATCGGCACCACCGTCGGGCTCGCGGCGGGCTATGCCGGCGGGCGCGCCGACAGCTTCCTGATGCGCTTCACCGATGCGGTGATCGCCCTGCCGCTGCTGCCGCTGCTGATCGTGCTGGCGGCCATCGACGTCACCAAGCTCGGCCTGCCGCAGGCGCTGGCCGGCGACGGCTGGAGCAGCGTCTACCGCATCGTGATCCTGGTGGCGCTGTTCGGCTGGACCACCGTGGCCCGGCTCGTGCGCGCGGCCGTGCTCAGCCAGAAGGAGCGCGACTATGTCCGCGCCGCGCGCGCCATGGGCGCCGGCCCCTTGCGCATTGCGCTCCGCCACATTCTGCCCAACGTCGCCTCGCCGATCATCGTCGCCACGACGCTTTCGATCGGCAACATCATGCTCGCCGAATCGGTCTTGAGCTTCCTCGGCCTCGGCATCCAGCCGCCCTTGCCCTCATGGGGCAACATGCTGACCAACGCCCAGGAGATCATCTGGCAGGCGCCGGCGCTCGCCATCTGGCCAGGCGCCCTGCTCTTCGCCACCGTCATCGCCTGCAACATCCTCGGCGACGGCCTGCAGGACGCCCTCGACCCGCGAGGTGATAGGCTGTGAGCGACATCAACCTCGGTTCATCGGAACTCGTACGAAAGTTAAGCAAAAAGACCCTGGCACCTATGCATAGCACAAGGCATCAAACTTCCGGATGAAAGCAAGCTGCAGGTCTTTACAAATAAAAAGTCTATTTCCATAGTCTTCGATAAACCCGTCGAATGCTGCTTGCATTCTATTTCGATAAATGATCTTGTTCTTCGAGTTGATAGCTTGACTTCGCCCCGGAGTTCATTTTAATGCCATGGTCCTTTCGTACGCGCTTCATGAAGAAGGCCACAGCGAACTTTTTTGTAAAAGTCCAGCGCCTCGTCATTGTTTGCAAACATCGTCGTGAAAGGAAAAGCGGACGTCAGGAATTTTTGAAACATATCGGCGCTCTTGTCGTACTCAAACTGCCCGAGCCGTGGATCGCCTCGTCTAATGTATCTATAGTTCTTTCCTTCAAGGATTGAAGCGAGAAACTCGATCAGGGTGCAATGCAAAGCTACTATCGCAAAGCCCTCACCCTCATTTTTCGCCATTATCTCCAATGTCCCGATAGGCATAAAGTACCGACTGTTCAAACGAGCTTTAAAGAAGTTCCCAAATGCTTCGTCCCAGGCAGATCTATCGTTGGGTTTCTGCAATCTGATTTTCATTTTCCTGATTATCCGTTTTTCTCATCCAGCGATGATGGCCCGATACGGGCGCGGCTTGGCCTGCAGCGCGGCCCACATCAGGCGCTCGGTTATGGTGTCGAGTTGGTAGCGGCGGTTGAAGCGCCAGGCGAAGCTGGCGAGGTAGCGCTGGGCGTGTTTCTGGCTGACGTGGTGGTATGTGCCGGCGAGCGCCGTCTTGATGTTGCCGAGCGTCGTGTTCACCCAGTTGAACGACGGCCACTGCGCTGCCTTCTTGCCACTGCCGCTGAGCATCGGGAAGTGGTCGCAACCGGCGGCCTCGACGCTCCGCCAGCACGACAGGCCGTCGCTGACGATGTTGGTGCCGGTGGCGAAGCTCGACCGGGCCAGCTTGGCGATCTCGGCTTTGCGGAAGCCCTTGACCACGAGCAGCTTCAGGCGCCTCGGCTTGCGGTCGAGGCTCGTTTCGACCGCAGCGACGAACGGTGTCTTGCCGGCCGCACCGCGCCCACGCTTGCCGCCGCTGCGCACGCCGCCGAGATAAGCGTCGTCGAGCTCGACCCGGCCGCTCATCTTCGGCTTGCCGGCGTCGCGTTCCGCCATGGCGGACATCAGCTTCTGCTTCATCAGCCAGGCGGTCGGCTGCCGCACACCCAGTCGTCGCGCCAACTCGATCGAGCTGATCCCGCCCTTGGCCTGCGTCAACTCGTAGATCGCGCGAAACCACGTCGTCAGCGGCAGCTTCGTGCTGTGGAAGATCGTGCCCGCCGTGAACCCCGTCTGATGCTTGCAGGCGTTACACTGGACCTGCTTCCTGCTCTTCATCCGCGAATACTTTTCACAGCCGCACCGCTCACAGATAAAGCCGCGGCCCCAGCGCATCTCGAACAGCACCGCCAGGCATTGCGCCTCGGTCCCGAACCGCGCCCGAAACGCCGACTCGCTCAATCCACGCATCTTGGCCGCCAGATTATTCACTGTGCTCGCCTCCAATCCACCATAACCACATGATTCTGCTAGCATAGCTCTAGACGAAAATAATGGATAATCAGGTTCATTTTTTTTCCAATCAGCAACCGTATTGGTGCCAGCAATTCTGACCTCGTCCGGCAGCGTCATAAAGACCTCGCTCTGCGCAAGAGACGCACTGCTTCCTGCCTTTGCTTTCGAGTGGGCACTGCGTCAGCCTGCGATGGTTGTGCCTTGAGCCACTCAATGTACGAGAAAGGTAGCTGATGCTGTTCGGCACCTGCAATTATGAGGTCCAGATACCAGTCATAAGGCGTGAGGTCGGATCAATAAAATCTGGGTTGGCAATATACGTCCACGTTTTTAGTGCAGCAGCATTCGCAAGTGTTACAACATGAAATTCATCCTCTCGATTATAGCCGCGTCTTCTGCCTTCGGATCTATCCAGTTTGGGCATGTCGGTTGCAGCGATTTCAAAGACGACGCCGTAAACACGAGCGCTGGGTGACTTTGCTGCCGAGATTGTCACCTTCCCAGAGCCATCTTTGCTCTTCTTGGCAAATGAAAGCTCAAAACCATCGACAACAGCATTGCAGATTTATTTTGCCGTATTGCAGCTGCACTGCAGGCGCTTGTTAAGCATATTGGAGCCGTATGCAAAATAGAGGATCGGGCTCATA
>CAVOZQ010000049.1:0-31505 GCA_963700945.1 uncultured Alphaproteobacteria bacterium
CTAGCCGATCACAGCCGAATGAGCGAGGTTTCCGGAGGCGTCCACGTATCGAGACGGCGACCATGCCCGGGATCGTAGCCAAAACCGCCTATAAAACAAGCATAAATAGAGTTGGTCGGCCTGCAATCCCAGGTTCCGACAAGCATAAGAGAATTTATGGATAGCCGCGCAGCAGGCTTTTTTGTTGCGTCTCAACCCACGCACGGCCGGATCTGTCGCGTATAGCGCGACGGAACCCGGCATTTGTCGCGTATTATGCGACATAAGCGTTCGTTATGTCGCGTATAGCGCAATCGGAGTGCAGAAGGGGACTTATACCTGGAGCCTGTCGAGCAACGGCAATGACACCGTCACGCTCAACGTCGTGCCGATCCCCGCTGCGCTACCCCTCATGGCCAGCGCTCTGGCGGGAGTCGGGTTCCTCTACCGACGGCGACATGGAGCCACCACGGCAGCCTGAGGCGCCCACGCCTGCAGTCCGGGGACAGGAATCCGCGGACAGCTCGGGAGTGGCACCGTTGAGTGAGACAGGAAATCGATGACAGCCCTTCGCGAGGGCTGCAGCGCCTGACCGTTCCAAACTTGCTACGGCAGAAGGCATATTGGAAATCTCGGGTTCCATATTGCCTAGAGTGTCAGTCGTCGATCCGACATGGCGTTCGCGCCGATGATGTGTCTTGGTTCTTGCAGAAACCCTCAGGGTGGACACTCACGGATGCGACATCTGTTGAGGGTGCTGGGATTGGCGGTCGGCATGATCTGCGCTGCCGCAGTCACGCCGACGCCGCTGTGGTAATCACCGCGACCGAGACTGGCAATGGTGTTTTGTTTTCAGCCGCCGGCTCGTTGATTATAACAAGCGCTCCTTCTTTCAGTTTGTCTGGACTGGATCTTCCCTAAATCACCCCTTACGCAGGATTGATTTTATTCGATGCGCTCAACAACGTGAAAGCATTCAGAATATGGGCAGCTCCAATTTTGGCACAGGCATCACGCGAGGGACGACAACTTCGTCTGGCGTTGACTGGGGTCTTGATGGCGACGATTATGTATTTCTGCCGCAGGCATACGCTAGTGGGAACAGCCTTGCCGCCACGATGAGCTTCGCGAACGCGACGTTTCAGAGCCTCGGAGTGCCGAAGGGCACTTATACGTGGAGCCTGTCGAGCAACGGCAATGACACCATCACGCTCAACGTCGTCCCGATCCCCGCTGCGCTACCCCTCATGGCGGGCGCTCTGGCCGCGTTCGGTTTCCTCTACCGACGGCGACATAAAGCCACTACGGCAGCCTGAGGTGATCAGACCCCAGTGACTGGTCCAGGTTGAATGTTGGTGCATGGTTGGCGGGACTTCACCCCATCGCTGGTCCGGTTTTCATGCGACCTTCCGGGCTGGTTTCAGTTGTGCTGCGAAGGCGCTCGGGGTCAAGTTTCCGAGCGCAGAATGCGGTCGGTGTTGGTTATAGTCGATCCTCAAGTTGTTGATCCGGGTGCGTGCGTCAGCCGGCGACAGGAACCATGAAGCGTTGAGTCATTCCTGACGAAGGCGGCTGTTGAACGCCTCGATATACGCGTTGTCGCTAGGCTTTCCGGGCCGTGAGAAGTGAGAACGGCGGTGAGAAAGTCGGCCACTGGAGTGGCGGGGTGATCCCGCTGCGGGCGGCGTAAAAGTCGGCCACGATAACCCTTCCTGGCAGCAGGGAGGGTGGGGGCATTTTCACCGTGGAGCTCTATCGGAAGGTTCGCCACGCCTACTTCAGGCAGGGCATGAGCAAGCGGGCGATCGCGCGTTGCTTCGGGATCTCGCGTGACAGTGTCGACAAGATGATCGTGTACTCGGTTCCGCCCGGCTACCGGAGGACAGCGCCGGTGAAGCGGCCGAAGCTGGACGGGTTCACCGAGATCATCGACCGCTGGCTGGACGAGGACGCAGATCGCCCTCGCAAGGAGCGTCACACCGCGAAACGGGTCCTGGATCGCCTGCGGCGGGCTGAGCATGGGTTCACCGGCGGCTACACCATCGTGAAGGCCTACCTGCGCGAGCATCAGCGGCGCAGTCGGAAGATGTTCGTGCCGTTGCGCCATGCGCCCGGCCACGCCCAGGCGGACTTCGGCGAAGCACTGGTGGTGATCGGGGGTGTCGAGCAGAAGGCGCACTTCTTCGCCTTCGACCTACCGCACAGCGATGCCTGTTATGTGCGGGCGTATCCGGCGGCGACGGCCGAGGCGTGGGCCGATGGCCATGTTCATGCCTTCGCGTTCTTTGGCCGCGTGCCGCTGTCGGCGCTCTACGACAACGACCGCTGCCTGGTGGCGCGCATCCTGCCAGACGGGACGCGCAAGCGGGCCACGCTCTTCCCGGACCGGAGCCACCGAAGCCCAATTGTCATCGTTCTGTCACGGCATTAGCCTAGCCCGCGACGTCACCGAGAACGATGAGCCGGGTGGAGGGGCCTTGCCGGAAGTAGTGCTCGAAGGGTTGGCACGCCGCTTCGGTGAGACTGTGGCCTTAGCGGGCATCGACCTCGTCATTCCGGACGGCAGCTTCACCGTTCTCCTGGGACCCTCGGGCTGCGGCAAGTCAACGACGCTCAGGCTTCTTGCCGGACTCGACACGGCGAGTGAGGGGCGCATTCGCATCGACGGCCGCGACGTCACCGACCTGCCGCCGGCTAAGCGCGGGCTCGCCATGGTCTTTCAGAACTACGCCCTCTTCCCGCATTTATCGATCCGCGAGAACGTCGTCTTCGGCCTCAAGGTGCGCCGGGTGCCGGCCGCTGAGCGCGAGCGGCGCCTGGCGCGGGCCGCCGACATTCTCGGCCTCGGCCATCTCCTCGACCGCAAGCCCTCGCAACTCTCGGGCGGGCAGCAGCAGAGGGTGGCGCTGGCCCGGGCGATCGTCGCCGAGAGCAAGCTCTGCCTCATGGACGAGCCGCTCTCCAATCTCGACGCCAAGCTTCGGGCCGAGATGCGCCGCGAGATCAGGGAGCTGAAGGACCGGCTCGACATGACGATGGTCTACGTCACGCACGACCAGTCCGAGGCGCTGAGCATGGCTGATCAGGTGGTCCTGCTGCGCGATGGCCGGATCGAGCAGGATGCCGCACCGCCCGCACTCTATGCCCGCCCGGCCACGGCCTTCGCCGCGAGCTTCATCGGCACCCCGCCCATGAATCTCCTGCCGCTTGAGCCGCGAGGCGAAGGCCATGTCGTCCGCGGCACCGACGGGCCCCTCTTCGCACCCGGCTTTGCGGGACGGCTGACGCTCGGCATCCGCCCCGAGATGCTGCATGAACGCCCCGAAACGCACCAGGCGGCGCTCTCCTTCACCGTCACCGGCCTCGACTACCAGGGGGCGGACACCGTGGTGGAAGGCCGCACGGGTGAGGCCGACCTCTTGGCGCGGTTGCCGGGCCATGTCGAGATCGTCCCGGGCAGCCGTCTCGTGCTGGGCCTCGCACCAGCTGATCTCGCTTTCTTCGATGCTCAAAGCGGCCGTCGCGTCGAGCCCGCGACGCCCCTCGCCCAACCATCGACGAGGACCACGACGATGCACCAACAGGCTCATTAGGGAGGATCCAGTCCATGGCAAAAAGAACGCTGATCGCGGCGACCCTCGCGCTCACCTTCATCGCCTCGGCCGCCCCGCTCAGGGCCGAGATCGAGCTGAGCTTCAATTTCCCGGTGGCGGTCGGGGGACCGATCACCGCGATTATCGACGAGTATGCCGCAGCCTATAACGAAGCGACCGAGGGCGTCACGGTGACCCCTGTCTACACGGGCAGCTACCAGGACACGATCACTCGCGCCGTGACCTCCTTCATGGGCGGCAACCCGCCGGACCTGGCCGTGATCCTCGCTGTCGACACCTTCACGCTCTACGACGAGGACATGATCGTCGCCGTCTCCGACGTGGCGCAGAACGAGGATGAGAAGGCGTGGCTCGCGAGCTTCTATCCGGCCTTCCTCGAGAACGGGGCGATCGAGGGCAAGATCTGGGGTGTGCCGTTCCAGCGCTCGACGCCGGTGCTCTACTGGAACAAGGAGGCTTTTGCCGAGGCCGGCCTCGATCCCGAAGTGCCGCCTGCCACCTGGGACGAGCAGGTCGAGTTCGCCAAAGCCCTGACCAAGCGTGACGACGCCGGGAATGTCACCCAGTACGGCATCCAGATCCCTACTTCCGGCTTCCCCTACTGGCTCTTCCAGGGCCTGACGACGCAGAACGACGTCATCCTGATGAACCAGGACGGCAATGAGGTCGCGTTCGACGATCCGCGCGTCGTCGAGGCGCTCGACTACTTGATGTCGCTTTCCGCCGAGCACGGGTGATGGCGCCCGGCATCATCGAGTGGGGGACCACGCCGCAGGACTTCTTCCAGGGCCGAACGGCGATGATGTGGACGACCACCGGCAACCTCACCAATGTACGCACCAACGCGCCCTTCGATTTCGGCGTCGCCATGCTGCCGGCCAAGGAGCGGCGCGGAGCCCCCACTGGCGGCGGCAACCTCTTCATCCTCAAGACGGATCCGGAGCGCGAGCAGGCGGCGCTCGACTTCATTCGCTGGCTGACCACGCCCGAGATGCAGGCAGACTGGTCGATCAAGACGGGCTACGTGGCGACCAGCCCTGCCGCCTGGGAGACCGAGCGGATGCAGGAGTACGTCGCCGACTTCCCGGTCGCCGCCGTCGCCCGGGACCAGCTCGAGTTCGCCGTGGCCGAGCTCTCGACGCACGAGAACCAGCGCATCACCAAGATCTTCAACGACGCGCTGCAGGCCGCCATCACCGGTGAGAAGGACTCCGCCACCGCCCTCGCCGAGGCCCAGGCCGAGGCGATGCGCGTCCTCGCCGCCTATCGCTGATTGTCGCAACCATCGGGAGTGGGCTTCGGCCCGCCCCGACCGGTGAGCGCCATGCCATTGCGCCAATCCACCCTCGCCCAGGTCCATGCCTGGCTGCTCGTTCTGCCGGCGATGGTGCTGCTCGTCGCCTTCACCCACTACCCGGCGATCGCGACGCTGATCGACAGCTTCTGGTCGACGGCACGCGGCCGGCGCGCTTCGGCCTTCATCGGCTTGGAGCATTATCACCGGATGCTGGCCGAGGATCCGGTTTTCGTCCAGGTGATGTGGAACAACTTCCTTTACGCGCTGGTGACCATCCCGCTCTCGATCGGCATCGCCCTTCTCATGGCCCTCTGGGTCAACGAGCGGCTCAAGGGCCGGGCGTTGTTGCGGATGGCCTATTTCACGCCGACCATCCTGCCAATGGTGGCGGCGGCCAATATCTGGCTCTTCTTCTACACGCCGGGATTCGGCCTCCTCAACCAGGTGGTCGCGGCCTTCGGCGGCTCGGACATCAACTTCCTGGGCTCACCGGAGACCGTGCTCTGGTCAGTGATGGCCGTCTCCGTCTGGAAGGAGGCCGGCTTCTTCATGATCTTCTATCTGGCGGCGCTGCAGAGCATCCCGCCCTCGCTGGAAGAGGCCGCCCGGCTCGAGGGCGCCTCGAGCTTCTACTATGTGCGCCGCATCGTCCTGCCGCTCTTGATGCCGACCACCCTCTTCGTGCTGGTCAATGCCGTGATCGGTGCCTTTCGCGTGGTCGACCACATCGTCGCCATGACCGGTGGCGGGCCAAGTAACGCGAGCTCGCTGCTCCTCTTCTACATTTACGAGACCGGCTTCAAGTTCTGGGACACCGGCTATGCCGCAGCCCTGACCATGGTGCTGCTCGTCATCCTCGTCATCGTCTCGGTCCTGCAGATGACCGTGCTGGACAAGCGGATCCACTACCGGTGAGCCGCCGACCATGAGCTCCGGGGCCAGCGCCATCGTCGGCCGCGAGACCGGCTTCGACCGGCTGCTGCTGACCACGGCTGCCTGGATCCTGGCCTTGCTCTGGATGCTGCCGCTGCTGTTCGCCGTCTGGGCCGCTTTCCACCCGCCGCTCTACTCGGCCCGCTTCGATCTCACGGCACCCTGGACGCTCGACAACTTCACGCGGGCGATGGCGGCGGCCCCCTTTCCCCGCTACATGCTGAACTCGTTCATCCTCGTCACGATCACGCTCGTCGGCCAGTTCGTCCTCTGCACGCTGGCAGCCTTCGCCTTCGCCAGGCTTGAGTTCAAGGGCCGCGAGATTCTCTTCTTCCTGGTCCTCGTGCAGTTGATGATCACGCCGGACGTGCTGCTCGTCGAGAACTACCAGACGGTGAGCCGGCTCGGCATCCTCGATACCATCGTGGCCATCGGCCTGCCCTACATGGCATCGGCCTTCGGCATCTTCCTCCTGCGGCAGGCCTTCAAGACCGTGCCCAAGGAGCTCGACGACGCTGCCCGAATAGAGGGCTGCTCGCTGCTGGGCATCCTCTGGAAGGTCTACGTGCCGCTGGTGAGGCCGATCTATGTCGCCTACGGCCTCGTCTCCGTCAGCTACCACTGGAACAACTTCCTCTGGCCGCTCATCGTCACGAGCTCGGTCGAGACACGACCCGTCACCGTGGGCCTGCAGGTCTTCTCTTCGGTCGATCAGGGCATCGACTGGTCAGTGATCTCGGCCGCCACGCTCGTCACCTCGGCGCCCCTCCTGATCGCCTTCCTCCTGCTGCAGCGCCAGTTCGTCCAGAGCTTCATGCGCGCCGGCATCCGCTAGACGGCGAGTAAGCTTGCAACGGCGCTTTCGCTCCGGTCGTGCGATCTACTCCTCGGGTCGACCCGAGCCATCACGATCGCGGTCGCACCTGAAGGCCAGGCTGCACCACACCGCCGCCACGCAATGGTCGAGCCGGCGTTACATGAGCATGGACCCGCTCTCGCCGTTGACCGCACGGCGCTCTTGGCCGAGGTCTATCTCGACCGCTGCGCCGAAACCGGGGAGGTGATGGAGCGAGCAGGTCGTTAGGTGCGGCAGCTGGTTTCTCGGCAATCCCTAAGAGCCTCGTCGATCGCTTGAATGGGTCGAGATCGATGCTCTCGCTGTGCGATCAGATCCTCCAGATTAGGGCGCGAAACGGCTCTTGAGCGGGACACCGCTCCAGAGTGTGACAAGGTGGGCGGCCGCGACCAGCACGATGATCACACCGAAAATGAGGATGGGGAGTGGTGGCAATAGTGGCAATTCGCCGAGACCTCGCTGGCGGCGTTCTTGCCAAGCAGCCCAGACGGCAAGGAGAAGACCCAAAGCAAAGAACGCTAGAGTGGCGTAGAGGTTCATTCTGCAATCAATTGGAGAGAGGCAACGCTAAGTCGGCCAAACTGCGCTCATAGATGGGCTTCCCACCGATGCTTTATCTGATTGTGTTTTTGTTCAGTTTGCTGTGACCCCCGCCTTTCATTCATCTGAAGCCGTATCCCGGCGATGAAACTCGCGCGGCTGCGCTGACGGAGCAATGGGCGATCGGCGAAGCGCTCGCGCCTGGCGGAGGCGCTCGGCCATTGTGGTGAGTTGGGCAGCGAAGGCGACCCGACCTCCGATAACGAGCTGCTGCCGTGGCGTTACGCTCAGTCCTGAGCGTAACGCCACGGCAGCAGCTCGTCGATCCTGGTGATCTTGTCGTCGGCGATGCGGCTCAGGACGTCGGTCTGACCCAGCCCCCTGAAACAGGCCCACGGATAAGGGGAATCTGTTCTACCTTGGTTCGTGAGGAGGACAGATGCGCAAGAGCCGGTTCACCGAGGAGCAGATCATCGGAATCCTGCGAGAGTACGAAGCCGGGGCGAAGCTCGACGAGCTTTGCCGGCGGCACAACGTCTCGCAGACGACATTCTACAAATGGCGGGCCAAGTACGGCGGGATGACGGTGTCGGACGCCAAGCGGCTGAAGTCGCTGGAAGACGAGAACCGCCGGCTGAAGGAGTTGCTGGCCGAGGCGCTGTTGGACAACAAGGCGCTGAAGGGGCTCTTGGAAAAAAACTGGTAACGCCTGCCGCCCGACGCGAAGCGGTGGTCCTGGCCCAAAACGAGCATGGGCTGTCGCGGCGTCGGGCGTGCAGGCTGGTGGGCATCTCGCGGTCGCTCGCCTGTCGCCAGCCGCTTCGGCCGAAGGAGCACGTCAGACTGCGTGAGCGGCTTCGTGCCCTTGCCGGCGAGCATCGTCGCTTCGGCTATCGCCGGCTGCACGAGCTGCTCAAACGCGAGGGCTGGCGCGTCAACCACAAGCTCATCGCCCGGCTCTACCAGGAGGAACGCCTCGCGATCCGCCGCCGTCACCGGCAGAAGCGCGTGGCCGGCACGATGTCCGGCCACTGGTGCCCGATCGCCGCCAACCAGCGGTGGTCGATGGACTTCACGGAGGACACGCTGGCCAGTGGCCGCAAGTTCCGCACGGCCAATTTGAAAGACGATTGCACCCGCGAATGCCCCGCGATCCTCGTCGACTTTTCGCTGCCGGGGCGTCGCGTCACCCTGATGCTCGACGACGTCGCCCGCGAGCGCGGCTATCCGGATATCATCGTGGTCGACAACGGTCCCGAGTTCACCGGCCGCGACCTCGAGAACTGGGCACATCAGCACGGCGTCAAGCTGTTCTTCATCGATCCCGGCAAGCCTATGCAGAACGGCTCGATCGAAAGCTTCAACGGCCGCTTCCGGGACGAATGCCTCGATCCACACTGGTTCCGTAGCCTCGACGAGGCCCGCCAAATCATCGAGCGCTGGCGCCTGGCCTACAACGAGACCAGGCCCCACACCGCGTTGCGCATGTCGACGCCCAAAGCGTTCGCGGCGGCTCGGCCGTTCGAGCGGCCGCGGCAAGCGGCTCCGGCTCCAGAGCTGTCTGACGGCTCACCGCCGGAGCCGCTTGCCGCTCTTTCCACGCCGGTGCTATCCCAAACGGGCAGATTCCACTTATGAGTGGCCCTAAGTTCGGGGCTGGGTCAGTTCGCCTTCACGGCTACAACCATCGAAAGCGCGGCCGCCGACAACGGTCATCCGGAAGGCGATCATCGTAAGGTCCTGCGAGCGCGTAGCGCTACCGCCCGGACAGCATACGCAGGATTTCGCGCCCTCTTGCTTCCACGGTGCTTCCACGGGTAGGTGGAACGCCAAAAGCCGCCGCACAGGGCGGCGCGTAAGGCTTTGATATATTTGGATAATTTGGTTGCGGGGGTAGGATTTGAACCTACGACCTTCAGGTTATGAGCCGTATCGCGCCGACTACTCAGAATTTCGCAGAACTTCCTTTTTCTTCGCATTTTCAATGACTTAGTTGACTTCCAGGGCGACGGACGGCACCCTGCTTTTCGCAGGCTCGCGCCTCGGTTCTCGCCCTCTTGCTTCCATAGTGCTTCCACGGGCGGCCGGACGCGAATTCTGGAAGCAGCGCCATTCATATGAAGGTGCCGTCCGCCGATGCCGAAACTGACCAAACGCCTGGTCGACGCCGCCGAGGTCCGAGGGACCGAATACTTCATCTGGGACGACGACATTCACGGGCTCGGCCTGCGCATCCTGCCGAGCGGCCGAAAGGGCTACGTCGTCCAGTACCGGGCCGGGCGCCGGTCCCGCCGCATGAGCCTGGGAGCGAGCACCGTCCTCACCTGCGAGCAGGCCCGCAACCGCGCGATCGCCATCATCGCCGCCGCGCGAACCGGCGAGGACCCTGCCGCCGAGCGCGACGCCGGGCGCAGCGCCATCACGGTGAGGGAGCTCGCCGAGCGGTTCGACAGGGAGCACATCGCGATCCGCATCAAGGCCAGCACGGCCAACGAGTACCGGCGCAACCTCCGGCGCTTCATCCTCCCTGCCCTCGGCCGGCTCAGCGTCACCGAGGTCACCCGCGCGGACGTCGCCAAGTTCCACCACGACCTCCGGCACATCCCCTACCAGGCCAATCGGTGCCTCGAGGTCGTCTCCAAGATGTTCAACCTCGCCGAGATGTGGGGCCTCCGGCCCGACGGCTCCAACCCGCGCAAGCACATCAAGAAATACCCGGAGGAGAAGCGGCAGCGGTTCCTCAGCGCGGCCGAGCTGCGCCGCGTCGGCGAGGTCCTGCGCGAGATGGAGTGCGAGCGCCTCGAGCTGCCCTCGGCGATCCTGGCGGTGCGCCTGCTGATCTTCACCGGCTGCCGGCTGAACGAGATCATGACGCTGAAGTGGGAGCACGTCGACTTCGCCGATCGGGTGCTGCGCCTGCCGGACTCCAAGACCGGTGCCAAGGTCGTCCATCTCGGCCAGCCGGCCATCGAGCTTCTGCAGGCCGCGCCGCGGATCAAGGGCAATCCTTGGGTGATCACGGGCACGCTGGAGGGCAAGCGCCTCACCGACCTGCAGCCCTTCTGGCAGCGGGTCCGTGCCCGGGCCGGCCTCAAGGACGCCCGCATCCACGACCTCCGCCACACCTTCGCCTCGACCGCGGTCGCCTGCGGGCCAGGGGCTGCCGATGATCGGCAAGCTGCTCGGCCATACGCAGGTCCAGACGACGGCGCGCTATGCGCATCTTGCGGCAGATCCCGTCAGGAACGCCGCCGACTCCGTCGCGTTGTCGCTGCAGCAAGCTTTAGGATGACTGCGTGCCTGCCATAATCTATCACAAATACGGGCAATTTCCGCCGAACCGAAGAAAGAACCCGGTCAAGTCCGAGAACTGCTGGAAATTCGGGTTTGAGGGGTCGCGACTGAGCGGTTTTCCTCGAAGCCGTTTTCGGCCTCGTAATCGTGGTTGAGCTCATTGCGCAGGGCGTCCAACTGCCGCCGCTCGAAAGTTGTGATCTTGATGGCTCGCCAACGCTCGGCGGCGCGGATCATCGCGCCGAACATGAGCTTCAGCACCGGCTTCTCGCCGAAGGCGTTGGGGATGATCTTCAGACGCCGCCGCTCCTCGACAAACAGCCGCTCGAGGAGGTTGGTAACCGGTATGAGGATCTCGGTGCCGATGTTCGGCTGTGTTCTTCGGAACCCGGTATATGCTGCGAGCGTCCGGGACAGAGGCACCGGGAGCACGAAAGTGCGGGCAGGCCGATGCACACGATGAGCTGCGAGCTCGTGTTAGTAGCTGGCCGCCTTTGCGACTCGCCCGGTTGCGCTGAGAGCGCGAATCCGTAGTTGTCGTGTCGCCCGCTGCTCCCGCTCGTTGTCACTGGCAATGGAGGCGCGCATGCGACGCGTGATCGGCATCGACGTCCACCGGACCTTCGGGGAGGTGGTGATCTGGGAGAACGGCCTGACCCGACACGAGGGCCGGGTCGAGATGACCCGCACGGCCCTGGATGGGTTCGGCAGACAACTTTTGAAGACGGACGAGGTCGTGATTGAAGCGACCGGGAACTGCATGGCGGTCTCTCGTGTCCTGTCGCCCCATGTGAAGCGCGTGGTGATCGCCAATCCACTCCAGGTGAAAGCCATCGCTCATGCCCATGTGAAGACCGACAAGGTGGATGCGGCGACGTTGGCGAGCCTGCACGCTGCCGGCTACCTGCCGGAGATCTGGACGCCGGATGCGGCGACGGAGCGGATGCGCCGGCTCGTCGCGCGCCGCTACCAGGTCGTCCGACACCGAACCCGGATCAAGAACGAGGTGCACGCGATCCTGCACGCGCATCTGATCCCGAAATGCCCGCATGCCGATCTCTTCAACAAGCGCGGTCGCGACTGGCTTGCCCGTCAGCCGGTACCGGAGGACGAGCGGGCCGCGATCACGCGCCATGTCCGCGAGCTGGACCGGCTTGGGGAGGATCTTGCCGTGCTCGATCGGGACATCGCCCAAGACGCGCTGGACGACGAGGCGATCCGACGGCTGCTGACCATCACTGGAGTCAATCTGGCCGTGGCGGCCGGGCTGATGGCGGCGATCGGCAGCATCGACCGGTTCAGTTCTCCGCAGAAACTGGTGAGCTACTTCGGGCTCAACCCGAGGGTCCGTCAGTCCGGACTCGGCGCCGCCCACCACGGCCGCATCAGCAAGGCCGGGCGCAGCCACGCGCGTGCCATGCTGGTCGAGGCCGCTTGGGCAGCGGCGAAGGCGCCGGGGCCGCTGCGCGCCTTCTTCATCCGCGTCCGGGCGCGCCGTGGCCATCAGATCGCGGCCGTTGCGGTGGCACGCAAGCTCGCAACGCTCTGCTGGCACATGCTCACGAGGGAAGAGGACTACCGCTGGGCCCGCCCCAGCCTTGTCGCTCACAAGCGCCGGTCCATGGAACTGGCTGCCGGGCAGCCGCAGAAGAAGGGCAACAGACGGGGCGCGACCTATGCCTACAACGTGAAGGAAATGCGCCATCAGGAGATGCAGATCGCCGAGCGGGCGCAGGAGAGCTACGAGCACTTCGTCGCCGCTTGGCGCTCGCATCCGTCAACGAAAGGCGCGTGTGCAGCCGCCTCAAACCGGCAGGAACTGAACAGGCTGTCCGGCGACGCTTCCAGCCGACGCGCCACGCTTCGCCACGAGGTCGGCCGCACGGCACAAGAATAGCGAGAACGGGCAGGAAAGTCTTGTCGATCCCATCCGTGGTGCGAATCGCCCGACGATGCGTAATCGGCAGCCGCAGATGGGCGATGCAGGCCTCGAAGTCGTCCCGAAAGCAGGCGACCGCACTGGGCAGCTCGGCCTCGTGGTCTTTGACGACGCCCTCGGCCAAGTCGCGTGCGATCGCCCGGCTTGGGGCCTGGTAGGCGGCCTGCGCCCTGGCCTTGAAGTCCGGCCATTGATTCTCGGGAACCTTGGCGGCGAGATTGCGCATGCGATGCGCCAGGCAGCGCTGGCGGGCCGAGCGCGGGAAGCAGGTCTCGATCGCCTTGATGATGCCTGGAGCGCCATCGCTGACGACCAGGAGCGGATCGCCGAGCCCACGTGAACGCATGTCCTGGAAGAACGCCACGACAGTCTCGGCATCCTCTTTCGACCCCGCCATCAAGCCCAAGAGAACCTTCTTGCCGTCCGTGGCGATGCCCCAGCCGGCGAGCACCGGCTCGCGCTTCTGCCCCGGCCGGATGCGCTCGGCAATGCCGTCGACGAAGAGATAGATGATCTCGCGCTCGCCGAGATCGCGCCGGCAGAACTCCTGATAGTCGGGCCATAGCCGCGCGCCGATCTCCGAGACTGCCGTCTTCGACAGTAACAGCCGACCGCTCTCGTCCTTGCCGATATCCTGGGAAGGCGTCCTCGATGTCTCGCACCGACAAGCCGCGCGCCAGGAACTCGATGGCCAGGTCTTCCAAGGCCTCGGTGCGACCCTTGAGATGCTGACGGATCTCGGATCGAAACGGCTCCTCACTGTCAGCGATCTGCGGTGCAGAAAACGAGATTATCCCCTCGGCCGTCTTCAACCGACCCTCGCGCACGCCGTTGCGATAGCCTCGGTCAGCATCGCCGCCGCGCTCGTAGTAGTCCCGCCCCAGCGCATCCCGGCTCTCCTCCTCGAGCGCCTCCTCGACGATCAGCCGGGCCGCCAGCTCGACCAGCTCAGATCTGCCGGCGGACGACGACAGCCGTCCCTCGATCAGCTCCGAAAGGTTTTGCCGGGTGCGCATCGATGCCGGTAGCCTCTTCGCCATGGGGGTGCCTCCTCGCTGCCGCCGGCGGCAACCGGCGGTGGGTTCTCGACGCTCAGCGACGATGTACCCCCAACCAATTTTCCAGCAACTTTAGGACTTCACCCCGACGAACCTTGTCGGCTTCGCCGGATGTGCCCGGGCAATTCCGCCCTGATCTGCTGGGCGATGTCTCCGTGATCGAGCCTACCCAGCCCACTGCCGACGACGCGATCAACGATCGAAAACGCGCGCCGAGCGCCGCATCCACGCACGCCCGATCCCGGACGCAAAATTGCCCTGATTAAGTGAACCGGGCCAGCTTCGAACGCTGGATCGCGCGAGCGCACGAACGACCTCCACCCGTCGACCGGTGGAGCCGGCGATCGAGGAAAACCTCTGCGGCATTTAGAGTGGCGCGTTCAATCTTCACCTCTCTCAGGGTAAGTCGAGGAAAACTGCTTCTTATCAGACTATCCGGACTGCGGTTGTGGGCATTGATCGGTGCCAAGCCCATGCTGTCTCCACGATCTGATCAAGTGCTGACCAACGTGGTTGCCAGTCGAGGCAACCCTGAGTCACGCCCGCGACCAGCGCCGGCGGATCACCTGGGCGGCGCGCGCATGTCTGGCAGGGTACAGTTCGGCCGGTCACGCGCTCGACCGCATCCACGATCTCCTGAACCGAATAGCCGGCACCGGTCCCGAGATTGCAGGTCATCGATCTATTGCCTGACCGTAGCTGCGCCAGGGCGGCGACGTGCGCGTCGGCCAAGTCGGCGACGTGAACATAGTCCCGGATGGCTGTACCGTCAGGGGTCAGGTAATCTATTCCCATAATTTTCAGCGGACCTCGTCGTCCGAGAACCGCATCGAGCGCTAGGGGGATCAAGTGCGTTTCGACTGCCCGACATTCGCCAATCTCACCGTCCGGGTCCGCACCCGCTACATTAAAGTAGCGGAGCGCCGCATAGCGCAGTCCATATGCCATCGCATGATCAGCCATCAGCTGCTCAGCCATCAGCTTGGAGGCACCATAGGGGTTAACTGGCCGGGTTGCATCTGTAACACAAACTGGCAGTCCATCCGGTATCCCATAAACAGCACACGTGCTGGACAACACAATACACTGCACGGCATGACTGCGACAAGCATCCAAAACATTAAGCGCTCCAACCACGTTATTGCGGTAATAGAATGACGGCTCGCGCATCGACTCTCCAACCAGAGCAGCGGCTGCGCAATGTATCACCGCCAAAGGTCTGTACTTCTTGAACACAGCGTTCAATCGTGAGAGATCCAGTATGTCACCGAACTCCAAGGCTCCCCACCGGACAGCCCATTCATTGCCGGTAGACAAGTTATCAAATGTAACCGGATTATACCCGACACGCGCCAATGCCTTGCAGACATGGCTTCCGATGTAGCCAGCGCCTCCGGTTACGACAATTGAGCTTCTCACTCTGCCGCCCTTTCGTCCGCAAGGCGATCTTCTTCAAGGCGCCGGAAATAGCGAATTGTCCGCTTGAGCCGTTCGTCGAGCGCCACGTCCGGCTGCCAGCCTAGGATCTCCTGGGCCTGCGTGATCACCGGCTGCCGCCCAGGGAGTCGTCCTCGGGCACGGCTGCGGTGGCGAACGTCGAGCGGGAGCCAGCGAGGTGCACGACCTTTTCGGCGAGTTCGCGAATGGTGAATGCGTTGGCGTTGCCGAGGTTGACGGGGCCCGCGATCTCGTGCGGGGTGTTCATTAGACGGCTCAGGCCCTCGACCAGGTCGTCGAAGAAGCTAAAGCTCCGGGTCCGGCTGCCGTCGCCGTAGAGGATGATAGGTTGGTCCGGGATGGCCTGCATGATGAAGTTAGAGACGACGCGGCCATCGTTCGGGTGCATGCGGGGGCCGTAGGTGTTGAAGATGCAGGCGATCTTGATCGGCAGGTCGTGCTGATCGCGGTAGTCGAAGAAGAGAGTCCCGTCACAGCGCTTTACCTCGTCGTAGCAGGCGCGGGGCCCCAAGGGCCTGACGTTACCGCGATAGGTCTCAGGCTGCGGGTGCACGTTGAGGTCGCCGTAGACCTCACCGGTGCTGGCCTGAAGGATCCAGGCCCTTTGGCACTTGGCTAGGCCGAGCATGTTGATGGCCCCGATGATCGACACCTTAATTTGATGGTTTGGATCGGGTCCCGTTGGTAGTGGATCGGCGAAGCCGGACAAGCGAGGTTGTAGATCTCGTAGACCTCGACGTAGAGCGGGAAGGTGATGTCGTGGTGCAAGAGCTCGGAGCGAGGGATTCGGAGCAGACGGGCCATATTCATGTGGTTACCAGTGAAGTAGTTATCGACCGCGAGGACCTCGTGCCCCTGGTCGAGGAGGCGTTCGCAGAGGTGGCTGCCGAGGAAGCCGGAACCGCCGGTCACCAGGATGCGCTTGGCGGTCAGAATTGCTGGAATCTATCTGCCCATGCTCGCTTTTCAGCAATTGTCATTCGCGTCTCATATTTCTGTCACAGACAGACTCTAATAAGCGTTTTTATGATAGAACCCACGAACCACCGTTAATGCGAGTATCCAGAAATCGAGGCTAAGAGACCAGTTGCGGATGTAGTAGAGGTCGTGGGCGATTCGGCCGGCCATCTTGTCCTCGGTGTCGGTCTCGCCGCGATAGCCGTTGACCTGGGCCCAGCCGGAAATGCCGGGCAGGACGGCGTGGCGACTGGCGTAATGGTCGATCAGCGTCATGAACTGACTGTCGAGGGCCAGCGGATGGGGCCGCGGGCCGACAAGGCTCATCTCGCCGCGCAACACGTTGATGAGCTGCGGCAACTCGTCGATGCTGGTCCTGCGAAGGAAGTTGCCGACGCGGGTGATGCGCGGGTCGCCGCGCGTGACCTGGCGATAGGGTCCGTTTTCCGGGTCCGGCGCATGGGTCATGCTGCGGAACTTCCACATCTCGAAAATGCGGTGGTTGAAACCGTTGCGCCGCTGCTTGAAAAAGATGGGGCCGGGGCTGTCGAACTTGATGGCGATGGCGACCAGCGCGAAGAGCGGAGCGATGAAGATGAGCAGGACCGCGGCCACGACCCGATCGAACATTTCCTTCAAGAGCTTGCCCCAGTCGCCGATTGGCCGCGCCGACACGACGAGCAGCGGCACCTTCTCCCCAGCCAGAAACGGCGTCGAGGCAAGCGCGAAGACGGCACGGTCCGGGGCCAGGCGAACGTCGACGGGAAGCGAGGAGAACAGATTGACGGCAGCCAGGACACGGGATTCGTCAGACGATGGCAAGGCAATTACGACCTCACTGATCGGATTCGCCCGGCAATGCCTGACGAAGCTCGCCATGGCGTGACGGAAGGCGGCCTCGTCGGCGTTCCTGGACACAGGTGCCGCGTGGACGACCGATTCCTTGGTCGACGGTTCGCCGGCAAAGTGAGCTTCCAGGGCATTGAGAAGATCAGGGGTGCCGAACACGGCGATCCGCCGGCGATAGGGACTGTCAGGCATGCGGATGAGCTTCCCGAACGTCTTGGCGATCACGACGTGCAGCAGGGTCAAGCTCAGGCAAGAGGCAAAGATCCACAGCATAAGCCAACCGCGACTATGCATTGCGGTCGTCTTGGCGAGGAAGATGCCGATCAGAAAGATCGCGAGGGCGATGGCGAATGCCTTGACGCTCTGCCAAGCCGCGGCAAGACCCTGCTGCATCGCCTCGAAATCAAGGGTGATAGCGAAGCGGGCGGTGAAGAAATAAACCAGGCCGACAGAGATGCCGATTACCGTATAGTCGTCGACGCGAGTATCGCTGCCCAGGAACGCTCGGTAGTAAAAGGCCTTGGTCAGCGCGGCCAGCCCGGAGATCGACACGGCGTTGAGCAAGAGGGCTAAGTCAACGGCGACGTGCGGCGAGCACAATTTGCAAAAGCGGAAAGCAAGCGACGAAGGGTGGCGCGGGCGAGCGTGCTCGGCGTCAAAAGATGTTTCGTCGAGATGAGCCGTCCTTTCATGCATGAGATGGACGTCTCAGGCAAACCGGCCGCATCGTTAACAACGCCAGTGGCAATACGGGGCCACCAAGAAACCAATTGGCACTGAGGGAAAGTTCATCATTCTAACTCGACCTTCATCCCACATAATACTTGCGGTAATTCTTGTAGTACGAGCCGACACCGACGTAGCCGTATTGCTGCTGGCGTTGCAGGTCGACCTGGCTGAGGACGACGCCTGCCACCTTGGCGTTGACGGAATCGAGCTCGTGAAGCGCGTTCTGCGCCTTGTCGGCGCTCGTCTCTTGCCAGCGAACGAGGAGGATGGTGGCGTCTACCAGCTCGCTCGTGACCTTGGGGTCGCTCACCAGCAAAACGGGTGGGCTGTCGATGATCACGTAGTCGTATTTGCAGCGCAGGTGCTGCAGGAGATTATGCATGCGCTGCGAGCCGATGAGCGGCGATATGTCTAGAGCGCTTCGCCGGGTTGGCACGACCGCAAGGCCAAAGTCGGTGATGAGCAAGGTCTCGTGCAAGGTCGCATCGCCGACCATCATATCGATCAGGCAGCGCTCGGGTGCCAGGCCCAGCTTTGGAGCGACTGACGGGTGGTGGAGGTCGAGATCTACCAGGACGGTGCTATGGCCGCGGTTGACGAGCGTCGTCGCGAGGCCGATGGCGAAAGTGCTCTTGCCCTCGCCCGGGAGCGAAGAGGTGATCTGGACGAGCCGCGGCGGACAGTCGACATTGCCCAAGCGGAGCGAGGTGCCGACCGAGCGGATCGCTTCGGCATAGGCGGAGCGCGGCTTGTCGAGCAGGTAGGTATGCGGCTTCTGCTTGCTCTTGGCGATCTGCTTGAGGAACGGTACGTGCCCGAGGCAGGAGACGCCGAGCTGGCTTTCCACATCCTGTTTGCTGCGCAGCCCGCGATCCAGGCGCTCCCGCACGAGCGCCAGCAGCAGGCCGAGCATGCCGGACGCGACAAAGCCCACGGCGGCGAAGAGCGGAACGCCCGGCGAGCTCGGGTCGCTTGGCGTCTCGGCCCGGGCGATCACGCGGGCGTCGGCCTCGATAACCTGACGCTGCTCGCGGCTTTCGGTCAGGCGGACGAGGAGGGCATTATAGAGGTTGCGCTTGGCGTCGGCCTCGCGCTCGAGCTCGCGCAGGCCGATCGAGGCCTGGGCGAGCTCGACGTTCTCGGTGGTGGCGCGATCCATCTGGTCACCGATCGCCCGCTCGCGTGCGGCAAGCAGCGATATCTCGTTCTGCAGGCTGGCGATGTAGCGGCCGACCTCGCCCGAGATCTGGCTCACGATGCCCTCGAGGTCGACACGTACCGAGACCAACTGGGGGTGCCGGTCGCCATAGACGGAGAGCAGCTCGGCCTCTTTCCGCTTGAGCGAAATGTGCTCCTGGACGAGCACGGCGACCAGCGGTGATTCGAGGATCTCACCCACGGTCTCCAGGGCGTCAGCACCACGCTCGCGCAGGCCGCGGAGGTAGGCCAATCGGCCTTCGGTATCCTCGCGCTCGGCCCGGACCTCGATCAGCTCGCGGGAGAGTTGGGAGAGCTCCTGCTCGGAGAGCGACGCCCCGCTGGTCTCGATTAGCTGGTTCTCGTCGCGGTAGTCCCTGATCGCCTGCTCGGCCTGGCGCAGTTCCTCCTCGAGCTCCGCGACGCGGATTTCCAGGTAGGAGGCAGCGCGGCTGGTGCCGCCGACCTTGCGGGCGAGCTGCTGGTTGACGTAGGCGTCGGCGAGAGTGTTGGCGACGCGCGCCGCCTCGGACGGGTTATCGCCGGTAAACGAGATCGAGAACACCCGGGACCTCCCGCTCTGGTAGACGGCAAGCCCGCCCTGAACATAATCGAACGCCATCCGGCGCGCCTCGACAGCAGGGTCGCGGGCCTCTAAGCGGACGACCTCCGAGGCGAACCCGGCAGCGACGAGTATGTCGGTCGGTACGACGTCAAGAACCCGGGCGAAGGGCTGCAGCGCCGGCGCGAGCGTCCCGCCGCTCTCCTCCCACGCCGCGAGGGAGAGGGCCATGCCGCGCTCGAGGCCGAGCTCGTCAATCACCGTAAAGGTGACTTCCGGCGAGCGGGCAACATCCATCTCGGTCTCGAAGATCGAGTCGTCGAACCATTGCGGCATGCTGCCGGTCTCGGGGTTGAGACCGAAGGCGCTCGTGTCGGTCGGCTCGATCACCACCTTGGCGGTCGCGGTGTAGAGCACCGGCCGGGTATGGCCGACCACGGCAGCGATGAGGGTGCCGAGCACGACCACCGTCGCGATCATCCAGAACCGTCGCTTTAGGAACAGCCAGAGCCAGTGGATGTCGATGCCGCCGTCGTCATTATAATTATTGGTATAGGCGCCAGCGTACGCTCCAACGGCAGAATGGCCGCGACTAGCCATCTCATCAGCCGCCGCCTGACGGACGCGTCGTTCAACTGTAACGTTCATTGCGCTCCTAAGTAATTACGTATTTTGTTCAAAATATTGCATCGGTGTAAGCCCTCAGGTACAGTTACCAAAGCCTTGCGTTGAGGGAAAGTGGGTTTGATGCGTCCTCTAGACGATTGGAGACCTCCGAGAACCGGCTGATTTCCGTCCTTTGATCGGGGTCTGGCGTTGATGGCGCGGTTTGGATAGCTGGTCGTGCTTCTATGGGGGTGGCTCACGGTTTGCCCCTGCCACCATCGCCATCGGCCGAGATTGTTGGCGATGTTGGCCAGGATGATCGTCGGCTCGGCGCGCTTGATGCCGATGCTGCGGATGGTGAGCTTCATGCGATCCTTCTGCTGGGCAAAGACGTGCTGGACCGTCGCCCGGATGGCGGATTTCCTGGCATTGGCCTTGGTCGTGCGTTTCGGCATCGGCTTGCTGACGGGTTTCCTGCGGTGGATACGGCTGGTCTTGCCGCGATCGCTGAGGAAGTCGTCATTTGCCTTCGAGCGATAGGCGGTATCCGCCCAAACGTCGGAGGCGGTGTTGGTCGGATCGACCAGCCCCTCGCCCAGCCGAGCGCCGTCGTGGGCGGCGGCGGTGGTGACCTTCTGCCAGCGAATGAAGTCGTGCCGCTTGTGGATGCTGATGTGGGACTTGTAGCCGAAGGCCGGGATCGCGAGGTCGCGCTCGATCGTGCCATTGGCTTCGACCTTGCCCTTGGAGGCCTTGACCGTCCAACGCGCGTCGGTGTCTTTTCGCGCGGCTTTCGCAGGCTTGTCCGGACATATCTCGGCCGCTTTCTTGCCAGCCTTGATCGCCGTCTTCTCGGCATCGGTGTTGGGCTGCCGAGGTGCCGCCGCCAAGCTGGTATCGACGATTTCCAGAAGCTTCTCCAAGGGATCGCCCTGCGCCGACAGCTCGCCAAGCCGATCCTCGACACTCCAGAACCCCGCCCGCCTCGGCATTGCTGCCTCCCTCGTTCGTCGTTCCGAAATTAGCCAAATACCGCGGCAGAGGAGACGGTTTCCGGAGGTCTCCGCTCGACCGCCAAGACAGTCGCTCCGCGCGCCGCATCGTTTTTGCTGGGAGCAACGAGTCGTAGGCGGCCGAACGGGAACGTTATGGGTTTTGTGGGGCTACCGATGATGCTGGATTGCCCGAAAGGTCTTGTTCTATGGTGTGGCGCGGCAGTTTGACCCAGACGGCGTCCACGTCATTGTCAACGTGGATGGAGGCGGCTGGGCGTCTCTCGCCCGCAAGTTCGCTCCGCTGCCTCGAGCGGGCATCCGTCAGCCGGTTGTTCAGCCATGGAGAAGGAGGGGCGGTTGGAACTTGGCAGCCTAGAGCCTGGACGACTGGGCCGGCCTTTGCGCATTCTGCAGGTGCACAACTTCTACCAGCAGGCGGGCGGCGAGGACGTGGTATTCCGGACCGAGGGCAAGCTGCTTCGGGATGCGGGGCAGGTGGTGGATGCCTACGTGGCCTCGAACGACGACATCGGCTCGCGCTGGCAGAAGATGCAGGCGGCCGTCTCGATCACGTGGAGCCGAAAGCACTACACGGCATTGCGGCACAAGATCCGGGACTTCCGTCCGGATGTGGTGCACGTGCACAACTTTTTCCCGCTGATCACGCCTGCCGTATTCGACGCGGCCAAGGACGAGGGCGTGTGGGTGGTCCTGACCCTGCACAACTACCGACTGACCTGTGCCGGAGCGACACTCTTTCGCCAAGGCGGTATCTGCGAAAAGTGCATCCACGGCTCGCCCTATCATGCGGTACGTTACGGCTGCTATCGAGGATCGCGGTTCGCCAGCCTTGCAGTGGCGCGCATGATCGATAATCATCGCTGGGCCGGAACCTGGCACACCAAAGTCGACCGGTTCATCGCCCTCACCCATTTCCAGCGTAACAAGATGATTGATGCCGGCTTGCCCGCCGCCAAGATCGTCGTCAAGCCGAACACTATGGACGATCCCCTCCCGCCTGGGGCTAGCGTGGATGGCCCACGGCATGGAGCTCTTTATGTCGGTCGGCTGAGCCCGGAAAAAGGCGTCGAGCTGCTTGTCGACGCCTGGCGCGAGATCGATTATCCGCTGACAGTCGTCGGCGGCGGCCCGCTGGAAACGACGCTTCAGGCGTACGCGCCGGCCAAAGTGAGGTTCCTCGGCCAGCAACCGCCTGAGCAAGTGTCGAAGCTCATGCTCGCCGCGAAATTCCTCATCATGCCATCCATCTGGTACGAGGGCTTCCCGATGACCCTCCTCGAGGCACTGGCTTGCGGCCTGCCGGTGGTCGTCTCGGACGTGGGCAGCCTGGGTGAACTTGCGGCAGCGGGCGCTTTCGGCTGGACCTTCAAGAGCGGCGACCGAAACGATTTCATCGTCACGGTACATCGTGCGCTTGCCAGCCCAACGTCGTCTGCAGCGGAGAGAGCGCTCCGACAGCATTTTCTGGATCACTATTCACCCGGCAACGCATTGGAACTGCTCCTGGCCTGCTATTTCCCGCACGCGACCTGCATGGGTTTACCTCAGTAGCCGGTTCGCCAAGGGCTACGCCCGACCGCCTCCGCCTCGTTGGCGCGCTACGGCACCAGCAATTCAACGCATTCGGTCACGGGCGAGCGCGATTAGGCGATGGTCGAAGGCGCAGACTTCCGTCTTTGAGCTGTCGGCGGTGGTGACGGTGCTGTCCGGCTCGACGTGACCACGGGTTCCACTCCGTGCCGCACCAGTGTTCGCCGAGATCCGGTCACGCGCAGTTCAAACTTTGGACGCGGTCTCACAGGGCGGGATTGCCAGCCGTTTAATGGATTGCGTGCTGGTGGTGCGCGAGCGCCGTGGCCGTGCGGAATGATGGAACCCGTCCGGATCCGACTTGCGAGATGAAATGGCGGTTGACGAATAGGACTTTGCTCCTATATTTGCTATCGTCCCTCTCGCCATGGAGGCGCCAGTGGTGTCCGATAGCCGGCAGTTGGCAATTGACGCTCTTAGCAGCCAATCGCAATCGCCCAGTCTCAACAGACCGCCAATCGCCATCGACGACCGGGTCGAGACGACGGTCGGCACGCCGGTGCTGATCGACGTGCTAGCCAACGACTACGACCTCGACGGTGATTCCTTGCAGATCACGGCCTTGACCATGCCTGGGCACGGCGCGTTGGCGGTCGTGGCGCCGGGAATGATACGCTATGCGCCGCAGGCGGGGTTCAGCGGGATCGACTATTTCAGCTACACCATAGCGGACGATCGCACGGGGCACGAGCACGGCCTGGGTTCAGGTGCAGGTGCGGGCGGCCAACCGGGCGCCGATTGCCTGAGCCGACCGGATCACCACGACGCGCGACCAGCCGGTCACCTTCGACGTGCTCGCCAATGACAACGATCCGGACGGTGACCCGCTGACCATCGGCGGCTTCACCCTCCCTGCCCACGGCCAGCTCACGTTCAACGCCGACCAGACCTTCACCTACACGCCGGCGCCGGACTTCGTCGGCGAGGACGGCTTCGCCTACACCATCAGCGACGGCCGCGGCGGGACGGCCCAGGCGGAGGTGACGCTAGTCGTCGCGTGGCCGAACCAAGCGCCGGTCGCGGTGGACGACCGGTCGACGACGACGCAGGGCGCGCCCGTCACCATCGACATCCTCGCCAACGACAGCGATGCCGACGGCGACCCGCTGCCGCTGGTGGCGCTGACCATGCCGGTCTACGGGCTCCTGACCGTCAATCTGGACCAGTCTATCACCTACACGCCCGCATGCCGGCTTCGTCGGCGTCGACGACTTCACCTACACGATCGACGACGGTCGCGGCGGCCGGAGCTCGGCCGTGGTCGTCATCGAGGTGGTCGCCGGCCAACCAGACGCCGACCGCCATCCTGCTCGACAATGTGACGGTCGAGGAGAAGGCGCCAGGGGCGGTGGTCGGGCGGGTGACGGTGGTCGACCCGGACGCCGGCGACGGCCACGTCCTCACCGTCGACGACCCGCGCTTCGAGATCGTCGACGGGATGCTCAAGCTCGCGGACGGCGTGGCGCTGGACCATGCGACCGAGCCTTCGGTGACGCTGGCGATCACCGCCACGGACGCGGGCGGTCTGTCGCTGACCCGGAGCTTCACGCATCGCGGTCGTCGACGTCAACGAAGCGCCGACCGAAATCCTGCTCGACAACCAGACGGTCGAGGAGAACGCGCCAGGGGCGGTGGTCGGACGGGTGACGGTGGTCGACCCGGACGCCGGCGACAGCCATGTCCTCGCCGTCGACGACCCGCGCTTCGAGATCGCGGACGGGGTGCTCAAGCTTGCGGACGGCGTCATGCTGGACCATGCGGCCGAGCCCTCGCTGACACTGGCGATCACCGCCACGGATAGCGGCGGTCTGTCGTTCACCCGGAGCTTCACCGTCGCGGTCGTCGACGTCAACGAGACGCCGACCGACATCCTGCTCGACAATGTGACGGTCGAGGAGAAGGCGCAGGGGGCGGTGGTCGGGCGGGTGACGGTGGTCGACCCGGATGCCGGCGACAGCCATGTCCTCGCCGTCGACGACCCGCGCTTCGAGATCGCGGACGAGGTGCTCAAGCTTGCGGACGGCGTCATGCTGGACCATGCGGCCGAGCCCTCGGTGACACTGGCGATCACCGCCACGGATAGCGGCGGCCTGTCGTTGACCCGGAGCTTCATCGTCGCAGTCGTCGCGGTCGACCCACCGCTCGTCCGCAGCGGTGCCCTTTTGACGAGCGCCGGCGACCGCCTGGTCGCCAGCAACGGCAACATCCTTATCTACGAGGAGACTGCGTAATGGCCGATATACGCCCGAAAGATCTTCTGCCCACGGCCGAAAGCATGGCGCCGACGACTTCTGCTCCTAGACGGGGCGACGCAAGGCACCCGGAAGATACCTGGCCAACGCGGCCGTCCAGAGCGCCTTCGGGACACTTCCCAACTCCGGTTCGTCGGTTCGCTACGTCTCGCTTGACGGCGACGATGCCAACGACGGCCGCACTTGGCATACGGCCAAACGGACGGTCTCGGCCGCCGTCAAAAGCCTACCGCGCGACGGAACAGGTAGCACAGCTCGTCATACGGGTACCGTCTACATTGGGACAGGTACCTTTGTTGAAACGGACACGCCCATTCCGGTCAACTCGAATTTACGCATTTTTGGCCAAGGTTCAAGCGCCAATTATGGGACCGTAATTAAACTAGGCGACAGACAAATACTCATCTTTTGGCGCCAGAAGATACGTTCAACGACTGGGCGCATCACGTGGTCCTGAAGGACATCCGACTTGATGGAAACAAGCCCAATAACATTGGCGATTACGACCTTGTTAGAATAAACCTGCCGGGCTTCAACACCGGAATGTATAATGTATCATTTCGCAATGCACCTCGCTACGGATTAAAATTAATCAACAGCGCTGTCAACTTCTACACCTACAATTGCAGCATGATGACTTGTAACACAGCAGCAATACATATCAATTTAGCGGCATATGCGAACCTAAGTAATATTGCCTTTTACGGGACGCAAATCGATGTCTGCGGCGAATACCCAATTCAAATCGACAGCGAAGCAAACGGCAACAACCACATCGCCTTCTACGGGCTAGAGACTGAAGCTCTCAGCAGTGGTCCAACCCAGCACGTCAACGTTATGCGCTACAGGCCGATTGGGGGCGCCAATCCTGTCACTCTATTGGTCGAGAGCGCAGCATTCCACCGCGAGGTCAATGATGGCACGGCGACGATCTACGAGGAGAATGGCTCAGGCACAGCTCTTCGCTTTTGTTCCGAGGCATCTCGCGAAATGGCTACGGCGCGATATTTACGAGCAATATGGCGCAGGAAATACGCTTTCGACAGCCAGCGGGACCGCAACCAACGACGATATCGAGATCGCCAACCGCTTTCGCGGCATCGTCCTCCGCAACAGCAACGGCACCCGCTACCGGCTCGGCGTCGATAACTTGGGGGTGCTGGCGGTGACGCCACTCTGACGGGAAAACTGGCGTTCGCCACAAGCCGGCGCCAGTGCTTACGAAGTCTCCCGCACTCGGTTCGCGATCCTCCGTTTGCGCCGGGCGGGATTTAGGAATGGGCGCCGGTATTCTTGCCCGTTCTCACAAACGAAAACCTGACTATCCGCTATTGTCATGCAGCGATGATGAGGCGGTAGGGCCGCGGCTTGGTATGCAGCGCGGCCCACGTCAGCCGCTCGGTCAGAGCCGCCTGCTACGCCCCGTGTGAAGGCTGCGCAGCCGGCCATGACCTCCCAACCAGCTCGCTTCCCGATGTGTTACGGCAGCGAGTTCGCCCGCCACGCCGTGCTGGCCGCGTCAGCGGTATAACCACTTGGTTCTGCAATGCCCCACGATCGGCAGAATGGGCCAGCTGGCAAAAGGGCAGCGTCGAGAACACCAACGGCAGGCTCAGGCGACACTTGCCGCGACAGCTCGATCTCGACACCGTCAGCCAGGCAGACCTCCAGGAGATTGTCCTGTCGCTCAACCTCACGCCACGGAAGTGCCTCGGCTAGCTGCCCTTGCGCAGCTTCGGTATCTTCAAATCCAAAGAGCCCGCCCGCGTCTTCCAGCGCCTCTCCCTCTAGCCTCCGCATCCGCGCGATCATTCTTCTGCCGCTTGACGAACGGCTTCACATAGATCGCTGGCACCAGCCGCACCTCGTGGCCATGACCTTGCGCTACTCGCCCCCAGTGATGCGAGGTCGCGCAAGCCTGCATCGCCACAACGCAGGCCGGCTGTTCGGCCAAAAGAGCCGCCAGCCGTGTCCGCGAAAGCGCTCGATTGTAAAGAACCGTCCCATCCGGCCCGACAGCACAGACCTGAAAGCTGCCTTTCGCCAGATGAATCGCCAGTAGACCGATCTGATTGGTCTTCTTCGTACTCTCCACATGGTTCATCCAGAACCGCCATGGCATAAGAGATGCCGCTCGGTGGGGGCAGCCACCGCATCAGTTGAATCCTTTCGTTGGATTTGGGATAAATTGGTGTTAGATGACTTTGTCGGATGATGAGTTCGCGTGTGCACTATACGATTGTGTTCGCTGCATCTACACGTTTTGGATGTAATTATTTTTTAGGCCCTATCGACACCTTGCAAATCGCCCAGACTTAATGTGCCGCCGAAGATCATCCGTTGTTTAAGCAGAACAACACACAAATCATTGGCTTCTCGAGGAGCTGCAAATGCGAGGCGCTGGCCGATTTCAGAAAGAAAAGTGGATTATGTCTCATGTTACAAGAGAGCTTGATATTTTACACGTGGGTTGCACCAACGCTCCAAACCTGATGAAAAGGATTGAAACTGATACCCTCCTCCACAAACACCTCTTAAGCAAGAATAGCAGAACGGCAGGAATAGACATCGACCATCAGGGCATTAAGCACCTTTCAACTCTTTTCCCGCGCGCTAGATTTGACGTTGGAGATGCGCTGGATTTAAGCAGAACATATGATAATATGAAATTCGACCTTATTATTGCCGGAGATATAATTGAGCATCTCGATGTGCCCGGTAAATTTCTAGAAAGCTGCAGAAATCATTTGAAACCTGGCGCAAAATTGATGATCACGACCACCAATTGTTTTGGCATATCACGAATATTGAAGATTTTCCTGTTCCATGAGGCAGTTCACGATGAGCATACCGCCTATTATTCGCCTTCGACGCTCAGGCGGCTTGCCTCGATGAATGGTTATCTTGTGGAGGAGTTTGGTTATTATGCGGCAGAGCCGTTGGCCAAGAATTTTAACCTCAACAGGGTTGCTTCCAATATTGTTGAAGGAGTCTTTACAGTCGCTTGGCCGCAAATGTCAGAAGGGGTGGTTGCCGTTTTTACCAAGGACGACGAAATAGAATCAAATTCAGGCTACGAAATATCAGATCACTCATAAAGGCTGAATTCTCGCCTTTACTGGGTAGCTCGCACCAGCTGTCGAGGAAGGATGGCCGATGACGAGGCAACCGGGCTTTTTCGATGTTGACGACCGACTGAAACGCCTGAGCTTTCCTGTGTGGATGGCTCCCGCATTGCAAGGTGATTTGCGTGTTGGCGGCTGTCGGGTACCGTCTTGTGTTCGGCCTCCGATTGCGGTGGCTGAGCACCGCTGGCCCTGATGGATTCCGCGGAGCGAGGTCCCACTCTACTTTGCGGTTTCATGGGCCTGACATTCAGCGGGGTGTCCTCGTCCCCGGTCTGACCGGTTCGCCATCACGTCTCATCGTCCTCGCAACCTCGATATCACTTGGAGTAGCCTAGGCCGAAGCGCTCGTCGCCGATGGGGGCGACCGGTATATACCGCCCCGCGTCATGATCGCCCAGACGATCCGCGCGGTTCGGTTGGCGAGAGCGACCGTTACGACGCGGGCCGGCTTGCGCTGCAGAAGTTCGGCCAGTGGCTGTTCGCGCTCGGGCGCGCGCCGTGCGATGCGGACGCGCGAGGTGGCACCTACCACGATGAGCCGTCGCAGGTAGGATCGCCCATCTTCGAGATCCGCCCCATCCGCTCCTTGCCGCCGCTGGAGTTCGGCCAATGGCGTCAGCCCGAGCCATGCGGCGAACTGCCTGCCGGAGCGGAAGCGCTGCGGGTCGGTCACCGTGGCGGCGAACGCGGTCGCCACGACGACACCAATGCCGGGGATGGTCTCCAGTCTGCTGCGCCAGCTCGTTCTGTCGGAACCAGGCGCGGAGCTCGCGTTCGAGCGTCGTCAGGCGGCCCTGTAGTTCCATGACCTGTCTGGCCAAGGCGGCGACCACGCGGGCGGCGAGAGCAGGCACCTCGATCGTCGCGCCGCCGGCAATTCGCGTCACCAGCTCGAGCGCATGATGGAGCCCACGGTTGATAGTGATGCCAAACTCGCTCAGTAGACCGCGGATCATGTTCACGAGCTGCGTGCGCTGCCGCACCAGAAGGTCGCGTGCGCGATGCAGTGCCAGAGCTGCTTGCTGATCGGGCGACTTGATCGGCACGAAGCGCATGGTCGGCCGGGCCACTGCCTCGCAGATCGCCTCGGCATCGCCAGCATCGGTCTTGCCGCGCTTCATATACGGCTTGACGTAGGCTGGCGACATCAGCCGGACGTCATGGCCGAGTTCGTTCAATTGTCGTCCCCGGTAGTGGCTGGTGCCGCAGGCCTCCATGCCGACGCAGACATGGCGGCAGCTTGGCGAAGAACGGCAGCACCTGGCCGCGACGCAGCGCTTTGCGCGCAACGACGCGTCCGGCTCCGTCGACGGCGTGCACTTGAAAGACACTCTTGGCGAGATCGAGACCGACAGTGGCGCTGATCGTCACGATGCAAGCTCCCTGCAATCGTGTTCGGCGCCATTCTGGCACCGCCGTGGAAGCGGGAGCCATCCACCCCATCTACCTAATCCGCATTTCCCAAGTGCTGATCTGTTTTGCTTAAAGCGGAGCCAATCGCACGTAGCTATTCAATGTGACGGAGGCAACGGTGAATTCCGGTTAACATGCCTCGCGCGCGACATTTCTCGTGTGCAGACGGCGCATAGGCAGCGCACAGCCTGGCTGCGGCCGCTGGAGCAAAGCCATGCCGAACCCGACGAGACACCAAAACCAGATGCCACCCTGCGGCCCCTCAAGATAGACGTCGAAGGCGGCATTCACGTGGAAGGCGGCCCACGTGCCCAGAACAACCAACAACGTTTGCTTCTTACGCGGATCGCGCTCTTGCGTAAAACGGAGGACGAGCTGGCCGGCGAAGGCCGCATTCAGAAGGATCCACATGGCAATCGCCGGGACACCGCCACGCGCCAGCAGTGTGAGGTGGCTGTTGTGGGGACTCCTGAGAGAGCCGTCCGCGGATACCTGATAACCGTCGTCGTCGGCAAGATTGATGCCGTAGCCTTTGCCGGTCCAGAAATACGGACCGTGCAGCGTATAGCCGATGATATCGTCCCACCATTGCAGCCGCCATTCCTTCGAACCGCTTAAACCTTCCTGGTAGTCGGGCAAGAATATGCTGGAGATGTTCGCGACGATCTGCCTGACGCTGATAGCCCGTTCCCTGCCCACATCCAACTCGACCGCAGCCAGCGACGTGACGATGACAAAGAGAAAAAGGGCGGTCGCTGCGAGCCGGACGCCGGCTCGCGATGGCTGCAGGATCAACCCCACGAATAGCGAGACTGCCACTGCGACCATGGCGGCGCGGCCAAGGGAGAAGATTATCAATAATGCACCCAAGATACTGCTTACTGTCATCCAACTCGGGACGTATCGTGAAAGAGACCAATGATTATTAGCGCCGGACAGATAAAAAAGAAGCCCTGGCACGAGAAGAACTGCAAAATCTCCTGGTTTGAACTCCATCACCCGTATGCCAGGCCCCCAGGGCCAACGGGGCAGGCGGTCCGCAGCGAAAATGAATATCAAGGCAGCGAAAAATGCCCAACCAGCAAAGAATGGATACCAGCGCAACCACCATTCGACGACACGATCTTGAGCGACGAGCCGCGTGACAACCGCTCCAATTGCCAGGGCGAAGAACGCGTATCCCCATACGACAGCGTCGCGTAACGCATCAATCCCGTGGTAGCCGATATGGGGACTGGTGCCGGCGATACCCACAAGCATGAAAACAATGATCGGCCAAGTCAGAGGGGTGCGCAGCAGCCATTGCGGCCCCGAAGCGGCGAAAAACGCGAAGACTGCGAGGCCGAGGGCCATCTCGCCGACGAACAACGGCGGCATTCCGAGATAAGCGAAGCCCCGGCCGAGGAATGCATACCCGATCAACAGGCATGCCATCACCAACAGCCAGATCCGGCATACAAGGCGCGGCGAGAGAAGCGTGGCGACAAGAGCCGACAATGCGGCAGTACCGCCGAGAACGGCGAGAAGCCCTGTCACCGCCGGCGCATCCCACAACGCGGCGACGAATCGCGACTGGCCCGGCGCGGGCGTGTAGCGGGTGCGCTCCTGGCGATTTACCACTTGAGCACAAGCCTGTTCACCCACTCGGTGATATGCTCCCAGGTGGAATTGGCTCGCCACCCGTTCGCTGACCGGCACGGGCGCTGATGCTTGCCGCAAAACGCTATCCGTGGCGAGGCTCTTCATGGCCTTGGCCAGCAAGGTAACAACACAAGCTGCTCCTTCTCGGCAGGAATTGCTATACCAGTGTCCTTGGTCACCTGCACCCCGGGTCCGCCAAGATCGAGGCATAGCACGGGGACGGCCGGCGGCCACGGCCTCCGCGCACACCCAACCTCCCGAGTCTTGCAGGGCTCGGATGGACAAGGATGTGCGCTTCGGCCAACGCCGCCAGGGCTTGGCGCGCCGCGACTTGGCCAAGAAATGTTACTCGGTCAACGATGCCAAGCGAGCGGGCTAAGGCAAACAGGCGCGAGCGCTCCGGCCCGTCGCCAACAATCACATAGTGTGCGTCCGCAATTTCAGCCCTGGCGAAGGCTTCCAGCCCGAGGTGAAAGCCCTTCCATGCCAATAGGCGTCCCATGCTAACTGAAACGCACCGGCACTGCAGGAGCCGCCCTCGACACGAGCGAACGCCTTACACTCGCTCGCCTCCAGCGCCTGCACAACGCCATGCTC
>CAVOZQ010000050.1:0-147238 GCA_963700945.1 uncultured Alphaproteobacteria bacterium
GTCGCCTTCATCGCCGAGCAGCCGCTGACCAGCACCTGCATCATCGCCCATGTCCGCTACGCCACCGCCGGCGCGCCGAGCTTCGCCAACACCCACCCGTTCATCCGCGAGCTCGGCGGGCAGATGCACCTCTTCGCCCACAATGGCGGGCTGGAGCAGATCTGGGACCGCCTGAAGCCGTCCTCGCCGAACTACACACCGGTCGGCGAGACCGATTCCGAATACGCCTTCTGCGTCCTGCTCGACCGCCTGGCGCCCTTGTGGCGCGGCCGCAGCGAGCCGCCGCCACTTGCTGACCGCTTCGCCGTCATCGCCGAGACGGCTGCCGATTTGGCCCGGCTCGGCCCCGCCAACTTCCTCTACTCGGACGGCGACACCCTCTTCGCCCACGCCCATCGCCGCCACTGGGACGAGGGCGACGGCCGCTTCAGCGAGGCGCGCCCGCCGGGTCTCAGCTACGCCACGCGGAACGACCTCGCCGTTGAGGGCCTGCATGCCGAGGCCGCCGGCGACGACTGCGACGTCGTCTTCGTCGCCAGCGTGCCGCTTACCGAGACCGGCTGGACACCACTTCCAGAAAGCACGCTGCTGGCACTATGCGACGGCCGGCCGATCATGCAAGCTGCCGTAGGCCAGTGATAGGATTTCATGCCAGTGACAGGCTTCAATAAAGGAGAGGCAGTGATGGCCTTGCGATGCACGCTCCTCGGCGCCCTGGCCGGCCTCGCGCTCGGCGGCATGCTCAACGCGACCGCCGCCTTCGGCCAGGTGGGCAAGCCGCCGCTGACGATGGTGTCGTTCGGCGGCGCCTTCACCCGCAGCCAGATGCTGGCCTATGTGCGGCCCTACCGCGAGACCGAGGGACGCTGGGTGACGGTCGCGGACTAGCCGGTGGGCTCGACGAGATCCGGGCCCAGGTCCGCTCGGCCAACCTCAGGTGGGACGTCGTCAGCATGGAGCTGCCGGATGCGATCGCGGGCTGCGAGGAGGGGCTGCTGCGAGCCGATCGACCACGGCGATGCTGGCAGCCGGCGCCCGACGGCACGCCGGCGGCGGACGACTTCTACGAGGTGGCGCTGCAGCGCTGCGCGGTCGGCTTCGACATCTTCGCGACGGTGGTCGCCTTCGACGCGCGAGCGCTTCGCCGAGCCACCGACGACGCTGGCCGATTTCTTCGACCTCGAGCGCTTTCCCGGCCGGCGCGCGCCTGCAGGCGCGGCCCGAGGTCAACCTCGAATGGGCGCTGATCGCCGACGGGGTGCCGCCCGCCGAGGTCTACGACGTGCTCGCGACCGAGGCCGGGCTCGATCGCGCCTTCGCCGTGCTCGACCGGATCCGCGACCAGGTCGTCTGGTGGCGCGACGGTGCCGAGCCGCCACGAGCTCCTGGCCAGCGGGCCAGGTCGCCATGTCGTCGGCCTGGAACGGCCGGATCTTCGCCGAGGTCGAGGCGCGCGGCACGCCGCTCGGCATCGTCTGGGACCATCAGGTCTGGAACATGGACGTCTGGGCGATTCCCGAGGGCGCGGCCAACCGCGCCGAGGCCATGGACGTTCATCACCTTTGCCACCAGCGCCGAGCGCATGGCCGCGCAGGCCAGCCTGATCGCCTACGGCCCGACCCGCCGCTCGGCCACGGCCCTGGTCGCGACCGACGGTGCAGACCGTATCTGCCGACCGCCGAGGGGCGGCGCGATGGCGCCATCCGGATCGACCACGCCTGGTGGGCGGCGCGGCAGGCCGGCATGCAGGCGCGCTTCGACGCCTGGCTGCGGGGCGGCGGACCGCTTCGTCTACGACTTCAACCCCGAGGATCGCAACTGAGCGCCGTCCGTCGCTGCACCGGGAACGCCGTTTGCCATTCGAGGAGCTGGCCGCCATGACCGATTGCGAGGAACGCGGCGTCGCAAGAGCGCGCCACGCCTGATGGCCGGCGCTGCCCGTCTTGGCCGCCGTCGCGCTGGCGGGCCGGCCGCTGGCCCAGGACGACCAACGGATCGAGGCGTTGCAGCGCCAGAACGAGGCGCTGCAGCAGCAGCTCGACGAGCTGCGCCAGCAGATGCTGGAGATCCAGGGCCTGCTCACCGCACCTCCGCCGCGGGCGGCTTCAGGAGGCTGACGGTGCCGCCGAGGGATGGCCGGCCATTGCCGGCGCCGGTCGAGCTGCCGGCCCCCGTCCTGGTCGACGGCAAGCCGGTCGTGACGTCGGGCAACGAGCGCGTGACGATCGCCATCTCCGGGCAGGTCAACCGCGCGATCAACGTCGCCAATGACGGCAGCAGCACCAAGGCCTACTTCGTCGACAACGACGCCAGCAACTCGCGCATCCGCTTCGTCGGCACCGGCCAGGTCACCGACGATTTCGACGCTCGGCTCGAAGATCGAGGTGGCGATCGCGCCCAACGAGTCGTCGCAGGTCAGCCAGACCAACGAGGACAGCGGCGACTTCTTCGACGAGCGCTTCGTCGAGGTCTGGGGCGAGAGCGAGCGCTTCGGCAAGCTCTCGCTCGGCAAGGGCATCGGCCGCATCGGACAACACCGCCGAGGTCGACCTCTCGGGCACCGATGTCGTCATGTATGCGAGCATCGCCGACCCGGTGGGTGGCCTGCGGTTCCGCACCAAGGACGGCGATCTGACCGGCGTCACGGTCGAGCGACGCCTTCAACGATTTCGACGGCCTGTCGCGGCAAGAACCGGCTGCGCTACGACACGCCGGATTTCGGCGGCTTCACCCTGGCGCGCAGCGACCATCGCCGATGGACAGTACGACACGCGGCCTCTTCTGGGCGGCTCAGATCGGCGGGTTCAAGGCGGCCGCCGCTGCTGGCCTCGCCGATCCCAACAGCGACGATGTCGACTACCGCGCCGACGCCTCGGCCTCGATCCTGCACGTGGCGAGCGGCCTCAATCTGACGCTCTCCTCCGGCTTTGACGAAAAGGACGATGGCGGCAATCCCGCCAACTACTACGTCAAGCTCGGCTGGATCACCGAGTTCTTCGATTTCGGGACCACCAATTTCGGCATCGACTTCACCCGCTCGGTCAACAACCCGACGCCGAGCGACGCGGGCTGGTCGACCGGCGTCGCCGTCGTCCAGAATGTCAGCGACTTCGGCCTCCAGCTCTACGGCCAGCTCCGCTACTACGATCTCGACCGCAACAACGCGGCCGATGTCGATCCCATCACCGCCTTCACCACCGGCGCAAGGCTCAAGTTTTGACGGGCCACGAAACGCCACCCCGCCGGCGCATCCGGCCCTGGCTGACCAACGTCCTGGTCGCCGGCTGCTTGCTCGCCACGGGCTGCAGCGACTACACGCCGATGCCGATGCCCGACGCCCGCGAAAACCCGCCGCTCTCCGGCGTTTTCACCGGCAGCCGGGGCGAATGGGTGATCATGCGCCGGACCGATTAGCCGGCAGCTCAGCGCATCCGCAAGCTCGCCTCACCGCGCGCATCGGAATCCCAGCCGGAGCAGCAGCGGCACCGGCTGCCGACCGCGCCGGGCGGCGGCTCACCTATCTGACCTACGGGTTTCTTGCTCCGCCAGGAGGCCTGCCTTAAGCTCGGTAGTGGTCAGCGGCGACAGCAGACGCGCCGCATCTGACAATACTGGAACCGGGCTTTCCCGATCTGGACGAGCGGCGATGGATGTGTGGGATTGCGCTGCGGTGGTGACCGGCGCGGCTTCCGGGCTGGGCGCGGAGACCGCTCGTCATCTGGCCGAGGCCGGCGCCAGGGTGACCTTGATCGACATCCACGAGGCCGCGGTGGAGGCCCTGGCGACAGAGATCGGCGCGCTGGCGATTCCCTGCGACGTCGCCGACGATCAGGCCGCCGAGGCGGCGATCGCCACCGCGCGCGACGCCCACGGCCCAGCGCAGATTTTGGTCAACTGCGTCGGCCTGGCGAAGCCGCAACGCATCGTCGACCCCGACGGCAAGCCGATGCCGGTGGCGGATTTCCGCTATCTGGTCGAGGTCAACCTGATCAGCACCTTCAACATGATGCGCCTGGTCGCGGCGGGCATGGCCGGGCTCGCGCCGGGGCGGGACGGGGAGCGCGGGGTCATCATCTCCACCGCCTCGGTGTCGGCCTATGAAGGGCAGATCGGCGAGGCCGCCTATGCGGCGTCGAAGGGCGGCGTCGTCAGCATGATCCTGCCGGCCGCGCGGGAGCTGGGATCGCTCGGCATCCGCGTCGTCGGCATCGCGCCCGGGCTGTTCAGCACGCCCACCTTGTTCAAGATGGAGAAGGATTTGGACCCGCGCATCGCCCGGTCGATCCCGTTCCCGCATCGCTTCGGCGACCCGGCGGAATTCGCGATGCTGGTCGGCCACGTCATCAAGAACACGATGATCAACGGCACCGTGCTGCGGCTGGACGGCGGCTTTCACAAGTAGGACCCGGCGGATGGGCACGAGGGTCGTCCTGCATCTCGTCTCGCCGGCCTCGGGCGAGGTCGTCGAGGCGATGGCGAGGGTCCTGGTCGCCCAGCTCGCCGACGTGACCCCGGTCCGCCGTATCTGGCAGATGGTCCGCAAGCGCAGCAACGTCGAGGAGGCGCTCGCCGGCGTGGCGGAAACGGGCGGGCTCGTCCTGCACACCCTCATCGACGCCGAGCACCGCCAGATGCTGGAGGAGGGTTGCCGCCGGCTGGGCACGCCCTGCCTCTTCCTGTTCGAGCCGTTCCTCAGCGCGATCACCGGGCATTTCGGCGTCGCATTGCGCGAGAACGCCAGCCCCCGGGTGGTCATGGACCACGCGTTCCGGCGCCGGCTGGAGGCGATGCGCTACACCCTCGGCCATGACGACGGCATCGGCCAGCAGGACCTGGAGCAGGCCGACGTCGTCCTGCTCGGCGGCTCGCGGGTCACCAAGACCCCGACCTGCATGTACCTCGCCCAACGCGGCATCAAGGCGGCCAATGTCTCGCTGGTCTCCGGCATGCCGCTGCCCGAAGCGGTGATCAACGCCAAGAAGCCGCTGAAGGTGGGTCTGACCCTGGCGCCCAGTGAGCTGGCCGGGATCCGGCGCAAGCGGTTCGAGGTGCCGGAGAAGATGGGCGGCACCGCCTATTCCGACCTCGACGCCGTCGCCGAGGAGGTGCGCGAGATCCGCCGCATGATCGTCCGCCGGGGATGGCCGGTCATCGACGTCACCACCCGCTCCATCGACCAGACCGCAGCGATGATCATGGACCTGCTGCAGCGCCATCGCGAGGCCAACCAGCGGGCGGACTGACGCGGCTTCAGGCGGCGCAGCCGGAGCTCAGCGAAAGATCCGTACGAGCTCGGCCGGCATGCCGCCCGTTTCCTTGAGGCGAACATAGCCCAGGGCGACGACGGCGATGCAGAGAACGTAGGGCGTGCTGGCGAGGAGGTAGGAGGACAGCTCGACGCCAGCGGCCTGGAGGCGAAGGACACCGGCCTCCGCGCCGCCGAACATCAACGCCACCGGCAGCGCCATCCAGGGATTCCAGCGGGCAACGATGACGAGTCCCACGGCGACCAGGCCCTGCCCCTTGGTCATGTCCTGCGCCCAGGTCTGGGTGTAGTCGACGCTGAGCACCGCGCCCGCCAGGCCCGAGAGCAGCCCGCCCAGGAGGATCGCCTGGAGCTGGATGCGCTTCGGCCGGATGCCGAGGGCTCTGGCGGCATCCTGGGACTCGCCGACAGCGCGCCAGCGCCGGCCCGGGCGGGAGCGGTAGAGCCAAAGCGCAAGGGCCGGCACCAGCGCCAGCGCCATCGCGGTGCTGACGGTGAGCTGGCCCAGAAGACGGTCGAGCGGCCCGAGGCCGGTGGCCGGGGCGGCAAGCAAGGGGCCGAAGCCCGCGACCTCCGCACCGACGAAAGGCCGGCCGAAGAAGGCGGAAAGGCCGAGCCCCAGCATCCATACGGCGACGCCGCTGCCGATCTGATTGGCCGCCGCGCCGAGGCAGAGACCGGCGTGGACGAGCGACAGCATGGCCCCGGCGAGTGCGCCCACGAGCAGCGCGGTCCAGGGGTCGCCGGTGGTGCTGGCCAGGGCGAATCCGGCGCACGCCCCCACCAGCATCTGGCCTTCCACGCCGAGATTGATGATGCCGGTGCGCTGGGTCATCAGCTCGCCCAAGAGAACGAGCAGCAGCGGTGTGGCGGTCCGCAAGGCGGCAACGGCCCAGGCCGCGGTGACGTCCGTGATCTCCATCAGCCAGACGCCCTGCGCCCAGCGAGGCCGGCGGCGGCCAGGGCCGCGACGAACAGCAGTCCCAGCATGATGGTGACGCTCGAGGCCGGGACCTTGGCGAACAGCTGCAGCGTGTCGCCGGCCGCCATCAGCCCACCCACCAGCAGCGAGAGCGGGATGGCGCGAAGGGCATTGTGGCCCGAGAGCCAGGCGACGAGAAAGCCGGTGAGGCCGTAGCCGAGCGACAGCCCCGGCTGCAGACGCCCCTGGATGGTCGAGGCCTCGGCGATCCCCGCAATCCCGGCGATGGCGCCACCCAGCGCCATCGTCCAGAGCACCGCCCGGCCGTAGTCGAGCCCGGCCATGCGGCCGACGCGCTCGTTGCCCTTCAAGACCTCGAGGACAAGGCCGGTTCTGGTGCGCGAGAGGACGAGATGGAGCAGCAGGGCCAGGGCAATGGCGACGAGGAGGCCGGCATGCGCCCGCGTGTCGAAGAGCGCCGGCAGCCGCGCGGTCTCGGGGAACGGGGCGGTTGCCGGCCAGCCCAGGTTGGCCGGATCCTTCCAGGGACCGTAGACGACGAAGTTGACGAGCAGCAGGCCCACGTAGTTGAGCAGCAGCGTCACGATCGTCTCGTTGACCCGCAGCCGCGCCTTCAGGCCACCGGCGACGAGCGCCATGAGGGCACCGCCCAGGGCACCGGCCAGTAGCATCAGCGGCAACAGCACCGGGCCCGGGGCTTGCGGCATGGCGAGAACGAGGCCGGTGCCGACCAGGGCTCCCAGATAGAGCTGGCCGTCCGCGCCCACGGAGATCAAGCCGAGCCGGGCCGGCAGGATGACTGCCAGGGCGCAAAGCAGGATCGGGGTCGTCTTCACCAGGGTCTCGGAGAGGGAGTAGGTGTCGCCGAAGGCGAAGAGCACGAGGTCCTTGAGCGTGGCGACCGGTGGCTGGCCGATGATCAGGAGAAAGCCTGCCGCCAGCAGGACGAAGAAGGCGGCAGCCATCACCGGCACCCCGAGCGCGCTCCTCATGCGGCGGCTCGCGCCGCGCTCGGCGGCTCGCCGCCGGCACCGGCCATCAGCCGGCCAATGGTGTGCGGGTCGGCCGTCGCCGCATCGACGATCCCGGCGATGCGGCCGCCATGCAGCACGGCGATGCGATGGGCGTGCGCCAGCAGATCGTCGAGCTCCTCGCTGATCCACAAGATGGCGGCACCGCGCCCGGCATGGGCGAAAAGCGCATCGAGCACGGCGCGCGTGGCAGCCAGATCGAGACCCATGGTCGGGTAGCAGGCGACGATAGCGAGCGGCGCACCGGCCAGCTCGCGGGCGGCGACGAGCTTTTGCAGGTTGCCCCCGGAGAGCGTGGCGGCCAGCCGCCGGGGCTCGGGCGGGCGCACGTCGAAGCGCTGGAGTTGTGCCGCGGCATCGTCGGACCTGGCGGCGGGGCTGAGCCAGGGACGGCGGCGCAGGTGCTTGAGGTCGAGGTTCAAGGCGAGGTCGAGATGGCCGATGACGGCGTTCGTCACCGGCTCTTCGGGAATGTAGGCGATGGGCGAGACGAAAGCGCCGCCGGCGGCGGGCCGGGCGGCGGGCGCGCCATCGAGAAGGATCGTCCCGGCTGCGGCCGGCAGCAGGCCGGCCACGGTCTCGGCCAGCGCCCACTGGCCGTTGCCGGCAACCCCGGCGATCCCCAGGATTTCGCCGCGATGCACCGTGAGCTCGATATCCCGGGCGGGCTCGGCCCCGCCGGTCGAGAGGCGCTGCAGCACGAGGCGCGGGACATCGCTGGGCGGCGGGTTGCGGCCGCTCGCGGCGGCCGGCCGGCGCTCGCCCATCATCGCGGCGATGAGCGCGGTCTCGGTGGCCTCCGCCACGGGTGCGGCATGGACGACCTGCCCGCGACGCATCACGACGACACGATCGGCGCAAGCGCGGACGTCGGCGAGCTTGTGGGTGATGATGACGACGGCCCGGCCGGCCGCGGCCATATCCCTGATGAGCCCGTGCAGGCGGGCGGCCTCGGCGGGCGTCAGGACCGAGGTGGGCTCGTCGAGGATGACCAGGCGGGCATCGAGGTTGAGGACCTTGGCGAGCTCGACCAGCTGCCGGTGGCCGACGGCGAGCTCGCGGACCAGCTTGCCGGCATCGAGATCCGGCGCGAGCTTGCGCAGATTGGCGAGGACCGCGGCGTCCTCGTCCCGCCGTCGCCAAAAGCGCGCGCGCGGCCAGGCGAGCAGGAGATTCTCCAGGACCGAGAGGGCCGGCAGGAGGGTGAACGCCTGAAACACCATGCCGATGCCGCTGCGCCATGGCGTCCGCGGGGCTGGCGATGCCGACGGGCTTCCCGTCGATCAGGATGGTGCCGGCATCGGGCGGGTGAAAGCCGTAGAGGCCCTTCATCAGGGTCGACTTGCCGGCGCCGTTCTCGCCCAGCAGCGCCACCACCTCGCCCGGCCTGACGGCGAGATCGACCGCATCGTTGGCGACGAGGTCGCCGAAGCGTTTGGTGATGCCAAGCAGCTCGACGAGCGGCGGCGTCATTGGCGCAGGCGAAACACGGCGTCGACCTCGACCAGCGCCCGGCCGGGCAGCGCTGCCACGCCGACGGCGGTGCGGCAATGCCGGCCGGCGTCGCCGAAGAGCTCGAGCATCAGCTCCGAGGCACCGTTGACCACCTTGGGCGGGTCCGGAAAATCGGCGTCGCAATTGACGAAGCCGCCGAGCCGAACGCAGGCGGCAACGCGGTCGAGATCGCCCCGACAGGCGAGGCGCAAGGCGGCCACGAGGTTGAGGCCACAGATCCGCGCGGCGGCGCGGCCGGCCTCGACATCGTGGTCCAGGCCGACCTTGCCCACATAGAGCATGCGGCCGTTCCACTCGCAGGTCTGCCCGGCCAGGAAGGCGAGATCGCCAGTGACCGCGAAGGGGGCGAAGAGGCCGGTCGGTCTGGGCACCTCGGGAAGCTCGAGGCCGAGCTCGGCGAGACGTGCCTCGAAGCCGTTCATGCCGCAGCCAGCCCCGCCAGCAGATCCTCGGACATCGTCACGAAGCCGAAGAGGAGCTTGATGTTGTAGAGCGTGGCCTCGGTGCAGAAGGCGGGCGAGGTCGTGGCGGCACCGTCCTGCACCAGGATGGTATCGTAGCCCAGGAAGCTTGCATCCTCGAGCGTGGTCATGACGCACTGATCGAGATTGACCCCACCGATGAAGAGCGTCTGGATGCCGAGATTGCGCAGGATGGCGTCGAGATCGGTATCCCAGAAGCCGCTGAAGCGGTGCTTGGTCACCTGGATGTCGGCCTCGCCCGGGTTGAGCTCGTCGACGACCTCGGCCCCCCAGCTGCCGCGCCGGAGGATCTCCGAGCGGGTGCCGGGAACCGGATGGCCGATGTCGACCGCGTCGCCCTTCGGGTTGTGAGCGTGACGCACGCTCGGGAAGATGTTCAAGAGATCCTTGCGCACGCCCCAATTGACCCAGACGACCGGCATGGCCGCGCCGCGGAAGGCGTGGACGAGCCGGCCGAGCGGCTCGATCGGCGCGCGGTTGGGGGTGATGTCGATGCCGCGGGAGTCCATCCAGCCGCCCTTGCTGCAGAAATCGTTCTGCATGTCGACGATGAGCAGGGCGGACTTGTTGGCATCGACGGTGAGGCTCTGCGGCTCGGCTGCGAGCGCCAGCGGGCGAACCGGAGGCGCCGGCCGGGTCATGTCGACCGCGGCCGGGCTCACGGTCCATGACTGCGCCGGACGCGCACCCATGGTCTTCATCGCACCCGCCCTCAGCTCGTCGAGCCGATGACGCCCTGGACCAGGAAGTCCATGGTCTCGATCTCCTCCAACGTCATCGTCTCGCCTTCCGGCACCGCGACGGAGCCGTCCTGGCGGTAGATGGGACCGGTAAAGACGTCCTTCTCGCCGGCGAGAATCGCCTCCTTGACCGCCAGCACCTCGGCCTGGACGGACTCGGGCACGGCGGCGCCGAAAGGATCGAGGACGGCGTGGCCGGAGGCGAGGTCGCCGCGAACGTGACCCGGCTCCCAGCTGCCGGCCCTGATCTCCTCGACCATGTCGACCATCATCGGCCCCCAGTTCCAGGAGACACCGGTCAGCCAGGCCTCGGGCACCCGGTCGCTGATGTCGACGTCCTTGCCGATGATGTGGACGCCGCGCTTGACGGCGGTCTCACCGATCGTGATCGGGCTGTCCACCTGCTCGGCAATCACGTCGATGCCCTGGTCCGCGAAGGCGTTGGTGGCCTCGGCCTCCTTCTGCGGCTCCCACCAGCCGCCGGTCCAGACGACCGTCGTGGTGGCGTCGGGATTGATGCTCTGCGCGCCAAGCGTGAAGGCGTTGATCGAGCGGAAGAGCTGCGGGATCTGAAAGGCGCCGATGAAGCCGAGCTGGCCGCTCTCGCTGACATGGCCAGCGACCATTCCAGCGAGATACATGCCGTCGTCGCTGTCGGCCCAGTAGGTGCCGACATTGGCCGAGGTCTTCAGGCCGCCGGCATGGAGGATGCTCACGTCGGGGTACTTCTCGCCGACGGTGATGGCGTGGTCGAGATAGCCGTAGCTCGTGGCGAAGATGATGTTGTGACCGCTGTTGATGAGCCGCTCGATCACCCGCTCGACCTCGGCGCTCTCGGGCACCTCCTCGAAGGCGGTGGTCGAGACGTCGTCGAGCTGCTCCTCGACGTAGAGCCGACCGAGGTCCATCGACATGTTGTAGCCGTAATCGGCCGAGGGGCCGACATAGATGAAGCCGATCTTGTCCTCGGCCTGGACGGCGCCACCCGCCATGAGAGCCAGGACCGCCACACTCGCCGCCGTCAGCATCCGCATCCGCATCTGTCCTCCTCGCCCATGCTCCGGGCCTTGGTAAATGATCATTTACGTCGGAGGGCGAAGCAACGAACGTGCCAGATGCTGCTGGTGGCGGAATGGCCGGATCAGGCGCCAGCCGCCGGCGCGTCCGTGCCCAACATCGCGGCAGGCTGCCGATCTGGCAGGCGTCACTCGGCTTCGAGATAGCACGCGAGCATGGCGCGGACGGCGGCACGGCGCTCCCGCCGCCAGCCCGGACGGCGCAGATCCTGATCGAAGATCACCGAGAGGGTGTGGACGTTGGAGAGGTGAAAGTAGGAGAGCGCCACCATGGTGACGTAGAGCTGGAGCGAATCGAGGTCGGGGCGCAAGCGGCCGGCCGCGATGCCCTGGCACACCAGCTTGTCGATCAGCGCGATGACCGGCGAGGACATCCGCTTGATGGCCTTGGACTGCTTGAGATAGCGGGCACCCTGCAGGTTCTCGGCACTGAGCAGGCTGATCAGCTCCGGGTGCGCCTCGAAATGGTCGTAGATGAAGTCCAGCAGGCGCAAGAGGCCGTCCAGCGGCTCGACATGGTCGAGCTCGAGCTTGAGCTCCTCCTGGCGCAGCGAGCGCATCGCCTCCTCGAGCACGGAAATGTAGAGACCGGTCTTGCTGCCGAAATAGTGGTAGACCATGCGCACCGACGTGCCTGCCCGCTTGACCAGCCGGTCGATCCGGGCACCGGCATAGCCGTGCCGGGCAAACTCCTCGGTGGCGGCAGCGAGCAGGGCTGCCCTGGTCGCGAGCGGATCGCGCTGGCGGGCCGGAGGGGCCGCTGCTGCGGCACGCTTGGCGGGCGAATCGATCAGGCTGCGCAAATGCTGGACCAGTGGCGAGACGTCGAGGGCTCTTAGCGCACTTGCCGGCCGGTGACGAGGCGGCGCGGGCCGGCATAGCCGGCAATGCTCAGACGAGCAGCGCGCGTGCGGCGTCGGCGGTGAGCGGTGCAGGACGGGTGCATGTGGTTCGCAGCTCGACGAAGGCGCCGGTTTCGGCGGACTGCAGGATGGCGGTCATCACGTCGATGCCGTGCAGCGCCCGATCGATCCCGCACCGCGCCTCGCGACCCTCGACAATAGCGAGCGCCATGTCCGCGAGGCCGGCAGTGCGGTAGTTCGCAAGGCTGGTACCGGGCCTGATGTCGTTGGGCAGGGAGAACGGGTGGTCGGACGAGTCGATGGCGCGAATCTGGCCATCGCGGCCAACGATTTCGATCGTGCCGCCGAACCAGTTGGGGTCGGGCACGAAGATCGTGCCCTCGGTGCCATAGAGCTCCATCGGGCCGTGCCGGTTGCCCCAGACATCCCAGCTGGCGCCGAGCGTGACCACCGCGCCATTGGCGAACGCGAGCAGGGCATGGACCGTCGTCGGGGTCTCGACCGGGATCGCCTCGCCCCGGCGCGGGCCATCGCCGCCGATCGTCCGGGTCGGGCTCGCCGCGTTGGCGAGGGCGCCGACACGTTTCACCGGCCCGATCAGGTTGATCAGGTTCGCGATATAGTAGGGCCCGATATCGAGGACCGGCCCGCCGCCCGGCCGAAAGAAGAAGTCCGGATTGGGATGCCAGTCCTCCATGCCGTGCGACATCACGTGGGCGGTGCCCGAGGTGATGGTGCCGACGGCCCCGTCGTCGATCAGCTGTCGGGCAAGCTGGTGGGCGCCGCCGAAGAACGTGTCCGGTGCCGACCCGACCCGCAGATCGGCCGCGTCGGCGATCGCCTTCAGGCGCAACCCGTCCTCGACGGAGAGAACGAAGGGCTTCTCGGAGTAGGCGTGCTTGCCGGCTTCCAGCGCCTGGCGGGTGACGGCGTAGTGGGCGTCGGGAATCGTCAGATTGACGACGATGTCGATGTCGGCGCTGCCCAGCATCGCCTCGATCGATTCCGCCCGCACCCCGAACTCGCGGGCGCGCCGGTCGGCGGCGGCCGGGTTCAGGTCGGTGCAGGCACGGATCTCGATACCCTTGAAGAGCGGGGCCAGGCGGAAATAGGCGCTCGAGATGTTGCCGCAGCCGATGATCCCGACGCCCAGCGTTTCGGTCATCGCGCCGCTCCCGCGCGAAGGAGCGCCTCCGCTGCGGCCAGCGAGCGCCGGGCGAAGCGCGCGGGGTCGGAGGGATTGTCATGCTCGAGGACGAAGACCTCGGCGGGCGTGCCGCGCAATGCGGCCAAGAGAGCGGCCCAGTCCACCGTGCCCTCGCCGAGATCGGCCCAGCCGTCCTCGTCCTCATTCTCGCCCGCAGGCGCGATGTCCTTGAGGTGGACGGCGGTGATGCGGGAGCCCAGCGTCTCGATCCAGTGGAACGGGTCGGCACCGCCCTTGATCACCCAGGCGATGTCGGCCTCCCACTCCAGCTCGGGGCCACCCTCGAAGATCGCCGCCAACGGCACGGCACCGTCGGCAAGGGTGCGAAGCTCGAAATCGTGGTTGTGCCAGCCAAATCCGAGCCCCGCCTCACGGAACGGTGCCGACATGGCCTGGAGCTGCTTGCCGAACGCCTCGTAGCCGGCGCCGGTCTCGGGCCGTTGGGCCATGCTGAGGAATGGACAGTAGATCGTCCGGACGCCGAGCGACTTGGCGATCGTCAAGACGCGATCCGGCTCGCTCGCCAGCATCTCGATGCCGAAATGGCCGGTCGGCATGCTGAGGCCGGTGGCGTCCAGCTGTGCCTGCAGCCGAGCGAGCTCGGCATCGTCCGCGAAGAGCGCACCGTAGCCCTCGACCAGCTTGTAGCCGAGCTGCGACAGCAAGGTCAGCACCTCGCCGAGATGGGTGGCATGTCGCGACGAGTAGAGCTGGTAGGATATGTTGGTCATTGGGTCCTCCGGGTTCAGTCGCGAGTCGCTCAGGCACGAGGGCCACGGGGCACTCGATGGCACGATCGGCAGAGGCCACGAACGGTCGGCCGGCGCAACCACCGCTTACGGCTCGTATAGCTCAACAGCCCAACCGGCTCGCCAGGAGTTTTCAGCCCGCTTCAATAACGCTGCAGGCCGCGGCGATGACCCCTTTGCATCGGCAGCACGCAGCGTGTCAGCGGCCTTCCGCCCCGACCTCGAGCATTGCCTTGATGAACGCCGAGAACAGCTCGCCTTGGGAGCTGATGCGCAGCTTCGAATAGATGTTCCTTCGGTGAATCCGGACCGTGCCCGGTGCGATGCCGAGCTTGCCGCCGATGGCGTCGGCGGAATGGCCGCGCAGCGTCAGCTCCACCACCTGGCGCTCGCGCGGCGAGAGGATGCCTTCGCCGATGCTCCTGAACGCCTGCTCGATCCGCTCCTCGATCAAGGGGGCATGACTCGCCTCGTCGAGGGCGACGTCCTGCCAGCTCTTCCGGCAGGCGGCGTCGACGATTGGCCAGACGCCCTTGAGCGCCCGGATCTCGGCACTGGTGAAGCGCCTCTCCTTGCGCATCAACGAGACGACGATCGAGAGCTTCCGGTTGACCGCGATCAGGTAGCCGACCTCCTCGGCGAGGCCGGTCTGGCCGTAGTAGTTGCGGTAGTACTCGCCCTGGTAGAAGCGATCGGGGGCGATCTCGCTGAGCCGCCACAAGCCCGGCTCGTTCAGCTCCAGGCTGGCGAGAAAGAAGGGATCGAGCAGATAAGGCCCGGCTTGATACTCCTCCACATGCAGGCGGCGTCGGTCGTCCGGAAAATCGTCGTAGAGCGCCAGCGGCCGCGCCGAGCCGACATAGCCGAAGATCACGGTGAATTCGTAGGGCGCGATCTCGCGCAGGCCCTCGGCCAGGGTTTCGGCGAATCGGCCGGTGCCGATCGCCTCGATGATCCGCCCCCCGGCACCGTACCAAGCCATGCAGCTGCCCTCCTGGGGGATCGCTCTCGAGCACGCTGCCTATCATAAAGTGCATATTTACAAACGGGGCAGGATTTCCTTCGCTAGCCTCGATCACGCAATATGACGCCAAAGGATGGTTATGGCCTCGGCCGCGGCCCGGACGGACTATGTCACCGACGAGCGGGCGCCAGAGAGCCCGGCAGTCGCCGAGCTGCGCGGGGTATCGAAAGCCTTCGGCGACGTGCTGGCAGCGCGGGATCTGAACCTCGAGATCGCGGCCGGCGAGTTCCTCTCGTTTCTCGGCCCCTCCGGCTGCGGCAAGACCACGGCGCTGCGCATGCTCGCGGGGTTCGAGACGCCGACCGCCGGCGAGGTGCTGATCGACGGCGAGGTCGTGAACCGTCTCGAGCCCTACCGCCGACCGGTCAACATGGTGTTCCAGAGCTACGCGCTGTTCCCGCATCTCAACGTCGCTGACAATATCGGCTACGGGCTGCGCCAGCGGCGGCCACGGCTGAGCCGCAGCGTCATCGCGGAGCGGGTCGGCCGCGCGCTCGAGACCGTCAGGCTTTCGGGCTTCGAGCAGCGGATGCCGTCCGAGATGTCAGGCGGCCAGCAGCAGCGCGTGGCGCTCGCCCGGGCCATCATCAACGAGCCGAAGCTGCTGCTGCTCGACGAGCCGCTGGCCGCGCTCGACCGCAAGCTGCGCAAGGAGATGCAGATCGAGCTGCAGGACCTGCAGCGCCAGCTCGGCATCACCTTCGTCCTCGTCACCCACGACCAGGAGGAGGCACTGTCGCTCAGCGACCGGGTCTGCGTCATGCGCGCCGGGCGCATCGTCCAGATCGGCACGCCGCAAGAGCTCTACGACCACCCCGCCTCCCGCTACGTCGCGGACTTCGTCGGCACCTCGAACTTCCTCGACGGCCGGATCGCAGCTGTGGACAACGGCTGGGCGAGCCTCGTGCTCGCGGGCGGTCACCGGCTCGACGGCCGCCTTGGCACAGGGCTCGGCGCCGGCATGGACGGCTGCCTGAGCATCCGGCCCGAGCAGATCCGCATGAGCCGCGAGGCGACGCCCGGCAGCCTCGAGGTCGTCGTCCACAACCGGATCTTCCTCGGCGAGCACACCGAGTATCTGGTGCGCCATCCAGCACTGGGCAGCCTCATCGTCCTGGCCCCGCGCCAAATGGAGCTCGACGACCGGGGCTTCGCCACGGGCGACAAGGCCTTCGTCAGCTGGAGCAGGGACTCCGCGCGCGTGCTCGAGCGGGACTGAACGAGATCGACCAAGAGCAACAAGGAGTGAGAGACATGAGCGACAGCGGCTTTATCTCGAAGCGGCAATTCATGGCGGAGCTTCGCCGCTACCAGAAGGGCTCGGTCAGCCGCCGGCACTTCCTCGGCGTCACGGGCCTCGGCACCGCCGCCGCCGTGCTCGGCACCGCCATGCCCGGGCTCAGGCCGCACCGCGCCTGGGCGTCAGGCGAAATCGGCGACCGTGTCGTGCTGGCGACCTGGCCCAACTACCACGATCCCGCGAACTTCGAGCTGTTCACCGATCAGCTGGGCGCCTTCGTCCAGGTCAACGTCTTCGGCTCGAACGAGGAGATGCTGGCCAAGCTGCAGGCCGGCGGCAGCGGCTGGGACGTCTTCGTGCCCACCAACTACACCATCACCACCTATGTCTCCGAGGGCCTGATCGAGCCGCTCGACACCTCGAAGCTGCCCAACTATGAGGCCAGCGCCTTCGATCCCCGCTTCTCCGATGCCGGCACCGTCGATGGCGTGCTCTACGCCGTGCCGAAGAACTGGGGCACCACCGGCTTTGCGGTGAACACGTCGCACGATGGCGGCACGCCGCTCACCAGCTGGAAGGACTTCTTCGACCGCACCATGGACGACTTCTCCGGCCGGACCATGGTGCATGACTACCAGCTGACGACGATCGGCAACGCGCTCAAGTATTTCGGCTATTCGTTCAACTCGGTCGACCCGGCCGAGCTCGCCGACGCCGAGCGGCTGCTGATCGAGGTCAAGCCGCATCTCTTCGCCATCTCCTCGGACTACCAGCCGGCGATGCGCAGCGGCGACGCCTGGCTCACCATGTGCTGGACCGGCGACGGCAAGCAGCTCAACACCGACATGCCGGAGATCGCGTTCGTGCTGGGCCGCGAGGGCGGCGAGATCTGGAGCGACTACTACGCCATCCCCAAGGGTGCGCCGCACCCCGAGGCGGCCTACGCGCTGATCAACTTCATGCTCGATCCCGAGGTGAACGCGCGCGAGGTGCTGGTGCACGGCTACCCGGTGGCCGACAGCCGGACCAACGCGCTGCTGCCGCCGGAGATTCTCGAGGATCCGATCCTCTACCCGGCGCAGGACCTGCTCGACGCCTTGGAGTTCGGCGCGGCGGCGACGCTGACCGACCCGAACCGCGCCGAGCTGTTGGCACGGTTCAAGTCGGCCTGACCGGCGACCGGGGGGCGGCGAGCCGATGACCCAGCGCCAGCGCAACTGGCTGCTCGTCGCCCCCGCCGCGGCATGGTTCCTGGTGATGCTGGTCCTGCCGCTCAGCGTCGTCCTCGTCTTCAGCTTCGGCGAGCGGGCCCCGGCCGGCGGCTACGTCCCGGCCTTCACCCTCGAGCAGTACGCCAACCTGCCGGCGCGTCTGGCCGCATTCAAGAACACGCTGATCCTGGCGCCGCTCGGCACGCTCGCCGCGCATGCTGATCGCCTACCCGCTGGCCTACCACCTGGCGGTGCGCACCGATCCGAAGTGGAAGACCATCCTCCTGGTGCTGGTCATCGTGCCGTTCTGGACCAGCATCCTGATCCGCAGCTACGCCTGGATCTTCATCCTCGGCGGCCAGCGGCATACCGGCCTTGCTCGAGGCCATCGGCATCGAGGGTGTCCGGCTGATCTACACGCCCTTCGCCGTGCTGATCGGCATCGTCTACGGCTACCTGCCGCTCATGGTCTTCCCGATCTATGTCAGCCTCGACCGGCTCGACAAGCGCCTGCTCGAGGCCTCGGCCGACCTCGGCGCCCGCCCGTTCGCCACGTTCCGTCAGGTCACGCTGCCGCTGTCGATCCCGGGCGTCGCCACGGGCTGCATGCTGGTCTTCATCCTGCTTGATGGGCGAGTTCCTGATCCCCGCCCTGCTCGGCGGCGGCAAGGTGTTCTTCGTCGGCAACGCGCTCGTCGACCTCTTCCTGCAGTCGCGCAACTGGGCCTTCGGCTCGGCCGTCGCCGTCACGCTCATCGCCATCATGCTGCTGACGGTGACGGTCTACATGCGCCTGATCGGCCGGCTGAACGCCCGGCGCGACGACGTCTCGATCATGTGAGGGCTGCGCCATGCAGATCTATGCAGCCTGCGTCTATCTCTTCCTCTACGCGCCGATCGCGATCATCGCGCTCTTCAGCTTCAGCGCCGGGCGAAACGCCAGCCAGCTGCAGGGCTTCTCGATCAAGTGGTACGGCCGCGCGCTGCAGCAACCCTTTCGTCATGGACGCGCTCGAGACCAGCCTGATCGTGGCCTTCGTCTCGGCCGCGCTCGCCAGCATCCTCGGCACGCTCGCCGCCGTCGGCCTGCAGGGCATTCGCGGCCCCGCACGGGCGCTCTTCGATGCCATCATCTACATCGCCGTGATGATCCCGGGCATCGTCATCGGCATCGCCACGCTGATCGCGCTGGTGACGCTGTTCGACCAGATCAATCCCTGGCTGGCCTCGCTGGTGCCCGAAGGCAGCGAGCCGCCGTCGCTCTCGATGGGTATCGGCTCGCTGATCGCGGCCCACACCATGTTCACCATGGCGCTGGTCATCATCATCGTCAGGGCGAGGCTCGCGACGCTCGAGACGGCATTGACCGAAGCCTCGGCCGATCTCTACGCCACGCCGTTCGGCACCTTCCGCCAGGTGACGCTGCCGCTGATCGCACCGGCCATCCTCGCCGGCTTCCTCTTGAGCTTCACCTTCAGCTTCGACGATTTCATCATCGCCTTCTTCGTCGCCGGTTCCGAGACGACGCTGCCCATCTACATCTTCTCGTCGATCCGCCGCGGCGTGACGCCCGAGATCAACGCGATCGGCACGATGGTGATGCTCGCCTCGCTGGTCCTGCTGATCATCGCCCAACTCATCCAGCGGCACGGGCAGCGGCGCGGCCAGCGCCGCTGACGGCCGGGCAAGAACGAGGAGGCTACGATGCTGCTCGAGAACAGGGTCGCGTTCGTCACCGGTGCCGCATCGGGGATCGGTGCGGCTGGTGCCATGGCACTGGCGCGCGAAGGCGCCTTCGTCGTCGTCACCGACCGGAACGGCGCCGGCGCCGAAGCCGTGGCCGATAGCATCCGCCGCAACGGCAAGCAGGCGGCGGCGATGAGCCTCGACGTCACCGACGACACGGCCCTTCAGGACGCGATCACCGCCACGGCCGAGCGGCACGGGCGGCTCGACATCCTCGCATTCCCACGCCGGCATCCAGATCGAGGGCAAGCTCGAGCAGGTGTCGGTCGCGGACATGGATGCGTCGTGGCAGCTCAATGTTCGCGCCCATTTCGTGGCGGCGCAGGCGGCGATCGCCCCGATGCGCCGCCAGGGCGGCGGCAGCGTCATCATCACCGCCTCGAACTCGGCCGTGCAGCACGACCGCGAGATGATCGCCTACACCACCACCAAGCACGCGGTGCTGGCGATGACGCGGCAGATCGCGGCGGACTACGCGCGCGAGAACATCCGCTTCAACGCGCTCTGCCCGGGCTTCATCGACACGCCCTTCAACCGCGGCTTCGAGGTCCAGATGGGCGGCCGCGACAAGCTCGAAGCCTATGTCGCCACCGCGATCCCGATGGGCCGGTTCGGCACCGTCGACGAGATCGCCGACGCCATCGTCTTTCTGGCCTCCGACCGATCCTCCTTCATGACCGGCCACGCCTTCGTTGTCGACGGCGGTGAGTGCCTGTGAGGGACGCTGCCCGACCTGGCGTCGCCGCCACGCCAAGCAGAAAGCTCGCGGTGCCGAGCGGAGGCCGCGTGGCGCCGCCCGGCCGATGTGGGGCGTCTCAGCCTTGCCGCCAGCCCGGCCAGATCGAGTCGGCCGTCTCGACCAGCCGCTCGAGCTTGCGCCACTGATCGTCCTCGGTGAGCTCGTTGCCGTGGACCGTGGAGGAGAAGCCGCATTGCGGGCTGAGGGCGAGTTGGTCGAGCGGCACCAGCTTCGCCGCCTCCTCGACCCGGCGGCGAAGGACGTCCTTGCTCTCGAGATCGGCCTTCTTGCTGGTCATGAGGCCCAGCACTACCGACTTGCCCTCGGGCACGAAGCGCAGGGGCGCGAAATCGCCGGAGCGGGCGTCATCGTATTCGAGGAAGTAGCCGTCGACGGCGAGCTCGTTGAAGAGAATCTCGGCCACCGGCTCGTAGCCGCCCTGCGCCACCCAGGCGCTGCGGTAGTTGCCGCGGCAGAGATGGATGGTGACCGCCATGTCGTCCGGCAGGCCCCTGATCAACTCGTTGATCAGCCGGCAATAGAGCCTGGGGAGCGCGTCCGGATCCTCGCCGCGAGCCCTGGTCGCCGCACGGATGGTGTCGTCGCAGAGATAGGCCAGGTTGGTGTCGTCGAGCTGGACGTAGCGACAGCCGCGGGATGCCAGATCGGCGAGCTCCGCCCGGTAGGCGGCGGCGAGATCGGCGAAGAAGCCGTCCATGTCCGGGTAGACGTCCTGGGCGATGGCCTGCCGCCCGCCGCGGAAGTGCAGCATCGACGGCGACGGGATGGCGACCTTGGGCGTCGCCCGGACGTGGCGCTTCAGGAAGTCGAAATCCGCACCCTGGATGGACCGGCTGTGGCGGATCTTGCCCTCGACCTTCATGGTCGGCGGCTTGAAGCCCACCTCGCCGCCGTCGTCCTTGCGGAAGGCGGCGACGAAGTTGCCCTCCTCGACGACCACGCCGTCGAGCTGCTCCAGGAAATCGACGTGGAAATAGGTACGGCGGAACTCGCCGTCGGTGATGCCCAAGAGGCCCACGGCCTCCTGCCTGGTGACCGCATCGGCGATGCAGGCATCCTCGACGGCGCGCAGCTCGTCGCGGCCGGCCTCGCCCGCGAAGAAGCGGTCGCGCATCTCGAGCAGGCGCTGCGGCCGCAGCAGGCTGCCGACATGGTCAGCGCGGAAAGGCGGCTTGCTCATTCGTTCCTCCGTGGTGATGCGGGCCGCAACATGCTGCCGGCGCGTCAGTCGTAGGGCAGCCCGACATAGTTCTCGGCGAGCGCCGTCATCGCCGCCCGCGACCCCAGGACGTAGTCGAGCTCGGCCCGCCGGATCCGCGCATCGAAGGCGCTCGCCTCGGGAAAACGGTGCAGCAGGCCGGTCATCCACCACGAGAACCGCTCAGCCTTCCAGATCCGGGCGAGCGAGCGCTGGGAATAGTGCTCCAGCCCGGCCGCGTCGCCCGCGCGGTAGAAGTCGATCAGCGCACAGGAGAGGTAGTGGATATCGGAGGCCGCCAGGTTCAGCCCCTTGGCGCCGGTGGGCGGCACGATGTGCGCGGCGTCGCCGGCCAGGAACAGCCGGCCATGCCGCATCGGCTCGGTGACGAAGCTGCGCAGCCGCGCCAGGCTCTTCTCGATGCGACGGGCCGGTCACGAGGTTCCGGGCGACCGCTGCCGGCAGCCGGCTCTTCAGGACCATCCAGAAACGCTCGTCCGGCCAGTCCTCGGGACGCTCGTCGGCGGCACATTGCACGTAGTAGCGGGAGCGCTTCGGCGAGCGCATCGAGCAGAGGGCGAAGCCGTCCTCATGGTGGACGTAGATCAGCTCGTCGTTCACCGGCGGCGTCTCGGCGAGCACGCCGAGCCAGCCGAAGGGGTAGACCTTCTCGTAGGTGGCGAGGCGCTCGGCCGGAATGCTCCGGCGGCTCACACCGTGGAACCCGTCGCAGCCGGCGATGAAGTCGCAGGCCAGGCGGTGGGTTTGGCCGTCCTTTCGCCAGGTGACGGAGGGCGCCTCGCCGTCGATATCGTGCAGCGCGACGTCGAGCGCCTCGTCGACGATCGCGCCGTCCATGGCGTCGCGGGCGGCGTAGAGATCTCGGGTCACCTCGGTCTGGCCGTAGACCATGACGGTCTTGCCGCCGGTGAGCCCGGCGAGGTCGATACGGTGCAGGTCACCGGCAAACGCGATGTTGACGCCTTCGTGGCTCCGCCCCTCCCGGTCCATCCGCTCGGCCACGCCAGCGCGGCGGAGCAGGTCGGTCAAGCCCTGCTCGAGCACGCCGGCGCGGATGCGTCCGAGGACGTAGTCGCGCGAGCGACGCTCCAGAATCACCGAGGCAATGCCGGCGCGGTCCAGGAGCTGCGAGAGCAGCAGCCCGGCCGGGCCGCCGCCGATGATCGCCACCTGGGTGCGCCGCTCAGCCGGCATCGCACGCGCTCCGCGATGCCGCGAGCGCTGCGCCGGCGGCGGCGATGATCCGTGCCTGCAGCGCGGCGGCGGCACCGAGATGGCGGCTGGGCTCGGCCAGCTCGTCCCAGTCGAGTGGCAGCTCGACCCGCTCGCGAAGCACGTCGACGAGGTGCCGGCGCTCGCCCTGGGCCGCGCGGCAGGCCTCGCTAACGAGGCGCTCGGCGGCGTCGCGGGGCATGTGCCCGGCCAGCGCGAAGGTCAGCCCCTCGGCGAGGATCAGCCCGTTGCCGGCGTCGATGTTGAGCCGCATCCGCACCGGATCGACGTCGAGCGTGCTCAAGCAGGTCGTCGGCCAGGGCCAAGCGACGCACCCGTTGCGCCCAGCATGGGCGGCAGGGTCAGCCATTCGAGCTGCCAGGCGCTGCCGTCCCGCTCGTGCAGGTGCAGCTGTGCCTGGGCCATGCCGGAAAGTGCCGAGGCGTTGTGCCGGGCCAGCGTGACCAGCGCCTCGGACCGGATCGGGTTGCTCTTCTGCGGCATGGTCGAGGAGCTGCCACCACCGGTCTCGCGCACCTCGCCCACCTCGTGCTGGGTCAGCAGCAGCACGTCGCCGCCGAGCTTGCCGAGCGAGCCCGTGACCAGGGTCAGCCAGGAAGCGAGCTCGACCATGCTGTCGCGACCGCTGTGCCAGGGGGCGGCCGGGCAGGCGAGCGACAGCTCGTCGGCGAGCGCCTGCAGCACCGCGAGTCCCCGGTCGCCGAGGGCGGCGAGCGTGCCGGCGGCACCGCCGAGCTGGACCACCAGGAGCCGCGGCCGCAGCTGGGCCAGGCGCTCGAGGTGCCGCGCCAGCGGATCGAGCCAGCCCGCGACCTTGAGCCCGAAGGTGGTCGGCAGCGCCGGCTGGAAGCGGGTGCGGGCGACCATCACCGTCTGCTGGTGCGCCTGGGCGAGCGTGATCAGCGCCTCGATCGTCGACCGCAGCCGCTGCTCGAAAAGGTCGAGCGCCCGACGCAGCTGGAGGACCAGCGCCGTGTCGACGATGTCCTGCGATGTGGCGCCGTAGTGCAGGCTCGAGCCGAGCGCGGCGCCCACCCTCGCGCGCAACGCCTCGAGCAAGGCCGGGACCGGCACCGCCGACCGCCGCAGGCCGCGGTCGATGCCCGCGAGATCGGCGACGAAGCCATCGAGCCCGGCTTCGAGCAGCGGCACCGCCCCGGCCTCGATGACGCCGAGCCGCGCCTGCACGCGGACGAGCGCCAGCTCGACATCGACCATCGCACGGAGCAACGCCGCGTCGTCGACGAGGGCCTCTATCTCCGGGTCGCGGAGCAGCGCGTCGAGCATGATCTCAGCCGTCGGGATGAGCGGCGGTGCTAGACATCGAAGAACACCGTCTCGCCGTCGCCTTGCAGGCGGATGTCGAGCCGGTAGACGGTCTCGCCGCCCTTCTCGTCTCGATCGGCGATCAGGGTGCGGCGACGCGCCTCGTGCTCGATCATCCGCAGCACCGGGTCCTCGGCGTTGGCGGCGCCCTCGTCGGCGAAATAGAGCCGGGTATGCAGCCCGATATTGACGCCGCGCGCGGCGATCCAGAGGCTGACATGCGGCGCCATCGCCGGCTGGCCGTGGCGGCCGGGCACCCGGCCGGGCTTGATCGTCTCGAACCACCAGAGGCCGGTGCTGAAGTCCGTGACCGCCCTGCCCCAGCCGCGAAAGCCGTCGTCGAGCGGCTTGTCCTGGGTATCGGCCGGGTGATCGTAGCGGCCATGGCCGTTGGCCTGCCAAAGCTCGATCATCGCATCCTTGATGGGCGCGCCGGTGCCGTCGAGGATCAGCCCCTCGATGCGGATGCGCTCGCCGGCCACGCCCGGGCCGGCGACGACGTTGGGCCGCTCCTGGGTGCGCATGTTGAGGCCGGCGGCCGATGGGTAGAGGCCGATGTGAAGAAAGGGCCCCGCCGTCTGCGAGGCCGTTTCGGGAAGCCGTCCCTGGGTCATTGCTCAGCCCCCCTCCAGCCGGTTCTCGAAGAGCGTCTGCCGCCGGCCGCGCAGGACGATGTCGAAGCGATAGGCGAGGCAGTCGAAGGGCACGCTCGCCGTCATGTCGAGCCTTGCCGTGAGCCGGTCGACGGCACTCTGATCGCCGACGCTGCCGAGGATCGGGCAGTGCGGAATCAGCGGGTCGCCCTCGAAATACATCTGGGTGATCAGCCGGGTCGCGAAAGCGGGGCCGAACAGCGAGTAGTGGACATGCGCCGGCCGCCAATCGTTCGCTCGGTTGCGCCAGGGATAGGGCCCAGGGCGGATCGTGCGGAAGCAGTAGTAGCCGGCAGCGTCGGTGAGGCAGCGTCCGCAGCCGCCGAAATTCTGATCGATGGGCGCCATGTAGCCGTCATTGACGTGCCGATAGCGCCCAGCGGCATTGCACTGCCAGATCTCGACCAATGTGTGCGGCACGGGCCGGCCGTTCTCGTCGATCACCCGGCCGTGGAGGATCAGCCGCTCGCCGATCGGATCACCCTCGACCGCCGCATTGGCGATCAGGTCGCTGTCCAGCGGGTCCAGGTCATCGGGCCCGAACAGCGGGCCGGTGATCTCTGACAAGGTCTGCTGCAGCGAGATCAGCGCCTGGCGCGGGGCTCTGAGGACGCTCGTCTTGTAGCCCGGCGCCAGGGCCGGCGGATGAACGCTGCGGTCGCGCGGCAGGAACTCGTCCCGCCATGCGTCATTCCTGGTTTCGGCCATGCCTCACTCCTTTCCCGACGGCGCCTCGGCGAGCACCTGCTTGGCGATCCGAAAGGCCGTGTTCGCAGCCGGGACACCCGCATAGACCGCCACCATCAAGAGCACCTCGCGCACGTCCTCGGGCATCGCCCCGGTGTTGCGGGTGGCCCGGATGTGCATGGCCAGCTCCTCCTCGTGGCCGAGCGCCGCCAACATGGCGATCACGAGCATCGACCGCGTGCGGCGGTCGAGGGCCGGCCGCGCCCAGACCGTGCCCCAGGCCTGCTCGGTGATGAAGCGCTGGAAATCCGCATCAAAGCCGGTCTTGGCGGCCTCGGCGCGCTCGACATGGCCGTTGCCGAGCACCTCGCGGCGCACCGCCATGCCGGTGGTGAAGCGGTCCTCAGCCAAGCCCTTGATCCTCGAGAAAGCGGAGCGTCAGCCTGGCCACCAGCTCCGGCTGGTCGATGCACGGCAAATGGCCGGAGCCCGGCAAGGTCGCGAAGCGGGCCCCTTCGATCAGCCCGGCCAGCTCCTCGACCAGCGCCGGCGGCGACGCCAGGTCCTGATCACCGACGAGGCAGAGGGTCGGCCGGTCGATGGCCCTGGTCGACGCCGTGAGATCGGCGTCGCGGATCGCGGCGCAGCAGCCGAGATAACCCGTCGACCGGCGTGCGGGTCAGCATGTTGCGCCAGACCCGCAGCTCCGCCGGCCGCGCCTGCCGATAGGCTTGCGGCAGCCAGCGCTCGAGCACCGCATCCGCCACCGCCTCGATGCCGCCCCGCCGGATGGCGGCGATCCGCTCGTCCCAGCTTTCCGGGCTGCCGATCCGATGGCCGGTATCGAGCAGCACCAGTGCCCGGACGAGATCCGGCCGCGACGCCACGAGCGACTGGGCGATCATCCCGCCGATGGAGATGCCGACGACGATGGCGGCTTTCACCTCCAGCGCGTCGAGCAGGCCGGCGAGATCATCGGCGAGGCCGGCGATCGCGTAGGGGCCGGCCGGCGTGTCGCTCAGCCCGTGACCACGCTTGTCGTAGCGGACGACCCCGAAGCGCTGCTCGAGATGCGGCAGCATGCCGTCCCAGATGCGGTAGTCGCTACCGAGCGAGTTGACGAGGACGAGAACGGGGGCGTCCGCACGCCCGCTCTGTCGGACGTGCAGCGTCGGCCCGTCGCCGATCCTGATGGCTTTGATGTCGCTCTTGCTCATCGCTTGCCGACTTGGGCCTCCCCACAAGAAACTCGATGATCGCGCGGATCTGCCAGGCGCGGAAGTTCCGAGTTATACAAAGTTCATAACCGTCAAGGCATGATCGCCGTCGCCAAGGGAGTGCCGCCGCTGCTCAACCCGGGAATCAAGTTCCGTCACCTCACCTGCTTTCTCGAGGTGGCGCGGCAGGGCCATGTCGGCCGTGCCGCCGAGAAGCTGGCGATCACCCAGCCCGCGGTCTCGAAGAGCCTGAAGGAGCTCGAGCTCCTGGTCGGCGCCCGGCTGTTCGATCGCAGCAGCAAGGGCGTGCGGCTGTCGCCAGTGGGCGAGACCTTCCTGCACTACGCCTCGACCAGCGTCGTGGCGCTGCAGCAGGGCCTGGAGAGCGTCGCCGAGGGCTGGCTCAGGGGCGAGACCGAGATCCGCATCGGTGCCCTGCCGACCGTGGCGGCCCGGGTGATGCCCGAGGCGGTCCGCCAGTTCAAGGCCGAGCACCACGGGTTCACGGTCCGTCTGCTCAGCGGTCCCAACCGCTACCTGCTCGAGCGGCTGCGCGCCCATGACCTCGACCTCGTCGTCGGCAGGCTGGCCGCGCCGAGCGCCATGACCGGGCTCGCCTTCGAGCAGCTCTACGCCGAGGAAGTCTCGATCCTGGTCCGTCCCGGCCATTCGCTGCTGGCGCGGCGGCCGTTCACGCTCCGCCTGATCCGCGACTTCCCCGTGCTGCTGCCGACCGTCGAGGACATCATCCGGCCGCTGGTCGACCGGCTGCTGCTCGCCCATGGCGTCGGCCCGCTGCCCGACCGGATCGAGACCGTCTCGGCCGCTTTCGGCCGTATCTACGCCGCGACCACCGATGCCGTCTGGATCATCTCGCGCGGCGTCGCCGCCCTCGATATCGAGGCAGGCAGGCTGAGCGAGCTGCCGGTCGACACCACCGGCACGGCCGGCCCAGTCGGCTTCACCACCCGCGCCGACGACGTGCCGACGCCGCTCGTCCGCCGCTTCATGCGCACCGCTCGCGCGCTCACCGCGAGCCTGGCGGCGGCCTTGCCGGCTGACGCTTCATGACCGAAGAGTTATGGAAGCCGGCAAAACCGTGATTGGCGGGCGGCCGCGCTCTTTGCCACTATCGGAGCAAGCTCGGCATGTGCCGTGGCCGGATGTCCGGCCGGAGAAGAGCGACAGATCGGGAGACAAGACGATGGCAAGCAGACTGGGCCTGTTGAGCGCAGCCACCTTGAGCGCGCTCGTCGCGTCCGCTGCGGCGGCGCAAGAGGTGACGCTGACGATCCACCACTTCATCGGCCCGACCGCGCCGACCCAGGCGGCTTTCCTCGAGCCATGGGCCGAGAGCGTCGAGCAGGCCTCGGACGGCCGGATCGCCATCGAGATCTTTCCCTCGATGTCGCTCGGCGGCCGCCCGCCCGAGCTCTACGCCCAGGCCCGCGACGGCGTCGCCGACATGGTCTGGACACTGCTCGGCTACACCCCCGGTGCCTTCCCCCGCACCGAGGTGTTCGAGCTGCCGACGGTCCATCGCGGCAGTGCGGAGGCCACTTCGCAGGCCATCCAGGATGTCATGCCACTGGTCGCCGAGGACTTCGCCGACACCCACCCGATCCTCATCTACAGCCATGCCGGCCAGGCCCTGAACATGGTCTCGACCCCGGTGCACAGCCTCGCCGACGTGCAGGGCATGAAGCTGCGCATTCCCTCGCGCTCCGGCGCCATGCTGATCGAGGAGTGGGGCGCCGAGCCCGTCGGCATGCCGGTGCCCGACCTGCCACAGGCCCTCTCGAGGGGTGCCGTCGACGGCGCCTTGATCCCGTTCGAGATCTCGCTGCCGCTGAAGGTGCACGAGCTGGTCGAACTCGGTCACGGTCGGCCAGGACGGCAAGCGGTTCGGCACCTCGGTCTTCATCTTCACGATGAACAAGGAGCGCTACGATAGCCTGCCCGATGATCTCAAGGCGATCATCGACGCACATTCGGGCGCCAACATCGCGCAGCAGATACGGCCGCGTCTGGGACGAGGTCGAGCAGCCGGGCTTCGATGCCACGGTCGCCGCCGGCAACGAGATCATCGAGCTGTCGCCCGAGGCCCAGGCCGAGTTCGACGTCAAGGCCGAGGCGGTCGAGGCGCGCTGGATCGAGGAGGCCACGGCCCAGGGCCTCGATGGCGCCGCCCTGGTCGCCGCCGCCAAGGAAGCCGTCGCCAAGTATTCGAACTGAGCGGAAACGCCGGGCGGTGCTCAATCGCGTCGTCGAACATTGGGCGATCGCGGGCGGCCTCGTGCTGCTCGCGATCATGCTCGTCACGGCGGCGAATGTCGGCCTCTACATCGTCGATCGGATCGCCCCCGGCAGCCTCGGCATCATTTCCGGCTACGAGGACCTCGTGCGCCTCTTCGTCAGCGCCGCCGCGCTGATGATGCTCCCCTACTGCCAGCTCCGCCGCGGCCATGTCGCGGTCGACGTGTTCACCGAGCGGCTGAGGCCCAGGACCATCCGGGCGATCGAGCGCGTCATCTACCTCTTGATGACCCTGCTGGCCCTCTTCCTCGGCTACTGGATGATCTTCGGCATGGCCGAGACCCGGACCGGCGGGCTGGTCTCGCCGGTGCTGAACTGGCCCGAATGGCCGTTCTACCTGCCGGGTCTCGTGTCGCTCGGCCTCTGGGCGCTGGTCGCTGCAGAGCAGCTCCGCGCGTCGCTGCGCCACGGCCGCAGCTGATGGGCGAGCGCGAGCTCATCGGCATTATCGGGCTCGTCTGTCTCTTCGCCGCCATCGCTTGGCGGGTGCCGGTCGGCCTCGCCATGATCCTGGTCGGCATCGCCGGCAACTACGCGCTCTCGATCGTCGCCCCGTTCCTCCGCTTCGAGCCCTATCTCCGGCAGTTCAAGACCCTGATCTGGAGCAACGTCGCCAGCTACGAGCTATCGGTGGTGCCGCTGTTCGTCCTCATGGGCTTCCTCGCCGCCCGCGCCGAGCTGAGCCGCGACCTCTTCCAAGGCATGAACGCCATCTTGGGCCGGCTGCGCGGCGGCGTCGCCATGGCCGCGGTCGGCGCCTGCGCCGGTTTCGGTGCGGTCTGCGGCTCGTCGCTCGCCACCGCATCGACGATGGGCCGGGTGGCGCTGCCGGAGCTGCGCCGGCTCAACTACGACCCGCGCCTGGCCACGGGCACGCTCGCCGCCGGCGGCACGCTCGGTATCCTGATCCCGCCCTCGGTGGCGCTGGTGATCTATGCGATCATCGTCGAGGCGTCGATCATCGAGACCTTCCAGGCAGCGATCGTCCCGGGCGTGATCGCCGTGCTCGGCTTCATCACCGTGATCGCGCTCATCGGCCGTGTCAGCCCCGAGCGCATGCCAATGCGCGAGCCGATGCCTGCCGCGGAGCGCCGCCGCGCGATCCTCCGCCTGCTGCCTGTCCTCGGCATCTTCTCGGCGATCATCGTCGGCCTCGGCCTCGGTCTCTTCACGCCCACGCCGGCGGCCGGCGTCGGCGCCTTCGCCGTCCTCGTCTACGGCTTCGCCCTGCGGCTCTTCGGCGAGCGCGGCCTGGACCTGGCCGGCCTCAAGGAAGCACTGCTCGATACCGCCGTCACCAGCGGCATGATCTATTTCATCCTGTTCGGCGCCGAGGTCTTGAAGGGCTTCTTCGCCCGCACCAACCTGCCGGCGGCACTCGCCGGCTGGGCGGCGTCGAGCGGGCTCGACCCGTGGCTGGTGCTGATCGCCATGCTGGTGATCTTCATCATCCTCGGGTTCTTCATGGAATCGCTGTCCATGATCCTCGTCGTCGTGCCGTTCTTCTGGCCGGTGCTGGTCGAGCTCAACGGCGGCGACTGGGCCACTGCGGAAACCGCCGCCTTCGGCATGACGACGGGCGACCTCAAGCTCTGGTTCGGCATCCTGGCACTCGTCGTGGTCGAGCTCGGCCTCATCACGCCACCCGTGGGCCTCAACGTCTTCATCATCTCGAGCCTGACCAGCGAGGTCTCGATGCGTGACATCTTCGCGGGCGTCATTCCGTTCTTCGCGATCGAGATCGTCCGCGTCGCCCTCCTGGTGGCGATCCCGGCCCTGACCCTCACCCTGCCGCATCTGCTCGCCCGATGACCGAAACCACCGCCGCTGCCGTCCTGCTCGCCCGCCTGAAGCGGCTCGGCGTCGACTATGTCTTCGCCAATGCTGGCACCGATTTCCCGCCGCTGATCGAGGCGCTCGCGGCGGCGCCGGAAAGCGGCCTGGATCTGCCCGAGGCGCTGGTGATGCCGCACGAGAGCGCCGCCATGGGCATGGCCTACGGCTATTTCTGCGCCACCGGCCGGGCCCAGGCGGTGATGGCGCACACCAATGTGGGGCTCGCCAACTGCGCCATCGGCGCCATCAACGCCGCCACCGACCACGTGCCGATCCTGCTGTTCTCCGGCCGCACCCCGGTCACCGAGCAGGGCCGCTTCGGCGCCCGGACGGTGCCCATCGGCTGGGGCCAGGAGATGCGCGACCAGGCGGCCCTGGTGCGCGAGGCGACCAAGTGGGACTACGAGCTGCGCTATCCCGAGCAGGTCATCGAGCTCGCCGACCGGGCGCACGCCATCGCCCATTCGACGCCCAAGGGCCCCGTCTATCTGAGCCTGCCGCGCGAGGTGCTGTGCGAGCCCTGCCCCGGCACGGGCATCGACGCGCGCCCGCTGATGACCCCGGCCATGGCCGGGCCGAGCACGGCGGCGATCGAGGCCGCAGCCGACATCCTGGCCGGCGCCGAGCGGCCGGTCATCTTCGCCCAGCGCGGCGCCGGATCGCCCGCCGCCTTCGCCGCGCTGGGCGAGCTCGCCGCTGACATGGGGCATCCCGGTCGTCCAGTACTGGGCGGTGCGCCTGGCGCTCGCCAGCGACCATCCGATGAACGCCGGCGTCGACCCCGAGCCGTGGCTCGGCGAGGCCGACGCCGTCCTGGTCATCGATTCGCTGGCGCCATGGTCGCCCGATCTGCATCGCCCGAGGGCGGATTGCCGCGTCGTCCAGCTCGGCCCCGACCCGCTCTACAGCCGCTTCCCGGTGCGCCATTTCGCGACCGACGTCGCCATCGCCGGCGAAACGGCGGACGGCGTGCTGACGCTGGCCGCGGCGATGCGGCGGCGAGCCGACGGGCAGACCGCCGCAGCGCGGGCGAAACGGCGTGCCCGAATCACCGCGCGCTGCGCCGCCATCCGCGAGGCGGCGGTGCGGTCGGCCGGGCGGGGCGGCGGCTCGCCGCCGAGCAAAGCCTTCGTCAGCCACTGTCTCGCCGCGGCGCTCGGCGAGCGCGAGGCCACCATCCTCTCCGAGCTCGGCTGCCCGATGGCACCCCTGCGGCTGCGCTCACCCGCCAGCTGGTACCAGGAGCCGCACTCGGGCGGCCTCGGCTGGTCGTTCCCGGCCGGGCTCGGCATGCAGCTCGCCAATCGCGAACGCCTGGTCGTCGCCACGATGGGCGACGGCTCCTACATCTTCGCCAACCCGGTGGCCTGCCACCAGATCGCCGAGGCGCTGGCCCTGCCGATCCTGGTCATCGTCCTCAACAACGCCGAATGGGGGGCGGTCCGCCAGTCGGTGCTCGGTCTCTACCCCGACGGCCAGGCCGCGCGCGCCAATCGCATGCCGCTCACCGGCCTTTCACCTTCGCCGGACTTCACGCGCATCGCCGCCGCCAGCCGCGCCTGGGTCGCCACGGTCGATGATGGCCAGGACCTGACCGACGTGCTGCGCGCCGCCTTTCGCCATATCGACGAGACGCGAACCCAGGCCTTCGTCGAGATACGCGTCGCCGCCTGACCGGGACGCGCATGCTCGCAGGCCGGGCCCTCGGCGGCGTGGCAACGACCCACCGAGTCGTGCTGCTACGTCAAGGCGTTGGGGCGCACCTGCTTGCGGTCGAGCTCGGCCAATGCCTGCTCGAGGATCGTTACCAGGCCGGCCAGGCCCGGCCGGTCGCTGCGGCCCATGACGGCCAAAAGCTGCAGCCAGTCCTCGTCGTCGGCAAGTGCCAGCCAGCGCCGGGCGACAAAGGCGGCGAGTTCGCCCGGCGTCATGGCCAGGCCGTCGGCCGCCACCTCGACCCTGGCGAGCAACGCCAGCTCACCGGCATCGATCAGCGTCGCCTCGGCGACGCCGGGCACCGTCAGCTCCTCCACCAGCCTGCCGAGCACGCGACGCCCCTCGGCTATTGGACCAGCGGTGAGTCGGCGCTGGCCAGCGTCACCCCCGTCACCGCCGCCCGGCCGACCAGCATGCCCACATACTGGCGAACCGCGTGTTGCCAGACACGCGCCTCGAGGAAGTCCTTGATCCTCGCCTCGACCAGCTCGAACGGCAGCTGCCGGCCATCGATCCGCTGCTCCAGGTAGATCAGGTGCACGCCGTAGGGCGTCGTCACAGGGCGCTCGTGCACGCGCCCGGGCACCGCTCCCGCCAGCGCCTCGGCGAAGGCAGGTGTCAGCTGGTCCGCCGTCACCTGGCCGAGATTGCCGCCGTTCTTCGCCGACGGGCAGGCGGAAAGCGCCCGGGCCAGCGCCGGGAAGGAATCGGGCTCGCGGCGGAGGACCCTGAGCGTCTCCTCGGCCTTGGCCACGGCCGCGGCATAGCTCTCGGGTGCCCGCGCATCGGCGGCGAACAGGATATGGCGCGCCTCGAACAGCGGCGGCGTCGCGAAGCGCTGCCGGTTGGCCGTGTAGTAGCGCCTGGCCGCGACCGCGTCCGCCTTCGGCACCCGCACCTCCTGGCGCAGCAGCGTCGAGATCAGCGCCTCCTCCTCGGTCTCGCGCCGCCCGGCATCGTCGGTCTCCGGGTCCGCGGCGATCGCCAAACGCGCGGCCTCGGCGAGCAGCAGATGGCGCACCACGAGTGCCGACGCTGCGGCCTCACGCGCGGCGTCCGGGGTGTCGGCCGGGTGATGCTGCGCCTCGCGCGCGATCGCCGCCTCGCTGATCAAGACGCCGTCGACGATGACCGGATCCGGCGGGCGAGAGCCGGGCCGGGCCTCCAGGTTGAAGATTTCCAAGGCGCCTACTCCGCCGGGTGCAGCTTGTCGTGGCGCTGGCCGGGCGTGCCGACCGGGCCACTCCTCGGCTGCGACTGGCCCTCGCGCACCACCTGGTAGCCCTGCCGCCAGACATAGCGGACCGGCACGCTCCAGATGTGCACCAGCCGCGAGAACGGGAAGAGCAGGAAGATCGTCAGGCCCAGGATGATGTGCAGCTGGTAGGGCCAGTCGGTGCCGGCCACCAGCGGTGCCGCGTCGCCCCGGAAGGTGAGGATGCGCTGCGCCCATTCGGCGAGCACCAGCATGGTGCTGCCGTCGCTGTGCTGAACCGAGAACGGCAGGGTGGCGAGCCCGAGGAAGAGCTGCACCCAGAGGATCATCAGGATCGCGATGTCCATTGTCGTGCTGGTGAGCCTGATCCGCGGGTCGGTCAGCCGCCGGTGCAGCAGCATGGTGAGGCCGACGAAGCAGATGGCACCGAAGATGCCGCCCGCGGTCACGGCCAGGGTCTGCTTGGTCGAGGCGTCGATCAGCCAGGCATAGGCCCAGTGCGGCGTCAACAGGCCGATGAAGTGACCGACAGAACAGCAGGATGATGCCGATGTGAAAGAGGTTGGAGCCCCAGAAGAGCTGCTTCTTGCGCAGCATCTGGCTGGAGCCGGAACGCCAGGAATAGGGCTCGCGGTCGTAGCGGACGATCGAGCCCAGGATCATCACGGCGAGCGCGATATACGGGTAAATGCCGAAGAAGAAGGTGTTGTACCAGATGGCCATGCCGGGCTCCCTCAGGCGGGATCGTTGGGTTGGGCGTGGACGCTGCGGAGCGCAGCACGGATGCGGGTGGTGAGGCGGGCCTTGCCGCAGCCATCATCGCCATTGGCCCAGTCGCCGGGGCCGAAGCTGACGGCGGCCTCCTCCCAGCCTTGTCCAGCGCCGCGAAGTCGTCGGGATCGTCGTCGCCAGACGTGCCGAGCGGCACCGGCACGCCCTTGCCGCCAGCGATGGTGACCAGGGACGAGAAGACGGCCGCATAGCTCGAGCGGCGCTCGTGCAGCCTTTCGGCCAGCGCCTCCAGGATCGGCAAGGGTTGCTGCAGCAGCTCGTGTGCCTCAGCCGCGCGCGATCTGGCTCAGAAACTCGAGAAACAGCGGCAGGAAGTCGGGCAACTCGTTCGCGGCAATGACGAAACCCTGCGCGTCGTAGTGCTCGGCCAGATCGACCATTGCCTGACCGCGATCGCGGCTCTCGCCGTGAACGTGCTCGAAGAGATGCAGCGACAGCGAGCGCGAACGGTCAAAGAGCAGGGTGTAGCGCTCCTGCAGATCGTAGAGGTCGGCCGTGGCGATCTCGTCGACAGCGGCCAGAGCGGCCGCAGCACGGGTGCGCCGGGACCAGGCCTTCGTCCTGCAGCACCGCCGGGATGTCGTCCGCTGGCATTCTGCAGATCAGCGGTCGGATAGGTGAGCAGCGCCGAGAGCGCCTTGTAGGCGTGGCTGTGGCCATCACGAGACCTCCATGGGCGGCTTGGCCGGCTTGCGCCTGGGCGCGCCGAAGAAGAGCGTGGCGTCGCTGGTCCCGCTCGAGCACGCATTGCCGAAGCTGAAGCCGCAGGAGCCACGCAGCTCGTAGGGATCGTCGTGGGTCACCTCGCGGTGCGAGGTCGGAATGACAAATCGGTCCTCGTAATTGGCGATCGCCATGAGCTGGTACATCTCCTCGATGTCCTGGCCCTTGAGGCCGACCCGTGCCGCGATCGCCTCGTCGATCACCCCGTCGACGGTCTTCGCCCGCATGTAGGCGCGCATCGCCAGCATCCGCTCGAGGCCGGTGGCGATCGGCTCCTCCTTGCCGGCGGTCAAGAGATTGGCGAGGTAGCGAAGCGGGATGCGCAAGCGAGCGCACATCGGGCATGTCGCCGTCGCTGCCCATCTTGCCGGCGGCTGCCGCCGACTGGATCGGCGAGAGCGGCGGCACGTACCAGACCATCGGCATGGTCCGATACTCGGGGTGCAAGGGGAAGGCGACCCTCCAGTCCATCGCCATCTTCCAGATGGGCGACTTGCGCGCCGCCTCGAGCCACGCCTCGGGCACGCCGTCGGCGCGGGCCTGCTCGATGACGGCCGGATCGCTCGGATCGAGAAAGAGCTTGAGCTGTTCCTCGTAGAGGTCCTGCTCGTTTTGGGTGGCGGCTGCCTTCTCGATGCCGTCGGCGTCATAGAGGATGACGCCAAGATAGCGAATGCGCCCGACACAGGTCTCCGAGCAGACGGTAGGCTGGCCCGCCTCGATCCGGGGGTAGCAGAAGATGCACTTCTCGGATTTGCCCGAGGTCCAGTTGTAGTAGATTTTCTTGTACGGACAGCCCGAGACGCACATCCGCCAGCCGCGGCAACGCTCCTGGTCGATCAGCACGACGCCGTCCTCGGCCCGCTTGTAGATGGCCTCGGACGGGCAGGCTGCCACGCAGCTCGGGTTGAGGCAGTGCTCGCAGAGCCTGGGCAGGTACATCATGAAGGTGTTCTCGAAGGTGCTGTAGATCTCCTTCTCGACACCCTCGAAATTGACGTCCTTCGAGCGCTTGGCGAACTCGCCGCCCAGGATCTCCTCCCAGTTCGGCCCCCACTCGATCTTCTCCATCCGCTCGCCGGTCAACAGCGAGCGCGGCCGTGCCGTCGGCGTCGTCTGCATCTCCGGCGCCGACTGCAGATGGTCGTAGTCGAAGGTGAACGGCTCGTAGTAGTCGTCGATCTCGGGCAGGTCGGGATTGGCGAAGATCTTCGCCAGCACCCGCCACTTGCCGCCGATCCGGGGTTCGATCCGCCCGTTCGACTTGCGGGTCCAGCCGCCGTTCCACTTCTTCTGGTTCTCCCACTCCTTGGGATAGCCGATGCCGGGCTTGGTCTCGACATTGTTGAACCAGGCGTATTCCATGCCTTCGCGGTTGGTCCACACGTTCTTGCAGGTCACCGAGCAGGTGTGGCAGCCGATGCACTTGTCGAGGTTCAAGACCATCGCGATCTGGGCTCTGATCTTCATTCCGCTGCCTCCTGCGCGATAGGCTGGGGAGTTGGCGTCGGCCGACTGTCGACCTGCGCCCGGCCCAGCGGCTCCTGCATCCAATCGACCGTCTTCATCTTGCGAACGATGACGAACTCGTCGCGGTTCGAGCCCACCGTGCCGTAGTAGTTGAAGCCGTAGGAGAGCTGGGCGTAGCCGCCGATCATGTGCGTCGGCTTGAGGATCGCCCGGGTCACCGAGTTGTGGATGCCGCCGCGCTTCTTGGTGACTTCCGAGCCCGGCGTGTTCACCATCTTCTCCTGGGCATGATACATCATGATCATGCCGGGATTGACGCGCTGCGAGACCACGGCCCGCGCCGTCAAGGCGCCGTTGGTGTTGTAGACCTCGACCCAGTCGTTATCGACGATCTGCGCCTTCCTGGCGTCGGCCTCGCTCAGCCAGACGACAGGACCGCCGCGGCTCAAGGTCAGCATCAAGAGATTGTCGGTGTAGGTCGAGTGGATGCCCCATTTCTGGTGCGGCGTGATGAAGTTGAGCACGACCTCGGGATTGCCGTTGTCGACCGTGCCCTGGATGCGCGCCACGGTCTTCAGATCCACCGGCGGCTTCCAGGTGACGAAGCCCTCGCCGAAGGCCAGCATCCACTTGTGGTCCTGATAGAGCTGCTGGCGGCCACTGAGCGTGCGCCAGGGGATCAGCTCATGGACGTTGGTGTAGCCGGCATTGTAGCAGACCTTCTCGCTCTCGATGCCCGACCAGGTGGGCGAGGAGATGATCTTCCTCGGCTGGGCGGCGATGTCGCGAAAGCGGATCTTCTCGTCCTCCTTGACCAGCGCCAGATGCGCGTGCTCACGGCCGGTGGCCTTGGAGAGCGCCTCCCAGGCCTTGACCGCCACCTCGCCATTGGTCTCGGGCGCCAGCATCAAGATGACCTCGGTCGCGTCGATGTCGGTCTCGATCCTGGCCATGCCCTTGGTCGGACCGTCCTCGGTCACCCGGCCGTTCAGGGCCTCGAGATGATCGACCTCGGTCTCGGTGTTCCAGGCGATGCCCTTGCCGCCATTGCCGATCTTGGCCATCAGCGGGCCGAGGGCGGTGAAACCGCTTGCCGAGATTGGGATAGTCGCGCTCGACGACGGCGACCTGCGGCATGGTCTTGCCGGGGATCGGCTCGATCTCGCCCTTCTTCCAGTCCTTGACCTCGAGGCTCTGCGCCAACTCGCCCGGGCTGTCGTGCAGCAGCGGGGTCAGCACGACGTCGGTCTCGACGCCCAGCACCTCGGGCGCCACGGCCGAGAACTTCTGGGCGATGAGCTTGTAGATCTCCCAGTCGCTCTTGCACTCCCAGACCGGATCGGTCGCCGCCATCAAGGGATGGATGAAGGGGTGCATGTCGGACGTGTTGAGGTCGTTCTTCTCGTACCAGGTGGCCACCGGCAGCACGATGTCGGAGAAGGCGCAGGTCGTGGACATGCGGAAGTCGAGGGTGACCAGGAGGTCGAGCTTCCCCTCCGGTGCGGTGTCGTGCCAGACGACGTCCTTGGGCTTGACCCCGCCTTCCTCGCCCAGGTTCTTGCCCATCACGCCGTTCGACGTGCCGAGCAGATGCTTGAGGAAGTACTCGTGGCCCTTGCCCGATGAGCCCAGCAGGTTCGAGCGCCAGACGAAGAGGTTGCGCGGCCAATTCGCCGGGTCGTCGGGGTCATGGCAGGAGAGCTCGAGCGTGCCGTCCTTGAGCGACCTGGCGACGTAGTCCTTGGGCTCGAGCCCAGCTTGCTTGGCCGCGGCCGCGATGCCGAGCGGGTTCTGCTTGAGCTGCGGAGCGGAGGGCAGCCAGCCCATCCTCTCCGCCCGGACATTGTAGTCGATGAGTGAGCACTGCCAGTCGCCCTCGGGTGCGGTGGGCGAGAGGATCTCGTCGACGGTCACCGTCTCGTAGCGCCATTGGTCGGTGTGCGCGTACCAGAACGAGGTCGAGTTCTGGTGCCGGGGCGGTCGGTTCCAGTCGAGCGCAAAGGCCAAGGGCAGCCAGCCGGTCTGCGGCCGCAGCTTCTCCTGGCCAACATAATGCGACCAGCCGCCGCCCGACTGGCCGACGCAACCGCACATCACCAGCATGTTGATGATGCCGCGGTAGTTCATGTCCATGTGGTACCAGTGGTTCAAACCGGCACCCAGGATGACCATCGAGCGGCCCTTGGTCTTCTCGGCATTGGTCGCGAACTCGCGCGCGGTCTGGATGATCTTGTCGCGCGGCACGCCGGTGACGATCTCGGCCCAGGCCGGGGTGAACGGCACGTCGTCGTCGAAGCTGGTCGCGACATTGTCGCCACCGAGGCCCCGATCGAGGCCGTAGTTGGCGCAGAAGAGGTCGAAGACAGTGGCAACCAGCGCCTCGCCGTCGGCGAGCTGCACCCGGCGGGCCGGGATGTTCTTGAGCAGGATCTCGCCGTGGTCGGTCTTCGTGAAGTGCTCGGTGGCCCTGCCGCCGAAATAGGGGAAGGCCACGGGCACGACCTCCTCGGGCTCGGTCACCAGCGTCAGCTGCAGCTTGACGTCGTCACCCTTGCCGTCCTTGGCCTCGAGGTTCCACTTGCCGGTCTGCCCCCAGCGATAGCCGATCGAGCCGGTGGGTGACGACGATCCGGCCCGTCGCCTCGTCGATGGCGACCGTCTTCCATTCGGGGTTGTTGGTCTCGCCGAGACCACCCTTGAAGTCGGACGCGCGCAGCTGCCGGTCGGCGACGAAGTGGCCGTTCTTCTCGACTAGCTTCACCAAGCACGGCATGTCGGAGTAGCGGCGGACGTAGTCCTCGAAATAGGCCGCCTGGCGGTCCAGGTGATACTCGCGCAGGATGACGTGGCCGATGGCCGAGCGCCAGCGCGGCGTCGGTGCCCTGCTTGGGTGCCAGCCACATGTCGGCGAACTTCGTCGCCTCGGCATAGTCGGGGCTGACCACGACCGACTTGGTCCCCTTGTAGCGGACCTCGGTATAGAAGTGCGCGTCGGGCGTGCGGGTCTGCGGCACGTTCGAGCCCCAGACCATGAGAAAGCCCGCATTGTACCAGTCGGCGCTCTCCGGGACGTCGGTCTGCTCGCCCCAGGTCTGCGGGCTGGACGGCGGCAGGTCGCAATACCAGTCGTAGAACGACATGCAGACACCACCCAGGAGCGACAAATAGCGCGAGCCGGCGGCGTAGGAGACCATCGACATGGCCGGGATCGGCGAGAAGCCCACGACCCGGTCGGGGCCGTGTGTCTTGACCGTGTAGGCGTTGGCGGCGGCGATGATCTCCGTCACCTCGTCCCAGGTGCTGCGCACCATCCCACCATGACCGCGGATGCGCATGTAGTCGTCGCGCTTCTCCTTGGTCTCGACGATCGAGGCCCAGGCGGCGACCGGCGACATCTCGGCCCGGGCGGCGCGCCAATGCTTGAGCAGGCGCGAGCGGATCAGCGGGTATTTGAGCCTAGCACCCGAGTACATGTACCAGGAATAGCTGGCCCCCCTCGAACAGCCCCGCGGCTCGTGGTTGGGCAGATCCGGGCGGGTTCTCGGATAGTCGGTCTGCTGGGTCTCCCAGGTGACGATGCCGCCCTTCACGTAGATCTTCCACGAGCAGGAGCCGGTGCAGTTCACGCCATGGGTCGAGCGCACGATCTTGTCGTGCTGCCAGCGCTTGCGATAGGCCTCCTCCCAGCTGCGATCGGTGTTGGTGGTGATGCCGTGGCCGTCGGCGAAGGTTCCCGTCTTCTTGTCGAGGAACATCAGGCGATCGAGGAAATGGCTCATCGTGCTCTCCCTAGCGCGTCGCTGGCGCAGCGCTCGCCGGCGTCGCCGCCGAGCCGCGCTCGATGTCATGGAGGTGACCGCCGGGCCGCGTGTAGACGGCCCAGGTGATGGCGAGGCAGCTCACGTAGAAGACGAGGAAGCCCCAAAGCGCCATCTCGGGCCCGCCGGTCATGGCGATCGAGGTGCCGTAGCTCTTCGGGATGAAGAAGGCGCCATAGGCGGCGATCGCCGAGGTGAAGCCGATGATCGCCGCCGACTCCTTCTCCGCCTGGCGCTGCCGGGTGACCGCGTCGGCGCTCGGCATCAGCCGGTCCATCTCCTTGCGCATCGTCGGCGGGATCATCTGGAAGGTCGACGCGTTGCCGATCCCGGTGCCGAGGAAGAGCAGCATGAACATCAAGAAGAAGCCGTAGAACGCCCAGGGCTGCTCCTTGTAGCCGAGGAAGAAGAGCACGCCGGCAACGGCACCGATCATGCCGAGGAAGGTCCAGAACGTGACCCGACCGCCGCCATACTTGTCGCTGACCCAGCCGGTCATGGCGCGGCTCACCGCACCGACGAGCGGGCCCAGAAAGGCGAACTGCAAGGCATCGACCGCCGGGAACTGGGTCTTCATCAACAACGGGAAGCCCGCCGAGTAGCCGATGAAGGAGCCGAACGTCCCGGTATAGAGCCAGCACATGATCCAATTGTGCTTGCGCGAGAAGATCACCGACTGCTCGGCGAAGGAGGCCCTGGCCGAGGCGATGTCGTTCATGCCGAACCACGCGAGGAACGTCGCGACGATCAGGAACGGCACCCAGACGAAGCCCGCATTCTGCAGCCAGAGCCGGGTCGTCTCGCCGGCCATCTGCGGCTCGCCGCCCAGTCGTGCCGAAGACGCCCGCGGTGATGACGATCGGCACCAGGAACTGCATCACGCTGACGCCGAGATTGCCGAGCCCGGCGTTGAGCGCCAGAGCGTTGCCCTTTTCCCGCTTGGGAAAGAAGAAGCTGATATTGGCCATCGACGAGGCGAAGTTGCCGCCGCCGAAGCCGCAGAGCAGCGCCAGCACCAGGAAGATCAGATACGGCGTCTCTGGGTTCTGCACGGCATAGCCGATGCCGAAGGCCGGGATCAGCAAGGACGCGGTCGTCAGCGTCGTCCAGAGCCGGCCGCCGAAGATCGGCACCATGAAGGAGTAGAAGATCCGAAGCGTGGCGCCGGACAGGCCCGGCAGTGCCGCCAGCCAGAAGAGCTGGCCCGTCGTGAAGTCGAAGCCCACCGACGGCAGCTTGGCGACGACGATGCTCCAGACCATCCAGACCGAGAACGCGAGGAGCAGGCAGGGGATCGAGATCCACAGGTTGCGCCTGGCGATGCCCTTGCCCTGCGTCTCCCAGAAATCGGCATCCTCCGGCCGCCAGTCGGTGAGGACGGCTTTGCCCTCCTGGTGCTTCGCCGGCTCGTGAATCTCTTCGAACTCGGGCAGCTGCGGCAGCCGGCCCAGCTCCTTGCCCATGGCGGCCTGCTCCATCCGGCGGATGGCCGCATGCATCCAGAGCAGCGAGACGCCGACGATGGCGAAGAGCAGCGCGAAGCAGCTCGTCCAGATGCCGGTCAGATCGTTCATCACGCCGAAGATGATCGGCAGGATGAAGCCGCCGAGGCCGCCGATCATGCCGACGAGACCGCCAACGGCACCGACATGGTCCGGGTAGTACATCGGGATGTGCTTGTAGACCGCGGCCTTGCCCAGGCTCATGAAGAAGCCGAGCACGAAGATGAGGACGATGAAGGGCGCGAGGCTCATCTCGGTGGAGAACGCGATCGTGCCGCCGATCCCGCGGATCACGTAGTCGGTCGGCGGGTAGGAGAGCATGAAGAGGACGAGCAAGGCGACGCCGAAGGTCCAGTACATCACCGCACGCGCGCCGAAGCGGTCGGAGAGATGGCCGCCATAGGCGCGAAACAGCGAGGCCGGGATGGAATAGATGGCGGCGATCATCCCGGCACTCTTGATGTCGAGGCCGTAGACGCCGATCAGGTAATGCGGCAGCCAGAGTGCCAGCGCCACGAAGCCGCCGAAGACGAAGAAGTAATAGAGCGCGAAGCGCCAGACCTGCAGCTTGCGCAGGGGCGTCAGCTCGAGCAGCGTGCCCCTTGGCTTCTCGCCGCGCCGGCGCCGGGCGACCAGCGCCGGGTCGTCCTTGGTCGTGAACCAGAAGACCGCGGCCATGATCAGGAGCACGATGGCCCAGACATTGGCCACCGTCTGCCAGCCATAGGCGACCAGGACGAACGGGGCGATGAACTTGGTGACCGCGGCACCGACATTGCCGACGCCGAAGATGCCGAGCGCGGTGCCTTGCTGGTTCGTCGGGTACCAGCGCGAGACATAGGCGATGCCGACGGCGAACGAGCCGCCGGCGAGACCGACGCCCAGGGCCGCAATCAGCGTGGTGACGTAGGTGTCCGCCCAGGTGAGCAGCAAGGTCGCCACCGCCGCCAGCACCATGACACTGACGTAAACGATCCGGCCGCCATACTGGTCGGTCCAGATGCCGAGAAAGATGCGCGACAGCGACCCGGTGAGGATCGGCAGGCCGACCAAAAGGCCGAACTGGGTCTCCGAGAGGCCCAGCTCCTCTTTGATCTGGATGCCGATGATCGAGAAGATCGTCCAGACCGCGAAGCAGGCGGTGAAGGCGACGGTGCTGACCGAGAGCGCTCGGCGCTGGTCGCTGCGGCTGACGGTTGGGCTTTGCTGCATGCTGGCGCTCACGCTTGTCCAAGGTTGCAAGGTCGCCGACCTCAGGCCGACACCCGGCAGTCTCCAGCTGGCCAACTTGGCCGCCCTTGATGCAGATCAAAATATTGGGCCTTTGATCGCAAAATAAATCACACCAACAATTATCTGCCTCCGCACTTTTATTTATATGGACTAGGCAATTGCCGGACTGCCGGGCAGCACTTGATGTTTATCAAGCGTTGCGCGCCGCGCGGTGCGACGATAGGCTTCGCGCCACGACGCCAGGGGGATGAGGTCCGTCGATGCGGCCCGGAGACGCCGAAGAAATCCGCGCATTGCCGCTGTTTCGCGACTGCCGCGAGAGCGTCTACGCCGATCTGCTGACCAACAGCTTTCTCCAGCGCTTCCCGCCCGGAGTCGAGCTGATCCACGAGGACGATCCTGCGGATTTTCTGCACATCGTCGTCGAGGGCCTGGTCGAGATGGGCGCGAGCCAGGCCGGCCGCGAGACGACGCTCTCCTTCGTCCGCCCGTTCGGCACCTTCATCCTGGCCGCCGTGCTGAAGGACCAGGTCTACCTGCAGCGGGCGCGCACGCTGGAGAAGTCACGGGTCTTGATGATCCCGGCCCAGGCGGTGCGCGAGGCCGTCCGCGTCGACACGGCCTTCATGAGCGCGGTGATGAACGAGCTCGCGACCCGCTACCGCGACACGGTCAAGGAGCTCAAGAACCAGAAGCTGCGCACCGGCACCGAGCGCCTCGCCAACTGGCTCCTGCGCGAGCATCAGGAGCAGGGCGACCGCGGTGCGCTGACGATCGGCGTCGAGAAGCGGGTCCTGGCCGCCCGCCTCGGCATGACTCCGGAGAACCTGTCACGCGCCTTCGCGACCCTCGGGCCCTACGGCGTCGAGGTCCAGGGTCCAAACGTCGTGCTCGGCGACCTTTCAGCTCTCGAGCGCCTGGCCAAGCCCTCGCCGCTCATCGACGACGGCAGCAGCTGAGCCTAGCTCGGCTGCCGGCCTGACCAGCAAGACGTCGACGCCGCCAACGCCACCTGGGGCGGCAATGGCTGTTTTGCGCCAATGGCTAGGAGGCGCCGGCTAGGCGGCGAAGGAGAGCTGGACCTTGACGGCCCTGGCGCGGTCGCCGGCGAGCGCGAAGGCTTCGACCGCCTCCTCGATGGGGAAGCCGCCCGTCAGGATCGGCGTCGGATCGATGCGGCCCTGGTCGATCATGCCGACCGCCTCGGCGAACTCGGCATGGAAACGATGGGTGCCGATCAGCTCGATCTCCTTGCCGACGATCAGGTTGAGCGGCACCGGCACGTCGCCGGACACGCCGACCTGGACGATCCGCCCGAGTGGCCTCGTCGTCTCGATCGCGGTGCGGATTGCAGCCGCCGCGGCCGAGCACTCGAAAGCGACGTCGAAATGGCCCTTGTCGGCCTGAAATGCCGTCATCGCCTCGGGCTCGCGTACCAGATTGACCGCCCGCGTGGCGCCCATGGCCGTTGCGGCGGCGAGCGTCGCGTCATGGAGGTCGGTGACGACGATCTCGGCGGCACCGGCCGTTGCCGCGGCAGCGACGCAGAGGCTGCCGATCGGCCCGGCGCCGGTGACCAGCACCCGCTTGCCGGCAAGCGCGCCGGCCCGGTTGCGGGCGTGCAGGCAGACCGCCAGCGGCTCGGCGCAGGCCGCCTTGGCGAAGCTGGTGCCGTCGCTCACCGGCACGCATTGCGCGGCATCGACCACCATCAGGTCGCGAAAAGCGCCCTGCTCATGCGGAAAGCGCAGGGCCGAGCCACTGAAGCGCATCGCGAGGCAGTGCTGGAACTTGCCCGCCTTGCAGTAGCTGCAGCCGAGGCAGGGCCGGCTCGGGTTGAGCGCGACGCGATCGCCCGGGGCCAGCTCGACCCCTTCGCCGACGGCTTCCACGGTGCCGGCCGCCTCATGGCCGAGGATGATCGGCTCGCGCACCCGGATCGGACCGAACCCGCCGTCCTGGTAGTAGTGGAGGTCCGAGCCGCAAATGCCGCCGGCGGCCATGCGCAAGCGGACCTCGCCCGGCCCCGGCGCCCTGACCTCCTCGGTCTCGATGCGGATGTCACCCTGGCCGTAGAGACGGCAGACGCGGGTCTTCATGGTCGAGCTTTTCCTAGGGCATGAGGACCGATGGCAACCAGGTCGCGATCGGGGGAACGTAGGAGACGAGCAAGAGGACCAGGATGTTGGTCAGCAGGAACGGCAAGATGGCGACGATCACCGGGGTCAGCGGCAGCTTGGCGATGTTGGCGCAGACGAAGAGACACACCCCCACCGGCGGCGTGGTCAGCCCGATCATCAGGTTAAGCACCGCGAAGGTGGCGAAGTGAAGCGGGTCGACCCCGACGCTCTGCGCCAAGGTCAAGAGCGGCACGAACAGGATGATCAGCGCGGCGATGGTCTCCATGAACATGCCAACGAACAGCAGCAGCAGGTTGATCAGGAGGATCACCAGGTACTTGTTGTCGGTGACCGACAGCACCGCGGCGGCGATAGCCTGCGGAATGCGCTCGGAGACGAGGATCCAGCCGAAGACATTGGCGAAGCCGACCAGCGCCAGGATGGCGGCCGAGGACACCGCGCTGTTGATGAAGATCCGGGGGATGTCCCGGACCGGCAGCTCGCGGTAGATCAGGAGCCCGACGATGAGCGCGTAGACGCTGGCGATGATGGCCGTCTCGGTCGGCGTCGCGAGGCCGGTGAGCAGGCCACCGATGATCAGCGCGGTCATGGCGAGCGCCCAGAAGGCACCGAGGAACGACCGGCCCAGCTCGGCCAACCCGGCCCATGGCTGGCGCGGGAAGTCGCGGCGCACGGCGATGATGTAGCAGGTGACCATCATCGCCAGCCCCATCAGGATGCCGGGCACGGCACCCGCGAGGAACATCTTGCCGACCGAGATGCCGGAGAGCGCGCCCACGATGATCATCGGCACGCTGGGCGGGATGATCGGCCCCACGGTCGATGAGGCGGCGGTGATCGCGGCCGAGAAGTCCGCCGGGTAGCCGGCTTTCTTCATGCCCGGGATCATCATCCCACCGATCGAGGCGGCATCGGCGACGGCGGTGCCGGAGATGCCGCCGAACAGCATCGAGCCCGCCACATTGGTCAGCCCGAGCCCGCCGCGCATCCAACCCACCAGCGCATTGGCGAAGCGGATGATCCGCTCGGTGATGCCGCCCGAGTTCATCAGGTTGCCGGCCAGGATGAAGCCCGGGATGCAGAGCAGGACGAACACGTCCATGCCGGCATACATCTTCTGCGGCACCGAGACGAGCGGGATGCCTTCGAGCAGGAGATAGGCGACCGACGCCAGGCCCAGCGTCACCGCCACCGGCACGCCGATGATCAGGCCCAGGACGAAGACGCCGACGAGGACGGCGAGACCCACGCTCAGCGCTCCTCAGCCGAAAGGGCACGGCCGTCGCTGCCGGCAAAAAGCATGCGGTACACGCGCAAGACCGCGAAGGCGAGCAGCGACAGCAACAAGATCAGGACGCTGGCATGGATGAAGTCCATCCGCCAGGTCAGCGCCGGCGAGGTCTGCATGGCACCAATCGAGGTGTAGCGCCAGGCCGGCCACAGGAGGACGGCGCAGAGCAGCGCCGTCGCCGCCGCGGAGACCAGGCGCAGCAGCCAGGGCAGCCGCCCGGGCAGGGACTCGCAGACCAGGTCGACATTGACCAGGTCGCCCGAGCGATAGGACAGCCCGACCCCGAAGGCCGCCAGATAGAGCAGCGCGAAACGCGTCAGTTCCTCGGTCCAGACCGGCGAGGCGTTGAACACCGAGCGGCCGAGCACCTGGATCAGCACGGCAGCGCAGAGCACGAAGAAGGCGACGCCGACAGCGAACCGCGCCACGGCTATCAGCACACCCAGAAGACCCGGTTCACGCATGTGACCCCCCACCCGTGCGACGGCGCTCGGCACACCTGACGGGCAGCGGCGCCACGTCGTCCGCGGCGCCGCGCCTGTCGATGCCGATGTCAGTTGGCGAAGAGCTGCTCGACCGTCGGCCGGATCTCGTCGCTCACATTGCCGAGCACGGCGTCCTTGGCCTTGGCGGCGAAAGCCGCGTTGTCGACCTCGACGAACTCCATGCCGGCGGCCTCGAGGTCGGCGACCAGCTGTTGCTCGTCGGCGAGGAAGAGCTCGCGCTCATAGGCCTGGGCACGCTGTGCGGCTTCGAGGACCGCTGCCTGGTCCTCGGGCGAGAGCTTGTTGAAGGACTGCTCGGAGATGGCGAGATAGATCCAGGAACGCACGTGCTCGGTCAGGTTCACATAGTCCTGCACCTCGGCGAAGCTCGCGGACTTGATCAGCGCCAGCGGGTTCTCCTGAGCCTCGATCGTGCCGTTCTGCAACGAGGTGAAGACCTCCGAGAACGCCATCGGCGTCGGCTGGGCGCCGAGCGCGCTCCAGGTATCGACGAAGAGCGGCACGTTCGGCACGCGCAGCTTCAGGCCGTTCAGATCGTCGGGGCTCGTGATCGGTCGGTTCGAGGTCAGGTTGCGTGGGCCACGCGCGAAATAGGCGATCGGCCGGACCTGCGCCTTCTCGATGATCTGCGCCTCGATCTGCTCGCCGATCTCGCCGCCCGCAACCTCGTCCATCTCCTCGAGCGAGCCGTAGGCATAGGGCACGGCCAAGAGCGCCGCCATCGGCGCCCAGTTCTGCAGGCTCTCGCCGGTGATGGTCATGTCAGCGGTGCCCAGCTGCATGCCGTTGATCAGGTCCATCTCCTTGCCCAGCGATTCGTTGGGGAAGACCTGGACCTCGACGCGGCCGTCGGTCAGAGCGGCGACCTCCTCGGCGAACTTGAGCGACGCCTTGTGCCAGATGTTCTCTTCGTTGGCGAGGTGGCCGAGCTTGAGCGTGACGTCGGCCGCCATGCCGGGGCCGGCCAGGAGCAGGCTGGCAATGCCGGCCACCAGCGCCGCCCGGCGCGTTCCTGCAAGCTGCATGAAAATCCTCCACGTGTCTGATGCTGTCGGTTCTGGGTGGGTCGCCGCATGGCGCCACAGGCGTTCTATCGTTGACCTCCCGACCGAGGCGACCGTCCGTCGCTCGGTCTCGGTCTAGCCCGACGCTTCCATACTAGTCAACCATAAACCCATCTGCTAGATCTCGAGGCGCCATCTCGATGCGGAGGAAAACGGATGCGGCAGACGTGGCGATGGTTCGGCCCCAAGGACCTGGTCTCGATCGACGACATGCTCCAGGCCGGTGTGGAAGGCGTGGTCTCGGCCCTGCACCATGTGCCGACCGGCGCAGTGTGGAGCCCGGCCGAGATCGAGCAGCGGCAGGCGGAGATCGCGCGGCGCCGGGACGGCACGCCCTCCGGCCTGCGTTGGGAGGTGGTCGAGAGCCTGCCGGTCTCCGAGGACATCAAGAAGCAGAAAGGCCAGTGGCGTGACCATTTCGCGGCCTATCGCGAGAGCCTCCGTCATCTCGCCGCCGCCGGGATCGAGGTCGTCTGCTATAATTTCATGCCTGTCCTCGACTGGACCCGCACCGACCTCGCCTACCGCGTTGCCCATGGCGGCACGTGCATGCGCTTCGACCTCGCCGATTTCGCCGCCTTCGATCTCTTCATCCTGGCGCGCCCCGGCGCGGATGCGGACTATCCCGAGGCGCTGCGCGCGACGGCGGCCGAGCGCTTCGCCGGCATGGACGATGCACAGCGCCAGCAGCTCACGGCGAACATCGCCTTCGGCCTGCCGGGCGCGGCCGAGACCATGACGCTCGACGACCTGCGCCAGCATCTGGCCGAGTACGGCGCCATCTCCGCGGCGACGCTGCGGGCCCACTTCACGGCCTTTCTCGAGGAGGTCGTGCCGGTTGCCGAGGAGGTCGGCATTCGGCTCTGCTGTCATCCGGACGACCCGCCCTTCGCGCTGCTCGGCCTGCCGCGGATCATGTCGACCGAAGCCGACTACGCGGCGATGATGCAGGCGGTCGACAGCCCCGCCAACGGCATCACGCTCTGCTCGGGCTCGCTCGGCGCCCGGCCGGACAACGACCTGCCCGGCATGATGGAGCGCCTCGGTGACCGGGTGCATTTCCTCCACCTGCGCAACGTCCTGCGCGAGAGCGACGAGGTCCGCGGCTCCTTCCACGAGGCCGAGCATCTGGGCGGCGGCACCGACATGGTGGCCCTGATCGCCGCCATCACCGCCGAGGAGCGGCGCCGCAAGGCCGCCGGCCGTCCGGATCACGCCATCCCCATGCGGCCCGACCACGGCCAGGACATCCTCGACGATCTCGGCCGGCGGGCGCAGCCGGGCTATCCGGCGATCGGCCGGCTCAAGGGCCTGGCCGAGCTGCGCGGCATCATGACGGCGCTCAGCCATCCAAGATGGGGCCTGGCCTCTTGACCACGCGGCTGGGCCTGGCCGCACTGGACACGCTCCCGCCAGCCGTCAGGCGGCCCGGCTTCGCACCGACAGCCATCAGGCAGCGGCATCGTTCATCTGGGCGTCGGCGCCTTCCACCGCGCGCACCAGGCCGTCTACACCGACGACGCGCTGGCCGCGGCCGGCGGCGATTGGCGCATCTTGGGCATCAGCCTGCGCAGCGCCGACGTCGCCGATGCGCTGAACCCGCAGGACGGCCTCTACACGGTGCTGGAGCGAGGCCCCGGAGGCACGAGCGCGCGGGTCGTCGGCAGCATCGAGCGGGTGATCACCGCCGTGCGCGAGCCCGGCGCGGTGCTGGCGGCGATGGTTACGCCCGCGACGCGAATCGTCAGCTTGACGGTAACCGAGAAGGCCTATGGCATCGACCGGGCAGCCGGCGGCGTCCTCGTCGATCATCCCGTCGATCGCGCCCGACCTGCGGTCGCCCGGCGAGCCGCGGGGTGCGATCGGTCTCCTGGTCGAGGCCCTGCGGCTGCGCCGTGCCCGCCGCCTCGCCCCGTTCACCGTGCTCTGCTGCGACAACCTGCCGGAGAACGGCGCGGCTGCTGCGCGCAGGCGTGCTCGATTTCGCCGGCCGGACCGATCCGTCGTCGACCGGCTGGATCGAGGCCGAGGTGGCGTTTCCCTCGACCATGGTCGACCGCATAACGCCCGCGGCGACGGCCGCCACGCGCGCCGACGCAAAGCGGCTGACCGGCCTCGAGGACCCGGCCGCCATCGAGACCGAGCCCTTCAGCCAGTGGGTAATCGAGGACCGTTTCACGGCCGGTCGGCCGGCCTGGGAGGCCGGTGGCGCCATCTTCGTCGACAACGTTGCGGCTTATGAGCGGATGAAGCTGCGCATGCTCAACGGCACGCACTCGATGCTCGCCTATGCCGGCTTCCTGGCCGGCCATCGCTACGTGCGCGACGTCATGGCGGAACCGGTGCTGGCCCGGCTCGTCACCCGCCAGCTCGCTGCCGCAGCCACGACGTTGCCCCACCTCGCCGGCATCGATCTCCAGGCCTACGCCCAGGCGCTGCGTGAGCGCTTCGCCAATCCGGCCATCGCGCACGAGACCTATCAGATCGCCATGGACGGCACAGAGAAGCTGCCGCAACGCCTCCTGGCGCCGGCTGTCGAGCTCGCCCGAGAGGGCGGCGATCTCCGGCCCTTCGCCTTCGCCGTGGCTGCCTGGATGCGCTACGCCATGGGACGGACCGATGAAGGTGAGACCTACGCCTTGCGCGATCCGCGCGAGAGCGAGATCCACCGGGCCGTCGAGACCGGCGGCTCAGCCGTCGGGATCGCTGCCGCGCTGCACCGGCTGCCTGGGCTGTTCCCACGAGAGCTCACCGGCAATCCCGGCTGGACGGGCACGGTCGGATCGATCTTGGGCGATATGCTCGAGCGAGGTGTCGCCACCGCCCTCGCCGAGGAGGCTGGACGAGCGGCCTAGCCACGACGTCTCAGTCGACGAAGAGATCCGGATGGGCCAGGGCAATCTTCGGCAGCGACGTCAGCAGCTCGCGGAGGTGACCGCGCATCGCCGCCTCGGCCCGATCGGCATCACCGGCCTCGATCGCATCGACGATCGCGCGGTGCTGGGCGATCAGGACACTGAGCGGCGTCGTCGCCGGGAACGACAGGAAGCGGACCCGGTCCATCTGCGCCCGCAACGTGTCGAGAAGGTTCCAGGCCGTTTCGTAGCCGATGCCGCGGGCGATCGCCCGGTGGAAGGCCTCGTCCTGGCGCAGGAACTCGAGCGCATCGCTTGCCCGTTGCGCCTCCTCCTGCCGGCCGATGATGTCGCGCAGCGCGGCCACGGTCCCCGGCACGGCATCCGCCGCCGCCTTGCGGGCGAAGGCGACCTCGATGGCCTCGCGGATGAACCGAGCATTCTCCACCTCGCGGCGCGAGATCATCTGGACGAAGGTGCCCCGCTGCGGCCGGACCTCCACCAGACCGGCCTCGGCCAGCTTGATGAACGATTCCCGCACCGGCTGCCGCGACACGCCGAGCTGCTTGGCGAGCTCGGTCTCGGACAGCAGGTTGCCGGGCCGCAGCTTGAGCTGAATGATGGCCTCGCGCAGCAGGTCGTAGACCCGGCTGCTCATGCTGCCCTGGCGGAAGTTCGCCACCGCGGCGACAGCATCCTGCGAGAACGCCAAACCCATTCGAAATCCCTTGCCGCTTGACCCAAGCGCGTGAGTCCTCCCTGCATACTACCATTCAACGATCTGGGCAATTCACCCGATACCGCATCTGCAGGACGGCGGGTGACGGTGCTGGCGCCGTCCTGGCGTCGCCCGGCGGTTGAGCGGCAGGGTCAGGCGCGGTAGTGACCCGAGCTGACGGATTGCCGGAGCATGGGACGAGATGAGAGCCAGGTCTGCCTTGATCGCCGGCCGTGACGGCGGCTCGCCCGATGGTGATGCTCCGCCGAAGGTGGCCAGACGCCTCAGTCACGAGGCGCGGCGCGCACAGATCCTCGAGAAAGCCGCCGAGTATTTTGCCGAGTATGGCCTAACGGCGCAAACGCGCGGCCTCGCTCGGTCCTGTGGCATCTCGCAACGCCTCCTCTACCGGTTCTTCCCCACCAAGGCGGCGCTCCTCGAGGAAGTGTATCGAACGGCGATCCTGGGCGCCTTCCAGCAGGAATGGCTGTCGCCGCTGACCGATCGCGCCGTCCCGGTCGAGACACGGCTGCGCCGCTTCTACGCGGCCTATTTCGACGGCGTGCTCTCCCGCTCGTGGATGCGCCTGTTCCTCTATGCGTCGCTCGCCGAGGCCGACATGGCACCGAACTATATCGGCGAGATCATCACGCACCTCCTGGATACGATCGTCACCGAGGTCGCAGCCGAGCAGCACCTGGTCTGCCCGGAAGACGAAGCGCTCCGCCGCGAGATTGGCTGGACGCTGCACGGGGCCGTCTCGCACCTGGCCATTCGCCGTCACCTCTACCGGGCCAGCCGCGATCTGCCGGTCGAGCAGGTCGTGGCCCTCCACGTCTCGTCGTTCCTCGCCGGCTTCCCCGGCATGGTGGCACGGAAAGCAAGTAAGCATGAGCAATCATCCCGCTAAGTCGTCAATTGACGACTTAGCGGGATGCCGATACGAACTCGACCCGGTGGTTCCAAGGACGTGGTGCAGCTTTCAGCCGCAGGAGGGTTGGCGCATGGCCAAGATCGGTTCTCGTAGGCTCGACAGACGAACGGTGCTCAAGGGCTCGGCCGCCGGTGTCGGCGCCATGGCGCTGCCGCGGCTCGGCCATGCCCAGTCCGGGCGCGTCGCCTTCACCGCCTGGTCTGCGGCGGTCGATCAGGTCCAGGCGCACATCACCGCCTTCCAGCAGGCGACCGGCATCGAGGTCGCCTACGAGAACTTCCCCTGGGCGCAGTATCGCGCGGCCGTGGTCACCCGCCTCGTCGGCGGCGCCGACATGGACGTGCTGTGGGTCAGCGACGCCTGGCTGCCCGAGTTCGCCGAGGCCGGCTGGCTGTCGCCAATCGACGACCTGCCGCAGCTCATGCAGTACAACGACGAGATGGCGCCCTACTGCCTCGAAGTTCGATGATCTACGACGGCCAGCAATACGGGCTGCCCTATTACGGCGACCACATGTCCTTCATGTACAATGCGCGCATCCTGGAGGCGGCCGGCATCACCGAGCCCCCGGCCACCTGGGACGATGTCGTGGCCCAGGCCAAGATCATCCAGGAGCAGGGTCTGGCCGAGTACCCGCTCCTCCTCTCGCTCGCCGCCGACACTTGGCTCGTCGAGTTCATCACCGCCCTGGTCTATTCGCACGGCGGCCGCCTCGTCGACGACGCCGGCGACCCGGTGATGGCCGATGCGGGCGGCGGGGCGATGGCGGCTGCGCAGTTCGTGCGCGACGCCATCCACGACCACGGCATCGTCTCGCCGGGCGCCGTCGAGACCCAGGAGATCAACGGCCTGCGCGCCATGGGCGAAGGCCTGCACGCCTTCGGCATCATCCCCACCTACCGAATTCGTGCCCTCAACGACCCGAGCCAAGCGCCTGAGGCCGGCAATATTCGGCTCACCATGATGCCGATGGGCGGCAATGCCGAGGACCACCACACCTGCGGCTGGCTGCGCTTCTACGGCCTGACACCCACGGCACGCGCCGATGCCGGACGGCTCGACGCGGCGACGCAGTTCATCGAGTTCTTCGGCGGCCGGGACAACACCGGCGCCTTCACCATGCAAAAGCTGCTGCTGCTCGATCTCGGCCTGCCGTTCTGCTGCACGCCCTTGCACGAGGACCCGGCCGTGCAGGCCTTCTGGGATGAATGGGCCGGCAACTCGGAGATTGTCGACCGGCAGGCCGCGCTGGCGCTCAAGAAGGACGTGATCTCACCCTGGTTCAGCGAATGGAACGAGGTCAACAACCGCGTCTGGCAGAGCGTCTTCCTCGACCAGGCGACGCCCGCGGACGCGCTCGGCGAGGCCGCCGCGGAGTGGGCCAGCCTCGCCCAGGCCTATCGGTGATCAAGCGGAGCGGGGGCGCCTGCCACCGCTCCACCTGCCTGTGGAAACCCTGACGTGCCCGGCAGTGTCGTCCGGTTGAGCTACGACGAGCGCAGCGCCTTCCTCTTGGTGCTGCCGGTCTTCCTCGTCCTCCTGGCGGTGGCCGTCTTTCCGATCGTCTACTCGTTCTACACGAGCCTCTTCGACATCAACTTGTCGCGACCGTTGCGCCAGCCCTTCGTCGGCTTCGGCAACTATCTCGACATTCTCCAAGACGGCCGGTTCTGGATCGCCGTCCAACGGACCACGCTCTACACCGTGACGACGGTGACGATCACCACCCTGCTCGCGCTCGGCGTGGCCCTGCTGCTCAACGAGGCGTTCCCCGGCCAGCGGCTGCTCTCGGTGCTGCTGCTCCTGCCCTGGGCCACGCCCAGCATCGTCACCGGCCTGATGTGGAAATGGATCTACGACCCGAGCTACGGGCTGCTCAACGGCATCCTCCTGCAGCTCGGCCTCATCGAGCGCTACCAGGCCTGGCTCGGCAATCCCGACAAGACGATCTTCCTCATCGCCAATGCGGCGATCTGGAAGCAGATGCCGCTCGCCGCTCTCCTGCTCCTGGTCACAATGAAGGCCATTCCGGCCGATCTCTACCGCGCCGCCAAGGTCGACGGCGCCACGGTCCTGCAGCGCTTCGTCCACGTCACCCTGCCGGCGCTGAAGCCCGGCTTCATGCTCGTGCTGGTCTACGAGACGATGATCTCGATCCGCCACTTCGACCTCTTCTTGATCATGACCCAAGGCGGCCCGGGCGACGCCTCGTTCACGCTTTCCTGGCTGATCTACATCGAGACCTTCCGCAGCCTGCGCTTCGGCAGCGGTGCCGCCATTTCCTACATCCTGGCCATGCTCACTTTCCTCCTCTCCTGGCTGTTCATCCGCGGCCTCGGCAAGCGGCTGCTGTGATGCCATGACCCCGACCTCCATCCGCCAAGGCACAACGTCGGCTCCGCCGGTGGCCGAGGGCCGCTGGGCGCGGCGCCAGCGACTGCCGGCGCTGGGCCGGGCGCTGTTGATCGCCGCCTGCTCGGCCCTGCTCCTGGTCTATGTCGTGGGGCCCGTGCTCTGGCTGCTCTCCTCGGGCCTGCAGTCCGAGGCCGACATCACGGCGGTGCCGCCGAACTGGCTGCCGCCCAATCCGACGCTCGCCAATTTCGAGGCGATCTTCCGCTATGGCGGCGAGGAGATCACGTATGAGAACCGCCGGGCCGCCGATCCCGCCACCGGCGCCTTCCTGCCGACCGGCGCCGAGAACCTGCTGCCCAGCATCGGCAACAGCCTGATCGTCGGCGTCTGGGTGGCCTTCCTCAACCTGGCGATCAGCATCACCGCGGCTTATGCCATCGCGGTCATCCACTTCCGCGGCCGGCGGCAGGCGCTCTACACCATCCTCGTTTCGCGCGTGATCCCGGATATCGCACTGGTCGTGCCGCTCTTCCTCCTGGTCCGGGCCCTTGGCCTGATCAACACGCTCTCGGCGCTCGTCATCACCTACCTGGCGGTCACCATCCCGTTCACGATCTTCATCCTCATCAGCTATTTCGAATCGATCCCGAAGGACCTCTACAAGGCGGCCCGCATCGACGGCTGCTCGCATCTGGGCGCGCTGCGCCACGTCTACCTGCCACTGGCCCTGCCCGCGCTCATCGCCTCGCTGCTCTTCGCCTTCCTCACCAGCTGGAACGAGTTCGTGTTCGCGCTCATTCTGACGCAAAACATCACCTCGCAGACGCTGCCCATCGTCATCACCGGCTTCGTCCTCGACTTCACGACCAGCTTCTCCTTCGTCAACGCCGCCGGCGTCATCGCCATCATCCCGCCGGTCATCCTCGCCATGCTGTTCCAGCGCTACATCGTCTCCGGCCTGACCGCCGGGGCGGTGAAGGGCTGAGCCATGGCGCGCATCCTCTGCGACCAGCTCACCAAGCGCTACGGCTCGGTCACCGCCGTCGACCGGCTCGACCTCGAGATCGAGGACCGCGAGTTCATGGTGCTGCTCGGCCCCTCGGGCTGCGGCAAGACCACGACCTTGAACATGATCGCCGGGCTCGAGGAGCCGTCCGCGGGCAACCTCTTCTTCGACGACGAGGTCGTGAACTTCATGCCGCCCCATCGCCGCGAGGTGGCGATGGTCTTCCAGAGCTACGCGCTCTACCCGCAAAAGACCGTCTACGAGAACATCGCCTTCGGGTTGAGGCTGCGCCGCGCGCCCCAGGCGGAGATCGACCGGCTGGTCAAGGAGGCAGCCGGGCAGCTCGAGATCGGCCACCTCCTCGATCGCCGGCCGAGCCAGCTCTCGGGCGGCCAGCGGCAGCGCGTGGCGCTCGGCCGCGCGCTGGTGCGCAAGCCGCGCGTCTTTCTCATGGACGAGCCGTTGTCCAACCTCGACGCCACGCTTCGCGTCACCATGCGCACGCTGATCAAGAAGCTGCACCTGACGATGGGCACCACCTTCGTCTACGTCACCCACGACCAGGCCGAGGCCATGACGCTGGCGGATCGCATCGCGGTGATGCGCGACGGCCTCGTCCAGCAGCTCGACGGCCCCAGGGAGACCTACGAGCATCCGCGCAACATGTTCGTCGCGGCCTTTCTGGGCAGCCCGCAGATGAACTTCGTCGAGGGTGTGCTGGAGGAGACGGCCGGCGTCCCCGCCTTTCGCCGCGGCGAGGTGCGCGTGCCGCTGGCGGGCGTCCCAGGCGTGGAGCGCTGGCAGGGCCGCGAGGTGGTCCTGGGCGTGCGGCCAGAGGACATCGAGATCACCCCGGATGACGCGGGCGACATCGCCGCGAAGGTCCTCCTGGTCTCGCCGCTGGGCGCCGAGCAGCACCTCGATCTGCTGCTGGGCGACGTCGAGATGATCGCCCGCGCCGACAAGGAGCTCGCGGTCGAGGCCGGCGCGGTCCTGCAACTCAGGATCCCGCCCAGGCGGCTGCATTTGTTCGACCGGGCGACCGAGGCCAGCCTCAGGCTGGAGATCGAGCCTTGAAACCAAGGCATTTCGCCTATCACCGGCCGACACGGCTCGAGGACGCGCTGGCGCTCATGGCCGAGCACGACGACGTGGCGGTGCTGGCCGGCGGGCAGAGCCTCGTGCCGATGATGAATGCCAGGCTCGCGGCACCCGAGGTCGTGGTCGACATCAACGCGTTGGCAGATCTCGAACACGTCACCGTCGATGGCGACCGGCTCGCCGTCGGCGCGCTGGTGCGGCACGAGGCCATGGCGCGCCACGCGCTGGTCCTGGAGCGACTGCCGCTCCTGGCGCGGATGGCAGCGTCGATCGCTCATTGGCCGATCCGCACCCGTGGCACGGTGGGCGGCAGCCTCGCCCATGCCGACCCATCGGCGCAGTGGCCGTTGGCGGCCGTGCTGCTCGAAGCGGAGCTGGTGCTGGCGGGCGGCGAGGGCCGACGGGTCGTTGCGGCGGGGAGCTTCTTCGCGGGCGCGCTCATGACCACCATCGCGCCCGGCGAGCTCCTGACCGAGGTGCGCTTTCGCCTGCCGGCCCGCCGGCATCAGGCCGGCTTTCGCTATCTGTCCCGACGCCCCGGCGACTACGCGATCGCGATGGCCGCCTGCATCATCGAGCCCGCCTACCGGCGATTGGCCGTCGGCGGCGTCGAGCCCGTGCCGCTCGACCGCTCGGCGGCCCTGGGCGAGCTGGGGCACGGCACCGCTGCCGCCGCCCATGCCGCTGCCGCCGGCATCCGGCCCATGGACGACCCGCGAGCACCGGCCAGCTATCGATCCTCCGTGCTGCCGACGATCATCGGCGACTGCCTGGCCGAAGCGCTGGCGGAGCCCCACCGATGACCAAGCTGCCCGTCACGCTCAGCATCGACGGCGAATCTCACGAGGTCTTGGTGGAGCCGCGCCGGCTGCTCTCCGATGTCCTGCGCGATCTCGGCCGGACGGGTGTCCATGTCGGCTGCGAGCACGGCGCCTGCGGCGCCTGCACCATCCAGGTGGACGGCGCACCGATGCGCGCCTGCCTGCTCTTCGCCGTGCAGATGGAGGGCCACGCGATCCGCACCGTGGCGGCGCTCGGCGAGGCGGGCGGGCTCGATCCGCTGCAGCAGGCCTTCCACGAGGCGCACGGCCTGCAATGCGGCTTCTGCACGTCCGGCCTGCTGATGACCCTCGACGCGCTGCTGCGCGACAAGCCCGACGCTGACGAGGCGCTGATCAGGGAGACCGTGTCCGGTCATCTCTGCCGCTGCACCGGCTATCAAAACATCATCGCCGCGGTGCAGCTTGCCCAGTCGCGCCGGCAAAGGCCCGACGGATGAGCGAGAGCCGTGCCCTCGGCCGGGCGATGCCGCGCAAGGAGGATCGCCGCTTCCTGCTGGGGCAGGGCCGCTATCTCGACGACCTGCCGATCAAGGATGCGCTCGCGGTGGCCTTCGTCAGGAGCCCGCACGCCCACGCCCGCATCCGCTCGATCGACACCGCGGCGGCGCGAGCGCTGCCCGGCGTGGCGGCCGTGCTGACCGGCGCCGACCTCGCCCAGGACGCGACGGTGCTGCGCATGGCACCGGCCATCCCCGGCGTCAGGCCGACCGAGATAGCGCCGATGCCCGTGGACAAGGTCCGCTTCGTCGGCGACCCCGTGGCGGTCGTGGTCGCTGCCGACCGCTACGTCGCCGAGGACGCGGCCGAGCTGGTCGAGGTCGACTTCGAGCCCTTGCCGGCCGTCCCGTCGATGGCAGCCGCCGCCGCACCTGGTGCCGCCCTGGTCGATGAAACCGTGCCGGGCAATCGCGTCGCCGAGGAGCGCTTCGCCGCGGGTGACCCAGACGGCGCCTTTCGCCGGGCAGCACGGGTCGTCGCGGCACGCTTCGCCCAGCACCGCCAGACCCATTTGCCGATCGAGACCCGCGGCCTCATCTGCAGCTTCGATCCCGGCACCGAGCACCTGACGGTGCATGTCGGCAACCAGGCACCACACCCGCTGCGCACGGCGCTGGCTAGCCGCCTGCAGCTGAGCGAGTCGCAGATCACCGTCATCTCGCCCGATGTCGGCGGCGGCTTCGGCCAGAAGATAGCGCTCCTGCGCGAGGAGCTGGTGACAGCCGCGCTCGCCCGCCGGCTCGGCCGGACGGTGCATTGGCGCGAGGACCGGCTCGAGAACCTGATGGCCTCGCTGCATGCCCGCGAGGAGACGGTCAGGGTCGAGGCGGCGATCGACGCCGAGGGCCGGCTCTTGGGTCTCAGGGCATGGATCGCGGCCGACATGGGCGCCTACTGCTTCTTCCCGGCGAACTACATGATGCGGGTCGTGGGCATGATCCTGCCCGGCCCCTACCGGCTCGAGGACTACGCCTTCGACCTCGAGGTGCATCTGACCAACAAGGCGCCGGCCGGGCCGATGCGGGCGCCCATGGCGATCACCAGCTGGGTGATCGAGGGGACGATGGACGCGATCGCCCGTGAGCTCGGCGCCGATCCCGTCGAGATCCGCCGCCGCAACCTGCTCGGCGACGACGATCTGCCCTACGTCACCGCGACGGGCGAGCGCTACCATTCGATCTCGTCCCGGGCGACAATGGAAGCGGCACTCGCCGGCTTCGACTACGCCGGCTTTCGCGCACGGCAGGCCGAGCGCCGGGCAAGGGGCGAGCTGGTCGGGCTCGGGATCTGCAACGTCGTCGAATCCACGACCTACGGATCGGCGTTCTACAAGGCCGCCGGCATCCCGGGCTCGGGCCACGAGACGGCGACGGTCAAGGTCGAGCCCTCGGGCGCCTGCTCGGTCGCCGTTGGGCTGATGACCTCGGGCCAGGGCTACGAGACCACCTTCGCCCAAGCCGCGGCCGAAGGCCTCGGCGTCGCGCCCGAGCGCATGCGCGTCATGATCGGCAACACCGACACCTCGCCTTATGGCATGGGTGCCAGGGGCAGCCGCGGGGCGGCCGCCGGCGGCGGGGTCGCCTATCTCGCCGGCCAGCGGCTGCAGAAGAAAGTGCTGGCGATCGCGGCCCATCTCCTCAGCCTGAACAGCAGCGACGGGCTCCGGCTCCGGGACAGCACGGTTGAGCGGCTGGTCGGCGGCGCCTTCACGGCCACCGAGCTCACGCTCGCCGACATCGCCCGCACGGCCTTCCTCGACCCGCTGCGCCTGCCGGACGGCATGGCGCCCGGCCTGCACGTCACGGAGAGCTACGACCCGCCGCCCATGACCTACAGCAACAGCACGCATCTCTGCGTGGTCGCGGTCGACCGGGCGACCGGCATGGTGCGGCTCGAGCGCTACCTCGCAGCCCACGATTCCGGCACGGCGATCAACCCCAAGATCGTCGAGGGGCAGCTGCATGGCGCTATCGCCATGGGGCTCAGCGGGGCGCTCTTCGAGGAGCTGGTCTACGATGCGCAAGGCCAGCTGCTGACGGGCTCGCTCGCCGACTACCTGATCGCGACCTCGACCGAGCTGCCGCCCTTTGAGCTGATCGAGCATGCGACGCCGGACCAGCTGACGCCGCTCGGCATCAAGGGGATGGCTGAGGGCGGCGTGATGGGCGCCATCGGCGCCGTCTGCAACGCCGTGGCGGATGCACTGGCCCCCGTCGGCGTGACCGTCGATAGCCAGCCGCTATCGCCACCGAGGCTGCTGCAGATGATTGCAGCGGCAGCCGATCGATAGCGGCTGGACGGTCCAGGCCGCCCTGGATCGGCGTTCGGCGAGGAACCCATAGCAAGCGAGCTGGAAAACGATCAGGGCGTTTGCATCAGTGTGCCGCTGCACCGCGCGCCATTGCCAGGTGGTGGCGGCGATGGTGGTCGCCCGTTGCCATGAGACCGAAGAATCCCAGCGCCTGTATGCGATCACTGTCCCGGCCGGTCGGATCGGTGACCGTCCACTGGAGATCATCCTCCCCAACCAGAACCTCGGAGGCCCAGCCGGTCTCGGCGGCGAGGACCGGGCCATGGGCGGGCACCATCCGGGATGCGGCAGCCCCCGCCTGGCCAGCAAGCGAGACGTGCATCGCCAGGCCAGTGGGCAGGCGCTCCGCCTCGACCTCGGCGTCGAGCATGAGCGCATTCATGTCGACGAGGTGCAGCCGCAGGGCGTCGATGTCCACGCGACGCCAATCGGTGGCGTGGTCCGCCGCCAGGATGGCCACGATCTCGGCAATGGCGGCGAACGCGTCCTGGCCCGGCTCGCTCGGGATGCCGGCGCCACCTGGCGCCTGCTGGTGGGCGCCGTGATCCGCATGCTGGGCGAGCGCGGGGCCCGCGCTCAGCAGCAGGACCGCCAACGCCGCGGTCGTCGTCTTGGCGATGTCCATGTCGTTCCTTCCAAGGCCGGCGTCGATCTCGACCTGTACCGAGCGGCCAGGATCAGCGATATGATCGAGATCATGTCGAGGCCGACCCACTTCGCCGCGATCGAGGCCGCCTGTCCACCCGGCGCGGTGCTCACGACCGCGCTGGCGTCGGGCGAGACGCTGTTCAAGCAGGGCGATCCCTCGCCGGGTCTGTCGATCGTGATCGAGGGGCAAGTCGCGCTGATGCGCTGGACGGCGTCCGGGCACGCCATCAAGATTTATGCCGCGGCACAGGGCGAAACGTTCGCGGAGGCGTCGCTCTTCGTGCCGTCATGCCACTGCGACGCCCTGGCCACAGAGCCGAGCCGCATCGCGACGATCCGCAAGCAGAACGTGCTGCAGGCGCTGGCCAGCGACCCTGCCCTCGCGATGGGGCTCATGCAGCATCTGGCAAGCAGCCTGATGCAGGCGCGCCGGCTCTTGGAGCTGCGCGCGACAGCGCCATTGACCGAAGCGCTGCTCGCGCGGATCGCGGAGCTGGCCGACGCGGACGGGCGGCTGCCGGAAGGCCTCGCGCTGCAGTCGCTCGCGGCCGACGCCGGCGTGACGCCACCCGCCCTTTATCGCGCGCTGGCGTCGCTCGAGCGAAACGGCTCGATCGAACGGCCTGCACGTGGCCGGGTCCGGCTCAAGACGGCCCGATGAGGCAGCGGCTCGTGGTAACAATGCCGACAGCACCGGTCATCGTGGTGTCGGCGGCCCCATGTCTGCCTTAGATTTGTTCTCGCAGAGGCGACTGAATGCACCATCTGGAACGTCGGGGCAGCGCCTGAGCGTTGACCTCCCAGCTGCTGGAACCTCTATCGGATCGTGGACAACCAGGAAACATCCATGGCGACACGCGCGGCATCCATTCCAGCAGCACTGGCTCGCCCGACGGCGAGCGCTGGCTGCGGCGGCTGGCCTGCTTGCGCAAGCTGTTGCATGAGTGACGCCCCATGATGGTGAGAAGATGACCATTCTCGACCCGCTGCTCCGTCCCTTGCTGGCGGCGATGCTGCCGATCGTCGCTGTGCTCGGGCTGCTGCCGGCTGCCCCGGCATCGGCAGCGAGCTCGGATAGCTACGCCGACCCGGCGCTCACCGCGCGTCTCATCACGGCCGAGAACGGTGTGAAGCCCGGTGCGCGGACCCTTTCCGCCGGCCTCGACATCCGCCTCGGCGACGACTGGAAGACCTATTGGCGCTCGCCCGGCGAGGTGGGTTTCCCGCCATCGATCGACTGGCAGGGCTCACGCAACATCGCCGAGGTCGAATTCCTCTGGCCGGCGCCGACCCGGTTCACGGCGTTCGGGATCGAGAATTTCGGCTACAGCCACCGCGTCGTCTTCCCGCTGCGGGTCGTGCTGGAAAACCCCGGCGAGCCGGCACGCCTGGCAGCGACGGTCAACCTCCTGGCCTGCTCCAATATCTGCGTCCCGCACACTTTCCCGTTGACGCTCGACCTGCCGGCCGGGGATCGGATCGACCCGGAGGCCGCCAACCTCATCGCCGAGTTCGCCAATCGCGTGCCGGCAACGGCGCCCGCGGGCGGCATCGCTCTGCAGGGCGCGGCACTCTCCGACGACATGACCTCGCTGACCTTGGCGATTAGCGCCAGCGAGCCGTTCCGCTCGCCCGACGTCTTTCCGGAGCTGGGCTCTAGAACCGCGTTCGGCGCGCCGGACATCCGGTTGGGCGACGATCAGCATCAGCTCTGGGCGCGCCTGCCGGTCCTCGCGATCGCCGACGAGCTGCCGCCCTTGAGCGTCACGGTGACCGATGGCGAGCGCGCTTTCGCGCTCGAGGCCGCGCTGGATGGGACACCGCCCGAGCCTCCCTACGAGCGCGAGGTCGCTGCGCCGGCGCTCGGCCTGCTGCTGGGCACCATCGTTCTGGCCTTCCTCGGCGGGCTGGTGCTCAACGTCATGCCCTGTGTCCTGCCGGTCCTGTCCATCAAGCTGTCCTCCGTCATTGCGTCGCACGGCCAGGGCCGCGGCCGGATCCGCGGCGGCTTCTTGATGTCAGCGGCCGGCGTCCTGGCCTTCATGTGGCTGCTCGCCGCGGCGACGATGGCCGCCCGCATGGCCGGGTTGAACGTCGGCTGGGGCCTGCAGTTCCAGAACCCGGTCTTTCTCGCGGCAATGTTCGTGCTGGTCGCCGTGTTCGCCGCCAATCTGCTGGGCGCCTTCGAGATCAACCTCCCGGCCAGCCTGCAGACCAGATTGGCGACCGAGGGCAATCGGCACGGCTATGCCGGCGATTTCGCCACGGGCGCCTTCGCCGCCGTGCTCGCGACCCCATGCTCGGCGCCGTTTCTCGGCACCGCCGTGGCCTTTGCACTGTCTGGGCGGCCGATCGACGTCTTGATCATCTTCACCGCGCTGGGGCTCGGGCTGGCACTCCCCTACCTGCTCATCGCCGCCTTCCCGCAGGTCGTGGCGTGGCTGCCGAAGCCAGGGCGCTGGATGCTCTTGGTCAAGATCGCGCTCGGCCTGATGCTGGCGCTGACCGCGGCGTGGCTGGTCTGGGTGCTGAACGGTGTCGGTGGCAGCCTTGCCGCAATCGCCGTGCTGGCGCTGACCGGCATCTTGCTGGTGCTCTTGAGCCTGCACACCGGCCCGCGGCTGCTCAAGGCGAGCCTGCTGCCGATCTTCGTCGCCCTGCCGCTCGCGGCATCGGCCTATTGGTCGACCACCGGTCCCGACCGGCCAGCGCCAGCGCCACTCGACGCCGAATGGGTCGCGTTCGATCGCGCCCAGATCGCCCGGCTGGTGTCGCAGGGACAGGTCGTGTTCGTCGACGTCACCGCCGACTGGTGCCTGACCTGCAAGGCGAACAAGGCGCTCGTCATCGATCGCGACCCGGTGGCCGCGGCCCTGGCAGCGCCGCAGGTGACGATGATGCAGGCGGACTGGACGCGACCCGACGAGCGGATCTCCCAGTACCTGGCCGGCTTCGGCCGCTACGGCATCCCCTTCAACGCGGTCTATGGCCCGGGCGCGCCCGATGGGATCGCGCTCTCGGAGATCTTGTCCGCGCCGGCCCTGCTGGACGCCCTGGTGCAAGCCGAGCAACGCGCGGTCGCGAGCCAATAGCGCTGGAGCGCAAGCCGGCCCGGCCATTTTTCGCTTGAGGTTCCACCTGCTGGAACGATCATGGTCCGCCCCATGCTCCTCGAAGGACGTGGTGGATGAGAGCGCTTGCGGCCGATGGTGAGGCTTCGGTCAGCCTGACCTTGCCGGTGACCGGCATGACCTGCGGCGGCTGTGCCAGCCGGGTGCAGCAGCGCCTGGCGGCCGAGCCCGGCGTGGTGTCGGCATCGGTCAACCTGGCGCTGGATCTGGCCGAGGTCATCAGCGAGCGCGGTGCTGCGGCGTTGCCGCGGCTCGCCGAAGCCGTGCGCGAGCTCGGTTTCGGCGTCGCCGAGGAGCGGCTCGAGCTGACCGTCGCCGGGATGACCTGTGCCGGATGCGCCGGACGGGTCGAGCGAGCGCTTGGCGCCGTGCCGGGGGTGCTGGCGGCGTCGGTCAACCTGGCGCTGGCGACGGCCGAGGTCCGCGGCCTACGCGGCGGCGTCGCCGTGGCGGACCTGCTGGCAGCGGCCGAGGCGGCGGGCTACCGGGCGCAGCTTGCCGAGGATCAGGCGAGCGCCGATATGGCGGCCGAGGCGCTGGCGGCGGACCGCCGCGATCGCCTTGAGCTGAGCCTGGCGGTCCTCTTGACCCTGCCCCTGGTCGGCCAGATGATCTTGATGGTAACGGGCCATGACTGGCACATGCCGGTCTGGCTCGAGGTGGCGCTCGCCACGCCCGTCCAGTTCTGGATCGGCCGGCGGTTCTACAAGGCCGCCTGGCGAGCGCTCAAGGCCCGCTCCGGGAACATGGATCAGCTGGTCGTGCTGGGCACGAGCGCGGCCTATTTCTACAGCCTCTGGATGGTCGTCAGCCAGGGCGGCCTCGCCGGCGGGCATCTCTACTTCGAGGCGGCAGCGGTGATCGTCACGCTGGTCCTGGTGGGCAAGCACCTGGAGAGCCGGGCGAAGCGCTCGGCCTCGGGCGCGCTGCGCGAGCTGATGGCGCTGCAGCCCGAGCGGGCGCGGGTTCTGCGCGGCGGCCAGGCGGTCGAGCTCGCGATCGGCGAGGTGGCGCTGGGCGACGTCGTCATCGTCAAGCCCGGCGAGCGAATCCCCGTCGATGGCCGGATCACCAAGGGCGAGAGCGAGCTGGACGAGAGCCTGATCACCGGCGAAAGCCTGCCGGTGCCGCGCCGCGTCGGCGACGCCGTCGAAGCCGGTGCCGTCAATGGCACGGGCCTGCTGCGGCTTCGGGCCGAGCGGATCGGCAAGGACACAACACTGGCGCGCATCGGCCGCCTGGTGAGCGCGGCGCAGTCCGGCAAGGCGCCGATCCAAAAGCTGGTCGACCGCGTCAGCAGCATCTTCGTGCCCGCCGTGCTGGTCTTCGCGGCGCTGACCTTCGCGCTCTGGCTGGCCACCGGCCACGCCTTCGAGCCGGCCCTGGTCGCCGCCATCTCGGTGCTCGTCATCGCCTGCCCCTGCGCCCTCGGCTTGGCGACCCCGACAGCGCTCGTCGCCGGCACCGGCGTCGCCGCGCGCCACGGCATCCTGATCACCGACATCGACACGCTCGAGCGCGCCCACCACCTCGACATGGTGGTCTTCGACAAGACCGGCACGCTGACCATGGGCAGGCCCCAGGTCGTCGCGATCGACGCCGTGGACGGCGAGACGAGCGAGCTGCTGCGTCTTGCCGCCTCGGCTCAGGCCGGCAGCGAGCATCCCCTCGCCCGCGGCATTCTCGAGGCCGCCGAGGCCGCGGGCGTGACGCTGGCATCGATCGACCGCTTCGCGGCGCATGTCGGCCAGGGCATCGATGCCACGGTCGACGGCCACGAGGTCCGGGTCGGCCAAGCGGCGTTCGTCGCAGCCGAGATCGATCCGGGCTGGCAGCAAAAGGCCAGCGCGCTCGAGAACGCCGGCCGGACGGTCGTCTGGGTCGCCCGAGACGGCGACCTCCGCGGCCTGATCGCGCTGGTCGACACCGTCAGGCCCGATGCGGCCCGGGCAGTTCAGGATCTGCGGTCCCGTGGCGTCGAGGTCGTCCTCCTGACCGGCGACAACCGCGCCACGGCCCAGCGAATCGCCGGCGACCTCGGCATCGCGCATGTCGAGGCGGAGACCCGGCCCGAGGACAAGGCCAGGGTGGTGCAGGCGCTGGTCGCGAGCGGCAAGCGGGTCGCCATGGTGGGCGACGGGGTCAACGACGCGCCGGCCCTGGCAGCGGCCTCGGTCGGCATCGCCATGGGTGGCGGCGCGGCGGTGGCGGCGGAGGCCGCCGGGATCATCTTGATGCGGCCGATGCCGAGCCTGCTCGCCGCCGCAATGGCGATCGCCGCCAAGACCTCCGCCAAGATCCGCCAGAATCTTTTCTGGGCCTTCGTCTACAACCTCATCGGCCTGCCGGTCGCCGCCATGGGCCTGCTCAACCCGGCGGTCGCGGGCGCCGCCATGGCGCTCTCGAGCGTCAGCGTGGTCACCAACTCGCTGCTGCTCAAGCGCTGGAAGCCGAAGCTGGAAACGCCTGGATGACGAGCGGCGACGCCGGCATCAGCGAGGCCGTTCCCGACGAAGCCTGCGGTCCAAACGCTGCCCGACACCGCGCTCCTGCCCCCGGACCAGCGCCAGGAAATCGCCGTGGTCGCCGAAAATCCGGACTTGTGGATGCTTCACTGCCACATTCTCGAACACCAGGAGGCCGCGATGCTGTGCGTGGTCTCGGTCACCTAGGGAGACGCCATCATGCAAAAGCTCGCCACGCTCACCGTTCTCTCGCTGGCGCTGCTCGGCTCCGGCCACGCCCGCGCCGAAGGCCAATCCATGACCGTCTACAAGACGCCGACCTGCGGCTGCTGTGCTGAATGGGTCGAGCACGTCGAGGCGGCCGGTTTTTCGGTCGAGGTCGAGGACCTGGACGACCTCACCATGATCAAGCAGATGGCCGGCGTTCCGCCGGAGCTGCAGGCGTGCCACACGGCGGTGATCGGCGGCCGGTTCATCGAGGGTCACGTCCCGGCGCATGCCATCCAGACCCTCCTCGACAGTGTCCCCGGCGCGCAGGGCCTGGCGGTGCCCGGCATGCCGCAAGGCTCGCCCGGCATGCCGAGCCCCACGCCGGAGACCTATGACGTCTTCGCCGTCGGCGCCACGGAGACGGTCGTCGTCGGCCGCTACAATGGCGCGGACCCGATCGGCGACTAGCTGTCGTTGCCATGAAGGTTGTTCATCCGAGCCGGAAGCAGCAGGCTGGTTGTTGCGAGGCAATCAGCGCTGGACCGGAGGCTCGGATGAACACGCACAAGAATGCGCGAATGACGCTTCATGGTCGGCTTCTGATGGTTCGTTGAATCGAAGGGGGAGAGCCGGTCGGCCAGAATGACTGCCTGTGCATGGGTGGCGGGCCTTCACCCCATCCTTGATCCGGCCTTCATGCCTTGAGTCTGCCACCCGCTGGAAGCTCTGGGACGACAGCGGCCGCCTCTTGATGCCGGGTCAGGCAAGGGAATTCGTCGGGCCGCGGGCGAGGTCGTCGAGGATGGGGCAGTCGGGCCGGTCGTCGCCGTGGCAGTGGTCGACCAGCAGCGCCAGTGTCGCGCGCATGCTTTCGAGCTCTTCGATCTTGCGGTCGATCCGGTCTAGATGCTCGGTCGCGATGCGACGCACATCCGCGCTCGATCGCTGCCGATCCCCGTAGAGGGCAAGCAATGCCCGGCAGTCCTCGATGCTGAAGCCGAGCGAGCGGGCGCGGGCGAGAAACGCCAGCTTGTGCTGGTCGCGGCTCGAGAACCGGCGATAGCCGTTCGGCCCCCGCTCCGGCGAGACGAGCCCGATTTCCTCGTAGTAGCGGATCGTCTTCGCCGGCAGCTTGCTCCAGTGTGCCACCTCGCTGATGTTCATGCGCTCTCGTCCTGTTCGTACGACGGCAAGTTCGTTTGCCCGGTCGAGCAGTTGCCCCGGAGCTCTTTCTCTGAGACCTCCAGCTTCTGGAAGGTCAAATCAAAAAATTCCATGGCAACGACTTGACCTTCCCGTTGCTGGAATGGCCATGTGAAGGGTCGCTCGAAGGAGGAGCCAATGACAACATCGCTCGAGACCCGGACCACGGCTGTCACGCGCGACCCCGTCTGCGGCATGCTGGTCGACCCCGCGGCAGGCAAGCCGACGCACGCGCATGACGGTCACCGCTACCATTTCTGCTCGCCGAGCTGCCAGCAAAAGTTCGTGGCGGCGCCCGACGACTACGTTTCGGCGACCGACCCGGTCTGCGGCATGACGGTCCATCGCGCCACGGCAAGACATCTGGCCAAGCACGCGGGCGAGCGCTTCTATTTCTGCTCGGAGCGCTGCCACGAGACATTCGTGGCCGATCCGGCGCGCTACCTGGATGGCCGGCCAGCCGCCGAGACGATGCCGGAAGGCACCGTCTACACCTGCCCGATGCACCCGGAGATCGAGCAGGTCGGGCCCGGCGACTGCCCGATCTGCGGCATGGCGCTGGAACCCAAGGGGGTTCCGACCGGCGACGAGGGCCCCAATCCCGAGCTCGTCGATTTCCGGCGCCGCTTCGTGATCGGCGCCGTGCTGACGGTGCCGCTGCTCGTGCTCACCATGGGGCCGATGCTCGGGCTACCGATCCGCGATTGGATCGGCGAGCGGCTTACGCTCTGGATCGAGCTCCTCCTCGGGACACCGGTCATCCTCTGGTCGGGCTGGCCGTTCCTGGTGCGCGGCGCGAAATCCTTCCGGACCATGAATCTCAACATGTTCAGCCTGATCGGCATGGGCGTGACGGCTGCCTGGCTGTTCAGCATCGTGGCCGTCCTGGCGCCCGACATCTTCCCCGACGGCTTCCGTGACGCCGAGGGCCATGTCGGCGTCTATTTCGAGGCCGGCGCGGTGATCGTCGTCCTGGTGCTGCTGGGCCAGCTGCTCGAGCTCGGCGCCCGCGAGCGAACGGGTGCCGCCATCCGGGCCCTGCTCGATCTCGCGGCCAAGACGGCCCGGGTCATCCGCGCCGACGGCAAGGAGGAGGAAATCCCGCTCGAGGACGTGCAGCGGGGCGATCGCCTGCGGGTTCGCCCGGGCGACAAGGTGCCGGTCGACGGCGAGGTCGTCGAGGGCCGCTCGTCGGTCGACGAATCGATGCTGACCGGCGAGCCGGTGCCGGTCGAGAAGGTCGCGGGCGATCTCGTGACCGGGGCCACGATCAACGGCACGGGCAGCCTGGTCATCGAAGCGAAGCGGGTCGGCAAGGACACCATGCTGGCGCAGATCGTCGAGATGGTGGCCACAGCCCAGCGCTCGCGGGCACCGATCCAGAAGCTCGCCGATGCCGTCGCCGGCAAGTTCGTGCCGACCGTCATCGGCATCGCGGCGATCGCCTTCATCGCCTGGGCCGTCTGGGGGCCCACGCCATCGCTGTCCTACGCGCTCGTCTCGGCGATCGCGGTCCTCATCATCGCCTGTCCCTGCGCGCTCGGCCTCGCCACGCCGATGTCGATCATGACCGCCACCGGCCGTGGCGCGCAGGCCGGCGTGCTGGTCAAGAACGCCGAGGCGCTGGAGCGCTTCGCCAAGGTCGACACGCTGATCGTCGACAAGACGGGCACGCTCACCCAGGGCAAGCCGACGCTCGTGGCCGTGCTGCCCGAGGAAGGGCACGACGAGGCCGAGGTGCTGCGGCTCGCCGCCTCGCTCGAGCGTGGCTCGGAGCACCCGCTCGCCGAGGCGATCGTCCGCGGCGCCGAGGAACGTGGCGTCGAGATGGTCGGTGCCGAGGACTTCAATGCGCTCACCGGCAAGGGTGTGACAGGCACCGTCGACGGCAAGTCGGTGGCGCTCGGCAACGCCCGGCTGATGGTGGACATGGGGCTCGAGAGCGGCGCGCTCGGGCGGTCCGCCGACGCCCGCCGCGACGACGGCGAGACGGTGATGTTCGTCGTCCTCGACGGTGCCATCGCCGGCCTCGTCTGCGTCGCCGACCCGGTCAAGGAGACGACACCGGCGGCACTCGAGGCGCTGCACGGGCTCGGCTTTCGCATCATCATGGCGACCGGCGACAACGAGCGCACGGCCAGGGCCGTGGCCGGCAGGCTCGGCATCGACGAGATCCGGGCCGAGGTGCTGCCCGAGGACAAGGCGCGGATCATCCGCGAGCTGCAGGCCGAAGGCCGCAAGGTCGCGATGGCCGGCGACGGCGTCAACGACGCGCCGGCGCTCGCCCAGGCCGATGTCGGCATCGCCATGGGCACCGGCGCCGACGTCGCCATCGAAAGCGCGGGCTTCACCCTGGTCAAGGGCAACCTCGACGGCATCGTGCGCGCCCGCCGGCTGTCGCTGGCGACGATGGCCAACATCAAGCAGAATCTCTTCTTCGCGCTCGCCTACAACGCCGCCGGCGTGCCCATCGCCGCCGGCATCCTCTATCCGTTCCTCGGCATCCTGATCTCGCCGGTCTTCGCTGCCGCCGCCATGAGCCTGTCCTCGGTCTCCGTCATCGGCAACGCGCTCAGGCTCAGGCGGGTCGAGATATGACCGCCGCGCTCGAGGGTGGCCCGACCGTCGCGGGTCTCGAGCACGATTGCCGGGCGCGCCGGTTCCCTTCCTCGAGCGCTCAGAGAAGCTGCTCAGGGACCACGCAGGGCGGGGAACCTGAGCCTCTCGAGCCGCGAAATGAATGCTGGATTTGGCCCGGCAAAACCCATACTGGAGATGGGTGAACGGTGCGACACGCATGCCTCAACGATGAGGGAAGATACCCGTCATGAGAACCAAGATTGCCCTTGCGGCGGCTGCCATTGGACTGCTTCTGTCGGCTCCCGCCGCCATGGCCGACAAGCTCGACGACATCATCGCCTCCGGCGTGCTGCGTTGCGCCGTCGTGCTGGATTTCCCGCCCATGGGATCGCGCGACGAAAACAACGAGCCGATCGGCTTCGACGTCGACACCTGCAACGATCTGGCGGCGGCGCTCGGTGTGGAACCGGAATATGTCGAGACGCCGTTTCCCGATCGCATCCCGGCGCTGGTCTCCGGCCGGGCCGACGTGGGCGTGGCGTCGACCTCCGACACGCTCGAGCGGGCCAAGACCATCGGCTTCTCGATCCCCTATTTCGCCTTCGAGAATGTGGTCCTCACCAAGGAAGGCCTCGGGATCGACAGCTACGAGAGCCTGAAGGGCCACAAGATGGGCTCCGTCGCCGGCACGTTCGAGGCGATCCGGCTCGAGGCCGACGTCGATGCCTGGGCCGATCCAAACGGCTCGTTCACGCCCTACCAGACGCAAGCCGACGTCTTCCTGGCCCTGTCGCAGGGTCAGATCGACGCCACCGTGGTCACCTCCACCGTGGCCGGCTCGACCGTGTCCTCCGGCAATTTCCCGGGCTTCATGGTGGGCGGCAAGGCGCCCTACGACATCGACTATGTCGGGCTGATCGCGCTCCGCCAGGAGTACGGGCTGCTCAACTATCTCGATCTCTTCGTCAATCAGCAGATCCGGACCGGCCGCTACGCCGAGCTCTATGCCAAGTGGATCGGCGCCGGCGAGCCGCCGGACCTGATGATTCCCGGCGTCTATCGCTGATCTGAAGGCATCGGCGGGGCCGCGCCGCCGGCGCGGCCCCGTCTCGACCTGGTTGGCCGCCAGCCAGGCGTGACCGTGCCGGGGGCGTGGCGATGAACTACACCTTCCACTGGCGTCCGGCGCTGCGTGCCCTGCCGGAGATGCTCGCAGGCTCGCTGGTCACGCTGCAGATCGCGGTCCTATCGATGGTGATCGGTATCGCGATCGCCGTCTTGCTGGCAGTGATGAGCGGCTCCGGCAGAGGCTGGCTGCGCGGCATCGCCGGCACCTGGATCGAGGTGGCCCGGAACACGCCCGCCTTGTTCCAGATCTACATCGCCTATTTCGGGCTTGGGCAGCTCGGCATCCACCTGGACAGCTGGGTAGCGCTCCTGGCGGGCATCACCTTCAACAATGCGGGCTACCTCGCCGAGACCTTTCGTGGCGGGCTGCGGGCCGTGCCGCAGACCCAGGTCCGCGCCGCCCGCTCGCTCGGCTTCGGACCCGTCGCCGCCTTCCGCCTGATCGTCCTGCCGCAGCTGTTTCGCGCCGTCTTCCACCCGATGACCAACCAGATGGTCTGGGCCATCCTCATGACCTCGCTCGGCGTCGTCGTCGGGGTCAACACCGACCTCACCGGCGTCACCCAGGAACTCAACGTCCGCACCTTCCGCACCTTCGAGTACTTCGCCATCGCGGCCGTGCTCTACTACCTCATCGCCAAGGTGGTCACCATCGGTGCCCGGCTGCTCGCCTGGCGGCTGTTCCGGTACTGATGGCGGACATGCTCGACACCGGCCTGTCCCTCAACGATCTGCGGTTCCTGGCCTGGGGCGCCGGCTGGACCCTGCTGATCACCGCGATCTCGATCACCGCGGGCACGGCGCTCGGCATCGTCTTCGGGCTGGCCAGGGCACAGACACCGCTTTGGGTGAGCCTGCCGATCGGCTTCGTGCTCGACATCTTTCGCTCCGTCCCGCTGCTGATCCAGCTGGTCCTGTTCAACGCCTTCATCCCGATCCTCGGCCTGCGCGCGACGCCGTTCACGGTCAGCTGCCTGGTGCTCGCGCTCTACACCTCGGCCTACTGCTCCGAGATCGTGCGCGGCGGCATCGAGGCCGTGCCGCAGACAACCCGCCGCGCCGCGCGATCCCTGGGCTTGACGTGGTGGCAGGACATGGTCGAGATCGTCTTTCCGCTGGCGCTGCGGGTGATGTTCCCGAGCTGGATCGGGCTCACCCTGGGCGTCATGAAGGACACCTCGCTGGTCGCCTGGATCGGCGTGATCGAACTCTTGAAGTCGTCGCAGATCCTGATCACGCGGATGCCCAACGAGCCGTTGTTCATCCTCAGCATCGCGGGGCTGATCTACTTCCTGATCAGCTTCCCGATCTCGCGGCTCGGAGCCAGGCTCGAACGGAAGTGGCGCGAAGATGATTGAGATCGACAACGTCCGGAAGAGCTTCGGCGCGCTCGAGGTCCTCAAGGGCGTGACGCTGACCGTCGATCGCGGCCAGGTGGTCTCGGTGATCGGCGGCTCGGGCTCCGGCAAGTCGACGCTCTTGATGTGCATCAACGGCCTCGAGCCGATCGATTCCGGCAAGATCCTGGTCGACGGCGTCGAGGTCCACGCCAGGTCCACCGACCTCAACAAGCTGCGGCAGAAGATCGGCATCGTGTTCCAGCAGTGGAACGCCTTTCCGCATCTCACCGTGCTCGAGAACACGACCCTGGCGCTGCGCAAGGTGCTGGGCAAGCCGCGCGCCGAGGCAGACGCCATCGCCATCCGTCAGCTCGAGCATGTCGGCCTGCAGGACAAGCTCGACGTCTTCCCGGGCAAGCTGTCGGGCGGCCAGCAGCAGCGGATGGCGATCGCCCGGGCGCTCGCGATGAGCCCGAGCTACATGCTGTTCGACGAAGTGACCTCGGCCCTCGACCCGCAGCTGGTCGGCGAGGTGCTCGACACCATGCGGCTTCTGGCCAAGGAGGGCATGACGATGATCGTCGTCACGCACGAGATGGGCTTCGCCCGGGAGGTGTCGAACCAGGTCGCCTTCTTCAAGGACGGTCTGGTCCACGAGATCGGCACGCCCAGGCAGATCTTCGAGCAGCCGGAGCGGCCGGAGACGGCCGCGTTCCTGAGTTCCGTCTTGTGACGGCCGTGCCGGCCAAGCTAGCCTGCTAGCGGCACGCTCGACCAATCACCGATTTTACGTGCAATTGACGCGCAAGCGCGCCGGCGAGCCGGCCTCGAGGACAAAGCCATGAAGATCACAGCGATCCGCGTCTATCAGGTCGACCTGCCGCTCAAGGAGGGTCGCTACAGCTGGTCGAACGGCAATTTCGTCGAGGTGTTCGACTCGACGGTCGTCGAGGTCGAGACCGACACGGGCCTGCAGTGGCTACGGCGAATGCTGCCCGCTGGGCTCCGCCTATCTGCCGGCCTATGCGCTGGGCGTGCGCTCCGGGCTGGCGGAGATCGCGCCCAAGGTCATCGGCATGGACCCGCGCGAGCTCGGCGTCTTGAACCGGCACATGGATGCGGTGCTGCGCGGCCATCCTTACGTCAAGTCGGCGATCGACGTCGCCTGCTGGGACATCCTGGGCAAGGCCGTGGGCCTGCCGGTCTACCAGCTGCTCGGCGGCGCGGCACAAGATGACGTCAAGCTCTACCGGGCGATCTCGCAGGAGGCGCCGGAGGCAATGGCGCGCAAGATCGCCGGCTACCGGGCAGAGGGCTACACCAAGTTCCAGCTCAAGGTCGGCGGCAATGCCGACGACGACATCACGCGGATCAGGGCTTGTGCGGCACTGATGCAGCCGGGCGACATCCTCGTCGCCGATGCCAACACCGGCTGGACGATGCACGAGGCGGCCCGGGTCGTGCAGGCGGTGCGTGATGTCGACGTCTACATCGAGCAGCCCTGCCCGACCTACAAGGAGTGCCTGGTGACCCGGCGGCGCACCGCCCTGCCGTTCGTCCTGGACGAGGTGATCGGCGACGTCGACACGCTGCAGCAGGGCATCGCCGACGGTGCCATGGACGTCATCAACCTGAAGATCTCCAAGGTCGGCGGGCTGACCAAGGCCCGGCTGATGCGCGACATCTGCGTCACGGCGGGCGTGCCGATGACGATCGAGGACACCTGGGGCGGCGACATCGTGACCGCCTCGATCGCGCACCTGGCCTTCTCGACGCCCGAGGAGTTCGCCTTCTCGGCAACCGACTTCAACTCCTACGGCACGGTCGATATCGCCCGCGGCGCGCCCAGGCGCGTCGATGGCCGGATGCGCCCGCCCGAAGCGCCCGGCCTCGGCATCGAGCCCTTGATGGATGTGCTCGGCCAGCCCGTCGCGAGCATCGGCTAGGGCACCGGCCATGCGCGCCGCGAAGGTCATTCATGTCGTCAGCTGCCATGCCGAGGGCGAGGTGGGCGATGTCATCGTCGGCGGGGTGCCGCCGCCGCCCGGCGAGACGCTCTGGGAGCAGGCGCGCTGGATCCACCAGGACCAGCGCCTGCGCAACTTCGTGCTGAACGAGCCGCGCGGCGGGGTGTTCCGCCACGTCAACCTCCTGGTGCCGCCCAAGGACCCGCGCGCCGTCACCGGCTGGATCGTGATGGAGCCGGCGCACACGCCGCCGATGTCCGGATCGAACGCGATCTGCGTGTCGACCGTGCTGCTCGAGACCGGCATCGTGGAGATGGAGGAGCCCGAGACGCGCTTCGTCATCGAGGCGCCAGGTGGACTTGTCGAGGTGGTGGCGCAGTGCCGGGACGGAAAGGCGCAGTCGGTCCGCGTGGTCAACCATCCGTCGTTCGCCACCAGGCTGGACGCGCATCTCGAGGTCGCGGGTGTCGGCACGCTCCAGGTCGATACGGCCTACGGCGGCGACAGCTTCGTGATCGTCGACGCTGCCGATGTCGGGTTCGCAATCCGCCCCGACGAGGCCTTCGACATCTCCCGGCTCGGCATGGCGATCACCCGGGCCGCCAACGAGCAGCTCGGCTTCTCCCACCCCCTGAACCCGGACTGGCGCCACATCTCGTTTTGCGAATTCGTCAATCCGGTCGAGGAGATCGACGGCGTCCTGACCGGCCGGAACACGGTCGCGATCGAGCCCGGCAAGCTCGACCGCTCGCCCTGCGGCACCGGCTGCTCGGCCCGCATGGCGGTCCTGCACGCGCGCGGCATGCTTGGCCCCGGCATGCGGTTTCGCGGCCTCTCGATCATCAATTCGGTCTTCGACTGCCGGGTCGAGCGCGAGACCGAGGTCGGCGGGCTCAGGGCCATCGTGCCGAGCATTCAGGGCCGCGCCTGGCTCACCGGCACGCACCAGCACATGCTCGATCCGACCGATCCCTGGCCCGAGGGGTATCGGTTGTCGGACACCTGGCCGTCACGATCCGCCGGCTGACCGGCGGCAACCGAGTACAAACGAAACGGAGAGGCGTTGATGGATATCTCAGTCTTTCGCGGCTGCATGCCGGCCTTGATGACGCCCTGCACGGAGGACCGCCGGCCGGACTTCGCGGCGCTGGTCCGCTCTGGGCGCCGGCTGATCGAGGCCGGGATGAGCGCCGTCGTCTATTGCGGCTCGATGGGCGATTGGCCACTGCTCACCGACGCCGAGCGGCAGGAGGGAGTCGACGCAGCTCGTCAGGGCCGGGGTGCCCGTGGTCGTCGGCACCGGGGCGCAGAACCCAGGGGCCGCGGCCGACCACGCGGCGCACGCCCAGCGGGTCGGCGCCAGCGGCCTCATGATGATCCCGCGCGTGCTGTCGCGCGGCAGCTCGCTCGCGGCCCAGCGGGCGCATTTCGCCGCCATCCTGGCGGCAGCGCCCGAGCTGCCCGCGGTCATCTACAACAGCCCCTATTACGGCTTTGCCACCCGCGCCGATCTGTTCAACGAGCTGCGTCGCAACCATTCGAACCTGGTCGGCTTCAAGGAGTTCGGCGGCAAGGATGCGATGACCTACGCGGCCGAGCACATCACCGGCGCCGACCCGGGCCTGATCTTGATGGTCGGGGTCGATACCGGTGTGTTCCACGGCTACGTCAACTGCGGCGCCTGCGGCGCCATCACCGGCATCGGCAATGTCCTGCCCCGCGAGGTCCTGCACCTCGTTCGGCTTTGCGAGCAGGCGCAAAGCGGCGATGTCGCCGCCCGCCGCGCCGCCCTCGAGCTCGAATCCGCCTTGGGCGTGCTCTCCTGGTTCGACGAAGGCACCGACCTCGTCCTCTACTACAAGTACCTCATGGTGCTGGAGGGCGACCCGGCCTACGAGCGCCATTTCGTGGCCAGCGACGCGCTCTCGGCCAGCCAGAAGCACCTCGCCGCCTCGCAGCTGGCCCAGTTCAAGTCATGGTACGCCAACTGGGCAAGGTGAGCCCGATCCTTCGACCGACGCCCCGGCAAGCGGCCGAAGGCGAGCCGGTCCTGCCGATCGCGCCGGCAGCTGGCTGAAGCAGCTTGTCGGCACTCTCCGTGGGTGAAGGATCACGGTTCGTCGCCCAGCCTCGATCGGCGACACGCGAGTCACCTGGTCGCTCGACACCTCTCCGGCTAGCCGCGGCTCGGCTCGGCCGTCGGCTGGGTGGTGGCACGGGTTGCGAAGAAGATGCCGGCCAGCATCAAGGCCAGTGACAGCCAGAAGACCAGTCCGGGGCGCTCGCCGAACAGGATGCCGCCCCAGCCGACCCCGGCGAGCACTGCCAGGTAGTTGAACTGGGCGAAGTAGGTGGGGCCGGCGCGGCGGACGATCTCGAAGACCATCACGAAGAAGACGGCGTTGACGAGGCTCGCGAGCAGCAGCGGCTGCAGCGCTCCGGGCGCCAGCTGCGGCAGCGCCAGGCGGCCGGTGACCACGAGGAGCGGCAGCAGGCCGACCGCCGAGCCGAGCAAGGAGCCACCCGCCATCACGGTCGAGGAGGTCACCGGCGGCCGGAGCAGGCTCGACAGGACGTTGCCGAGCCCGAACATCACCGGGGCCAGGAGCGCCAGCAGGAACCAGCCGGCACCGTGCGCCCCCGGCGAGGGTCGAGCCCGGCATGACCAGCAACGCGATGCCGGCCAGCCCGAGGGCCATGCCGGCCACGGCCTGCCAACGAAAACGCTCGAGGCGGAGGGCGATGGCGAAGGCCAGGGTGACGACGGGTGACAGTGCCAGCACGAGCGTCGTCATGGTCGCCGGCAGGTGGGGTGCCACATGGCTCAAGAGGGTGATCGGCAGTCCGACGAAAAGCGAGCCGATGACGAGGCAGGCGAGCGCCAGCCGCCAGCTCGGCCGTGGCAGTGGACGCTGCAGCAGCACCAGGATCGCGAGCACGGCGCCGGCAATCAGCGATTGGGCGAAGGCGAAATGCAGCGGCTGCCAGCCCGCCGCCGCCGCCAGCTTGTTGATCGAGAAGACACTGCCATAGACCACGGACGCGGTGACCAGCAGCAGGGCGTTGACGACGACCGGTGGCATGCGCTCTCGCAATCACTGATGGCTCGCCCCGCGATGGGCCGCCAACCGGAAGATTGCCCAGTCTGCGCTCAAAGGTATAGTCTATATCATATCGCAGGCCGGGCACGGATTTCGGGGGATGCCGCCGTCATGATCTTCGATGAGCCCGAGTTCCGAGCCGGGTGGCGATCGCAATCTCCTCGTCTATGTCGGCGATGAGATGAGCTTCGATCTCAATTTCCTGGTGCACACCTATGCGGCGCGGATTCGCGAGGCGGGGCTGGACGGGGTCATCGAGCTCATTCCCGAGCTGGCCTCGCTGCTCGTCTCCTACGATCCGGAGCGGATCGGCTTTGCCGACCTCAAACGCGAGCTCAAGGCCATTCACGGCGGCATTGGCGCGCTTGCCGGGCTCGAACTGGCGAGCCGCATCTTCTACGTGCCCGTGCTCTACTTCGACCCCTGGACCGCGGCCTGCGTCGACGACTATCGGGCGCGGATCGCCGACAAGGAGCCGGATCCCGACTACCTCGTCCGCCTGAACGACCTGGCCGATCGGCGCCAGCTGGTCCGCGTCCACGCCGGCACCGAGTACTGGGTCGCGGCCCTGGGGTTCTGGCCGGGCCTCGGCTCGTTCCTGCCGCTCGATCCGCGCTGCCGGCTCACGGCGCCCAAGTACAACCCGCCGCGCACCTGGACGCCCAAGGGCACGGTGGGCATGGGCGGGTCGATCACCTGCATCTATCCGGACCGGACCCCGGGCGGCTACCAGATCTTCGGCATGAGCCCGATGCCGATCTGGGACCCGGCGCAGCGCCTGGCGGCCTTCAAGGACAGCCTCGCCCTGTTCAGGCCGGGTGATCGCGTGCGGTTCATCCCGATCGATCGCGAGGAGCACGACTACATCGAGGGCAAGGTGGCCGATGGCACGTACAAGCACCCCGAGGTCACCTTTCAGCGCTTCTCCATCGACGCCTACCACGACTGGCTGGCCACGCTCGATCCGACCGAGCGATTCTGAGGGCGGGGAGCAGGCGTGACCAGCACCATGATCGACGTCGTCGCCCCTGGGCTCGAGACCAGCGTGCAGGAGCTGCCGGGCCGCATCGGCTACTGGGAGCAGGGCTTTCCGCCATCCGGGCCCATGGACATCTGGTCATTCCGGCTCGCCAACCTGCTGGTCGGCAATGCGCCGGAGACGGCCGCCCTGGAATGCCAGTTTCTCGGCCCCGAGCTCCGCTTCACCGCGGCGACCTGCATCGCGGTGACCGGCGCCGACATGGCGCCGACGCTGGACGGTGCCGTCGTGCCGCCATGGACGACGGTCGCGGTCGCGGCCGGCCAGGTCCTCCGCCTCGGGCCCGCCATCAGCGGTGCTCGAGCCTATGTCGCCGTTGCGGGCGGACTGGCCACGCCACCGGTTCTGGGCTCGCGGGCGACCTTTCACATGGCCGGCGTCGGCGGCATGGAGGGCCATGCGATCAAGGCCGGGCAACGGCTGCCGGTCGGCGCATCGGGCGATGCGCCGCCACCCGGCACCCGGGTGCGCGACGACGCGCGGCCAGCGATCGACAGTGGGGGGCGCTGGACGATCGAGGTGGTGCCCGGGCCGAATGACGACTGGCTCGACGACGCGGGCCAGGAGCGGTTCCTGACGGCCGACTGGACCTTGACCGCCAAGTCCAACCGCACCGGGTTTCGGCTCAAGGGGCCGGCATGGTCGTTCGCGCCGCGCGCAACGCAGAAGCGGCCCGAGCACGGCCAGGACCCGTCGAACATCCTCGATCATGGCTATCCGTTCGGCGCGGTCAACCTGGCGGGCGAGACGCCGATCATCCTGGTCAATGACGGCCCGTCGACCGGCGGCTTCATCAACCCGTTCACGGTGATCACTGCCGCTTTCTGGAAGCTCGCCCAGTCACGCCCGGGCGATGTCTATCGGTTCAGGGCGCTCGACGTCGAGGCGGCCCAGGCCCGCCGCCGCGAGCTCGACAGGCTCTGCTCAGTCGCCAGCCTGGTCCAGGCCTGACAGACCGTCATCGGCGGTGATCTGCTGGCTGATATGCGTGCCTGCGGCCAGGATGTCGTTGCGGATGGCCTGCCGCGCCGCCGCCGCGTCCTGCGCGCGAAAGGCCGCGACCGCGGCCAGGTGGTTCTCCTGCAGGCCCTCGATCAGCTCGATGTCGCTGAACAGCATGTTCAGGCTCGGCCCGATCTGCATCCACAGCATGCTGATCGTGCGCAGGAGGATCGGTGAGCGCGATGCCGTGTAGACGATGAAGTGAAAGCTCTGATTGGTGGCGAGATAGGCTTTGACGTCCTGGCTGGCGATCGCCTTGCTCATCCGCTCGACGGCGAGCGCCAGGCGACGGATTTCCCCGGGCCGGATGAGCGGCGCCGCTTTCTCGGCCGCCAGGCCCTCGAGCTCGGCGCGCATGTCACGGATCTCGAGGAAGCTGGCCCGGGAGATCTGCGGCACGCGATAGGACCGGTTCGGCTCGGCGATCAGCGCCGCCTCCGCCACCAGCTGCTGCAGCGCCTCGCGCACCGGGGTCGGGCTGGTGCCGAAGGTCTTGGCCAGGCCGCGGACGGTCAACGCCTCGCCCGGCGCCAGCGCGCCTGCCAGGATGGTCTGCCGCAGCCCGTCATAGACGCGGTCGCGTAGCGTATCGCGCGCGATGCTCCGCAGGCCGCTCGCATCCGCCAAATCCGACCCCTTCGCGCTAGTCGACAGTGCCGCGGTTGCCCGTTCTCGATACCGACCCGCTGCCCCTTTGGTATATCAAATACCAAGAGGCACACCAGACTGTTGACAAGGCGTTGCGGAGGTGCGCGACTACGGCAGCTTCCGCCTCGACGCGGAAGGCAGTAGTCACAAAGGGAACGCACGCATGACTGCCACGTCCAGGTATGCCTTGGCCGCCGCTACGGCGCTCGTCACCTCGATCGGCGCCGCCAGCGGCGCCTTTGCCCAAGACCAGTGGTGGCCCGTTACTGTCTATGACGCCTCTTCCGGCGAGAACGTGACCACCGAGTACGTGCCGTTCGAGCAGGCCGCGCAGCCGTGGAACATCTGCGTCCTGTTCCCGCACATGAAGGACAGCTTCTGGGTTGCGGTCGCCTATGGCATCGTCGAGGAGGCCAAGCGCCAGAACGTCAACATGACCCTGTTCGAGGCCGGCGGCTACGAGAACCTGCCGCGTCAGCTCTCGCAGTTCGATGACTGCATGGCCGGCGGCTACGACGCCATCGTCATCGGCGCCATCTCCGAGGCCGGCGCGGCGCTGAAGTTCGAGGAAGGCATCGCTGCCGGCAAGCCGGTCATCTCGACGGTCAACCCGGTCGCCGATGCGCAGACCACCGCCAAGATGTTCGTCGAGTTCGACGTGATGGGCGAGCAGACCGGCCGTTATCTCGTCGAGCATCTGGACGGCGCCGAGGCCAATGTCGTCAACTTCCCGGGGCCCGCGGGCTCGGGCTGGGCCGAGAGCTTCAATGACGGATTCAAGCGCGCGATCGACGGCGTCGACAACGTGACGCTGCTCGACGAGAAGTTCGGCGACTCGGGCGTCTCGGTGCAGCTGCAGCTGATCCAGGATGCGCTGCAGGCCTATCCCGAGATGAACGTGATCTGGGGCACCGCTCCTACCGCCGAGGCCGGCATCGCCGCGGTTGCCGAGGTCGGCCGTGACGGCGAGATCATGATCATGTCGTCCTATGAGAACCAGGCGATGCTCGACGCCCTGAACCGCGGCGACATCCTGGGCTTTGCCACGCAGTATCCGGTGCTCGAGGGTCGGGTCGCCATCGACATGGCGGTGCGCGCGCTCGAGGGCGAGCCGCTGATGACGTTCGTCAAGCCGATCCCCGACATGATCGCGAGCGGCACGGTCGATCAGATCGACATGAGCCAGGTGCTGGCGCCCAGTGACTGGACCCCGGTCTATTCCGTGACGGCGGAATGAGCTCGGCGGTCGCCGAGCACCCGCCGTCCGTGGCCAGCCGATCGGCCGAGCTCCGCGTAGCCCGCCGCGGTCCGAGACCGCGGCGGCGCCTCTGCTGCTCGAGATGCACGGCATCTCGAAGGCCTTTCCAGGCGTGCAGGCGCTCGATGGCGTCGACTTCGACCTGCGCGCCGGGCGAGGTGCACGTCCTGTTCGGCGAGAACGGCGCCGGCAAGTCGACGCTGATCAACATCATCGCCGGGACCTTCTCGCCCGACTCCGGCACCTTTCGCTTCAATGGCGAGGTGTTGCGCGGCCTCACCCCGCACAAGGCGCGGGTGATCGGGATCAGCCCGGTCTTCCAGGAGTTCTCGCTGGTCGCCGAGATGACCGTCGAGGAGAACCTGTTTCTCGGCCGCGAGATCGCCACGGCGGGCATCTTGAGCCGCACGGCCATGCACCAGCGGGCGGCCAAGATCATCGCCGATCTCGGCTTTGCCATCGAGCCAGGCAGCAAGGTGGCGTCGCTGTCGCGCGCGCATCAGCAGATGACGGAGATCGCCAAGGCGCTGATGGGCACGGTGCGGGTGCTGATCCTCGACGAGCCCACCGCCTCGCTCACCGAGAGCGAGACCGTGCGCTTGTTCGAGCTGGTCGACGAGCTCAAGGCATCCGGCATCGGCATCATCTATGTCTCGCACCGCATGGGCGAGATCAAGCAGCTCGGCCGACCGCATCACCGTGCTGCGCGACGGCCGCTTGATCCGCACGCTCGATGCCGAGGGGGTCAGCGAGAACGAGCTGGTCGAGCTGATGACCGGCCGCAAGATCGAGCTGCTGTTTCCCGAGATCGCGCATCGACCGGCCGAGACCCTGCTGCAAGGTCGATGACCTGACGCTTGCCGATCGCAGCGTCGAGGGCGTCGACTGCGTCGCGCGCGCCGGCGAGGTCGACCGGCATCGCCGGGCTCGTCGGCTGCGGCAAGTCGGAGCTGATCCGCGCCGTCTACGGCCTCGAGACGATCACGGACGGCTCGATCGAGGTCGCCGGGCAGGCCTACGCTCATCCGTCACCGGCGCGCAGCCTCGAGCGCGGCCTTTGCTACTTCCCGTCGGATCGGGTGGTCGAGGGCCTGGCGCTCGGGCGGCCGATCCGCGAGAACGTCTCGATGGCGGCTCTCGACCTCGATCGCTTCGCCAAGCTGCGGATCATGCAGCGCGGCAGCGAGCGGCGCATCGTGCAGGGCATCGTCGAGCAGCTGGGCCTGCGGCCGCCGAACATCGAGCGCGTCGTCGGCAATCTTTCCGGCGGCAACCGGCAGAAGGTGATGCTGGCCCGCGGCCTGACCCGCACCACCCGCGTCTTTCTGTTCGACGAGCCGACCGTCGGCATCGATGTCGGCGCCAAGGTCGAGGTCTACGAGCTGATGAAGCAGCTGGTCGATACCGGCGCCGCGATCGTTCTGGTCTCCTCCGAGCTGCCCGAGGTGCTGCACCTCGCCAACCGTCTCTACGTCATGCATCGCGGGCGCATGGTGGCCGAGCTGACCGGCGCGGACATCGACGAGCAGACCGTGCTGGCATGCTTCTTCAAGGACGACGCGGTGGAGTCGGCAGCATGACCGTCCGTTCGCTGCCGACGCACGTCCATCCGCCGACCGGCGTCGAGCGCCTGTCGCAGCAGCTCTTGACCATCGGGCTGCTGCCGATCCTGTTGATCTTGAGCGTCGCCTTCATGGCGGTGTTCGAGCAGAAGTTCTTCGGCCTCAACAACATCTTCAACGTGCTGCGGTCGACGTCGTTCCTGGCCATCATCGCCGCCGGCCAGATGCTGGTGCTGATCGTCGGCGGCTTCGACCTCTCGGTCGGCGCGGTCATCGCGCTCACCAGCACGGTCATGGCCAAGACGATGGCGGCGCTGTCCGCGACGATGCCGGACCAGACCGGCGCGATCATCGCGCTCGGCGTGCTCGCCGGGCTCGGCTGCGGGGTCTTCATCGGCCTGATCAACGGGCTCTGCGTCGCGTTGCTCCGCGTGTCACCGTTCATGGTGACGCTCGGCACCTCGTCGATCGCCTCGGGCCTGGCGCTGCTGCTGACCCAGGGCATTCCGGTCTATGGCATGCCGGACAGCTTCGTGAAGGAGTTCGGCCGCGCCCTCTGGTTCGGTCTGCCGACCACCGTCTACGTGGCGCTCGCCATCATCGCGCTCGTCTGGTTCATCCAGACCCGCACCAGGCTCGGCCGCTACCTCTATGCGGTCGGCGGCAACTTGCAGGCGGCGATCGTCTCGGGCGTGCCCGCCACGCTGCACCTGATCCTGGCCTATGTCATGTGCTCGGTGCTGGCGGCGACGGCGGGTGTCCTGATGACCGCACGGCTCGGCTCCGGCCAGGCGACGATGGGCGGCAATGTCATGATGCTGCAGTCGATCGCCGCGGCGGTGATCGCCGGCGTGTCGCTGCGTGGCGGCATCGGTCGGGTCGAGCTGGTGGCCCTGGGCGCGCTGTTCCTCTCGATCCTGACCAACGCCATGAACCTGCTCCGCGTCGATTCGAAGATGCAGGTGGTGGTGCTCGGCTTCATCCTGGTGCTGGCCGTGGCGCTCGAGGAGCTCGCGCGGCAGAAGGCGCCGGCATGGCTGAGGCCGTCGGCGCCAGCCTGCCGCGCGGCTTCAGCGCACGGCTGGACGGCACGTCCTGGTCCAGGTTCTGCTGCCGATCGCGCTGGTTGGCCTCCTGCATCGGCTTCGCCGTGGTCGAGCCGCGCATCCTGTCGTCCGGCAACCTGCTCAACATCCTGGTCCAGGCGAGCTACCTCGCGATCTTCGCCTCGGCCCAGATGATGGTGATCATCACCCGCGGCTTCGACCTGTCGCTCGGCACCTGTGTCTCGGCGGTCAGCGTCATCAGCGCGCTCACCATGACCGGCTCGCTCGCCGCCGGCGGCGAGGCCACCAGCACGGCCATCATTGCCGGCATCCTCGTCGGCCTCGGGGTCGGCGCCCTGGTCGGGCTGTTCAACGGCTTCGCCGTCGCCTGGCTGCGGGTCAATCCGTTCGTCGCCACGCTCGGCAGCCTCAATATCTGCCTCGGCATCGCCACGATGGCATCCGACGGCCGGCCGGTCTTCAATGTGCCGCGCGAGTTCTCGGCCCTCGTCTACAGCGGTGACGTGATGGGCGTGCCGACGCCGGTGGCGCTGGCCGTCGTGCTGCTCTGCGGCCTCTATTTCCTGCTCAGCTCCACGGTCTTCGGCCGGGCGCTCTACCTGATCGGCGGCAACCCGACGGCAGCCGACGTGGCCGGCATCCCCAGCCGCCGCTACGTGGTGGCCGCCTATGTCATCTGCTCGGTCATCGCCGCCGTGGGCGCCTTGCTGCTGACCGGCCGGACCGGCTCGGGCGAGCCCAATCTCGGCGGCAACCTGACCTTGGAGAGCATCGCTGCAGCCGTGATCGGCGGCGTCTCGCTGCGTGGCGGGATCGGCGGCGTGCCCGCGGTGATCATGGGCGCGCTCTTCGTCACCGTCCTCTCCAACGGCATGAACTTGACCCGTATCGACGGCAATGTGCAGATGATCGTGCTGGGCTGCGTGATCATCCTCGCCGTCTTCCTGGACCGATTCCGCGCGGCGGCGCGCTGATGCCGTTACCCAGGTGCTCAGGGAGGAGCTGAAGATGACGTCATTGAACTGCGACATGGGCGAGGGCTATGGGCTCTACCAGATCGGCGACGATGCCGGCCTGATGCCGCACATCCACGTCGCCAATGTTGCCTGCGGCTTCCACGCCTCCGACTTCAACCACATGCGCAACACCGTCCGGCTGGCCAAGCAGCATGGGGTAAAGGTGGGGGCGCACCCGTCCTTGCCCGACCGGCAGGGCTTCGGCCGCCGCGAGATGAAGATCAGCCGCGAGGAGATGGCCAACTGCCTGATCTATCAGATCGGTGCGCTGAAGGGCTTTCTCGAGGCCGAGGGCGTGCAGCTGAACCACATCAAGCCGCACGGCTCGCTCTATGGCATGGCCGCGCGCCAGGAGGAGATCGCGCACGCGGTTTGCGACGCGGCCGACGTCTTCGGCGTGCCGATCATGGGCATCATCAACTCGCTGCACGAGACCGTCTATCCGGCGCGTGGCCATGCGCTTCATTGCCGAGTACTACGCGGACCTCGACTACAATGACGAAGGCCTGATGATCATCACCCGCGAGCACCATGCGGTCGACCCGGCAACGGCGGCCGAGCGCTGTGTGCGGGCGATCCGCGACGGCAAGACGTCGAGCGTCAACGGCAAGGACGTCGCGGTCCGTGCCGATTCGATCTGCGTGCATTCGGACACGCCGAACGCGGTCGCCGTCGCCGCTGCCGTCGCGGCGGCGATCCAGCCCTATGTCGACGCCGCCTGAATCCCGATTACCTCCGGGCCACGATAGCCGAAGAGACCAAGCTGATGAGCGTGACAGTTGCAGGCGGGGGCACCGACGGCCGTCGCTACCGCGTGGCCATCGATACCGGCGGCACCTTCACGGATGCCTTCTTCTTCAACGAGGCCACGGGTGCCATCTCGGTCACCAAGGTCCCATCGCGCCCGGATCAGCCGGACGCGGCGGTCATGGCGAGCATCGCGGCGGCCGGGATCACGCCCGCCGATATCGTGCTGCTGACCCACGGGACCACGGTCGCGACCAACGCGCTGATCACCCGAAAGCTGCCGAAGGCAGCACTGGTCGCCACGCGCGGCTTTCGCGACATCGTCGAGATCCGGGACGGCACCAAGCCCGATCTCTGGGATGCCTATGTCGACGTGGCGCCGCCCTATATCCGCCGGCGTGACCGCTTCGAGGTCGCCGAGCGCGTCGACTACAAGGGCCGGATCGTCGAGCCACTCGACGAGGCGGAGGTCAAGGATCTCGCGCGCATCCTGAAGAAGCGCGGCTACCAGGCGGTGGCCGTCTGCTTCATGAACTCGTACGCCAATCCGGAGCCCGAGCAGCGCTGCAAGGCCCTGCTCGAGGAAGCGCTGGGTCCCGACGTCTTCGTCTGTGCCTCGGCCGAGGTCGTGCCCGAGATGTTCGAGCATCCGCGCCATTCGACCGCGATGATCAACGCGGTCACCAGCCCGGTCGTCGGCCGCTACATTGCCGCTCTCGACCACGCGCTGAAGAACGCCGGCTATCCGGGCGATCTCTTGATCCTGCATTCGGGCGGCGGCGTGCTCACCGCTGCCGGGGCCAGCCGCTACGCGGCGCGGCTGGCGAGCTCCGGCATCGTCGCCGGCGCCATCGCCGGCGCGCACATCGCCCAGCAATGCGGCTTCGAGAATGCCATCAGCCTCGACATGGGCGGCACCAGCACCGACATCTCGCTCTGCTACAAAGGGGTGTTGCCGACCACCCAGCGCTGGCACGTCGAGTACGGCTACCCCATCATGTTCCCCTCGATCGAGGTGACCACGATCGGGGCCGGCGGTGGCTCGATTGCCTGGATCGATCCGGGCGGCTCGCTCCGGAACGGCCCGCAGAGCGCTGGCGCCGATCCGGGGCCCGCCTGCTACGGCACTGGCGGCACGGCTGCCACCAATACCGACGCCAATGTGCTCCTGGGCCGGCTCGGCACCAGCCTGCTCGACGGCGAGGTGGCATTGGATCGCGAGGCCGCTGAAGCGGCGGTGACCGAGACGGTGGGCCGGCCGCTCGACCTCGACACCGTCGCCGCGGCCGATGCGGTGGTGCGTGTCGCCAACGCCAACATGGCCAATGCGGTGAAGCTGATCTCGGTCGGCCGCGGCTTCGACCCGCGCGACTTCGCGCTTGTCGTCTTCGGCGGCGCCGGTCCCCTGCATGGCGCCGATCTCGCCCGCGACCTCGACATTCCCGTGGTCATTTTCCCTCGCTTTCCGGGCGTTGCCTCGGCGATGGGCTGCCTTCTGGTCGATATCCGCCACGACCTGTCGACGATGTACCTCAAGGGCGCCAGCGAGGAGACGTTGGGCGACGTCGAGGCCGAGTTCCAGAAGCTCGAGGCCGAGGCGCAGGACCGGCTGCACGAGGAAGGCGTCGCGCCTGCCGACATGCACCTGCAGCGCGCCGTCGAGATGCGCTATGTCGGCCAGTGGCGGCAGCTCACCATCGACATCGGCTCGGAACGGCTGGAGAGCCTGGCGGACGTGCTCGACCGCTTTCACAAGGAGCACGCCCGCGCCTACTCGTTCGAGGATCGCAGCCGCCCGGTCGAGCTCTACTCGCTGCGCGTCGTCGCCCGGGGCGTCGTGCCGAAGCCGAAGCCGGCTCACGCCTCGTCGGGCAGCGGCGCCGTGCCGGCGGCCGAAATGCACCGGCCGGTGCATTTCGGCAAGGAGCATGGCTTCGTCGAGACGCCGGTCCTGCGCCGCGACGTGCTCGAGCCAGGAATGGTGCTCGACGGTCCGGTGGTCATCGAGCAGCTCGACTCGACCCTCGTCCTGCCGCCGGGCACCCGGAGCGAGGTGACCCAGGACCTGCACATCGTCATGCGCTTCAACTGAGGAACCAAGCCGATGGCACTCGACCGCGTGACCTTCGAGGTCCTCAAGAACGCCTATGGGAACCTCGTCGACCAGATGTCCGAGCAGCTGCTGCGCACCTGCTACTCGTTCGTCATCTACTGCCGCGACTTCTCCAACTGTCTCTGCGACGCCGCGGGCAACACGGTGATGCAGGGCTCGGGCGATATCGCCGTCCATGTCGGCACCCTGCATTTCACCTGCAAATCGGTGATCGAGCGCTTCAAGGGCGACATCCACCCAGGCGACATCTTCATCTCCAACGACCCCTACACCGGCGGCACGCATTTCTGCGACGTGCGCATCGTCCGGCCAGTGTTCGTCGGCGACGAGCTCATCGCCTTCACGCAGTCCAACGGGCACTGGGCGGATATCGGCGGCTCGACGCCAGGCTCCTTCGACATCAATGCCCGGACGCATTTCGGCGAAGGCCTGCGGATCACGCCGATGCGGGTCTGCACCAAGGGCCATCATGCTGGACGACGTCGTCGAGATGATCGTCGGCAACACCCGCGCCAGCGCCGATGCCATGGGCGATTTCCTGGCGCAGTGCGAGGCGACCCGGCTGGGTGAGCAGCGGCTGTTGGAGCTGGTCGGCAAGTACGGCAAGGAGACCGTGCTGGAAGCCTTCGGCGAGTGCCAGGACTATGTCGAGCGCTTCGCGCGGGAAAAGGTCGCGAGCCTGCCCGACGGCAGCTGGGAAACCACCGACTTCATCGACCAGGACCCGACCAAGCCCGAGGGCCTGATCCCGATCAAGGTCAAGATGACCATCGCCGGCAGCCAGGTGTCCTACGACTTCACCGGCTCGCACGACGCCATCGACTGCTTCCTCAACGGCAGCGCCAGCTCGGCCTTCTCGGCCGTCGTCGCCGGCACCAAGTTCTTCTTCCCGGAGGTGCCGCTCAATTCCGGCTTCTATCGGTTCATCGACACCGACATGCCCGAGGGCTCGGTGGTCAACGCACCCTATCCGTACGCCGTGACCGGCTTCTGCTCGGGCGCCTACGAGAAGATCATGAACGCGATCTTCGAGCTGTGGTCGCGGGTCACGCCGGAACGGTCGCTGGCCTGCGCCTTCAATCTCGAATACCTGCTGATCGGCGGCCTCGACGACCGCCCGGAAACGCGCGGCCGCTTCTTCATGTGGTACGACTGGATGGCCGGCGGCTGGGGCGCCCGCCACGGCAAGGACGGCTCCAGCGCCACCTCGTCGCTGTTCGGGGTCGGCCTCGCGCAACAGTCGGTCGAGGCGCAGGAGCGGCTGACGCCGATCGTCATGGATCGCTACGAGATCGCCGCCGACTCCGCCGGACCCGGCAAGTTTCGCGGCGGCTGCGGCGTGCAGAAGGGCGGCACGCTGACCGCGATCAAGAGCACGGTGATGTCGTATTGCTGCGACCGTGCCCGCTCCGTCACCTGGGGCATGAAGGGCGGCCAGGCCTCCGTGCCGCACGGTGTCACGCACGTCCACGGCGAGACGTCCCGCTATCTGGGCGCCGTCTTCTCGAACGTGCCGCTGGCCCCGGGCGATCGGTTCGACCGCCCCTCGGCCGGCGGCGGCGGCCTCTACGATCCACTCGAGCGGGATACCGACCGGGTGCTCGACGACATCATCGACGGCTATGTCACCATCGCCGGCGCCGCGCGCGACTATGGCGTCGTCGTCGAGGCCATCGATCCGGAGCTCGACGACTACCGCATCGATCCGGCCGCCACCGAGAAGCTGCGGGCCGATCTGCGCTCGGCGCGGCCGGGCTGGCTCGAGGAGCCTGCCGTCGACGTGGCGGACAAGCTCGGCCGGGGCACGATCGACGCGCTGACCGCCATTCGTCGGCATGGCGTGATCTGCGACTGGAACGACAACAAGCTGCTGCCGCGCACGACCGAGCAATACCGCGCGGCCGTCAAGGCGCGGGCCGGATAACGGTCGCGGGATCAGCGGTCGTCGAGCAAAGGGGAGTGACAGAAGAGATGGCGCGTGCGGAGGCGACACCCGTCGTTCACATCGACGATGAGCGGTTCAAGGTCACCGAGTGGCGCTTCGCGCAGGGCGCCGAGACCGGCTGGCACGTGCACGGCCACGACTACGTCATCGTGCCGCTGACCGACGGCAAGCTCCTGCTGGAGGAGCCCGGCGGGGCCAGCCGGGAGGCGCCGCTGCAGCAGCACGTGCCCTATTCCAGACGCACCGGCGTCGAGCACAACGTCATCAATGGCGGCGACGGCTTGCTGTCGTTCCTCGAGGTCGAGGTGGTCGACGATGCGCTGGGCAAGCGGCGCCTGGCTGTGCTCGAGCGGTTCATGGCGGCCTGGAACGACCACGATCTCGACGTTCTCATGGACTGCATGGCCGAGGATTGCGCCTTTCAGACCTCGTCGGGGCCGGACGTCGACGGCAAGCGGCACGAAGGCAGAGCCGCGGTCAGGACGGCCTTTGCCGCCGTCTTCGAGGCCTTCCCCGATGCCGCCTGGCGTGATGTCGAGAACCGGGTGAGCGGCGATCTCGGGGTGTCCTCCTGGCGCTTCGTCGCCACCGGCCGCGACGGCAGCCGCGTCGACGCCGAGGGCTGCGACCTCTTACGCTTCGACGGTGAGCTCATTACCCGCAAGAATGCGTTTCGCAAGATGCGCACCGGCTGACGGCCATTGCTGCCAGCTTTACAAGGCAGCGGCGGCGCTGCACCTTGGCATGAAAGAAGCCGCACCGCTCTATGCCGTCGCTGCGGGCAACAGGCTCGACGGCAGCAACGCACGGGCCATGAGGTCTGCAGAGCTTTGATCAGATTCGCCATCTAGAGGACGCACCCGACCCATGGCCAAGGACATACTGTCGCCACTGCCCGGCACCTTCTATCGCAAGCCGGCGCCCGACAAGCCGCCCTTCAAGAGTGAAGGCGACGCCGTCGCCGAGGGCGACGTGATCGGCCTCGTCGAGGTGATGAAGAGCTTTCACGAGGTGACCGCGCAGGTTTCCGGCACGCTCAAGACGTTCCTCGTCGAGGACGAGGACGCCGTCACGGCCGGCCAGCCGCTCGCGACGCTCGATTAGCCGAGGGCGACAACCTTGACCCCTGGCAAGCTGCTTGTCGCCAATCGGGGCGAGATCGCCGTCCGCGTGATTCGGGCGGCGCGGGAGTGCGGGCTGGCGACCGTGCAGGTCTACAGCACGGCGGATGCCCAGTCGCTGGCCGTGCAGCTCGCCGACGAAGCCATCGAGATCGGTCCGGCGCAAGCCAGGAAGTCCTATCTCAACATCGATGCCATCATCGAGGCGGCCAGGGTCTCGGGCGCCACGGCGGTCCATCCGGGTTATGGGTTCCTGGCCGAGAATGCCGGCTTCGCGGACGCCGTGGAGGCCGCCGGCCTGCAGTGGATCGGCCCCTCGGGCAACGCCATTCGGCTGATGGGCGACAAGGTGGCGGCACGTGGTGCTGCGCACGCGGTCAACGTGCCGACGGTTCCTGGCAGCGAAGGGCACGTCTCGACGATCGAGGAGGCAAGGCCGGTCGTCGAGCGGACCGGCTATCCGGTGATGATCAAGGCAGCCGCCGGTGGCGGCGGGCGGGGCATTCGCATCGCCCGAGACGCGACCGAGTTCGCGTCGCTGTTGGAGCAGGCGAGCCGCGAGGCGGCTGCGGCATTCGGTGATGGCGGGCTCTACCTGGAGAAGGTGATCGAGAAGGCGCGGCACGTCGAGGTGCAGATCCTCGGCGACGGCGAACACGTGATCCACCTCTTCGAACGCGAATGCTCGCTGCAGCGACGCCGTCAGAAGGTCTGGGAGGAAGCACCGTCGCCGTCGCTCGACGAGGCGACAAGACAGGCCCTCTGCGCCTCGGCCGTGGCCCTGGCCAAGGCCGTCAACTACCGGGGCGCCGGCACGCTCGAATACCTCTACGACGAGCAGAGCCGGGCGTTCTACTTCATCGAGATGAACACCCGCATCCAGGTCGAGCACCCGGTGACCGAGATGGTGACCGGCATCGACCTCGTGCGGGAGCAGATCCGGGTGTGCCTGGGCGAGAAGCTCCGCTTCCAGCAGGACGATATCGAGCGGCGGGGCCATGCCATCGAGGTTCGCCTCAACGCCGAGGATCCGGCCAACGACTTCATGCCGCAGCCCGGCAACGTCGAGCGCCTGCGCATCCCCGGCGGCCCGGGCGTGCGCTTCGACAGCCTGCTCTTTGCCGGCTACGCGGTGCCGCCCTTCTACGATTCGCTGCTGGGCAAGCTGATCGTCTGGGACGAGGACCGCGGGTCCGCCATCACGCGGCTGGTCCGGGCACTCGACGAGCTCGAGATCATCGGAATGCCCACGACCAAGGACCTCCATTTGGCACTGGCCCGCGACCCTGACGTCCTGGCCGGGCGGTTCGATACGACCTGGCTCGAGCGCTGGCTCGAGCACAACGCGATGCATATCGGGAAAACAGGGAAGGCAGCCCTCTGATGCGCTATTCTTTCGGCGGTGACGAGCACATCTTTGTCGAGGTCGACGAGAGCATGTCGCTCGAAGCCTTCTTCAAGGCATTGTTCATCACCAATGCGGTGCGCGACAAGGCGATCGACGGCGTCACCGAGATCTGCCCGGCCAACGCGTCCTTTCAGATCAAGTACGACCCCGACCGGATCAGCCCCGACGACCTCCTGGCCGAGCTCAAACAGCTCGAGGCCGTTGCCGAGAGCGCGCCTTCGGTCATCGAGACACGGCTCTTCGAGTTTCCGGTCTACTACAACGATCCCTGGACGCACGAGACGCTAATGCGCTTTCGCGACCGGCATCAGGACCCGAATGCCACCGACCTCGAGTACGCGGCCCGGATCAATCACAAGGCCTCGGTCGACGCGTTCATCGAGGCCCATTCAGGCGCGCCCTGGTTCGTCTCCATGGTGGGCTTCGTCGCGGGCCTGCCCTTCCTCTTTCAGATGGTCGACCGGCCGCGCCAGCTCGAGGTCCCCAAATACCTCCGGCCCCGTACCGACACGCCCAAGCTCACCGTCGGCTATGGCGGCTGCTTCACCGCGATCTACTCGGTCCGTGGCGCCGGCGGCTATCAGATGTTCGGCATCACGCCGGTGCCGATCTATGACCCGAAGAGCGAGGTCGATTATATCAGCGACGAGACGATGTGCCTGTTCAAGCCCGGCGACATCGTCAAGTTCAAGTCGGTCGACCGGGCGACCTACGACCACGTGACGGCCGAGGTCGCGGCCGGCCGCTTCGCGCCCAAGATGAAGACCGTCACCTTCTCGCTCGACGACTTCAACGCCGATATCGATGCCTACAACAAGAAGCTCGAGGGGATGCTCGATGGCAATTAAGGTCAAATCCCCGGGCCTCGCCACGACCGTCCAGGATTTGGGGCGTCCGGGATACTACCATCTCGGCATCCCCCTTTCCGGCGCCATGGACCGCCTGGCGCTCGAGGCCGCCAACCTGCTCGTCGGCAACGACATGGGCGCGGCTGGACTGGAGACCGTTTTCCTCGGCCCCGCGCTCGAGTTCACCGAGCCGGCCACCGTCGCCGTCTGCGGTGCCGAGCTGCCGCCCAAGCTCGACGGCGAGCCCCGGCCCACCTGGACGAGCTTCGCCGTCAAGGCCGGCCAGACGCTCTCCTTCGACTATCTGAAGAAGGGGGCCAGGGCCTATATCGCGATTTCCGGCGGTATCGACGTCCCGGTCCGGCTGGGCAGCCGATCGACTTATGCGCTGGGCGCGCTCGGCGGCTATCAGGGCCGGGCCTTGCAGGCGGGCGACACGCTGCAACGGCTATCCGGCGAAGGCGCCGCGCCCGGGCGCAGCGTGCCCGAGAGCCTGCGGCGCGGCCCGGGAGCCGTGGCCGAGCTGCGCGTGCTGCCCGGCCTCTATTGGCACCGCATCACCGAGGCCGCGGGCGAGCAGTTCTTCGCCGACACCTGGAAAGTCGCCAACGAGGCGGACCGCATCGGCTACCGGTTCAAGGGCGGCAAGCCGCTCGCGTTCGTGCCGCGCGAGCAGCCGTTCGGCGCCGGCTCCGATCCGTCCAACATCGTCGATGCCTGCTACCCGTACGGCTCGATCCAGGTGCCGGGCGGCACCGAGCCCATCGTGCTGCACCGTGACGCCGTCTCGGGCGGCGGCTATATGATGGTGGGCACGGTGATCTCGGCGGATATGGACATTATCGGCCAGCTGCAGCCCAATACGGCCGTCAACTTCGTTCGCGTCGACATGGCCACCGCGCTACAGGCACGCCACGATCGGCTCGCCGTCATCCACCGGATCCAAGAGCTCTTGGCCTGAGCCTCAACCCGCCAACTGGACACCCATCATGCATCACTCCCTCGCCACCCGCCTCTGGCCGCAAGCCGCCGACAGCCTCCTCGCCAGGACCGTCCTGGTGCTCGCCGGCACGCTGCTGCTCGCCCTCTCGGCCCGGGTCCAGGTGCCGTTCTGGCCGGTGCCGATGACCATGCAGACCTTCGTGGTCCTCGGCATCGGCGCCGCCTACGGCGCCAGGCTCGCCGGGATCACGCTCCTGACCTACCTCGCGCAAGGGGCGATCGGCCTGCCGGTCTTCGCGACCGGCGCCGGCCTCGCCTACATGGCCGGGCCCGACCGCCGGCTACCTCACAGGCTTCCTGGCCGCGGCGATCCTCGTCGGCGCCTTGGCCGACCGCGGCTTCTGCCGTGACCGCCTGTCGACGCTGCTGGCCTTTCTCGCCGGCACCGTCCTGATCTTCACCCTGGGTGCCGGCTGGCTCGCGTTCCTGTTCGGCGCCGAGACCGCACTCACTGCGGGCGTCCTGCCCTTCCTCGCCTCGGAGGTCGTGAAGATCGCGCTTGCCGCTGCCGTCTTTCCCCTGGCCTGGAAGCTGACGACGCGCGACTGAGCCCGTCGCAAGCCGGGTCGGCGAGCACAATCGCCGATCACGCCATCCGCCGCCACCGCTCGCCCGCGCCCCGAGCGGCCGGCGCGGCTGGTGCGATGCGGCCGATCCTGGCCAGCCTTTTTCCGAAGACGGTGAGTGTCGCCGGCGGGCGGCCGGCCGACGCATCGGGCAGCCTCTACCCGGAGGAGGCGCGCCTGATCCTGGGCGCGGTCGCAGAGCGGCGCTGCGAGTTCACGGCGGGACGCCATTTCGCCCGGCAGGCGCTCGCCGGGTTGGGCCGGCCGGCGTCGCCGATCCTCGCCCATGAGCGGCGCCCCCTCTGGCCCGCCGGAACGATCGGCACGATCACCCATGCAGCCGGCCGTTGCGCGGCGGCCGTGGCGCTGGTCGGCGATCTCGCCGGCATCGGCCTCGACGTCGAGGCACGCGATGCCGTGACCACCGAGCTGCAGCGGCACGTCTTGACCGGGCCCGAGCTCGCCTGGCTCGCGTCGCTGCCCGCAGCGGCGCAGAACCGTTGGGCAACGGCGACGTTCAGCGCCAAGGAAGCGTTCTACAAGAGCCTGGCCGAGCTGGACGTCGGCTTCGTCGATTTCCACGCGGTGCGCATCGGGCACGGCAGCGGCGGTGCGTTCGAGGTCGTGATCGACTCCGCGGCGCTAGCCGCCCGGCTGCGCGCCTTCGCGATCACCGGCCGCGCGCTCGTCGAGGACGACCGCATCTGGACGGCGGTGACCCTCCGGCATCGGCCCTGACCGTGGAGTGGTGCTGATCGTTCAGCCGCCCTGATCGCTCAGCCGCGATGCCGGCCGATCAGCCGCCGCCATTGCTGCTTGGCGCGCCAATAGCTCTGGAATGCGATCCGGCTGGCTTGCGCCAGCCAGATATTGTCGCCGCCATAGACCGGACTGCCGCGATTCTCGTGCACAGGCGGGGCCAGCGGGAGGTCGCGCCCCAGGAAGGCCGCCAGCTGCGCGGGCGCTTGCGGGTCGCTCCAGCAGATCTTGATGAGCTTGCCGGGCCGCTCTCGAAAATGGTCCTCGACCGCCTGGTTGTGCGCACGATAGTAGGCCAAATGGGCGTCGCGATGCCCCTGCGGCATGGCATGCCCGTATATGTGCTGCTCGAACCGTACCATCGGTCCCCGGCGCACGGCCATCTGACAGAGGCTCCGATACCAGACGTCAGGGCTCTGCCGGACGGTGAGCACGAATCGCGCCTCCGGGTAGCGCTCGTCGATCTCGCGCCAGATCAGCGGCCAAGGCCAGTCCTCGAAGCTGTCCCAATCGGCCATCTCGTCGAGCAGCTTGCCGATCTCACCGTTGCGATAGAGCTGAAAGGCCGCGAGATCGTAGCTGCGATGACGCAGGCCCCAGCCCTCGAGATAGTGGGCGAGGGTCTTGGTTCCCGTCTTGTTGAGCCCGATCCCGACGACCTTCATGGCCGGCCGCCATCCGACGCACTGCTGCGGCCAGCCGCGAGCGCCTGCTCGATCACCTGCGACGCCACCCCCCTTGTCCGATAGTCCTCGAAATCCGGCGCATCTCGGCGACGCGGCTGCGGATCGTCTGGTCATCGAGGACATGCTCGATGGTGCGCTCGATGTCGTCTGGGCGGTCGTGCTCCTTGTCCGCGCGCACGCCCAGGCCGTGGTAGGCGACGCGGACGGCGCAGCCATCCTGGTCGACGTGCCCTGTCGAGTACACCACCATCGGCACACCCTTGGCGATGCACTCGTTGATGGTCGAGATGCCGCCATGCGTGATGGCGCAGTCGGCGACCTCGAGCACCTCCAGCTGTGGCGCCCAGCTCAGCACGAGCGCATTTGGCGGAAGCGGTGCCAGCGCCTCTGCCTTCAGCTTGTCGCCGAGCCCAAGCACCAGGTCCCAGTCGGCGCGCTTGCGGAACACCTCGATGACGCGGCTCAAGAACGCCCGATCGGCCGACCAGTAGGTGCCGAGCGAGCAATAGACCAGCGGCCGCTTCGCCGGTCGCGCCGCGCGGCGCTGCAGAAAGCCGCGCCATGCCGCCCGTGATGGCGGATCGAGCCGCACCTCGCGCCGGCTCTCCTCGATCATCGGGCCGATATAGCGGAGGTTCGGATGGGGCTCGTGCGGCAGATCCATCTCCTGGACGTTGAAGCTCAGCACGGGCTTGTCCCGGTAGAGATGCGGGCGCAGCCACTGGCCACGATCCGTGCGCGCGCGCAAGCGAAAGCCCCTGGACCTGGCGAGCGCGCCCAGATCGCCGACATTGACGGCGCCCCAGGTCAGCGGACACCAGAACCGCGGCAACCACAGTCGGCTCTTGAGCCGGAGCAAGGCCGACACGGCCCGCAGCCGATGCCAGGCGAGCGCAATGGCCCAGCGGCTCGCCATGGGCCCGAGCGGAGTGTTCAGCGGCGGAACGCCCGGGTGGCGGTAGATCGTGAACCAGCCGATCGGCAGCAGCGTCGGCAACCGGAACCGGTCGGTCACGATGATCGCCGCATGCAGCTCGATGTCGATCAGCAGCAGGTCCGGCGCCAGCTTCTCGACCAGCATCTCGAGCTCGGCGTCGTCGATAGACTGGCGGCGAAGCGCGCGGCGCCGGCCCAGCCAGGCGGCGAAGCTGGGCAGGCGCCAGGGCGGCGGCGGTGGATCCGCCGCCATTTGGTCGCTCGAGCGCCGATCGCGCTCGAGGGCGAAGAAGCGATAGCCCTGGGCCTCGACCTGGCTCGCAATCGCTTCCGGGCTGGCGTAGACGACGCGATGGCCCGCTGCGGCGAGCAGCCGCGACAGCCCGAAGCTCGACAGGAGCCGGCTCGGCCTGCCATGCGTGATGTAGAGAATATCGGCCAAGGCAAATCCACTATTGAGCGTGTCGACAGCTGCCTCCCTCGCCTCGCGGCAAACAACCCCGACAAAGACCTACAGGACTATGGCAGAAAAACACTGCCGCCTATCCCCATCCCAGCCCAGCGCGCTATGTACGTCCGGTCCGGTCCGGCGCGCGCAGCGCCATCGAGTGCAGCTCCGATGATTTGAGCGTCGGACTGATGCGCCACAGCTGTCGGCGAATGGGGTCACGGTGCCAGGTCTGCTGAAACACGCATTACTCTTCGCTCTGATTGTCTTTTGCTGGGCGCAGCCGAGTTCCGAAGCGCGGGCGCATGCGACCGGCGAGAACTATGTCTGGCTCAATGTAGGCGAGACCGATCTGCACGGGGTGTTCGAGATCCGCCTGGAGGATCTGCGGACGAAGCTCGGCCTGTCGATCCCCCCGGACCCCGAGGCGGCACGCGAGCGCGTCGCCGAGACGGCGCCCGAGGTCTGGGCGTATATTCGCGACAAGTTCTCGATCACGGCCGATGGGCAAGAGATCGTCCTGGAGCCGCAAGGCACGGATCTGCGCGAGGCGGAAGGCCTCGGCCACTTCGCCAAGTATTTCTACCGCACGCCGGAGATGGTCGTCCCCGACCTGCTGACCGTCCGCAACGAGATCTTCCTCGACGAGGATCGCTTTCATCGGGCGCTCCTGCTGATCGAGACGAACGCCAAGACCGGTGAGGCGTATGGCGGCGAGTTCACCGTGCAAATCTTCAGCGCGACCAATGTCGAGCAGGAGCTGGACCTGACTGCCGTCGAGGCGATCCTGGAACCGCGCGACTTCGTCTGGCAGGGGGTGCTGCACATCTGGATCGGCATCGATCACGTGCTGTTCCTGCTGACGCTGCTGCTGCCGGCGGTGCTCGTCTACCAGGCCTCGGCGACGAACGGACAGTGGTCCCGGCTGCCGCATTTCCGCTCCGCACTCTGGAACATCGTCAAGATCGTCACCGTGTTCACGGTCGCCCACTCGATCACGCTCACCTTGGCGGCGCTCGATATCGTGCGGCTGCCGTCGCGCTTCGTCGAGACGATGATCGCGCTTTCGATCATCGTCGTGGCGCTCAACAATATCTTCCCCAGGTACCGCGTCAGCACCTTGGCGATCATCTTCTTCTTCGGCCTGTTCCACGGCCTGGGCTTCGCCTCGGTGATGGGCGATCTGCCCTTTCGGATGGTGAGCCTGATCAAGGTCGTCCTGGCTTTCAATATCGGCGTCGAGCTCGGCCAGGTGGCGATCGTTGCGGCGGCTATCCCGCTGCTCTATTGGCTCGCGCAATTCGATTTCTACCCGCGCTGGGTGCTCAAGGGCGGCTCCGTGGTGATCGCCATCATCGCCGCCTATTGGCTGTTCGAGCGCGCCACCGGGATCAGCGCATGAAGGCGCTCGTGGCCGCCGGGAGGTTGCGTACGAGTGCCTGAGCGCCGACCCCAGCAATCCCTGTCGAACCGCCGCGCCAGGCAGATCCTGAGATGACACTCGTCCGCTTGTTGCCACACCTTCTGGACGCTGCCGCGGAGACCGGGCCCGAACGCGAGGCCCTGAGCGACGGCACGCTCCGGTTGAGCTACGGCGAACTGGCGGCACGCGCCAATCGGCTCGCCCATCTCCTCGTCGACGAGGGCGTCCGGCGTGGCGATCGGGTCGGCATCTTCCTGCCGCGCTGCATCGAATCGCTGCTGGCCGTCTACGGCATCCTCAAGGCTGGTGCCGCCTTCGTGCCGATCGACCCGAGCACGCCGCCAGCCGGGATCAGGCGCCTGCTGCGCGACTGCGAGATCCGTCATCTGGTGGCGCATGACAGCCTCGGCCGCCACCTCGGCCAGGTGCAGGAGGAGGCGACGCCGCTGCAATGCGTCGTCGGTCCGAGATCGGTGCCCGACGGGCTCCGCGGCCGGCCATGGTCGGACCTGGAGGCCTTTGACGGCGGCGCGCCGCCGGACCGCCGCATCCTCGCCGACGACCTCGCCTACATCATGTACTCGTCGGGCTCGACGGGCCGGCCCAAGGGCATCATGCACACCCATCGCAGCGGCCTCGCCTACGCCCAGCTCTCGGTCGACACCTATGCCGTCACGCCAAGGGACCGCATCGCCAACCACTCGCCGCTGCATTTCGACATGTCGACCTTCGGCTACTTCTCGAGCATCGGCGCCGGTGCGACGACGATCATCATTCCCGAGGCGTACACCAAGCTCGCCGCCAGCCTGGCCCAGCTGATCGACGCCGAGCGCATGACCATCTGGTACTCGGTGCCGCTGGCGTTGATTCAGCTCGCGACCCGCGGCGCCCTGGAGCAGCGCGATCTCGGCACGTTGCGCTGGGTGCTGTTCGGCGGCGAGCCCTTCCCGCCGGACCACCTCAAGGCGCTGATGCAGCGCTTGCCGGCCGCCCGCTTCTCCAACGTCTACGGCCCGGCCGAGGTCAACCAGTGCACCTACTACCACCTGCCGCCGATCGCCGACCCCGCCTCCGAGGCCGCCCGCGGCTTGCCCATACCGATCGGCGACCTCTGGGCGGAAGCCGAAGGCGCGATCCTGGACGACAGGGAGCAGCCCGTCGCGGATGGCGAGGCCGGCGAGCTGGTCGTGCGAACCTCGACCATGATGCAGGGCTACTGGGCGCGGCCCGACCTGAATGCCAAGACGTTCTACCGCCGGCCGGCTGCCGGCGGCGCCGAGCACGTCTTCTATCGCACGGGCGACCTGGTCCGGCGGCGAGCGGACGGCAAGCTCGAGTTCCTCGGCCGCAAGGACCGCCAGGTGAAAGTAAGAGGCTACCGCGTGGAATTGGACGAGATCGAGCACCACTTGAGCCTGCATGGAGCGGTCGCACACGCGGCCGTTTTTCCGGTCGGTCAGAACGACGGCACCAGGCGCATCGAGGCTGCCGTCACCCTCGGCGAGGGCGGCGCCGATGTGGCCGAGCTGCAGGCGTATCTCGGTGGGGTGTTCCCCTGGTACGCCGTGCCGGAGCGGATCGTGATCCTGCCATCGCTACCGCGGACGGGAACCGACAAGATCGATCGTCGGCAGTTGCAGACGCTGGCGGAGCGCGGGGAGTTGTCGCATTGAGCTACGAGGACGAACTGCTGACGTTCATCTCACGCGAGCTGCTGCGCGGCCACGCCGGCGCCGACCTCCAGCCCGAGGACGACATTCTGGGCTCCGGCCTCGTCGACTCGCTAGGCGTCATGCGCATCGTCGCGTTCATCGAGGAGCGCTTCGGCATCACCGGTCCCACCGGAGGATGTCCGCATCGAGCATTTCCTGACCGTCCGGCAAATTGCGGCCTACCTGACGGCGCATCGAGATGGTCATGCCGCCTGAGACGACACGGACACAGGCGTCGCTTCTGACCAAGAGCCAGCAGCTCCTGTGGGCGGGCCAGCAACTCAGCCCGGAGACGCCGCTCTACAACATGGCCTTCGCCTTCCATGTCGATGGCGAGCTGCAGCCCGACGTCTTCTGCGCGGCTTTTCATGACTTGGTCGCCGAATGCGACGCACTTCGCATGGTCATCGACAGTGAGGGCGGCGTGCCTGGGCGCCGCACCCGGCCGGCCGGCGATTTCGCCCTGCCCGTCCTCGATTTCACCGATCGAGCCGCCCCCGACCAGGATGCGGCGGCTTGGCTGCAGGCGTCTTGCGAGCAGCCGTTCGCCCTCGACCAGCGGATGTTCGCGTCAGCACTTCTGAAGCTGGCGCCGGATCGCTGGGTCTGGTTCCTGGGCCAGCATCACCTGATCTGTGACGCCTGGTCCGTTGCCGTGCTCTTCGAGCGCCTCGGCACGCTCTACGCGAGCCGGCTCGCCGGCGAGAGCGCGCCCGCCGGCGGGCTCGCCTCGTTCGACGCCTACGCCCGGATCGAAAGCGAGGCGCCGCCCTCCGGCCCGGCCAGGGAGCACTGGCAGAAAATCAGCCGCGAGGCCCCGAGCCCGCCCAGGCTCTACGGCGCCGACAACCGCGCCAAGTCGACCGCCAGCCAGCGCCTCACCCTGCCGCTCGGCAAGGAGCGGCTCAGCCAGCTGCTCGAGCTTGCCGACCGTGACGGCTTCCGCTCTCTCTCCCGGGAGATGAGCATCTTCCAGGTCTTCGCGACCGTCCTGCTCGCCTGGATCGCGCGGGTCAGCGGCCAGCAGGAGCTGGCGATCGCGGTCCCCTCGCACAACCGCGCCAGCCCGGAGCTGCGCCGTGCCGTGGGCCTCCTGACCGAGGTGTTCCCGCTGCCGGTGAGCGTCGCCGAGGGCGACACGTTCCGCAGCCTCTACGAGAAGGTCCGCGTCGCCGGCACCTCGCTGCTCCGCCACGCAGCACCAGGCACCGCCGACGCCGGCTACATGCGCGGCTGCAACGTGATCTTGAACTTCATCCGCGGCTCCTTCGGCACCTTCGCCGGCCATCCCGTCCGCACCGAGTGGCTGCATCCCGGCCACCACGACCGCGAGCATCATCTTCGCCTGCACGTGCACGATTTCACCGGCAAAGGTGACTGGACGATCGCCTTCGATCTGAACCGCGAGGTCTTCGGCGACGAGCGCGCAAAGCACGCGATCGGCCACTTCACGGCCCTGCTCGACGCATTTCTCGCCGACGCGGATGCCCTGATCACGGCACCCGACATCCTCTCCGCCGACGAGCGCGCCGCGCTCGAGGCCTTCAACGCGACCGAGGCACCCTCGCCCCGCACCACGGTCCTCGAGGACTTCCAGGCCATGGTGCTGGCGCGGCCGGCAGCCGTGGCGGCCCGATGCGGCAGCCAGAGCCTCAGCTATCGCGAGCTGGCCGAGCGTTCGAGCGCCATCGCCGCGCTGCTGCGGGCGAATGGCGCCGCGCCCCGGCGACAAGATCGGCATCCTGCGCACCCGCTCGATCGAGACGATCGCCTCGATCCTCGGTGTCCTCGAGGCCGGCTGCGCCTTCGTGCCGCTCGACCCGGCCTGGCCCGCTGCACGCATCGCCTACGTGCTGGAGAACGCGGCCATATCGCTGGTGCTGGTCGACCCGGCGAGCGAGGCGCCACTGCCGGCGCACGTGACGACGCTGACGCCCGAGCAGGCCGACAGCTCGCCCGCAGCCGCATTCGAGCCGCCGAGCCTCGCCGCCTGCGCCTACGTGCTCTACACCTCGGGCTCGACCGGCAAGCCCAAGGGCGTGGTCATCGAGCACGGCGCGCTCGCCCACTATATCGCCTGGGCACGCAACAAATACGTCACTGCCGACCCCCTGTCGTTTCCGCTGTTCTCGCCGCTCACCTTCGACCTCACCATCACCTCGCTGTTCGTGCCGCTGACCTCGGGCGGCACCATCGTCGTCTACCCAGAGACCGACGCGCGCGCCGATCTGGCGCTGCTCGACGTCGCCAATGACGACCAGGTCGACATCATCAAGCTCACCCCGTCCCACGTCCGCCTGCTCGAGCAGCACGACCTGACCAAGTCGCGCGCCCGCCAGCTGATCCTCGGCGGCGAAGGGCCTCACCGCCGAGATGGTCCGCCGGATCGCCAGGATCTTCGGCGGCGACGTGCTGATCCACAACGAGTACGGGCCCACCGAGGCGACCGTCGGCTGCGTCGTGCATTCCTTCCGCGCCGAAGAGCCACAAGGCGACCCCGTGCCGATCGGCCGGCCAATCGATAACATGCGCGCCTGGGTGCTGGACGCCGAGGGCCGGCTCGTCCCCGACGGCGTGGTCGGCGAGCTCTTCCTCGGCGGGGCGGGGTTGGCCGCCGGCTACCAGGGCGATCCTGAGCGCACCGCCGAGCGTTTCGTCCCGTCCGCCGTCGATCCGGCAGGCCGCGTCTATCGAACCGGCGATCTGGCACGGCGCAACGCCGCCGGGCTGCTCGAGTATTGCGGCCGCAACGACGTGCAGCTGAAGATCCGCGGTGCCCGCATCGAGCCCGGCGAGATCGAGGCGGTGCTGATCACCCACCCGCTGGTCGATGCCTGCGTCGTCACCGGCTCCCGCCGTTCGGGCGAGCCGGCGCGGCCTGAGCGGCATTGCGCGCGCTGCGGCCTGCCATCGACCTACCCCGACGTCGATTTCGACGCGCACGACCTCTGCCGGCTCTGCCGCGCCTTCGACAGCTACGAAGCACGGGCGCGGCAGTACTTCCGGACGATCGACGACCTGGTGGCGGTCATCGAGAGCGCGCCCGGCGACCGCGAGCACCAGTGCCTCGTGCTGTTCAGCGGCGGCAAGGACAGCACCTACATGCTGTGCCGTCTGGTCGATCAGGGCTTTCGGGTGCTCGCCTTCACGCTCGACAACGGCTTCATCTCGGATCAGGCGAAAGACAACATCCGCCGCGTCGTCGAGCACCTGGGCGTGCAGCACATGTTCGCCACGACGCCGGCGATGAACCGGATCTTCGTCGACAGCCTCGAGCGCCACGCGAATGTCTGCCAGGGCTGCTTCAAGACGATCTACACACTGGCCATGCAGGAGGCGGCAAGGCACCGCATCCCGTTCATCGTCACCGGCCTGTCGCGCGGCCAGCTGTTCGAGACGCGGCTCACCGAGGAGCTCTGGACCGACCCGCTGATCGATCCCAAAGAGATCGACCGGACCGTGCTGCAGGCGCGCAAGGCCTATCATCGCGTCGACGATGCGCCGCGCCGCCTGCTCGACACGGAGCTGCTGCAAGACGACCGCGTTTTCGATGAGGTCCAGATCCTCGACTTCTACCGCTACACCGACGTCGAGCTCGACGAGATGCTGGCCTATCTGGCGGAAAGGGTGCCCTGGGTCCGCCCGAAGGACACCGGACGGTCGACCAACTGCCTGATCAACGATGTCGGCATCTACGTGCACCAGCGCCGGCTGGGCTATCACAACTACGCCCTGCCCTATAGCTGGGACGTGCGTCTCGGCCACAAGCAGCGCGACGCCGCACTGGCCGAGCTGGACGACGACATCGACAGCGATCGCGTGCGCTCCATCCTGGACCAAATCGGCTACACCGCACCCATCACCGAGCCCGACGAGCTGCGCCTGGTGGCGTACTACGAAGCCAGCGGCGAGGTGTCCGACGAGGAGCTCTTGGCGCACCTGCGGCAACGGCTGCCAGCCTATCTCGTGCCATCGCATTTCATCCGACTCGACGCCATCCCACTGACCCGCAACGGCAAGGTCGATCGCGCGGCCCTGCCGGCACCCGATGCCGCACGACAGCGCGGCCCGGAGCCCTTCGCGGCACCCCGCACGCCCATCGAGCAGGCATTGGCCAAGCTCTGGACCGAGGCGCTGCGGCTCGATCGCGTCGGCATTCACGACGATTTCTTCAAGCTCGGCGGCGATTCGATCCTCGCCATCCAGATCGTCGCGCGCGCGCACAAGGCCGGCCTCAGGCTCTCGCCCGGCGACATCTTCGAGACGCTGACCATCGCCAGGCTCGCCGCCCGCTGCAGCACCAGCGCTGCCGCGTGCGACGGCACCGCGCAGCTCCGGCCCGGTGCAGCTCACCCCGGCCCAGTCCTGGTATCTGGAGCCGCTGCAGTCGACGCTCGACCAGTGGAACCAGGCCGTGCATGTGCGCCTGCCGGCACCCGTGCCCCTCACCGAGCTGCGTCAGGCGCTCGGGGCCCTGGTCGAGCGGCACGATGCCCTGCGCCTCGGCTTCGCGAAGACCCATGATGGCTGGCGCGCCAGCGTGGCCGGGAGCGCTGCCGACCCGGAGATCCTGCTCACGCCCGACACCGCCGCCGCCCGCGCCATGGCGGATCAGCCTTTCGACCTCACCCGGCCGCCGCTGCTGCGCATGGCCGCCATCGGCACGGACGACACGGCAGGCGATCTGCTGCTCTCAGCCCACCACCTCATCGTCGACGCCGTCTCCTGGTCCATCCTGCTCGAGGATCTGGCCCAGCTGCTGCGCGATCCGACGACGGCCGTTCTGGCCCCGCCATCCACCTCGCTCGCGCAATGCGGCAAGGCCTTCGGCGATGCACCCGTCGTCCAGCGCGGCACTGGCGGAGCTGCCCTACTGGCGGGACGCGCTGACCCGAGCGGCGAGCCCCCTGCCACTGGCGGCCGCGGCCGCCCCGGATCTCGTCGCGGGCGAGGCCACGGTGACCGTGCGGCTCGACCGGGAAACGACAGGCAGCCTCCTCGACGAGGTGCCGCGCCGGGGCCGCATCCGCGTCCAGGAAGTGCTCCTGGCGGCGCTCGGCCAGACGCTGAGCCAGTGGACGCAGGGCCGAACGCTGAGGCTCTGGCTCGAAGGCCACGGCCGCGAATCGATCAACACGGAGGTGGATCTCGCCCGGGCCATCGGCTGGTTCACGAGCCTCTTCCCCTTGGCGCTCACCCTGCCCGGCAACGACCAGCCGGCGGCGCTCTTACGTGCGACCAAGGAGCAGCTGCGCGCCGTCCCGCGCCGCGGCATCGGCTACGGCATGCTGCGCCATGCCGGCACCGACGATGTGCGCCGCGAGCTGGCAAGGCTCGAGGAGGCCGGCATCGTCTTCAACTATCTGGGCGACGTCGATCGCCTGCTATCTTCGGCAGGCACTTTCCGACCCAACGGCCCCCTCGAGCTGCGCCGCGCCAGGGAGGCACACCGTCGCTTTCCGCTTGAGGTCGTGGCCTGGGTCATGCAGGGCCAGCTCACCGTCGACTGGGCCTTCCCGTCGGCTCAACTTGCAACAGCCGAGGTGCAGCGCCTGGCCGATCGTCTCCTGGCAAACGTGCGCGATCTGGTGGCGCACGGCAGGGCCGATGCGGGCGTTGAGGCGGAGGCCGGCGACTTCCCGCTCGCCGGGCTCGACGCGGCACGGATGGAGAAGCTCGCGGCCGCCCTGCGGCGCGCTGATGCTGCCGTCGCGCGAGGCCCGCGCCGTTGAAGAACGTCGCTGACATCTACCGCCTGACCGCCCTGCAGGAGGGGCTGCTGTTCCACAGCGTGGCGGAGCCCGGCGCCGGGCTCTACATCGACCAGGTGAGCGCCGAGCTCACCGGCGCCTTCGACCCGGCACGGTTCCAGGCGGCATGGGACCAGGCGGTGCAGCGCCACGCGGCCCTGCGCACGGCCTTTCTCTGGGACGGGCTGGACGAGCCGGTCCAGGTGGTCCGAGAAACGGTCGAGCTGCCCTGGGCGCTCGAGGACTGGCGGTCCGACGACGCCCCGGCACAAGCGCAGCGCCGCGACGCTTGCCTGCGCCTCGAACGGCAGCTCGGCTTCGCGCCGGAGCAGGCGCCGCTGCTGCGCATGACCCTGGCACGGACCGGCGAGCGGTCCTGGTGGTGGCTCTGCACCTTGCACCATCTCATCGCCGACGGCTGGTCGACGGCCGTGCTGCTGCGCGAGGTCTTCGCGGCCTACGCCACGGGCCGGCCCGAGAGTGCCGATCCCGGCGACGTGCCGACCTTGAGCGACTACATCGCGTGGCAGGATCGACAGGACCTCGATGCCGCCGAACGCTACTGGCGGCGAGAGCTGCACGGCTTCACCGAGCCGACGCGGCTGGCGTCGCCGACGCCAGGCGGATAGCGCGGCGGCAGCGGGCGTCCGTCAGGAGGAAAGATATCTCTCGGCCGAGACGACGAGCGCCCTTCGCACCGTTGCCGCGGCGCACGGCCTGACCCTCAACACCGTCCTCCAGGGTGCCTGGGCGCTGCTCTTGAGCCGGCTGACCCGCCAGGACGACGTCGTCTTCGGCGTCACGACATCCGGACGACCGCCGGAGCTGGCGGGCATCGAGCGGGCGGTCGGCCTCTTCATCAACACGCTGCCGCTGCGCGTCGCCATCGACCCTGCCGCCCCGCTCACCGCCTGGCTCAAGACCATCCAGAAGCGCCAGATCGAGGCACGACGCTTCGAGTTCAGCCCGCTCGCCTCGGTGCAGCGCTGGAGCGAGGTGCCGGCCGGCGAGGCTCTGTTCGAGAGCATCCTGGTCTTCGAGAACTACCCCGACGGCGGTGCCCTGCTGCCGCCGGACGCGGGGCTCGAGGTGGGCGAGCTCCGCTTCGACGAGCAGAGCAACTACCCCCTGGCCCTGCTCTGCATCCCCGGCGCCAGGCTCCGGCTCCTGGCCATTCACGATCCGGGCCGGATCGACACGCCCATGGCGCGGCTTTGCCTGAAGCTGCTCGACCGAATCCTGGCCCAGCTCGCCAGTGCACCCGGAGCGCTGCTCGGGGACATTCGCCTCGCCGACGAGGCCGATCGCCAGCAGCTGCTGGGATGGAACGACACGGCGACCGGTCCGGTCGAGCTCGGCTGCATGCATCACTGGATCGCGCGGACGGCCGAGCGAAACGGCGACGCTCTCGCCGTGGTCGGGGCCGACCGGTCGCTCACCTATGCCGAGCTCGACGCCCACGCCAGGGCGCTTGCCGCAAAGTTGCGTGCGACGGGCGTCACCCGCGGCCAGCCCGTGGCGATCATCGCCGAGCCGTCGGCCGAGATGATCGTGGGCCTGCTCGGCATCCTGAAGGCCGGGAGCGCCTATGTGCCGCTCGACCCGGCCTATCCGCCGAGCCTGATGCGCCAGGTGCTGGATGACGCCGGCGCAACCGTCGTCGTGGTGGCCCAGGCGGCGCTGCTCGATCGTCTCGCCGATTCCGGGGCGCGGATCGTGACGCTCGATCTGGAGGCGCCGCAGTCCCCGGCGCCGCAGGCGGAGGCCAGCGCGGAGCCCGACGATCTGGCCTATATCCTCTACACGTCGGGTACCACCGGCCGCCCCAAGGGCGTGCCGATCACGCACCGCAATCTGGTGCACTCGACCGAGGCCCGTCTTCGCGTCTATGGCGCGGCACCACCCCGCTTCCTGCTCCAGTCGTCCTTCACGTTCGACAGCTCGATCGCCGGCATCTTCTGGACGCTGGCCACCGGCGGCACGCTCGTCGTCCCGCGCCGCCACCAGGAGCAGGACCTGCGGGGCCTCGTGGCGTTGATCCGGGAGCACGCGGTCAGCCACACGCTCTGCCTGCCGACGCTCTACGCCCTCCTGCTGCGGGAGGCGGCGCTGGCCGATCTCGCGACCCTGCAGACGGTCATCGTCGCGGGCGAGACCTGCCCGGCGTCGCTCGTCTTGGACCACCACCGATCGCTGCCCCATACCCGGCTGTTCAACGAGTACGGCCCGACGGAGGCCACCGTCTGGAGCACCGTGCAGCAGCTGACGGCGGACGACGCGGTCGATCCGGTGCCGATCGGCCGGCCGATCCCGCGGATGCGCGCCTACGTGCTGGACGCCGCGCGCCGGCCGGTGCCACCCGGCGTTGCCGGTGAGCTCTGGCTCGCCGGCGCCGGGCTAAGCCAGGGTTATCGCAACCTCGACGAGCTCACCGCCGAGCACTTCGCCAGCCTCGACGTCGCGGGCACCCCGGAGATAGCCTATCGAACCGGCGATCTGGTGGTCTGGCGGGACGACGGAACGCTCGCTTTCCTCGGCCGCGTCGATTCGCAGCTCAAGCTGCGGGGCCGCCGCATCGAGCCTTCGGGCATCGAGTTGGTGCTGCGTGCCCGCTCGGATGTCGCCGAGGCCGCGGTTGCCGTTCGCGGCACGCCGGGCCGGCTCGTCGCCTATGTCGTGCCGCGCCCACGCGCGAGCCTCGATGCCGGCGTGCTGCATGGCCAGCTGAAGGCGCTGCTGGCCGACTACCTGGTTCCCGACCGTTTCATGATGCTGCCGTCGCTGCCCCGCACCTGGAACGGCAAGATCGACTACCGGTCCCTGCCCGAGCCCGTCTGGACACCCAGGCCGGCCTCGGGCGCAGCAGCCGCCACCCCCACCGAGGCACGGCTCGTGGAGATCTGGCGAGACGTGCTGGGCGTGGCGGAGCGTCGGCCTCGACGACGACTATTTCGCCCTCGGAGGCGATTCGCTCCTCAGCATCAAGATCGTCTCGCGCGTGCGCCAGGAGCTCGACGCCGAATTGCCGCTCGGCATCGTCTTCCAGGCCCGCACGGTACGCGCGCTCGCCGAAGCCATCGACGCCCATCAACCGGACCGCGGCTGGCCCTGCCTGGTGCCGATCCGGAGCAGCGGAACGCGGGCGCCGCTCTATCTCATGCATTCGCTCGAAGGCGAGATCGGCCCCTACTACAATTTGGCCGAGCATTTGCCGTCGGACCAGCCGGTGTTCGCCGTGCGGGCGCCGCGAGAGCGCCTCACCTCGATCGAGGCGATGGCGGCACGCTACCTGGCCGAGATCCGCGCCACCCAGCCACACGGCCCGTACTGGCTGGGCGGCTTCTGCATCGGTGGCTTCCTGGCCTACGAGATGGCCCGCCGGCTCACCGCAGAGGGCGAAGCCGTTGCCCCTCTGGTTCTGTTCGATTGCCTGGCCCCGGGCCCGCTGTTCGCGACCTCGACTACGGTCCTGCCGTCGGCGGCGACGCTGACCCGGATGGCATTGGCCGATCCGCACGCCTTCATCGATCGCGTGGCCAAGCGCGTGGTCCGTACCGCCAAGCGGTTCAAGCGAACCAGCGAAAGCGAGGAGGCCCCGGTCGAGCTGAACGAGGTACGCGACCTGAGCGCGCTGCCGCCGGCCTATCTGGAGCCGTCCATGCGCAATTTCCGGGCGGGGCGGGACTACCGGCCCGAGCCCTGGGAGGGCGACGCGATCCTGCTGCGCACCGAGGACGAGCGGTTCGGCGGCGACCTCGGCTGGCAACGATACATCCAGGGCAGGCTGGAGATCACGCTCATACCAGGCAACCATGTCGACACGTTGGAGGAGCCGACAGTGCAGGAAACCGGGCGCCTGCTCGCCGCCGCCATGGACCAGGCGACACTGGCCCTTCAGCCCCAGGATTCGAGGCCGAGAAGGACGGGCTGATGGAGTTCGGTTGGACGGCAGAGCAGGAGGAACGCTACGCGGCCACGGTCGCGTTCGCCCGGGACCGGCTGAGCGACGATCTGCGCCAGCGCGATGACGCCCAGGCGTTCTCGCACGAGCTCTGGCAACGTTGCGCGGCGTTCGGCGTGCTCGGCTGGTGCATGCCCGAGACGCTGGGCGGCAGCGGCCTCGACATCGTCACCACGGTGCGCCTGCTCGAGGCCATCGGCTATGGCTGCCGCGACAACGGGCTGACGCTCGGGCTCAACGGCCAGATCTGGGCCGTCCAGGAGCCGCTGTTGAGCTTCGGCACGGAAGAGCAGAAGGCCAGGTACCTGCCCCGCCTCTGCTCCGGCGCGCTCCTCGGCGCGCATGGCATGTCGGAGCCCAACGCCGGCTCGGATGCCTTCAGCCTCGAAACCAGTGCCCGCAAGGTCGACGGCGGCTACGTCCTGAACGGCCACAAATCCTATATCGGCCTGTCGCCCGAGGCCGGGCTCTGCCTCGTCTTCGCCACGACCAATCCCGCCGTCGGCCGCTGGGGCCTCTCGGCGTTCCTGGTCGAGAGCGGCTTTGAGGGCTACACGGCGACACCGGCCCGGCAGAAGATGGGGCTGCGCACCAACCCCCTGGGCGACGTCATTCTCGAGGACTGCTTCGTCCCGGAGGAGAACCGTCTCGGCCCGGAAGGCAGCGGCGCCAGCATCTTCAGCCATTCGATGGAGTGGGAGCGCAGCTTCATCTTCGCGAGCCACGTGGGCGCCATGGCGCACCAGCTCGACGATACGATCCGCTACGCGCAGGAGCGGCGCCAGTACGGCCAGCCCATCGGCACCTTCCAGTCGGTCTCCAACCGCGTCGCCGAGATGAAGCGCCAGCTCGAGACCTCGCGCCTGCTGCTCTACAAGCTGGCCTGGCTCAAGGACCAGAAGCGGCCGGCGCTCATGGAGGCAGCGCTTGCCAAGCTGCATCTGGGCGAGGCCTTCGCCGCCAACAGCCTGGACGCGATGCGCATTCATGGCGCCAAGGGCTATCTGGCGGAATTCGAGGTCGAGCGCGACCTGCGCGACGCGTTGGGCGGCGTCATCTACTCGGGCACCTCCGACATCCAGCGCACCATCATCGCCCGTATCCTCGGCCTTTGAGACCGGCGCGGCAGCGTCGCCGCGTCCGCCGCATCATCGAGCCGCGCCGGTGCGACGCATCGCGGAACGAGGCCCGTGCCCGAAGACCTTGGCCGGGCGCCGCTGGGAGCGTCGTCAGCCGTGCTTGATCATCACGTGGCGGACGACGCTGTAGTCCTCGAGCGCGTAGGCCGACATGTCCTTGCCGTAGCCGGAGCGCTTGAGGCCGCCATGCGGCATCTCGTTGACCAGCATGAAATGCGTGTTGATCCAGGTGCAGCCGTAGCGCAGCCGCGCCGCGGTCGCCATGGCGCGGCCGACATCCCTGGTCCAGACCGAGGAGGCGAGGCCGTAGTCGCTGTCGTTGGCCCAGGCCACCGCCTGGTCGACGTCGGTGAACCGGGTGACCGAGACGACCGGACCGAAGACCTCGCGGCGAACGATCTCGTCCTCCTGCCGCGCGCCGGCGATGACGGTGGGCGCGTAGTAGAAGCCGCTCGCGCCGATCGCCTTGCCGCCAGCCGTGACCTCGACATGGGCGAGCTCCCGGGCGCGGTCGACGAAGCCCATGACCCGCTCGCGCTGGCGGGCGCTGATCAACGGGCCGATCTCGTTCTCGGCATCGTCCGGCAGGTCGAGCTTGATGTCGGCGGCGGCGCCGGAAAGATCGGCGACCAGCCGCTCATAGACAGCATCCGCGGCATAGATGCGGCAGGCCGCGGTGCAGTCCTGGCCGGCATTGTAGTAGCCGAAGGCCCGGAGACCGCCCACCACCTCGTCGAGATCGGCGTCGTCGAAGACGATGACCGGCGCCTTGCCGCCCAACTCCAGATGCGTGCGCTTGAGCGAGCCCGCCGCCGCCTCGAGCATCTTGCTGCCGGTCGCGACATCGCCGGTGAGCGAGATCATGTCCACGTCTGGATGATTGACCAGCGTGCTGCCGACGCTCCCCCCCTTGCCGGAGACCACGTTGACGACGCCGGCAGGCAGCTCCTCGGCCAGGATGACCGCGAGCTTCAGCGCGGTGAGCGGCGTCTGCTCGGACGGCTTGAAGACGACGGTGTTGCCGGCGCCGATCGCCGGCGCCAGCTTCCAGGCCATCATCATCAGCGGGTAGTTCCAGGGCGCGATCGAGGCGACGACTCCCACCGGGTCGCGGCGGATCATCGAGGTGTGCCCAGCCATGTACTCGCCAGCCAGGGCGCCGTGCTGGCAGCGCACGGCGCCAGCGAAGAAGCGCCAGCAATCGACGATCGCCGGGATCTCGTCGCCCGTCACCGCATTGATCGGCTTGCCGCAATTGAGCGCTTCGAGGGCGGCGAACGCATCGCCTTCGGCCTCGATCCGATCGGCGATCCGCAACAGCGCCGCGGCGCGCGCCGCTGGCGTCGTTCGTGCCCAGCCATCGAAGGCGGCGCGCGCCGCCGCCACCGCCGCCACGACCTGCTCGCCCGAGGCCTCCGGCAGGTCGACGATCGTGGCACCGGTCCTGGGATTCACGACTGCCTCGGCCGGGCCCTCGCCGGCCACGAACCGGTCGCCGATCAGCATGTCGGTCTGCATCGCTGTCTCCCCCATCTTGGCCCGTTTGGCCCTATTTGCCCTGTCCGGCAGTCTCGCTGCCGCCGCGTGTCAGGTAGAAGGCGCCGAGAATCGGCAGGAACGTGACCACGACCACCACCATCGCCACGACGTTGGTGACCGGCCGCTGCCGTGGCCGCACCAGCTCCTCGAGCATCCAGATCGGCAGCGTCGCCTGCTGCCCCGCCGTGAAGGTGGTGACGATCACCTCGTCGAAGGAGAGCGCGAAGGCGAGCATGCCGCCGGCCAGCAGTGCCGTGCCGAGGTTCGGCAGGATCACGTAGCGGAAGGTCTGAAACGCGTTGGCGCCCAAATCCATCGAGGCCTCGACCAGCGAGCCCGACAGGCGGCGGAACCGCGCCACGGCATTGTTGTAGACGACGACGATGCAGAAGGTCGCGTGACCGAGGATGATCGTCCAGACCGAGAACGGGATGTCCATCAGATTGAAGGCCGAGCGCAGCGAGATGCCGGTGACGATCCCGGGCAGCGCGATCGGCAGAATGACCAGGAGCGAGATCGTCTCCCGGCCGAAGAACTGCGTGCGCACCATGGCCGCCGCCACCAGCGTGCCGAGCACGAGGGCCAGGACCGTGGCAAAGGTCGCGACCTGGACCGAAAGCCAGAGCGCCTCCCAGACATCGGGCCGGTGCCAGGTCACTGCCAGCCACCTCGTGGTCAGGCCCGGCGGCGGAAAGGTGTAGCTCCGCTCGTCGGTCGTGAACGCGTAGAGAAAGATCAGGAGGATCGGCAGATGCAGGAAGAGCAGCCCCGCCAGCGTCGCGGCCTTGAGCCCGAGCGACGCGCGCGGTCCGTCAGAGCGCATCGAACGCCCCCATGCGCCGGGCGAACCAGAGATAAGCGAGCATGATGACGATCGGCACGACGGCGAAGGCGGCGGCCAGCGGGATGTTGCCGGCCGTGCCCTGGTGCTGATAGACGGCCTGGCCGATGAACCGTGCCGAGGTGCCGATGATCTGCGGGATGATGTAGTCGCCGAGCGTCAGCGAGAAGGTGAAGATCGAGCCGGCGACCACGCCGGGCAGCGCCAATGGCAGGATGACGGTGCGGAAGGTCTGCCGCGGGCCGGCACCCAGGTCGGCCGACGCCTCCAGCAGGCTGGTCGGCACCCGCTCGAGGGCCGCCTGCATCGGCAGGATCATGAACGGCAGCCAGACATAGAGAAAGACCAGGAACGTGCCGAGATAGCTGACCGACAGGGAAGGCCCGCCGACCACCGGCAGGCCGAGAATGCCGTCGAGCAGCCAGTTCATGCCGAGCCCGGCAAACGCCCAGGAGACGATGCCCTCCTTCGCCAGGATCATCTTCCAGGCGTAGATCTTGACGAGATAGCTCGACCAGAGCGGCAGCATGACCGCCAGATAGAAGAGCGCCTTCCAACGGCCGCGGGCATAGCGGGCGGCATAGTAGGCGATGGGAAAGGCGATCACGGCGGCAGCGAGCGTCACCAGTGCGGCCATGGTGACGGTGCGCAGGATGATGTCGTAGTTGGCGGGCCGCAGCAGCTCGGCATAGGTCTTGAGCGTGAGCTCGCGCTTGATGACGCCCGAGAACTCGTCGATCGAGAAGAAGCTCTGCGCCAGCAGCGCGAAGAGCGAGCCCAGATAGATGATGCCGAGCCAGGCCAGGGGCGGCGCGAGCAGCAACGTCAAGAGCACCGCCGGCCGTCGCCAGAGAAGGTCCGACAGGCGATCCGTGAGGCCCGCGGCGCGCCCCGGTGCGCCGGCCAGGGGCGCCATCAGGCGTCCTCCATCCGATGCAGCAACTCCGCCGCGCAGGCGAGGCCGACTTGCGTGCCGGGCACGGGTGCGGTCTCGCCTGCCGGCGCCAGCACCGAAATCTCGGCGCCGTCCACCTCGACCGCGACCCGCGTGCCGGACCCCAGATAGCGGGTGCCGCGCACGACGCCTTGCACCGCCGCCTCGGGCCCGGCGAGCCTGAGCGCCTCGGGCCGCAGGCTCATCCAGGCTCCGGCACCGCCGAAGCGCCGGGCCAGGTCCGGCGGCAGCACGTTCGCCGAGCCCACGAAGTCCGCGACGAAGCGCGTCCGCGGCCGCTCGTAGATCTCCTGCGGGCTGCCCACCTGGGCGATCCGCCCGGCATTGAAGACGGCGATCCGATCCGCCATCGACAACGCCTCGCCCTGGTCATGGGTGACGAAGACGAAGGTGATGCCGAGTTGCTGCTGCAGCGCCTTCAGCTCGTCCTGCATCTGCTCGCGGAGCTTGAGATCGAGAGCACCCAGAGGCTCGTCGAGCAGCAGCACGCGCGGCTTGTTGACGAGGGCCCGGGCGAGCGCCACGCGCTGCCGCTGGCCGCCCGAGAGCTGACCCGGCTTGCGGTCACCGAAGCCCTCGAGCCGGACCAGCGCCAGCATGGTCTCCGCCTCGCGATAGCGTTCGGCCTTGCCCATGCCCTTGACCATCGGCCCATAGGCGACGTTGTCGCGGACGTTGAGATGCGGGAAGAGGGCGTAGTCCTGAAAAACCGTATTGACGCTGCGCCGGTAGGGCGGGATGCCCTCCGCGGTCTGCCCGAAGATGCGGATGTGCCCGGCGCTCGGCTGCTCGAAGCCGGAGATCAGCCTGAGGCAGGTGGTCTTGCCCGAGCCCGAGGGCCCGAGCATGGCGAAGAAAGAGCCTTCGGCAATGGCAAGATCGATGCCATCGACCGCCCGCACCGCGCCGAAGTGGCGCGAAATGTTCTCGAGCTCGACGGCAGCTGGCATGGGCCGGCCGTGGCGCCCGCTGCCGAGCCGACGGAGCCCGCCGCTCAGCGGCCGCCGATCACACCGATATAGTCCGACACCCAGCGGTAGTAGGGGACGCACTCGCCCTGGCTGGTGCATGCCGAGACCGGCGTGGTCCAAAAGCGAATGCGCTCGAAATCATCGAAGCCGTTGGCGGTGCAGCCTTCGGCCGTCTGCATCCCGCGCCCGTCGGTGCAGGCGGCCGGCACCGAGGGGTTGGCGCCGAACCAGACCGAGAGATCGCTCTGCAGGTTGGAAGCCAGCGTATGCTCCATCCAGAGATAGGCGCAGTTCGGGTTGGCGGCGTCGACATGCAGCATGGTGGTGTCGGCCCAGCCGGTCGCTCCCTCCTCCGGGATGGTCGACGCCACGGGCGCGCCGTCAGCCTTGAGCAGGTTGACCTGGAAGGGCCAGGAACCGGAGGCGACGACACCCTCGTTCTTGAAATCGTCGATCTGGATGAAGGCATCGTGCCAGTAGCGGCCGACCAGCGCCCGCTGCTGGCGCAGGAGATCCAGCGCAGCATCGTACTGCTCCTGGTTCAGCTCATAGGGCGAGGTGATACCGAGCTCGGGCCGGTGGTACATCAGGTATTGGGCCGCGTCGGCGACGTGGATCGGCCCGTCATAAGCCTGCACGCGCCCTTCGTTCGGCTGCCCGTCGGGCAGGTCCTGCGGCTCGAAGACCACCGACCAGGAGGTTGGCGGCTCGGGGAACACCTCGGTGTTGTACATGAGGACATTGGGGCCCCACATGTAGGGCACGCCGTAGTGCACGCCGTCGACCGTGTGCCAGGGCGCCGACTGCAGGCGCTCGTCGACCGTGCCCCACGACGGGATCAGCTCGGGATTGACCGGCTGCACCCGGCCGCCGGCCACGAGGCGCAGCGAGGCATCGCCCGAGGCGGTCACAAGATCGAAGCCGCCCTCGTTCATCAACGCCACCATCTCGTCGGACGTGTTCGCGGTCTTGACGTTGACCTCGCAGCCGGTCGCCTCCTCGAAGGCGGTCACCCAGTCGAAGGCGGGGTCCGTCTCGCCCCGCTCGATATACCCGGGCCAGGCGACGATATTCACCTGCCCCTCCGGCTCACCGAGCTCGGTCAGCATGTCCGCGGCGCTCGCCTGCACGATGAGCGACAGCGTCAGGGCAGTGGCCACGGCGAGACCAATCGGCTTCTTCATGAGACGTTCCCCATTCGTGCGAGACCAGCGGCGCACAAGCATCAATCCGGGCGGAGTTGACGCGAGACGCCGAAGCTTGGCAACACGAATCTACGCCGCTTCGGCCACCAGCCGACGCCGGTCGGCTCGCGAGGGCGCCGTCGAATGAAAATCGACCACGCTGCCCTCAACCCCGCCCCCGTTTCGCCACCATCGCTCTCCCGCAACTCCTCGGACCCGAGCCAGCCGCCGGCACGGCCATCTCGGCTCGTCGGGAGCGTGCTCTGCCCATGCCGGCCGGGCTCGATCGCATCGCCGGTGCGCCGGTCGCTCCGCTCCCGCACGGCCCTCCTGGTCGCGTCGATCGGGGCACCAGCCTCGAGATCGAGGCAGACGAGCGACGGGTGGCGGTCCTTTGCGCCAAAGCCCTCCTGTCGGACGAAGCTAGAGCCCTAGCCGACTGCGGCTGTGGCCGCGGCGATCAGCATGCACATTGCCATGCATTGCAAGCCGAGCCGGATGACGATGAGGCCCGGAGCGATCGGCACCGCGCGCCTCGGCCCAGACAATGGAGCTGTGCCGTTCACCGCGCCGCCGGGCAGGAGATGCTCTGGGCGCGCAGCCCATCGATGATCGAGCCGGGCGCGATGCCTAGCCCGGCGATCCGGCCAGCGACCCCTGGCGATCAGCGGGGGTCAGTTACATGAGAGACGCCGGCGGCCGTTCCGCTGCCATTCCTTCGAGCGCACCGACGCCGAGCCCGAGCATCGGCTCACGAAGCGGAACCAATCCCTCCCGCGATCTGCCGACGGCGACTCCGCCAGGGATCGAATCGATGCCTCCGGGTCTGCCATGAACCAATGGCAGATCCAGCGGATGAACCGCACGCTCGCGGAAGCGACCGTCAGCCAATGCAACGACAAGACGCACGAACCGCTGCCCGCTCATCGCCGCCTGCCTAGACACCGACACTGTCGCCAGACACGCCGCGCCCTTCGCGCAGCGACGGACATCAGAGCCGCAAGGAATCAGACCTCTTTCACACCAGCCTGTCCCCGGAACGCACAGCTGGCCGGCCGTCGGCAATCGGCGCATTGCGCGATGATACCAAGTCGTCGCAAGGCCGTCCGCTTGGGAAAGAGTGCCCGCGACCCTGACCGACGAAAACGCATGGGAGAATCGCGGTCAGGCGCAGCCGCCGCGAGCAAAAAACAGCAGGTCTCAGCCGGCGAGCTCGAGGACACCCACGCGCCGCGAAATGTCAGCGGCGGCCGCGAACCGCCCGTCGTCGCGGAGGGCCGTGCAATAGCTGGTCATCTGCTCGGAGAAGTTGATGTCGTCGAGCACGATCAAGGCGCCGGGCCGCGCCCGCTCGAGCACGAGATTCAGCTGCGCATCGACGAACTCGGGCGTGTGGATCGCATCGATGAAGGCGATGTCGATCCCAGCCGGCACCTCGTGCAGATTGTCCTCGAACGTGCCGACGATGAGCCGGGCGCGCTGGAGAATGGCCTGGATGTTCGCTGTGGCCAACGGTGCCCATGCCGCGTTCGGCTCGAAGCTGGTGAAGTTCCCCTCGCCATTCACCCTGAGTCCGGCGCACCAGTACATCCCCGAGATGCCGAAGGCGCCGCCGATCTCGACGATCTCACGGGGCTGCTTGGTGGTCACCATCCAGGAAAAGAGCTCGCCCGTCTTGCGGTTCGTCCGCACCTCGTCCGAACTCCGCACGGCCGCCGCCGAGACGTCTGCCGGGTAGTCCTGTAGGCCGGTATAGCCCGCCCAAAGCGGCAGCGGACCCGCTTCGGCCGTCTGCTTCGCCCGATCCTCGATCAGCCTGAACAGCGGCTTCAGCGATGCTGTCCTGTCCGGCAGGCCAGGCAGATACCGTGCCACCCATGTGCCGGGCGCCGCGCGATGCACGACAATGTCGAGAGGGCTCCGCTTCGTGGCCGGTCTTCGCCTCGTGATCAAATCCAAGGCGCGCTTGGGAAGCAGCGATCGCGCGATTCTCTTCAAGCTCTCACCCGAAATTTGTGGAGGGGACACCGCCCGGCGCCGCCGTCACTTGGGACGTGACTTGGCGAAGCGTGCTCTGCAGCTGCATCGCGCCGACCATCATGGCCGAGCCGCCAAGTTTCGGCCAGCCAGCCGTTGCAGCCAAGCCCGTGCCGGAGCCGGTTGCCATGGCGGCAGGCTGCGGTGCCAACGATCGGGCCGGCGCTCGGATGAGCCCGGTCTCGACGCCCGACTGACGCCAGCAAGGCTCGCTCGGCAGCCCTTCACCACCGCCCCGGAACGGCGCACGCGATGCCACTGCTATCCGCCAGCGGGTGCCGCAGGCGCACATCCGCTTCGTGTCGCGCGAGAGCCTGGAGCCGCTGGACATTCGAGCGATGCACCTGTCTCGGGAGGCGGCGACGCATGGGCGCCCGGCCCCGATCGGACACGAGCGCGGCCTGCCGCTGGCACCTAGAGCAATCTCCCAGCCCACGGAGTTGTTTGGGATTCCCGTTTGGGTCAATTCGTGAACCAAAATCGGGGCTGGTGAAGGAGGCCAGCCTCGATGGCACTCGCGCTTTGGGCCAATCTGTGCCGCCGCGTCGTGGCGGCGGTTGAGGACGGGATGACTTGCCGTGCCGCCGCGACCCAACTCGGCATCGCCCCATCGACGGCGATCAAGTGACTGCAGCAGTGGCGGCGGACGGGCAGTCTCAAGCCACAGCCGCCCCTCCGTTGCAGCGTCGAGCGACAACAAGCGTTCCCACCGGCTGGAGACCCATAGCGCGCCGATCCTGGCGCTGATCGAAGAGACTGCAGACATCTGCTCGCTGAGGTCGTGGCGCATCTGGCGCACGAGCACAGTCTAGCGGCGGCACCCAGCACCGTCTGGCGGCTGCTCGACCGCCACGGCGTCAGCTTCAAAAAAGGGTCGGCGCACGCCGCCGAGCAGCGGCGGCTGGCCTGGTTCGAGGCCCAGCCCGGGCTGGCGCCCGAGCGCCGCGTCTGCATCGACGAGACCGGCGCCTCGACCAGGCCCGGCGCGGCCATGGGGTCCCCGCGCCCCACGAGGAACGGCCAGGCGCTGCGGCCGGGCAGCCAGGGCAGAGCGCTGCCGGGCGCCAGTGCCGCCCTCGACGGCCTGCTGGCCGTCGTACATGCCATGAAGCGGGTGATTGGCCTGCTGGCCAATCACGGCCACTGGAAGACGACCACCGTCGTGGGCGCCCTTCGTCATGGTCGCTTGACCGCGCCGATGGTCATCGACGGTCCCATGAATGGCGCCGCGTTCCAGGCCCATGTCGAGCAGGTGCTCGCACCGAAATTGCGGCCCGACGACATCGTCATCCTCGACAACTTGCCCGCACACAAGCCCGCGGCCGTCCGCCAGGCGATCGACGCCACGGGCGCCGAACGGCGCTTCCTGCCGCCCTACTCACCCGGCTTCAATCCGATCGAGATGGCTTTCGCCAAGATCAAGGCTTGGCTCCAGAAGACGTCGGCCCGGACGATCGACGACCTCCGGAACGCCATCGGCGCCGCCATCGAACAGTGCACCCCCGATGAACGCCGAAACGACGTCCAGGCGGCGGAATACGACTTCGAATGATCGGAAAACGCCCTAGTGTCGCTCTGCCGCAGGGGCCGGCCAGGGTCCGACACGCGGTGATCATGGCGCCGGGCGACCGGTCCGCCGAGGCGGCACCCGTCACGGCCGAGCCGCTGCGCGGCCGCGTCGCCCTGCTTCGTCTGCCTGGGTAGCGGATCGCTCGCTTCGATCACCCCATTGTCGCGCCCTGCCACGATGCCGGTCGAGCCGGACCCATCTCGCCAATAATCGAGGCGACGGCGCGAAGCACCTCCCTTGCTGCCGAGACCTGCGGCGCGGATAGGACCAGCGCCCCGACGACACGCCGCCGCAGGCAAGCCCAAGCGCCTCGGCATCGGTCGATGGGGGCACCCCCACCGGAGCATCCGGCTGATCCACGGGCCCGCCCTCCGTGCCGATCCATCCCCGCAACCAGCGCGCTCGACAGAACGGATGGCGCGGGGCATCCTGCGACCGTCGAGGCTCGTATCGAGCGCCAGCCGACGAAGCCGCCCGTATCGCTCGTTATTTGATGGAGCGCTGCGCGACCTGAAGCACGGCCTCGGACGGGGAACGGAGGACTGATCCGCAAGACGAGAGGCGATAATCGAGGGCGCAACCACCCGGTCCACGCCTTCCGCACAACAAGATGGACAAAGCCGAGACAGTCGTGGGGCGACGGCGGGCGGCCTCCCGGATAGCCAGGAGCGAACGCTCGAGAAGCAAGCCGGGTCGACTGACGCATCCGAGCCAAGCCGGTCCGACAACAGCCTTGCAAGGCAGGCTTCCGTTGCCCCCAATCGTGAAACCATGAGTCATCGTCCAGCCGATGCGAGGGCTGACCAAGCCGATCTGCACCCCCTCGACGGCCGGGATGCCCGAGGCGGAGCAGGGCAAGGGCATCAACCGTCTTCCGGCGTCGCGATTTGCCTGATCTGGACGAGCTCCGGGCGCCTCTCCTCGGTCGCTCGCGCCTGCCGACGATATCTGGCGATGGTTGCGGGCAGGCGGCTGGCAGCGGCGCCAAGGTCCAAACAGGCCGTCGATCAGCACGGCGATCCCGGCGAGCCCATGCCTCGGCAGCGCCGCCTCCGCGTGCAACGGGAAAACCCGGTCATGCAGTGCTTGCGTCCAGCGCCGGTCCAGGTGACGCGGCCGCGCCGTGCCGAAAAACGAGCGCGGGCTCCCGGCCGCCGATCTCGGCGGCGGCGGCGACGCTCTGCGCGATGGCCTCGCGAATGCCTGCCGGCAGGACCTCGGTGCTGCGGATCACTGCGCTCAAGCTCTTGCCGTCGACCCACATCTCCAGCGTGATCGGGCCGAGTCGGCTAAGGTCGACGGTCAGGAGCAGACCCTCGCCCAATTCGTCCGGCTGCCCCCGCGGCGGGGCACGCCGCCGGAGCACGAAGGGCTGGGCCGGCGAGCCCGGCTCGGCGAGCATGCCGAAAGCCGAACGGGAATCTCGCTCGCGATCGACGGCGCCCGCCGGCCTCGCCTCTTCCTCGGCCTCGCTTCCGGAAGGGCCGTCGGCCGGTCCTGTCTTGCGCGTGGTCGTCGATCCGCCGAGGGCGCGCCAGTCGGCCAAGAGGCGGGTGGCCAGCGTCGCGTCAGGTGTTGCCAGAGGTTGCGGAGCGGCGGGCTTGGCGCCACCCACGGCCCCGCGCAGCAGCTCGGCCACGAACCCGTCCAAGCCGGCCTTGTCGCGGATCGGCGCGCCGCCCCCCGGCGGCAGCAGCTCGAGCGTGAGGCGCGCACCGACCGGCAGGTGAACCCGCCCGCCGGCAAGGCTCAGCCGCTGTCCGGCGAGGTCAATGAGAACCCCTGCGGCAGCCCTGTCGCCTATGACCGTGGCGGCCAGGCCTTGAGCGGCGGAAGCGGCAGCTGAGCCCGCCGCGAGCCCGACGAGTCGCACGTCAACAGGAAAGCGGTTGCCCGAAGAGACCTCGAGCGCCGCCGGATAGCGCACCGCGCTCGGGCTGATCACCGCAGCCGCCGCCGGATTCTGCGGGCCGACCTGCCGCGCGCCTGGGTCGGGCGTTGCCGATCCCGGATGCCGCGGCAGGCCCTGCCGTGCCTTGGCCTGCGATCCCGGATCCGTCGATGCCGGTGCCGCGGCCGCCGCCGGCACGACGCCATCGCGGATCAAGGCTCACCCCCGACCTCGCCGGACGCCAGCAGGCGGGCAATTTGCTCGATATCGGCGGCGGCCGGTGCAGCGGGCGAGCGATCGAGCAGCGGCATCTGCCGGCGGATCGCCTCCGGCACGCGGGCATCACCACGCACGCTGCCGAGCTCGTCACACGCCCGATCGAGAAAGCGGCGACAGGCGCGCGCCAGGGTGGCATGGGCCAGCCGGCCCTCCGCCGCATCGGCGACATTGTTGGCGAGCAGCGAGGGGCGCGCGGCGGCTTGGCCGGCCAGCTTGATCAGAGCATAGTTGTCGGTGAGCGTCGTGGGCTCGTTGTTGCCCACGACGACGAAACGGCTGGCGCGCTCGATGCAGGCGAAGCCGATCCGCTCGAGGCCGCTTGGCAGGTCGACGAGGACATCGTCGAAGCTAGCCGCCAGCGCCTGGAGCTGGCCCACGGCCCGGTCGAGCCGGCCGTCACTCAGCCCGGCCAGCGCCGCGCCCGAGCCGCTGCCGCCGAGCAACGAGAAGCCGAGCCTGGGGAGGGGCCGCACCAGCGAGGCGAGGTCGAGCCCGCCGGCGATCGCCCGAGCCAGCGCCAGACCCGGCTCCAGCCCCAGCTGCACCTCGACATTGGCGAGGCCGAGATCGGCGTCGACCAGGAGCACGCGCCGGCGGCGGCGGGCCAAGGCATGGGCAAGAGAGACCGCGAGAAACGTCTTGCCGACGCCGCCTTTGCCGGATGCCAGGACGGTGAGCCCGGTCATGGCCGCGCCTCCTCGGCAAAAACGTGGGCCCGGTGCAGGAGCAGCCGTGCCAGATTGGCGGCGGTGAGCGCCTTCAAGGGCTCGGCCACGCGTGGCCCGATGCTCGCCCCGCCGAACGCCAGGCCGGCATCGGCCACGGCCAGCAGCATGCCGAGACGCCGCGTCGTATCGAGCCGCGCGGCGAGAAAGCGGGTGGCGCCGAGCGCCCGCCAGGCGGCCGCCTGGTCATGCGCCTCGATCGGCAGCAGATCGGCCGACAGCACCGGCAGCAGCTCGCCTTGTAGGCGCTTGGCGAGCGTCGCCGCCGCCACCAGCGTCTCGGAGCGAAGCGGATCGACAGCCGCCGTATCGACCAGCAGCAGTGACCGGTCTTGCCGCCCCTCGCCCAGGTGCTCGAACGCAGCCAGCGGCTCGAGCTCGATGCCGATGGCGGCGAGCAAGGCGGCGAGCTGAGCGGTACCCCCCTTGCGCTCACCGTCGGTGCTCGTGACCCGGACCCGCAGGCCGGCGAGCCTCGCCGAGGCGGCGAGCCGGGCCGCCATCACCGTCTTGCCGACGCCTGGCCCGCCGACGAGCACGAGCGGCACGCCAGAGCACTGCCGGAGCGGTGCGAAACGGTAGTGATCGGCGAGCGCGAAGGCGAGCACATCCTCGGGCTCGCAGGCCCCGCTCTCCCTGGCGGTCAGGCAGAGCCGCTCGATCCGTCGACCGCCAGCCTGGTGAAAGCTCAGCGCCAACGCCAGACGCTCGACGACCTGCAACGACGTCGACGAGCGGAGGATCTGATCGAGCGGATCGGCTGTGACCTCGATCCCGGCGGTGATCCGCACGCCCTGCCCGTCCTCCTCAGTGGCCAGGATGACGGCATCGTCTCCGAGGGTGCGGCGCAGCGCCTGCATCGCCTCCTGCACGGTCCGCCCGTTGAAGACGCGCAGCCGCATCGCCTAGACCTGCCCCAGGGTGCGCAGCTTGGCCTTCGGATGGATCTCGTTCTGCGACAGGACCACGGTCGCCGGCCGGAAGCGCTCGACGATCGAGCGGACGTAGGGCCGGATGGCCGGCGAGGTGACCAGCACCGGCAGCTCGCCGCGCATCGCCTGCTGCTCGAACACGTCGCGCAGCCCGCGGATGAACTCCTGCAGCCGGGACGGCGCCATCGCCAGCTGGCGCTCCTCGCCCTGCCCGACCAGGCTCTCGGCGAAGGCCTGCTCCCATTCCGGCGACAGGGTGAGCATCGGGACGTAGCCGGCCGGGCCCGGTGCGCGGCGTTGGTGATCTGGCGGGCGAGGCGGGCGCGCACATGCTCGATGATGAAGACGGCGTTCTGGGTCATCTGGACGGCCTCGCCGATCGCCTCGAGCGATCAGCGGCAGGTCGCGGATCGAGACCCGCTCGGCGAGCAGCGCCTGCAGCACGCGCTGGATGCCGGCGGTCGAGATGCGCTGCGGCACCAGGTCGGCGAGCAGCTTCTGGTACTGCGGATCGAGCTCGTCGAGCAGCTTCTGGGTCTCGGCGAAGGTCAGCAGCTCGGCCAGGTTGTCCTTGACGATCTCGGTCAGATGGGTGGTGACGACGGTCGCCGGATCGACCACGGTGAGCCCCTTGAAGGTCGCCTCCTCGCGCAGCGACTGGTCGATCCAGATCGCCGGCAGGCCGAAGGTCGGCTCGATCGTCTCCTCGCCGGGCAGCTCGATCTTGCTCGCCCTGCGGGTCCATGACGAGCAGCATGCTCGGCGCGGAGCTCGCCGCGCCCGGCCTCGATCTCCTTGACCCGGAGCACGTAGGTGTTGGCCGGCAGCTGGATGTTGTCCTGGATGCGCACGGACGGCATGACGAAGCCGAGCTCGCTCGGCGAGCTGGCGGCGCAGCGCCTTGATCTGATCGGTCAGCCGGCCGGCCGCCGCTGCTCGCTGATCAGCGGCAGCAGGCCGTAGCCGAGCTCGAGCCGGATCGGGTCGATCTGCAGCGCCTGGCGATCGGCTCCTCGGCGGGCTGCGCCGGCGCCGGCTGGCGGCGCGGCCAGCGCTCGACGCTCGGCCGCGGCGCGCCGCGACGACCGCCAGGCGAGCCAGCCGGCTGCCACCGCCGATGAGCGAGGAAGGGCAGCACCGGCAGGCCGGGCAGCACGGCGAGCGCGAACATCAGCCCGCTGGTAACGCCGAGGGATTTCGGGAAGGCGCCGAGCTGCGCCGAGCAGCGCCTTGTCGGCACGGCCGGTGACGCCGGCCTTGGAGACCAGCAGGCCGGCCGCGGTCGAGACCACCAGGGCCGGGATCTGCGAGACCAGACCGTCGCCGACGGTGAGCATGGTGTAGCTCTCGGCCGCCTCGCCGAAGCTGATGCCCATCTGGCCGACGCCGATGATCAGGCCGCCGATCAGGTTGATGAAGGTGATCAGCAGGCCGGCGATGGCGTCGCCGCGGACGAACTTGGCGGCACCGTCCATCGGCGCCGAAGAAGGCGCTCTCCTCCTCCAGCTCCTTGCGCCGGCGCTCGCGCGCCTGCGCCTCGTCGATCAGGCCCGGCCGAGAGGTCGGCGTCGATCGCCATCTGCTTGCCGGGCATGGCGTCGAGGGAGAAGCGCGCCGCGACCTCGGCGATGCGGCCCGAGCCCTTGGTGATGACGACGAAGTTCACGATCACCAGGATCGCGAAGACGATCAGGCCGATGACGAAATTGCCCTGCATGATGAAGCCGCCGAAGGCCTCGATCACGCGCGCCGGCGGCCGCCGGCCCCTCGTGCCCGTGCGCCAGGATCAGCCGGGTCGAGGCCAGGTTCGAGGGCAGCCGGAGCATGGTCGCGATCAGCAGCACGGTCGGGAAGGCGCTGAAGTCCAGCGGCTTCTCGATGAACAGCGCGGTCAGCAGCACCAGGACCGAGAACGTGATCGAGAGCGCGAGCAGCAGGTCGAGCAGCAGCGGCGGCATCGGCAGGATCAGCACGACCAGGATGGCGATCACGCCGAGCGCCAGCAGCGATGTCGCTCTGCCGGAGGCCCGGCCAGATCTGCCGGCAGCACCTGTCGCGGGTCGATTGGAGCTGAAGCGCCATCAGATCACCTGTCCCACATGCCTAGGCACGGCGGGCTCAGCTCGACCCACCGGCCGGCGCCGGCACCGGCACGCCCGCGTCGCCGTACTGCTTGAGCTTGTTGCGCAGCGTGCGGATCGAGATGCCGAGGATGGTCGCGGCATGGGTGCGGTTGCCCAGGTGTGGCCGAGCGTGTCGATGATCAGATCGCGCTCGACCTCGGCGACGGCTGCGGCCGACCAGGGTGCGGCGGTCGCCGCCGCGCCGGCTGCCCGGGCACGCTGCGGCGCCCGGCGTCGGGGCTTCGAGACGGCCGCCCAGGACGATCATCGTCGGCGCCGATCGCGTCGCCCTTGGCCAGCAGCACCGCCCGGTGCATGCAGTTCTCGAGCTCGCGGACATTGCCGCGCCAGGCATGGGCCTCGCAGCCGCGCCAGGGCGGCGGCTCGAGCGGCGCAGCGCGGCAGGCCGTTGGCGCGCGCGTGTGCTGGCGACGAAGAAGCTGGCCAGCGGCTCGATGTCGGCCCGGCGCTCGCGCAGCGGCGGCAGGTGCAGATCGACCAGGACGTTGAGCCGGAAGTAGAGATCCTCGCGAAACTGGCCGTCGGCGACGGCCTCCTGCAGGTCGCGGTTGCTGGTCGCGATCAGCCGGATGTCGACCTTGACCGGCCGGCTGCCGCCGACCCGGTCGATCTCGCGCTCCTGGATGGCGCGCAGCAGCTTGGCCTGCAGGCGCGGGTCCATCTCGCTGATCTCGTCGAGCAGCAGCGTGCCGCCGCTCGGCCTCCTCGAACTTGCCGATGCGCCGGGCGGCGGCGCCGGTGAAGGCACCCTTCTCGTGGCCGAACAGCTCGGATTCGAGCAGGTTCTCGGGGATCGCGGCGCAGTTGACGCGAGACGAACGGCCCGCTCGGACGCGACGGCTGTGCGCGTGCAGGAAGCGGGCCAGCATCTCCTTGCCGGTGCCGCTCTCGCCGGTGATCAGCACGCTGGCATCGGCGGGCGCGATCTGGCGGGCCAGATCGAGCACGCCGCGCATCGCAGCGGGTCGACGACAGATCAGCTCGCGCGGATCGGCGCTGCTCGCCGCCTGCAGCATGGCGGCGATCAGCTCCGGCTCCGGCGGCAGGGGCAGGAACTCCTGCGCACCGGCCTGGATCGCGGCCACCGCCGCGCGCGGCTCGGCGTCGATGCCGTAGGCGACGACCGGCAGATGAAGCGCTCGACCTTGAGCGCCTCGATCAGCGCCGGCACATCGGCCGCAAGATCGACGAAGACGAGATCGGCGCCCCTGCCCGAGCGCAGGCTGGCGAGTGCTGCCGAGACATCGACGACGCGGCGGACCGCAGCACCGGCGGCAGCGGCCATGTCGACCGCGCTCGCCACTTCGAGCCGTTCCGGGCCGACGAGCAAGAGCCTGGTCGCCAAGATCGATCCTCCCTCGGTTTCATGCCGCATCGCCGCCATTCCAGTCAGTCGAACCGCTCGGCGCGGTCCTCGGGTGCAAGGAGGCCGTTCAGCGTCGCCTCCAGCCGGCGGGGATTGTCGCGCTCGGCAATCGCGATCGCCGCCACCAGCTGCAGCTCGGCCCCCAGCCGCTCGACCGCGAACCGTCCGGCCAGCCGCTCGGCCAATGGCGTGAACAGCGCATGCGCGAGCAGGGCACCATACAGCGTGGTCAAGAGGGCGATCGCCATCGCCGGGCCGATCTGCTCCGGGTCCTCGAGATGGCCGAGCATTTGCACGAGGCCGATCAGGGTGCCGATCAGGCCCATCGCCGGCGCAATGTCCGCAGCCCGCCGCAGAATGGCGACGGCGGCCGTCTGCCGATCGGTCGCCGCTTCGATCTCGCGGTCCAGCGACTGCTCGATCATCCGGGCCGAGGCGCCGTCGAGCAGCATCACGAGGCCACGGTGCAGAATGCCGTGGCGGGTGAGCGCGGCCACTCGCTGCTCGAGCTGTGGCAGGCTCGCCTGGCGGATGGCCGAGGCGAGCTCCAGCGCATCGTCGGCGATCGCACGCAAGGGTGGCGGCGGGCTCGCCGAGAGGGCTTGCGCCACCACCTGCGGGCTGCGGGCGAAATCCTTCAGCGGAAAGCTGGCGAGTGTCACCGCGAACGTGCCGCCGAGCACGATGAGCAGCGACGGCACGTCGACGAAGCGGGCAGGTGCCGCACCGCCGGCGATGGCGACGCCAATGACCGCGAAGGCGGCGAGCAGGCCCAGGGCCCCGGCCGGATCCAGCCGGTCCAGAAGGCCGCCGAGCCGGCGGCCGCGCGCGGCCAGCCCGGCCGGACGCGACGGGCCCGGCCGGCCACGTTGGCGGCGATCAACAGCGACCCGTGCCATCAGCTGTCGCTCTTGATGATCTCGGTCATGGTGATGCCGAGATGATCGTCGACGATCAGCACCTCGCCGCGCGCCACCAGCCGATTGTTGACGTAGATGTCGATCGGCTCGCCGACCTTGCGGTCGAGCTCGACCACGGCACCCCGGCCGAGCCGGAGCAGCTGGTTCACCGGCATCGACGTCTTGCCGAGCACAGCTGCCAGCTGCACCGGAATGTCGTAGATCGCGCTCAGGCGATCGCCGGCAACTCGGTCGACCGCCGTTTCCGCCACATTCTCCGGCCCTGCCACGGCGTTTCCAGCCGCGGGCACCTGGTCGTCGATTGCCGTCTCTTCGCTCATGCCTGTTCACCTTCGATGGTTGCAGTGCGGTCCAGTCGATGCGGCGCATGCGCTGGCGACGATGGTGCCGGAGCCACGTCACGGGCAGCGGCTGGGCCTGGCGCCGACGGCACCGAGGCGAACTGGCCTGGAGCTTCCCGGTCGGCGACGGCCAGCTGGCGGATCAGCGCCGCCGCCGCCGCCTGCACCCGCTGAATTGACCAGTCGGCGCTGCCGTTCGGCCAGACCAGCCGAACGGCGCCTGGCTCGCTCGAGCTCACGGCCTCGACGGTGACCTGCCCGGCGCGCCGCTTGACCACGGCCGAGCTCTCCAGCCTGGCGGCCAGCGCATCGGCGATCTCGGGCGCCACCTCGACGACCAGATCGAGCTCCGCGTCGAAGCGGGCGAGGCAGTCGGCGGTCAGCGCCTCGGCAATGCGGGCCGCGGCATGGGCGCCGGGCGCCATGCAGAGCGCGTCCGTGGCGAGCGCGGCAAGCGCTGCGGTTGCCTCACGAAATTGCAACCGGCGTTCCGCCAGAACGGCATCCGCTGCGTCGAGCGATCCCGCGAGCGTCTCCAGCGCGGCGGCGATCCGCGCTTCGTGACCCGCGGCGGCAGCCTCGCGCTCGGCCAGCCGCGCCTCGACCGCAGCCAGGGCGCACGCCCGGGCAAGGTCGGCTTCGTCGAAGGCCAGCGCGCCGCCGAACGGCGATGGCTTGCCTACCGGCGACACCGCGGCCGGCGCTTGGCCCGCCAGCAGACCGCTCTCGCCGAGCTCGGGCCAGGCGGCCTTGCTGCACTGCGCTTGGCCCTGCTGGCCCAGCCAGACGGCGGTGGCGGGCCTGGCGGCTGTTTTCGTCGCCGCCATCAGTAGACCAGCTCGTCGTCTTTGTCGTCGGCGAGGAAGATCTCACCGGAAGCGGCGAGCTCCTTGGTCATGTTGACCATGAACTGCTGCGCCTCGTCGACATCCTTGAGCCGGACCGGGCCCATGGCCCCCATGTCCTCCTTGAGGATCTTCGCGCCTCGCTCCGACATGTTGGCGAAGAACTGCTCCTTGAGCTGATCGGAGGCGCCCTTGAGAGCCACGGCGATGCGGTCGTTGCCGGCGTTGCGGATCAGGGTCTGGATGCCGGAGCTGTCGAGCTTGAGCAGGTCCTCGAAGGTGAACATCAGGGCCTTGATGCGGTCGGCCGCCTCCTTGTTGCGCTCCTCCAGCGAGGCGACGAAGCGCGCCTCGGTGTTGCGATCGAAGAAGTTGAAGATCTCGGCCATCACCTCGTGGTTGTCGCGCCGGTTGGTGCGCGCCAGATTGCTCATGAACTCGGCGCGGAGCGTGCGCTCGACGTCCTGGAGGATGTCCTTCTGCACCACCTCCATGCGCAGCATGCGCATCACCACCTCGACCGAGAAATCGTCGGGCAGGCTGGCCAGCACCCGGGCGGCATGCGCCGGCTCGATTCGCGACAGGACCACGGCCACGGTCTGCGGGTATTCGTTCTTCAGGTACGAGGCCAGCACCGCCTCGTTGACATTGCCGAGCTTGTCCCAGACCGTGCGGCCGGCCGGGCCACGGATCTCCTCCATGATCCCGTCGACCCGCTCGGGGTCGAGGAAGCGCTGCAGCAGCCGCTCGGTGGTGTCGAAGCTGCCGACCACGCCACCGGCCTGGCTCAAGCGATCGGCGAAGTCGCCGATGATCTTCTCGACCACCTCGGCACCCACCCGTCCGAGCAGCGACATGGTCTGCGACAGCTCCTTGACCTCGTCGATCTCGAGCCGCGCGAACAGCTGGGCGGCATCCTCCTCGCCGACGACGAGCATCAAGATCGCGGCCTTCTCGGTGCCCGAGAGCTTGTCGAAATTGAGCATGGGCTGCGCCGACATCGTCACCAGCTCCTTAGTTGGCATGGAGCCAGCTGCGAATGACGCGGATCGCATCCTCGGGCCGCTCCTTGATCAGATCCGACATCTCGTCGAGCACGGACGCATTCACGTCGCCCTCGATCTGCCGCAGGCTGACCCGCTCATGCTCGCTCTGCGCATCGCCGGTGATCGGCTCGCCGTTCGGGCCGACCAGCATCGGCAGGCCCTTCTCGTCGATCTTGATCGTCCGGCCATCGGGAATGCGGACGAGCAGGTGCTTGCCGTCGGGACCGGTCAGCAGCCGCGCGCCGGTGGCGCCGTCGGCGGTCATCGGCTGCCGCTCGATGCGGCGCAGCAGCGGCCGCACACCCAGCATCAAGATCAACAGGGCGGCAACGACCAGCCCGCCGATCTCGGCCATGCGCATCCAGTCGAGGCGCTCGAGCGCGATGAACGGCTCGTCGATCGCGGCCAGGGGCTCGGGCATGGCGAGCCTGCGGCTGACGATCGAGAGCGTGTCGCCGCGCGCGTCGTCGATGCCGACGGCGCTGCGGACCAGGGTCTCCAGCTCCTCGAGCTCGTCCGCCGGCAGGGGCTCGAACACCTGCTCGCCGGCATCGTTGGTGCGGTAGGTGCCGTCGACCTGCACCGCAACCGACAGCCGCTCGAGCCTGCCGGCGTGCCGCGTCTCGTTGCGCACCGTGCGCGAGATCTCGTAGTTGATGGTCTCCTCGTTGCGCGTGCGCTGCTCGCGCGAGGTCGCGGCAGTGCCGGCTGCGTCGCCGCCCGGCAACTGGTCGGCCACGGTCACCCGATCATTGGGCTCGCTCTCGTCGAGCTCGTTGCTCTCGTCGACGAGCTGCGTGCTGCGCACCACCTGGCTCTCGGGATCGAAGATCTCCTCGGTGGTCGTGGCGCTGTCGAAGTCGAGCTCGGCGGTGACCTGCGCCTCGACCCGCCCGGGGCCGAGCGAGCGCTCGAGCAGCTGCAGGATCTTCTCCTGCAGCCGCGTCTCGACCAGCGTGCGGTAGCTCTCCGTGTCGTCGAGGGCGAGCAGCGCATCGCCGCCGTCGCCGCCCCGGGCCAGCAACCGGCCCTGATCGTCGGCGACAGTGATCTTGTTGGCCTCGAGCCCCGGCACGGCGGCCGCCACGAGATGACGGATCGCCGCGATTTCGCCCCGGTCGAGGCCGCCGGCACCGACCGATAGAAACACGGAAGCACTGGCCGGTGCCTGCTCGCGGCGGAACAGCTCGCGCCTCTGCTGCACCAGGTGCACCCGCGCGCTGCGCACCGAGCGCAGGCTCTGGATGGTGCGCGACAGCTCGCCTTCCATGGCCCGCTTGAGATTGACGTTGGAGAGGAACTCCGTGGTCCCGAAGCTGTCGACGGTGTCGAAGATCTCGTAGCCGACCACGCCGCCACCCGGCAGGCCGTCCGAGGCCAGCGCCATGCGCAGCTCGAGCACGCGGTCGGCGGGGACGAGCACGGCATCGCCGCTGGCCGACAGGCGATGGTCGATGCCCATGGCCTCGAGCCTGGTGACGACGGACTGGGTGTCCTCGAGCGCCATCCCCGAATAGAGCAGCGTGTAGCGCGGCTCGAGCGCCTTCATGCCGATAAAGCCGAAGAGGCCGATCAGGCCGAGAACGGCAACGGCCAGCGCCAGAATGCGCTCGACGCCCATCTGGCGGAGCTGGATCGCCAGCCAGCTCAGCGCCGGCGCCGACTCCGGCATCGGCACCGACGCGCCGTTCTCGATCGTCGCTGTCTGAACCTCGTTGGCCATCCTGAAACCCGAAACCCGGTGAGCGTCATCGCCCACACCGCGGAGCTTAGGGCCAACATGCTGAATAATCGGTTAATGTGGCGCCGATCGTCGATTCGCGACCGGCCGGCAAGGGCGCCCTCAGTCGCCGACGAGCAGCAGGTCCTCGGGATGGATGCCCAGCGTGCAGCCGGTGCCCGGCTGCGGGTCCGGCGTCGCGATGCGGCTCACATTGTAGCGCGAGCATTGCAGCCGGCTGCCGTCCTCGGCCGTGAGATAGACGATCGAGAGATCGCCGAAATAGCTGATCTGGTCGATGGTCGCCTGGAGCAGCACCTCGCCCGGCTCCGGCGCCGGCGTCGAGTAGTCCATCCGCACCTTCTCCGGCCGGACGATCAGGACGCCGCTGGTCACGTCGGGTGCCGCCCGCTCGACCGTGAGCGTGCCCAGCAGCGGGCTCTCGACCGTCGCCCGGTCGCCGTCGATGCTCACGACGTCGCAGGGAAAGCTGTTCGACGCGCCGATGAACTCGGCGACGAAGCGGCGGGTCGGGTGCTCGTAGAGCGCCCGCGGCGGGGCGATCTGCAGGATCTTGCCGTCCTTCATCACCGCGATCTCGGATCGGCCATGCCGAGCGCCTCCTCCTGATCGTGGGTGACGATGATGAAGGTGATGCCGACCTCGTGTCTGCAGGCGCACCAGCTCGAGCTGCATCTCCTCGCGGAGCTTCTTGTCGAGGGCCGAGAGCGGCTCGTCGAGCAGCAGCAGCTTGGGCCGCTTGACCAGGGCCCGGGCCAGCGCCACGCGCTGGCGCTGGCCGCCGGAGAGCTGGTCGGGCTTGCGCTCGGCCATGCCGCCGAGCCGGACCATGGCGATCGCCTCCTCGACCCGGGGGCCGATCTCGGCCCGCGGCGCGCCGGTCACCTTGAGCCCGTAGGCGACGTTGTCGGCCACGTTCATGTGCGGAAAGACGGCATAGGACTGGAACACCATGTTGACCGGGCGCCGGTTGGGCGGCACGCCGCGCCATGTCCTCGCCGTCGATCAGGATGCGCCCGGCGGTCTGGCGGCTCGAAGCCGCCGAGCATGCGCAGCAGCGTGGTCTTGCCGCAGCCCGAGGGGCCGAGCAGCGCGAAGAAGCTCGTTGCGCGGGATGCGCGAGGCTGACGTCGTCGACCGCCGTCACGCCGCCGAAGCGCTTGGTGACCGGTCGATCTCGACGATGGTGTCGGCGGTGGTCATCTCTCATCCGGGCGTCGCCGCCTCCTTGCCGGGCGCTGCAGGCGCATCGCGATGACGGTCAGGACGATGGTGACGACGATCAGGACGGTCGAGGCGGCGTTGACCTCGGGCGTCGCGCCGAAGCGGACCATCGAATAGACCTTGCACCGGAAAGGTCAGCGTGCTCCGGGCCACAGGTGAAGAAGGTGATGACGAAGTCGTCGAGCGACAGCGTCATCGCGAGCAGGCCGCCGGCGATCAGGCCGGGCTTCATGTAGGGCACGCGTGACGTTCCGAGAAGGTCTGCCACTCGCTGGCACCCAGATCCTTCGACGCCTCCTCCAGCGAGCGGTCGAAGCCGACCATGCGCGCGCGCACCACCACGGCGACGAAGGGAAAGCTGAAGGCGACGTGGCCGATGATGATCGGCGTCAGGCTCAGCGGCCAGGGCATGCCCGACGGCCAGCCGATCCGGTTGAAGAAGACGCAGCAGCGCGACCCCCATGCAGATCTCGGGGATGACGATCGGCAACGCCGATCGCCCCGTCGAGCGCCGGCCTTGCCGGGAAAACGGAAGCGCCACAGCGCCAGCGCGAGCAGCGCCACCGATCACGGTGCTGATGCACGGTCGAGACGAGGGCGATGACCAGGCTGTTGGAGAAGGCCTCGATCAGCGACGCGTTGCTCCGCAGGCCTTGGCATAGTAGTCGCGTGGTGAAGCCCTGCCAGACGATGTTGCGCCGGCTGTCGTTGAAGCTGAACACGATCAGGATGACGATGGGCGCGTAGAGGAAGACGAAGACGCGCGACGAGCCAGAGCCGCAGCCAGAGCCGCCGCGTGTATTCCAAGGGGCCGATCGGGTTACGCCCGAGCACGGTTCTCCTCCCGCGCCGTGAGCCACGCCCGAAGGGCCAGGATGGCGAAGGTGACGTAGAGCAGGACGAAGCTACATCGCCGCACCCAGGGGCCAGTGATTGGCCGCCTTGAACTGCCGCTCGATGACGTTGCCGATCAGCAGGCTGTCGGTGCCGCCGAGGAGATCGCTGATCAGAAAGGTGCCCAAGCGCCGGGATGAAGACCAGGATCACGCCGGAGACGATGCCGGGCTTGGCCATCGGCACGATGATGCTGAAGAAGGTCCGGACCTGGCTGGCGCCGAGATCGAGGCTGGCCTCGAGCAGCGAGCGGTCGAGCCGGTCGAGCGTGGCGTAGAGCGGCAGCACCATGAACGGCAGGTAGACGTAGACGATGCCGAAGATGACGGCGGTGTTGTTGTAGAGCAGCTCCAGGGGCACGAATTGCTCGCCCATCACGGCCTCGCCGAGGCCGAATGGCACCAGCGCCGTCTTGGCCAGCAGCCAGATCTGCTCGAGCCCGAGATTGACGAAGCCCTTCGACCGCAGCACCGCGATCATCGCATAGGTGCGGATCAGGATGTTGGTCCAGAACGGCAGGATGACGAGCAGCAGCAGCAGCGGCTTGACCCGCTCGGGCGCGAAGCTCACCGCCAGCGCCACGGGCAGGCCCATGACGAGTGCGATGATCGTGGCGATGGTGGCGACCCAGAGCGAGCGCCAGAACAGGCCGACATAGACCGGGTCGAAGACCGCGCGGTAGTTCTCGAGCGTCCAGGTGATGTCGATCTCGACCGGCCCGACCCGCTCGCCGAAGGCGAGAATCCAGATCAGCGCCAGCGGCACCAGGAAGAACAGCAGCAGCCAGAGGGCGCCGGGCAGGACGAAGGCCCAAAACACGGCAGGCTGCGCGCGCCAGCTCTCCAAGCGTTCTTCCCCAGGACCAGACCCGACAGGGCTAGTTGTCCCGAGCGCCCATGGCTTGTCAATTGTCCTGCCCGCCGAGCCGCGCCGATTGCCGCAGGACATGGCAAGCGCCGGCAGCAGGGCCTAAGGTCCAGGGTGCTGCCATGCTTGGACCAGGAGCGTTCGGGTTAGGCAGTCTTCGAGGCGAAAGGAGCACGCATGGACGAGCGCCCGGTCGAGATCGTCGTGGTCGGCGCCGGCATCACCGGCATGGCCATGGCGCTGTCGCTCGCGCGGCACGGCGCCGAGGTCAGCCTGCTCGCCGCCGGTGCCTTGCCGGCGCCGAAGACCGAGCAGCCGGGCGACGGCCGCACAGCAGCCCTGATGCAGCCGGCCATCGAGCTCCTGACCAGGCTCGGCGTCTTCGACCCGCCCAGCCTCGGCGCCGAGCCGCTCTATCGGCTGCGGATCGTCAGCGCCGACGGCGGCGAAGCCGCGTCGATCACCTTCGATGCAGCGGAGATCGGGCTCGAGGCCTTCGGCTGGAACATCCCGAATGCCGGCCTCGCCGCCGGCCTCGCCGCCGCGGTACGGCGGGAGCCGAAGGTCACGCTGCACGAGAACGCGGCGCTGGCCTCGGTGGTCGAGACCCGCGAACGGTTGATCCTGCGCGCCGGGAGCACGCAGCTGGCGGCCAGGCTGGTGATCGGCGCCGACGGCCGCGACTCGGTGGTCCGCGAGACGGCCGCGATCGCTACCACCGAGCGCAATCGCGGGCAGACCGCCATCGTCTGCCGCTTCGCCCACAGCCGCCCGCACCGCAATGTCTCGACCGAGCTGCACCGCAAGGGCGGGCCCTTCACCATGGTGCCGCTGCCCGGCCGCAACTCGAGCCTGGTCTGGGTCGACACCGACAGCCGCAACACCGAGCGTCTCGCCCTGAACGACGACGCCTTCCTCGCCGCCATCGCAGAGCATGCCGAGCCCTGGCTCGGTGCGGTGAGCGATGTCTCGGTCCGCCACGCCTATCCGATCCGCGCCCGCCTCGCCAAGGCGCTCACCGCCCCGCGCCGCGCCCTGGTCGGCGAGGCGGCGCACGTCATGAGCCCCTTGGGTGCCCAGGGCCTCAACCTCTCGCTCAGAGATGTGGCGACCCTGGCCGCCCTGCTCCGAGATCATGCAGGCGACCCGGGCGATGACGCGCTCTTGAGGCCTATGCCGGCGCCCGAACGACGGACGTCAAGGCCCGGTTCTGGGGCGTCGACACGCTCAACCTCCTGGTCAAGAGCAGCCTGCCCCCCTTCCGCCAGGCCTCGAGCCTCGCCTTCGGCCTCCTCGACCGCCTGCCGCCCGCGCGCAAGCTCCTGATGCAGGGCCTGATGCAGGGCGTCTGACGCATGGGCGCGAGCGGCGGAAGCCGCGATCAGTCCCTCATGCTGCCTTCGACCGCAGGGCGGACGCGATGTCGCTGGCGAAAGCGTCGACATCCGACCACTGGGTGTAGTCGACGGTGCTCGTGCCGTCGGCCGGGCCGCCGGTCAGCCACATGATCAGCCGGATCATCTGGCGGTCGAGCCAAGCATAGCTCGGATAGTCCAGCCGCCCGGCGAACACGGCCGCCTCGACCGGGCGCAGCTCGAGTTTCTCGACTAGCTTCTTGATGTAGGGATTGGTCTCCACCGTCTGCTTCTCGGGCTTGCGCGCGGTCAGATTGACGGACGCCAAGGCGAGCGGCGGGGCACCCGGATGCGTCGCGTAGGCTTCGAGGAAGCGCTCGGCCGGCGCCAGATGCCGACCGTAACGGACGGCAGCGACGACGACCACGAGCGAGATGCCACGAAGCACTTCGGCCACCGAACGGGCTTCGATGAGGTCGAGCGTGTCGGAGGCGAGCCCGTCCGCCCGCAAGCGCTCGGCGATGCGCATGGCGATCCTCTCGGCATGGCCGTCGCGGCTCGCAAAACCGACGCGAACCAGACCGAGCGGCGGCGCCACCGGCGCGGGGCGAGCGGACTCCGTCGCCATCCGGGGTGAGCCCGCCCGCTGACAGCCTTGCTGCGTCAGGCGGCGAGCACCCGGGTCAGCGCCTGCTCATAGAGCGTCTCGATCGCCTCGCCCTTGTAGACCGAGACCTCGAGCTTCTTCATCACCGCCTCGGGCGGATAGATCGCCGGGTTGTTGAGATCCTCCTCCGGGATGAACGCCTTGGCCGCCTTGTTCGGCAACGGATACTTGATGTAGGTGGCGATGGCGCCGTGCACCTCGGCGTCGAGGATGAAGTTGATCCACTCGTGCGCCTCGTCGGGATTGGGCCCGCCCTTGGGGATCGCCATGTCGTCCTCCCAGAGCATGGCGCCCTCCTCGGGCACGACGTAGCTCAGCTCGTCGTCCTCCTCCATCACCTGCAGGATGTCGCCGTTCCACTCGAGGCAGACGTCGACCTCGCCGGCGATCAGCAGGTCCTGGCCGTTGTCCGGCCCGAAGGTCTTGATGTTGGGCTTCTGGCGGATCAGCAGCTCGGCCGCCTCGTTGATCTCGTCCGGGTTCTCGGTGTTGAGCGAGTAGCCGAGATAGAGCAGCGCTGCCTGGAGCGTGTTCTTGTCGTTGAGGACCGAGATGCGGCCGGCAAACTCGTCCGAATCGAACACCGCCTTCCAGCTCGTCGGCTGCGCCACCGTCTTGCGATAGCCGATGCCGATCGTGCCCCAGAAATAGGGAACGCTGTAGCGGCGGCCCGGATCGAAGCGCGGATCGGTGAAGGCCGGGTCGAGATTGGCGATGTTGGGGATCCGGCTATGGTCCAGGGGCACGAGCATGTCGGCCACGATCATCCGCTCGACATAGTCGTTCGACGGATAGATGACGTCGTAGCCCGGATTGCCCTCGCGCAGGCGGCCGAACAGCTCGTCCGAGCTGCCGAACAGATCGTAGCGGACCTCGATCCCGGTGGCCTCGGTGAAATCGTCGACCGTATCCGGGCCGATATAGGTGTCCCAGTTGAAAACGTTGACTTGCCTGCCTTGCGCGTTCAGCAGGCGCGGATGGCTGCCGACAACGGCGGCGACGGCGAGGCTGCCGCCGAGCAGGCGGCGGCGGTTGAGCATCGGCATCGGCAGCGGCGTGGGGCGGCGCGGCATTGGCGCACTCCTTGGATCTTGAGGGTTTCCCTGAGGATGTTGAGGTCAACGGTCAAAAACCAGTTACCTTTTGTCAACCGAAAGCTTGGCCACGGCCGCTGCTGTTCAAGGGGCGGGCAGCCGTGATGCCCGATGCGGCATCGCTGCCCTGGCTCACCGCCGCCTTCCTGCTCGGCCTGCTGCTCGGCATCGCCGCCGCCGCCCTCTACACCCGCGGCCAGGCCCGCCGGCTGCTCGCGGTGATGGGCGAGACGCAGCGCCGGCGCGAGGCCGAGACCGACGCGCTGCTCGACGGCGTCAAGCTCGCCTTCCACGACATCAGCCGGGCGACGGCCGGCGACGCCCGCGACGACATGCTGCGCCTGGCGCAGTCGCAGCTGGCGTCCGAGCGCCGCGTCCTGGGCGAGGCGCTGGAGAGCGAGCGCGGCGAGCTGACCGCGCGGATCGGCACCATGCTGGCCCAGCTCGAGCGCACCCAGGGCCTGATCCGCGAGCTCGAGCGCGACCGCACCGGCAAGTTCCAGGCGCTCGCCACCCAGCTCGAGCTCGCCGGCGACAGCGCCAAGGCGCTGGGCCAGACCACCCGCCAGCTCGCCCGCAGCCTGAGCGGCGCCAGGCTCCGGGGCCAGCTCGGCGAGCACCTGGCCGAGGACGTGCTCAAGGCCACCGGCCTCGCCCCCGGCCTGCACTACCAGCGCCAGGCAGCGCTCGACCCGGAGCGGCGCCCCGACTTCCTCTTGACCCTCGGCAGCGGCCCGAAGCTCGCCATGGACGTCAAGTTCCCGCTCGACAACCACAGGCGGGCGGCCGAGGCCGGCGACGACGAGGACCGCCGCCGCCTCGAGGCCCAGTTCGTCAAGGATGTCCGCCAACACGTCGCCGCCGTCGCCGCCCGCGGCTATGCCGACCCGATCTTTGGGCATGGCCGACTTCGCGCTGCTCTTCGTGCCGTCCGATGCGCTCTTCGTCAGCATCATCGAGCTCGCCCCCGACATCGTCGACCAGGCGGCCCGGCAAAGCGTGGCGCTGGTCGGCCCGAGCACGCTCTTCGCGCTGCTGCGCAGCCTCCGGCTGCTCGACGGCGAGGCCCGGCTCGCCCAGTCGGGGCGCGAGCTGGCCCGCGCCATGGCCGGCTTCCGCCAGGCCTGGGAGCGCTACGCGGCCCGTGCCGGGCGCACCGAGCGGCGGCTCGAGGACACGCTCGACGAGCTGCGCAAGCTCTACGGGCTACGCCGCGCCACGGTGGATCGGGCGATCGCCGACATCGACGCGGTGCTGGACGGCAGCGCCGTCGAGCCGGGGGACGGCATGAACGATGGCGCAGAGGCAGTCGCGGCGGACGATCAATTGGCCGCGAAGAATGCCAGCTTGTCGGCGGGCAGCGCGCTCAGGAGCGAGTAGGCATTGCCCTGGTCCTGCCATTCGAGCGTCACCAGTCCGTCCTGCATGGCCAGCTGCGGCACGCCCATGGCCACCGGCGGCGCCTCGTCCAGCGCCTCGATGAACAGCAGCGCCGGCCCTTCGTCCTCGCCATAGACCGCGAGCACCGTGCCCTCGGGCAACAACGACGCATCGGCCTCGCCGCCGACCAGGGTGAAGCTCGCCGGCGGCGCCGGCACATGTACCGGCTCGGCCAGCTGCTGGCCGAGCCAGGCCTCGAGCGCGTCGGGATCGGCGGTGCGCAGGTCCAGCTGCAGGTCACCGTCGAGATAGGCCCGATAGACCGCCTGCCGCTTGTCGCCGCCGAGCCACCAGCCGAGCCCGTTAAGCGCCATGTTGGCGACGGCCGCGGCCGCCGCGACCAGCAGGGCCGCCCCGGCGAGGTTCGACAAGCGCCATTTGGCGGGCCCGGCCGCCGGTCGCGCGGTCGCCAGCCGCAGTGGATGGCGGCCACGCCGCGGCGGGCCCGGGACCACCTCCGGCGCCGCCTCGAGCAGGCCCGGCGCCGGCAAGGGAGCGACCGGCGTGCCGCCCACCGTCTCCAGGCCCAATGGCTGCCAGAGCGAGGCCTCGTGCTGCATCGCCCGGAGCCGCCGCTGCAGGTCCGCCTCGAAATGCCGGAGCCCGTCGACCCGGCCGCGACAGCTGAGACAGATGGCCAGGTGGTCGTGCAGGGCCTGACGCCGACTGTCACCGAGCTGGCCGTCCAAGCAGGCCTCCAGATACCGCTCCAGATCAGAGCAGTGCATCTCGCCATCCCTTCGTCGGCCGGCCGGGACATTGCCCGGTCGACCCGCTGTCCGTTCCCTGGCCCGGGCCCCCCGACCCCGGCCTCCCGACATGCGCCGGGCGTCGATCCGAATGCCCGTGCCGCGCCCTCGACGCGCCGGGTGATCGTTAACGATAGTTTCACCGAATCGACGGATCGGCGCAATGGCCGATCGGCCTTCGTGGCGCAACCAAGGGAGCCTGCGGCCGATTTATGTTTTTCGGTTGCCTTCGCAGGGCGGCGCGGCAAACTGATCGACCCAAGGGCCCGACCAGACATCCCGTGCCCGCTTCGACAACCAACAAGCTCTAGGGGGCAAAAATGGCAGCCGCACCGGCAATCAGGAACATCGCACTCGTCGGACCCGGGGGCAGCGGCAAGACCAGCCTGCTCGAGAGCCTGCTCTTCGTCGGCGGCGCCATCCACCGGCGCGGCCGGATCGCCGACGGCAACACGGTCGGCGACGCCAGCGCCGAGGCCCGGGCCCGGCAGATGTCGACCGAGATCACCGCCGCCAGGCTCGAGCACAACGATTTCGCCTTCACCCTGCTCGACTGCCCGGGCTCGGTCGAGTTCTCCGCCGAGGCCAAGGCGGCGCTGCTCGGCTGCGACCTCGCCGTCGTCGTGGTCGAGCCGGTGGTCGAGCGGATGAGCGCCGTGGCGCCGCTGCTCCAGCACCTCGACGCGGCCAACCTCCCCCACGTCGTCTTCATCAACAAGATGGACCGCTCCGAGGTCCGCTACCGCGACCTCCTGGACGCCATCCGCCAGGTCAGCGCCCGGCCCGTCGTCCCGCACCAATACGCCATCGGCCGCGGCGAGGACCTCGTCGGCTACATCGACCTCGTCACCGAGGAGGCCTACGCCTACCACGAGGGCGCGCCCTCCGACCGCATCGACCTCCCCGACGACTACCGCGAGCGCGAGCAGACGGCGCGCACCGAGATGCTCGAGACCCTGGCCGATTTCGACGACGACCTGATGGAGAAGCTGCTCGAGGACCAGCAGCCCTCGACCGAGGAGATCGTCAAGGACCTGCAGAAGACGCTCAAGGCCGACCAGGTCGTGCCCGTCTTCATGGGCGTGGCCGAGAAGGACATGGGCTCCCGCCGCTTCCTCGAGGCCCTCGAGCGCGAGGCGCCCGAGCCCGCCGCCCGCGCCGAGCAGCACGGCATTGACGAGAACGGCCCGACCACCGTCCAGATCCTCAAGAACTACCACCAGCCGCACGCCGGCAAGCTCTCCCTCGCGCGCATCTGGGCCGGCAGCGTCAAGGACGGCATGCAGCTCGGCGGCATGCGCGTCGGCGGCGTCTACCGGCTCATGGGCCACAACCAGGAAAGCGTCGGCGAAGCCACGGCCGGCGAAATCGTGGCCCTGGCCCGGATGGAGGAGGCCAGGCCCGGCGCCATCCTCACCAACGGCGAGACGCAGGCCGACGCAGCGCTCCCCGTCCTCGACACCGGCCAGCCGATGTTCGCCTTCGCGGTCCAGGCCGCCAACCGCAACGACGAGGTCAAGCTGTCGACCGCCTTCCACAAGCTCTGCGACGAGGACCCGTCACTGGCGCTCGAGCAGGACGGCGAGAACCACCAGACCCTCCTCTGGGGCCAGGGCGAGATCCACCTCAAGGTCGCCCTCGACCGGCTGCGCGACAAATACCACGTCGAGGTCACCCCCCACACGCCCCGCACCGGTTACAAGGAAACCATCAAGAAGAGCACCAGCGCCCACGGCCGCCACAAGAAGCAGTCCGGCGGCCACGGCCAGTTCGGCGACGTCAAGATCGACATCCGCCCCCTGCCGCGCGGCGAGGGCTTCGCCTTCGACAACAAGATCGTCGGCGGCTCCGTGCCCAAGCAGTACATCCCGGCCGTCGAAGCCGGCGCCAAGGAGTACATGGCCAAGGGCCCGCTCGGCTTCCCCGTCGTCGATATCGGCGTCACCCTCAACGACGGCCAGTTCCACTCCGTCGACAGCAACGAGCTCAGCTTCAAGATGGCCGTCGCCATCGCGCTGAAGGAAGGCATGCCCGCCTGCAACCCCGTCCTCCTCGAGCCCGTCCTCGCCGTCACCATCTCGATCCCGTCGGATGCCACCTCCAAGGCACTCCAGCTCGTCAGCCAGAAACGCGGCCAGATCCTCGGCTACGAGGCCAAGATCGGCTGGCCCGGCTGGGACGAGATCAAGGCCCACCTCCCGCAAAACGAAACCCACGACCTCATCGTCTCGCTCCGCTCCATGAGCCAAGGCACCGGCTTCTTCACCTGGGCCTACGACCACCTCCAGGAAGTCTCACCCAAGCTCGCCGAAACCCTGGCCGCCCAGTCACGAGAAGAAGCCGCCTGACGGCTAGTCGGGAAGAAACGCAGGGAGGCTCGCCTCCCTGCACCCACCAACTTATTTCTAGATGCCTCTTGCGCTTTTGACAGCGAAGTGTTCGAGGCCGCAAACCGAGACTAAAGATAAGGCAGCGGCATGGCTGAAGATCTCGAATCGAAAATCTCGAATCTTGACCAAAAAATAACCTGATTATCCGTTTTTCTCATCCAGCGATGATGGCCCGATACGGGCGCGGCTTGGCCTGCAGCGCGGCCCACATCAGGCGCTCGGTTATGGTGTCGAGTTGGTAGCGGCGGTTGAAGCGCCAGGCGAAGCTGGCGAGGTAGCGCTGGGCGTGTTTCTGGCTGACGTGGTGGTATGTGCCGGCGAGCGCCGTCTTGATGTTGCCGAGCGTCGTGTTCACCCAGTTGAACGACGGCCACTGCGCTGCCTTCTTGCCACTGCCGCTGAGCATCGGGAAGTGGTCGCAACCGGCGGCCTCGACGCTCCGCCAGCACGACAGGCCGTCGCTGACGATGTTGGTGCCGGTGGCGAAGCTCGACCGGGCCAGCTTGGCGATCTCGGCTTTGCGGAAGCCCTTGACCACGAGCAGCTTCAGGCGCCTCGGCTTGCGGTCGAGGCTCGTTTCGACCGCAGCGACGAACGGTGTCTTGCCGGCCGCACCGCGCCCACGCTTGCCGCCGCTGCGCACGCCGCCGAGATAAGCGTCGTCGAGCTCGACCCGGCCGCTCATCTTCGGCTTGCCGGCGTCGCGTTCCGCCATGGCGGACATCAGCTTCTGCTTCATCAGCCAGGCGGTCGGCTGCCGCACACCCAGTCGTCGCGCCAACTCGATCGAGCTGATCCCGCCCTTGGCCTGCGTCAACTCGTAGATCGCGCGAAACCACGTCGTCAGCGGCAGCTTCGTGCTGTGGAAGATCGTGCCCGCCGTGAACCCCGTCTGATGCTTGCAGGCGTTACACTGGACCTGCTTCCTGCTCTTCATCCGCGAATACTTTTCACAGCCGCACCGCTCACAGATAAAGCCGCGGCCCCAGCGCATCTCGAACAGCACCGCCAGGCATTGCGCCTCGGTCCCGAACCGCGCCCGAAACGCCGACTCGCTCAATCCACGCATCTTGGCCGCCAGATTATTCACTGTGCTCGCCTCCAATCCACCATAACCACATGATTCTGCTAGCATAGCTCTAGACGAAAATAATGGATAATCAGGAAAAATAAACTCTATTACAGACGAGATTCGAAGCCTCAAAGATAGCGGCGGCAAATCTTTAACTATGTTTGGACTCGTTCTCGCTGGAGTGGGCATTATAGTTGCTGTAGCTGGCGCCTTCTCAATGGTAATTGCCTGGCAGGCATACCAAAAAGCCGAGTCAATCCAAAATACAATCGCAACTCTTCAAGAGCGCGTTGCCCAGATCGACGAGGTTACTAAGGAAACTCGGGGATTCTTGGGACTCACCCCTACACTCTCAGCGCGCATTCAAGAGAGTCATATTGAGATGCGCGCAATATTGGAAGATCTTCAGGAATGGCAAAATATCCTAGATGAGCAGCTGAGGGATCCTTATAGGAAGGAGTAGCATGTCAGCGTATGGAAGCGCTAGCGTCTTGAATACGCTCGATTATTGCTGACGCCTTCTTTTCAAGCCAAGTTTTCTTCCAGAACGCGAAGCCCGCTGCAACGAAACACAAACTCACAGCAAGACTGACTAGGATTACGCCCACGAGAAATAGGGTGTTCATGGCAGCTCCACGACTTCTCATGGTAACGAATGCGAGAGGCCGCCGCTCGACGCAACACTTTTCGTTTCGATTTAAGCTCAAATTTCTGCAAAATTTTAGGCGGTGTCTGGATTGCGTGTTGAAGTCCGCACAAGTTGGTGAGAACATTTATGAAACATCGATTTGAAGCGTCCCGGGTTTCCCGGAGGCCGGTTTGTTTGAGTCCTATGCCGCCATTGGCGTGGGCTCAAGGGCGGCGTAGTGGCTGGCTTCGGCCTCGGCGGGTGGGATGTCGCCGATCGAGCCGAGCAGGCGGCGGTTATTGTACCAGTCCACCCAGTTCATCGTGGCGACTTCGACGGCAGCCAAGCTGCGCCAGGGACCTTGGTGATGGATGACCTCAGTCTTGAACAGGCCGATCACGGTTTCGGCGAGCGCATTGTCATAGCTGTCGCCGACGCTGCCGACCGAGGGGTCGATGCCGGCTTCGGCCAGGCGCTCGGTGTACTTGATCGAGACATATTGCACGCCGCGGTCGCTGTGGTGGATCAGGCCGGGCTCGGTGGGCCGGCGCATGTGGACCGCCTGCTCGAGCGCGTCGAGCACGAACTGGGCGCTGGCGGTCTGGCTCGCCCGCCAGCCGACGATACGTCGGGCGAACACGTCGATGACGAACGCCACGTAGACCATGCCCGCCCAGGTCGGCACGTAGGTGAAGTCACTCACCCATCATCCGTCAGCAGGCGGATGATCCGAATTCCCGAAGGGAACCGGGTCAGAAGACCCGGGAGGGGCCGGTTCGGCCTGTGGGCGGTGAACTGGCGGTTGACCTTGTCGAGCGGACACGGCGCCGTCTTGTCGCTGACCGTGGTTTTCACGCGCCTTCCTCTGCGCACGCCTTCGAGACCCAACCTGCGCATCAGCCGCGCCACCCGGTCGCGGCCCACGTCGAAGCCCTCCCGCAGGAGCTGGCGCCAGACCTTGCGGGCGCCATAGACCTCGAAATTCTCCGCATGGACCCGCAGGATCGCCGCGCCGAAGCGCTCATCTTCCTTCGCCCGCTTCGACCGCAGATCGGGCCTGGCCTTGCGCGCGGCATGCGCATGCCAGGTAGAGGGGCGATGTTAAGAACCCTGCACATCGGCTCGACCCCATGCTCTCCGCGATGATCGTCCATAAAGGCGATCACTTCC
>CAVOZQ010000051.1:0-48084 GCA_963700945.1 uncultured Alphaproteobacteria bacterium
CGCTGCTCTGCCAATTGAGCTAGAGGCGCTTGTTGCGCAAAACCCGGGCTGGCTATCGGCGATGCTGTCCTTGTCGTCAAGGTGCTGCGCGGTTTGGGTCTGCCACAGGGGTGATGTCGCCTTCGGCCTGGGCGCTGGCGAAGCTTTCCTGGAACGCCTGGAGAGTACCGTCCGCGATCGCCTGGCGCAGTGAATGCATCAGCTGCTGATAGAAATGCAGATTGTTCCAGGTCAGCAGGATCGCTGCCAGGATCTCATCCGATCTGACCAAGTGATGGAGGTAGGCCCTCGAATAGTCCCGTGCAGCCGGGCAGTCACTGGATTCATCCAGCGGTCGCGGATCATCGGCATGCCGCGCATTCCTCAGGTTGACGGCGCCGCGCCAAGTGAAAGCCTGGCCAGTGCGGCCCGAGCGGGTCGGCAACACGCAATCGAACATGTCGATGCCCCGAGCAACCGCACCAACGATGTCAGCAGGCTTTCCGACACCCATCAAGTAGCGCGGTCGATCGACCGGGAGGACTGGGGTGAGCGAATCCAGGGTCTCGAACATGACCGCCTGCGGCTCACCGACCGCGAGCCCGCCCACTGCGTAGCCGTCGAAGCCAATCGCCCTTAGCCCCTCTGCCGACGCTCGGCGCAGAGCCGCATCGGTACCGCCCTGGACGATGCCGAACAGGCCGTGACCTGGCCGCGCGCTGAACGCGTCCTTCGAGCGCTCGGCCCAGCGCAACGAGAGCTGCATCGACCGCTCGAGCTCGGCCGGCTCGGCCGGCAGCCGCAGACACTCGTCGAGTTGCATCGTGATGTCGGCCCCCAGCAAATGCTGGATCTCAATGCTTCGCTCCGGCGAGAGCCTGTGCCGGGAGCCATCGATATGGGATGCAAATACGACACCCGCCTCGTCGAGCTTTCTGATCTTGGCGAGCGACATGACCTGAAAGCCGCCACTGTCGGTCAGGATCGGCCCAGGCCAGCGCATGAAGCGATGCAGCCCACCGAGCCTGGCCACCCTCTCGGCGCCGGGCCTCAGCATAAGATGGTAAGTGTTGCCGAGGATGATCTGGGCACCGGTGGCCTGCACCATGTCGACGGTCATCGCCTTTACCGTCGCCGCCGTACCGACCGGCATGAAGGCCGGTGTCTCGATCACGCCATGCGCCGTTGTGAGCCGGCCACGTCGGGCTTGGCCGTCAAAGGCATCGATCGCAAAGACGAGGCTCACGCGGCGTCGCCCGCAAAGGTGATCGCCACTGGCTGCCAGGGCGTATACCTGTCAACGTTCAAAGTGTTCGGAGGGTGGCCATGGTCTCGAGTGGAATGGCGTTCGTGCTCTTCAAGGCGTTGATCGGCTTTGGATTGCCGATCGCCTTCGGTCTGCACCAACTGCATCTCCTGAAGAAGGACAAGGAGCGGGGGAAGCCTGGGCCTGCCGGTGAGCCGGTGGTGCTGCCAACAGCGGATCCGGTTCCAGCCGTCGCCAATCAGGACGAGCAGCAAGAAGGACGCAAGGCCGCCTGAACCACGTCTCATCGACTACCGACCTCGCCAGCCCCGGCTGCAGGCACTTGGCGCTTAGCGCCATCATTGGCCAGAGCCACATAGGTAAAGCGTCCTTCGGTTACCTTCACGGGCGAGCCTGATCGTGCTCGTTGCACCCAGGTCTCGACCTGTACGGTGAGCGAGCTCCGGCCGACGCTCACAATTTCGGCATAACAACTCACGACGTCGCCCACCGACACCGGAGCGTGGAACGCCATGGCGTCGATTGCGACCGTCGCCACCCTGCCCCCGGCCCGCTGGTAGGCGACGATGCCACCCGCAACGTCCATCTGTGACAGCAGCCACCCGCCGAAGATATCGCCGGCGGGATTGGTGTCGCCCGGCATGGCGAGCGTGCGCACCGATGGCATTCGACCCGCCAGTGTGGCCTCGTCCGGCGCTCGCTCCATTGTCGTCAACCCTCCACTTCCGATAGAACCCTGCTTGCCGGGCTGCACCGACACGGTCAAGCGCCGGGCATTCGTGCTGCAAAGGATGACGGGGCGACAATGACAGACCTCTTGGATCTGGGTCAGGGCCGAGCGGGCGGCAACGACTACAACGCTGCCGAGATCGAGGTGCTCGAAGGCCTCGAGCCGGTGCGCCGCAGGCCAGGAATGTATATCGGCGGCACGGACAGTGGCGCTTTGCACCACCTCGTCGCCGAACTGCTCGACAATGCCATGGACGAGGCGGTGGCCGGCTATGCCACGCGCATCGAGATCGACCTCGCGGCCGGCAACCGGGTGACCGTGCGCGACAACGGACGCGGCATTCCAATCGATCCGCACCCCAAGTTCCCAAAAAAGAGCGCGCTGGAAGTTATCCTCACCACCCTCCATTCGGGCGGCAAGTTCCAGAACAAGGCCTACCAAACGGCCGGTGGCCTGCACGGCGTTGGTGTCTCGGTTGTCAACGCCCTCGCCCTCGAGCTCGAGGTCGAGGTGGCACGCAACAAGACCCTCTATCGCCAAGCCTACGCCAAGGGGGCGCCGCTCGGCCCGCCGCAAAGTCAGGGCATGGTGCAGAACCGCCGCGGCACGTCGATCTCGTTCATCCCCGATCCGGAGATTTTCGGCCCGAAGCTCGGCTTCGAGGCCGAGCGATTGCACCGGATGGCGCGCTCGAAGGCCTATCTCTTCAAAGGCGTCGAGATCCGCTGGTCCTGCGATCCGGCGCTGGTTCAGGGCAAGACCGTGCCCGCCAGGGACGTCTTTCACTTTCCTGCCGGCCTTACCGATTTCCTCAAGGGTCTCTTGGAGGACCGTGACACAGTCGTGCCCGAGCCGTTTGCCGGCGAGACCGAGCTTCCCGAGGACGCCGGGCGAATTGAATGGGCCACGGCATGGCCGATCGACGAGGAGGGTTATCAGGGCTTCTACTGCAACACCGTGCCGACCGCGCTCGGCGGCACCCATGAGCAGGGGTTTCGCGCGGCGCTCTTGAAGGCGCTGCGCTCCCATGCCGAGCGGATCGCCTACAAGAAGGCATCGATCCTGACTGCCGACGACATCACCGGCGGCGCAGCCATCCTGGTCTCGCTCTTCTACAAGACGCCGCAGTTCCAGGGCCAGACCAAGGAGCGTCTGGTCTCGCCCGAGGTCGCCCGCCTCGTCGAGGCCGCGGTCAAGGATCGTTTCGAGCTCTGGCTCGGCGAGCACCCGACGACGGCCACAGGCCTCCTCGACCACCTCGTGATGCGCGCCGAGGAACGGCTGGCGCGCAAAAAGTCCAAAGAGGTGAAGCGGCAGACCGCGACCCGAAAGCTGCGCCTGCCAGGCAAGCTCGCCGATTGCTCGATCAACGATCGCCCAGGCACCGAGATCTTCATTGTCGAGGGTGATTCGGCCGGCGGCTCCGCCAAGCAAGCGCGCTCGCGCGAGACCCAGGCGATCCTGCCGCTCAGGGGCAAGATCCTCAACGTCGCGAGTGCCACCGCCGACAAGCTCAACGCCAATCGCGAGCTGCAAGACCTGACAACCGCCCTCGGCTGTGGCACAGGCAAGCACTGTCGCATCGACGATCTCCGCTATGAGAAGGTCATCGTCATGTGCGACGCCGATGTCGACGGCGCGCACATCGCTGCTCTCTTGATGACCTTCTTTTTCCGCGAGATGCGGCCGTTGATCGAGCGCGGTCATCTCTTCCTGGCCCAGCCACCGCTCTACCGGCTCGCCCATGGCGGCACGGTCGAGTATGCAAGGAACGATGCGCATCGCGAGCAGCTGCTGAACTCGGTCTTCAAGGGCAAGAAGAACATCGAGACCGGGCGCTTCAAGGGGCTCGGCGAGATGAACCCCAAGCAGCTCAAGGAAACCACGATGGACCCAGCCACCCGGCAGCTTCTGCGGGTTGGCGTGCACGACGTCGACGGCAAGCCCACGGCCGAGATCATCGAGGACCTTATGGGCAAGAAGCCCGAGCTTCGCTTCCGATTCATCCAGGAGAACGCCCAGTTGGTCGAGGAGCTGGACGTCTAGCGGGCTGCCGAAGACGCTCTCATGCCAATGACAACGTTCTCCTCTGCGGAGCTCTAGTCGCCAACTGCCGCGCACCTTCGGCTTTCCCAGCCATAGGCCCAGTTTCTACGAGACCTAGAGAAGTGCTACGCTTGCTCGAACGGTCGGAGGAATACATGACTGAGGCGACGGAGCCAAAAGAGAGGGATCATACGCCTGAAGGCGGTCGCTTCGCGCACAACGTGGCGCAGTTCGCAAGAGCGCTTCGTGCTGCCGGGTTGCCGGTCGGTCCTGGCCGCGTGCTCGAGGCACTGAGAGCGATCGAGGTGGCGGGTGTCGCCAGCAGGGAAGACCTCTACTGGACACTGCACGCCGTCTTCGTGAATCGCCGCGACCAGCGCGAGCTCTTCGACCAATGCTTCCATATTTTCTGGCGCGATCCGAAGCTGCTCGAGCGGCTGATGAACCTCATGCTGCCGCAGCTGCAGCAGGAGCAGGAAGAGCCGGGCGAGGACGTCAACCGCCGCGTCGCCGAGGCTCTCGCGCCGGAAAAGCAGCCGGGCCAGGGCGAGGCGCCGGAGGGCGACGAGCCGCCCGAAGACGAGCTCGAGCTGGACATGGTGCTCACCTACTCGGCCAACGAGGTTTTGCAGGCCAAAGACTTCGAGGAGATGAGCGTTGATGAGCTCGCCGACGCACGGCGCCGGATCAAGGGCCTCCGCCTGCCGATCATGGAGCGGCCGACCCGCCGCTTCGCGCTCCATCCCCGGGGCCGCCGGATCGACCTGCGCAAGACCTTGCGTCAGTCGCTGCGCGGTGGCGGGGCCATCATCGACATCGCCAAGCGCAAGCGGCTCAGGCGGCCGCCTCCTTTGGTCATGCTCTGCGATATCTCGGGCTCGATGAGCCGCTACTCACGGATGCTTCTGCTCTTCATGCACACGATCGCGAGCGACCGCGAGCGGGTGCACAGCTTCGTCTTCGGCACGCGTCTCACCAACATCTCCCGCTATCTCAAGAATCGCGACGTCGACGTGGCGATCGAAAAGGTCGGCGAGGTGGTCAAGGACTGGTCCGGCGGGACGCGCATCGGCCACTGCCTGGAGGAATTCAACAAGAACTGGTCGCGGCGGGTGCTGGGCCAGGGGGCCGTCGTCATGATCATCACCGACGGCCTCGACCGCGATGCCGGCGAAGGGCTCGAGATCGAGATGGAACGGCTGCACAAGTCCTGCCGCCGCCTTGTCTGGCTGAACCCGCTGTTGCGCTATGACGGCTTCGAGCCCATCTCCACGGGTGCAAGAGCGATGGTTCGCCATGTGGACGACTTCAGGACCGTCCACAATCTCGACAGCTTGGCGCAGCTCGCCGATGTCTTGAGCGACGAGCCGAAGCGACGGGCCGAAGGTGTTTCGGCTTGGACCGCAAAGCGGGAGGAAACGGCACATGCAGGATGATCTTCTCGACCAAGCTGCTGGCTGGCTGGACGAGGGTCGCCGCGTTGCGATCGCCACAGTGGTCTCCACCTGGGGTTCGAGCCCACGACCGGCGGGCAGCCAGTTGCTGGTCGACGGCGATGCCAACATGCTGGGCTCGGTCTCCGGCGGCTGCATCGAGGGTGCCGTCGTCAAGAAGGCGCTGGATGTGATCGACGGCGCACCGCCTGAGCTCATGGAGTTCGGCGTCTCCAACGAGCAAGCCTGGGAAGTCGGACTGGCGTGTGGCGGCCGCGTCCAGGTCTATGTCGAGGCGGTGTCGTGAACAGAAGCCATCTGCAAAGCCTCAACGCGGCCCGTGCCGAGAAGCGCCGGGCCTGCCTCGTCCGCTATCTGCAAAGCGGCGAGCAGGCGCTGGTGATTGATGGCACGGTCACCGCCGGCACGGTGTCGCCGGTGCTGCTGGCCGAGGTCGAGACCGCGCATCGGGCCGACCAGTCGCGAACGATCGAGAGCGAGTTCGGACCCGTCTTCCTGCAGATCTTCAACCCGCCGCTACGCCTGGCGATCGTCGGTGCCGTGCACATCGCCCAGGCGCTGGCCCCCATCGCGGCGCTCGCCGGATATGCCGTGACGATCATCGACCCGCGCGGCGCCTTTGCGACCGAGGCCCGCTTTCCCGACATGGCCCTCCTGGACGACTGGCCGGACGAGGCCATGGACGCCTTCGCCCCGGACCGCCGCTCCGCCGTCGTCACCCTCACCCACGATCCCAAGCTCGACGACCCGGCGCTCGACGTGGCGCTCAAAAGCGAGGCCTTCTACATCGCAGCGCTCGGCAGCCGGCGCACCCATGCCGGCCGCGTCGAGCGGCTCAAAGAGCTGGGCCACGACGATACCGACGATCGCCCGGATCCACGGCCCGGCCGGCCTCGACATCGGCGCCGTCAGCCCGGCCGAGATCGCGATCTCGGTGATGGCCGAGATGACGCGCGTGCTGCGCCAGCCCGAGGCGGCGGTGGCGCGGGCAGCGGCATGAGCCGTCGCCGGCAATGATCATGGCCGCCCACGACACCGAGCCTGCGCTGCCATGAGGTTCGGCCCAGTCCGTATCGATGAGGCCGAGGGTGCCGTGCTGGCGCACAGCGTGCGCCTGGCTTCCGGCGATCTGAAGAAGGGGCGCACGCTGGATGGCGACGCCGTCGAGGCATTGCGCGAGGCCGGGATCGCCGAGGTGCTCGTCGCCCGGTTCGACGCGAGCGACGTGCCGGAGGACGCTGCCGCCACGCGCCTCGCCCAGGCGTTTCAGGCACCGCTGATCCGGATCGCCGAGGCCTTCACCGGCCGCGCCAACCTCTTCGCCGAAGCGGCCGGCGTCTTGACCATCGACACCGCAGCCATCGACGCCGTGAACAGCATCGACGAGGCGATCACGGTGGCGACGCTAGCCAACCATGCGGCCGTCGAGCAGGGCCAGATGCTGGCGACCGTAAAGATCATTCCCTTTGCTGCCCCCGAGGCGGCGCTGGCCCAGGCCGTGGCCCGGCTGCAGGCAGCGGCACCGGTGCTGCGCCTGCATCCCTACAGTGCCTTGAACGCTCGTCTCATCCAGACGGTCTTGCCGGGCACAGCCGTGAAGATGCTGGACAAGACCACGCGGATTACCGAGGAGCGGATGGCAGCGGTCGGCGGCGCGCTCGTGGCCGAGGCCCGCTGCCTGCACGAGACCGAGCCGCTCGCCGCCGAGATCGGAAGGTCTCTCGAAGAGGGTTGCGACCTGCTGCTGATCGCCGGTGCCTCGGCCATCACCGATCGCCGCGACGTGCTACCGGCCGGGATCGAGGCGGCGGGCGGCACGGTCGAGCATTTCGGCATGCCGGTCGACCCCGGCAATCTGCTGCTGCTCGCCCGGCGCGGGCCGATTCCAGTGCTCGGCCTGCCCGGCTGCGCCCGCTCGCCCAAGCTGAACGGCTTCGACTGGGTGCTGCAGCGCCTGTCGGCCGGCATCGCGGTCGACCGCGCCAGCATCACAGGCATGGGCGTGGGCGGCCTGCTGACCGAGATCGCAACCCGGCCGCAGCCCCGCGCCAGGAAGCGACCGCAAAAGGAGCGGCCGCGCATCGCCGTCCTGGTTCTCGCCGCCGGCCAGTCACGGCGGATGGGCAAGACGAACAAGCTCCTCGTGCCGGTCGACGGCAAGCCGTTGTTGCGCCACACCGTCGAGGCAGCGCTGGCGTCGAAGGCCACGGACACGCTCGTCGTCACCGGCCACGAGCAAGACGATGTCGAGGCGATCCTGGAGGGCACAGCCGTTCGCCTCGTCCACAACCCCGACTTTGCCAAGGGGCTCAGCACGTCGTTGAAAGCCGGCATCCAGGCGCTGCCGTCCAGCACGGACGCGGCCATTATCTGCCTCGGCGACATGCCGGAGATCGATGCCATGCTGCTCGACCGGCTGATCGATGCCTTCGACCCGGCGCAGGGCGGCACCATCGTCGTCCCGACCCACGCCGGCAAGCGCGGCAATCCCGTCCTTTGGGGCAGCGCGCATTTCCCCGCCATGGCGGCGCTCGAGGGCGATGTCGGCGCCCGACACCTGATCGGCCAGCACCCGGAAGCCCTGGTCGAGATTCCCTTCGAGACAGAGGGCTCGCTCATCGATATCGACACGCCTGAAGCGCTCGACGCCTACCTCGCGAGACCGGCCCGATGAAGCCAGGAAATGACCTGCGCCGGCACTTCCCGATCTTCGAGTCTGCCGAGCCGCCCTTTCATTTCCTCGACAATGCGGCGACCGGCCAGATCTGCCGCCCAGCCGCCGACGCTCTGATGCGCTTCGAAACCGAGGCCCGCGCCAACGTGAAGCGCGGCGTCTACCGGCTCGCCGACCAGGCGACCGCCGCCTTCGACGCCGCTCGTGCGACCATGGCCCGCTATGTCGGCGAGACCGAGAAGAACACGGTCGTCTTCACCTCCGGCGCCACGATGGCGCTCAATATCGCGGCCAACGGCTTGGCCGCCCGCCTGGCGCCCGGCGACGAGATCCTGCTCACGACGCTCGAGCACCACAGCAACATCGTCCCCTGGCAGCTCGCAGCCGAGCGCACCGGTGCCGTGGTCAAGGCGCTGCCGGTCACCGACGAGGGCCGTCTGGACCTCGACGCCCTGGACCGCTTCGTCACACGGCGCACTCGGGTGATCGCCGCGACCCACGTCTCCAACGTCACCGGCGCGGTCACCGATCTCGGCGCCTTGCGGGCGGCCGCCGACAGCGTCGGTGCCATCCTCGTCGTCGATGGCGCTCAGCGGGCACCGCACGGACCTGTAGATGTAACGAGCATCGGCTGCGACCTCTATGCCTTCTCGGCGCACAAGATGTTCGGTGCCACCGGCGCCGGCGTGCTCTGGGGCAGGCCGGAGCTGCTCGGCGCCTTCCAGCCGCTGCTCGGCGGCGGCGAGATGATCCGCGAGGTGACCTTCGAGCGCACGACCTACGCCGCACCGCCGCATCGCTTCGAGGCCGGCACCCCGCCCATCGGTGCGGTGCTCGCCATGGCCGCCGCCGCCGAGTGGCTCGGCACCCTCGATTGGCAAGCGGTTCTGGCGCACGAACTGAACCTGACCGCCCGCCTGCTCGACGGCCTCCAGGCGCTGCCGGGCATTCGCATCATCGGCCCCTCCGGCCTGCAGCAACGCCTCGGCGTGGTCTCCTTCGAGGTCGAGGGCGTGCATGCGCACGACGTCTGCCAGCTGACCGATCAACTGTCCGGTGTTGCGCTGCGCGGCGGCCACCATTGCTGCCAGCCGCTCATGGCCCGTTTCGCGACCGACGCCACCACCCGCGCCAGCCTCGCGCCCTACAACGACACCGACGACATCGATGCCCTCCTTCGGGGTCTCGAGCAGACCATCGCCATGCTCCGCTGAGGGACTGATGAGCGAAGAGCTCTACAACAAGGCCATCATCGAGGCGGCGAAGTCCGACGCCCATGCCGGCCGGCTGGACCACCCGGCGGCCAGCGCCACCGCCGACAACCCGCTCTGCGGCGACCGCGTCACCCTCGACCTGGACGTCGACGACGACCGCATGGGCCCGATCCGCCACAAGACCCGCGGCTGCCTCTTGACCCGCGCTGCCGCAAGCCTCCTGGCCGCCCATGCCGAAGGGCGCCCGCTCGCCGAGGCGGCGGCGCTGCAGCTGAGCGCCCGCGCGTGGCTCGACGGCAAGGCAGCCGAGCCACCATTTGCAGCGCTGGCCGCCCTGTCGCCGGTCAGGGCGGTGAAGAGCCGCCACGATTGCGTGACCATCGCCTTCGACGCCTTGGCCGAGGCGGCTGGCCGCTTACCTGATGGCGAGGACTGCAAGGAGACACCATCATGAGCGACAAGGTCATCAAGTCCGACAGCGAGTGGCGCGCCAAGCTCGACCCCGAGCAATACCACGTCGCCCGCGAGCACGGCACCGAGCGGGCCTTCACAGGCCGCTACTGGAACACCAAGGACAAGGGCACCTACGCCTGCGTCTGCTGCGGCCAGCCGCTCTTCGCGAGCGACACCAAGTACGACAGCGGCACCGGCTGGCCGTCCTTCTGGGCGCCGCTCAGCGAGTCCGCCGTCGTCGAGAAAGACGATGACAGCCTCTTCATGCGCCGCACCGAGGTGCTGTGCAGCCAGTGCGACGCCCATCTCGGTCACGTCTTCCCCGACGGACCGCGTCCAACTGGCCGCCGCTACTGCCTCAACTCCGCGTCCCTTGAACTCCTGCCAGCCGAAGAGACCTAGAGCGTTTTGACGCGGACCGTAGATAAGCAGCATTCTCGATGTAGTTCTGACATTCGGTCGTGGAGAAGCGGTCGAGCAGCTTGACCGATTGTGGTCCATAGGCCTTCGATAGCGCGTTCGGCAGCCGTTCTGAGCAGTGCCTTTAGCTTGGCGAATGCGTTTTCGCCTACCGCGGTCTGCTGACCGCGGCCCTTTTAGGGATCGGATCGAAGGCCTGCTGGCCTTCGATGGGTTGAGATCGGGTGAGTAGGGTGGCGGGTAGCGCAGTACCGCACCCTTGGCCTCGATCGCCTGGCGCACGCCTGGGACCTTGTGGGCGGGGAGATTGTCCATGATAACGACGTCGCCGGCTCCAGCTGCGGGGCCAGCATCTGCTCCGTCCAGGCTCTGAACGTCGGCCCATCCATGGCACCGTCGAGGACGTAAGGTGCTAAGAAACCTCGACTTGTCAGGCCGCCGATGAAGGTCGTTGTCGTCCAATGGCCATGTGGCAAAGCCGCGTCGAGGCGCCGGCCGCGCAGCGAGCGGCCGTAACGCCGGGCCATCTTGGTCGATGCCCCTGTCTCATCGATGAAGATCAACCGGCCTCGGCTCATCGCAGCTTGCTCAGCGCGCCAGATGGCAGGCTGCTCGGTGACGTCCGGGCGATCCTGCTCCTCCGCCGTGGGGCTGCGGGGTCCCCACGGCCCCACAAGGCTGCCCATCCGGCTTTTTTTGGCGTGAGTCCGAGTCGAATCAGGGTGTTGTGCATCAGCCCGAGGCTCGCCTCGACGCCATGCGTCTCGACCAGCCAAGCGCGCAACGAGTCCAGCGTGACGTCCGGCCGCCGCACGATCTCGGCCTGGATCGTCTCGTGATAGGCCGCGAGCTTCAGCTCTTGCTGATTGCGCTGCGCGCGGGCGGCGGTCTCGCCGGTCAGTCGCCGTGGTTTCAAAACCTTGTCAATGAACGAAAGACTGACACCGAACCGCTCGGCCACAGCCGTCGCCGGTAGCCCGCCGTCCACCGCTGCCAGCACGCCTTCCCGCAAATCCGCCGCGTAACTCTGCCCCGATCGCCACGCCATCACCCTTCGCCCATTCAGCACAACCGAGAAGTGTGAATCACTCCCTGTATCAAAATAGGAATCAGGAAAAGATTCCGGTCAGCGTCAATCTGCTCTAGCTCCCAGGACATTTTCCAAACCCATGGAGTCGTTCGGGATTCCCACGATTGCAGATCTGCGGGTCAAGCTCGTCGATTGTTAGATAGGCCATGGGCGGTCGAGCTCTACCCGGCCGAGGTCTTCTGACCTCGGTACCTTCGGCGTATGTCGCCCAGCAGCCGCCGGGAGGCCGGCGGCTGCTGGGCGAAATACGCCGAAGCCCTCTTGAGGATGTCGTTGGCCTGGCGGAGTTCGCGATCCTCGCGCTCGGGCTCCTTGACCCGCGCGTCGATGTCCGTCGTGACGTCTGGGCGTGCGAGGTCATCGACCTCGGCCTCCCTGGACCCAACGCTGCAGCGTCTCGGCCGTGCGGCCGATCTTGCCCGACACAGATACCAGCGCCGCCCACCGCGACGGATTGTTGCCTTCACTCTCGCAAACCAAGCGCACCGCCCGCTCGCGAACTTCGCCGGGAAACCTGCCCACCTCCAGTTGCTTCTCCATGTAAGCCCCTTCTCACCGGAAAGGGCCTCCGGGAAACCCAGAGCTGTTCAGAGGCTACCCATGCATGGCGAGACCCTTTTTGAACGACCTTGCCTGGAAGATGGTCGAAACCGTCCGAAGTGGCCTGTCCCGGCGCCAGACCGCCGAGTTTTTCAAGGTCAGCATCAGTTACGTCATCAAACTGATGCAGCAGGTGGACGCTACCGACGATGTGGCGCCGGCTAGGTTTGGTGGGTTCAAAGCCTTGCCGTTCGCCCAGCGTGAGGCGGATATGGGCGCCTGGATAGAGGAACGCTCGGACATCGTTCTCGCCGAACTCCAGACCAAGCTTGAGGCAACCGGCACGACGTCCAGCCTGCCGTCGCTCGTCCGATGCTTGCAGCGGCTCGGCCTGCCACGAAAAAAAGACTGCAATCGCTGCCATGCGCACTCGCGACGATGTCGCCGAAGCGCGTCGCAAATGAGGTGAGTGGCAACCTCGCTCAACGCCGGAAAACCTGGTTCTCCTTGATGAAACCTGGACCTCGACGAACAACGCGCTCCGCTAGCCGCGCGCATCGTCAAGGCACTAGATCACGCCATTGCCGACACCCTCAACCCGTTCGCCCCCGACGAATGCATAAACTGCATTCGAAGATCGGGCAATTCCACCTAATCGGAGACGGTTCTAGACGCTCCGACCCAGCATTCTATGGCTTTGCCTCTCTGCTGAGCCGCTCGCGCTGTGCTGTCGCGCATTGGACAGTGCATTCGTCTGGGGCGAGACCGTTGAGCCGACCGGCATGTCAGAACGATTTGCTGCCGCCTACGAGCCGACTGATCGGCCGCCGGTTGAACCGGAGAAGCCACTTTAGGGTCCTGTTGCTGCAGGCGCTCATACCAGCCGCTCGGAGCAGCGCGGGATAGAGCGGATCGATTTTGATCCTTTGTTTCGCCCGCCGCGATCTCACGACCTTGGCTCCTTCGGGAAGGGTTCATCGGACTTGGAATCGACAATGCGGTTTGGATTGTGTCGACCGTCACAACGAACCGGGATCGCTCCTTCGAGATAGATGCCGCAGTGGATGTTCCAGCTGGCGTGGTCAACCATCCGGACGGTCGACGGCAGTTGAGCCGGGACCATTTCTCGGTCGACGGGACACTGATCGATCCGCCCCTCGGCCTGCTGGCAGAGTTGCTTGCGGAATCAGATCGATCGCCTGCTGGCGTTTCGCCTAGAGGGGACTCTTTGCGCTGCTATCTGCAGGATTCGGATGGACGGTCTCCTGGCCTGCAATGGGCCTCCATGATGAGCTTCAAATGCAAGGATGATGCCGGTCGCGACGATGACGGGCCCGGCCGTAGCGCCGAGTGGGAGTTTCACAGGCAGGAGCTCTCCAACGCGGCGACCGTCGATGAGGACGCTCGGCTCTAACGGAAGGCAGACGGTCAGCCGAGCCGACTCTGCTTCGTCGGCACGGCGCTGATGGAGAACCATGACGGCCTCGTGGTCGAGCGGCGGATCACCCCGGATGCCGCACAGGATACCAAACATGCCGGCAGGGTCAGGCGACGATCCGACATCGGCAGTCACCCGACCGGTCATGCCGGCTGCGCCGCCAGCCAGAGATGCTGCAAGATCTCCTGGCCCCGGCGTTTCCAGGGATAGCTGGCTGCGCTCCTGCGCCTGATGGCTAAGAATGGTTAGTCTGGCCCAAGTCTCCGGTTCGCGGCTTGGAGCGCACCGCACACGCCTTTCATCTCGCTTTCGCCCTGAGACCATATGATGCTGGGGTATCGCGCCGCTCGAGATATGCGAGGCCGCGCCACCCGCCAATGGAAGTCCAGTGTCACGCGCGCCGCTGAGAGTCCAGCGCGCTTCGACGACCGGGATCTGCGAGCGACGGCGCTGCGCTGTCCGCAAACCGTTGAGCTGGAGGCTCGTCGCAGGCCTTCTTTGAGACCCGGCTAGAGCAGGCGGCCCGCCTGCCAGACTGCCTCGACGGTGCCATTCGGGGCGAGGGCCACGAGGTCGGCCCGGGCGCCGGGCGCAATCCGTCCGCGCTCCTCGAGGCCCAGGTAGTCGGCGGCGATGGTGCTGGTCCGCCGCACCGCCTCTTCCGGCCCGAGGCCGAGCGAGAGCCAGTTGGCGAAGGCGCGGTCCATGGTGAGCACGCTGCCGGCCAGCGTGCCGTCGGCGAGCCGCACCGCCGCTCCGCGCTTCTCGATGGTGTGGCTGCCCAGCCGATAGGCGCCATCCGGCATGCCGGCCGCGGCCACCGCGTCGGTGATGGCGTAGAGCCCCGGCACCGCGCGCAGCGCCGCCAGCACGGCCCCCGCTTCCACATGCTGGAAATCGAGGATCAGCTCGGCGTTTCGGGCATGCGCCAGGGCACAGCCGACGGCCCCGGCGGAGCGGTGCTGCAGCCCGGTCATCGCATTGTAGAGATGGGTGAAGCCGGCAGCACCTGAGGCAAGCGCCGCCTTTGCCTGGGCATAGCTGCAGCGCGTGTGGCCGAGCTGCGCCCTGACGCCGTGCGCGACGAACCAGGCGAGCAGGCGCTCCTCCGGATCGATCTCCGGCGCCATGGTCGCGACCCGGATCGGCGCCAGCTCGTGCAGCTCGGCCACCAGATCGAGGTCCGGCGGGATGGCGAAGGGCGGCTGCGCGCCCAGCGCCTCGGCGCTGATGAACGGGCCCTCGAGATGGACGCCCAGCACCTCGGCCGCATCCGCCGCCGGCGCCGCCATGGCCTCGCGGATGCCGGCGAAGCTCTCCCGCAGTATCGCCACGGGTGCCGTCACGGTCGTGGCGAGCAGGGTCGTCGTCCCGTGGTGCCGGTGGAACCGCGCCATGCTGCGGACCGCATCGGCGCCCTCCATCACGTCGGTTCCGCCGCCGCCATGCACGTGCAGGTCGATGAAGCCCGGCACGATCAGGCGCTCGGCCGACACGGCCAGGTCCGGCTCGATCGCCAGGATGTCGTGGGTGAAGCCGAGCCGCCCCCGGACGATGCCGTCCGCCGTAGCGATCCGGCCCTCGATGGTCGATTGCTCGGTCACGGCTGCCTCATGCTGCCGCTCCCGGGCCGCGCCGCATCTCGGCCACGAAATCGTAGCGATCGGCGCGGTAGATCGAGCGGGTCAGCTCGATCGGCCGGTCGTCGGCGAGGAAGCCGTGGCGGACCGTGGCCATGACCGGGCGTGCCGACCGGGCAGCTCGAGATGCTCGGCGTCGCCCGGCTCGAGCGCGGCGGCGCGCAGATGCTGCAGCGCCCGCACCGGCTCGAGGCCACGCGCCCGCGAGCGCCGCGTAGAGCGACTCGTCGACCACGTCCGGGTCCGGCAGATAGCGGGCCGGGATCGCCGCGCGCTCGATGCACATCGGCTCGCCGTCGGCGAAGCGCAGGCGGACGAAGCGGCAGACATCGTCGCCGGGCCCGAGATTGAGCGCCATGGTCTCGTCAGGGCGACGCCCGGCCGCGCCCGCGCTCGAGCCAGCGGAAGCTCGACGCCGCGGCCCCGGCGCGCCATGTCCTCGGTGAAGCCGGAGAGCCGCGCCAAGGGCTGCTCGAAGCGGGTCGCGACGAAATTGCCGGAGCCCTGCCGCGAGATCACCAGGCCGCGGCGGGTCAGCTCGTCGAGCGCCTTCCGGACGGTCGTTCGCGACACGTCCAGCGCCTCGAGCCAGGATGCGCTCGGGCGGCAGGGGATCACCGTCCCGGAAGCGGCCGCTGCCGATCGCCGCCTCGAGCCGCTCGACCAGCTGCAGATAGAGCGGGCCGGTGCCGGCCGGGTCGGGCCGGAGCGCCATGAGCCGCCCGCCTCGGCGCTGTCGGGTGCTGCGGTCACCGCCATCGCAGCCCTCAGGCGGCGAGCCGCTGCCGGGTGCCGGCATCGAACAGATGCGCCGCCCTGGGCTTGAGGTCGAGGCCGACCACCTCGTCGAGCCGGACATCGTTCTCCGGCCGGCACCTCGACGACGATCCGGCTGCCCTCCTCGAGCTCGAGATGCAGGTAGGACTCGCGCCCCAGATACTCGTTCAGCACCACCTTACCGCGCACCGGCGCGCGTCTCGTTCGAGCCCACCTGAAAGCCGTCCGGCCGGACGCCGAGCACCACCTCGCCCAGCGGCCGCTGCAGCTCCGCCACCGGCAGGGCACCGCCGCGTGCGAGGTCGACCCGCCCGGCCGCAGTCGCCCTTCCCTCGAGAAAGTTCATCTTGGGCGAGCCGATGAAGCCGGCGACGAACAGGTTGGCCGGCGTGCGGTAGAGGTCCGAGGGGCTGCCCACCTGCTGGACCACGCCCTCGTGCATGACGACGATCCGGTCGGCCAGGGTCATCGCCTCGACCTGGTCGTGGGTGACGTAGACCATGGTGGCACCCAGCTGCTTGTGCAGCCGGCCGATCTCGAAGCGCACTTGCGCCCGGAGCGCCGCGTCGAGGTTGGAGAGCGGCTCGTCGAAGAGGAAGACGCCCGGATGGCGGACGATGGCGCGGCCGATGGCGACGCGCTGCCGCTGGCCGCCGGAAAGCTCGGACGGGCGCCGGTCGAGGAGCGCGCCCAGCTCGAGGATGCGCGACGCCTCCTTGATCCGCTCGTCGATCACCTCCTTGGCCGTGCCCGCCTGCTTGAGGCCGAGCGCCCAGTTGCCGGCGACGTCGAGATGCGGGTAGAGCGCATAGGACTGGAAGACCATGGCGATGCCGCGCTTCGCCGGCGGCAGGTGGTCGACCACCTCGCCGCCGATGCTGATCGGCCCGAGGTCTGGTCCTCGAGCCCGGCGATGATCCGGAGCAGCGTGGACTTGCCGCAACCGGACGGGCCCAGGAGCACGATGAACTCGCCGTCCTGGATGTCGAGGTCGACGCCCTTGAGGACGTCGACCTTGCCGAAGGATTTTCGGACGTTGTCGATCTTGAGCTGTGCCATGACGGGGTCCTTGAAGGGCGGTGCAGGTCGGCCGATTACTTCACGGCACCGGAGGTGATGCCGCGGATGAGCTGCTTGGAGAAGACGAGGTAGAGGACGAGCACCGGCAGGATGGCGAGCGAGAGGCCGGCCAGGACCGCGTTCCAGTTGGTGACGAACTGGCCGATGAAGACCTGGGTCCCGAGCGTGATGGTCTTCACCGCCTCGCCGGGCGCCAGGATCAAGCGGGAACCAGAGGTCGTTCCAGATCGGGATCATGGTGAAGACCGCGACCGTCGCCATGGCCGGACGGACCAGCGGCAGGACGATGCGAAAGAAGATCGTGTACTCGCTGAGCCCGTCGATCCGGGCGGCGTCCTTGAGGTCCTTCGACACGCCGCGCATGAACTCGGACAGGATGAAGATGCAGAGCGGCAGGCCGTTCGCCGTGTAGACCAGGACCAGCGCCGTCCGCGTGTTCACGAGGTTGGTCGCCACCATCATCTCGAGGATGCCGACCGTGCCGAGCCGGATCGGGATCATGATGCCGATCGCGAGGTAGAGACCCATCAGCGGGTTGAACGGAAAGCGGTACTCGGCGAGCGCGAAGGCGGCCATGGCACCCAGCAGCAGGACCAGTGCCAGGGCCATCACGGTGACGATCGTGCTGTTGGCGAAATAGAGCAGGAAGTTGCCCTGCTCGAGCACGGTCGTGTAGCCGACCAGCGAGAAGCTCTCGGCGGACGGCAGGGCCAGCGGCGATTGGAAGATGGCACGCCGGTCCTTGAGCGAGTTGATCAGGATCAGGACCACCGGGAAGAGCGCGATGATCGTGTAGACGACGAGGATGCCGTGGGCGGCGAGCTCGGACGGCAGGGAGCGGCGGGCGCTGTTCATGAGGCGGTTCCCTGGCTCAGAATTCGTAGCGGCGGACGCGACGCTGCACGCCCCAGAGATAGGCCATCACGCCTACCAGGATGATCAGGAACATCGCGGTAGCGACGGTCGCTCCCATGTGCGGGTCACCCAGCTCGAGCTGGTGGCCGAAGAAGGTGCGATAGAGGAAGGTGCCCAGGATGTCGGTCGAGTAGTCCGGCCCGGCCAGCGCACCCTGGACCGCGTAGATCAGGTCGAAGGCGTTGAAGTTGCCGATGAAGGTGAGGATCGAGATGATCCCGATCGTCGGCCAGATCAGCGGCAGCTTGACCTTGAAGAAGAGCGACATGCCGCGCACGCCGTCGAGATTGGCGGCCTCGCTGATGTCCTCGGGGATCGACAGCAGCGCCGCATAGATCAGCATCATCGGGATGCCGACATACTGCCAGACCGAGATCAGCGCCAAGGTGGTGAGCGCCGAGCTCTCCTTGCCCAGCCAGGGACCGAACAGCAATTCCAGCCCGACCAGCCCGAGCAGTGTCTCGGCGACGCCCCAGATCGGGCTCAAGATCAGCTTCCAGGCGAAGCCGATGATCACCACCGAGAGCATCGCCGGGACGAAGATCGCGGTCCGATAGAAGGTGCGGCCCGGCAGATGGGTCATCGACAGGAGGGCCGCGAGCATCACGCCGATCGGGTTCTGCACCAGCATGTGCACGACGAAGAAGTAGAAGTTGTTGCCGAGCGCATTCCAGAACTGGCTCGGACCAGCGGTCGTCGAGGAACAGCCGCTCGAAATTGGCGAAGCCGACCCAAAAGCGCACGCCGGCATCGGTCCGGTCGAAGAACGACAGGCGCAGCGTCTCGGCCAGCGGATAGATCATCACCGCGGTGTAGAGGAGCACCGCCGGCGCCAGGAAGACGACGATGTGCCAGGGGAACGGCTTGCGGCGGGCCGGCTGGCCGCTCGCCGACGCGTGCGCTCGCTCGTTGCATGATGCTGCTACCCACTGGGTTCGCCCGGGACCGGCGGCAGGCCGGGTGACCGCCGCCGGTCCGGCGAGTGCTGCCTATTGCTGCGGCTCGTACCAGGAGTCGAGGCCGGTCTGCAGCTGCTCGGCGGCCTCCTCGGGCGTCATCGTGCCGTTGATCACGTTGGCCGAGATCACCCACATGTCGTTCCACAGGTTGGGCGTGCCGCGGCTGAGGATCTGGTGGGCGAGGCGGATCGACGAGCGCGCATTCCTCGCGCCAGGAGATGAACTCCTGGGCGATCGGATCCTCGAGTGTGATCGGGTGGTTGGAGAGCGAGAAGAAGCCGGGCAGGGCGTTCGAGTAGAGCTCGGCGAACTCGGCCGGAGCCGACCCACTCGATGAAGGTCATCGCCGCTTCCTGGTTCGGGCTCGCCGCGTTGATGCCCAGGCCGATGTCGACATGGTCGCTGATGAAGCAGGCGTCGCCCGCATTCGCGACCGGCGGCTTGAAGGCGCCCATCTCGAAGAACGCGTCGCGCTGGAAGGGCGAGATCTCCCAGAGCCGGTCGGATAGATCGCCGCCCGGCCGAGCGTGAAGAGGTTCTGGCTGTCGGGGTAGGACTGCGCCTCGAAGCCCGTTGGCAGATAGTCGGCCCACCGCGCCAGCGTCCGGTAGGGGGCCACGTAGGCCTCGTCGGTGAGCTTGGCCTCGCCATTGATCAGCGCGAGGCGGCCTTCCTCCCCGTTCCAATAGTTCGGGCCGATATTGGTGTAGCCCATGGTGGCCGCCTCCCACTGGTCGGCGGTGCCCATCGCCATCGGCTCGTAGCTGCCGTCCGCCTTGATGGCGTCGAGCACGGCGAAGAACTCCGCCTCCGTCGTCGGCACCTCGAGGCCGAGCTCGTCGAAGGCTTCCTTGTTGTACATGAATCCGTGGATCACGGACGCCATCGGCATGCAGAAGGTCGGCGCTGCCGTCGTCGGTGCTCCAGGCGGCGAGCGCCGTCTCGGGGAAGTCGGCGAGCTCCGCCATGCCGGTCAGATCGACCAGATGGCCGCGTTGGAAGAGCTGCAGCGAGGCGTCGAACGGCCGGCAGGTGATCAGGTCACCGGCGGTGCCGCCATCGAGCTTGGCGTTCAGGGCGGCATTGTACTCGGCCGGTGCGGTCGGCTGGAAACGTCACCTCGATGTCCGGGTGCTGGGCGTTGAAGGCCGGGATGATCACGTCCTGCCAGACCGAGATGTCGTCGTTGCGCCAGCTCTCGATCACCAGCTCCTCGGCCATGGCCGGGGCCGTGATCGCAAAGCCGGCGGCGAGCGCCACCATGGCGGTCGATGTCTTCCGCATTGAGATGCCTCCTCAGGGCTGGTTGGTCGGGTCGGTTCAGGTCTCGTGGATGGGCTCGGGCTCGATGACCCGCGCCTCGCGCAGATTTCCGCCGGCCGCCTCGAGGCACTGCCGCGCCTCTGTCGAGCGACAGGCCGTCGATCAGCAGCACGGCGAGCTTGACGTCGTGCCCCGCCTCCTCGTGCGCGGCTCGCGCTGCATGCTCGCTCGCAGCCGGTGATCACCTCGACCATGCGGCGGCCGCGCTCGACCAGCTTGGCGTTGGACGCGACGACATTGACCATCAGCCCGTCATAGACGCGGCCGAGCCCGGTCATGAGCTGGGTCGAGAACAGGTTGAGCGCGATCTTCTGCGCCGTGCCGGCGGTCATCCGGGTCGAGCCGGCGAGGAACTCGGCCCGGTGTCGAGCAGCACGCCGTGCTCGGCCTCGGCGAGCAGCGGCGCGCCTGGATTGTTCGCCATGCCGATGGTCAGGGCACCCTGCTCGCGAGCACGCACGATCGCCGCACGGGTGAAGGCCGTGGCGCCCGACGCCGCGAGCCCGACCACGACGTCATGCCGGTCGATGCCGTTGCGCTCGATCTCCGCCCGGCCGGCGTCGCCGTCGTCCTCGGCACCCTCGCGCGACTGGACGAGCGCAGCCTCGCCGCCGGCGATCAAATAGAGCAGCCGCTCGTGCGGCCAGCCGAAGGTGGGGTAGAGCTCGACACCGTCCTGCACGGCGAGGCGCCCCGAGGCGCCGGCGCCGACATAGACCAGCCGGCCCGAGCCGTCGCGCAACCGCTCGGCTGCTGCCTCAATGGCGGCTCCAAGAGCCGGCAGCGCCTGCCGCACGCCGACGAGCGCGCCCAACTGATGGTCGAGCATGGCGACCAAGGCCTCGTCGGTCGGCCAGCGATCGGCGCTGCGAAAGCGTTCCAGGCGTCGTTCGGTTTGCATCCCTGCCTCCGTTGCTGCCGGAGAGATACCAAAAAGAAACCATTTGGCAAGTGGTTTTCTTCGCAGCCCCGACAGGCTTACAAATTTCCTTGAGTTTTTGCCCTTTCCGCTATGAACGACATTGCCTCTTGCCGCCTGTGGTAGCTTTTTGGTATGCACCATGCATGAGCGAAGAGCCCCTGATCCTCGCCGTCGATGGCGGCGCCACCAAGACCCGCGCCGCGCTGTCGACCAAGAGCGGCACCATTCTCGGCGAGCAGGTCGGCGGCCCGTGCAACCTCTTTCAGGACCCGTCGAGCGGCCTCGCCGAGATCCGCGTCCTCTGGCAGCGGCTCGCCACGGCCGCCGGGCTCGACCCGGCGTCGGCCGCCGCCAGAACGACGCTCAGCGCAGGGCTCGCCGGCGCCAACGCGGCAGGCAGCAAGGTCCGCTTCACTGCTGCCTTCGCCGATTTCGCCGCGAACCACCTATCGACCGACGGCTACACCTCGCTGCTCGGTGCCACTGGCGGCCGACCTGGCGCCTTGCTCGCCATCGGCACCGGTGTCGTCGGCTACCGCCTGCACGCCTCGGGCGAACTGTTGAAGCTCTCCGGTTGGGGCTTTCCGGTGGGCGACCGCGGCGGCGGCGCCTGGCTCGGCCTCACCGCCGTCGGCGACTGGCTCGAGTTTCGCGACCGCTACGACGACGCACCGGAGAGCACCCTCTGGCCACAGCTCCAGGCACTGCTCGGCGACACCACGGCCGACATTCTGGACTGGCTCAAGATCGCGCGCCCGGCCCAGTTCGCGAGCCTGGCTCCCTTGATCATCGAGGCCGCCGCCGGGAGCGACCCCAAGGCCCGCGCCCTGCTCGACGCGGCCGCCGGCCACCACGTTCGCCTCGCCCACGCGCTCACCCCTTCACCGGACGAGCCGCTGGTGCTGGGCGGCGGCCTCGCCACCGTCTTCCGCCCGGCGCTGCAGCAGGCGCTGGGCCCTGCCCTCGCCGATGCCGGCCACACCGCCTCGCCGCTCGATGGCGCCCGCTTGATCGCACTCGGCCAAAATCCGGCCGAGTTCACCTGAACCCAACGGAACACCAATGTCGTCACTCATGCTCGATGAGGTGCGCGAGACGCCAGAGCGCGTCGCCGACATGCTCCGCGCCGACTCCGATGCCTACGCGGCGATCAAGGCAGCGCTCGACGCCCGGCCACCCGTCTTCGCCGCCACCATTGCGCGCGGCAGCTCGGACCACGCCGCCGGCTACGGCGGCATGCTGCTGGCGCTCACCGCCAACCTCGCCACCGCCTCACTGCCACCGTCGCTGGTCAGCCGCTACGGCGTCGCCCCCCGGCTCGACCAGGCGCTGGTCCTGGGCATCTCGCAATCCGGCGCCAGCCCCGACATCGTCAAGAGCCTGGAAGCCGCAGCACAAGGCGGTGCCACCACCGTCGCCATCGTCAACCAGTCGGACTCGCCGCTGGCGCGTGCTGCCGCCCACGTCCTGCCGCAGCGCGCCGGCGAGGAGCGCAGCGTGGCTGCCACCAAGAGCTTCATGCTGACCTGCGTCGTGCTCGCCCGGCTGGTCGCCACCTGGCGCTGCGACAGGAGCCTCGAGGCCGCGCTCGCCGCCCTACCCGAGCGCCTGGACGCCGCCATCGCCACCGACTGGGGGCCGACGGTCGACCTCCTGGCGCCGGCCAGCAGTCTCTACGTCCTCGGCCGCGGCCCGACCCTGCCGATCGCCGGAGAAGCCGCCTTGAAGCTCAAGGAAACCTCCTACCTCCACGCCGAGGCGTTTAGTGCGGCCGAGGTGCGCCACGGCCCCAAGGCCGTGATCGACCGCGCCTTCCCGCTTCTCGCCATCGCCCTGGACGATGCCGGCGGCGCCGACACCACGGCCTTCGCCGCCGAGGTCGAGGCCGCCGGCGGCAGCGTCATCACCGCCACCCCGGCAAGCCGGGCCCCCGGCCGGCACGTACAGCTGCCGCCACCCCTCCACCCGCTGCTCGACCCCATTACCGCCATCGCCGCCTTCTACCCCATGGCAGCAGCCCTAGCCCAAGCCCGCGGCCACAACCCCGACAACCCCCGCGGCTTGAAGAAGGTGACGTCGACCGTCTGAGGCGATGCGCTATCCCGATAAGCGCCACATTCGTGCCGATGGCCGCAGGGGCCGTGGCGCAGCAACGCGCTGGGACGATTTTCTCGCCATAACTATGTATGGGCACGTGGCACCGGGTAAGCGGCATGGCAAGGAAGATCAAGAAGCGCATCGGCAAGAGCGAGGCGTGCGCCGCCGAGATCGAGATCTCGAGGCAATCGGAAGGTCGCGTCGAGGCATTTCGCGAGTTGGCCTGGCGCGAGCATGTGCGCTATGCCATCCGTGAGGATCACGCCGCCTGGATCGCGCAGCATTCGCGGGTGCGAGGAATAAGTTCGACGAGCTGGCCGGCGGCCTCTTCAAGGCCTTTCGTGGCACCGCGCTCCTGTTCTACCGTGACATGGCCGGTCAGGATCGGTACATGCCGACCGTGATGGTGCTCAGCGACGTGCATCCTCAAAACTTCGGCGTCATGCCCGACAAGACCGGCGCGCCGATCCTCGGCGTCAGCCACTTCGGCGGGACGCTCTACGCCTCGTTTACCTGGGACTTCAAGCGCGAGAAGTGGCGCCGCATCATAAAGGCGTTCATCGAGCACTACCTCGAGGCCATGGCCAACAAGGCCGAGAACGGCACCGAGAAGAATAACGCCGATCGGATGGACGACTCGCCCAAGGCGGTCCGGTGACTCTTCGAGCAGGCCCAAGAGGAACGCCGCGCCTTGCTCTGGGACGACTCCCTCGAGCCCTCCGGCCGCGGCTTTTGTGCCGACGAAGACCTGCAGGCGCTATCCAAGGAGATCAACAAGTTCCAACAGGCGGTCGACGACGTCGCCCGGCCAGGGCCTGGGCAAGCCCGATTGCGCCGACTTGCTTTCCGACGACCGCGGCCAAATCGACTACGATGTGGAGCCATCGTTTGTCGCCGCCGCTTGGCCACACCACCTCATTGTGGCTGAAATCGTCCGCTTCAGGGAGGAGGCCACCGACCACCTGAAGGCCGACCACGCCCTCTTTTGCGCCGATCACGCCCGAGCAGCCTTCGATCGCGTCGACATGGTCTGCCGCTGAACTGCCCCAATGGTCACCGCCATTACCCTTGTCCGGAAGATGCACTGGCGCACTCGTCTCCGCCGGGCTTTCCCATCCTTGCCACGCCCTGAACCGTTCGTTGCTCGAGCCGAAAATCCCGAAGAGCGCGCCTTCCCTTCATGCTTTCCAGCACGATGCACGTGACAGCGGGACCGCCGCCGCTATGGTCCGGGCCACTTGGCCTGGTCTGCTGCTGCGGGATCGCCCGAATTGCTCGAAGTCCTGATCATCTCCTTCGCCTTCACCTTCGGTCTCGCGGTCAAGCAGGTCGGGCTGCCGCCGCTCGTGGGCTTCCTGGCCGCCGGCTTCGCGCTCAATGCCTGGGGGGGCCAGCTCGGCTTGCCGAGCGAGACCAGCCACATTCTCAAGCACGTGGCGCATCTGGGCGTCCTCCTGCTGCTGTTCACCGTGGGCCTCAAGCTCCGGCTCAAGAGCCTGATCCAGCCGGAGGTGATCGGTGGCGGCCTCGTCCACTTTGCGCTCAGCTGCCTCGTCATGACGCCACTCTTTCTCCTGGTCCTCGGTGTCGACCTGCGCACCGCACTTCTTCTCGCCATAGCACTCGCCTTCTCAAGCACCGTCCTGGCCGCCAAGGTTCTCGAGGCCAAGCGCGAGCTGAAAGCGTTTCATGGCCGCGTAACCATCGGCATCCTGATCATCCAGGATCTGATCGCGCTTGCCGTCCTCAGCTTCTTCGGCGACCACTCGCCGTCACCCTGGGCCTTCGCCCTCCTGGCCGTGCCCTTGCTGCGGCCGGTGGTGCACAAGCTGCTCGACCTTTCCGGCCACGACGAACTGCTGGTCTTGATGGGCATGCTGCTGGCGCTGGTCGTCGGCGGCATGGGCTTTGAGATGCTGGGCCTGTCGAGCGAGCTGGGTGCGCTGGTCATGGGCATGCTGCTCGCCGATCACCGGCGCACCCAGGAGCTGTCGAATGCGCTCTGGAGCCTGAAGGAGGTCTTCCTTGTCGGTTTCTTCCTGCAGATCGGGCTCACCGGCCTGCCGGATGCCGGCTCGCTGCTCTTCGCGCTCGCCATGGGCGTCCTGCTGCCGCTCAAGGGTGCCCTCTTCTTCGTGCTCCTCATTCTCTTCGGCCTGCGCGCCAGGAACGCCTTCCTGGCGGCGCTCGGCCTCGCCTGCTACAGCGAGTTCGGCCTGATAATAGCGGCCAGCCTGCTGCCGGACTGGATCGTGCCGCTCGCCATCGCCGTCGCCGCCTCGTTCGTCGTCTCCGCGCCGTTGAACCGCATCTCGCACACCCTGGTCGAGCGGCTGGAGACCCGGCTGACGCGCTTCGAGCGGGCCGAGCGCCACCCCGATGACCAGCCGCTCTCGCTCGGCAATGCCGAGGTGCTGATCATGGGCCTCGGGCGCACCGGCAGCGCCGCGTACGACGTGCTGGGCAATCGCGAGATGCGGCTGATCGGCCTCGACGCCGACCCGGCCAAGGTCGCCTGGCACACCGCCGCCGGCCGCAACGTGCTCTACGCCGACGCCGAGGACCCGGGCTTCTGGTCCGACGTTGATCTGCGGGGCCTCAAGGGTGTCATCCTCGCCATGAACGACCACGAATTGAAGATGATCGCCACCCGCCAGCTCCGCCGGCGCGGCTTCCTGGCCCAATCATCGCGCACACGATGTATGCCGAGGAAGCCCAGCAGATCAAAGCCGCCGGCGCCGACGAGGCCTACCTCACCATGTCGGAGGCCGGGTTCGGTCTCGCTCAGCACCTCACCGAGGAGGTGGAGGACCTGCGGCGCAAGGCCGGGTAACCGATCACCAGCGCAGCTGGCGCGAGCTTTCCCGGCAGGCGCTCAGCCAAGGCCCAGAAAAAACGGAATTGCCAGTGCGTTCACGAGATCGATGAAGAAGGCGCAGACCAGCGGCACCACGATGAAAGCCAGGTGCGAGGGACCGTAGCGCTGGGTGACGGCCGCCATGTTGGCCATGGCCGTCGGCGTCGAGCCCAAGGAGATGCCGCCGAACCCGGCCGAGATAACGGCCGCGTCGTAGGTCCGCCCCATCAGCGGAAAGACGATGAAGACGTTGACGGCAACCGCCAGGGCGAACTGGGCGCCGACGATGGCAAACAGCGGCCCGGCGAGATCGACCAGCGTCCAGAGCTGCATCGACATCAGCGACATGGCAAGGAACGTGCCGAGCGAGATCTCGGCAATCAGCGCCATCGCCGGCGTCCGTGACGGCCAGCGGGTGCCCGTCAGCAGCCGCTGCTTTTCCCGCGGCATGACGTTGGTGAGGAAAATCCCGGCAAAGAGGCAGGTAACGAACAGGGGCAGCTGCAGCCCGGCATCGCCGATCAGGTCGTTGAGGATCAGCCCGAGGATCGCGCTGAGATGGATGGCCAGCAGCGAGTCGAGAAAATCGAGATGGGTGATCGAGGCTCGAATGTCCGTGTCGTCCGTGCCGACATCCTGGTGCTCGTCGGTCGATTGCAGCTTGTGCCGCTCGATCAGGAACTTGCCGATTGGTCCGCCCATCAGGCTCGCCAGGATCAGCCCGAAGGTCGCCGTGGCGACGCCGATTTCCATCGCATTGACGATGCCGTGCTCCTCGGCGATGCGCGGCGCCCAGGCGATCGCCGTGCCATGCCCGCCGATCAGCGAGACCGAGCCACCCAGGACCCCCACAGAACTCGGCAGGCCGAGCAGGGTGGCGACCGAGATGCCCATCACATTCTGCGCGAGGAGAAAGCAGACGGTGACCGCCAGCAGTAGCACCAAGGGCTTGCCACCCTTGAGCAGCTCGGCAAGGCGGGCGTTGATGCCGATCGTCGTGAAGAAGTAGACCAGCAATAGGTCGCGCGCGGCCAGATCGAACGCCACGGCGACATCGGTCACGACATAGACCAGCGCCAACAGCACCGACATCACCAGGCCGCCGCTCACTGCCTCCGGAATGCTGAAATCACGCAGGACGGCGAAAGCCAAGTTGAGCCGCCGGCCCAAAAAAAGGACGATAATGCCCAAGGTGACGGCGAGAATGGGACCGACCGCCAGTGTCCCGTCGACCAGCTGCATGCCAACCAATTTCCAATAAGCTGCCGTGCCACCGGCCGCGCGAGACGCTATGCCTGAAGGCTACGCGCGCGGCCATCCACACCACCCAATGGGACACGACCCTCGATCATCCCATCGCTCTCAAGTCGCTGCGACATTGGCGGCTCGCACCGGGCGAAGTGAACCGTTTGCCATTGGGTGACAATCCGATCTGCTCGCAGTCATTGCAAGAGTGTTCAGCGCTGGCGCCACGTAAACGCCACGGGCATTGCCGCTCGTGCCGGCGGCCGCCGCCATGCAATGACGGTGGCGCCGAGCGGCAAAGGGACCCTGCAAGTGGAAGAAGCACCCGACAGGCTTGGGCAAAGCTGCGTATCGACGGCATCCGTGAATCCGGCAGAGCGGAGTCCCACGACCGTGATCGACGGAACGGCGCACGCCAAGACGACCGAGCACCTCGAGAAGCCGCACCTAGAACCGGCGTCGAACAACCAGGAAGCCAGCAGCGAAGAGCTGTTCCGGGTCGACGAAGGGCTCGACAGCATCCCCTGACCGTCGCCCAGACAGGGATGCGGCGCGTTTAGTCGGCGTGCTTTCAGCCGGCCGGCGCCAAGCGGCGGAAGCGGGTGGGCGAGACGCCGGTCCAGCGACGGAAGGCGCGGCTGACGTGAGCAACGTCGGTGTAGCCAAGGTCGACGGCGATCTCGGTGATCGAGGCGTCACTGTCCCGGAGCAGCATGGTCGCCTGCTCCGCGCGGTCCGCGTCGACCAGCTGGCGATTGCCGAGCGACGCAGCTTAAAAGCTGCGCTGCAGTGTCCGCGATGGGCGCCGGCAATCTCGCCGATGATCTCGATCGCCGGATACCCGTGCGGCATCAGCGTGGCAACGAGCTGGTTGACTGCCGGCGCCAGGATATTGGCCGGCGCCGTCTCGAGAAAGCCTCGCTCGTCGAGCAGTGTCCATGGCAGTTGCGGCGGCTCGATGCCACGATGGCGAATTGGTCGCGGCAATAAATATCGCGGCACGGCGATTGCAGCGATCGCCGGGTGATGCCGCAGTTTCGACCCGCCCAGCGCTTCGGGCGGTAGCATGAGGGTCGGCCCGTCACCTTGCAGCACGATTTGCTCTGGCCACCAGGCTTGGCCGGCGCCGCCCTGAACGACCTGGATCATGCCGCGCAGCGCGCACTGGTTCGCTCCGTCCTCGGCCGTTTCCGATAAACGGATACCGTGGCGGCAGAGCCAAACTGCATCAGCTGTCTCGCCAAGATAGTACACGGTGCAATTCGTATGGCCGTGCATCACCATTGTAACGGCCTTTAGCGCCTAGTGGGCGCTGGCCGCCCGGCTTGTCGCCACCCCGAGACCGCCAAGCCGATCGACCCGCACTGCCTTGAAAATGCCGAGCCCGAGCCTTGGCGATCCAGCTGCGCGCGCCGCTCCGTCCTTGAAGCGGCGGATGTGCTCCTCTGGCGCCTAGCCGTCCGGGTCGCAATCTTGCCAGGACGGCAAGCCGAGGTGTCGGCAGGCAGCTCTTGAGGAAACGCCGGGAATTTCGGCAACCGCAGCGGCGTGACCAAATTCGCTGATCCTACTTAGTGCCAGCGGCGTCGGAATCGGCACGAGCTTGGCACATCCAGCCCCTGTTGCGGCGCCGGCTAGGGCTGCCCGTCGTCGTCGGCCGCAGTGCGCTCTTCCTGCAGCCAGAAGACGACGATCTCGTAGAGCAGCGCCAGGATCAAAGGCCCGAGAAAAAGGCCCGGCAGGCCATAGGCGACCGTTCCGCCGAGCACGCCGATGAGAATAACCAGCATCGGCGTCTCCAGGCCCTGCCCCATGACCAGCGGCCTGAGCAGGCTCTCGAGAGCACCGACCGGCGCCATGTACAGCGTAAAGAGCAGCGCCGCCGACGGATCGCGGTTCAGCCAGAACCAGATGACGAGCGGCACCAGCACGGGCAGGGTCCCGAGTTGGACGATCGCGAATACCAGCGCCGCGAGCGTCAGCAGCCCGGCATGCGGCACGCCGGCAACGAGCAGGCCGACCCCGATCAGCAGCGACTGCAGGACCGCGATGCCGATGACGCCGCGGGCGACGTTGCGGATGGTGGCCCCGGCGAGGTCGACGAAGCGCGAGCCGCGCGGGCCGACGATGCGGAGCGACGCGCCGTGCACCCGGCCGATGAGCCGGGGTCCGTAGACGAACAGGCACCCGGCGGCGACCACCGACGCCGCGAACACCAAGAAGCTTTCGGCGATCGCGGCGACCTCGATCAACAGCCAGGCGCCCGGCGCCAGCAGCCGCTCACCATACTCCTTGAGCAGGTTGGTGACGTTCCCGGACGCCAGGCTCGATGCCTGGTCCAGCCAATCGCCGACGAACGGCAGCGTCTTGACGGACACGGGCAGGCTCGCCAGCGACAGTCTGCCCGTCTCGATGTCGAGCACGAGGCGCTCCAGCGAGCCGGCCAGGCTGGCGGTGAGGATCGCTGCCGGACCAAAGGTGACAGCGAGGCCGACGACGGTGAGCAGGACGGCTGGAATCACGCTATTGCCGCCGAGCCGCACCCGCAGCCAGGCGAAGACGGGGTAGAGCGCCACCGTCAAGATCACCGCCCAGATCGCCATCGACAGGAAGGGCTGTATCAGCGCGAACGCCAGATAGGCGAACAGCCCGAGCAGGCCGAGACGAATCGCGACGTCGACGGCGATCCGCTCGGGCGATCGCCGCTCGGTGACGCCTGCCGGCATGCGATCGTCGTCATCGCTAGCCGGCACTAACGCTCACCCGGGCTCAGAGGTCGTTGTCCACCGACGCAGCAACGCCGGAACGCCTGGAGCCGAGCACGAAGATGGCGATCACCAGGAGTGCGAGTTCGAACATCACCCAGAGATATTCCTCGAGAAAGGCCGCCCCGGCCGCCGCGAGGCCGATCGCCAACCCGATCACCATGAGCCGCCAGTTGCCATGGGCACCGGCCAGATAAGTGCCGAGCGCCAGGATCATCGCGATGGTGAGCCCGGTGTCGGCGTTGGCTATGCGCCCTGATGCGACAAAGAAATAGACGAGCTCGACTGCCAGGAAGACACCGAACCAGTGAAGGACGATCGGCAAGATCGATCGACCAAAGCTCATGCCCGCCATGGGATGCATCCGGTCGATCGCAATGGCCACCATGGCGAAGATCACCACCAGGCCGACCCAGTAGACATGCGTGCCCGTAGCGGAGACGTCCGAAGCCGCGATCGCGACGAAAGCCAGGACCATCATCGCCGCGCCGACGATGCATTCGATCAACGCCTGACGCGAGAACAAGCCGGTCCTGCCGGTCGCCTGCCCGGCGTCGGTCATCGACTTGTCCATGGCGCTCCTCCGCGTGATCAACCTCGCCAGCGAGGCTAGCACCGTGCGCAACAAAGCGGCAAATGACAAGACAACCCGATAGCGCCACGCTGGGCCCCCGGCCCCGACGCCGAGCCCCGGCAAGACGAGCCACCCGCGGCTTGCGAGACCTGCCGCCCGCCCTTGCCGAAATGCTTGGTCGGGCTGGTGAACGCCGCTAGAAGGCCTCCGCCAACCCATTCGACCACACCGGCCGATCGTGCTCAACGGCGCCGACCCTTGCGAGACGGTCGCCCGCGCCGCGACCGGCTGAGAGGCTCTGCCTGTGCACCTCAAGATCACCAGCTGGAATGCCAATTCCGTACGCCTGCGCGAACCGATGTTGCGCCGGATCGTGGCCGAGATCGACCCCGACGTGCTCGTGCCTGCAAGAGATCAAGGTGGCGAGCGAGCTGTTCCCCCACGACCTCATGGCCGATCTGGGTTTTCCGCACCGCTTCGTCTTCGGCCAGAAGGGCTATCACGGCGTTGCCGTTCTAGCGAAAGTGCCGCTTACCGACGGCCACACCCATCGCTGGTGCGGCAACGACGAGAGCCGCCACGCCGTCGTCCGTCTGCCTGGCGACATCGAGCTGCACAACCTCTACATCCCGGCCGGCGGCGACGTCCCGGACCCCGACGAAAACCCCAAGTTCCGCCACAAGCTCGACATGGTCGACGCGCTGGCCGACTGGTTCGCGGCCGAGCGCGACGACAAGCGACGTGCCATCCTGCTGGGCGATCTCAACATAGCCCCTCTGCCCACCGACGTCTGGAGCCACAAGCAGCTGCTCAAGGTGGTGAGCCACACCCCCATCGAGGTCGAGAAGCTCGCCCGCCTGCAGGCGAGCTGCGACTGGGTCGACGCCGTACGCGCGATCATCCCGCCCGAGGAGAAGCTGTTCAGCTGGTGGAGCTACCGTAACCGCGACTGGAGCGCCTCGGACCGCGGCCGCCGGCTCGACCACATCTGGCTCACCCCGGCCTTGGCCCCGTCCCTCCGCAACGCACAAATCACCCGCGAGGCCCGCGGCTGGGAGCAGCCGAGCGACCACGTCCCGGTGACCGTCGAGCTCGAGGTCTAGGCAGAGCGGGCGATGAGCGACAGGGATGACGCCGCCGTCTTCGCGCATGCCCGAGCGATCCTCGAAGAGAACGATCGCGGCGACTACACGATGCCGACCAAGGGGCTCTATCCCTTTCAATGGAACTGGGATTCCTGCCTCACGGCGCTCGGCCTGACACGGCTCAACGAGGACCGTGCCTGGCGCGAGATCGAGACCCTGTTCGCGCATCAATGGCCGGACGGGATGGTCCCGCACATCGTCTTCCATGTCGCCGACGATGGCTACTTCCCCGGCCCCGATGTATGGCGCACTGATCGCCCAATCCCGACCTCGGGCATCACCCAGCCACCGGTCGCGGGCTTCACCGTCGCGCGGCTGGTGGCGCGGGCCGGCGATCCGGCGATGGCCCGTGACCGGGCCAGGAAGCTCCTGCCGGCCATCGACGGCTGGCATCGATGGTTCTTCGCCAACCGCGACCCCAAGGGCGAGGGCCTGGTCGCGATTATCCACCCGTGGGAGTCCGGCCGCGACAACTCGATCGATTGGGACACTGCCCTCGAGCGGGTGCCGACCGAGGGCGTCGCCCCTTATGTCCGCCGCGACCTGCAGCATGCCGACGCCGCCCATCGCCCGACCGCGGCGCAGTACGACCGCTATCTCTGGCTGCTCGGACGGTTCCGCTCACTCGGCTGGGACAACACCAGGCTCCACGACGCGTCGCCCTTCCAGGTGATCGATCCGGGCTTCAACGCCATCCTGATTCGATCGTGCACCGATCTAGCAACCCTGGCCGACCAGCTCGGCGAGACCGGGATCGCGGCGCGCAACCGCGGCTTTGCCGAGCGCGGCCTCACAGCACTGGAGAGCCTATGGAGCGAGCCGCACGGTCAGTATCTGTGCCGCGACCGGGTCACGGCCGAACTGGTCGACAGCCTCTCGGTCGGCGGCATCCTGCCTGCCTTCGCCGCCATTCCGGCCGACCGCGCCAGGGCTCTGGCGGAACGAGTCGAGGCGCTGGGCCGGCGCTCGACCTATCTCGTGCCAAGCCACGATCCGGACGATCCGCGCTTCGACGCCAAGCGCTACTGGCGCGGCCCCGCCTGGCTGATCGTCAACTACATGATCGCCGACGGACTGGCAGCAGCCGGCGAGACAGTCATGGCGCAGCGCCTGCGCCATGACTGTCTCAAGCTGATCAACGAGAGCGGCTTCGCCGAATACTACGACCCGATGACCGGCGAGCCCTGCGGCGGTGGCCGCTTCACTTGGACCGCCGCCATGGTCATCGAACTCCTCGACCTCGCCGCCGCCGAACCGTAAGGGCCCAAGCCCCCCAGGAGCCACGACATGCAACGCTCGCGCATCAACACCATCATGGCCGAAGCGGACGAGATGATCCGCCGCTTCGGCTTCACCCTGCCGCCCTTCGCCTACTGGACGCCGGACACGTTCAAGGCCAATCGCGACCGGGCGCGCCACTTGATCGACGCCCGCTGCGGCTGGGACATCACCGATTTCGGCGCCGGCCGCTTCGACGAGGTCGGCCTGTCAATTTTCACCCTCCGCAACGGCCGCCTCGCCGATCTCGAGCGCGGCCGCGGCATGTGCTACGCCGAGAAGCTCTTGATCCTGCGCCGCGATCAGCGCTGCCCGTCGCACACTCACGGCATCAAGGCCGAGGACATCATCAACCGCGGCGGCGCTACCCTTGTGGTCGAGCTTCACGGCTCCGACGACCAGGGCGCCTTCGCCCTGGATCGCGGCGGCAACGTGGCTTGCGACGGCGTCCGCCGCGACTACGCCCCCGGCGAGAAGCTGCAGCTGTCACCTGGCCAGAGCGTCACGCTCATGCCCGGCGACTGGCACAGCTTATGGGCCGAAGGCGGCGACGCCCTGATCGGCGAGATCTCGACCGTCAACGACGACCTTACCGACAACATCTTCAAGGACCCCATCGGCCGCTTCGCCAAGATCGACGAGGACGTCCCTCCGACCCAACTCCTCGTCAGCGACTACCCGAGATGGCTCGCCTGATCGAGAGTCGCATGGGCGGCGGCCGGCAAGTCAAGGAGTTGGAAGAGTTTAAGAAGCGGGAACGCTCGCCTTCCCGGACCCATCCGGGTATTGACAACGGTGCCGCGCATACTAGCGCCAGCGTGCCCACGTGACGTGGATAGCGCGATCCTGGCGGGCGGTCGTGTCGGTTGAGCAGGTGGCAGCGCTCGATACCGGAGCCGAGGGCACGGGCTGACGGCGCAGCAAGACGTGCGTCCAACATCGATGCAGTTGGCAGCGCCGGTCCGGCGCTCGGTGATCGGGTCGAACGCGCCCCTGCTCAGGCGAGCGCGCTGTCGATCTCGGCCAGGGTCTTGCGCTCTTCTTCGGAGACCTGCACACCGCCGAAGCCGAGGAACCCGCCCTCGGTCGCGGCTTCCGCCACCTTGTGCGCGATCTCCTTGAGCCAGGCCTTGAAAGCGGCCGACTCCGCCGGCGCCTTGGCGGCGACGATGGCAGCAATGGCGGCCAGACGCTGGACAGCGGCCTCGGCCGCCTCGGCGGGCTTCTTGCCCTCGAGCAGCTCCTTCACGCCGTCCCGCCCGGCCGAGCGGCCCTCCGACGTCTCGAAGGCCAGAACGATCTCCGTCGTCAAATCGGACCCTCGCCCTTGGCCGCGAGAAGGGCACGCGCCATGGCGGCCCCCTCCTTGACGGCGCCCCAGAGCCCAGAGGGCTCGGCGGCGGTGATCGCCAGCGCTGCGAGCATCGGTGCCCGCAGCAGCTCGGACCACTCGTCATCGGTGAACGCGTTCTTGACCGCCATGCGCCGTGCTCCCTGGTCGTCCCAATCCACAGCGCCCATGCGCCCCGCCGCCTCTAGGCCAATCAGTTGCCGGCGTAAAGCGGGTCTCCCGCCGACCGCTCGCGACCACCTCTCATCCGCTCGTGGCCCTGGTCTCGACCTACACGCTGCTCGTCGTCTTGGCCCTCCACTTGATCTTGGCGCTGAGCCACCCGTTTCAGGGTGGCGTCGGGGTCTCGCCGACAACATTCGAACACCTGCTCGACGAGATGCGGGCAGAGCTGTTGTGCCCCGCATGCAGTCTTTCGCGCCACTCGCGGGCCGGCGGACCAGCTAGGTGCGCTCGCCCACGGTCGCGAACACTGCCGCCTGCGACGGCTGGCCGTTCTGCGGCTTTGCCGCCTGCTTGGTCGACCCTCCACACAGCCGCTCGCAGAGCAGCTCCAGGACCGGCGCCAGCACGCCCTCCTCGAGCGCGTAGGTCACGGTCTTCGCCGCCCGCTCGGCGCGGATCAGCCCGCCCTCGCGGAGCACGCCCAGCTGCTGAGACAACGACGGCTGGCGGATGGCGAGGGTCGTCTCGATGTCCGCGACCGTCCGCTCGCCCTGGGCCAGCAGGCTGACGATCGAAAGCCGGTTGGCGTTGGCCAGCAGCTTGAGCATGCCCGCCAGCATTTCCGCCTGATCCTGGGTCAGCATTATCGCCTCAGCCATTGTCGCGCTCGACCACCCGATAGTACCAATCGACAACGCCGCCGCCGTCGAGCTGCTGCTGCGCATCCTTGATCGTCACCGGCGTCGGTGCGATCGCTGCTTCGCCGGGCTGCCAATCCGCCGGCGTCAGCACGTTCTCCGCATCGCTGAACCGCAACGCGGCCACCAGCCTGAGGATCTCCTCGACGCTGCGGCCCGTGGTCATCGGGTACCAGTTGAGCGCGCGGATGATGCCGTCCGGGTCGATGACGAAATTGGCGCGCACCGTGGCACTGCTGGCAGCACCCGCGGGCAGCATGCCGTACGCCCTGGCGATCACCATCGACGGATCCTCGACGATCGGAAAGGGCACGGTCACGCCGAAGCGCTCGCGAATGTTGCTGAGCCAAGCGAGGTGGCTGAACAGGCTGTCGACGGAGAGCGCCAGCAGATCGCAATCCAGCGCCTGAAATCGGTCATGGGCACGCGCCATGGCAATGAACTCGCTGGTGCAGACCGGGGTGAAGTCCGCCGGATGCGAGAAGAAGACGAGCCACCGCCCCCGATAGGACCTCAGCGTCCGCTCGCCCATGGTGGTGCGCGCCGTGAACGGGGGCGCCGGCTCGCCGAGGATCGGCATGCGTTGCAGCTGGTTGGAACCGTCGTCTTCCATCGCTCTCTTTCGCTCTTGATTCATTTTTTCGTAAATTATATATTTAATCAACGCAAGCAAGATGGCTGCACCGCCGGGTCGCCGGGCAGGGACGGCCAGCCGACGCAAGGGAGCGATCCATGAACGCAATTGCAAAGCCCGGCATGCCGGAGCTCGAGCTCGCGGTGAAGCCCGAGGTGACCGCCTTCTTCGACGAGGCGACCAATACGATCAGCTATGTCGTGAAGGACCCGGCATCCAACGCCTGCGCGATCGTCGATTCCGTCATGGACATCGACTATGCGGCCGGGCGGATCGTCTACGAGCACGCCGATGCGATGATCGCCTTCGTCAAGGAGCACGGGCTCACCTGCGAGTGGCTGATCGAGACCCATGTCCATGCCGACCACCTGTCGGCCGCGCCCTACATCCAGGGCAAGCTCGGCGGCAAGCTCGGCATCGGCGAGAACATCACCATCGTCCAGGAGACCTTCGGCAAGGTCTTCAACGAGGGCACCGAGTTCCAGCGCGACGGCTCGCAGTTCGACCGGCTGTTCAAGGACGGCGACAGCTACACGATCGGCACGATGCGCGCCTTCGCCATCCACACGCCGGGCCACACCCCGGCCTGCATGACCCATATCATCGGCGACGCCGCTTTCGTCGGCGACACGCTGTTCATGCCCGACGGCGGCACGGCGCGGGCCGACTTCCCCGGCGGCGACGCCCGCGCGCTCTACCGCTCGACCAAGCGGATCCTCGAGCTGCCCGGCGAGATGCGGCTCTTCATGTGCCACGACTACGGGCCCAACGGCCGCGAGATCCGCTGGGAGACCACGGTCGCCGACGAGCGCCAGCACAACATCCACGTCAAGGACGGCACCAGCGAGGACGACTTCGTCAAGATGCGCGAGGCCCGCGACGCCACGCTCGACATGCCGCGCCTGATCATCCCGTCGCTCCAGGTCAACATGAAGGCGGGCCGGCTGCCGGAGCCCGATCCGACCGGCAAGCGGTTCCTGAAGGTGCCGCTCAACACGCTCTGATCATCCGAATAGCAGCTGGCGCAGGGAGCAAGATCCCATGGACATCAAGCAGATCACCCCACACCTCTCGGTCAGCGGCCAGCTCACCGCCGCCGACCTCGAGGCCGTCAAGCAGGCGGGCTTCCGCAGCCTGATCGTCAACCGGCCAGACGGCGAGGGTGCCGATCAGCCGACCTTTCCGGAAATCGACGCTGCGGCGCGCGGGCTCGGCCTCGAGACCCGCTACCTGCCGGTCGAAAGCGGCAAGGTCGGCAACCGGGACGCCAAGGCGTTCGAGGCGACCTTCGACGAGCTGCCGAAGCCCGTCCTCGCCTACTGCCGCACCGGCACCCGCTCGGCCACGCTCTGGGCGTTCAGCCAGGCCGGCAAGCGGCCGCTGCCGGAGATCCTCGAACTCGCGAAGAAGGCCGGCTACGACATGTCGGGCGTCGTCCGCCGCATCGCCAACAACGGCAGGACCTCCACCGACACGGCGGTCGCCGCGCACGACGTGGTCATCGTCGGCGGCGGCGCCGGTGGGGTCGCGGTGGCCTCCAGCCTGCTGGCCCGCGACGCGTCGCTCGACATCGCCATCATCGACCCGGCCGACGTGCATTACTACCAGCCGGGCTGGACGCTGGTAGGTGCGGGCGTCTTCGATCCGCGGCAGACCAGGAAGGACATGGGTGCCGTCATCCCCAATGGGGTGAAGTGGATCAAGGCAGCGGTCGCCGCTTTCGAGCCCAAGGACGATGCGGTCATCCTGGAGGGCTGCCACGTCGTCAAGTACAAGCACCTGATCGTCGCTCCGGGCCTCAAGCTCGACTGGCGCGCCGTCGAGGGGCTCGAGGAGACCCTGGGCCGCAACGGCGTCACCTCCAACTACCGCTACGATCTGGCACCCTACACCTGGGAGCTGGTCAAGCAAATGCGCGCCGGCAAGGCCATCTTCACCCAGCCGCCCATGCCGATCAAGTGCGCCGGCGCGCCGCAGAAGGTGATGTATTTGTCGGCCGACCATTGGCGGAGCGAAGGCGTCCTGAACAACATGGACATCGACTTCTACAATGCCGGGCCGGTGCTCTTCGGCGTCGCCGACTACGTGCCGGCGCTGATGCGCTATGTCGAGCGCTACAACATCGACCTCAACTTCAAGCACAATCTCACGGCCATCGACGGGCCGGCGAAGAAAGCGTGGTTCGCGCGAAGCGGCGAGGACGGCACCAGCGAGACCGTCGAGGTCGCCTTCGACATGATCCACGTCTGTCCACCGCAGACCGCGCCGGACTTTATCCGGGTGAGCCCCCTCGCCAACGAGGCCGGCTGGGTCGATGTCGACCAGGGAACGCTGCGCCACAAGACCTATGCCAACATCTTCAGCCTGGGCGACGTGATGAGCGCGCCCAACGCCAAGACTGTGGCCGCAGCGCGCAAGCAGGCGCCGGTCGTGGCCGAGAACCTGCTCCTCGACCGCAAGGGCCAGGTGAACGGCAGGCACGCGGTCTACGACGGCTATGGCTCCTGCCCGCTCACGGTCGAGAACGGAAAGATCGTGCTGGCCGAGTTCGGCTATGGCGGCAAGCGCCTGCCGAGCTTCCCGCCCTGGCTCATCAGGGACACCGAGCCATCGAGGCTCGCCTGGTTCCTGAAGGAGCGCATGCTGCCGCCGATCTACTGGCAGGGCATGCTCAAGGGACGCGAGACCCTGGCGAAGCCAGAGTTCCAGAACTGACGACCTCTCTCCTCGGACCCTGCGTGAACGACGATGGCTGACTTGAAGCGGGCGAGCACAACCGCCAACGGGCTCGCCCGCTATTTTCCGATCATCGATTGGGGCCGCACCTACCGTGTCGGGACGGCGACCAACGATCTCGTGGCCGCCTTGATCGTCACGATCATGCTGATCCCGCAGTCGCTGGCCTATGCGATGCTCGCCGGCCTGCCGCCCGAGGTCGGGCTCTATGCCAGCATCCTGCCGCTCGTCGCGTACGCCATCTTCGGCACCAGCCGAACGCTCGCCGTCGGGCCGGTCGCCGTCGTCTCGCTGATGACCGCAGCCGCGGTCGGCAAGATCGCCGCTTCCGGCACCGCCGACTACGCCATCGCCGCCATAGCGCTCGCCTTCCTCTCCGGCCTCTTCCTCATCGGCCTCGGCCTCCTCCGGCTGGGCTTCATCGCCAATTTTCTCAGCCATCCGGTGATCGCGGGGTTCATCACCGCTTCGGGCATCCTCATCGCCGCGAGCCAGCTCAAGCATATCCTCGGCATCCCTGCCGGTGGCGACAATCTGATCGAGATCGCCGAATCGCTGGTCCGCAACCTGCCTGCGACAAACCCCTGGACGCTGGTGATCGGTGTCGTCTCGATCGGCTTCCTCTTTTGGGTCCGCAAGGGCCTCAAGCCGCTGCTGACCAGGCTCGGTCTCGCCCCGCGCCTCGCCGAGATCCTCGCCAAGGCCGGGCCGATCATGGCGGTCGCCGCCACCACCGGCCTCGCCTTCGCCCTGTCCCTGGAGGCGCACGGGGTGCGCATCGTCGGCGCCGTGCCGCGGGGCCTGCCGCCCTTCACCGTGCCGGCCATCGATCTCCAGCTGTTCCGCGAGCTGTTGGTCCCGGCGATCCTGATCAGCATCATCGGTTTCGTCGAATCGGTCTCCGTCGCCTCCACCCTCGCCGCCAAGCGCCGCCAGCGGATCACGCCGGACCAAGAGCTGGTCGGCCTCGGTGCCGCCAACATCGCCTCGGCGATCTCGGCCGGCTATCCGGTCACCGGCGGCTTTGCCCGCTCGGTGGTCAATTTCGACGCCGGGGCCGAGACCCCCGCAGCCGGCGCCTTCACCGCCATCGGCATCGCGCTCGCCACCCTCTTCCTGACGCCGATGCTCTTCTTCCTGCCGCAGGCGACGCTGGCGGCGACCATCATCGTGGCCGTCCTGTCGCTGGTCGATTTCAGCGTGCTGAAGCGAACCTGGTCCTACGCTAAGGCCGATTTCGCCGCCGTGGCCGCCACGATCCTCTTGACCCTGGCAATGGGCGTTGAGATCGGCGTCACGACCGGCGTCGCCGTCTCGCTACTACTCTATCTCTACCGCACCAGCCGGCCCCATATGGCGGTTGTCGGCCGCGTGCCCGGCAGCGAGCATTTCCGCAACGTGCTGCGGCACAACGTCGAGACGGACCCTGCGATCCTGGCCCTTCGGGTCGACGAGAGCCTCTATTTCGCCAATGCCCGCTATCTCGAGGACAAGCTCTACGACATGGTCGCGGCGCGGCCGGAGCTGCGGCACGTCATCTTGATGTGCCCCGCCATCAATGCCATCGACGCCAGCGCGCTTCACTCGCTCGAAGAGATCAATCATCGCCTGAAGGATATCGGCGTCGCTTTTCACCTCTCCGAGGTCAAGGGCCCGGTCATGGACCGCCTGCAGCGCTCGAGCTTTCTCGAGCACCTGACCGGCCAAGTGTTCTTGAGCCACCATCAGGCCGTGACCCAACTCGCTCAAATACACGATGCAGCCAAGGATATCGCGGCCTGAGCGACACGTTCTGCCGCGACAGACGTACTCACGTGCTGAGATTCGGCCGCCCGCGACGACCAATGCCGCCTTCGCCCCCTTTTGCTGATCAACCAGCTGGACTACGAAAGCTCATCCAATCGCTATCGGGCGGGAGTGGGTCGGACATGCGTGGCAAACGACTGGCTGTGTTGCCGCTTTTTGCAGCGCTCGTGATGGCATTTGGTCTGCCGGCATCGGCTGCTGAGCCAATCCTGACCGTCAATTTCGACAATTACAGCCCGTCCGACGGATCGGTGCCCGAGTGGCTCGAAAAGAAGGGCTTCGTGTTCGAGCGCGCTGCCGACAACCCGAAGAAGATCTCACTCTCCTTCGCCGACGGCGCCCTGCAGATCGGCGCTCTGCAGCAAACCTTCGGGCTCATGTACAACAAGGTCACGGTTCCCGGCGCAAAGCGCCTTCGCCTGACTTGGGGAGTCAATCGCTTTCCCGCGGCTGCTTCATACGAGAAAGGCGTCAACAATGAAGCATTGATGGTCTACGTCTTCTTCGGCGAGGAGAAGATGCCGAGTGGGGCCATCTACATCCCGGACGTGCCGTACTTCATCGGTGTCTACCTGTGCGACGCCGATCAGGTCGACTACCCCTATACCGGCCGATACCACGCGGAGAGTGGCCGCTTCGTCTGCCTTGGGCACCCTGCCGCCGGCGAGCAGGTGACCTCGGAAATCGACCTGGCTCAGGCCTTCACCGAGTATTTCGGCAAGGCCGCCATGCCGACGATCTCAGGCTTCAGCCTCGAGGTCGACACCGGCAAGACGGATGATGGCGGCGTCGCTTCCGCCTTCATCGAAAAGCTCGAGTTCCTGCCCTAGGCCATTTTTCGGTCCCGGCGTCATCATGGCTCGGAGCCGTGCGCCGAACCTACCGATAAGGCTTTCGCGACAGGCCGCTGGATGGTGATCCGCGCCAAGCGGATGAGCGCCGCACGAAGACGGCAATGACAATGCTTCCGTCCGACTGAATAGAGAGTGCCAATCCAGGTCTGCTGAGGAAACCGAGCACGCATGGCAATCAACGAGCAACTGCCGCACGCCACCGAGGTTGTCGTCATCGGCGGCGGCATTGCCGGCGTCTCGACGGCCTGGTTTCTGGAGCGATTGGGCGTCCCGGTCGTGCTCCTCGAGAAGGGCCGCATCGCCGGTGAGCAGTCGTCCCGCAACTGGGGCTGGATCCGCAAGCAGGGACGAGATCCGGCCGAGCTGCCGCTGATCATCCGCAGCCTCGCACTCTGGACGGAGATCGCCGCAACACTGCCGGATAGCATCGGCTGGCAGGTGGGTGGTGTCACGTATCTCGCCGAGGACGATGCCGATGAGGCCCGTTTCGCGGCTTGGCTTGAGCACGCCAAGGCCTACCAGCTCGACAGCCGGCTGCTCTCGGTCAAAGAGACCGATGCGCTCGTTCCGGGCAACCGGGCCCGTCATCAGGGCGGGCTGCACACGCCGAGCGATGCCCGGGCGGAGCCGCGTCTCGCCGCGCCCGCCATGGCGCGTTGCCTGCGCGATGCCGGCGTCCCGATTGTCGAACACTGTGCCGTCAGGACCATCGAGAGAGCCGGTGGCCGGGTCGCCGCGGTCGTCACCGAGCACGGCCGGATCATGTGCCGCGTCGCGGTGCTTGCCGGCGGCGCCTGGTCGGGCATGCTGCTCCATCATCTCGGCGTCAGCCTGCCGCAGCTCCAGGTCATCGCGTCGGTCCAACGGACGACGGCAGCACCGCTGATCACCGAGAGCGCCGTCGGCGCCAGGGCGGTTTCGTTCCGCCGCCGTGCCGATGGCGGCTACACGCTGGCCAAGAGCGGCGCCTCGCGCGCCGAGATTCTGCCCGCCAACCTTCGCCATGCGCGGCACTACCTGCCAATCCTGAAGCGCGACTGGCGCAAGCTGAAGCTGCGCCTGGGCCGGCCGTTCCTGAAAGCGTTGGCGGAGAAGGATTGGGACGGCGACAGCGAGAGCCCTTTCGAGCGGACTAGGGTTCTCGATCCAGCGCCCGATCACGCCCTTCTCGATTCGGTGCTCGAGGCGGCCAAGCAGATGTATCCGCAGCTCGACGGTGCGAGGCCGGCCGAGCGCTGGGCCGGCGCGATCGACGTGTTGCCGGACGAGCTCCCGGCCTTGGGGCCCGTCCCGGCGATCGACGGCTTGCTGGTCGCCACGGGCTTCTCCGGGCACGGTTTCGGCATCGGGCCCGCGGCCGGCCTCGTCACCGCCCAGCTCGCCGCCGGCAAGGCACCGATGGTCGATCTCAGCGCCTTTCGCGCCGACCGCTTCGCCTGAGCCGGACGCGGGGCCCGTGCGGGGCTTGCGGGACGGCGGTTTCAGCGACACAACGGCGTTCATGAGAAGCAAGGACAAAGCAAGCAACGACAGGGCAAGCGTCGTCGTCATTGGTGGCGGCATAACCGGGACGGTCACGGCTTACGAGCTGGCCCGCGCCGGCGTCGACGTGATCCTCGTCGAGCGCTTCGGCTTTGCCGCCATGGCCTCGGGCTGGACGCTCGCCGGCGTGCGTCAATCGGGCCGCCACCCAGCCGAGCTGCCGCTGGCGCTAGCCGCGGTAGAGCGGTGGAGCGGTGGAGCGACCTGGACGAGGAGCTGGAGGCGGCTACCGGCTATCGTCAGCACGGCAACATGCGCTTGGCCAGAACGGCTGAGGAGGTCGCGGTCATTCGCCGGCTGGTCGACGACCAGCGCGCCCAGGGCCTGCATCTCGACTTTCTCGGCTCGACCGAGGCGGTACGCGAGCGCGAGCCGGCGCTGGCCGAGACGGTGCTGGCAGCCTCGTTCTGCCCGACCGACGGCAGCGCCGATCCGGTAGCCGCGGTCGAGGCCTTCGCCGCCGCGGCCGAACGCCTGGGTTGCCGCATGCGGCTCGGCGAAACGGTGACCGGGCTCGAGTTCAGCAAGGACAGGCTCGCCGCTGTCGTCACCGACAAGGGCCGGATCGCGACGGCGCACGCGGTCCTCGCCTGCGGCGCCTTCGGCAACACGTTCCTGGCGGAGCTCGGCCTCGAGGTGCCGCTGCGCCAGCCGATGGTGACGGTCGTGCAGACCGAGCCGATGCCGCCGCTGCTCGGGCCGGTGCTCGGCGTCGCCAATGCCGACATGGCCGGCCGCCAGCAGCCCAACGACCAACTTCGCGTGACGAGCGGCGCCGGCAACTGGAACGGCGTGCTGACGACCGAGCCCCGGCCACGCGTCTCGCCCCCAGCCGGCAGCGTCCATCAGGTCATCGAGAAGCTGAGCCATGTCCTGCCTGCCTTCAAGACCTGCCCAATCCACGCGATTTGGGCCGGACTGCTCGATCTGACCCCTGATGGTCTGCCGGTCATCGACCGAGTGCCAGGCGTCGACGGGCTGACCATCGCCATCGGCTTCTCCGGCCACGGCTTCGGCATCGGCCCGGTCACCGGCCAGATCATCGCCGATCTCGTGCAGGGCGAGCCCCCTTCGTTCGACCTGCAGCCCTTTCGCTTCGCTCGCTTCAACTCGACGGGCGAGCCGGAGGCCGGGCTGACGCTGCATGGCTGAGCCCAGATCCTTCGACTGGGCCGTTGTCGGCGCCGGGCTCGTCGGCAGCGCTCTCGCCTTCGGGCTCGTCCAACAGGGTCAGCGGGTCGTGCTGCTCGATGCCGGCGACGACCGCTGGCATGCCTCGGGCGGCAATTTTGGCCTCGTCTGGGTCCAGGGCAAGGGTGTGGGGGCCAGCGCCTATGCGGCTTGGACCCGCCGCTCCAGCGATGCCTGGCCGGGCTTCGCCGGCATGCTGGCGCAGGAGACGGGGCTCGACGTCGCCTATGCGCGGACCGGCGGGCTCAGCATCTGCATCGACGAGGGCGAGCTGGACGCACGGGCGACGCTGGTCAAACGCATGCACAACCAGCCCGAGCCCGGGGCCAGCGATACCGAGGTCATCGACCGCGAGGCGCTGCGCCGCCTCGTGCCGGGGGTGGGCGACACGGTCGCCGGCGCCACGTTCTGCCCGCATGACGGACACGTCAATCCGCTGCTCCTGCTCCGCGCCCTGCAAACGGGCTTCAGCCGCGCCGGTGGCGTCATCCGCCGCCAGAGTGCGGTGAGCGCCATTGCTCCCGGCGACGGGTTTCGGCTGGATACGGCCTCCGGAATGGTCAGCACAGCCCGCATCGTGCTCGCCGCCGGCCTCGGCAACGCCACGCTGGCACCGATGGTCGGGCTCGAGGCCCAGGTTCGGCCGCAGCGTGGCCAGATCATGGTGACCCAGCGCCTGCCCGAGCTCTGCCCCTATGCGTGCCACCATCTCAGGCAGACGGCCGACGGCACGGTGATGCTCGGCGACACGAAGGAGGACGTCGGCTTCGACCTGCGCACAACGGCGGCCGCCACCGGCGCGCTCGCCCGGCGTGCGGTGACGACGTTCCCGGCGCTGCGGCAGGCCCGGATCATCCGCCAATGGGCGGCGCTGCGCGTTCTCTCCCCGGACGGCCTGCCGATCTATGCGCAGTCGGCCCACTATCCAGGTGCTTTTCTCGCCACCTGCCACAGCGGCGTGACCCTGGCTGTGGCGCATGCCGGTCCCTTTGCCGCAGCCCTGGCCCAGGGCGGGCTGCCGGACGGGCTGCCCGCGTTTCAGCCCGAGCGCTTCGCCACCGCGGCATGAGCCATTTCAGGACCAGCGCGCGCGGCAAGACGGTGCGGCTGACCATCGACGGTGCCGAGAGCACCGCACCGCGCGGCGCCAGTGTCGCCGGTGCCCTGCTCGCGAGTGGACGGCTCGCCTTCGGTCGCCATCCGATAAGCGGCGATGCGGAAGGGCCTTGGTGCCTGATCGGGGTCTGCTTCGGCTGCCTGGTCGAGATCGACGGCATGCCCGATCGCCAGTCCTGCCTCGTGCCGGCCACGGACGGCATGACGGTGCGCACGCGCCGGCAGTCCTGATGGAGACCGTCGACGTCGTGATTGTCGGTGCCGGTCCCGCCGGTCTAACCGCTGCTGCGGCGGCCGCGCGACACGGCTGCCGGGTGCTGGTCCTCGACGAGAATGCCGGCCCCGGCGGGCAAATCTGGCGCGGCGCCACGCTGCGATCCAACCGCCCGGCAGCTCTCGACGCGGGCGATCGTATCGGCAGCGCGGCCCACGCGGCCGCCTGCGCCGCCGGCGCCGTGTTTCATTTCGGAGCGACGGTCTGGGACGTCGACGAGGTTGACGACTGGATCACTGTCACCTGGAGCGACGGGCAATCGAGCGATCGCGTGCAGGCGCGGGCACTGCTCCTGGCCAGCGGTTCGATGGAGCGGTCGGTCGCATTTCCCGGCACCACGTTGCCCGGCGTGCTGGGCGCGGGTGCGCTGCAGACATTGCTCAAGTCGGGCGGACTTGTTCCTACCGGTCATTGGGTCGTTGCCGGCTCGGGCCTGCTGCCGCTCCTGCTGACCGCGCAGCTCGCCCACCTCGGCGCCCCACCGGCGGCCTATCTGGACACCACGCCCAAAGGCGCATTTCGCCGGACAGCCGCCCGGCTGGCGGCGGCGCTCGGCGCGCCTGGGCTCCTCGTCCAGGGGCTCTGGCTCTTGGCCTGGCGGCAGCTGGCCGGCGTCCGGGTGATTCGCCATGTCACGGCGATCGAGGCCGTGGGCCAAGACAGGATCGAGGCCGTCATCGCCAGGACGGCGTCGGCGGAGACGCGGATCGAGACGCCGTTGCTCGCCGTGCACGAGGGCGTGGTGCCGCAAACCGCGCTGCCGCGATTGCTCGACATCCCGCATCGTTGGAACGCGGAGCGACGGGCTTTTGAGGCCGTCCGCGACGGCCATGGCCGGGTCGGTGAGCGGCGGGTTTGGCTCGCCGGCGACGGCGGCGGGATCGAGGGTGCGACGAGCGCTGCGGTGCAGGGCGAGATCGCAGGGCTCGACATCGCCTGCGCGCTCGGTCGCATCGATCAGGCGACGCGCGATGGCAGCACCAGCCCAGCGCTGCGCCGTCGCGGCCGGCAGCAGCGCTTTCGCCGTTTTCTGGAGGCCTACTATCCACCGCCCGAGGCGGCTGCCGGCCTTGACGATGCAACTATCGTCTGCCGTTGCGAGTTGGTGACCGCCGGCGCCATCCGGCAAGCGGTCGCGGATGGCGCGGATGGGCCGAACCGGGTCAAGACCTTCACCCGCTGCGGGATGGGACTCTGCCAGGGGCGGATGTGCGGGCTGCTGTTGAGCGAGATCATCGCCCAAGCGACGGGACAGGGCATGGACGAGGTCGGCAGCCTGCGCGTTCGCCCGCCACTCAAGCCCATGACGCTGGGTGAGCTCGCAGCGCTCGACGCCTGAAGCCCCCAACCAAAGGAGTCCCCGAATGCTCGATCCCGCCGGCCGCGCGGTTCTCGTCTCCGGTGCCAGCCGCGGCATCGGTGCGGCCATCGCCCGCCACCGGCTCGAGCGGGGCTACTGCGTCAGCCTCGGCGCAAGGCGACCCGGTGATCTCGAGCAGGTCAGCACGGGCTTTTCAGCCGAGCGCGTTCACCACGCCCGCTACGATGCCGAGGATCGAGACAGCCACGCCACCTGGGTCGCGGCGGCGCATGACCGATTCGGGCGGATCGATGGGGTCGTCAACAATGCCGGGATGGGCGTCAAGGCAACGATCGAGACGGTGAGCGAGGCCGAGCTGGACCGGATTTGGGCGGTCAACGTCAAGGCGCCCTTGAGCATGATCAACCATTGCCTGCCGCATCTGCGCGCAGCCGGCAGCGGCCGGATCGTCAACGTCGCGTCCCTCTCCGGCAAGCGCGTGCGCAACGACAACGTCGCCTACAGCATGAGCAAGTTCGCGGTGATGGCGCTCACCCACAGCGCCCGCCGCCTCGGCTGGGAGGACGGTATACGCGCGACCGCGATCTGCCCGAGCTTCACCGCAACGGATTTGGTCGCCGACGTCACCAAGGTGGCCCGCGACGAGATGATCGATCCAGCCGATCTGGCTGTTCTCGTCGAGACGGCGCTCGCTTTGCCGAACACGGCGGCGGTCGCCGAGCTGCTGGTCAATTGCCAACTTGAGGATAGCTGGTGACCGTTGGCGTCGAACGCATGACGGTACGACAGCCTTGTCGTCGGCCGCCGTTCGGGTCACACAATTAGCACAACCAAGAATGGCGTGCGCAGCAATGACGGAGGGAACGCCAACATGACACGCTCGCTTGCTACTGCTGCTGGAGTGCTGATGCTCGCCTGAGGTCCAGCCCTGGCACAGGAAACGACGCTCGACATCGGCATGGCGTCGGCCGATGTCGGCAGGCTCGATCCACACAATGCCACCACCACTCCGGACAAAGGCGTTCTGAACTACATGTTCAACGGCCTCGTTCGCATCAAGCCGGGCGAGGCCAGCCCGTCGTTCATCGAGCCGGACATCGCCGAGAGCTGGGAAAGCTCCGAGGATGGTCTGACCTGGACCTTCCAGATCAGGGAGGGAGTCGAGTGCCATGGCGACTATGGGGCGCTCACCGCCAAGGACGTGGTCTGGAGCCTCGAGCGCTCGCGCGATCCCGAACGGTCGTCCTTCGCCAGCGACTATGACGCGATCGACACGATCACCGCGACCGGGCCGCTCGAGGTCGAAATCGTCTTGATGGAACCGGTGCCGTCTCTGCTCGGCCTGCTGCTCAACTACCATGGCGGCAACATCGTTTGCCGCGAGGCGGCCGAGGCACTTGGCGGGGACTTCATCCTCAACCCCGTCGGCACCGGCCCCTTCATGTTCGCCGAGTACCAGCCGCAACACTACGTGCGCCTCGTCGCCAACGAGGAGTATTGCCGTGGCGCGCCGC
>CAVOZQ010000052.1:0-15876 GCA_963700945.1 uncultured Alphaproteobacteria bacterium
CCGACCCTGCCTGGCTGCGCTTCCGATCCCTGCATCCGCGCATGTACCGCGGACGGATCGCCGGCCGCGACGGCTGGCTGCGCGATGCGGTTCATCAGGATATCCGCGTGGCGGTTGCCGTCGAGCCATCGGCCCGGGTTCGATCAGCAACCATGCCCCGTGCGCACCATGGCGTTGCCTGCTGTCGCGCCGCTGCCGCAGCTTCTGACGTAACGCGTTCCACGACGACTTTTTCCGCCACGCCTCCGGCGAGCTGTCGGCTCAGGTTCGGATCCCGAGCGCCAGTTCGTCGTCGGGATTCCAGCGGGTCCGCTCGTCGCTTTCGCGGTTTCGCTCGTCGTCGCGGGCGCCCTCCGGTTCGTTCGCCGTGATGTCACGCTCTGCGCGACGTGGCGCGTCGCTAATGTCGCGCTGTGCGCGTGGATTCTCGGTTCCGTCGCGTATCGCGCCGACACGCTCGGCGATTCAGCGCGCTAGACGCGACAGTTCTTCGGTTCGTTCACGAGACACGGGCGAATCGGGCCGCCGCGCGCTCTCGCAGTCGGGTTACTTCTGGCGCACGAATTAGCGAGCGACGGCCGGGTGCCGCCGCGCTATTGGGGCTCGACCAGCGATCCGGAGGACGAGAATGATCTTCGACATGCGCATCTTCACCGCAGGCCCGGCAGCGTGCCGGCCCAGCTGGCCTTTACAAGGAGGCACGGCTTCGCCGCGCAGACCCGGCACCTCGGCCAGCCCGTCCTCTACGGCGTCACCGGGACCGGGCCGATCAACACCTACGTCCATGTCTGGGCGACGAGTCCGGAGCCCACCGCGACCAGCGCCGGGCGGCGATGCAGGCCGACCCCGACAAGCAGGCGTTCTCGGGAGCGCCGAGGCCGGCAACCCCATCGCGAGGAAGACCTCGTACTTACGGCGTCTCCTTCGCGTAGCGACGGCACCAATGGCTGGAGAAGTGGGGAGGGTCTCAACACCCATCGGACTTCGGCCCGCCGAGACGGTCGATTGCTGCGGGCAGCGTTACCGGCCGCCAATCTGCGTATCCGCGTGCTGAGCGCGCTACCCGTGGCGACTATCGGGACTTCGGGCCAGGCTGGGGTCGCACGGCTGCCCAGGCCGGCCGCTGACGGACGCCAGGCGGTGCGCCCGGATCAGCGATCATTTTTGCGCGAGTTCTGCCTTCCATGCTGCGAGCAGTGGAACATGCCGCCATCGCCATCACGATCACCCTGATGTCGCGTATCTTCCACCGCCGCCGAGCGGATCGAAGGACGGGTCAAGACGGCGGCGCGCCGATTGCCCGACCCGACGTGACCCCCTGGCTCGCGTGGCCGATCCGCGCCGCAGAAGCCATCGGCCAGACGGCCGACGACGGTCTCTTCGAGCTAACGATCGCGTGAAGGAACTGATGCCGGCGTGCTGTATCTGATCGCAGAGGGCGGCGAGGCAAACGGCAGCCGGCACGGAGCCGAATCCGGCGACCAGGCTGATGGCCACGTTGGGGACCGCCCCCGGAGCAAGTGACGATCAACGAGCTCACCACCGTGGCGTCCGCATGGACTGGAGCGCAATTTCTAGACGGCACCGCGTTGAGTGGCAACGCCCTGGGCCTGCGGATCGCCGCTGGCAACGTGCCGAACCTGGTCGAGCTCGAAACCGGCGGCCTGGGGTCGGTCATCGTCGACCGCTGAACGGCCCGCGGACCACGACCCTGGCCAAGATGAACACGCTGGGCCTGTTGCTGTCGGGCTGCGTCACGGCGATCCCGGACGCCTGCGACAAGCTCTTCGACGCGGCTACGCCGCCGGGCGGCACGACGCCGACCGACACGCTCCCCGCGGCGCAGAATATCGCCCGCCACCCTGGCACAATGCGAAGGAGATCTTCGGGCTGCTGGACGACTTCTATCCGGTTCCGGAGGCAAGCGTTACCGCGACGTGGCGCTCGTCCCCTACCTCTTCTATGCGCCCAGCGCCTGGACCCTGTCCTTGGTCTATGCCGGAGGCGGCTTTTACGCGGTGGGCGGCGCCGCCATCGACGTCGAGGGCAACTTCTGGACGAATAACAACTGGATGACCGGCTCGCAGACCACGATCTACCGGCAGTTCGGCGGCGGCAGCGGAAAATTCGCGCCGAACGGCACGCCGTTGTCGCCGATGATCACCGGTTTCGCGGCGGCGGACTCGACAGCCCCGGCTGGGGCATCGCCTTCTCGACCGATGACAAGGTCTGGGCCACCAATCTGATCGGGCGTACCATTTCCGTGCTGGACCGCAAGACCGGCCAGCCGCTGTCGCCAGAGACCGGCTACAACTTCGACGGCAAGCTCGGGCAGATGCAGGGTATCATCCGTCGCCCCGAATGGCGATGTCTGGACCGTCGACAACGAAAACAACCAGATCGTTCACCTTCCAGAAGGCGACGTGGCGCAGGGCCGCATTCTGGGCCGCACCGTCGACGGCAAGCCGGTCGATGGCACGCTCCAGGTCAAGGGCCCCTTTGGCATCGCCATCGACCAGCAGGACCGGATCTGGATCACCAACAGCGGCTCCAACACCGTGACCCGCTTTCCGGCCAGCGACCCCGGCAACGCCGAGGAGATCGAGGTCGGCTTCAGCCCGCATGCCATTGCCATCGACAGCCAGGGCAACGCCTGGGTCGGCAACCTCATCGGGCATCCGGACACGGCGGAGAAGCTGGCCCTGGTCAAGCAGAAGCTCGAAGCCAAGGCCGAGGCATTGGTAGGGTCGATGTCGGCTGACGACGGGCCGCGCACATGTGGGTCGATCTGTGGGACATCATCAACGAGTTCCCTGGCGGCGATGTCTCGATGATCTCCCCCGACGGCACGGTCCACGGCCCCTTCAACGCAGGGCGAAGCATCACGGGCCGTGGGGGTCGCCATCGACGGCAATGACAACGTCTGGGTCTCGAGCTCCACCAGCCATTCCGTCACCCAGCTCTGCGGCGTGCGCACCGAGACCTGCCCGCCCGGCGTTGAGACAGGCGATGCCGATATCGCCGAAGAGCGGCTACATCGGCGGTCTGCAGATCATTGCGGCCCTCGCTCTCGATCCCGCCGGCAATGCGTGGGTTGCCAACAGCTGGAACGACACGGAAGCGGGATTCAGCGAAGTCCCGCCCGAGGCGCAGTCCACCCGGTTTGCCGCCAACACCATTCGTGGTCTTCTTCGGCGTGGCCAAGCCGGTGCGCACGCCGCTGATCGGGCCGGTCGAAGCGCGATCAGGCCGCCCGGCGCCGGGTTGGCCAGCGCGCCTTCCGCCATGCAATCTTGGGTTGGGACGCCGCTGACGGCCAGTGGTACGGCATCGGGTCAGACCAGTCGGAGAAGGTCTGGTGAGCCGCGACCATGTTGCAATTAATCGGGACGTTTGGGACGCCGATGCCAAGAATTGGGTGGCGACGGGCGAACGCCTCTGGAGCGCCGAACAGCCGGTTTCGGGGAACTGGGGAATAGCCGAGGCGTCCTTGAACCTATTGCCTTCCGACCTGGCGAACAAGGACGCGATCGAGCTGGGCTGTGGGGCCGGCTATGTTGCTGGTGACCCGCTCGCCCCTGTCTCGGGTCTGGCCCCCGCCAGGCTCGCCACGCATGGGTCGCTCACTCCCGCGCCAGCAGGTTGCCGGCAGAGGCTTCGGGGATGGTCGCTTCGGCGATCTCCGCCGGGTAGCCGGCGATCTCGTTGCCGAGGCCGCCCTCGGCCGTCGTTGTCTCGGCCTCCGGCTCGGCGGTTCGGGGGCGTGGCGCAGGCGGGGCGGTAGGCGTGGTCGGCGTCGGGGTCGGCGTTTCGGCAACCGAAACGATAGGCACGCCCTTGGGAAAGATGATCTCGCGCGCCTCGTCGGGCATCGAGATGCCGTGCTCGGTGAGCGCCCGCTTGATCAGCCGTAGCGCCGAGGAGCGGACCCGCAGCGGCGAGAGGGTGCGGCCGTCGATCCAGAAATCGGCCTTCAGGTTGACCGTGGATGCCCCCAGCGCGTCGACCAGCACCATCGGCGGCGGATCATGCAATATTGCCTCGTGCGCGCGCAGCACCGCGACGATGACCTCCTGGGCGTCCGCGATCAAGTCGTCGTAGCCGATGCCGACCTCGGCGGTCACCCGCCGGGCAGGGGCCGCCGTGTAGTTGACGATCGTGCTCTTGAAGACGGTGGCGTTGGGGATCTGCACGTGGTTGCCATCGATCGTCAGGAGGATCGTCGAGCGCGTGTTCATGGTCTGCACGACGCCCTCGTGGTCGGCGACGGCGATGACGTCGCCCTGCTGGAAGGGCCGGCGGATGCTGAGGAAGAGCGAGGCCAGGAAGTTCTCGGCGATGTCGCGGAAGGCGAAGCCGAGGACGATGCCGATGATCCCGGCGCCGCCCAGCAGCGAGACCGCGAGCCCGGTCAGGCCGGCGATCTGCAGGACGATGTAGATGCCGAGCAGGAAAACGGGGATCGCGATGGCCCGGGCGATCAGGTCGCGCAGGAAGTCTTGATCGACGCGTGGCGCCAGGAGGCGCCGGATGGCCCCGGTCAGCGCGCTCGACAGCCACCAGGTCAAAGGCAGGATCAGGACGGCGAGCAGGATGAGCGGCAGGGCCACGGCGAGCTTGCGGGCGAGCCGCTCGACCTCGGCCAGGACCGGTGCCAGGTCCCAGTTGACCTCCTCGCGCACCGCGATGCGGTTGACGACGGCGACGACGTCCTCGGTGCGGCGCGCCACGTCGCGCGCCCATTGCTGGCGCTCCTCGAGCGCGGTGACGCCGTCGAGGAAGACGATGCCTTCGTCGACCACGACCGCGACGTTGCGGTACCAGCCCGTGGCATTCAGGATGCGCGCGATGCGCTTCTGGATGGCCTCGTCGCGGGCGTCGGGCTCGACCGCGACCGCCTGATCGGGGGTTGCGACCTCGGGCTCGCCAGCCGGCTGCGACAGCGCCGGCGTGACGGGCGCCAGCGCAAGAAGGACGAAGACGAGCGCCGCATCCAACCGTACCCGCCACGTGCTGCGCCTGGCCATGGGGTCCGGGCTCGGCCGCTGCGTCGCAGCCATCACCTTCCTCGATCCGACCGCCAGGGTGCAACCGAGGCCGGCAGGGTCAGCCATGGGCTGGGCTCGCCGCCGATTGAAGAACAGGTCGAACTGGCATGGCTGCGCACCCGGTCCCTTGATCCGCCCCGTCCCGAGCGATCGCCAGCCGATCGGTGGCGAGCGCGGTGTCATGCACGGGGCCCTGGATAGTCTTATGTCCGAGCCGTTGCTGCAAGGCTCGTGTGTCGGCGCCATCGTCGGTGAGGCTGTTGCCACCCGGGTGGCGCAGCCGCTGCTCGTGGATCGGTCTACGGCGCACGGAGAGAAAGGCGTTGCGTTGAGGGCGAATGTGATGCGCCACACAGTCCGTCCGGATGTCGGCTGCCACACCATCCTCATAGCCAGAAAGGATGATCATGAAGCCGTTTCAGAAAACCCTGACGCTCACGGCCGTCGGCGCTCTTGCATTGCTTGCCACGCCAGCCGGCCCGGTGCTGGCCGACCAGCAGAAATGGTCGTCGCAATACGTCCATTGGTCGTTCGACGACTCGGTCGAGGAGGTGTGGAACATCGACCAGCAGGTCTGGATTCCGGTGCCCAACACGGCCGGCTACTGGCCGGTTCAATGGGGTTGGAACGAGATCAGCGACGGCGGCTACATGGGGCTGCAGCAAGGCCAGGGCAGCCAGAACGTCCGGTTCTCGATCTGGAACGCGACGGATGCCAGTGGCCAACAGTGCCGGACGTTCGGCGGTGAAGGCATCGGCTACACCTGCGAGCTGCCGGTCGAGATCGATCCCGACAAGTTCTATCGCCTGAGGCTATGGCGGACCGAGGCGGTTGCCGATGGCCAGTGGTGGGGCGCGTGGTTGATCGAGGCGAACGCGGACGGTGACCTGGTCGAGCATCATATCGGCCAGATCAAGGCGCCGGTGGGTGCCAAGACCATCGATCCGCAGCGCATCAGCAACTTCGCCGAATATTTCGGTCCGGCGGTGCCGGCCTGCGCGGACGTGCCGTTGTCGATCGTCGGGTTCACCCCGCCGGCGGTCAACTACCACGGCGCCGGCACGGGCGTTTATGGCGGGTATTCCAGCTTTTCCCACTCCGACAAGGCCGAAGGCAACCTGTGCCAGGACGGCACGGAAAGCCAAGGCGCGTTCATCACCGCCAGGGTTCATGACTTCGGCTTTGCCGAGGGCGCCTTGGTGTTCATGGGCGGCCAGACGAGCGACCACGTGCTCGACGCCGCCAAGCATCCGACGCCCGACGACATGCCCGACAGCTAGCTCGCCCGATCGCCGCTGCCGTCGGGTGTATCGTCACCCGGCGGCATGTCGGTGGGGCGCAGGCCCTCGAATGAGAGGCGAGTGGCCGGGGCGCATCGCCGTAGCCGGAGCGGGCGCGGACGGCGGGCCTCGGTGAGGCAAAGCTTGTCGGAAGCGCCGGATTTGTACTTCGTCCGCATCGCTGAGGTGCACTGCGATCTGGAGGATATCCTGGCTGAAGCGGTCGAGATGGGTGTGGAGCACGGCCCAAATCCGAACGGGCACGTCTTCCCCGCCCGCCGCGTTCTCGTCGGTGTTGATCTGAGTGTGCATGACCAGATCACTCTCCCGAACCGCCGCCGGCTTGGCGATGCCGAAGCAGAGAAGATTTGACCCAGGCCAGTGCGGAAGGCGATCGACCGGCCTGCGGTTCATCGCACGATAGCCCCGCTCGGCCCGGAACGCACTGATGTCGATCAGTACCGAACAGGGACTCGAAAGGTGCCCGTTTGTCGGCAGGCGTGGCGGGTCTCGGGTTACCCGGTGGCCGGCGGCTGATGCCCGGCCAGCCGTGATTTATGAGCGGGTCGCACAATCTGCGCCGATCGTGACCCCGCCCGCGTGCGAAGCGGGCTCGATGGTCCCAGCGTCTCGAGGTCGACCAAAAGACAGGGCAATTCCTTCAGTCATTTTACCCAGTTTTTCTGAATTGCTTGTCAGTCTGCACTCGAAGCAAAACAGCGAACTCGACCAAATTCGGCGACTTTATATTTTATTGATCAAATAAATTCCAAAATAAAAATTGACTTGAGACTATATTTCTGTTGTATTTGAGGTCAGGAAGGAACCATCATGTCAGAACTCAAGAAGGCAACTCTGTCACAACGCTGGAGCCAGTCGCAGCCGTCGAAGACGATGCTGGTCTGGGCCTGTGTCGGCTCGGTGGCCGCCGCTCTCGTCGTCGGCTTCACCTGGGGCGGCTGGGTAACCGGCGGCACGGCTCGGGACATGGCGTCCGACGCCGGCAGCGAATCGCGCTACGAGCTCGCCTCGGTGATCTGTGTCGAGAAGTTTCTCAACGCCCAGGATGCCAAGGCCCAGCTCACCGCGCTGCAGGCGATCGGCAGCAGCTACAAGCAGCGGCAGTTCGTGGAGGCCGGCGGCTGGGCGCAGATGCCGAACAAGGACAAGGCCGCACGGCAGTCCGCTGACCTTTGCGCCAAGGTCCTGGCCACGCTCGACCCGGCCGAGCTGTCGGCGCCCGATGTCGAGGCATCCGCAGCCGAGCCCGCCGTCGCCGTTCAGTAACATCGACCGTCGCGGGCTTGACAGCCCGGCAGCCGGCTAGCGCTCAACGCCGACGCCTCATGGCCAGTTCAAGGTCATGGGGCGTTGTCATGCGGTGCTGGCTGCAGGGCAGGCTGGCGGTCGGCACGTCCGTCCACGGCCAGGAGCCCCTGGCCTGCCGGCCAGCGCCGCGGCCGGAGACGCCGCAGGGCTTTGCGCATGGTCATCGCCTGGCGTGATTTCGAGGGGATCGAGGCCGCTGCCGCGATTGCGGCGACGTGGTGCTTATGCGCCCGTCGGCATGCCGGCGAGGCGCAGGCCCTCGAAGTAGTGACGGGTGACGGGCGTGTCGCAGTAGCCAGAGCGCGCGCTGAAGGCGGCAATGGTCTCTGAAGGCGACAGGCGGTCGAGCGCCGCCAGTGCGGCTCTGGCCTCCTCCTGGCGCCCGAGATGGCCGCAGGCGGCAGCACGGATCCTCAGCGGCGACGGGTAGAGCGGGTTGATCCGGATGGCCTCGTCGGCCTTGGCGAGGCATTCCTCGTACCGGCCGAGCTGCAGGAGCGCGCCGGCGGCCCCGGCGCGGACCGCGGGCACGTAGGCGTCGAGGACGACGCAGCGGTTGAAGCGCTCGAAGCAATCGAGCGCCGCCTCGGGCTCGCCCATGTAGAGATGAATGTAGCCAGCCCAGATCAGCACGTCGGGCTCGAAGGGCAGTCCCCGGAGTTGCGTGCGGACGTCGGCGCGCACCGAGAGCGGATCCTTGGTGCGCACCAGCCTGGCGAAGGCCAGGGTGATCCGCGCCGGCGAGACGGGTGGCTCCAGGGCCTCGACGCGGGCGACCCATTCCGCCTGCTTCTCCAGGTAGGGTTCGACATAGGCGGCGAGGCCGAGCGAGACGGCACCCATGAGGATGGCGAGGGCCAGCGCGTGGACGTAGCCCCAGTCCGGGGCGAGGCGGATGGCCTCGGCCAGGCAGTCGAGCGCCTTGCGGTGGCTCTCGCCGTCGGCGCCGCCCCGCGCGAGCGCGAGCAGCGCCCATTGCTCGGCCGTCAGCGGGGCGGCGCGGGCACGGTCCAGGCCGGATACCGCATGGGCGAGCAGGCGGCGGAAGCCGAGCGTGGCGATCGACGCGACCGCGTCGTCCTGCCAATGAAACAGGTCAGCGACGGTGCCGTCGCGCTTATCGAACCAGAGGTGCGCGCCGTCGGGCGTCGTGAGCGTCGTCTCGAGCCTGAAATCGTCGCCGCGCGCCCGGAGGGTTGCGGCGAGGACGTAGGCGCCGGGCTCGGGATGCAGCGCGATCCGTGCCCGCAGCCACTGGGTGCCGCCGAGGCGGGCGAGGAGATCGCCGCTCAGCCCCTGGGCGAGCTCGCGCAGCTCGGGCCGCTCGCTCGAGGTCGCGACCGGGACGACGACGAGCCGCGGGAAGCCGGCCGGCGCCCGCCGCTCCGCGCCACCGGCGATCTCGCCGCCGCGGACCAGGACGCGCAACGGCCGGGCGATGTTCTTCAGCCAGCGCTCGCCGGCATCGTCGAAGGAGGGCCTGAGCGCGCCGTCAAGCGTCAGGAAGACCGCATCGGAGATCGCCACGGCCCCGGGCTGGGCCAGCTCCTGCAAACGGCTCGCGATGTTGACGGCGGACCCGAAGATGTCCTCCTCGGCCTCGACGACGTCGCCGAGGTGGACTCCGATACGCAGGCGGATGCGGGCATTGTCGGCCAGCCTGTCCTGGATCTGCATCGCGCACTCGACCGCGTCGGTGGCGCCGTCGAAGACGACCAGCCAGCCATCGCCCATGCTCTTGACGACGCGGCCGCGGCGCGCTGCGACGGTCGGCCGGAGAACCTCGGCGCGCATTCGCAGGAGCGCCTCCAGCGTCCCGTCCGCGTCGGCTTCCATGAGCCCTGAATAGCCGGCCACATCTGCGGCCAAGACGGCTGCAAGCTTGCGCCGCATCGGTTCCTCCGGTCCGCCTGTATCCTACCAGAGCCCAATCTTCCGCAAAGCACAGAAACAGCCTCGCCGGCTGGTGGGTATCACACGACGCGGTGGTCGAAGAATGGCGCTCGACTAGCCGCCGCTCTCGAACCAGATCGCCTCGACCATTTCGTAGGCCGATGATCCGGCGTGCGGGACGCGGGGCAGGATGAAGTCCATCTGCGGCTGGTAGCCGAGGACGGCGCGGGGATGCTGGACCAGCTTGCCGTCGGCGACGGTCAGGTTGAAGGCGCGGATCGGCGCGTTGTCGGAGCTGCGGAAGACGCGGAGCACGTAGTCGCCGTCGAGGGCAGCCAGATCCTCGGCGGTGAACAGCCGCGCATTGGCCTCCTCGCCTTCGCCGTGCGGGTGGAAGAGCACGAAGCTGCTGCGGGCGAAGGCACCAGGCGCGATGTGGCCCGTGGTCCGCTGGCCGTGGAAGAGGATCGTGTCGTCCTGATAGAGCACGGCGACGTAGCCCTCGCCGGTCGCCTTGTCGGCGAGGTCCGGTCCGCCGGTCCAGAAGGTGAATTGCGGGCCCTGGTAGCCGCTGCTGCCCGGTGCGGTCAGGTAGCCGAGCTGCTGCCAGAAGCCGCCATAGGTGAAGGTCTTCTCCGGATCGAAGGGATCGCTGCCGTCGCTCGCCGTCTGCAGGACGAAGGGCATGCGGGTGGTGATCTCGCCGTCGACCAGGAAGAAGATGTTGTAGACGCCGGGCTCGGTGAGCTGCACGTCGGCGGGGCCGACGACGCCGATCCTGGCGAAGACCTGCGAGGTGAAGCGGTAGCTGTCGTGGAACGGGAAGCGGGCGAGGATGGTTCCCTCGGCGTCGGCGAGCACCACCTCGGCGTTGAGCCCGCTCTCCGGCACGAAGGCGGCGTCGTACTCACCGAAGCTGACGATGCCAGTCTCACCGAAATAGGTCTCCAGCACGCTCTGCATGCCGAAGGTGACGGGGTAGGCCGGCGACTGGGCCTGCGCCCCGGCCCGCTCTGCCCCCACCAGGAGGACTGCCAGCAACGCCAACCCGGCCATCATCCGCATCGCGCGTCTCCCGCTTGACCGCTCGATCGTGGACGAACGGGATAGAGGCTCACGCGGCAGGCGTCCACCGTCGGGGCCGGGTCCGGTCGCGGCAGGCGACGGGTGATCGGCGTCCGATGCAGGCAGGTATGGCGTCGGGCTGCTGCGGCGGCGGTTCGGGTTGTTGCCGGCGCCGGTTGAGCCATGCACGACCAATCACCGCGCCTGCTGGTTGCAAGCGCGGTGAGCGGTCGTGGGCGGTAGCAGCGGGCAGCTTTGGGCTGCGCGCTGGTGCGGCTGCTAGTTCAAGGTCTCGATGACCTCGCCCTCGGCGACCACGGGTGCCTGGACCTTGAGGTCCGGGGCGTTCTTCTTGATCCACTCCGCGGCGACCTTGACGCTTTCGTCAGTCCCGGCCTTGTCGTTGCAGAGCGTCACGGTCTGGCCGCCGTCAGGCGTCCGCGCCATGGCGTATGACTTGATGCCGTGGACGGCACCCAGGGCGGTCTTGACGTCGGCCTTGTGCGTCTCGAGCAGATTGAACAGCTCTTTGGCGCCGGGACCCGAATAAGTTCTTGTCACCATATGCATAGTTTTTTCCTTCTTTTTATTTCTAGAGGTTCATTGTAGCAGCTATTTTAATTAATCATAGAGAATTATTTTTGTCGAAATTATTTCTTACTTCATAATACAGGAGCAATAAATGCGGGAGATCCAGCGGCGACCTGTATGGAAGGAAGCGGTCCCGTTTCGGCCGCGCGGACAGTCACCGCGCCCGGGCGTCGCGAGCGTGGTGACGGGTCGGCGGGGTAGGTGCGGGTGGGCAGGCTAGTTCAAGGTCTCGATGACCTCGCCTTCGACGATCACCGGCGGCTCCACTTTCAGGTTCGGGGCGTTCCTTCGGATCCACGCCGCGGCGACCTTGACGCTCTCGTCGGTGCCCGCCTTGTCGTTGCAGATCGTGACGGTCTGGCCGCCGCCGGGCGTGCGCGCCATGGCATATGACTTGATGCCGTGGACGGCGCCGATGACGACCTTGACGTCGCCTTTGCGCTGCTCGAGGAGATCGAACAGCTCCTTGGCACCGGCGCCCGAATAAGTTCGCGTTACCATGTGCATGGGTTTGTCCCTCCCTGATTTAGTAAGCTTGTTATGGTAGCAGAAATCCTTCTTTGCCGCCACCAAAGGCCGACCAGACGATGTCCAGGGTGGCGGGCAGCCGCACATGACCAGCTTCACCGGCCCGGCGCCTTCGGTCTGGTGCAGCACCGGCTGATCGGCGATGACATCCACCCGACGCCTCTTGCATCACCACGGGCCCGTGCAGCGGGAGCAAGCGATTCTTGAGCCAAGCGATCATTGCCTTGACCCTCTGGTTCGCGGCCATCGGCGCGGGCCTGATGGCGGGGGTCTATTTCACCTTCTCCGCCTTCGTCATGACGGCCCTGGCACGGATGCCGGCGGCCGAAGGCATCGGCGCCATGCAGTCGATCAACCGGGTGATCCTGCGCTCGCTGTTCATGCCGCTGTTCTTTGCAACAAGCATTGCGAGCCTGGCGCTCGCCGTGGTGGCGGTCGTGCATTGGGGCGAGCCTGGGGCGGCGGCGATGCTTGCCGGCGGCGTCACCTACGTGGTCGGCATGTTCCTCTGCACCGTCGTCTGCAACGTGCCGCTCAACAATGCCCTCGACGCGGTCGATCGAGGACATGCCGAAGCCGGCGATGTCTGGAGCCATTATCTGCGGGTCTGGACGCGCTGGAACCATGTCCGCACGGTCGCCTGCACCCTCGCCTGCGGGCTGTTCATCGCCGCGATTGCAGCATCGCCGCTCACGCCGGCATGAAATCCGGGCCGTTCTTGGGGAACTCGGCCACCACGGCGGGGTCGAGGTTGAAGGTGGCGGCGACCATTTCGGGCGGGGTGTGGGCGAGCCAGTCGGCCAGGCCCACCTGCTCGTAGCGCGGGGCGCGGAAGACGGCGACCAGGACGAGATCGTCCGTGCCGGTGTTCTGGACGTAGTGGCCGAGGCCCTTCTTGACGTAGCCGATGTCGCCCGGGTGGAAGTCGGCGGTGACCGCCGAGGGGCCGGCGTTGAACACGGTCATCCGGCCGCTGCCCTTGAGGTAGTACTGCCACTCGTCGGCGTTGGGGTGCCAGTGCATGGTGCGCATCCCGCCGGGCTTGATCGTGACCAGGCCGGCGGCGACGGTCGTTGCGACGGGGAAGTTGCTGCTGTCGGCGATCCGCACCTCGCCGCCGCGGTTGGCGCTGGCGGGCATTTCCTTGGCAAGCGAGAAGGTGAACGGGAAGTCGGGCTGCCCGGCGCCGCCCTGGGCGGCAGCCTGCACCTCGGCCAGCGGCCCGGCACCTCGCTCTGGAAGATCCAGCGGTTCTGCAGCGGGATGTTGGTGAAGGAGTTGGCCGGGACGCCGAAGTTGAGCGCCAGCACGTCGGGCGGGGTGTGCGCCAGCCAGTCGGTCGCCGGCAGGGTGTTGAACTCGGACGAGGCACCGTTGTCGAAGGCGAGCACGAACTCGGCCCCGTCGGGCCCGAGGCCCTGCAGGGAGTGGGGCAGGCCGGCCGGGAAGTACCAGAGATCGCCCTCGGCGACGTCGGCGACCGCGGGGCGGCCCTGGGCATCGAGGACCGTGACCCGGCAATGGCCGTAGGTCATGATCGCCCACTCGGCCTGCTGGTGCCAGTGCAGCTCGCGGATGCCGCCGGCGGCGAGGCGCATGTTGACGCCCGAGATCTCGGTCGAGATCGGAAAGTCGGCCTGGGTGACCTGGCGGCCCCAGCCGCCGTCCTGGATCCGCCGCGGGGCGAGGTTGAACGAGGACCAGAACTGCGGCGAGCTGCCGACGTCGGTCGGCGGCGGCGACAGGAAGGAGGGCTCGGTGCCGGCGAGCGTGGCGTCGTGCGGGCCGTGGATTTCGAGCGTCCTGGGGTCGGTGACGTTGACCGCGCCCTGCGGCGGCTGGTTCGGGTTGCCGAAGGTGGCGGCACCCGCCGCGGTCGCGGCCATGGCGGCACCGCCGGCCGCGCTCGTCGCCAGCAGATTGCGCCGCGACAACGCCTTGATCCGGTCCGTCACGAGCATGGCAGCCTCCCTCGGCTTTTGGCGATTATTGACGCGACAGTGGGCCGCCGGCGGCGGTCTGTCCAGTTATGCAGGCGGCTTATTCTGCGGGGCCGGGCAGCCGCTCACGCCAGTTTGGCTGCTGCAGACGCCTTGGCCGGGCTTGGTCCTGCTGCCGAACGCACGCTTTCGATCGGGCGGCGTGGGTTGCGCGCGAGGCGCTCGAGCGGGCGCTCGGTGCCGACGGGAATCCGGAGCTGGTGACGGTGATGACGTCCAAGCGGGCGCCGGGCGGGCGGTTGTCGGCGGCGCGCGGTCCCCTGCGTGAGAGGACATGGTCGAGGAAGGACGCGCCGGCTCCGCCGGCGATCTGGCGCGTGTTGCCGAACCGCTGTAAGGGCTCGTGAGGCCCGGTTGCTTGGCACTGGCGACCGCTCACCGAGGGGTCGGCGCGCGGTTGCGGGCGGGTTCGGCGGGCTCATGATCCGGCTGGGGCTCGGGCGGAGGGGCGCCGATGTGCCGCCTGCCCTGCGGGTGCAGCGCAGGCCGCTGGCGCCGATGCTGGTGGCAAGACGGGGACGAATGCTCGACATGGCGAGCCCGGCATGAAGGCGATACCCGAAGCGGCCGTTGGTCCCGACAGCGGGCCGGCGATTGCGCTCTTGAGCATGGCCGGCTTCTTCTCGATCGCCTTGCTCAGGTCCTGCGATCCGCTGGTTCCGGAGATCGCGCGGAGCTTCGGCGTCAGTGTCGCCGAGGCCTCGGGGCCGGTGATCGCCTATGCCGTGTCGTACGGCATCGGCCAGCTCCTCTTCGGGCCGATCGGCAGCCGCCTCGGCACCTTCAAGACGGCGACCATCGGCTGCACGCTGGCGGCCGCCTTTTCGCTGCTCTGCGCCTTCGTGGTCAGCCTGGACCAGCTGGTCGCGGCACGCGCGCTTGCCGGCTTTGCCGCTGGCGGCATCGTGCCGATGTCGATCGCCTTCATCGGCCAGACGGTGCCCTACACCCACCGGCAGACGACGCTCGCCCGGCTGATGACCGGGGCGATCCTGGGCTCGATCGCCGGCTTCGCGCTTTCGGGCACGCTGGCGCACTACATGGACTGGCGGCTCATCTTCGCGGCCCTGTCGCTCGGCCTCGCCCTGGTGACCTGCGGCCTCTGGTTGCATCTGCCCAAGCTCGCCGCACAGGCGGGCCCCAGGAGCGACGCCGTGGTCAACCCGCTGCTCCAGTATGCACGGATCCTGCGCCAGCGATGGCCGCGCGTGGTGCTGGTCGCGGTGGCGATCGAAGGCGCCGTCTTCGGCATCATCCCCTTCATCGGGGTGCTGCTGGCCAAGGAGCACGGGCTCGGCAATCTCGGCATCGGCGCGGTGCTCGGCTGCTTCGGGCTGGGCAGCCTGACCTTCGCGCTCCTGGCCGGGCGGATCATCGGGAATCTCGGCGAATTCGGCTGCGCGCGGCTCGGCGGCGCCGTCGTCCTGGTCGGCTTCGCCCTGGTTGCCTTGTCGCCGATGATGGCCCTGGTGGTCGTCGGCGCCTATTGCGCCGGGCTCGGCTACATGATGCTGCACAACACGCTGCAGGCGAACGCCACCCAGATGGTGCCCGACGACCGCAGCGGGGCGGTCTCGCTCTTCGCCTTTTGCCTGTTCACCGGACAGGCCTCGGGCGTGGCGCTGTTCGCGGCGCTGACCCCGCACGTCGGCTACTCGCCGGCCATCCTGGCCGGCGGCGTTATCGTGCTCGGGGTGGGCCTCGCTTTCGCCGCCGCCAAGCAGCGCCATGTGGCGGCAGGCGAGGCTTGAGGTGGCAGTGCGCGGGGCCGTGCGGGACGACGCAAAACGTGGCAGGGCGAAGGCTCTTTTCGCGAAGGGCAATCTGTGGTTTCTCAGGGTGCAGCACGAGACGCAATTTGCGCTCTTTCAGGCGGAACGGGCCAACGGCATGACGTAGCAGGTGCTGTGAGGCGGGACGGGTGCCGTGGGGCGCTCTACCGGGCAGTCAGCGATGACCCCAATCCGGAGCGGGCGACGGCGACGAAGGCGATGCGGGCCCTGGGCGTGCGGTTAGTCGCTATCAGGTGCGCGACGACGGAAACGGCTTGTCGTGTCTCGTGGACCCAAATTTGTTGATGCTACAGCATCGACGGCCGACCAATCCCTTGCATATGCACAATACCAAGCTAACGAAACCCGA
>CAVOZQ010000053.1:0-5101 GCA_963700945.1 uncultured Alphaproteobacteria bacterium
TTACGGAAGGTTAAGTGGACGCGTAAGTGCTACTGGGGCTGCCCCTTCAGGGCCCGCGGCTACTTCTCCACCACCAGCCGCAACATCACCGACGACGTGACGCTCCAGTTTCTCGAAACCCACCTCACCAAATCTACCGACGCCAGCCGATAGTCATTTGTTTTAGAATCTAATTAACATAGTACTTTTGATTTTGTGTATAATACTGACCAATATCACCATAGCCGTACTGTGCATGCTTTTTCATGTTTACCATGGTCAATACTGCACCAACCGGCTCGATATTCGCCTCGCGCAAGCCACGAATGCTGTCCTCGGCGGCACCTATCATATTCTGGCCCCAGCGAACGCAGTAGATCAGCTTGTCTGCAAATAGCGCCACGATCCGCGTATCGGTGACACTCGCCAAAGGCGCCGAATCGAGCACTATATAGTCATAGGAATCACGCAAGGATTCAATCAAGAGCCGCATCTTCTGGCTGTCGAGTAGCTCGGTCGGATTGGTGGTTTGCCCCTTGATGGGCAGGAAGTGCAGTCCGGTCTCAAGGTCGTGATGAATGACTTCCTCAAGCGCACGCTCGCCGGCCATGTACTCCACGAGTCCGCCCGAGATTTGCCATCCGAGCTCGCGATGAACGCTCGGATGGCGAAGGTCGAGATCAATTACCAGAACCCGCTTGTGCGAACGCGCGGCGAACGTGGCGAGGCTTACGGCGAAGGTCGTCTTTCCCTCCTGCGGCAGTGACGAGGTGACAAGCACGACCTTGGGTTCACGATCGACGTTGGAAAGCTTCACAGCCATATAGACGCTGCGCAGAGCTTCGGCATAGGCCGACAGCGGTTTCTCCATCAGGTATTGATACGGTTTCTGGTTCTTTTGGCGCCTATCGAGGAGAGGCACGAGAGAGAGGGTCGACAGGCCAAGTCGGCTCTCGATCTGCTTGGCGCTGCGAATGCCACGATCCATTCGATCCAGCACGATCGCCAAAAGGGCAGCGATCCCGAACGAGACCACGAGCCCGCCGGCTGCGAAGATCTTCTTGCTGGGTGTCGAAGGCAATGTCGGCGGGTTTGCCATGGAGACGATGCGCACATCCGGCTGCACGATCTCGAGTTGCTCCCTGGTCTCTTTGAAGCGGTTGAGGAAATTCTCGTAGATGGTACGAATTGATTCCGCCTGACGTTCGTACTGGGCGAGCCGGACTTCTGCCGTTTGATCGCTGACATTCTGTGTTTTCACCGCACCGAGCTGCGATTCGATCGTGGCGATGCGGGTCGCCGTGACTTGGAGATCATTCTCCAGGGTACGGACCACGCGTTCGATCTCGAAGTCGATTTTCTCAGCGAGATTGAGTTGATCGTTTTGCAGCTGAACCATCCGCGGATGCCGTTCACCATAGAGGGTCGAGAGCTCGGCTTTCTCGCGCAACAATTGCGTCTCTTCTTGACGTAGACTGATGATCAGCGGCGAGTTGACCACCTCGGCGATGGAATCGATACCTCTGCCGGCATTGCGAAGCTCACGAATCAATCGCAATTTTGCCTGTGTCTCGGACATCTCGCCACGTGCGACAATGAGATCACGGTTGAGATCAGAGAGTTCTTGCTGATTCAGGGTAATGCCGCTGCCGTCACCGATGAGGTTGTTGGAACGGAACTCGGCTACCCGTTCCTCAGCTTCACGTAGCTCGACCTCCAGCTCGGCCAGGCGCTCTTCCAGCCAGCTCGAGGTTCGGTCGGTGGCGAAGACCTTGCTGTTCAGCTGATCGTCGACATACATCTCGGCAATGCGATTGACGATGTGCGCCGCTTTCTCCGGGTCCGGCGAATTGAAGCCGATATTGATGACATAAGCCGCGGGATCGTTCAGTAGCTCCAAGTTGCTGCTGAAGGCATCGAGCGCTCGTTCGCGTTCGATGCGCGGTGCCATGCTTTCGAGCATCTCGGCCTGTTCTTGGGCCGTGCCACGTGCAAACAGCCAGTCGCCCGGCAACCAATCGGCGAAGAGATCGAGTGGTTCGGCCAGAAACTGTAGCGGCAGCTTGTCGAGTAGGCTCTCCTCCGGCTCACGGAGCGCCGCGTTGAAGTCGGGATCCTCGAATAGGCCCAAATCCTCCATGACACGGGCTTGATAGCTGCGTGATTGGAGAAGCCGGATCTGGGTGGCAATGACATTGAAGTCCGTGGTGACACCGCTTGTCGTCGGCTCGAAATCGTCGATGCCTGTCTGGGTCGGTTCGACCAGAAGCGTTGCGCTAGCGTAATAGATTGGAACCAACGAGCCGCCATAGAGATAGCCAGAGACCGCGCCGACGACCGTAATGATAGCAATTGTCCACTTACGGCGGCGGAGTGCACCAAAAATCCCGAGGACGTCGATCATCTCGTTGTCGTCGAAGAGTGCCTTCGACGGATCACTCCGAGCTACGTTCTGTCTTTCGATTTTTGCTCATCGGCCATCCGATCTACCGTTTGCGACCGGAATGACCCGGCGGAGGCACACCGACCCTCACTTGGCCGATAATGTATACCGTGGAGATCGCTGACCAAAGGCTTTAGTGCAGCGGCCTGCCGGTGCTTGGCATTCGCCGTCGCTGCGTGGCAACACCTCTCGTCAATCGAACATACCTGAAAAGCCATCTTCCGATGGAGCTCACCGGCTAGATCTGGAGAAATTGCCTTCTGAGCACCCCTGTCAACCGGCTGGGTCAGATAGCTCTTCAATTGTCCACTTAACCCTCTTGAGTGACGAAACGTTGAGCCGTTTCCCACGGTCTTCGGCCCTGCTTGCGGAGCCCAGATGCGGCTGCTCGCGGTTGAAGTGGTGTAGCCAGGCGTCGAGATAGGCCCGTAATGCCTCACCGTTCTCGGGAAGCTGTCGATCACCGTGGATGCGGCATCCTGGCGGCATATCGGTTCTGCTATCCTGTGTTTGGCGCGTCTGCACCGGTTGAAAAACTACGCGCTGGCAGGCTTGGCGTTCTTCCGTGACGGGGATCGTCGCGCATTCGACGATGATCCTCGTCGCTTCCGTTGATCTCTCGACCCATCGGCCGCAGAACGATCTCTACTCGAGGGCAGCGGAGGTGGAGCGATGGGTAGCAGACGCAATCTAGCGGCTTGGCAGGCATTGGAGCGGCATGCCGAGGCGCTGCGCAAGACCAGCTTGCGTGATCTCTTCGCGCAGGACGAAGCGCGGTTCGAACGCTTCTCGGGTCGGCTGGACGACCTCCTGATCGACTGGTCGAAACAACGGGTCACCGAGGAGACCATGCGGCTGCTCGTCGATCTCGCCCAGGCGATCGACTTCGAAGACCGGCGCGATGCGATGCTCGAAGGAGAGAAGATCAACGCGACCGAGGGCAGGGCGGTGCTGCACACCGCGCTCAGGAACCGCGCCGGCACGCCCGTTATGGTCGATGGTCGTGACGTCATGCCGGATGTCGAGGCCGTGCTCGAGCAGATGCGGATCTTCAGCGAGGCCGTCAGGGGCGGCGATTGGCGCGGCCATACGGGCGAGACGATCACTGACATCGTCAATATCGGCATTGGTGGGTCCGACCTCGGGCCCTTGATGGTCTGCCAAGCTCTCGCGCCCTACGCCCGTGCAGATCTGGCGGTGCATTTCGTCTCGAACGTCGACGGCGCTCATCTTCACCATACGCTCGAAGGGCTCGATCCCCGACGCACGCTCTTCATCGTGGCGTCGAAGACCTTCACGACCCAGGAAACGATGACCAACGCACAGTCGGCACGGGCCTGGCTTCTCGCCGGATTGGGAGGCGACGAGGCAGCGGTCGGCCGACATTTCGTCGCCGTCTCGACCAATGCATCGGCGGTCGAGAGCTTCGGGATCGATCCCGCGAACATGTTCGTCTTCTGGGACTGGGTCGGGGGACGCTACTCGCTCTGGTCGGCGATCGGGCTTTCGATCGCACTCTATCTGGGGTTCGAGCGGTTCCTGGAGCTGCTAGAGGGCGCACATGCCATGGACAGGCATTTCGCGTCGGCACCCCTGACCGAGAACCTGCCAGTGGTCATGGCGCTCGTGGGGATCTGGAACAGCAACTTCCTCGGCGCGGAAAGCTTGGCCATTCTGCCATACGATCAGCATCTTGCGCGGTTCCCGGCGTATTTCCAGCAAGGCGACATGGAGAGCAACGGCAAGTCGGTGACGCTCGGCGGCTCGGTGGTCGACTACCAGACGGGCCCCATTGTCTGGGGTGAGCCCGGTACCAACGGCCAGCATGCCTTCTACCAGCTCATCCATCAGGGTACGCGCCTCGTGCCGTGCGACTTCCTCGCCGCGGTCGAGAGCCAGACACCCTTGGGTGATCATCAAGAGAAGCTGCTCGCCAATTTCTTCGCGCAGAGCGAGGCCTTGGCCTTTGGCAAGACGGTCGATGAGGTGCGGGGCGAGCTGGCAGGGCAGGGCAGGGCATCGGCGGCGCTCGAGGCGCTGGTGCCGCACAAGGTGTTCACCGGCAACAGGCCTTCGACGTCGATTCTCTATCGCCGGCTCACGCCTTTCCGGCTCGGCACGCTGATCGCTCTCTACGAGCACAAGATCTTCACCCAAGGGGTCATTTGGGACGTCAACAGCTTCGATCAGTGGGGGGTGGAGCTCGGCAAGGCGCTTGCGGGCCGCATCCTGCCGGAACTCGGTGACGATGCGCCGGTCGATGGCCATGACAGCTCGACCAATGGGTTGATCAACCACATGAAGGCGCTGCGAGCAGCCCTGTAAGGGTTGCAAGCTTATCAAGAAATAGGTTATTATACCTATATTGCTTGGTAGGCTTTGCAGGAGCTGAATGAATGCGTGCGTGGATCGCCCTCTTGGCGATGTTGCTGCTCGGGGCATGCAGCGACGTCAAGATGCTCGGGGCTACGGCGGCGGAGAAGCGCCGGACGATGAACGACATGCAGGCCAGGGCCACCATGGCTGCAGTCTGCGACATCTCGCTCGGCGCCTACCTGCGGGAGCTGAATGCAGTCGAGCGGCGCTATGCCGGTCTGGTCTGTGGCGATGCCCAGGCCATCCAGGCGGCAGCCTTGTCGATGATAGAGTTGCCCGAGCAGCTTCGCGCGTCGGAACCGA
>CAVOZQ010000054.1:0-8590 GCA_963700945.1 uncultured Alphaproteobacteria bacterium
GGCCACGTAGACGAGGCGGAACGTCTTCATGTCGCGCTTGCCCTTGAGCGCGAAGACATGCGGCCGAAAGCTGCCGTCCTCGTCGAACCAGTGGATCTCCTGGGGCGGGATGTAGCTGCGGGCGGCTAGGTCGAATAGGGATCGATTGGTGGCGAGGAAGTCGGCGAAGATGGCGATCAGGTAGAAGAAAGCGACGATGACGCCGCTGGCCACGGCCACCTTGTGCCGGCGGAAGCGCCACCAGGTGAGCTGCAGCTGGGTGGCGACCGCGACCTTCTCCTCGGCCGCCGTCGTCACCGGCGCCGCTGCTGCCGTAGGTGCCGCCGTGCTCATCCGTGCATGCCCGAGCGGATGCGCGGATCGATCCACATCAGCATCAGATCCGAGATGAACGTGCCGATCACGGTCAGCACGCCCGAGCAGCAGCACGATGGCGCCGGCGAGGAACATGTCCTGGGCCACCAGCGCGCGCAGCAGGAGCGGCCCCACCGTCGGCAGCGATGAGCACCAGCGAGACGACGATGCTGCCGGAGACCACGAACGGCAGCAGGTAGCCGATGGTGCTGGCAAACGGGTTGAGCGCGGCGCGCACCGGATACTTCATGATCACCCGCCACTCCTGCAGACCGCGCGCGCGGGCCGTGGTGACGTAGGGCCGGCGCAGCTCGTCGAGCAGGTTGGCGCGCATGATGCGGATCAGCTGGGCGGTGCCGGCGAGGGCCAGGATCAGGGCCGGCAGCGGCAGATGCTTGGTCAGGTCCCAGATCTTGGCCCAGGACCAGGGGGCCAGCTCGTACTCGGGCGAGAACAGCCCGCCGATGTTGGCGCCGAAATACTTGAAACCCAGATACATGATGATCAGCGCCAGCAGGAAGTTGGGCACCGCGAGGCCGATGAAGCCGACGAAGGTGAAGATGTAGTCGGCGATCGAGTACTGCCGGACGGCGGAGTAGATGCCGATCGGCAGGGCGATGCCCCAGGTCAGGATGATGGCGGCGATGCGAGATGACGATGGTGAGCCAGAGCCGGTCGCCGATCACCTCGGTCACCGGCCGGCCCCATTCCATCGACATGCCGAAGTCGCCCTGCAGGACCCGGCCCATCCACTTGCCGTACTGCACCCAGATCGGCCGGTTGAGGCCGTACTGCTCGCGCATGGCGTCGGCCTCGGCGGCGCTGACCATCGAGCCCGAGGCCGAGAGATTGGCGATGTAGCTGTTGACGAAGTCGCCGGGCGGCAGCTGGATGATGACGAAGGAGATGACCGAGATCGCCCAGCAGGTGACGAGCGCCAGGATCAGACGCCGGGTGATGTAGGTGATCACGGGCTAGACGGCCCGGGATGCTCCCTCCCCGCAAGCGGGAAGGGAGCGAGATCGGAAGCAGCGACGATGCGCGCGTGGCGCTCGACGCCTCACTCCTTGAAGTACCACGTCTCGGGATGCGCGCCGCCCGGCGTCCGGCAGTGCTGGGCGATGCAGTTGCGCGACGGGATGTTGCCGAGCTTGTTGCTGACCAGCCGCACGCCCATCAGCGCCGGCGACTGGCCGACGGTGCCGATGCCGTATTGCTGGTCGATCAGGATCTCCCAGATCTCCTTGGCGGTCTCGATCCGCTCCTCGGACTTCTGGCCGGCAGCGCTGCGGAAGAGCTCGAGGATCTCGATCATGTTCGGGTCCTCGGGCGCACGGCCCTGGGTCGCCGTCCGAGGCGTACCACTTGGCGAACTCCGGCCCCATGAACGCCTCGGTCGGGTCGACCGGGATGGCGTGGCGCGGGAACAGATAGAGCAGCTCGGTGCCGCCGTTGTTCCAGACCATGATCTGGTGCTCGTTGGCCTGGGTGCGGGTGAAGGCGAGCGAGCGCTCGGTGTCCTTGACGTCGGCCTGGATGCCGACCTGCGCGCCACTGGTCGGCGACCATCTCGCTGATCTTCGGCCAGGGCAGGAAGGCCTGCACCGCCTGGACCTCGAGCCGCAGCCGCTCGCCGTTGTCGGTGCGCAGCCGGTAACCGTCGGAGTCCTTCTCGGTGAGCCCGATCGCGTCGAGCATCTGGCATTGGCCTGCTCGGGATCGATAGGTCGACCACTTCTCGCGCCAGCCCTCACCCGGGAAGTAGGGCAGGCTCTCGCCCGGTGCCGGCGGAGCCCGGCGTGGCGACGCCGAGCCAGAAGGTCTCGTTGAGCTGATCGCGGTCGATGGCGAGCGAGAGGGCGCGGCGGAAGTCGGCGTTGGTCAGCCACTTCGCGATCTCCGGATCGGCGTCGTAGGTCTGGTTGAACTGGTAGATCGCATCGGCACCGTTGAAGGCCAGATCGAGATGGACGGTGTAGTCGCCGGCCTCCTGGTTCTCGAGAATCACCGGCAGCTTGCCGAGATCGATGTGGCGCTCCTGCAGGTCGTAGTCGCCGGCGATCGCGCGCAGGTTCAGGACCTCGAGGTTCTCGACCACCGACATGACCACGCCGTCGAAATAGGGCAGCTGGTTGCCTTCCGTGTCGACCGCCCAGTAGTACGGATTGCGCTCCATCACCCAGTTCGGGTTGTTGATCGGCTGGACCGTCCGCCACGGACCGAGCACCGGCAGCTCGGGATTGAGCGTCCAGTCCTTCTTGAAGTGCAGGCGCGCCACCCAGTTGTCGAAGCCTTCGGCCTGGCCTCGGCGTCCAGCTCCTCGGCCGACTTCGTCGTCGCTGGGGCAGGAACTGCGCGAGGTAGTGGCCCGGCGCGTAGCCGCCGTGGCTGCGCTTGTCGGACTGCCGCACCGCCTGGCCGCCGCCGATGAGCGTGTCGCCCATCATCAGCTCCTCGAACAGGAAGAACGGTACGTCGAACTCGAAATTGACGGTGTAGTCGTCGACCTTGACGATCCGCCCGGGCTGGCCCTCGGGCGTCATGTCGGGGATCGGCGTCGGCACGATGTCCGGGATTGCCGTAGATGTCCTCGAACCAGAAGACGAAGTCGTCGGCGGTGAAGGGATCGCCGTCGGACCATTTCAGGCCGCGGCGCAGATCGAGCGTGAAGGTCTTGCCGTCCTCGCTCATCGTCCCAGCCCTTGGCCAGCGACGGGCGCGGGACCGCACCGGTATGATCGACCAGGATCGGGCGATCGGAGGACTGGATGCGGTTGCCGTTCTCGTTGTCGCCGGGGCCGGTGAAGCCGCGGCGCCAGGTGCCGCCATACTGGCCGATTCCGTCGACCGGCTGGATGACCATGAGGTCTTCGGGCAGCCGCTCCTCGACGGGCGGCAGTTCGCCTGCGGCCACCTTCTCGGCCAGCGACGGCGCCTCGCTGAACGATGTCGGCCACTGGGCTGGATCGGTGATGATGGTGACGCCCTCGAGCTCGCCGATGAGCCCGGATTCGGCGAGCGCGCTCTGCGCTCGGACCGATTCGGAAGGTAGCGCCAAGACGAGTGCCGCAGCAGCGCCAAGCGCCGCAGTCAGCCGCCGGATGGTCCGCATATCGTTGCCTCCCGTTATTGGTCGGCCGCCGGTGCTCTAAAGGCCCAGACGGCGTCTTGCGGACAAGTGAGAGCGGCACTATTCGCAGCGTGCGACAGGTTGTCAATTGATTGTGGCTTCCGGGCAAGCGCAGCGCTATCACCGCTTTCCCGACAGGCTGCCGTCCAAGACAGGGCCGATGCGATGACCAAAATCCGCCCCAATCGCGTCAAGGCAAAGCTCGAGGCAGGCGCCACGGTTCTGTCGCTCGGCGGGCTCGACAATCCCGATCTGATCGATCTGGTGGGGCCCTTGGGCATCGACGCGATCTGGCTCGAGGCCGAGCACGGCCCGGTCGACTTCGGCCGGATCGGCGACCTCACCCGAGCCTGCGACCTCTGGGGGATGACCTCGATCGTCCGGGTCAACGCGATCGACTACGGCACGATCTACCGGACGTTGGACTTGGGCGCGCAGGGCATCTGCGTGCCGCATGTCGACACGGCCGAGGACGCCCGGCGGCTCGTCGAGGCGGCCAAGTTCGCGCCCATCGGCAAGCGCGGCCTCTTCACCAGCCGGCAGGGCTTCGGCGTCCCCGACTACCTGAAGGTGGCGAACGACCATACGCTGCTGATCGCGCTGATCGAGGACATCAAGGCGGTCGGCAACCTCGATTCAATTCTGGCTGTCGACCACATCGACGTGTTCTTCGTGGCCCCGTCCGATCTCGCGTCTTCCATGGGGCTGATCGGGCAGCCGGAGCACCCGGACGTGCAGCGGACCATCGACGAGACGCTGAGGCGGATCATGGCGGCGGGCCGCCACGCCGGCACGACGCTGATTGGCAATCGCAACGCCGGTCGGTACGCGGCGATGGGTGTCCGATTCCTGGCTGCGGCGCTGCAGCCCTGGCTCGCCGCCGGTGCGGACGCGCTGCGTGCGAGCCTGAATGGCGGGGCCTGAGCTTGATGGGCGCCGGCGTGCTCCAACTCGCTCCTGACGACAACGTGGTGGTGGCGCTGCGCAAGCTCGATCCGGGCGAGGCAATCGAGGTGGGCGGCCGGGCGGTGATCGTCCGCGAGGCGATCCCCTTCGCCCACAAGCTCGCGATCGACGATCTCGATTCCGGCGCCAGGGTGCGCAAGTTCGGCGTGCCGATCGGCAGCACGACGGCAGCCATCCCCGCCGGCGCGCTCGTTCACGTCCACAACCTCAAGAGCGACTATATCCAGAACGCTTCGATGTTCTTCGAGGAGGACGCGTGACCACGTTTCAGGCATTCGCCCGCAGCGATGGCGGCAAGGGCATCCGCAACATCGTCGTCGTCGCCTATCTCGTCGAATGTGCGCACCACGTCGCCCGCGCCATCGCCACACCGTTCGAGGATCGCGGCGTCAACCTCATCGGCTTCGCCGGCTGCTACCCGAACGCCTATGCGCAGAACATGATGGACGCGCTGGCGACGCATCCCAATGTCGGCGCCGTCCTCCTCGTCTCGCTCGGCTGCGAGGAGTTCAATCGCCAGCGGCTGAAGGAGACGGTCACCAGGAGCGGCCGGCCGGTCGACCTCTTGGTGATCCAGCGGAGCGGCGGCACCCGCGCCACGGTCGGTGCCGGTCGCGCCTGGGTCGAGCAGCAGCTGGCCGCCCTGGCGGCGACGCCCAAGGTGTCCATGGGCATGGACGAGCTGATCGTCGGCACGATCTGTGGCGGCTCCGACGGGACCAGCGGCCTGACGGCCAATCCGGCCATCGGCAAGGCCGCCGATCTGTTGATCGACGCCGGTGCCAAGGTCATCTTCGAGGAGCTGGGCGAACTGTTCGGCTGCGAGCAGGACATGGCGCGCCGCGCGGCCACACCGGAACTGGGCCAGGCGATCCTGGCCGCCATGGCGAAGAGCCATCGGGTCTACGGCACCCTCGACCAATCGAGCTTCGGCGGCGGCAATATCTCAGGTGGGCTGAGCACGATCGAGGAAAAGTCGATCGGCGCCTACACCAAGAGCGGCACGCGGCCGATCGTCGGCATGCTGAAGCCGGGCGTGCGGCCGACCAGGGCTGGCCTCTATCTGCTCGACATGATCGGCGACGGGCCGGTGCGCTTCGGCTTTCCCAACATCAACGACAATGCTGAGATCACCGAGATGATCGCTTGCGGCGCGCATCTGACGCTGTTCTCGACCGGGCGAGGCTCGGTCGTCGGCTCGGCCATCGCTCCGGTCATCAAGATCTGCGCCAACCCGGAAACCTACCGACGCATGACCGACGACATGGACGTCGATGCGGGGCGGATTATCGAGGGCCGCGGCACGCTCGACGAGGTCGGCCGGGAGATCGTCGCCACGGTCGAGCGGACCGCTAGCGGCACGCCGACCAAATCGGAAGCCCTGGGCCATCAGGAGTTCGTCTTGACCTACAAGACGTTCGAGCCCCTGGGCCCGGCCTGCCTGCCCGCCTGATCGACGCCACCCATCGACACGAGGATCTGTGACACATGGTCGAGCTCGCCGGGCTCTATGCCGCACTGCCAACCGCCTTCGATGCCGCCTTCGCCTATGACGGCGAAGCCCAAACCGCGCTCGCCCGCCATGCGGTGCGCCTCGGCATGGACGGCGTCTTCGTCGGCGGCAGCACGGCCGAGGTGCACGGCCTGACCCTGGACGAGCGGATCGCGGCCCTGCGCGACGTCGCGGCGGCACTCGGCTCGAACACCAGGCTGATCGCCCATGTGGCCGCGATGCGGCACACCGACGTGCGCGCCTTGACCGCCGCAGCCGCCGAGCTCGGCTACGCGGCGATCGCCTCGACTCCGCCCTTCTACCTGCCGTTCAGCGCGGCCGAGCGGCGCGGCTATTTCGAGGATCTTGTCGCGGCGAGCCGGCTGCCCGTCTTTCTCTACCACATTCCCTCGCTCACCGGCCTCAACCTGCCGCAGGCCGAGATCCTCGATCTCCTGGCGCTGCCGGGAATCGTCGGCATGAAGCTGAGCGCCGCCGATATCGGCCTCGTGCTCCGCGCCAAGGCGGCAGAGCCCGCAAAGCTCGTGCTGTTCGGCTCCGACGACCTCCTGCTGCCGGCGCTCGCCGCCGGCGCGGATGGCGGGGTCGGCAGCACCTACAACCTCTTCGGCCGGCGCATCGTCGCCCTGCGCGATGCCGTCAAGGCGGGCGAACTCGACCGGGCCCGCCGACTTCAGGCCGAGATCAATGCCGGCATCGCCGTGCTTGTGGAGGCCGGCGTCTTTCCAGCACTCAAGGCCGGCCTCGCCGCCGCCGGCGTGGCGTGTGGTGCCTGCCGGCCGCCAGCCCGGCCACTCGACGAGGCTGCGACCGCCCGCCTGCTCGAGCGGCTCGAGCCCCTTATCGACCGTTGATCGAGGGCGCAGTGCGCCGGGCCGTCAGTCCGGCAGCAGCCGGTCGATCATCTTCCGGACGGCCTGCATCTGCTTGCCGTCCTGACGGAAATAGTCGGCACCGCTATAGCCCCACCAGTCCCAGCAACCCTTGGGGTTGGCGGTGAGCCCGGTGGGATCGAGCGTTCGGCTCCAGGCGGTGGTCTGCGGGTAGAGAACGACGATCCGGTTCGAACTCGGCCCAACGGTTGTAGCCGGCACCCCAATAGAAATCATCGCCGATCAGCGCCGTGTATTGCTGGCAGCCATGGAACGCGACATGCAGCCGGCAGGCGGCTGTCGAAGCCGAATCGTCGAGGCACTCTGCCGGAACATAGAGAAAGCCGGTCTCGGCGAGGCTGGTGCTGGCATCAGTCGAATCGAAGAACGCGGTCTGGTCGAACGCAACGATCTGGTCGGGGTCCGGCTCGCCCGGCATGTCGGTGAAATCCGCGGGATAGAGGTGCTGGAGCAGGCGCTCGGCGGCGTCGAAATCGCAATCGATCAGGAAGGGCAGCCCGTATTCGCCGCAGGCGCGCTCCGGGTGATCGCTGGTGCCGGTGAACGCCTCGATGGGCACACCATGATTGGCCCGCGGATCGCGCTCGAACCGCAGTTCGGGCGCCGCAACACCGAGGCGCTCATAGTAGTCCTCCAGCGCCTGCATGGTCGCCAGCGGCACGACGCCATCGGCGTCGCCGAGAAACAGCCAGACCCGGTCGTCGGCGAGATTGGCCGGATCGTCGATATGGCCCTTGCCGTGCTCGGCCATGGTGATGTCGACCGCCGCCTCGGCGCTGGGCCCGTCCGGCAGCCAGATCTCGAACGGGTCGATGGCCGTCCTGCCGCTTCGGGTGCAGACACCGAGAGCCACGAAGACCCGGGCCAGCGGATTGAAGGAGAGGATGGCCGGGATCTGCTCGGCGCAAGCGTAGGGCCCACCGGCCATCACCCCGGCACCAGTCACCAAATCGGCGTAAGCGACGTGAAACTGCTGCGCGAAGAAGCCGCCAGAAGAAATGCCCGACACGGTCACCTGGGCCGGGTCGAGCTTCTGCAGCGACGCGAGAGGCGGCGGATCCTCGATCACCTGGGCAGCGACGGCCATCGGCGACGCGATAAGGACGGCGCCCAGAACGATGCTCGATAGGCGGTGCATTCATCCCTCCATCGACTGTCCCACCGGAACATAAGTCTAGCAGGTCATGGCGGACGGCGGGATGACGACAACGCGGAACCACAGGGAGCAGGTGCCGCGACGCCATCCGACACTTGCACGTCGCGTGGCCGACCGTTACCGACAGCAAATGGAACAAAAGAAGAACGACCGAGCGCCCGTCTCTCTCCGGCTCGCCGATCTCCGGCGCTGGCACAGCGTCATCGCGGCATGCCCGGCGTGCAACCGGCGGGCCCGTCTCGATGCCGCGATGCTGGGCCGCGGCCGGCCGCCCATGAGCCGACTCGTCGATCTCGAGCGGCACCTCGTCTGCGGTTCCTGCGGCAACCGACCGGGCAACCGCCTCCTGGTTACCATGGCCTCGCGCGATTGAGCGCCCCCTTCACCCTGGAAAATCCCCAGCCTTACGCCGGGCGCGATCGCGGGCATCATCCCCCCATCGAGCAACCGCACACCTCACCCCAGCCAACCCCGAGGAGACTCCAGATGACCACCCTCAAGCTCAGCGCCGCGGCCCTCACCCTCTCCCTACTCGCCGCTACCAGCTTCGGCGACTACGCCCAGGCCCAGCAGGGCGG